>NZ_NTMH01000041.1 GCF_002307475.1 Pantoea allii | reverse complement strand
TGTCCCGTCCTGAATAGCGTTGACACATTTTCCACTGGTTTTGAGGAGAATGTGATGAAACAGTATGTTAAACGCACTCAGCGGGATTACTCTCTGTCTTTTAAGCTGGCAGTCGTGGAGCAGGTTGAAAAAGGCGAGATGACTTACCGCCAGGCTCAGGAACGCTACGGCATCCAGGGATGTTCCACCGTGCTCATGTGGTTACGTAAATACGGTCATCTGGACTGGCAGTCATCCCGGCAGCGCACCACCCGTGGAGGAAACATGACAAAATCTCTCCCCCTCACACCTGAACAGCGAATCAAAGAGCTTGAGCAGCAACTGGCTGAATCCGAAGTTAAAGCGCAGTTTTTTGAAGCTGTCGTGAAGGTGATGAACACCGAATTCGGTGCCACACTCACAAAGAAGCAGTTAGCGTCCTTATCGCGAAAGCACAGACACAATCCCTGAAACTGACTGTCGTCAGGGTCTGCCGGTATTTAAAGATAAGCCGTCAGGCCTGGTATCAGGGATGCCGGCGTGAAATGCGCAGGGCTGAAAAGGCACACCGCATTACTGAAGAAGTCAGACTTATCAGGTTACAGCAGCCCCGCCTGGGTACCCGGAAACTGCAGCATATTCTTAACGAGCGGGAAGATGCCGCATTGCATATCGGGCGGGACAGTCTGTTCGCTGTGCTGCGGGAAGCCCGGTTACTGGTTCATCCGGCAAGGGCTTATCATAAAACAACGAACAGCCGTCATCATTTTTACAGACATCCGAATCTGCTGAAAGCGGGGCCGGAGCAGACGGTAATCTCCGGTCCGGAGCAGGTATGGGTTGCCGACATCACCTGGCTTCCGGTAAGAACAGGTATGGCCTACATCAGTCTGGTAACGGACGCTTTCTCACGAAAAATCGTGGGGTATCATGTTCATGAAAGTCTGCATACGGAACACGTTATTAAGGCGCTGCAAATGGCACTGAGGGAGCGGCAGGGAAAGGGCCGCCTGATCCACCACTCAGATCGCGGACTTCAGTACTGTTCGGCAATGTATCAGTCAGTGCATAAAAAACACGGTCTTGTCTGTTCAATGACGGACGGCTACGACTGCTATCAGAATGCGCTGGCAGAAAGGGTTAACGGCATACTGAAAAATGAATTACTGATTACGCGTCCGGCAGACGTGGTGCAGGCAGGCAGGATGGTCAGTGAGTCAGTCAGGATCTATAACAGCCAGCGTCCTCATCTGTCATTAAAATACAAAACGCCTGATGAGGTACATCAGGCGTTTTAAAAGATAAAAAAAGTGTCAACCTATGCCAGGACTAGTCATTCTGCATGGGTTACTGCAGCAGTGAAATATCAGCGACCTGCAGGAACAGTTCGCGCAGTTTCGACAGCAGCGTCAGACGATTAATCCGCACCGCCTGGTCTTCTGCATTCACCATGACTTTGTCAAAGAAGTTATCTACCGCTTCACGCAGTTGGGCCAGCTCAATTAACGCATCCTGATAGCGACCTTCTGCAAAGTAAGGCTGCAGTTTGCTGCTCAGGGCGGTAACAAAGGTGGCCAGCTGGATTTCTTCGTTCTCTTTCAACAATGACGCCTGCACGCTGTCATTCAGCGGTTCGGTCGATTTCGCCAGAATGTTAGAGACGCGCTTGTTGGCAGCGGCCAGTGCGGCAGCCTCATCCAGCGTACGGAAGTGTGATACCGCCTTCATGCGTGCATCAAAGTCTGCCGGACGGGTCGGACGACGTGCCAGTACCGCCTGCAATGTATCAATGCTGTGACCTTCTTCCTGATACCAGGTGCGGAAGCGCCCCAGCATGAAGTCGATGACGTCATTAACCGCATTGGCATTGCTCAGCTTGCTGCCATACAGGCGTACGGCTTCTTCCGTCAGCGTTTGCAGATCGAGCGGCAGATTTTTCTCTACGATAATGCGCAGTACGCCAAGGGCGGCACGACGCAGTGCAAAGGGATCTTTATCGCCTTTAGGATGTTGACCAATGCCGAAAATACCGGCCAGGGTGTCCATCTTATCAGCGATCGCCAGTGCGCAGGCTACCGGGCTGGAGGGCAAATCATCCCCCGCAAATCGCGGCTGATACTGCTCGTTCAGCGCCACGGCAACATCTTCGGCTTCGCCGTCATGACGCGCATAGTGCATGCCCATCACGCCTTGCGTGTCGGTAAACTCAAACACCATGTTGGTCATCAGGTCACACTTCGACAGCAAGCCTGCGCGCGTCGCGTGGTTCACATCCGCCCCCATCTGCGCCGCAACCCAGCCTGCCAGAGCCTGAATGCGGTCAGTTTTGTCACGCAGCGAACCCAGCTCTTTCTGGAACAGCACGGTGTCGAGGCGTGGCAGATGATCTTCAAGGCGTTTTTTGCGGTCGGTATTAAAGAAAAATTCGGCATCCGCCAGACGCGGGCGAACGACCTTTTCATTACCTGAAATGATCTGCTGCGGATCGCTGGACTCAATGTTGGTCACAAAAATGAAGTTCGGCAGCAGGTTGCCAGCGGCGTCATAAACCGGGAAGTATTTCTGATCGCCCTTCATGGTGTAAACCAGCGCTTCAGAAGGCACTTTGAGGAATTTTTCCTCAAAGGTGGCAGTTAATACAACCGGCCATTCCACCAGCGACGTTACCTCTTCCAGCAGGCTGTCACTCAGGTCGGCTACGCCGCCTAAACGACGTGCCGCGGCTTCCGCATCGGCTTTGATCATGGCTTTGCGGACCTGATAGTCGGCAATCACCTGGCCGCGCTTTTCAAGCACATCCGGATACTGATCGGCGTTCTCGAGCGTGATTTCACTTTCGCCCATAAAGCGATGACCACGAATAACGCGGTCTGACTGAATGCCCAGAATCGTACCGGGGATCAGTTCATCACCGAGCAGCATGGTAACGGTGTGCACCGGACGCACAAACTGCACGTCGCTGTTACCCCAGCGCATAAGTTTAGGCACAGGCAGTTTGCTCAGGGCCGTGGCAATCATTCCCGGCAGTAATACCTGAGCGGCCTCACCTTTAACCTGGGCACGATAAACCAGCCATTCGCCTTTATCGGTGCTCAGGCGTTCAGCCTGATCAACCGTAATGCCATTACCGCGCGCCCAGCCTTCTGCGGCTTTCGTCGCGTTGCCGTCTGCATCAAACGCTGCGGCTACTGCAGGCCCGCGCTTTTCAACTTCACGGTCAGGTTGGGCGGCACTCAGATTCGCGATTTTCAGCGCCAGGCGACGCGGCGCGGCGAACCAGAGCACCTCGCCATGGTTCAGATTGGCCGCATCCAGCTCGGCCGTAACCTGCGCCGCGAAGGCTTCCGCCAGGCTACGTAATGCTTTCGGTGGCAGCTCTTCGGTGCCGATTTCCACCAGGAACGTTTTCTCAGTCATGGCTGCCTCTTACTTTTTGTTATTGCACATCGGGAAGCCCAGCGCTTCACGAGAAGCGTAATAGGCTTCAGCCACGGCTTTGGTCAGGGTGCGGATACGCAGAATGTAGCGCTGACGTTCAGTCACCGAGATCGCTTTACGCGCGTCCAGCAGGTTAAAGCTGTGCGCGGCTTTCAGGATGCGCTCGTAAGCAGGCAGTGGCAGCGGTTTTTCCAGCGCCAGCAAATGCTGCGCTTCTTTCTCATACTGTTCAAAACAGGTGAAGAGAAAATCCACATCGGCGTATTCGAAGTTGTAAGTAGACTGCTCGACTTCGTTCTGGTGGAACACGTCGCCGTAGGTCGTTTTGCCTAGCGGACCGTCGCTCCAGACCAGATCGTAAACGCTGTCAACGCCTTGAATGTACATGGCAAGACGCTCGAGACCATAGGTGATCTCGCCGGTCACCGGTTTGCACTCCAGGCCGCCGACCTGCTGGAAATAGGTAAACTGCGTCACTTCCATGCCGTTCAGCCACACTTCCCAGCCGAGTCCCCAGGCGCCCAGCGTCGGATTTTCCCAGTTGTCTTCGACAAAGCGAATATCGTGCACAGTCGGATCCATACCCAACTCTTTCAGCGACCCAAGGTACAGCTCCTGAATGTTGTCTGGTGAGGGCTTGATGATCACCTGAAACTGGTAATAGTGCTGTAAGCGATTCGGGTTTTCGCCGTAGCGACCGTCGGTAGGACGGCGGGACGGCTGCACATAGGCAGCGGCAATCGGCTCCGGGCCAAGTGCACGCAGGCAGGTCATTGGGTGTGAAGTACCAGCGCCCACTTCCATGTCCAGTGGCTGAACAATGGTGCAGCCCTGGCGCGCCCAGTAATCTTGCAATGTCAGGATCAGGCCCTGAAAGGTCTTGGTATCAAACTTTTGCATGATGAGTTCGCACGCGGTTCGGCTAGATAAAAAAAGAGTGCGACAGTATACCCTTTGACCGCGCGATGTGCAGCCGGAAATCCTGCCGTGCAGCCCCGAACGTAGATTTTAGGACGCCGTTCGGCACCCAAGCGCCGCTGAACGGCGAAATTAACCTGTGCCGTTTGGCTTTTTTCATGCGATCTTGCGCACAGAGGGTTCTGAATCCCTGTCAACGCGCTTGTTGACTGCGACGCGACTGGCTACGCTTTGCACCGGGACGCACTGCGCCAGAGGAAACCATGTCGCAAAAGATTTACTGGATAGATAATTTGCGGGCGATTGCCTGCCTGATGGTCATCGTCATCCACACTACCACCTGGTATCTGGCCGGGCCGATGGCGATAAAAGGTCACTGGTGGGACGTTGCCAACCTGTTCAACTCGACGTCGCGCATCTGTGTGCCGCTGTTTTTTATGATTTCCGGCTACCTGTTCTTTGGGGAGCGCAGTGCGCAGCCACGTCATTTATGGCGGCTTGTGGGGTGCCTGCTGTTTTACAGTGCCGTCTCGCTGGTCTATATCAGCCTGCTGACGCCCATCGGTGAAGGACGCTCGATTTTAAAAATGCTGCAGAAGCCGGTGTTTTACCATCTGTGGTTTTTCTTCGCGCTGATCGGCATTTACCTGCTGTCGCCACTGATTCAGGTAAAAAGCGTACGACCGCGCTACGTCGCGTTGCTGGTGTTGGTTTTGGTGGTGCTGGCGAATCCCAATACCATGGATCAGTCATGGGGACGATTCCACTGGTTGCCGATTAACCTGTATATGAGCGGAGACAGTATTTACTACCTGCTCTACGCGCTGTTAGGCCGGGCTATCGGAACTATGGAAACAGACAGTCGCGGCGTGACTGCGCTCGCGGCGGTGGCTTTCCTGGCCTGCGTGACCGGCATTATGCTTGGCACCAAACGGGCGCTAATCGTCAACGGCGCGTTTAACGACACCTGGTATCTCTACTGCGGACCGCTGGTTTTTATTGCGGCTATCAGCGCCCTGCTGGTGTTCAAAAATGCCTTTAATCAACGAACCTTGCCCGGTTTAGCGACGATTTCACGTTACTCGCTGCCCATTTACGGTTTTCACGCGCTGTTTATTCATTTCATCCGCACCAATCACTATGACGATATGACGCGGCCCTGGCTGGATCTGCCTGCCGTGTTCACAGTCACCCTGGCAGGCAGTTTACTCCTGGCGATGATACTCAGTCGGATAGACCGACGGCACTGGGTGACCTGAGGGCTATGTTGTCAGATTCCAACCCCGGGCGCGCCATAGCCCGGGCAACGCGGCCATATCCGTAAACACCGTGACCAGTGGATGATCAAGCGCCGGGTTATGTGCATCGGCACAGTAATAGAACACCGGCATGCCGGCGGCGATACCGGCCTGCGCGCCCGCTTCAGAGTCATCCACCAAAATACAGCGTTCAACAGGGACCTGCATGTGCCGGGCGGCGTGAAACATCAGTTCTGGCTCGGGTTTCCAGTGGCCAATGTCGTAACCGCTGTAAAGATGATCGGCAAAATAGTCCAGCATGCCGGTCAAGCCCAGCGAGTGCTGCATCTTCTTGACCGTGCCGTTGGATACCACACACACCGGCACCTTCATCTGCTCCACCAGCGCCTTCGCCCCGGCGATCGGCTTCAGTTCAAGATCAAATAATCGCGCCACTTCGCTGCGGTAGGCAGGTTCAACCTCCTCCAGCGGTAAGGTTATCCGGTGCGATTCCGCGACATCGCGGATAATGTCATACAGTTTTACCCCTTTGTACTTTTCAAACATCTCCTGCAGGGAGAGCGTAATACCGTAACGGGCAAACGTGGTGACATAAGCGCGGGTGCACAGTACTTCACTGTCGACCAGGGTACCATCGCAATCGAAAAAGACGCATTCTGCTGACATCTGACTCAATCCTTTTATGTGGGTGCCCTTACACTTTAACGTAACCCTGTCGAATTGCGATAATGGCAATCGGTTGCGAAAAATCATTGTATTGCAGGGGCAAAATCGCCAGGATACGCGCCGGTGAAATTTTCTTCTGGATAAATGGCATGAACAAACACGGCCTTTTTCAGCGCGTATTTAAGCTGCAGGAACATGGTACAACGGTTCGTACCGAGGTCATCGCAGGCATTACCACGTTTTTGACCATGGTCTACATCGTCTTTGTTAACCCACAGATTTTGGGTGTCGCAGGCATGAATACCCAGGCGGTGTTTGTGACCACCTGTCTGATTGCCGCGTTTGGTAGCATTCTGATGGGCCTGTTCGCTAACCTGCCGGTGGCGCTGGCACCCGCGATGGGCCTCAATGCCTTTTTTGCTTTCGTCGTCGTGGGGGCCATGGGCTACTCATGGCAGGTAGGAATGGGCGCAATCTTTTGGGGGGCGCTGGGGCTGTTGATCCTGACGCTGCTGCGCGTCCGTTACTGGATGATCGCCAACATTCCGCTCAGCCTGCGCGTCGGCATTACCGCTGGCATTGGGTTATTTATTGCGATGATGGGGCTAAAAAACGCCGGCATCATTGTGGCGAACCCGGATACGCTGGTCACTGTGGGTAATCTCAGCTCACATCATGTCCTGCTGGGCGCACTGGGTTTCTTTATTATCGCTATTCTGGCGTCACGCAATATTCACGCCGCCGTGCTGATTTCGATGATCGTCACCACGGCGATTGGCTGGATGCTGGGCGACGTTAAGTTTGTTGGCGTATTCTCTGCGCCCCCTTCCATCACCTCGGTGGTCGGTCAGGTCGATATTAAAGGTGCATTTAATGTTGGCATGGCCGGCATTATCTTCTCTTTTATGCTGGTCAATCTGTTTGACTCGTCCGGTACGCTCATTGGTGTTACCGATAAAGCCGGAATCGCCGATGAAAAGGGTACTTTTCCACGGATGAAGCAGGCGCTGTATGTCGACAGTATAAGCTCTGTGACCGGCGCGCTGGCGGGCACCTCGTCCGTTACGGCCTATATTGAAAGTACCTCTGGCGTCGCCGTAGGCGGTCGTACCGGCCTGATGGCAGTGGTTACCGGTCTTCTGTTCCTGCTGGTGACGTTTTTGTCGCCGCTGGCGGCCATGGTTCCGGCTTATGCCGCAGCAGGCGCGCTGATCTACGTTGGCGTACTGATGACGGCCAGCCTGTCGCGGGTGAAATGGGACGATCTGACGGAAGCCGTCCCTGCGTTCGTTACGGCAGCAATGATGCCCTTTAGCTTCTCAATCACCGAAGGCATCGCGCTGGGCTTTATTGCTTACTGTGTGATGAAGCTGGGCACGGGGCGCTGGCGTGAAATCAGTCCCTGCGTGGTGATCGTCGCAGTACTGTTTGTGCTTAAAATCGCGTTTATCGACGGACACTAAGCGGAGATAAACGACTTTGCGCGTGCTGGCGACTGGCCTCAGCGGTCAGGATAAGGCCAGCGCGCGTCCATTCAGCGTCGTCAGACGTATCATCTGCGTACCGGCATCCGGCTTGTCCAGGGTGATATCACGCAGTTCAGACCACTGGCCGTCGCCGGTTATTTCCCATAAGTGCAAGTGCCGTACCTGAGGTGATAAAGCACAGGACCACACCAGCGTGGGCTCGGCATCACACAGAATTTGCAGATCGGTATGAAGCGTTGAACGCAGGCGTCCGGCGCCGGGTAACAGCTGGAGCGACGTCAGTCCTGTTTCATCTCCCCCCTGGAGTTTCATCACGCTGCGACGTAGCGTCCAAATCTGCGTCACCGCCTCAGGCACGTCTTGCTGGGCATTAATCCAGGTGATTTCTCCCGAACTTAAGCCCTGCATCATCTGCTCCTGCGTCTGACGACTGTGCGCCCGCACGATATCAATCTCCAGCCCAACCTGACTGCGCTCTTCAGCCAGCAATACGCCAACGGTATTCCCTGCGTAGGCAATATTAAAGTCCGGGAGATTGGGGTCCACGAAGGCCGGGCGGCCGTTATGGCAGTTAACTATCGGAGGAAGATGATGAAGGCCATAAACGCGTTGCATGAGCTGCTTCAATATAATGCGCGCCGCCAGAAAGCGCTCGCGACGTTTATCCGCCACGTGTCGCACGCTGTCGATAACGTCCTGCGTCATTGTCATGTCAACGAGCCGTTGGCCGGGGTTGCCTGCCCAACGAACAAAATGACCAGCCATCTGTCGCTCCATGAGAATGGTCAGATAATCATCAGCAGGATTATAAGCGCTTTCTCTGGCTGCCGCATTCGGCATTCCGTAAACCCTTCGCTTTTCAGAAAAGCATCAGGCTGACACCCGCACGGCAGGCAGCATAAACCGTCAGGGATGGGCGCTACGAAACGGCCGTAACGCTCAGGGATATCAGACGAACTGGCACGCCTGCTCAAGGCTCAGACGGGGTAAACGGGGATGAAGCTTATCCGGGATGCCATAGCCCAAATTAATTAACAGATTGGCCTGCCAGGTCGTATCGGCAAAAAAGGCCTCGTTCACTTTTAACGGATCAAAACCCGACATCGGCCCGGCATCCAGTCCCAACGCGCGCGCTGCCAGAATAAAATATCCTGCCTGCAGGCTACTGTTACGAAAGGCCGTCTCTTTGACCAAATCCGGTGTGTTGGTAAACCAGTTACGCGCATCGGCATGTTGAAACAGCATCGTCAGGTGCTGATAAAACTCGCTGTCCCAGGCAATAATAACGGTGACCGGGGCGTTCATGGTTTTCTCAAGGTTGCCTGACGCCAGCGCCGGTTTCAGCTTTTCTTTCCCCTCAGCGGAGGTGACAAAAACGAAGCGTCCCGGCGAGCAGTTTGCAGAAGTTGGGGCCAGGGCAACGAGCTGATAGAGTTGCTCCAGCAGGGCCGGGTCCACGGGTTTTTGCTGCCAGTGATTGTGAGTGCGGGCATGGTAAAAAAGGGTATTCAGCGCGTTATCATCAAGCGATGTAGTCATTATAACTCTCCAGGGAAGACATCCAGTATTCAACCTATACGGTGAGTTCAGGTTTTTGGATGCATTGCGGCCCGTCTTATCGCGTTTTTTGACCGTCAATGCACAGCAAAAAACGCGGGGCAGAGCATCCTTAACAATAATAACCTACGCCACAATAACGAATAAGCAACACATTACGATTTATCCCCTGAGCGGCGGCGTTCTGTTTTTGCCATGCCGCTTACGGGTTACGTGCTGTACATCATTTGCCGATACAGAAGCTCGA
This sequence comes from Pantoea allii, assembly GCF_002307475.1. Classification (GTDB taxonomy): domain Bacteria; phylum Pseudomonadota; class Gammaproteobacteria; order Enterobacterales; family Enterobacteriaceae; genus Pantoea; species Pantoea allii. The sequence goes on along the minus strand of NZ_NTMH01000041.1, from coordinate 99,754 downwards.
GAAAATGCGTCCCAGCAAATCGTCCGAGGTAAATTCACCGGTAATTTCGCTGAGCGCCTGCTGCGCAAGGCGCAACTCCTCTGCCAGCAACTCGCCTGCCCAGGCACCTAAGAGCTGAGATTTGCCCTGTTCCAGATGCGTCGCAGCACGCTCCAGTGCCTGCAGATGACGACGGCGTGCCAGGAAGCCACCTTCCATATTATCGGCAAAGCCCATGGTCTGTTTGAGATGGTCGCGCAATGTGTCCAGGCCTTCGCTGGTTCTGGCAGAAAGCCTGATAAGCGAATGACCATCGACTTCTGTCAGGCCCAGTGTTTCACCGGTGATGTCGGCTTTATTACGCACCACGGTAATCGGCAACTGGGGCGGCAAGCGTGCGACAAAATCTGGCCAGATCTCAGCCGGTTCGGTTGCGTGAGTGGTGGTGCCATCGACCATAAACAGCACTCTATCGGCCTGTTCGATTTCGTGCCAGGCGCGTTCAATACCAATACGCTCCACTTCATCGCTGGCTTCACGTAACCCGGCGGTATCAATGATATGCAACGGCATACCGTCAATATGAATGTGCTCACGCAGTACATCGCGCGTCGTACCGGCGATATCGGTCACGATGGCCGCCTCACGTCCGGCAAGCGCATTAAGCAGGCTGGATTTTCCGGCATTCGGCCGACCGGCAATGACAACCTTCATCCCTTCACGCAACAGGCTGCCCTGTTTGGCTTCGGCACGCACGGCATCAAGATCGCTGATGACCGTATTCAACTGCCCTTCGATTTTACCGTCAGACAGAAAATCGATCTCCTCATCGGGGAAATCAATCGCCGCCTCAACATAGATACGCAGATGAGTCAGTGCTTCCACCAGATGATTAATACGGACAGAGAATGCGCCCTGCAGTGAGTTGACCGCCGATCGTGCCGCCTGTTCTGAGCTGGCATCAATCAGATCGGCAATCGCTTCTGCCTGCGCTAAATCGAGTTTGTCGTTCAGAAAGGCACGCTCAGAGAATTCACCCGGTTGGGCAATGCGCAGACCCGGCAGCGCCACAATCCGTTTCAGCAGCAGATCCAGAATCACCGGGCCGCCGTGCCCCTGCAATTCCAGCACGTCTTCCCCGGTGAATGAGTGGGGGCCGGGAAACCATAGCGCGATCCCCTGATCCAGCACGCTGCCGTCACTATCGTTAAACGATAAATAGTCGGCATAACGCGGTTTGGGCAGTTTACCCAATATCTGCTGCGCAACCTCGGCGGCTCGCGGACCGGAAATACGCAAAATGCCAACGCCGCCGCGTCCGGGCGGGGTTGCCTGAGCAACAATGGTATCGCTATGGCTCATAAATTCTCTCTCACTACAAAAAACAAAGGCGGTCGCTTTGACCGCCTGAGCATAACCGTTTTTATCGCGGGAGACCTCCCGCGACGGCTTTACGCTTTCTTCTTGTCGCGGCTGTGTAAGCCACGTTTTTCCAGCCCGCGATAAATCAGCTGCTGCTGGAGGATGGTCACCAGGTTACTGACGATGTAGTACAGCACCAGACCTGACGGGAACCACAGGAAGAACACGGTGAAAATCACAGGCATATACGTCATGATCTTCTGCTGCATCGGATCGGTCACGGTGGTCGGTGACATCTTCTGAATGAAGAACATGGTGATGCCCATCAGAATCGGCAGAATATAGTACGGATCCTGTGCTGACAGATCGTGGATCCATAAAATGAACGGCGCATGACGCAGTTCTACCGAGCCGGACAGCATGTAGTACAAGGCAAGGAAGATAGGCATCTGAATCACCAACGGCAAACAGCCACCCAGCGGATTCACTTTTTCTGCTTTATACAGCGCCATCATTTCCTGGCTCTGCTTCTGCTTATCGTCACCTAAACGCTCACGCATCGCCTGAATCTTCGGCTGCAGCATGCGCATTTTCGCCATCGAGGTATACTGCGCTTTGGTCAGCGGGTACATGATGCCACGCACGATGAACGTGATGATGATGATGGAGAAGCCCCAGTTACCGATAAAGCTGTGAATGAACTTCAACAGTTTAAACAGTGGCTGAGAGATGAACCATAACCAACCGTAGTCAACCGTCAGGTCAAGGTGAGGCGCAATGGCAGCCATCTTGTCCTGAATTTCCGGGCCAACCCACAGCGTGGCATCCAGCGTCTGTTGTGCACCCGGCGCGACGGTTACCGGCGCGGATTTATAGCCGATGGCGGCAACGCCATTACCCAGATTACTGGTGTAAAGCGTATTCGCGCCCTGGGTGCGCGGCACCCATGCGGTGGCAAAATACTGCTGCAACATCGCTACCCAACCATTGCTGGTAGTGGTATTGAGGTTTTCGTTATCCGCGATGGTATCGAACTTAATCTTTTCGTATTTCGATTCGCTGGTGGAGTAAGCCGTACCGCGGAAGGTGTGCAACGCAAAGTTGTTGCTGCCGGTATCACGGTGTTTAGGCAAATCGATGGTCTGCTTTAACTGGCCAAACATCGACAACTCCAGCGGCTGCTGGCTGGTATTGTTGATGTTGTAGTCAACATTAACCGCATAGTCGCCACGCTTGAACACGAATGTCTTGGTATAGACAACGCCGTTTTCAGCGGTGAACGTCATCGGCACACGCAGTTCGCTCTGACCGTCAGCCAGTTCGAAATGGTCCTGGGCGGTGTTATACAGCGGACGCGCACCATTATTAGGATTATCCGGACCATTACGACCCGTTAAGCCACTTTGCGCCTGGTAAACAAACGACGGTGTGGTTTCCAGCAGCTCGAACGGCTTATCAGAACCCAGCTTATCTGGGTAAGTCAGCAGTTGTGCCTGGTCAACATCGCCACCGCGGGTGTTGATAGTTAATGACAGGACATCAGTCTTAACGGTGATCGTTTTACCCTGGCCGCTGGCCGGTACACCCTGGCCTGCAGCATCACCGGCTGCACTGTTTGTGTTCTGCGTGGTCTGGGTCTGCAAAGGCTTCGGAGCATGGTCCGTCTGCCAGGCTTGCCAGATCATGAAAGACACGAACAGAAAAGCGATGAGAAAGAGATTGCGTTGCGAATCCATCGTTAATGTTCTCTGGTATCAAAGGTTTTTGGCGGCACAGGATCGTCACCACCCGGGTTCAAAGGGTGGCATTTTAATACGCGTTTTAAAGTCAACCAACTGCCTTTTATCACGCCAAACCTGCGTAAGGCCTCAATTCCGTATTGAGAGCAGGTCGGATGAAACCGACAGTGTGGCCCCAGTAATGGACTGATGCCGCGTTGATAAACGCGTATCAGGACGATCAGGAACCGCGCGCCAGGCGACAGTGACGACGCCATAATTTCTCCAACGCTTCCGCCAACATACGGTTATCGAGATCGGCAACACCCTTCTTCGCAACCACCACAAAGTCCATCGACGGTAATTCATGCTGACGCAGACGAAAGCTTTCGCGGGTCAATCGCTTGATCCGGTTGCGTTCGTGGGCGCGTTTCACATGTTTTTTCGCGACAGTAAGACCGATGCGGGGATACCCCAGCGCGTTGAGGCGGCCGAGAATAGTAATTTGCGGCGTGCCAGCCCGTTGTGGCTGCTGAAAGACGAAAGTGAAATGAGTGGGAGTTAACAAACGTAACTCCCTGGGAAATGCGAGCTTACCCACCAGGGTTAGCTTTATTACTTAGAAACGGTCAGACGAGAGCGGCCTTTAGCACGACGACGTGCCAGAACCTGACGACCATTTTTAGTTGCCATACGAGCACGGAAGCCGTGTGAACGGTTGCGCTTCAGTACGGACGGTTGAAAAGTGCGTTTCATGGCGATTTCTACCTAAACTTGAAAATTTTCACTGGGTGACGCGTTTCCGGACCAAAAAACAGACCGACGCCTCAATGTGTCTTTAATAAAGAGGCGGGATTGTAATAATTGTACAGTCCCGAGTCAATTTACTTCGCTTGTCGCGGTACCAGAAACCCGGATTACAGCCCGCTGAGTCCGGGCATTGAGCATGACGCGACAACGCCGGGGGAAGAATTATACGGGGTCTGTGTTAAAGCGCAAGGATCGCGCAGGATCTTATTGCGATCAAATGGGCGCGTTAGTAAGCAAAAACGAGAGCTCGTCCGAAAAATTGAATCATTCAGCGCGATCCCAGGTGGTTTTTTCTACCACAAGCGTAAACTTTCTTCCGCGTTCATGTCCTGTGGATAAAAAGGATAAAAACTGTGTAGAAAGGGAAGATCTCTGTCGCGCTTTGCGCTATGATCCGCCCTTCCTCTGACGATCCTCCAATGATTGCAGGATGGAAAACCGCTGATAGCGGTCGCAGGCGCTTTCTTTCGTCTGTGTCAAAAATGAACGTTTCTTAGATTAGCGCCTACTTTTCTTATCGAATTTGTACGAGTGGAGTCCGCCGTGTCACTTACGCTTTGGCAACAGTGTCTTGCCCGTTTGCAGGATGAGCTTCCTGCCACCGAATTCAGCATGTGGATCCGTCCACTTCAGGCTGAATTAAACGACAATACGCTTGCCTTATATGCTCCTAACCGCTTCGTACTCGACTGGGTTCGGGATAAATACCTTAACAGCATCAATGCATTGCTGAATGAATTCTGCGGTGTCAACGTACCGTTGTTGCGTTTTGAGGTGGGCACGCGCCCGGTTCAACAAGCCGCAGCGGTCAATCAGCCTGTCATGGCCAGCGTCAGCGCTCCGGCTGCACCCGTTCAAAACCGCCCGGCGCCTGCGCAGATCATGCGCCCAAGCTGGGATAATGTGCCTGCGCCAGCAGATGTAACTTATCGTTCTAACGTCAATAATCGCCATAACTTCGATAACTTTGTCGAAGGTAAATCGAACCAGCTGGCACGCGCGGCGGCGCGCCAGGTGGCTGACAATCCTGGCGGGGCCTATAACCCACTGTTTCTCTATGGCGGTACGGGCCTGGGTAAAACCCACCTGTTGCATGCGGTAGGTAACGGCATTATTGCGCGTAAACCCAATGCCAAAGTGGTTTACATGCACTCCGAGCGCTTTGTGCAGGACATGGTTAAAGCGCTGCAAAATAATGCTATCGAAGAGTTTAAGCGCTACTACCGTTCGGTTGACGCGCTGCTGATCGATGACATTCAGTTCTTTGCCAACAAAGAGCGTTCTCAAGAAGAGTTTTTCCATACCTTTAATGCCCTGTTAGAAGGCAATCAGCAGATCATCCTGACCTCGGATCGTTATCCTAAAGAGATCAACGGCGTCGAAGATCGTCTGAAGTCGCGCTTTGGCTGGGGCTTAACGGTAGCGATCGAACCGCCAGAACTGGAAACCCGCGTCGCGATCCTGATGAAAAAGGCGGATGAAAACGATATCCGCCTGCCGGGCGAAGTAGCCTTCTTTATTGCCAAGCGTTTACGTTCCAATGTGCGCGAGCTGGAAGGGGCACTGAACCGGGTCATCGCCAACGCCAATTTTACCGGCCGGGCGATTACGATCGATTTCGTTCGTGAAGCGCTGCGGGATCTCCTGGCGTTGCAAGAGAAGCTGGTCACTATTGATAATATTCAGAAGACCGTTGCTGAGTACTACAAAATTAAAGTCGCAGACCTGCTCTCTAAGCGCCGTTCGCGCTCGGTAGCACGTCCGCGTCAAATGGCGATGGCGATGGCTAAAGAGCTGACCAACCACAGTTTGCCGGAAATCGGCGACGCTTTTGGTGGTCGCGACCATACCACGGTGCTTCACGCTTGCCGTAAGATTGAGCAGTTGCGTGAAGAAAGCCACGACATCAAAGAAGATTTCTCAAATCTCATCAGAACATTATCTTCGTGACGCTATGAAATTTATTGTTGAACGTGAACAGTTGCTAAAGCCGCTGCAGCAAGTCAGTGGTCCATTAGGTGGTCGCCCGACGCTGCCAATCCTCGGCAACCTGCTGATGCAGGTTAATGAAGGCTCTTTGTTGCTGACCGGCACCGATTTAGAAATGGAAATGGTCGCACGGGTTGCGCTAACCCAGGCGCACGAGACCGGCGCGACGACCGTTCCGGCACGCAAATTCCTTGATATTTGCCGTGGCCTGCCGGAAGGCGCGGAGATAAACGTAACGCTGGAAGGCGAGCGCATGTTAGTGCGCTCTGGCCGTAGCCGCTTTTCGCTCTCTACGCTGCCCGCCAGCGATTTCCCCAATCTGGATGACTGGCAGAACGAAGTTGAATTCACGCTGCCTCAGGCCACGCTAAAACGCCTGATCGAAGCCACCCAGTTCTCTATGGCCCACCAGGACGTACGTTATTACCTGAACGGCATGATGTTTGAGACGGAAGGCGAAGAGCTGCGTACGGTTGCTACCGACGGTCACCGTCTGGCGGTCTGCTCAATGCCCATTGGCCAGGCGCTGCCAAGCCATTCAGTGATTGTGCCGCGTAAAGGGGTCATCGAGCTGTTACGCCTGCTGGACGGCGGTGATACGCCGCTTCAGGTGCAGATTGGCAGCAGTAATATCCGCGCGCACGTTGGCGACTATATTTTTACCTCCAAGCTGGTGGATGGCCGTTTCCCTGATTATCGTCGGGTATTGCCTAAGAACCCGGATAAAGTCCTGGAAGCAGGCTGCGATCTGCTGAAACAGGCTTTTGCCCGTGCGGCGATTCTCTCTAATGAGAAATTTCGCGGCGTTCGGCTGCATATCACCGAAAATCAGCTGAAAATTACCGCCAATAATCCTGAGCAGGAAGAAGCGGAAGAGATGCTGGATGTCAGCTATAACGGCAGCGAACTCGAAATTGGCTTCAACGTCAGTTACGTACTGGATGTGCTGAATGCCCTTAAGTGCGAGAATGTGCGTCTGCTGCTGACAGATTCGGTGTCAAGCGTGCAGATCGAAGATGTGGTGAGTCCGGCAGCGGCCTATGTCGTCATGCCAATGCGTTTGTAGAACACGGGCTCATCGGTTCGCTAGTTTCATCCGTTCAGTGCGCCTTTCTGGTCACATACGTTGTATGCGCCAGGCGCGCTGAGCGTGTGAAAACAAGCAGAACCGCTAACGTCCGGAACCACTGAGATTTGATAAACCTCATTTGCCCTTCACGCTGGATTGATTCATGGCTTTAACCCGCCTGCTGATAAAAGATTTTCGTAATATTGAACAGGCCGACTTAGCGTTAGCGCCAGGGTTTAATTTTCTGGTGGGTGCGAATGGTAGCGGTAAAACCAGCGTGCTTGAGGCGATTTATACACTGGGACACGGCCGTGCTTTCCGCAGTTTACAGGCGGGCCGGGTGATTCGTCACGATCAGGCAGCGTTTGTGCTGCATGGTCGGCTGGAAGGTCAGGAACGCGAGCTCTCGGTGGGGCTGAGTAAAAACCGGGCCGGAGAAAGCAAAGTCCGCATTGATGGCAGCGATGGTCACAAAGTCGCTGAGCTGGCGCAGCTATTGCCGATGCAGTTAATTACGCCAGAAGGTTTTACTCTACTTAACGGTGGCCCCAAATATCGCAGAGCCTATGTGGACTGGGGCTGTTTTCATAATACGCCAGGCTTTTTTAATGCCTGGAGCAACCTCCGCCGCCTGCTTAAGCAACGCAATGCGGCGTTGCGTCAGGTCACGCGCTACAGCCAGATTCGTCCCTGGGATCAGGAACTGGTCCCGCTGGCCGAGCAGATCAGCCAGTGGCGCGCCGAATACAGCGCGGCCATCTCAGCCGAAATTGTCACCACCTGTGGACAGTTCTTACCCGAATTTGATCTGCGTTTTTCGTTCCAGCGTGGCTGGGACAAAGAAAGCGATTACGGCGAGCTGCTTGAACGCAACTTCGAACGCGATCGTGCCCTGACTTATACCGCCAGCGGCCCGCACAAAGCGGATTTCCGTATTCGTGCCGAAGGTACGCCGGTGGAAGATTTACTCTCACGCGGTCAGCTTAAGCTACTGATGTGTGCATTGCGTCTGGCGCAGGGCGAGTTCCTGACCCGCCAGAGCGGACGCCGTTGTGTTTACCTCATTGATGACTTTGCCTCTGAACTGGATGACAGCCGTCGTCGCCTGCTGGCGCAACGACTGAAAGCTACCCAGGCACAGGTCTTTGTCAGCGCCATCTCTTTGGAGCATGTAATCGACATGACTGACGAAAAGGGCAAGATGTTCCGCGTGGAACAGGGTAAAATAGCGGTTCAACCTAAAGATTAAATGAGCGAGAAACGTTGATGTCGAATTCTTATGACTCTTCAAGTATCAAAGTCCTGAAAGGGCTTGATGCGGTACGCAAACGCCCGGGCATGTACATCGGCGATACCGATGACGGAACCGGTCTGCATCACATGGTATTCGAGGTCGTGGATAACGCAATCGACGAAGCGCTCGCCGGTCACTGTAAAGATATCGTCGTCACCATCCATGCGGATAACTCTGTCTCCGTACAGGATGACGGACGTGGTATCCCAACCGGCATCCACGAAGAAGAAGGTGTGTCGGCAGCGGAAGTCATCATGACCGTCCTGCACGCCGGTGGTAAGTTTGATGACAACTCTTATAAAGTGTCTGGCGGCCTGCACGGCGTGGGTGTTTCCGTTGTTAACGCCCTGTCGCAGAAGCTGGAGCTGACCATTCGTCGCGAAGGCAAAGTGCATCAGCAGATCTATGTGCACGGGGTGCCTCAAGCGCCACTGGCGGCCACTGGCGATACCGACGCAACCGGTACCCGCATCCGTTTCTGGCCAAGTCATGACACCTTTACCAACGTTACCGATTTCGAATACGACATTCTGGCGAAACGCCTGCGTGAACTGTCCTTCCTGAACTCTGGCGTGTCGATCCGTCTGGAAGACAAGCGTGATGCAAGAAATGACCACTTCCACTATGAAGGCGGCATTCGTGCTTTTGTTGAGTATCTGAATAAGAACAAAACGCCTATTCACCCCACCGTATTCTATTTCTCGACCGAGAAAGATGGCATTGGCGTAGAAGTGGCACTGCAGTGGAATGACGGCTTCCAGGAAAACATTTACTGCTTTACCAACAATATTCCACAGCGCGACGGCGGTACGCACCTTGCCGGTTTCCGCGCGGCGATGACGCGCACCCTGAATGCCTATATGGATAAAGAGGGTTACAGCAAGAAAGCCAAAGTCAGCGCAACCGGTGACGATGCGCGTGAAGGGCTGATTGCAGTGGTTTCGGTAAAAGTACCGGATCCGAAATTCTCTTCACAGACCAAAGACAAACTGGTTTCTTCAGAAGTGAAATCGGCCGTTGAACAGCAGATGAACGAACTGCTGGCTGAATATCTGCTGGAAAATCCGGGCGATGCGAAAATCGTTGTCGGCAAAATTATTGATGCTGCACGCGCCCGTGAAGCTGCACGTCGTGCCCGTGAGATGACCCGCCGTAAAGGCGCGCTGGATCTTGCTGGCCTGCCAGGCAAACTGGCGGATTGTCAGGAGCGCGATCCGGCGCTGTCAGAAATCTACCTGGTGGAGGGTGATTCCGCAGGCGGTTCTGCCAAGCAAGGCCGTAACCGTAAGAATCAGGCCATTCTGCCACTTAAAGGTAAGATCCTGAACGTCGAGAAGGCGCGCTTCGATAAGATGCTGGCTTCTCAGGAAGTGGCAACGCTGATTACCGCGCTCGGCTGCGGCATCGGCCGCGATGAATATAATCCAGACAAACTGCGTTATCACAGCATCATCATCATGACCGATGCGGACGTCGACGGCTCACACATTCGTACGCTGCTGTTGACCTTCTTCTATCGCCAGATGCCAGAAATTATCGAGCGTGGCCACGTTTATATCGCGCAGCCGCCGCTGTACAAGGTGAAAAAAGGCAAGCAGGAGCAGTACATCAAGGATGATGAGGCAATGCTTCAGTACCAGATTGCTATTGCCCTTGACGGCACTTCGCTGCACACCACCGCCAGCGCACCGGCGTTAGGCGGCGAACCACTGGAAACGCTGGTGGCTGAATTCAACAGCACCCAGAAGATGATCAAACGTATGGAGCGCCGTTATCCGGTCGCCATGCTGCGTGCGCTGATTTATCACGATACCCTGAGCGATATCAGCAACGAAGCGCAAGTGACCCTGTGGATCAACGGCCTGGTTAGCTACCTGACCGAACGCGAAGCGCACGGCAGCACCTATCTGGCACAGGTTCGTGAAAACCGTGAGCAGAGCGTCTTTGAGCCAGTTTTACGCGTCCGTACGCATGGCGTGGATACCGACTATCCTCTGGATGCCGAGTTCCTGCAGGGTGCAGAATACCGCAAGATCTGCACTCTGGGCGGCAAACTGCGCGGTTTGCTGGAAGAAGATGCCTATATCGAACGCGGCGAACGCCGTCAGCCTGTCAGCAGTTTTGAACAGGCGATTGACTGGCTGGAGAAAGAGTCGCGTCGCGGTCTGTCGGTCCAGCGCTATAAAGGTCTGGGCGAGATGAACCCGGAGCAGCTGTGGGAAACGACCATGGACCCGGACAGCCGCCGTATGTTACGCGTGACCATCAAAGATGCGATTGCCGCCGATCAGCTGTTCACCACACTGATGGGCGACGCGGTTGAACCACGCCGCGCCTTCATAGAAGAGAATGCGCTGAAAGCCGCAAATATTGATATCTAATCGCCCTGCGATGAGCAAAACCCTTCCCCTGGAAGGGTTTTTTTTTGCCTGACACTGCCGCCGGTTTACACATCGCCAGACGGGCGGTGGCCAGATTATGGTGTAAGCGTGCGATAAAGCGCCGACGAACTGGTCAATATGCGCTGAATCGCGCTAGCATTGCAGCAAACCTTACACAACGAGGATGCTATGGCTATAAAACTGATCGCAATTGATATGGATGGCACGCTGCTGAATCCGCAGCATGAGATCACGCCAGGGGTAAAAACAGCGCTGAACCGCGCCCGGGAAAAGGGTGTTTCCATTGTGTTAGCGACCGGCAGGCCTTTCGTTGGCATTGAACGTTATCTGATGGAGCTGGATCTGCAAACCAGCGGACAGTTCTGCATCAGCAATAACGGTGCCCTGGTTCACCGGGCCGAAGATGGCGAGGTGGTCGCGGATGTGACGCTGGGTTATGACGATTATCTGTATGTCGAGAAGCTGGCTCGGGAACTGGGCGTGCATTTTCAAGCCTTTGATAAGTCGCATCTTTACACGCCAAACAAAGACATCAGCGAATTCACTATTCACGAATCCAGCCTGACCGGTATTCCGGTACGCTATCGCGCCGTGGAAGAGATGGACCCGACCACCCGCTTCCCGAAACTGATGATGATTGATAAGCCCGCCCTGCTCGATGCGGCGATTGCAAAGTTGCCTCAGCATGCACATCAAACTTACACCATCCTGAAGAGTGCGCCCTATTACCTGGAGATCCTCGATCGCCGGGTGAATAAAGGCTACGGTGTAAAAATGCTGGCCGAAAAACTGGGACTTAAAGCGGAAGAAGTGATGGCGATAGGCGATCAGGAAAACGATCTGGCCATGATTGAATACGCAGGCACCGGTGTGGCAATGGGCAATGCCATTGAATCGGTTAAGCAGATTGCGCAGTTCGTCACCAAAACCAACAGGGAAGATGGTGTTGCGCACGCGATTGAAAAATGGGTGCTTTAGCCTGTTCTGACGCAGGGTGAGGCCGCCGTTGATTGCCTCTTATGAGGCTGTTTCATCCATAAATACACGCGCGTAATTTGCCGCCCTCCTGTTCACTGGATTTTGCTATGTCTGAAAAACAGATCACCTTTGCATCGCGCCACCATCAGTTGACGAACATCAACGTCTGGACCGCTGACAGCCAGTGGCTGGCATTTGATGTGCGGCCTTCCGGCGCTTCTTTTACCAGCCAGACCATTGAGCGCGTGAATGTGAACACGGGCGAAGTGGAGGTGGTATATCAGGCAAAGGATGGCGCGCACGTTGGCGTCGTCACCGTAAGTCCGACATTGCCCCCACGTTACGTTTGTATCCATGGGCCTGAGCATCCTGACGAAAGCTGGCATTACGATTTTCATCATCGGCGCGGCGTGATCGTGGCAGAGGGCCAGGCCGAAAACCTGGATGCATGCGATATCACGCCGCCCTTCACGCCAGGTGCCCTGCGTGGCGGCTCCCACGTGCATGTTTTTAGCCCGGATGGCACACGCATTAGCTTCACCTATAACGATCACGTAATGCACGAGCGGGATCAGCGTCTTGACCTGCGTAATGTCGGCATCGCCGTACCACTGCGATCGGTTAAGCCAGAAAAGCAGCACCCGCGCGAATACGATGGCAGCCATTTTTGCGTGTTAATTAGTGAAACGACCGCCAGTCCGCAGCCGGGTAGCGACCACATCAACCGGGCATATGAAGAGTGCTGGATTGGCAACCAGGGCTATCAAAAACCTGACGGTAGCTGGCAACGCTGGGCCATCGCCTTTATCGGTGACACCCTTTCCGCTACAGGGGAAAAGTGTCCCGAAGTGTTTGTCGTCGATCTGCCTGAAGCGCTGGAAGCGTATGCAATGCCGGGAGGTTTACCGCTGGAAGGTGATAACGATCATCTACCTGCGCCGCCGGCTGGTGTTCGGCAACGCCGCATAACGACGACTCAAGGACTGGCGTTACAACCTCGCCACTGGCTGCGAAGTTCGCCAGATGGCAGTGCGATAGCGTTTTTAATGGCAGACAGCCAGCAGGTGATCCAGCTTTGGCACGTGTCGCCTAACGGCGGCAAACCCCGTCAGGTAACCCGCCTGCCCAGCAGCATCCAGTCGGCGTTTAGCTGGCGGCCCTGTGGCGAAGCCATTGCCTTTATCTGCGATAACAGCGTTATGCTTTGCCGCGTGGCAACCGGTGAGTGTCAACGCTTAACGGTACGACATAGTGAGACGCCGTCCGGTGAGGCCGTGGTCTGGTCACCAGACGGAAAGCAGATTGCTTTTATGCGTGAAAAAGAGGGCTGGCGGCAACTGTTTACCGTTGCGGTTGCATAGCGGGCATGGGTTGAGCATGGGCCAGGTTTTCCTCGGTGTGCGCCAGCTTTTCGCTCTGCAGCACCCGGGCGCGCGGTGAATCCAGACGTTGGTCGCTATCGCTACGATAATAATCCCAGGGTAACAACAGCGTATCCATTACCGCAGAAAAAGGCAGGTCAACCAGCGCCAGCGGCTTAAGCGCCCAACTGGCATTGCTGTCGGTAAGAATATCAGCGCTGGCGCGCGTGCCCGGATAATAGCCCTGGCTTGCCCCGGTATGCGTCATCACACTGGAACATCCACTTGAAACGACCGCGCAGCACATCACGCCTGCCAGCGGTAACCTTTTCATCATTTTCATATCGTCATCCCTTCAGTCCTGGCAACACCTGACTGAGTTGGCTCGCCAGAATACCTTATCACCCGCTAGTGAAGTCCGTTCTGGTCCGGCTATGTACCCCTGAGTGTATGTCATTTCACCGATTTGGCGAAAAAATTACGTACGGCACCTTGAAAGCATGTTACCTGCACCCATTTTTATAGCAGGCCGTTAAGGTTGCCGCCGTAAGGGGCAATGCGGTACGACACAACCTGTCCACTGCTGGAAGGTTGCCAAAACTTGCTGACATTCAGGAGTATTTTTATGCGTAACTTTGATCTGTCTCCACTTTATCGCTCTGCTATCGGTTTTGATCGTTTGTTCAACCTGCTTGAGTCCAATCAAAATCAGAGCAACGGGGGTTATCCTCCTTATAATGTCGAACTGGTTGATGAAAACCATTATCGCATTACCATCGCGGTGGCCGGTTTTGCCCAGAGTGAACTTGATATTACTGCCCACGATAACGTGCTGATCGTGCGTGGTGCCCATCCAGAAGAGCAGACTGAACGTAAGTATCTCTATCAGGGCATCGCCGAGCGTAATTTCGAGCGCAAATTCCAGCTGGCTGACCATATCGTCGTGCGTGATGCGCGTCTGGAAAATGGGTTATTGAGCATTGATCTTGAGCGTCTGGTGCCTGAAGAAGCAAAACCACGCCGGATTGAAATTCTGAAATAAAACGGCCGTAACGGCTAAGTCATTCTGGAGAACGACCACAGCATTGCTGCTGTGGCCGTTTTTTTATGGATGACATTGGCAATAAAGACGTTTTGCAGCCCTGCCTCGTTGAAGCGTGTATCAGGGCGATGCGGCGACTGACGCGGGAACGGGCAAAGCGAAGCATAATGAGGCATCAGGTTTGCAATAGCCTCATGGAGCACGTTGCGGTGGCGTAAAATCAGTGCTGAATCTGTGCCAGCTCTTCTTCGCTCAGGCCCGTCATTTTCATTACGGTAGAGAGATCGAGACCATTCTGCAGCATGGTTCGCGCGACTTCGCGTTTACCTTCATTGCGGCCTTCCTGTCGTCCGAGCTGAATCCCTCGCTCAATGCCTTTCTGAATGCCTTTCTGAATGCCTTTTTGTTCAAGCTGCTGTGCGATAGTCATTAGCGCGTCTCCGTGTTGCGGTACCCGCCGGGCGAGTTCCTGGATAAAAGCCTCGACGGCCAGGGTTTCCCCCGCCTGCATAATATAATGTACTAAGGATACGACCTGTGATGATGAAAGATAACCGGACAGCAGCACAGGGACAAGTCTGTCCATCAGATCGGCGAGATCGCGCTGATGGAGATGGTACGCTCGTCAGATGCCTGCACTCTCAGCCGGATGATTTATGTTTGCGAACGCATAAACCATCGCTGCCTGATCATGCCACCAAACATATTCACCAGGAGCCCGACAATAATTACCGCTGCGCCCACAACCTGCTGGAGTGATAGCGTTTCCCCCAACAACAAGGCCGCACTGACGATCCCCACCACAGGCACCAGCAGAGACAACGGCGCAACGCGCCATGTTTCATAGCGGCTGAGCAAGGTACTCCAGATGCCGTAGCCCATAATGGTCGCGACAAACGCCAGATAAACGAGCGCCAGTATCGTTTGCAGGTTAATCTGCGTCAGACTACTCATTATCGCCGATTCACCGTCGAACAGCAGCGAACAGCCAATAAAAGGAAGAACCGGAACCAGGGCGCTCCAGACCACCAATGACATCACCGGTACGGGATAGTGACGCGTAATGATCTTATTGGTGATATTGCCCAGTCCCCAGGAGAACGCCGCCGCCAGCATCAGCATCATCGTCGTCAGCGTAATACCGGCTGCACTCTGGCCCGCCATTCCCGAGGTCGCCAACAAAAACATACCCAGAGTGGCGATAATAATACCCACGATATGATTCCAGCGGAGTTTCTCTGCCAGAAACAGCGCCCCGAGTAGCAACGTAAAGAACGCCTGTGCCTGAAGCACCAGCGAGGCCAGGCCTGCCGGCATGCCCAGCTTGATCGCCAAAAACAGAAACGCAAACTGCCCAAAACTGATGGTCATGCCGTACAGTAAAATCCAGCGCAGTGGTACGGCAGGACGACGCACCAGCAAAATGGCGGGAAAGGCGACCAGAGCAAAACGCAGTCCGGCCAGCAAGAAGGGCGGCATATTCTGCAGGCCCAGTTTGATCACCACAAAGTTCACGCCCCAGGCAACCACCACACAAAGGGCCAACAGCATATCTTTTCCCGACACAGCACACTCCTTTTGCTCGTCTCAGGCCACAACAGCCATGAGCCCAACCGCGTTGACCGATAATGCAAAAATAGTCGTCTACTGCCCGGCAACACCAGGTTGAGGCAGCGTCACGTTAAAGCACAGGTTAGCCATGGGCACACGGCGGCCTTTTATGATGATGCAGCCGCAAAATCAGCTGTCGCGCCAGGCGTTTTCCACTTCTTCTGCAAGAATCTGTACCGCTTTTTCAATATTTTCAGCATCCGGCACATAGTTCATACGCATGCACTGATGTGTGTGCGGCCAGTCATGTTCCAGCCCAGGGAAGAAAAAGTGTCCGGGTACCATCAGCACACCTCGCGCCTTAAGTCGTTGATACAGCAACTCCGTACTGATCGGCAAATCGCGAAACCACAGCCAGAGGAAAATTGCCCCTTCGGGTTTATGTATCAGGCAGCGATCCGCAGTTAAGTAACGACGAATAATGGCGATCGTCTGCCTAACCTTGTCCTGATAGAAAGGCTTGATCACCGCTTCAGACAGTCGCAGCAAATCGCCACGCTGGATCATTTCACAGGCGATGGCCGGGCCAATACTGCCTGGTGCCAGGCTGATAATGCCGTTCATGTTGCCAATCGCCGCAATGGTGCTTTCATCAGCGATGATAATGCCGCAGCGTGCGCCAGGCAGACCGAGCTTGGACAGACTCATGCAAAGAATGATATTGGGATTCCACAGAGGCCGGACATCGCTAAAAATAATGCCCGGAAACGGCACACCATAAGCATTGTCGATCAGTAGCGGAACCTCATGCTGCTGCGCCAGCGCATCCAACTGCAGCAGCTCATCATCAGTAATCACATTGCCGGTGGGATTCGTTGGGCGTGAGACACAAATCAGGCCGACGTCGTCATTCATAGGTAAATGTTCAAAATCGACGTGATACTTGAACTGTCCTTCCGGCAACAACTCAATATTCGGTTTAGCCGAAATAAACAGGTCCTCATCCAGGCCCGCATCGGCATAACCCAGGTATTCTGGTGCCAGTGGGAACAGCACACGTTTTTTGCTGCCGTCACTGCGGCGTCCCGCAAACAGATTAAACAGATAGAAAAACGCGCTCTGGCTACCATTGGTCAGGGCGATATTCTGTGCAGTGATGGACCAGCCAGGCTGCTCGCGCAGCATCGCCGCCAGCGCATCCAGCAGCACCGCTTTACCGCGTGGGCCATCGTAATTGCACAGGGCCTCACTCAGCTTGCCCTCATCATGCATATGCTGCAGCAACTGCTGAAAATAGTCGTTCATTGCCGGGATCTGCGCAGGATTGCCGCCGCCGAGCATGATAGTGCCAGGCGTACGTAAGCCTGCGCCCATGTCTTCCATCAGACGTGAGATGCCAGAATGCTGAGTAAATTTGTCGCCGAACTGAGAAAAGGCCATAACGGTTAAAAATTTGTAATAAAGAATGGGTGAACCACCATAACGCCCGCTCCCGGCGGGCGCAATGGAAAGCCGTAGGGATTACGTCAGCACATGCGGATTAACGCAGTTTTTTTCTACCTTGCCGTTCAGCGCTGCGATCAGATTTTCTACCGCATCCTGCATCATCCCGTATCGGGTTTCATGGGTTGCTGAACCAATGTGCGGCAGCGTCACCACATTCGGCAACGACAGCAGTGGCGAGTCAGTGGGTAAGGGCTCTTTCTCGAACACATCCAGTCCGGCGGCACGAATAGTACCGTCCTGCAGGGCGGCAATCAGCGCCTTTTCATCCACCACCGGGCCACGACCGGCATTGATCAGTATGGCATCAGGCTTCATCAGCTTTAACTGTTCCGCGCCAATCAAATGGTGGGTTTCTTCGGTCAGCGGCAGACTGATGCAGACAAAGTCGCTCTGTTTTAGCAGCGTTTCCAATTCACAGCGTTGCGCCGCGAACTGTGATTCGGCCTGCTCATGCTGGCGGCGAGCCTGGTAGATAATTTTCATGCCAAAACCGAAATGCGCCCGCTGGGCCAGCGCCATTCCAATGCGGCCCATCCCAAGGATTCCCAAGGTTTTATGGTGCACATCGGTGCCAAAGCGATCCGGGCCAATGCCTTTTTGCCAGTTACCCGCCTTTACCCAGGCATCCAGTTCCGGAATGCGTCGTGCGCTGCTGAGGACCAGCGCCATAATGGTATCAGCGACTGTTTCTGTCAGCACCGTTGGCGTATGCATTAGCACCACGCCACGTTGATTTAGCGCATCTACATCAAAGTTGTCATAGCCCACAGAAACGCTGGAACAGGCCCGTAGCTTAGGCATTTTTGCCAGCAGCGCCTCATTGACTTTACCGCCCGAGCCTAATAATCCTTCGGCCTGTTGCAGCGCCTTTTCATGCTGCTGCTGGCTTTCTGGCGACAGATCGTCGATTTCGGTCACCGTGGCATGTTCTGCAAGGCGCGCACGCAGATCGTCAGGCAATTTTTTATAGAGAATGACGGCGGGTTTCATCAGATAGCTCCCTGTAAATGAATGACGGGCAACGCTAAGGTCGCCCGGAGAAGGTGCTAACGCTTACGCTTTCAGGCCGGTTTCGCCCCGTGAAGCGGCGGCGTCTTATTCTGTGCGGGTTTGACGATAAGCGTCAGTACCACTGACAGCAGTAACGCGCCGCCCATAAAGATATAGGAGGCAGAAGGACTGCCGGTCACACCATTCAGATAACCCACAATCCAGGAACCGATAAAGGAACCCAGCGCGCCCATACTGTTAATCAATGCCATTGCACCACCCGCGACATTACGCGGCAACATTTCCGGAATAATGGCAAAGAACGGTCCATATGGCGCGTACATCGCCGCCCCCGCAATCACCAGTAATGTATAGGATAGCCAGAAATTGCCGGAGCCGACCAGATACGAGCCCAGGAACGCCAGTGCACCAATCAGCAACAGTGGCCAGACAAACAGCTTACGGTTTTGCGTTTTGTCTGAGGCCCAGGAAACCAGCACCATCGCAATGGTGGCCGCCAGATAAGGTACGGCTGACAGCCAGCCGGCTTCAACCATGCCCATTTGAGTGCCATTACGCAAAATTGAAGGCAACCACAGTACGAAACCGTAAACGCCAATGCTCCAGGCAAAATATTGCAAACAGAGAATGATGACATTGCGGTTGCGGAAGGCTTCGCCGTAGTTGCGTACCGCCTTAATACTTTCCTGCTCTTTTTGCAGCTCAGCCTGCAGCGCGGCTTTTTCTGCATCACTCATCCAGCGCGCCTGCGACGGTTTGTCCTGCACTAAGAACCACCAGGCCACGGCCCAGATAACCGCGGGAATGCCTTCAAAAATGAACATTTCCCGCCAGCCGAAGGCCTCGATTAAATAACCGGACACCACTGACATCCACAATACCGTGACCGGATTGCCCAGGATCAGAAAGGTATTGGCCCGCGAGCGTTCAGATTTAGTAAACCAGTTACTGATATAAATCAGCATGGCGGGCATCACGGCGGCTTCGACAACGCCAAGAACAAAACGAATGGCCGCAAGCATGGGAATGTTACTGACGATACCGGTCAGTGAAGCACAGCCGCCCCACAGAATCAGGCACCAGAAAATCAGTTTTTTTACACTGCGGCGTTCGGCATAAATTGCCCCAGGGATCTGGAAAAAGAAATATCCCAGAAAGAACAGGGCGCCCAGTAATGATGACATGCCTTTCGTGATGCCCAAATCGTCATTAATGCCCGCTGCCGACGCAAAACTAAAATTTGCACGGTCAAGGTAGGCAAGGCTGTAAGTAATAAACACGATGGGCATGATGAACCACCAGCGTTTTGGCGCGATAGTCTGCGTTTTCATCGGAAACTCCTCTGTCTGTGTTTGCGGGCTGGGCTACGCATCGCCTAACTGCTGACGTGTCGGCAAACCTTCGCTATCGCCAATAACCTGAATCGCCAGTGAACCTATTTTGTTACCCCGGCGAATCGCCTGTACCAGTGGCTTCCCTTCCAGCAACGCACTCACCACACCCACGGCAAAACCATCTCCCGCCCCCACAGTATCAACGACGTTATCGACTTTCATCGCCTCAACCTGGCCCTGCTCACCGCTGGCCGTTTTGTACCAGGCACCGTCACAACCGGTTTTAATGATGACCGCTTTCACGCCCTTATCGAGATAAAAATCGGCGATATCCTGCGGCTGACGATAGCCGGTTAAGATATAGCCCTCTTTTTCTCCAGGCAGTACCCAGTCCGCGTATTCCGCTAACAGATTGAGTTGCTTGCGCATTTCATCTTCGCTGCGCCACAACACAGGTCGCAGATTGGGGTCAAACGAAATAGTTTTGCCTCGTGCCCGCATCTCTTTAGCCGCATGCTTTGTCAGCGCAAGCGAGCTGTCTGAAATCGCCGCCGCCACGCCGCTAAGATGCAAATGGCGCGCGGAACCGAAATAGTCGTGGTCAAAATCCTTTGGCGACAGATGACTGGCAGCGGAGCCTTTACGGAAGTACTCCACCCGCGGATCTGAACCGTCATCGACTTTGGATTTAAGCTGGAAACCGGTGGGATAGTGCGAGTCGACGATCACCTGGCGGTGGTCAATATTTTCCTTGTCCAGCACCTGACAGATAAAGCGACCAAAGGCGTCCTGCCCAATGCGGCTTACCCAGCCCACTTTCAGGCCAAGGCGCGCCAGACCGATTGCCACATTCAGTTCAGCGCCAGCGGCGCGCTTAACAAAGGTTTCTACAGCAGCCAAATCGCCCGTTTCACGGGCGACAAACATGGCCATGGCCTCACCGATGGTGATCACATCAAGCGTGCCGTTTGGATGGGTTGTCATATGTACTCCTCAGACGTTACGCAGCAGCGTCACATAATGGCGCGTAACCGCAATCAAATCGTTGCCTTCCAGCGGAAACTCAATGCCGCGAGGCGCTGTTGCAGGTAACCGGTGTAACAGGCTTTGCCAGCCAGGCGGAGCGTCATCCAGCGCTATCGCGCGGTAGCTGGTTCCCTGCGGCGCCGCCGCTTTGACATGCACGTAACCCACATGGCCCGCCAGCAGGTCCGCCGCCTGACGCGGGTCTTCATCCGTCCAGTACCAGTTGCCCATATCAAACGTCATGCCGATCGGCAGCGCCGCCTCCTGGGCAGCGTTGAAGAAACGCAACATGGGCTGCTGCTTACCAAAGCGCGTTTGATCATTTTCTACGGTGAGGGGAATGCCATATTCCGTCATAAGCTTACGCAGCATTTCGCTGTACAGCGCACCTGTGAAGTTTCCCAGCGCCACTTTCAACCGTTGTGCATTGAGCTGAAGTGCTTCGCTAAAGTAGCTTTTCAACAGTGGGTTTAGCCTGCCGTCCTCGCTGAACAAGGTGTCGGGCACCGAATAACTGACGCGTAACTGGTGCTGCCGCGCCGCCTGCGCCAGCGCGGGTAAATGCGTTAGCGTGGTGTCATCACACAGTTCACGGCGGATTTCCACACCGTCGGCACCGGCCTGCTGGATAATGGGCAAAAGCGCTAACTGCCCGCCCAGTGCAGCAACCTGTTGATGACCATAAGCAGCGGTCACGACGATGATTTCGGGCTTCATTACGGGCTCCTGATGTGAAAATCGGCATTTGCGTTACAAAAACGTTAAATGGAACCGGTTCCAAAGCAAAGTGGCAAAACGCGAAATTATGATCGTGCTCACGAAGTGAGCACGTAATCGAAAGGAAGAGTCTGAAAATCAGCGCAGGCGTTGGCTGGAACCGCGAACAATCAGTTCGCCCGAGAAAACCTGTTCGCAAGGGGGATGATCGTGACCGTCGATACGGGAAATTAGACGCTCAAGCGCGTGATAACCGATTTGCCAGGTCGGCTGCTTTAAGGTGGTAATACCCACCCCGGCCAATGCAGCCCACTCAAGCTCGTCAAATCCCAGCAGACCAATGTCGCTGCCCCAGTGCAGCGCAAGGCGCTGGAGGGAGCGGGCCACCTGCAGGGTTAGCGCGCCATTGGCAACCATTACCGCACAGCGTTTTCCCGCATGGCGCTGATGAAAGTCGCGCAGGACGTTATCCATCAGCTCCGGTTGGTGCAGCGCGACCTCGGCGTTCTCATGGACGATCGCGGGATGCGCAGCCAAACGCTGGCGAAACGCCTGTAGCCGTTCCCGACGCGTATTCACGCTTCCAAGCGGTTCACTGAGAAACAGCAGTGACTCATAGCCGTTATCAATAAGATGGCCAGTGGCCGTTTCTGCCGCTTCGGCATTATTCAGCCCGACAACATCGCACGGGAAATCAGGGATTTTTCGATCGATCAGTACCATGGGCAGCAACGACTGTTGTAACCGGCTCAGGACCTTTTCATGCATGCCAACCGCATTGACCACAATGCCTTCAACCTGATAGCTGCTCAGCAACTGCAGGTAATGTTGCTCCAGATCGACTTCGTTATTGGTATTACACATCAGCAATGTAAAGCCACATTCGCGGCAGGCGGCTTCAATGCCGCACATCACGTCCACAGAATAGGGATTCGTAATATCGGCGATGATCAGGCCAATCAGTCGGGTACGCCCGCGTTTCAGGCCACGCGCCATCTGACTTGGCCGATAGTTAAGATCGCTAATCGCCTGCTCGATGCGCGCTTTTAAATCGGCAGAGAGCAAATGTTGCTCGCCGTTTAAATAGCGTGAGACGCTGGTTTTACCGGTTTTTGCCGCGTGAGCAACATCGCTGATCGTGGCGCGAGACGGCCTGGTTTTCATAAAGTCTTCCGCAAATTAAGCATCCGGCGAGACTACCACAGGCATACAACATGGCAAAAAAGATAGCGTCATTGGGGAAGTTGCAGCCAGGGTTGCCACAGTACCTGCAGTTGCGCCAACGGCGCGCCTTCCAGCAGGCGCATTATCATCGTCGCTACCTGCTCCCCTCTCTGCTGCTCGCTGGCCTGGCGAATGGCGATAATCGGGTAATCGATAATGGCATCAGCCGGTAGCCCGTCCCACGCAATTAAGGTGATGGCGTCTTTACCCTGCAGGCGACCCGCCTGCTGCAATGCCATTAGCGCGCCTTCCGCCAGCGCACTGCAATCGGTGATAATTGCCTCAGGTTGCAGCCCTTGCGCCAGCCAGTCTGTAATTTGTTGATAACCCGCCCGACGCGACGGTTCAACCACGGCGGTGGCATAAGGTGGCACGGAATCCAGCGCATTCAGATAACCCTGGCGGCGATCGCGCACAAACGTGCAGGTCTCGTTGCCACCGAGCCAGGCGATACGTTGCATGCCAAGCGCCAGACAGTGCTTCACGGCCAGAACCGAACCGGCGGCATTGTCGACGTCAAACCAGGCATGATCCTGCTGTGCATCACTCCGTCCCAGCGTCAGAAAATTAAAACCTTTCTGCTGCAGGCTGAGCAGGCGCTCGTCATGAGGTGAGGTGTGCGTAACGACGATCGCATCGACCGCCCGGCTGCGCAGCATGCGAATCAGTGAACGCTGCCCGTCATGCGGTTTATCGGTTAATAACAGGAGATCGATATCGTAGTGAGAAAGACGCTGATCGAGCGCCACTAATATCTTGTTAAAGTGCGTGTCGCTGAGTGGCGGAGCGCTCATCGGATAAACCAGTCCTACCGCGTTGGCACGTCCGGTTTTTAAACGTCGGGCGGCAACATTGGGACGGTAGCCGCGTCGCTGTGCTTCTTCTTCCACACGCTGGCGTGTTTGTTTGGCCACATCCTCATAACCGTTGAGTGCACGGCTCACTGTGGTAACGGAGAGACCTAATACTGACGCAATGGCTTTCAGTGACATGATGCGTTATCCATTGTTCAATTTGAATCATTCTGGCATAAAGCGTTGACAGGCACCGTGCGCAGGTTCCCAACTGGAACCCTTGCCAATTTTATTACCGAAAATTGTCGAAAAAATGACAGCGAGCCGTATTTCGCCCCCGGAGACGGGGGCGGGATAATCAATTCAACGGACTGAGCGTAATTTCAACGCGGCGGTTCTGCGCTTTACCGGCTTCAGTACTGTTAGTGGCAATCGGGCTGTCTGGCCCTGCGCCCTGAGTATGCAAACGATTCTCTGCGACACCCTGAACGATCAGGGCGCTGGCAACGCTTTCGGCACGCTGCTGCGACAGACGCATGTTCAACGCACGCGAGCCGGTACTGTCAGTATGTCCCACAACATTGACGGCCGTTTTGGGATACTCTTTCAGCACCATTGCCACACCGGTCAGTGTATTGGCCCCCGCCGGTTTCAGGCTGCTGCTGCTGGAATCAAAGGTCACATTGTTCGGCATGTTCAGCACGATGTTATCGCCCTGACGGGTCACACTAACGCCGGTTCCTTTCATTTTGTCGCGCAGCTTCGCTTCCTGGACATCCATGTAATAACCCACGCCGCCGCCTAATGCCGCGCCGCTGGCCGCACCAATTAATGCCCCTTTACCGCGATCTTTCTTCGAGGAAGAAAGTACGCCAACGCCTGCGCCCACTAATGCGCCAAGGCCTGCACCTACACCGGATTTACCGGCCTGAGATTCGCCAGTGTAAGGATTGGTGGTACAACCCGATATCACCAGGCTACCGCTTAACAACAGGGTGAGAGCAATTAACTTTTTCTGCATTATTTATCCCTTACGTTCATCACAACGAGGCATCTTATCCCCTAAGTGGTACTGATTATGCCGCGCAAAAGTGAGGAAAATCCTGAGACAATGTCTTATTTTGTAAAGGATCGGCGTTAAATGTTGTCAGGATGGCAAAAACAGTTGGTTTGATGATCGTTAATCAGGCCGCAGGCCTGCATAAATGAATAACAAATTGTCGGGCCGATGAATTTAAAACCACGTGTTTTGAGTGCTTTTGAAAGCGCAATGGCCTGCGCGGAGGTTGTCGGGCTCTGTTTATAGTCGGCGAAGTGATGGACAATGGGCTGATTATCGACGAACTGCCAGACAAAACGGGCAAAATCCTCGCCTTCTGCTTCCATTGCCAACATGGCTCGGGCATTTGCAATAATCGCCGCGATTTTGCCTGGATGACGGATAATGCCGCTGTTCTGCATAAGCTGCGCGATATCCTGCTCATCCATCAACGCAATGGCCTGCGGATCAAACTGGTGAAACGCGGCGCGGTAATTTTGGCGTTTTTTCAGCACGGTAATCCAGGACAACCCCGCCTGCTGGCCTTCCAGGCACAACATTTCAAACAGCGCCTGTTTATCTCTCTGCGCGATGCCCCACTCCTTGTCATGGTAGGCCAGATAGACAGGATCTTGCGTTACCCAGCCACATCGTTGCATTGCATTAGTCCTTATATAGCGCGCTATTTTGATTTCCCCGATAGTAGAGGCAATCCCTGACGTTTTGAACCCTAAGCCGCGTAATTTGCGAGGCCGCTTCGGCTATCAACGCAGGTTATGTTGTTCGCTGAATCGATCACGCATAAAAAGCGAAGGCAGGTGCGACGAATAAAAATATAATGATAACGATAGTCATTTTCAGGTAACTCCATGCGTAACGATGTAATCCTTATTGGCCGTGAGCTCACGGTATTTCTTTTTACTTCCCTGTTTATCACCTTAATGATCGGCCCCCTCTATGTGGATGTGGTCTGGATGGATAATGCGCTGCATGAAGCGTCTTTTACCGAAACCGTGCAGGAATTGTTATTGGTCAGTCTTGCCGCGCTGTTTTTTATTGCCGCTCGTCATCGGCCCGAACAACGGGGTGGTTTAACCTTAATTGCCGGTTTTTACAGTTGTATGCTTATCCGTGAACTGGATTTTTTCTTCGATCTCATCCGTCATGGTAGCTGGGTGTGGTTTGCGCTGGCGATTGCGCTGGGCAGTTTAGCGGTAGCCATGCGAACACCTAAGCAAACCATCAGCGCGCTGGCGGATCTGCTGAATCACAATCGCTGGCCCGTCATGGCGGCCGGATTGATGATTGTGCTGGTTTTCTCCCGGCTGTTTGGTATGAACGCGCTGTGGGAGCACCTGATGCCCGATCACTATAATCGAGGCGTCAAAAATATGGCTGAAGAAGGCGTTGAACTGCTGGGTTACAGCCTGTGCTGGCTGGCCGGGCTTCGCTATCTGTGGCAAACCCGGCGCTAAGCGCGTCAGGTAAACACTGCCACGTCAACCCAACGGTTGTGCTAACGCATTAAGTTGGGTTGCTATCCACAACGCTTTTTCAGCGATCCTGCGCGTTAAAAAAGGTACAATATGCGCTTCTGCACCGGGTTATTTTATCCGGTGTTCGGTGTAAGTTAACCGCAGGTCTTTTCATGTCAGTCAAAATCTTAACGTCAACGCTTATTGGTCTTGAGGCTTTCCGTCAGGATCCACTCAGCGCCTTGCAGCAGGCTGAAGACGGCACGCTGGCGGTGCTG
Organism: Pantoea allii; assembly: GCF_002307475.1. Classification (GTDB taxonomy): domain Bacteria; phylum Pseudomonadota; class Gammaproteobacteria; order Enterobacterales; family Enterobacteriaceae; genus Pantoea; species Pantoea allii. Next base: position 73,795 of record NZ_NTMH01000041.1, on the reverse strand, counting down.
GAAAATTACACGCCCGTGATGTACGCCATCACGCCAGTACGTCTGGCACGGCTGCTGGCACTTGAGGCAGCCTCTCAGCAACCCACTGATGTGGCGCTGGATGACAGCCTGTATGACGATGTTTCTGCTACGCTGCATACGCCGGTGGGTAAATTCGCCATGTATGATGGCTGGCAACCGGACGCTGACTTTACGCGTCAGGCGGCCATCTGGGGCGTGGCGCTAAGCGAGCCGGTCACGGCGGCCGAACTGGCTGCCTTTGTGGCTTACTGGCAGGCCGAAGGCCGTCTGTTTCATCATGTGCAGTGGCAGCAGAAACTGGCGCGCAGCCTGCAGATGAACCGCGCCGCGAATGGCGGACAGCCCAGACGTGATATTACGCAGTTGCCGAATCCTGACAGCACAATTCCTGATGGTTTCCGGGGTGAATAATGAAAACGCTGAACGATCTGTTTAACCGTCTGAAACGGATGATGCCCGCGGGCACTCGCCCAAAGTTCACCAATGGTGAAGAGTTACTGGCCTGGAATCAGGAACAGGGCCGCCTGCGCTCAGAATCCATTGTGCGTGAGAACCGCGCCATGAAAATGCAGCGCATCATGGGCCGTTCTGGTATTCGCGAGTTACACATCAATTGCTCGTTCGATAACTATCGGGTTGAAAACGAAGGCCAGCGCAAAGCCCTGGAACTTGCTCGCCAGTACGCGGCAGAATTTGACGGCAGTATTGCCAGCTTCGTTTTCTCAGGCCGTCCCGGTACCGGTAAAAATCACCTGGCGGCAGCCATTGGTAACGACCTGATTTTACGGGGTAAGAGCGTGCTCATCGTCACGGTAGCTGACCTGATGTCGAGCATGAAAGGCACCTTTAGCGGCAGCAGCGGAATCACGGAAGAGCGACTGATTCAGGATCTCAGCAGCGTTGATTTGCTGGTGATCGATGAGATCGGTATGCAAAGTGAATCGCGCTACGAGAAAGTGATTATTAACCAGATCGTGGACCGCCGTTCATCCTCAAAACGCCCCACAGGTATGCTCTCTAACCTTGATCACGCCGGTATGAATGCGTTGCTGGGTGAGCGCGTTATGGATCGTATGCGCCTGGGCAACAGTTTGTGGGTTCGCTTTGACTGGGAAAGCTATCGCAGCCGCGTTCGCGGTGATGAATACTGATATGTGCTGCCCGCTAAGGCGGGCCAGCACGTTATCCTGCCATTACACAATCGTGTGGCCTGGCACCCATTTCTGACTTAATTCCCCCGTCCAGATGCTATTGCCGTTTGGCAGCCTATCTGCCCAATGCTAAGTTTTGATTAGACATCAAACTAATAAGACTTCATCGTTGGTAGGTCCGCTACCGATTTTCACATCTGGGGTAAGCCGCCATGAAAGTAACTGGCAAAGGGCCTGCATTAATGCGGCTGAATAACCAAAAGCGGGTGATGGCACAACTGCGTCAGCTGCGTATCACGTCGCGTCAGGATCTGGCACACATACTGGCAATCAGTAAAAATACCGTGTCGCAGATTATTGATGACCTGCTGGAACAGGATTTAGTGCAGGAGCTGGGAAAGGCCAGCGTCTCTGCGGCGGGCCGCCCTAAAATTCATATCACCCTGCGCCCGGAAAAGCTGGTCAGCGCCGGCATCATGGTGGAAAAGAACCTGATTCACTGGCAGGTGTGTGATTATTTTTCCCAGACGATTGCTGAGCAAACCCTGCGTACAGATACCAGCAGGCCGGGGCCGCTGTTGGCCGAGGTGGCCGCCTTATGTGACAAACTTACCGAGGAGTGGCCGGGTCTGTTAGGCATCGGACTGGGTTTTCCTGGCGTCGTTGATCCCAGGCGGGGCTGGATGCATTTATCCACCCATTTGGGCTGGCAGGACGTTGACCTGGCGAGCAACCTACGCAAACAGGTTCAGTTGCCGATTCGCATTATGAATAACGTCAGAGCGGCTGCCCTGCTGTCTGTACAACAACTCAAATTGCCCGCCGAGAGCGGGCATTTTTATTTACGTATCGCTGAAGGCATTGGCGGTGCGCTGGTACAGCACGGTGTCGTTTTCACGGGCAACAGTTGGACCGCAGGTGAAGCCGGTCACCTTACCGTGCAACCTAATGGCCCTCGCTGTAGCTGCAACCGTCAGGGTTGTCTGGAAGCCATGATCAGCAAACCCGCCATTAATCAGCAACTGGCTCAGCGTCAGCCGGGATTGACCTGGCAAAGCCGTGACAGCGCACCTAACGTGGTGAACGAAGTCATGCAACTGGCGGGCAACTATCTGGGCATCGCGCTCAGCCAGATCATGTTGTTACTGAATCCCGCCAATATCATTATTGATTGCCCCTGGAGCATCAGTCCGACATTTTGCCAGGCCGTACTCAATCAGACGCAGGCAAACAAACTGGCGTTTATTGCCGCCCATACTCAGGTGCATTTCCTGACCTCACATCTTGCGCCGGCAACAGGACTGGCGCTGGCAATCATTGAGCAGATGGAGCAACGTATGGATTAACGGTGCTCGCGCTGGCGAAAATCGGGAATAATCAGGTCACCCCGCATCACATAGGCGTTCAGCACGCTTCGCGTCTGTTCAGTCAGTGCCTTCACGATGCGCGCAGCCATGGCGTCCATTGAATACTCAATCGCCGGAATGGTTGGGATGCCGGGCAAATTCAGCGATCCAGCCAGGCTAAAAACCATAATATCGGTGGGAACCTGTTTGTTGAATGCCTGCAGCTGTGGAATGACTTTTTGGGCCTGCTGTTCATCCGCCACCAGCAATGCGCTAAAGTTCAGCGTGGACGCGTTATTCAACAACTCCTGTAGGGCGACCGAGGAGGATGTGGAGTCCATAAACACCAGGTTACGGTTAAAAGGCAGAAAGTTTTTTTCCAGGGCGTGCTTATAGCCCAGCAGCACCTGCTCGGAAAAACCCATTCCGTCAGGATGGATCAGGGCGATCTGGCGGCGATTCTGGCTTATCAGATAGTGACAGGCGGTTTCAGCAGCGAAAGCGTGATCGAACTGGATACTGCTCACGTCATCCCCTGTTTCCAGACAATCCACCAGAATCACGTTTTTTTGCTGAAGATTGAGCGGGAAACGAGCGCCGATAATCAATACATCATCACACAAGCCACAGGTCAGCTCATTCAGACAGTGCATCACTTCTGATTTGCTGTTCGCGAAACGGAGCAACAGGTGTTTTTGGTGCTGACTAAGATGTTTTTCCAGCGCATAAAGATAACCGGTCGTCTGGTTAATATTGTCCTGCGCGCAAATTACGCCAATACAACCGGTGGACTGGCTCAGCAATGACTGAGCGATCACGTTTGGACGATAATTCAGTTCATCCACCGCTTTTAATACTGCGACGCGGCTGGCTTCTTTTACGCCGCGTGACCCACTCAACACGCGTGACACCGTGGCTTTTGACACACCAGCCAGACGCGATACATCGTTGATAGTAGACATCATTTTCCCCTAAAAGAACCCACAGGATCCCTGAATTACTGACTAACGCTGCGGCTCAAATTATCACCATTGGCAGTATAGCGTTTTCATTTTTTTGTGGAAACCGATTTTCCATCTCTTCTCAATCTTCGACAAAAATCCCCAATTACGTGATCTGAATCGTAATAAAACACCTCGTTTCCTTAAGATCATGACGCCTGTCACAGTTCCTTTTGCGACAAATGGAAACCGGTTTCCGTATCGTATCAAATCATATCCGTCCACGTTTTCATTTAAAGGAGCGTTACTCATGATCAGGATTATGTTGTGTTGTTCAGCGGGCATGTCCACCAGCCTGCTGGTACGTAAAATGGTAGAGGTTGCGGAACAGCGTGGTCTCAGTGTGCAGATCGATGCCTGGGGCGTTTCAGAATTTGATACGCAGTTTCCACACTATCAGGTTGTCCTGCTCGGCCCACAAGTAAAGTACATGTTAGCCATGCTCTCTGAAAAAGCTGCCACCCACGGCATTCCTGTCCGGGCTATTGATATGACGGATTACGGCATGCAACGCGGTGACAAGGTGCTGGATTACGCTCTGTCGCTTATTGAAGCGGCACACTAGAAAGGTGTCATTATGAGTTCGTTATATCAGTCGATGGTGACGGTAATTGAACAGTCCATTACGCCACTCGCCGGAAAGTTAGGTCAGCAAAAGTATGTGATAGCGATTCGTGACGGCTTTACGGCGGCACTGCCGTTTATGATTATCGGGTCGTTTATGTTGGTATTTATCTTTCCGCCATTTTCAGCGGACACCACTAACAGCGTTGCCCGTGCGTGGCTCGACTTTTCCATCACCTATCGCCAACAGCTGATGCTGCCATTTAATCTCAGCATGGGCGTTATGACCTTTTTCATCTCGGTCGGGATTGGTGCCAGCCTGGGCCGTCAGTTTAACCTTGATCCCATCATGTCGGGTTTGCTGGCGTTTATGGCGTTTTTACTGGTGGCCGCGCCCTATGCGGATGAAAAGATCTCAACCCAGTATCTTTCCGGTCAGGGGATTTTTACTGCCTTGATTACCGCCATTTACGCCACCCGGGTTTATGCCTGGCTAAAGCAAAATAATGTCACTATCCGACTGCCCAAAGAAGTGCCCACCGGCGTGGCCCGCTCCTTTGAGATTCTGATCCCAGTCCTGGTGATTATCGCAACGTTACATCCGCTCAACCTGTTTATCGAAGCGCAAACCGGCATGATTATGCCGCAGGCCATCATGCATTTACTGGAGCCGCTGGTCTCTGCTTCGGACTCCTTGCCCGCCATTTTACTTTCCGTACTGCTCTGTCAGATATTCTGGTTTGCCGGTATTCACGGTGCCCTGATCGTCACCGGCATTATGAACCCCTTTTGGATGGCTAACCTGTCTGCTAACCAGGCAGCCCTGGCCGCCGGTGCCGCCCTGCCGCATGTTTACCTGCAGGGCTTTTGGGATCACTACCTGCTGATTGGCGGCGTGGGTTCCACCTTACCCTTGGCCTTCCTCCTGCTGCGTAGCCGGGTGCTGCATCTGCGCACCATCGGTAAAATGGGCGTGGTACCCAGCTTTTTTAATATCAATGAACCGATCCTGTTTGGTGCCCCGGTCATTATGAATCCACTGCTGTTTATCCCCTTCGTGTGCGTTCCGATGATTAACGCCGTGCTGGCGTACACCGCGACAAAACTCGGCTGGATCGCTCAGGTGGTTTCGCTCACGCCCTGGACCACACCCGCCCCGATTGGTGCATCCTGGGCAGCCAACTGGGCGCTCAGCCCGCTGGTAATGTGCCTTGTTTGTATGCTGATGTCGGCGCTGATGTACCTACCCTTCCTGCGAGCCTATGAACGCAGTCTGATTAAGGCTGAAGAGAAAAAAATCAAGGATGCCGCGCCAGCAGGCCATCCCGAGCACGGTCATCCACACGCTTAAGGAGCCAGTGACATGAACTACCGTTTTCCTGAAAATTTCTGGTGGGGCAGCGCCAGTTCGGCGTTGCAAACCGAAGGTGACAGCCTGAATGGCGGTAAAAGCCCGACCACCTGGGATCGCTGGTTTGCACGGCAACCCCACCGTTTCCATCAGGGCATTGGCCCGCAGAACACCTCTGGCTTTTACCAGCACTGGCAGCACGATATCGCGTTACTGAAGCAGTTAGGACACAACAGCTTTCGTACGTCGCTGAGCTGGGCGCGCCTGATGCCTGACGGCACCGACACAGTGAATCCCGAAGCCGTGGATTTTTATAACAAGGTGATCGATGCGTTACTGGCGCAGGGCATTACGCCCTTTATCACCCTGTTTCATTTCGATATGCCGTTGGCCATGCAGGAAAAAGGCGGCTGGGAGAACCGTGAAGTGGTGGAAGCGTTTAGCCGCTACGCCCAGCGCTGTTTCGACCTGTTCGGTGACAGGGTGAAGCACTGGTTTACCTTTAACGAGCCGATTGTGCCGGTCGAAGGTGGCTATCTGTATGATTTTCACTACCCGAACGTGGTGGATTTCAGACGCGCCGCGACCGTGGCCTGGCACACTGTGCTGGCTCACGCGCTGGCGGTGCGGGCCTGGCGTAACGGCGGTTATGACGGCGAGATTGGCGTAGTGCTGAATCTCACGCCGTCCTATCCGCGCTCGGCGAATCCGGCAGATGTACAAGCCGCGCATCATGCAGACCTGCTGTTTAACCGCAGCTTTTTAGATCCGGTTCTTAAGGGCGAATACCCAATGGATCTGATGAGTTTACTGAGTCAGTACCATCAGCTTCCGCGCTGCCAGCCCGGGGACCGCGAAGTCATGGCCGATGGCATCATCGACCTGCTGGGCGTTAACTATTATCAGCCGCGCCGTGTTAAGTGTCGGGATAGCGCCGTCAATCCTGATGCACCTTTTATGCCGGAATGGTTATTCGATCATTACGAAATGCCAGGACGAAAAATGAATCCATACCGCGGATGGGAAATTTACGCGCCCGGTATTTACGATATTCTGACCAACCTACGCGTTAATTATGGGAATCCACGCTGTTTTATTTCTGAAAATGGCATGGGCGTAGAGAATGAACAGCGTTTTATCCAGAACGGTGAAATACTGGATGATTATCGTATCGAATTTGTTTCCGAACATCTCAAATGGCTCCATAAAGGCATTAGCGAAGGCTGTAACTGCCTGGGTTATCATATGTGGACATTTATCGATAACTGGTCATGGCTGAACGGCTATAAAAACCGTTACGGTTTTGTGCAGTTAGATTTGGCAACGCAAAAACGTACGATTAAAAAGAGCGGCAAATGGTTTGCTGAGGTTGCCGCAAATAACGGTTTTAATTGAGAGCAGCGATTATGATTGAACTTGAAGAGGCCGTAATGACGATCATCGTCAATGCAGGACATGCCCGCAGCCTGTGTTTCGAAGCCCTGCAGGCGGCAAGAAAGGGTAACGTCGACGAGGCCAAAGATCGACTAAGGGAAGCCGATGACTATTCTCGTCTGGCTCATCAAATGCAAACCCGATTAATTGAGCAGGACGCTGGCGAAGGGCGACAGCCTATGACGTTAATTATGGTTCATGCTCAGGATCATTTAATGACGTCGTTACTGGCGCGTGAACTCTCAGAAGAAATTATTCATCTCTATCAACGGCAATAAAAATATATATCACAGGAGAAAAACGGAAAAATAAGCGTCCTCTGGAAAATACCATAATATAAAAATCAACTTGTTCTGGTGATCAATTAACCGGTGCAGGATGGTTATTGTCTGTTCATTAACACACGCCGTTATTCGGGTTGAACATAATCAACCTGAAGGACGCTGTGCAAACGAGACAACCATGAATATTATTCGAAACCTTCCATTACCTCTGGCGGTGGTCGCCGTGCTGTGCCCTGCTGTGAGCGCAGCACAGGAATTTACGCAGGAACAAATCGACGCCATCGTCGCCAAAGCCGTCGATAAAGCCCTGGCAGAACGTCAGGCAAAGAGGGATGCGGCAGTGGCGAAGACAACGGATGAGGTGACCGAACCACAAAGTCCGGTTCAGTCACCGGACCGGGCTATTCCGTTTGGGGTGACGTTCAGCGGCTACGCACGCTACGGTGCGCATTACCAAAGCGGCGATCAGAAATATGTTGGCGTGGACGGCTCTTACAACGGGGCCTCCGGTATCGGTCGTCTGGGCAACGAAGGCAACGGTGGCGAGTTCCAGCTCTCCAAAGCATTTAAGAGCCAAAGTGGTGCCCTCTGGGACGTCAATGTGATGATCGATCACTGGGGCGATGAAGTTAACCTGAAAAAAGCCTATGCCGGCGTCACCAATGTGCTGGCATCAAATCCTGACGCCTATCTCTGGGCCGGACGGGACTTTCATCAGCGTCCACAGCAGAACATCAATGATTATTTCTGGATGAACCATGATGGTCAGGGCGCGGGGGTAAAAAACTTCGACGTGGGCGGGATAAAATTTGACGTTGCTGCTGTTGCTGCCGTGGAATCCTGTAGCCCTGAAGTGCTCAGCGACGAGTCCAATCCGTCGCGCATCACCTGTACGGGCGGTTCGGGTACCGGGGATAAAGGCAACTACGCCGCGACGTCTAAAATTCACGGCATGAAGCTGGGCGCACTGGATCTGGAGATCTACGCTAATTACGGTTTCGACTCCAAAGCGGTGGACAGTGACGATCGCCTGAAAGCCTGGCAGGGCGCGTTTGTGCTGAGCCACACCAACGACCACGGCGTGAATAAAGTGATTACCCGCTACTCTGACAACTCGGATAACAGCGTTTTCAGCAAAACCGAGGGCCTTCGCACTGTCTACACCAGCTTTGAAGGTAAGCATCAGTTTACCCAGCAGGCACAGGTGGAGTATTTGCTGGGTTATCACGATTACGACAACCGTCGACTGAAAAGCGACAATCGGAAAAACTACGCCGCGATTGTTCGCCCGATGTATTTCTGGAATGACGTCCATTCAACCTGGCTGGAAGCCGGTTATCAGCGCGTAAACTATGATGAAGGCGGCAGTAACAATGGCTGGAAATTGACCCTGTCGCAAAACATCGCCATTGATATGGGACCGGAGTTCCGCCCCATGCTGCGCTTCTATGTCACCGGCGGCAAAGTCGACGATGCGCGCACCGCGCGCGTGAATGGCCGTGAAAACGACATCCAGGACGACTTCAATCTGGGTGCAATGTGGGAAGCCTGGTTCTGAGGACAGGCGATAAGCCTTATGACCCCGTTCTCACGAATGACAGGCACAGAAGTTTATCAGCAACGTTGATAAACCCCCCCGTTCGGGCGTTTCTGCCGTATGCCCGATCGGCTTTTATGTCGTCAGGATCACGCTTGCTGTCACGCCCTGCTGTCTCAACGGTATCCCTGCTGTTTCACATCATGACCTCAGATAAGAAATGTACCCTGATGGCTATCAGCAACAACGTCATCGGTTCAGGCTATTCAGGACAGCGAAGCCGGGGATGTCGACATACGGGGATTTTCTCGCCTGTGTGGTCAGGGCTGGGCAGAACGTTGATAGCGCGAGGCACCGTGGAAACGGCGCTTTTTCAGCCGCGCTGATCGCCTGGCTAGCGGCGCTGGCACGTCTTACTGCTCTCCCTTTTTTGCGGCCATTAAGCCCTGAGCGCCCGCATCGACTGATATAGCCTTACAAACGCTTTACGCTGTGCTTTCTGATTCAAATACCCGTATGAACCCTGTCACAAAACGCGCATTAAGTTTCCCGGCCCTGATCTGTAAGCGCTTATCTCGCCATCTTGTTAAAGGCTTGTTGCGCATAGCCTCAGGTAATTGTTAACTGCCATTGATGCACAGCGCGCATTAGTCGATGAGTTTATTGCGCTTATTTACTTTATTTACCTGATCCAGTCTTCAGCAACAGACGCGGCAAAAAGCGTCAACGATAAACTGGAGATACCGATGCATTCCTCGACTTCACCGATGACCACCCGCGCCAGAGCCGGCGCAATATTACGCGTTACCTCGGGCAACTTTCTGGAACAGTTCGACTTTTTTCTGTTTGGGTTCTATGCCACCTATATCGCCCACACTTTCTTTCCGGCGAGCAGTGAATTTGCCTCGCTGATGATGACCTTCGCCGTCTTCGGCGCGGGCTTTCTGATGCGTCCTGTCGGCGCAGTGGTGCTGGGCGCCTACATTGATAAGGTCGGCAGACGTAAAGGCCTGATCGTCACCCTGTCGATTATGGCGGCAGGTACTTTTCTGATCGTCCTGATTCCGTCTTATCAAAGCATTGGGCTTTGGGCACCGATGCTGGTGTTAATCGGCCGCCTGCTGCAGGGTTTCTCCGCTGGAGCGGAGTTGGGTGGCGTTTCTGTGTATCTGGCTGAGATCGCCACGCCGGGGCGCAAAGGTTTTTATACCAGCTGGCAGTCAGGTAGCCAGCAGGTGGCCATTATGGTCGCCGCCGCGATGGGCTTTGCCCTGAACGCCGTGCTGGAAGAGAGCGCGATTCGTGAATGGGGCTGGCGGATTCCGTTTCTGTTTGGCTGCATGATTGTGCCTTTCATTTTCTTCCTGCGCCGCAAGCTGGAAGAAACCCAGGAGTTCAACGCCCGCCGTCATCATCTGGCGATGCGCGACGTGTTTAAAACCCTGCTGGCCAACTGGCAGGTTGTGATTGCAGGCATGCTGATGGTGGCCATGACCACCACAGCGTTTTATCTGATCACCGTTTATGCGCCGACCTTCGGCAAGAAAGTGCTGATGCTCAGCGCCTCCGATAGCCTGTTAGTCACGCTGCTGGTTGCCATCTCTAACTTCCTCTGGTTACCGGTTGGCGGGGCGCTGTCTGACCGTTTCGGACGTAAACCTGTACTGGTTACCATGACGCTGATCGCGCTGGCGACCGCCTACCCTGCCCTGTCGATGCTGGCTGCTGCACCCAGCTTTTCCATGATGCTCACCGTTCTGCTGTGGCTGTCATTTATCTATGGTCTGTATAACGGCGCGATGATTCCGGCACTGACTGAAATCATGCCAGCGGAAGTTCGGGTGGCGGGCTTTTCACTGGCCTACAGCCTGGCAACCGCCGTCTTTGGCGGCTTTACGCCGGTGATTTCAACCGCATTGATTGAGTACACAGGCGATAAAGCCTCCCCGGGTTACTGGATGAGCTTTGCTGCCGTCTGCGCCTTACTGGCAACGCTGTATCTGTACCGTCGCAGCACTGTAAATCTTCAAACCGCCGTTAAACACTAAGTCAGGGATTACATAATGAAAATAATTTACCGTTCACTCCTTGCCACGCTGGTCCTTTCCTCCGTCAGCACCGGTTTGCTGGCAAAAGAGGTGACCGTGATGATTTCTGGCGGCTTTAAAGCCGCACTGGAAAAACTCACACCGCAGTTTGAAGCTAAAAGTGGCGACAACATTATTCTGGTGTCCGGGCCGTCGATGGGTAAAACACCGCAGGCGATTCCCAACCGTCTGGCGCGCGGGGAAAAAGCCGATGTGGTGATTATGGTCGGCGATGCGCTTAGTCAGCTGGAAAAAGGTAAGTGGATAAAACCGGACTCCCGCGTTGAGCTGGCTGACTCGCCGATCGGGATTGTCGTGAAGAAAGGCGACGCTAAACCCAATATCAAAACGGATGCCGATCTGCGTAAAACCCTGTTAAATGCGAAGTCAATTGCCTACTCAGACAGCGCCAGCGGTCAGTACGTTAGCAGCCAGTTGTTTAAAAAGTTAGGCATTGAAGACAAGGTGAAAGGCAAAGCGCACGAGGTGGAACGCATCCCGGTAGCGTCTGAAGTGGCAAAAGGCCACTATGCGCTGGGCTTCCAGCAGGTCAGTGAACTCCTGCCCGTGCCGGGCGTGACCTTTGTAGGTGAACTGCCTGAGGACGTGCAGTACATCACCCGGTTTGCCGGCGCGGTTCCTGCCAAAGCAGACCATCCTGAGGAAGGCAAAGCGTTACTGGATTTCCTGGCGTCTGCCCCGGCTCAGGAAGTCATCCATGCCACGGGTTTGCACTCGGTCAACGCGCAGCAACCCGTTAAGCAGAGTGATACTGTTCAGTAATCAGTTTTTCCAGCTCTGCAGCGATATAAGACTGTATGCGTCCACGGCGCCTGATCAGGCCAACGGTGCGTTTCACGACCGGATCGGTAAGCGGCAGGTGAACCAGCACCGAATGGCCTGATGACGGCATCGACATCGCGGGAACGGCAGCAATGCCGATTCCCGCTTCGACCATGCCCAGCATCGTTGTTACATGCCGGGTTTCGCAGATGCTCGGGCGCGCCGGAACAACATGGCCCAGTGCGGAATCCAGTAGATTTCGATTGCCAGAGGTCTTATCCAGCCCGACATAATCCTGCTGGTAAAACTCCTGCCACGTCAGGCTTTTGCGGTTAGCAAGGGGATGATCGTGTCGGCACGCCACGACGTAAACATCCTCCACCAGCGGTAAAAACTCAGTATTGGGCGGCGGGTTGCCCGAGAAGCAAATGCCAAAATCTGCCTGACCACTGGTGACAGCTTCAATAACGTTGCCTGCGCTACTGTCAATAATCTTGACCCGCACCCGAGGATAGCGCACCTGAAAGCGGCGAATCACATCCGGCATAAAGTAATAGGCGGCGGAAGGCACCGTGGCAACCGTCACCAGTCCGGTTCTGTCCTGGCTGACTTTACTGATATCCGCCATCACTTCTTCAAAATTGGTCAGCAGTTGCTCTGAACGCGCGGCGAACGTCTGGCCATAAAGCGTCAGCGTGACCCGGCGGGTGGTCCTGTCAAACAGCTTTATCCCCAACGCCGTTTCCAGCTTCTCAATCCTGCGGCTCAGCGCCGACTGGGACAGGCAGATGGATTCCGCGGCGATACGGAAATTGCCATATTCAACCAGGGCGCGAAACGCATACAGATCGTTGAGATCGAAATTGACGGGCATGTGGGCTGGCGTTCCTTTCAACAATGATGTGGCAGGGACAGAGAGGGCTAATAGTGCCTTATCGAATGGTGGCAAACAAAGTGAAATGTTGGCGGAGCGCCTGACAGAAAACAGCCGGACAGGCAGCAGGTCACCCGCGCAGACGGATGACCTGCTGCTGCAGGGTTAAGCGCTAAATAGGCGACGTCGAGCGTGAAACGTTTCTGACCGCCTCTTCTGCCCGCTCCGAATTGCTCTGAATGCTGGCGATAACCTCTCCGGCCTGGCGCATCAGGTTGACGCCGCGAGCGGTGTTTTTCAGGTTATTTTCGATATCTTCCAGCACCTTTTTTGCCAGCTGATTATTGCTGGAGACCACGCGACCTATCTCTTCAGTGGCTTCATTGATGCGGGCAGCCAGAGTACGCACCTCGGCGGCCACGATGGCAAAACTGCGGCCGGACGTGCCGGCACGGGCTGCCTCAATTGCCGCGTTTAATGCGATAAATCGCGTCTGCTCAGCGATGTTGCGAATGGTGTGCACCATATCGGCAATGCGATCTGACTGGCCGTTTAACCCAAAGACGTCAGCGGAAACGCTGTTCATCTCTTTGGCGATCTCGGCCATGGTTCTGACGCTGTCTTCAATCACATCCGCACCCGTTACCGAGCTTTCGCGGGTTTGCTGCGCCATCTTCCACGCGTGCTGAGCCGCTTCATTTTCTTGCTGGTTTTGCAGCACCTGCTCGGTAACATCGCTGGCGAATTTTACAATCTTATATAACCGGCCATCGGCATCGAAAACCGGGTTATACGTCGCGCGCAGCCAGATAGTTTCGCCATGACGATTAAGTCGCGGATACTGCCCAGAGAAAAATTCGCCCTGATTGAGACGCTGCCAAAACTGCTGGTATTCCTTGCTGCTGCGCAGTTCCTCGGAACAGAACATACGGTGATGCCTGCCCAGAATCTCGTCGGCTTTATAGCCCGTTGCTTTGAGAAAGTTTTCGTTAACCTCTAACACTTCCCCGGCTTTGTTAAATGCGATGACCGCCATTGAGCGGCTGATCGCCTGCACCAGGGCATCCTGCTGCTGTGCCTCACTGATGCGCTCGGAGATATCTGCCGCCAGCTTGATGACCTTGATGACGCGGCCATGTTTGTCTTTCACCGGGACATAGCTGGCTTCCAGCCAGACCGGATGGCTGTCTTTGCCCAGACGCAGATATTTGCCGCTGAAGCTCTTGCCGCTGGCAAGGCGCTGCCAGAACTGGCGGTACTCAGATGAGTTCACCATTGATGGCGGGCAAAACATACTGTGGTGATGGCCCACGATCTCTTGCGCTTCGTAACCCATCTTGCTTAGAAACAGTGCATTGGCCCGAAGGATGGTGCCATCCGGGGTAAATTCGATGATCGGAACCGCATCGTCCAAAGCTCTGAGCGAATCGGCGGCGTGTTTATGCTGGTGTTTAGGAAAAATAGAAAATATTTTTTTAAAAATTGTCATTTTTTATACTGCCATGTTGAGTGGTCTGGAGGGTTTATCGGCAGGATAAAGAACGGGCTTGAGACAATGGCGAATAAACAACCATAAGATTGTGACCGGGCTAACCTCTTCTGTAAAATTTACGTTATGGCTGAATGAAGCGGGTACGGCATCAAGATTACGCTGATCTGGCGCGGTTTATGTGCGGGGAAGCCTGACCTTTTATTCATGACGCTGCTTGCAGAGCGCAAACGGCGCACGGCGGCGATTCAATCTGACAAGGTTGGTGCGCTGCTGTCTGTGCAGACACAAAAAGGGCTGCTCATTAAGCAGCCCTTTTTCGCGCCGGCGCATCCGGAACGCTTATTTATACAGCTCAGCTGTCATGTGAACGCGATCGTTTGTATTGGCTTCGATGATTTTGTACTGTGCGCCCTGCTGCTCGGCCTGAGCGGCAATTTTGGCTTCTGTACCGTCCAGCGTTGAACCCGTTGCGGTAACGGTTTGTGCAAAAGCTGAGGCCGACATAAATGACAGTGCAGCAACGGCAGCAATCGACAGTGTTTTAATGGTTTTCATAATCCTGTTCCTTAATGTTGTAAGTGTGAAAGCAATTCGCTTTCGATGGGGTTATGATAACCAATGTTATTAATACAAAGTTAACAATAAGTGCAGTTATTGTGATCATGCTATCTATTGCACTGATAGCTCTCGCCTGTGATCGGTGGCGCGTGGCCTGGCAGAAGATCATGTTGGCCGTCGCTGAACGGGATATCTATCAAGACACAGTGGGTGGCGTGAGGAAACGTCTTTGCAAACGGACAGGCCGTGACAGGACTAAAAACCTGTGGCTATCGCCTGCTCGTGCTGAGGAGCCAGCGGGCCGTTGTCATTCAGCACAACAACGTGGTCGGGAGCCAGAGAACAGGATGGGGCGGACGCCAGGCCGGTTTATCTCTGTCTGAAAGACCGACACCCATGAGGGACGTCTCAGTGCCCTGCATCTTCACGCGCGGTTTCATTTTACGCGTAGCCATCACTTAGCGGACGGGCCCTTCTTATGCGTCTTCGGCTCACAGACGCCCATATTCACTAACGGCTTGTATTTTAGCGCGGTGATGGACGTATTCACCTCTTTCTTCTTTCCAAATGAGAAAAGCAGGCAACAGTTCGCTATCAGGTTTAAAAAATCATCCATCTTCACCTCCCCCCGATTTTCATCGAAAGAACACATCGAAAAAATGCCTCACTACCGGTCAGGTTCAACATCTCTCTTGCGCTGGCGGGTACACACATATCCGTCCCGAAATAAGGTTAATATAGCCTGCCTGAATGGTCTTGTCAGAGCCACATCGCTCTGATGCTTAACGTAAGAGGGCTTCTTATGGCGCTGCACGCTCTGGACTGGTTTAGCCGCAATGGCATGGAGTGCTCTCGCGTGAACGCCAATGACGCCGTGTTTCCTAGACATACGCATGATGAATACGTTATCAGCGCTAACCTGGCGGGCATTGAGGAAATTGCGCTCAATGGTCAGACACAGTGGGTTAACGCAGGCCAGATCACCCTGTATAACCCTGCAAGCGTTCAGTCCTCGCGCTTCGATCACCATGGGGCGGAGTTCCTGAGCATTCATATTCCGCAGTGCGTGTTGAAAACGCTCAGCATTAGCCAGAACCTTAGCAGCAGCCATGCGGCACCCGTGTTGCCTGAAGGCGTTTTCACCGATCAGGCATTATTTAACGCCATATGCCGCTATGCCAGCCTGACCCAACATCATGACTGCGCCGAGGAAGAGCAGGCATTGCTGCTGCTGTGCGCTGAGCTGCTATCCACAAATGCCCCCTTGGGGACCTTTTCAGATAAGAAGATGGATCGGGTAAAAGTATTTATGCGGCAGCATCTGAGCGTAAAACTTTCGCTGGAAACACTGGCACAGGTTGCAGGTGTCGGAAAATATTATCTGGTCAGACGTTTTACGCAGTACACCGGGCTTCCTCCTCTGCAGTATCACATGCAGCTTCGCCTGTGTGCGGCACGGGATTTACTCCGGCAAAACAGCCATCCTCTTGATACGGCTTATCAGCTGGGATTTTACGATCAGAGCCATTTTATCAATGCGTTTCGAAAAGTGATGGGGATAACGCCCCATCACTATGCTTCACAGGTGGGTTCAGGAAAGAATAAATTCTCTATATCCTGACACGATCACATATAAGGCAAAGTAGGCAAAGATGAGCGCGGAAGCCATATAGGAATATCTCAATAGCTTTTGCCCTAACAACCTGCCGCCGAGGCTACCGACCAGGCACAGGGCCGCTGTCCATACGATCCCCGCCAGAAAAAAACCGCTCAGAAACAGTGCCGATCCCGTAATGCTTTGCTGCCCGAATCGGGAAATCAATGCACCACCCACCGTGGCAAACCACAAAATGGCAGTCGGCGACGACATTGCCAGCACGATACCGTGCCGGAACTCACGCCACATTGACCGCCTGGGCGCACTCAGCGTGGTATCGATATCGTTGAGGTTACGAAAGGCGGACAGCAGCATTTTGATGGTAAACCCCACCAGCAAAGCACCACCACCTATCCAGATGATCCACCGCACAACATCGAACTGCAGCAACACCGCCATGCCAGCCAGCGCCAGAACGGCATAGATCAAATCGCCCACACAGGTGCCGACTCCCAACCAGAACCCCTGAAAATAGCCACGCTGCATCGCCAGCGTAATCATGGCAATGTTGGCAATGCCGATATCAAGACACAGTGACAGGCTCAACAGGAAACCCGTTGAAAAAGACATCATAACGATGGCTCCTCAGATTTAAGGCGGTCTGCCTGGGCCGTGTTCGTGAAGAAGCATATAGCGGTCAAAAAAACCCTCAATGTCGTGCGAAGAACATTTAAAGGGTACGTCGCGATTAAACGTATTTTAGGCATTGAATAACCAATCGATAACAGGCGCGAAGACATAGCATTCCCAGGCAACAGATGAGCGATAACCTATTTAATCCAGGTGAGGTTCACGGATATTGGAAGAAATTGCTGTGATGAAAGCGTTGAGTCAAGGCCGTTGACTCAGCCAGATTCAGACAAGGGAATAAACCGCGCCATGCATTAAAACGGGCGGCACAGCGAAAGCCGCCCGGGGATCCGTAACGGCATGATCAGGCGGTGGTGTTGATGTTACGCCCTACAGCCGGATTAGAGGGAAGTGCTGTCACACCCTCAACAAGCGTAGTGATGGTATCTGCCTGTTGATTCAGCGTTTTTTTCAACAGATTCGCATTGGCTTCACCGCGAGCCTGCCATTGTTCTAAACCTGCAGACAGAGTGGTGAGTTGCTGTATATCCATGCAGTTGCTCCTTATGTTGACTGAGCCCCAGATGGGGGTCACATAATACTGGCGACGGATTTCGCCAGTTGCGCATAAAGTATCGGCAAGCGCGTGCAAAACTTAAGCATTATTAATAATCCGGTGAAGCGTGCGGCTTATCCTGAGATAAAGTGCGGCACGAAATGTACCGGAAAGTTTAGCGAATTGGCGATAAAACACGCAGCGTGAGCGTCGTGATGCAATGCCTCTGCACGCACGGCATCTGCCGGGTGGCGCAGCGTGACCATCGGCCTTAGCGTGATTTGCGTAAAATGGCCACGCTCGCCTTCAACCAGCGTGCCCTCGGCCATATCTTCATAGGCCTCGACAATAATACCGGCATCGGCGCACAGGTGCAGATACCATAATTTATGGCAGGCTGACGCAGAGGCCAGTAACAGTTCTTCGGGATTCCAGCGGGTGGCATCACCACGAAATGCCGGATCGGCACTGAGCGCGATGGTCGCTTTACCGTCAGCGGCAAGTTCGCTGTTGCGGTCGTACGAGGAGTAGGAGTCTGTACCGCTGCCACGATTACCGGTCCAGCGAATGTTAATGTGGTAGTGATGTTCCCGACAAGTCATCTTTTATCCTTTTCAAAAGCTGGAGGAGATCTTGTATAACGTTATTTCAGGAATGCAGTCCAGAGGACTTAGGCTCAGAGCCTTATATTATAAGGGACGATATCATCCAGATCCTGGCCATAAAACCGCAGGTAATTTTTCCAGAGCGCCACCCAGGCGGCGTAACCGCCCAGCAGGGCATTACGAACTTTAAGCATTAGACGTTACTTTTATTAGATGGGCCCGATAGCTTCCCCCTTTTAAGCCATGCCTACTGTTGAGCACGCTTTATTCCGGGAATGCAAAGGACAACTGGCTGCTTCATAAGTCAGTAAAGCACCATCACATAGCCAGGAGCCAGAACGCAAACGCATGCGATAAACTCGTCACGGGTGAACAGGCGATAACTCCGTCATGATGATTACAGCACCGGAACTATCAATAATGGCATTATGGGGGCGCTAAAACGTTGCGATCTATACTTTAACGGGAGTGTCTTTCAGGCACCACGGAGACAAAAACAGGCAAACCGCAAGGTCAATACCCCTACATTTGATACTGATGCTGAATTTGCTGCAGCCAGTGCATATGTGTGCCTTTATAGTCGCCCCTGAAATTAATGAAATATTACGCTAAAGAAGATATTCAGCATCAGGTTCTTCAATATCATCACCCCCATCAACGTGTTCTCAAGGTCCATCGCCAACTGTCGATTGTGGGCAGTAAAGCAATAATTAATTAAGTGGAACGCTTCAGACTATTTTATCAATCCCTTTATTTTTCTTTATTTCAGGCCGTTTTATTGATTAATGACTTTAGCAATGCACAGCCGTTTTCACGTTAATTCCTTTTGAATTTTCTAAACAGTATATCAGGTAATGAGAGTAAACCCTTCCCCAGACTCACAATGGTCACACTGCATACAAACCCACCAACCTCCCTTCCACAGCCAATGTCCTCAGAGAAATAATGACTTAAAATTGAAACCGCCGCATCGGCACCAAGAATACCCATAACAAACGATATCCCAAACAGCACCCATTTTTTACTCCGCTTGTACTTTTTCTCAATCAGAAAAAAAACGAGCGCACCTGAAAAAGAGGCGGCGATAACACGATAGTCTGGTTGACAAATAATATTGCTAAACATCTTTCACCCTGAATAAATTTTCAAATTCTTCCATTATCAATATGCCAATCTGATGTAATCCCATTCCTCAGATGAGTGATAAAGATAGCCGGAGGCCGGCTATCTTTTTTGCCATACTGAATTTACGCTTTGATCAGGCGCCATAGCGTGGCGGAATCAGAAGCTCCGGGCGCCCATTCGGGTGAATACGCTACGTGTGTCTGAATACACTGCCATAAGCTGCCATTGTGAGAAACAATTTCGCCCGCGCTAAATGTAGAGCGTAAAGCCCATTTACGATGTGGCGCCGGATCGGGGGTTGTCGTTGATGTTCGCTCAGTAGTCATGGCAAGTTGATTACCGGGCGCGGATAAGCATCCGTTTTCATTTTGTGCAACGACATAATAGTGATATGTCGTACCTTCCTGAAGATTGCTGTCAACATATGTCAACTGACTGGCAGGCGTACGCGCAATGACTTGACCATCCCGGTGAAGGATATAGCACTGAATAGCGACCGGACTCTGCGACGGACTCCACATCAAGCTAATACTGTTGGTGGTAACCTGCATACAGTGTAAGTTTTCAGGTGCAGAAGGTGGATGATCAATAGCGGCGCTGGACTGGGTCCGTACAGTTAAAGCATGACTGCGAGCAGATTCCGTTCCGGACATATCGACGCTGGTGACTTCATAGGTATATTCCGTATCTTCTTTCAGCCCTGAATCAGTAAATTCCATCGCTTTTACGCGGTCAGCGAATACTCCGTCACGATAGATAGTGTAATAAGCTGCCGCTACCGACGGGGCACTCCAGGTAAGTGAAATGGTATTACCCGTTACGCCCTTAACCCGTAAGGCTTCTGGTGCCGCGGGAGGTGGAAGCGAAATCGTGCTGTCGGTGAAATTTAAATCAATGACCTGATAAAACGCATTTCCGGTATTTGCGATTTCCCACACCGCCAGTAATACATGATAACCGCGTCGTTCAGGCAACATCAGCATATGTTCGGTCGGATTAGGCGGCGTCAGGGCGTCACCATGACTCCAGAAGGGCTGTTCGGTTAATTCAACGCTAAAAAAAGGCTTTTCATCAAATTGCTCGCGACTTAAAGGTAAATCAGGGTTCCAGTCTTTACGGGTAATAAAGTAATTCCAGCGACGAGTGACATGAACAGCAGAGTAATGCCAGCGAACAGGTAGCAGCTGACTGGAAATCACATCGTGCTTGGGCCAGTCTGAGCCTGGCTGGTCAAGAAATCTTGCGTTTCCCTGATTAGCACTGGCAATTTCCCCGTCGCGCGGCGGAAGCGCACTATAAACATCCGTCGGTGCAACCGGATCGGCCAGACCGCTCAACTTTGCAGGAAAAAACTTCCCAGCCTCACGCTGATTCAACATACCATCGTCAATTTGTCCCTTTTCCCAGGCGAAATAGGCGCGTGACTTTGGCGAAAAAACATGCCCATGGCGGGAAGACAGACCCTCTTTGGGTTTAGAAATAATGTTTTTCATTTTTAAATCTCCTAATGTTATTAAACTCTTAACAGATATTATCGGTTGCTAAATAAATACCAAACAACTCACCGTGCGATATTGCATGCTATCTCTATGGGGCAAAAAATTAAAAAGCAACAAACTGAAATGGTTTTCAGAGTTTCTGTTAACCCGCAAAAAAGCATACATGAAGATAATTTAAATTTTACAGTATTGCTTTACCCTCCTTTTTTTAATTAAGCCACACCGACTAACTAGCGTCAGAAAAATAAAACCATATTTAATAAACCTTCAGTTCTAAAAACCTATAGAACTAAAGAAACAGAGTTAACTCATTGATAATAAAAATGTTTTTTCTTCAGGTTACCTTCTGAAAAATTTTCTTATTTTTTTAATTTCAGCTATTAACATAAGAACCACCCTTAAAGCAGACAACGGCCCTCTCCTTTTTAATGAAACTGGAATATAGTTAAATGCGAGTCGATATTTTCTATTTTCACCCTTCGCTAAAAAATAAAATAATGTTGAATTTTTCAGCCTTCCAACGATGCTCCCCCCTTCCTCGTAAATGAAATTTTTGACATTTCCTTTTTCCAGAATGAGTTATCTGCTCGTAACACACTCCACTATCACTTATAAACAAAAATCATAAAGATAATCTCTGATATCAACCTCTAAATTCTTATTTAAAAATAACGTTCAGTTACAAAAATTTTATTTTGTTTTTTGATCTAAGTTAATTTCATGATTAATAGCACTTGACATCAAAATTCCATCATCCGAAACGATGCTTGTTTCGTCTGTTAAGTATGTTGCCCTTGCCGTGAACAAATTCCAAATGCCACTTTAGCAACGTAATATTGCCAGAATTGGTATACCATTAAAAAATATAGAAAATAATATGATCAGTTGATAATTTCATGTTGCAATTAACAAGTGTTTTGAATAATGATGTTCAGCGTATATTTCACTGTGAGGGCTTGAGAAATTGCTAATATCAAAAACACTTGAATCTTTTATGGCAGTTGTAAAAGAAGGGACGATTAAAGAAGCCTCTTTTTCTCTTAACCTGACCTCTTCACCTGTTTGTCGGAGAATAAAAACTCTCGAATCATGGGTGGGATTTAAGCTTTTTGTTAGAAGGCATAACGATCTAATACTCACTGAGAAAGGAAAAGAATTTTATGAAAAACTTTTACCTTTCCATGAGGAGATATATAACATTGAAAATTCTTATGTAAAAGAAAAAATCAGAGGAAGGCAAAGGAATGACTTAAAAATAGGTATGGAAGTTAATTATAACCATACAGTTAACAAGTTCATATACTCTCTCAAGAAAAAGAAAAAAATCAGTAATGTTTTCTTTATGGAATTCGGGAAAGAGTTGGCACTTGAAAAACTACTTTCTGAGGACGTGGATATGGTAGTTTCACAGCGCATGATTAATCATGCGGCTATTGACTCTGTGGAACTACTCTCTGAAAAGGTCTCACTCTTTTATAACAGCAAAATCCAGGACATTCTGGAAAGTAGAAATATTGACACTGTATTTATTATTGATAAAAAATCAGTTTGTCATGAGAATGTCAGTATGATTTCCAAACGTGTTTGTTGTCTTTTCAGAAATGCACAAATACTTATTGTTAATGAAATCTCTCACTATACAGATTTAATTTGTGCTGGCGATGCTGTCGGCGTAATAAAGGGAATGGATTTTTATAAAATTTACAAACCATTGAATGGGGTGGAGTTTAAAATGATGAGTGACGTAAGCATTGATATTTCGATTAAAACCTACCTCTATTTCCTTAAAGAAAACAACAATATAAACAGGTCTGTTTTCGACAGTATTACAGAAACACATTAAACAGTGGGATATTGCTTACTCAGCATAATTATTGTTAAACAGGGTGGCAGAACTTCCTGCCGCCCTGTTTAACAGAAAATAATTTCTGCTACACTCACCCTTACGCTTCCTGGAGTGTTTTACTTATCACAAGGCAACCAATAATTATCTCAATAGCGAATTTATCATGTATCATGAGATTATTCTCCGGAAAGATTTCATTAGGCCTTTGATATTTTATTTTTCCCTCTAAAAAAAATAATAAAGCCAGCCTGGGATAACAGAACTGGCTTTCCTGATTTTCCTTATGGCATAACACGTGCGGTGAAAGGCAGTAAACTGACTATCACGTTAACGCTTCATGAATAATACAATCGGATATTATGGTTTGCTAAACATTGGATTTTAATACAAACATTTATTATTACTAAAGTTCATTAGCGTAATAAAATCCTTGTCGAACAGAGGACTAAATTCACTGTCTGGTTTGTTCGTGTAATGGAATGAGTTGATACCAGTCACATAGTTACTGTTTACATTATTGTCGCTAAAATTTACTATCCAGGCACCGCCACTATTGCCACTGCGCATGCGGTTGATCTGCATTTCAATAACAGGAGACCCAGTTACACGCATCTGTGTGCCGGACATCGCCATCAGATAATGACCTTTTTCATAATTACCCGGATAGCCTATTGCAGTTGTGGCTTTTTCCGTGCTATTGATTCTGTAACCCAGATAGCCATTTTTTGACGGTGAAAGCGTATAAATAAAAGCGTAGTCCTTACCCCAATTTTGTGACCATCCGGGAATTTCTTTTGTATAATCAGACCATGTTGTTGCACATAACCATCCTGTACTTTTATCTTTGGGTCCGTTTGAATAGCGGGGATAAAAAATGAAATGACTATACCATTTTTTTGTCACGGCATTACGTACACAATGTCCTGCTGTTAGCAGCAGATTTTTACTTTTGATATATTGAGCACTACAATATTTATTCTTACCAGAATCATCAGAAAAAAATAACTTTCCCGCCGTTCTATAAGGCTGCACTTCAATGTTCGCTTTTGTTGGTATTCCATTCATATTTCGGGGGCGTTTCCTGAACTTATTCTCAGATGAAAGATCCGGAGACGGCTCTTTATTTTGATAAACCTCGTGGGTGTGCTGGATGCGATGCGCTTCTACTGCCTCCATAGGGGCTGCTTTTTGAATTTTTTCCGCCGTCCAGTATGCATCTTTATTTTTATAAAGATTGAATGTGACTTCCGGGACTGCTGCATGACTCTGAAATGCTAATGCGACAGACACGGGGAGTAACAGTAATTTTTCTCTCATCGTTATATGCTCCGATAAATTTAAGAATTCAGTGTGGAGTGAGCATATTAAATTCTGTGTTACTGTTTTTAATGATTGAGATCAATTACTGCATCTGAATGGATTGCAATTTTTAACATGATATCTTGCAATTTGATTGAAGCCGTAATGTATCTTCCTTCCTTTGCCAGATGCAGGAAACGGAGGGCAGTTTCAGGTCAACGTTCTGGACGCCTGATGGAGATATTTTTTTCACCATAGCCGCTAAAGGCGATACGCATTTTCCGTCACATGACCATTCGTATGCCCGTGCCGAGCATTTCTGGCGTATTGGCGTAGGCTTATGTTGGAATGTATTTATCTTTTTTGCATCTTTTCAAATATTGCCTTACTTCTTTTTAAATGCTGACTTCCTTAGAGAAAAAGGTGGTGTTTGGATATTAGGCTGAACAGATTTCCATTCACATATTTTCATATAATTTCTTTTCAATTCGCCTGATGAAACGTTGAGTAAGGGTCAGCACTGCCTGATTATAAATACTTTTTTTTCTGTAATTACAGGGTTAAGGTTACAAGAGCAGCAGCGATAAAAACGCGGGCAGGATATATTAATCATGATTAAAAGCGCGATCTGGCGACAGGTAATCGATGTACCGATATGCTCACAGCCCGGGCTTCTACACCACCTCGCCATTCTCCTGGCGGTACTCCTTCGGCGTCGTGGCATAGCTCTTCTTAAACACCGAATAGAAATACTGCAACGACGGATAGCCGCACATCTGTGAGATCTCATTGATACTCAGCGACGAACCCGCCAGCAGCTCCCTGGCCTTCTCCAGCTTCTCGCGGTGGATCATGGCGTGAATCGTATCGCCAGTTTCATCCCGGAAACGCTTCTCCAGGTTTGAGCGCGACATGCCAATGGCATCCAGCACCTGCTCAACCTTGATGCCCTTGCAGGCGTTGAAGCGGATAAAGTGCATCGCCTGAATGACAGCGGGATCGTGCAACGAACGGAAATCGGTGGAACGGCGGGCAATGACTTTTACCGGCGGCACTAAAATGCGCTGTAACGGCAGAGATTGTTGATCGAGCAGACGATGCAGCAGTTTAGCGGCCTGGTAACCCATCTGCCGCGATCCCTGAACGACTGAGGACAGCGCCACGCGGGACAGGTAACGCGTCAGCTCTTCGTTATCGATCCCGATGACACACAGCTTCTCCGGCACCGGAATTTTCAGGTATTCGCAGGCCTGCAGCAGATGGCGCGCACGGGCGTCGGTAACGGCGATAATGCCGGTATGGGGAGGAAGCGTTTGCAGCCAGTCGGCCAGACGGTTTTGTGCGTGCTGCCAGTTCTCAGAGGCAGTCTCCATGCCCTGATAGACCACGCCCATGTAACGCTCGCGCATCACCATTTTGCGAAACGCCAGTTCACGCTCCTGCGCCCAGCGTTTACCGCTGGAGGCCGGTAAACCGTAAAAGGCGAAACGGTTGATGCCGCGCTCTTTCAGATGCAGAAAGGCGCTTTCCACCAGCGCAGTGTTATCGGTGGCAATATAGTGCACTGGTGGATAGTCTTCTTCCCTGTGATACGAACCGCCCACGCCGACAATCGGCACAGCCACGTCGGCCAGAGAGCGCTGAATCGAACTATCGTCATAATCCGCAATAACCCCGTCACCCAGCCATTCCTGAATATTATCAATGCGGCAACGGAAGTCCTCCTCAATGAAAATATCCCAGTTGGTCTGCGAAGCCTGTAAATACTCGCCAACGCCTTCTACTACCTGACGATCGTAAACCTTGTTGGCGTTAAACAGCAGGGTAATGCGGTATCGTTTTTCATGCATAGTGGCACAATCCCTTTAACTCCCAGCGCATTGCATAACACAGCTGGATGCGCCACAGAAATGGTTTGCGCCACAGTGTGATCGTTCACACGATTACAGGCGGCGACGCGTGGCGGTATCCATCCACACCGCTAACAGTAAAATGGCCCCTTTGACGATGTACTGCCAGAAAGTCGGTACATCCATCATGCTCATACCGTTGTCCAGTGAGGCCATGATAAACGCGCCCATCACGGCGCCCGCTACCGACCCCACGCCACCCGCCAGGCTGGTGCCGCCAATCACGCAGGCCGCAATGGCATCCAGTTCGGCAATGTTCCCGGCGGAAGGGGAACCCGCGCCGAGCCGCGAGCTAAGGATCAGCCCGGCAATCGCCACCATCAGGCCATTGATGGCAAACACCGCCAGCTTGGTGCGCGCCACGTTAATACCGGAGAGCCGCGCGGCATCAATGTTGCCGCCAATGGCATAGATACGGCGTCCAAAGGCAGTGCGAGTGGCCATAAACATCCCCACCAGCAGCAGCAATGCCAGCAACAGTACCGGTGTCGGTACGCCGCGATAGTCGTTCAGCAGCCAGATCGCGCCCAGTACCAGGACGGCGGTAATGGCCTGCCGTGCTACGGTGCCGGAGGCGGCAGGTTGAGCCAGACCCAGTTGCTGACGACGCAGTCGTAGGCGCCACTGCCACAGAATAAACAGCGCCAGGCCCGCAAAACCAAAGCCAAAACCGATACCGCCGGGCAGATAACTCTGCCCAATCTGCGACATCGCCGGACTCGTTGGGGCCACGGTGGTGCCATTGGTGATGCCCACCAGAATACCGCGAAACGCCAGCATGCCGGCCAGGGTCACAATAAATGATGGCACCTTGCGGTAAGCCACCCACCAGCCGTTCCAGGTGCCGAGCAACAGCCCCAGCACCAGCGTGACCACGATAGTCAGCGGCAGCGGCCAGCCCAGCCAGACGTCAAAGATTGCCGCCGCGCCGCCCAACAGCCCCATCATGGAGCCGACGGACAGATCGATCTCGGCGGAGATAATTACAAACACCATGCCCACCGCCAGAATGCCGGTGATCGCCGTCTGGCGCAGCAGGTTAGAAACGTTGCGCGGACTGAGCCAGGCACCGTCGGTCGTCCAGGTAAAGAACAGGGCAATCAAGACAATCGCCCCCAGCATCACCAACACCTGCAGGTTACGCAGGCCGAGCTTGCTGGATACGTGCTTGTTAGCCGGTGCCGCTACGGCAGGTTTACTCTCGCTGTTAAGCATAATGTTCACTCCGTAGGGCGGCTTCCATCACCTGCTCCTGAGTCAGATTGTCGTTAATCAGATCGGCTTTTATTTGCCCTTCATGCATAACCAGAATGCGATCGCTCAGGCCCAGCACTTCAGGCAGCTCAGACGAAATCACAATCACCGAGATGCCCTGCTGTACCAGGGCGTTGATCAGCACATAGATCTCCTGGCGCGCCCCAACATCAATGCCGCGCGTCGGCTCGTCCAGAATCAGGATTTTTGGGTTGAGCAGCAGGCACTTCGCCAGAATCGCTTTTTGCTGATTGCCGCCGCTGAGGCGACCAATCGGCAGCTCAGGCGAAGAGGTTTTCACCCGCAGTCGTGCAATGGCGGCGTTGATGGCATGCAGTTCTTCGGCCTCATCAATGGTGGAAAGCCGATGACTGAACTGGTCCAGCGCGGCCAGCGTGATGTTTTTGCCTACGCCCATCAGCGGCACGATGCCGTCTTTTTTACGATCTTCCGGCACCATGGCAATGCCGTGCGCGATGGCGTGCTGGCAGTCGCGAATCGTGACTTTTTTGCCGTGAATCGCTATCTCCCCTTGCCAGCGGCCGGGCCAGACGCCAAACAGGCACTGCACGGTTTCCGTTCGACCCGCACCCACTAATCCGGCAATGCCGAGGATTTCCCCCTTTCGCAGGGTAAAAGAGACGTTGTTTACCCGCTTCACGTGACGGTTAACCGGATGCCAGGCCGTCAGGTTATCGACCTGCAACACCGTGTCGCCAATCTCGTGGGGCGAATGGGGATAAAGCGCCGTGAGTTCGCGTCCCACCATCATGGTGATGATGTCATCCTCACTCAGGCCCGCAGCAGGTCGGGTGGCAATGTGCTGACCATCGCGAATGACACAGATCGTGTCCGAGATAGCCTTCACTTCGTTGAGCTTGTGCGAGATATACACGCAGGCAATGCCATGTTCGCGCAGGTTCTGGATGATGCTGAGCAGCACTGTCGTCTCCTGCTCGGTCAGCGAAGAGGTGGGCTCATCCAGGATAAGCAGGCGCACCTGCTTGTTAAGGGCACGGGCAATCTCCACCAGCTGTTGTTGCCCAAGGCCCAGTTCGCCCACGCGCGTATCCGGGGAGACGTTGAGTTTGACGCGCTCCAGCAGTTGCTGGCAGCGCAGCGTCATGGTTTCATCATCCACCATGCCGAAGCGCCCCAGCTCTGCGCCGAGAAAGATGTTCTCCATCACCGTAAGTTGCCGCACCAGCGCCAGCTCCTGGTGAATAATCACAATACCTTTGCGCTCGGTATCGCGAATGGTCTGCGCCTGAATAGCGTCCCCGGCAAAGTGGATCTGCCCGTCAAAATCCCCGTGCGGATAGAGTCCGCACAGGATTTTCATCAACGTTGATTTGCCCGATCCGTTTTCACCGCACAACGATAGCACTTCACCCGCATCCAGCTGCAGGCTGACGTTATCCAGCGCCTTCACCGCGCCAAAGCGCTTGGTGATGTTCTTCATTTCCAGCAACATCGTTTACTCTCCTTCGCGTAACGCGATTAGAGTTCGCTTTTCTTGTGGAAACCGTCTTTCACCACGGTGCTGTCAATGTTGTCTTTGTTCACCTCAATCGGTGTCAGCAGGCGCGCTGGCACATCTTTCAGGCCGTTGTTGAGTTTGGCATTGCTGGCTGGCGTCTGACCATTGCCCAGCTCGATGGCAATCTTCGCGGCTTCGGTAGCCAGTTCTTTGATGGGTTTGTACACGGTCATGGTCTGGGCGCCGTTCATAATGCGCTTGATGGCGGCCAGATCCGCGTCCTGCCCGGAAATAGCGACTTTACCGGCCAGTCCCTGAGCACTCAGCGCCTGAATCGCGCCGCCCGCGGTGGCATCGTTAGAGGCGACAACCGCATCGATATTGTTTTTATTGGCAGTCAGGGCGTTTTCCATGATCTTCAGCGCGTTTTCCGGTAGCCAGGCATCAACCCACTGGTCGCCGACGATTTTAATGCTGCCGTTATCGATATAGGGTTTTAACACCTTCATCTGCCCTTCGCGGAACAGGCGTGCGTTATTGTCTACAGGTGATCCGCCCATCAGGAAGTAATTTCCTTTTGGCACCTTTTTCACCAGACTTTCCGCCTGCATTTCACCCACTTTTTCATTATCAAAGGAAATATAAAAGTCGATATCGGCGTTATTTATCATACGGTCATAGGCCAGCACTTTAATCCCTTCACGTTTGGCTTCTGCCACCACGTTACTTAATACCTGACCGTTGTAGGGAATGATAACCAGCACATCAACGCCGCGGTTGATCATATTTTCAATTTGCGACATCTGGGTTTCTTCGTTGCCATTGGCTGACTGCACAAATACTTTTGCGCCTTGCGCCTCAGCCTGTTTAACAAAGATGTCTCGGTCTTTTTGCCAGCGCTCCAGGCGTAAATCATCGATTGCCATACCGATTTTGACTTCTTTTGCCAGACTGGCCTGACTGAACAGGGCCAGCGCCGCAAAGGCAGCGAGTAATGCAGGTTTCATTTTCATCATGGTCATCCTGTAGGGAACGGTTATTGTCGTTGTAAGGCTATGAACCAGGCGGATGAATTGTTCACCTTATTTTCAGCTGCCAGCAATTACTGATTTTTATCCCGCTATTACGTTTTTTGGTTTATTTCTGTATTTTTGAGCGCGATCGAAAATTTTACATTTTCAGACTCGCCGATCGCGACATAAGACCTGTCAGGCGTCATAAAGCCTTCATATTTTTTTGCGAGCAAGTGCACAATAAATAATTATCTTACTGGCTGTGTGAAATATCGTAATTGAGCGCGCTGAGAGCGGGTACGCACAATAACGCTTCCGGGTAACCCATTCGGGGCCGATGCTAAGGAGCCAACCATGCACGCTTATTTTGACCAGCTTGATCGCGTTCGCTACGAAGGAACAAAAACCACCAATCCCCTGGCGTTCCGCCATTACAATCCGGATGAAGTGATCATGGGTAAAACCATGGCCGAGCATCTGCGCTTCGCCGCCTGTTACTGGCATACGTTCTGCTGGAACGGTGCGGATATGTTTGGCGCGGGCGCGTTTGATCGTCCGTGGCAAAAAACGGGCGAAGCGCTGGATCTGGCAAAACTGAAAGCGGACGTGGCGTTTGAGTTTTTTCACAAACTGAATGTGCCCTATTACTGCTTCCACGATGTAGACGTGTCACCAGAAGGGGATTCGCTGAAAAGCTATCGCGAAAACCTGGCCGTCATGACCGATAAACTGCAGGAAAAACAGCAGGAAACCGGAATTAAACTGCTGTGGGGCACGGCGAACTGCTTTACGCATCCGCGCTACGGTGCAGGTGCTGCGACCAGTCCCGATCCGGAAGTGTTTTCCTGGGCAGCCAGCCAGGTATGCAGTGCCATGAAAGCGACCCAGACGCTGGGCGGCGAAAACTATGTGCTGTGGGGCGGTCGCGAAGGATACGAAACCCTGTTAAATACCGACTTGCGCCAGGAGCGCGAGCAGATCGGCCGCTTTATGCAGATGGTGGTTGAGCACAAGCACAAAATCGGATTCCAGGGCACGCTGCTGATCGAACCTAAGCCGCAGGAACCCACCAAACACCAGTATGATTATGATGTGGCCACGGTTTATGGCTTCCTGAAGCAGTTTGGTCTGGAAAAAGAGATTAAGGTGAACGTCGAAGCGAACCATGCGACGCTGGCTGGCCACTCTTTCCATCATGAAATTGCGACGGCAATTGCCCTTGGCGTATTTGGTTCGGTGGATGCTAACCGTGGCGATCCACAGTGCGGCTGGGATACAGACCAGTTCCCGGTCAGCGTGGAAGAAAACGCATTGGTGATGTACGAAATCATCAAAGCAGGCGGTTTCACGACCGGCGGCCTAAACTTTGATGCCAAAGTACGCCGTCAGAGCACCGATAAATATGACCTGTTCTATGGCCATATCGGCGCGATGGACACCATGGCGCTGGCGCTAAAAGTGGCGGCACGCATGCTGGCTGACGGTGAGCTGGATAAACGCGTAGCACAGCGCTACAGCGGCTGGAACGGCGAATTTGGTCAGCAGATTTTGAAAGGTGAATTCTCGCTGGATGCGCTGGCGGCTCATGCACATCAGCAGCAGTTTAATCCGCAGCACAACAGTGGACGCCAGGAACAGCTGGAAAACCTGGTGAATCACTATCTTTATGACTTTTAATCCGTAAGGAGCGCGACATGGTAATCGGGATCGATATCGGCACATCCGGCGTCAAGGTGGTGCTGCTGGATGAACACGGGCAGGTTGTGGCAGTGGAAACCTCCCCCTTGACGGTTTCCCGCCCGCATCCGTTGTGGAGCGAACAAGATCCCGAAAGCTGGTGGCTGGCCACGGATCGCGCCGTACAGGCCCTGGCCCACCAGCATGACCTGAGTGGCGTAAAAGCGATTGGCCTGACCGGGCAAATGCACGGTGCTACGCTGCTTGGTGCACAACATCAGGTGTTGCGCCCGGCCATTCTCTGGAATGACGGGCGCAGCGGCGATCAGTGCCATACGCTGGAGCAGCGCGTGCCTGAATCGCGTCAGATTACCGGCAACCTGATGATGCCGGGTTTCACTGCGCCAAAGCTGCTGTGGGTAAAAGAGCATGAACCTGACGTCTTTGCTCAGGTCGCAAAAGTGCTGTTGCCCAAAGATTACCTACGCTGGCGGCTGAGCGGCGAATTTGCCAGCGATATGTCGGATGCGGCGGGCACAATGTGGCTGGACGTAGAAAAGCGTGACTGGAGCGATGTGATGCTGGCGGCCTGCGGGCTGGAACGACGCCAGATGCCTGCGCTGTTTGAAGGTAATCAGATTACCGGTACCTTGTCGGCGGCTATTGCACAGCGCTGGACACTGCCGCAGGTGCCCCTGGTGGCGGGCGGTGGCGATAATGCGGCAGGTGCAGTTGGCGTCGGCATGACAGCACCGGGGCAAGGCATGCTGTCGCTGGGGACATCCGGGGTTTATTTTGTCGTCAGCGACGGCTATCTCAGTAATCCGCAACGTGCTGTCCACAGCTTTTGCCACGCTCTGCCGCAGCGCTGGCATCTGATGTCCGTGATGCTCAGTGCCGCGTCCTGCCTTGACTGGGCGGCTGCGCTGACCGGCTGTGACGATGTTCCGCATCTGCTGGCGGAGGCAGAGCGGGCAAAACAGGATGCGCCGTCGCTGTGGTTTTTGCCTTATCTGTCGGGAGAACGCACCCCGCATAATAATCCGCACGCCTGCGGCAGCTTCTTTGGCTTTACCCACCAGCATGGACGGCCCGAACTGGCGCGGGCGGTGCTGGAAGGCGTGGGGTTTGCACTGGCCGAAGGGATGGATGTGGTACACGACTGCGGCGTCACGCCCAGCAGCATCATGCTGATTGGCGGCGGTGCCCGAAGCGGTTACTGGCGACAGATGCTGGCCGATATCAGCGGACAGACGCTGGATTACTGCGAAGGCGGCGATGTCGGACCCGCACTGGGCGCTGCACGTCTGGCGCAAATGGCGCTGGATGAGAATCTGACCGTGCCTGCCCTGAAGCAGGTGCAGCGCCACCAGCCCGACCCGGCGCGTCATGCGCACTATCAGCCGAGACGTGAGACGTTCAGCCGGCTGTATCAGCAGCTGCTGCCGTTGATGCAGCAGTAATCCAACCCGAGGGCAACGACGTTGCCCTTTTATTTGAGCGATGTCTCCCGTCATGCTCACAACAATCTGCCACAGTGGCACTGTCGGGCTATCTTGCCCTCATCATTTCCTCAGGGTTCATAAAGGTTGTTGCAGCAGAATCTGACCCTGCGCGACCAACGATGCAAATCGCGCGATTCATGCGAAAAAGTAGCCTGAAAGTTGAAATGGTGAGAGGTGCATCAGGTATCGCCCCGGATCACCATGTAAACCAGCTTCTTTGTGAGGCCGGTTTACGTCAGTCAGGTTACTTAACCAATTGCCCCCAGCGCATCGTCCTGGCTCTGCTTCTTCGGCAGCAGGAACAGCGTTGCCACAATATCCAGCAGGTAGATGAGCGCCAGTAAGGTAATGGCCGCCACAAAAGAGAACTTGCCTGCCAGCAGGCCGATAACCAGCGGGCCAAACCCACCGACGCCACGTCCCAGGTTAAACAACACATTTTGCGCGGTGGCGCGCACCTGCGGTGGAAAGGTATCCGAGATTAATGCCCCGTAACCGCCGATCATGCCGTTAACAAACAGCCCCATCAGCGCGCCCGTAAACAGCATAACAGTGGGATCGCGCAGTTGCGCATAAACCACCACCATCACAACTGCGCCGAACTGATATAGCAGGAAAATGTTCCAGCGCGCAAAGCGATCTGCCAGCACGCCAAACAACCAAATCCCGAAGGTCATACCTACGACAGTGACCGCCGTCCAGATGCCGGATTTCGTCAGACTAAAACCAAAATTTGAGGAAAGGTAACTTGGCATCCAGATCATCAGGCCGTAATAACCGAAGTTCTGGACGGAGCAGAGAATAAAAATCCCCAGGCTGGCTTTACTGGTGGCGCGGTCTTTAAACAGCAGTTTCAGTCGGGCGGGAAAGGACAGTGAGGGAACATGTTGGATCTGACGGGTAAAGCTCTCAGGCTCGCCCATACTGCGGCGAATGACAAACGACACCAGCGCGGGCAGCAGTCCCACCAGGAACATCCCGCGCCAGCCAATGACACTCAGCAGCGGTGGCGTGATAAATGCCGCCAGCAGAACACCCAGTTGCCAGCCGATCCCGACCCACGCCGAGGCGCGGTTGCGTTTCTCTGCCGGCCAGGCTTCCGCAATCAGCGCCATGCCGATGCCAAACTCACCGCCAAGCCCCATTCCCGCCAGCGTGCGATAGGCCAGCAGATCCCAGTACCCCTGAGCCACCGCACACAGACCGGTAAAAAGGGAAAACATCAAAATGGTGAGGGTTAACACACGAATGCGACCATAGCGATCGCTGAGATGACCAAACACAATGCCGCCAATTAAGGCACCAATCAGCGTCCAGGTCACCAGTGAACCGGCCTGGGAGGGATCAAGTGCCAGAGACAGGCTAATCGCGGGCAGCATAAACCCCAGAATAAGCAGGTCGAATCCATCCATGGCATAACCACTGATGGCGGCCAGCATCGCTTTAGCAGGCGTAATGCTCTGTTTAGAAGGGGAAGAAGAGGACATGAGTCAGCACCCGTTGGTTAAAAAACTGGCGCAAGTATAAAGAGCTACGATGATGGGGTCTATGCAGAATAGCCGCAACCGTGTGCCGGAATCGCACACGGTTGCCCAGGATCAAGACGGCTTATTGCTGCCGTCGTCGCCGGATAACAGCTCATCAAGCCTGTCACCGCCGACGTGACGGAAATCCTGTCCTTTAACGAAGTAGAAAATGATTTCGCAGATGTTCTGGCAGCGGTCACCGATACGCTCGATGGCGCGGGCGCAGAAGAGTGCCGTTAATACACTGGGGATGGTACGCGGATCTTCCATCATGTAAGTCATCAACTGACGCACGATACCTTCGTACTCTTTATCCACTTTTTTGTCTTCGCGGTAGATCTGAACGGCTTCGTTAAGATCCATACGCGCAAACGCGTCCAGCACGTCATGCAGCATCTGTACGGTGTGGCGGCCCAGGGATTCCAGGCTAACCAGCAGCGGCAGATGTTGCTGACCAAACTTCTCCAGCGCGGTACGGCTGATTTTCTCGGCCACATCGCCAATGCGCTCCAGCTCGGAAATGGTCTTGATAATTGCCATCACAAGGCGCAGGTCGATAGCGGTAGGCTGACGTTTGGCGATGATACGGACGCAGGCCTCATCAATCTCCACTTCCATCATGTTGACCTTCTGGTCACCATCAATGACGCGCTGGGCCAGATCACCGTCCAGATTATGCATCGCGGTGATCGCATCGGTCAGTTGCTGTTCGACCAGCCCGCCCATGATCATCACCTGAGTGCGTATGTGCTCCAGCTCAGCATTGAACTGACCGGAGATGTGTTTATTCAGATTTAAACTGTCCATGGCGATCTCCTGTCGAATCAGCCGTAGCGACCTGTGATGTAGTCTTCTGTTTGTTTCTGTGCCGGCTTGGTGAACAGCGTGTCAGTGTCGCTGAACTCAATCAGTTCGCCCAGATACATAAACGCCGTGTGATCGGAACAACGTGCAGCCTGCTGCATGTTATGGGTCACGATCACCACCGTGTAATCCTGCTTCAGTTCGGTAATTAATTCTTCGATACGGCCGGTAGAAATGGGGTCCAGTGCAGAGCATGGCTCATCCAGCAGCAGCACTTCCGGACGGATAGCAATGCCGCGGGCAATACACAGACGCTGCTGCTGTCCACCAGACAGGCTGTAGCCACTCTGGTGCAGCTTGTCTTTGGTTTCGTTCCACAGGGCCGCTTTGGTCAGCGCCCACTGCACGCGCTCATCCATGTCGGCACGAGACAGCTTCTCGAACAGGCGCACGCCGAAAGCGATATTGTCATAAATCGACATCGGGAAAGGCGTCGGCTTCTGGAATACCATGCCAACCCGGGCGCGCAACAGTGCGATATCCTGATGCGACGCCAGAATATTGTCGCCATCCAGCAGAATATCACCCTCTGCTCGCTGATCCGGATAGAGCGAATACATTTTGTTGAAAGTGCGCAGCAGGGTGGACTTACCACAGCCTGATGGCCCAATAAACGCCGTGACCTGGTTTTTAGCAATATCCAGGTTGATATTTTTCAGAGCGTGAAACTTGCCGTAATAGAAATTCAGATTACGAACCTCGATTTTTCCGGCTGATGCAGTCGCAGTACTCATTGTTTTTCTCTCTTAATCAACACCGCGCAGGGCAGTGTCGGTAGTTAACCGTGTTTGCCCTTGGCGAAAACAACTCTTGCTACGATATTCAGCAGCAGCACGCACAGGGTAATAATCAGTACGCCAGCCCAGGCCAGATTTTGCCACTCGGCAAACGGGCTCATGGCGAATTTAAATATGGTGACCGGGAGGTTAGCCACGGGCTGCATCATGTCGGTGCTCCAGAACTGATTCGACAGCGCAGTAAACAGCAGCGGCGCGGTTTCACCGGCGATACGGGCAATCGCTAACAGCACACCGGTGATGATGCCGGAAACCGACGCTTTAAGCGTAATAGCCGAGATCATCTTCCATTTCGGCGTACCCAACGCATAGGCGGCTTCGCGCATGCTGTCTGGTACCAGTCGCAACATGTTTTCCGTGGTTCGAATCACTATCGGAACCTGCAGCAGCGCCAGCGCAATCACGCCCGCCCAGCCGGAGAAGTGGTGCATTTGCGCCACGACGATGGTGTAGACAAACAGGCCAACCACAATTGACGGTGCTGACAGCAGAATGTCATTAATAAAACGAATCACTTCTGCCAGTGCTGATTTGCGTCCGTATTCCGCCAGATAAACGCCGGCCATAATGCCCAGCGGCGTACCGAAGAAGGTAGACCAGAAAATCAGTAAACCACTTCCTGCCAGGGCGTTGGCTAAGCCACCACCCGCGGTGTTTGGCGGCGGAGTGGACTCCGTAAACAGCGACCATGACAAACCATCGATGCCACGGCTTACCGTAGTAAACAGAATCCACACTAACCAGAACAGGCCAAAAGCCATGGTCAGTAACGACATCGTCAGCGCAATTTTATTCTTGGTACTGCGCCATGACTGCATCTTACGACGTGACGCTTCCAGTTCTGCGCGAGCCTGCACTTCCATCGTTGTCATGATCGCGTTCCTTCACTTTTGGCCAGCCGCATAATCATTAACTTTGAAATCGCCAGCACGATAAAGGTGATAACAAACAGAATCAGGCCCAGCTCCATCAGAGCCGCAACGTGTACGCCTGATTCTGCTTCAGCGAATTCGTTCGCCAGCGCTGAGGTGATACTGTTGCCAGGCATAAACAGCGAGGCGCTGTCTAACTGGTAGGTGTTACCGATAATAAAGGTCACGGCCATGGTTTCACCCAGTGCACGTCCCAGACCGAGCATGACACCGCCGATCACCCCATTTTTGGTGAAGGGCAGAACAATGCGCCAAATCACTTCCCAGGTCGTGCAGCCAATGCCGTAAGCCGACTCTTTCATCATCACCGGCGTCTGTTCAAACACATCACGCATTACCGAGGCGATATACGGGATGATCATGATGGCCAGGATAACGCCTGCGGCCAGGATACCGATACCAAATGCGGGGCCAGAAAACAGCTCGCCAATGACAGGAATGCCCGACATCACATCGCCAACCGGCGTCTGGAAGTACTGTGCGAACAGTGGCGCAAAAACAAATAAGCCCCACATGCCGTAAACAATGCTGGGGATCGCCGCTAACAGCTCAATGGCGGTACCCAGTGGACGACGTAACCAGCCTGGTGCGAGTTCAGTAAGGAAAAGCGCAATACCGAAACTGACCGGTACCGCAATAATCAGGGCAATAATTGAGGTGACGAGCGTACCGTAAATCGGTACCAGCGCACCAAATTGTTCGTTAGGGGCGTCCCAGGTTTTGGTCCACAAAAACGCGAAACCAAATTTCTGTATGCTTGGCCAGGAAGAGAAGATCAGGGAGACGATGATGCCGCCCATCAGTAACAGGACGATCAGCGCAGCGAGTTTTACCAGTGCACCGAAAATTCTGTCGCCTTGCTTGCCTGGGGCTTTGAATGCCGACTTCGTTGCAGCCATAGAAGTCTCAGTCCTCAGAAGTTATCAGGGCGGCAGACGCCGCCCCTGAAGGCTGACCAGACGTCGGTCTGGCCAGGGTCATTCACTTACTTATAAAGCGCTTTACCTGAACTGTCTTTGATATTGGCTTTCCATGCAGCGCGGATCTGCTGAACTACGCTGTCAGG
The DNA here is from genome assembly GCF_002307475.1 of Pantoea allii. Lineage (GTDB taxonomy): Bacteria > Pseudomonadota > Gammaproteobacteria > Enterobacterales > Enterobacteriaceae > Pantoea > Pantoea allii. The sequence continues at coordinate 36,131 of NZ_NTMH01000041.1, read as the reverse complement.
CAGGGTGGCATAATCCAGCGCGTTTGCCGTTTTGCCGCCGTCTTTGTAAGCCCAGTCGAAGAATTTCAGCACTTCGGCACCTTTCGCCGCGTTAGCCTGGTCTTTGTAAATCAGGATAAACGTGGTTGAGGTGATTGGCCATGCGTCGTTGCCTTTCTGGAAAGTCAGGTCCTGAGCAAAAGATTTGCTCCAGTCCGCGCCTTTCGCCGCGTTAGAGAAGCTGGTTTCGCTTGGCGCAACCGCTTTACCATCCGCATCCACCAGCTTGGTGTAGGTCAGATTATTTTGTTTGGCATAAGCATATTCAACGTAGCCGATTGAGCCTGGCAGACGCTGTACGAAGGCGGCGACGCCGTCGTTACCTTTACCGCCCAGACCGGTTGGCCAGTTAACAGTATTGCCCTTACCAATTTTGCTGTTCCACTCTTCGTTCACTTTTGCCAGATAGCTGGTGAACACGAAAGAGGTACCGGAACCATCCGCGCGGCGTACCACGTTGATGTTGGTGTCTGGCAGTTTCACGCCTGGGTTCAGTTTAACAATCGCAGGATCGTTCCACTTTTTGATGTTACCCAGATAGATGTCGCCAACGGTTTTACCGTCCAGCGTCAGTTGACCTGATTTAATGCCCGGCAGGTTAACCGCCAGCACCACACCACCGATCACGGTTGGGAACTGAAACAGGCCATTTTTCTGCAAATCTTCGTCTTTCATAGGCGCATCAGACGCACCGAAATCAACGGTTTTGGCGATAATTTGTTTCACACCGCCAGATGAACCAATGCCCTGATAGTTGATTTTGCTACCGGTGGCTTGCTGATATTCTGCTGCCCACTTGGCATAAACCGGCGCCGGGAAAGTCCCGCCCGCACCAGTCAGATCGGTGGCTGCAAAGGCAGAAACCGCGCTAACGGCAAAAGAGGCGGCAAGGATTCGGGCTACGGTGCTACGCATCAGTGTCATGTTCCCTCCAGGGGAGAAAATTCAGGCTCAATGCCTTTTTAGTAAGAGTCAGTGATTGCTGCAGGAGGGAAAATAGGACAGTTTAGTGACAGAAAAATGTAGTTAATATTACAGTTATATGACAGACACAATTATTGCTCATTTTTACAAGCCCACTATTGAAAAGGACATGTTCAATGACATTTATGAAGAAGCTTCTGGTATGCAATGTCGTCCTCCTCTGTACGCTGGCCAGCGCCCATGCGTACGACGTACCGCAGATTCATTCGAATGAATCTTTTGCAATGACAGATAACAGAGGCACTCTGGCCACAATTGACAGTAGTGGCGCGGTCAGACAAGCGTCTGTCAATGCTGAGGATGTGAGTGAAACTAAGAAGCAAGTACAAGCGTTAATAAAAACGCAAGAAAACCAGACTGATACCCTCAATACGCTTTCACAAAAGCTAAGCAAAAATGAAGATGTGATCACTAACCTGCAACGCTCACTCGATGAGGCTAACCGCAAAATCAGCGATCAGCAGCGCGCACTTGAGCAAGTCAGCAGCAAAATTAAATAAAAGAAACGCGTGAATCCCGCCAGGGATTCACGCGTAAGACGCATTACTCGACCGTCACCGATTTCGCCAGATTACGCGGCTGATCCACATCGGTCCCTTTAATCAGGGCCACGTGATAGGAGAGCAGCTGCAGCGGCACGGTATAGAAGATAGGCGCAATCGCTTCTTCCACGTGCGGCAGGGGAATGATCTTCATTCCATCGCTGTCGCTAAAACCAGCATCTTCATCAGCAAACACGTACAGCAGACCGCCGCGCGCGCGCACTTCTTCGATATTCGATTTCAGCTTCTCTAACAGCTCGTTATTCGGTGCCACGACGATAACCGGCATATCGGCATCAATCAGCGCCAGCGGCCCGTGTTTGAGCTCACCAGCAGCATAAGCCTCGGCATGAATATAAGAGATCTCTTTTAACTTCAGCGCGCCTTCCATCGCAATCGGATATTGATCGCCACGGCCCAGGAACAGCGCATGATGTTTATCAGAGAAATCTTCTGCCAGATCTTCAATCAGCTTATCCTGCGCCAGCATTTGTTCAATGCGGCTTGGCAGTGCCTGCAGACCATGAACAATCTCATGCTCTTTTTCCGCTGGCATACCGTTCAGGCGACCCAGTTTTGCCACCAGCATCAGCAGCACGGTGAGCTGGGTGGTAAAGGCTTTGGTCGACGCGACACCAATTTCCGTGCCCGCTTTGGTCATCAGCGCCAGATCAGATTCTCGTACCAGGGACGAACCGGCGACGTTACAGATAGCCAGCGATCCCAGATAACCCAGCTCTTTTGACAGGCGCAACGCAGCCAGCGTATCCGCAGTTTCACCCGACTGAGACAGCGTAATCAGCAGGCTGTTTTTACGCACCGCCGATTTGCGATAGCGGAATTCAGACGCGATTTCGACATCACAAGGGAGATTAGCCAGTGCTTCAAACCAGTAGCGCGAAACCATGCCTGAGTTATAAGACGTACCGCAGGCAATGATCTGGATATGCTCAACTTTGCTGAGCAGCGTTTCTGCATGCGGGCCGAGCTCGCTGAGATCCACTTCGCCGTGATTAAAACGACCGGTTAAGGTGTTTTTAATCGCGTTAGGCTGCTCGTAAATCTCTTTCTGCATGTAGTGACGATACAGGCCTTTGTCACCGGCATCGTACTGCACGCTGGATTCGATCTCTTCGCGACGGACCTGGTTACCGGCACCATCAATAATGGTGACATCACGGCGACTCACTTCAGCGATATCACCCTCTTCCAGATAGATGAAGCGACGGGTGACCGGTAGCAGTGCCAGTTGGTCAGACGCGATAAAGTTTTCGCCCACACCGCGCCCAATGACCAGCGGACTACCGGAACGGGCCGCTACCAGCAGCGACGGATCGCGGCTGTCCATGATCACCATGCCATAAGCACCGCGCAGTTGAGGGATCACGCGCTGCACGACTTCACGCAACGAGCCACCTTGTTTCTGTTCCAGATGGACCAGATGCGCCACGACTTCAGTATCGGTTTCTGAGGCAAAGTGATAACCCTGAGCCATCAGCGCTTCGCGCAGAGGCTCATGGTTTTCGATGATGCCGTTATGTACGATAACGATGTGCTCAGAAACGTGCGGATGCGCGTTGGCTTCTGAGGGCTCGCCATGCGTTGCCCAGCGCGTGTGGGCAATACCGGTTCCACCAACCAGGGGCTGTTCTTCTGCGGCGGCAGCCAGCATCTGCACCTTACCCAGGCGACGCAGGCGCGTTATGTGTCCCTGCTGATCGACGACGGCCAGACCGGCTGAGTCATAACCACGGTATTCCAGGCGGCGTAAACCTTCTAATAAAATTTCTGCGATATCACGTTGTGCTACTGCACCAACAATTCCACACATAGTTATTTCCTGACTTCATGGCGTTAAGCCATTGCGTTGTCATATGACCTGATAGTCCGGCTTTGCCGGTTCCCCGAGCCTTGTAGAGAGTGGGGATTATAGTTTTGGTACTACACAGCGGCCCGTTAACACGGGCCGTAAAAATTATTTTTTCTTCTGCGGACGCTGCCAGTCGGCTTTGTGATTCTGCTCTTTACGGTTATAGACCAGATCAGCGCCGGAAATATCTTTCATCACCGTGGTACCTGCCGCAATCGTTGCGCCTGCCGCCACGGTGACCGGCGCAACGAGTTGCGTGTCCGATCCCACAAAGACGTTATCGCCAATGATCGTTTTAAATTTGTTGGCACCATCGTAATTACAGGTGATTGTCCCGGCGCCAATGTTCACATTGGCACCAATTTCAGCATCGCCAAGGTAAGAGAGGTGACCCGCTTTGGACCCTTTGCCGAGACGCGCTTTCTTCATCTCAACAAAATTGCCCACGTGCGCAGCCTGAGCCAGTTCACTACCCGGGCGCAGACGCGCGAATGGTCCTACGGTACAGTCAGTGGCCAGATTTGCATCCTCGATCACCGAATAAGGGCTGATGTCACAGTCATCCCCGATAACGCTGTTTTTGATAATACAGCCCGCGCCAATTTTAACCCGGTTGCCCAGCGTCACCTGGCCTTCAATAATGACGTTGGTATCAATTTCAATATCCCGACCGTGCTGCAGCGTTCCGCGCAGGTCGAAACGTGCAGGATCGCGAAGCATAACGCCAGCCAACAGCAGTTTTTCAGCCTGCTCGTGTTGATAAGTACGCTCAAGCGTAGCCAGTTGCAGGCGATTGTTGACGCCGTCAGTTTCGCTATTGCGGGCCGGATGGACGGCATTAATTACCCGACCTTCACCGTGCGCTAATGCGATGATGTCGGTAATGTAATACTCGCCTTGGGCATTATTGTTATTTAGCCTGGACAGCCAGCGCTTAAGATCACCGCCGTTGGCGATCAGAATACCGGTATTAATTTCATTGATAGTCAGTTGAGAAGGGTTAGCATCTTTTTGCTCAACAATACCGACGATGGTGCCATTTTCACGCACGATGCGACCGTAACCTGTCGGGTCATCCAGTACAACCGTCAATAATCCGATACCGCCCGCGGGCTTAGCCTCGCGCAAACGCTGTAAGGTGGCTTCAGAAATCAGCGGAACGTCACCATAGAGCATCATGATGTCTTCGTCATCAGCAAAGTGCGGGGCCGCCTGCTGCATAGCATGACCCGTACCCAGTTGTTCTGCCTGCAGCACCCAGTTGACTGCGCTGTCAGTTAACGTTGCTTTCAGTTGATCGCCGCCGTGTCCGTATACCAGGTGCACCTGCTGTGCACCCAGCCCTTTTGCGGCATCAATCACGTGCTGAACCATCGGTTTACCTGCCAGCGTATGCAACACTTTTGGCAGATCGGAATACATACGGGTGCCCTTGCCAGCGGCAAGAATTACCACGCTCATCGCACTGTTAGACATATCCATCCTGACTGATTGTAGACTGAAGAAAGTTAAACGATTTAGCACTGAGATTACTACATTTTTCTTGTCCCGAAATTAGCCAGAATCTTGTTACCCCTACGGCAGGCAAAAAAAAATGCCAACCCAAAGGGCTGGCATTTCGTGACGCATAAAGCCGGATTACATCGCTTTTTTGGTCAGCTCGATCACGCGCAGTTTCGCAATGGCTTTCGCCAGCTCCGCAGAGGCCTGAGCGTAGTCCACGTCGCCGTGGCTGCTGTTCATATGCTCTTCTGCTTTACGTTTTGCTTCCAGCGCACGCGCTTCATCCAGATCGGTACCGCGGATCGCGGTATCGGCCAGAACAGTGGTGCTGCCAGGCTGCACTTCCAGCACGCCGCCAGAGAGGTAAATAAACTCCTCTTCGCCGTGCTGTTTCACGATACGGATCATTCCAGGCTTAATGGCAGTCAGCAGCGGGGCGTGACCAGGAAAAATTCCCAGTTCACCTTCGCTACCTGACACCTGAATTTTCTGCACCAGACCAGAGAACAGTTGGCTCTCTGCACTGACAACATCCAGGTGATAAGTCATAGCCATAATTTTCCTCCTGGGAAACCGTTATTACAGTTTCTTCGCTTTTTCGACCGCTTCTTCGATGGCGCCAACCATGTAGAAGGCCTGCTCTGGCAGGTGGTCAAATTCACCTTCCATGATGCCTTTAAAGCCACGGATGGTGTCTTTCAGCGTCACGTATTTACCTGGAGAACCGGTGAACACTTCTGCTACGAAGAACGGCTGAGACAGGAAGCGCTGGATCTTACGCGCACGTGCCACCAGCAGTTTGTCTTCTTCAGACAGTTCGTCCATACCCAGGATGGCGATGATGTCTTTCAGTTCCTGATAACGCTGCAGCAGTGACTGTACGCCACGTGCAACGTCATAGTGCTCCTGACCCACAACTAATGGGTCCAGCTGACGGCTGGTGGAGTCCAGCGGATCAACTGCCGGGTAGATACCCAGAGAGGCGATCTGACGGCTCAGGGTGACTGTTGAGTCTAAGTGAGCAAAGGTGGTTGCTGGTGACGGGTCAGTCAAGTCATCCGCTGGCACGTAAACGGCCTGTACGGAGGTGATTGAACCTGTCTTGGTGGAGGTAATACGCTCCTGCAACACACCCATCTCTTCTGCCAGCGTTGGCTGATAACCTACCGCAGATGGCATACGACCCAGCAGTGCTGATACTTCCGTACCGGCCAGGGTATAACGGTAGATGTTGTCGATGAACAGCAGAACGTCACGGCCTTCATCACGGAATTTCTCCGCCATGGTCAGACCGGTCAGCGCCACGCGCAGACGGTTACCCGGCGGCTCGTTCATCTGGCCATACACCAGCGCGACTTTATCGATAACGTTGGAGTCAGTCATTTCGTGGTAGAAGTCGTTACCCTCACGAGTACGTTCACCCACGCCAGCAAAGACCGAATAACCTGAGTGCTCAGCCGCGATGTTACGGATAAGCTCCATCATGTTTACGGTTTTACCTACACCCGCACCACCGAACAGACCGACTTTACCGCCCTTAGCGAACGGACACATCAGGTCGATAACCTTGATGCCGGTTTCCAGCAGTTCCTGCGAGTTAGACTGATCTTCATAAGAAGGCGCAGGGCGGTGAATAGAGGAAACCTCTACGACGCTGCCGTCTTCTTCTTTCAGGTCGCCTTTCATGTCGATAGGCTCGCCCAGCACGTTCATGATACGGCCGAGGGTTGCTTTACCAACCGGTACCTGGATCGGTTTTTTCAGGTCGGTGACGTTCAGACCGCGCTTCAGGCCGTCAGAAGTACCCATGGCGATGGTACGAACCACGCCACCACCCAGCTGCTGCTGAACTTCCAGCACCAGACGAGCATCACCATTCATAACCTCAAGAGCGCTGTACACTTGCGGTACTGCATCCTGAGGGAATTCGACGTCAACTACGGCGCCGATAATCTGGACAATCTTTCCAGCTGCCATCTTGAATCCTCTACCTAATTCCAAACCTGGTTAAACCGCGGAGGCTCCCGAGACGATCTCGGTAAGTTCCTGGGTGATGCTGGCCTGACGAGCTTTGTTGTAAACCAACTGCAGCTCTTTGATCAGATTTCCGCCGTTATCGGTTGCAGCTTTCATTGCCACCATACGTGCGGCCTGCTCACTGGCCAGGTTTTCCACCACACCCTGATAAACCTGCGATTCGACATAGCGACGCAGCAGCGTATCCAGCAGCGCTTTCGGATCGGGCTCGTACAGGTAATCCCAGGTCTTCGCCTTCATCTCTTCTTCACCTTCCGCTGGCGGTAACGGCAGCAGTTGGGTAATGGTCGGAGTCTGAGACATGGTGTTGTTGAACTTATTGCTGACAATGTACAGCTTGTCGATGCGGCCTTCATCATAGGCCTGCAACATCACTTTTACCGGGCCGATAAGATCAGAGAGCGCAGGCTTATCGCCCATGCCAGTGACCTGTGCCACAACGTTGCCACCAACAGCGCCGAAGAATGACACGCCTTTCGATCCCACAATCGCCAGATCGCTCTGGACGCCTTTGTCGGACCAGGCCTTCATCTCTGCCAGCAATTTTTTGAACAGGTTAATGTTCAAACCACCACAAAGCCCGCGGTCAGTCGAAACGACCAGGTAGCCGACGCGCTTAACGTCGCGCTCATCCAGGTAAGGGTGCTTGTATTCCAGATTACCTAACGCAAGGTGACCAATCACTTTGCGCATGGTATCTGCATACGGACGGCTGGCCGCCATGCGTTCCTGCGTTTTACGCATTTTGGAGGCGGCGACCATTTCCATCGCTTTGGTGATCTTCTGCGTATTTTTTACGCTTCCGATCTTGGTACGTATTTCTTTTGCGCCGGCCATTAGCTTCTCCTCAAAGCCTTGCGGCCTGCCTTTTCAGACAAGCCGCCAGACATTACCAGGACTGGGTTGCTTTAAACGTCTCGAGGAGGCTTTTCAGCTTCTCTTCGATGTCGCTATTGAAGTTACCAGACTGGTTGATTTCAGCCATCAGCTCGGCGTGATCGCGATCTGCGAACGCCAGCAGAGCAGCTTCGAAGCTACCAATTTTTGCCAGCTCAACGTCGTTCAGATAGCCGCGTTCCGCTGCGAAAAGAACCAGACCCTGCTGCGCGACAGACATCGGCGCATACTGTTTCTGCTTCAGCAGCTCGGTCACTTTCTGACCGTGGCTCAGCTGTTTACGGGTTGCATCGTCCAGATCAGAAGCGAACTGGGAGAATGCTGCCAGTTCACGATACTGTGCCAGCGCGGTACGAATACCACCGGACAGTTTCTTGATGATCTTGGTCTGTGCAGCACCACCAACACGGGATACAGAGATACCCGGGTTAACAGCCGGACGGATACCGGAGTTGAACAGGTTAGATTCCAGGAAGATCTGACCATCAGTAATCGAGATTACGTTGGTCGGAACGAACGCAGAAACGTCACCCGCCTGAGTTTCGATGATTGGCAGCGCGGTCAGAGAACCGGTCTGGCCTTTCACTTCACCATTAGTGAAGCGCTCAACGTAGTCAGCGCTCACGCGTGATGCACGCTCCAGCAGACGAGAGTGGAGATAGAACACGTCGCCTGGGAAAGCTTCACGGCCTGGTGGACGGCGCAGCAGCAGCGAAATCTGACGGTAAGCAACAGCCTGTTTAGACAGGTCATCGTATACGATCAGCGCATCTTCACCGCGGTCACGGAAGTATTCGCCCATGGCGCAACCTGCATACGGAGCCAGATACTGCAGTGCAGCAGACTCAGACGCAGACGCAACGACGACGATGGTGTTAGCCAGCGCACCGTGCTCTTCCAGTTTACGAACCACGTTGGAAATGGTTGACGCTTTCTGACCAATCGCAACGTAGACACATTTGATGCCTGAATCGCGCTGGTTGATGATGGCGTCGATTGCCATTGCGGTTTTACCGGTCTGACGGTCACCGATGATCAGCTCACGCTGGCCACGGCCGATTGGAATCATCGCATCGACAGATTTGTAACCGGTCTGAACAGGCTGGTCGACAGACTGACGGTCGATAACACCAGGTGCAATGACTTCAACTGGCGAGAAGCCGTCGTTGTCGATTGCGCCTTTACCGTCGATAGGTGCACCCAGGGTGTTCACCACGCGGCCCAGCAGGCCACGGCCAACCGGTACTTCAAGAATACGGCCAGTACACTTGACCTTCATGCCTTCGGCCAGGTCAGCATACGGACCCATCACCACCGCACCTACAGAGTCACGCTCGAGGTTCAGGGCGATAGCGTAACGGTTTCCCGGCAGGGAAATCATCTCACCCTGCATAACATCGGCCAGGCCGTGTACGCGGATGATACCGTCACTTACAGAAACAATAGTACCTTCGTTGTGAGCTTCACTCACGACATTGAACTGAGCAATGCGCTGCTTGATCAGTTCGCTGATTTCGGTGGAATTCAGTTGCATATGCTCCAGTCCCCTTAAGACTGCAAGACGTCAGCCAGACGGTCAAGACGGCCGCGTACGCTGCCATCAATAACCAGATCACCCGAACGGATGATCACGCCTGCCATCACAGACTTATCAATTTTGCAATTCAGCTTAACTTTGCGTGACAGACGTTTTTCCATCGCGGCGCTGATTTTAGTCAGCTGGTCGTCACTCAGCGTGCTGGCAGAAATAACATCCACTTCGGCAGTCGCTTCATAAGCGTCTCGCAGTTGAATGAATTGCGCCAGAACAGCCGGAAGCGCTGTCAAACGTCCGTTTTCCGCCATCACCTTAATCAGGTTCTGTGCGGGTTCATCCAGTTGATCACCACAGACTGCATTAAACGAGGCAGCCAGTGCTTCAGGTGCTAAAGCACCAGAAAGCAGGTCGGCCATCTGTTCATTGGCAGCCACTTCTGCGGCAAACGCCAGCATCTTTTGCCAGCGTTCAATACTTTGATGCTCAACAGCAAAGTCAAAAGCTGCTTTGGCGTAGGGGCGAGCTACAGTAATCAGATCAGACATCAGCCCCTCCCTCCTTACAGTTCAGCGACCAGTTTATCAACGATGTCGCTGTTAGCAGCTTCATCCACGGAACGTTCGATGATCTTCTCGGCACCAGCCATAGCCAGCAACGCGACTTGCTTACGCAGTTCTTCACGTGCACGTTTGCGTTCGGCGTCAATTTCGGCCTGCGCTTGTGCAACAATGCGAGTGCGTTCGTTATCAGCTTCAGTCTTGGCTTCGTCCAGAATCTGCGTGCGACGCTTGTTCGCCTGCTCGATAATGACCTGAGCTTCCTCTTTCGCTTTTTTCAGCTGGTCGGTCGCATTAGCCTGCGCGAGATCCAAATCTTTCTTCGCGCGTTCAGCAGAAGCAAGGCCTTCAGCAATTTCTTTCTGGCGCTTTTCGATGGCAGCCATAATCGGTGGCCATACGTACTTCATGCAGAACGCGACAAACAGGATGAACGCGATGGCCTGGCCGAGGATTGTTGCATTAATGTTCACAGCACAATGCCTCTAATTAAGTATTTAACTTTTCTGCCGCTATCAACGATAAACGGCAGAATCCGTTCACTCTCACACCAGGTGCGGAGTGAACACGGGGGCTTTAGGCGACAGCGAACATCACGTAGAGGCCCAGACCAACAGCGATCATTGGGATTGCATCCACCAGACCCATTACAACAAAGAACTGCGTACGCAGCAGAGGAATCAGGTCAGGCTGACGAGCAGCGCCTTCCAGGAATTTTCCTCCGAGGATGCCGATACCGATCGCAGCACCGATTGCCGCCAGGCCCATCATCACAGCGGCAGCCATGTACAGCAGATCCATATTCAGGTTTTCCATGACAGTCTCCAGTTTGTTTCAGTTAAACGCGTATTGTTGAGAAAAAAATCAATGTTCTTCAGATGCCATCGACAGATAGACAATCGTGAGGACCATGAAGATGAAAGCCTGTAGCGAAATAATCAGGATGTGGAAAATGGCCCAAGGCACATTCAGAATCCACTGTGACCACCACGGCAACAGACCGGCAATAAGGATAAAGATCAGTTCACCCGCATACATGTTGCCGAACAGTCGCAGACCGAGAGAAACCGGTTTGGACAGCAGGCTAACACCTTCCAGAATAAGGTTAACGGGGATAAAGATCGGGTGATTAAAAGGCTGCAGCGTCAGCTCTTTCGTGAAGCCGCCAATGCCTTTCATTTTGATGCTGTAGAACAGAATCAAAATAAAGACGCCCAACGCCATTGATAACGTGATGTTCACGTCTGCAGAAGGTACCACGCGCAGCGCCGGTAACCCCAACCAGTGCTCACCAATATAGGGCAGCAAATCGATTGGCAGCAGATCCATGAAGTTCATCAGAAAGACCCAGACAAAAATTGTCAGAGCCAGCGGGGCGATAAGTTTGCTCTTACCGTGATACATGTCGCGCACGTTGCTATCAACGAAACCGACAACCAGTTCGATAGCCGCCTGCATTTTCCCTGGCACACCGCTGGTGGCGCTTTTCGCCACGCTACGGAACAACACCAGGAAGATAACTCCCAGCACCAGAGAGAAAAACATGGAATCGATATTTAATACCCAGAACGTCGCGGGAGCGTCGTGAGCATTCACTAACTCGAAGGTACGCAGGTCCAACTGAAGATGAGTCAGGTGGTGACCAATGTACTCTTGCGGAGTAGAGATTTCTCCTGCAGCCATGATGCCTCTTACCCTTTGTTGTTAATTACCGCCGGTGCCAACATCTGAACGACCAGCACCGATAACCAGGTGATCCCGACCGGCCAAAAGACCGCATCGAATACGCCCAACGCCACAATGAGCAAAATAATGGTCGCGAACACTTTGGCTATTTCACCCAAAGCGAAGCTCCACGCGACGCGCCCCGAAGCCGGAGTTTGCCCTTGCAGGCGCCAGGCTATAAACAAGAACAACACGTTTGGCAGCCAGGCTGCCATCCCGCCAGCAAGAGCAGAGCTGCCCCAGGTGACATCTTTCAAGGCAAAGAGTGCACCGACGATGACAATGGTCACTAGCTGAATCATCAGCACCGTTCGGGCGTATTTTACACTGTAAAGAGACACTGACATGGCGCTGATACTCTCCTGCCCCTTTAGGGGTATGTCGCGTGTCGTATAAGACTGCCTTTGTGCATTTGAGTCAAGTAGCAAAAGCCGTGCAAATTATACGGGCCGTCCCTGTGATTTCAATCGTTAAGTAACGAAAAGGTGAACAATTATCTAAATTTCTTTCCGAATGACTATTTTTCCAAAGATACGGAGCAGCCGTTTATGGATAAAGCTGTGAAAAGTTCTGCAGCGGCTCAATTTTAAAGCGTGCTTTAGATCACATAATAAGCATTCACACCACAGTAACTTTTATTAAGGAGCCATTATCCAACTAAGGTATGAAGGATAAAAACATTGATAATCATCACGTTAAAAAGAAAAACGTCCTTGATAATTTTTGTTGTCGATGAAAATGGTCTATTGACATCGAAGTCACCTTCAGAATCGTAAAATGCCTATTACTCATGCAAAAATTTTATTGCCCTTAAATAGGATTAATCGCGATGCACGCGTTTAATACCCAGCGGAGTAGTGATTATTTTGATAAAACTTTGTGAAATAAAAGTTAAATGTGAAAAAGTTTTTCAGATAATTTCCGGGGCGAAATTTAACAATGTGACACTCAACATCGCCGGGTTCGCCCCTCAAACTATCGCATCTTTGGTAACACAGGCACGATGAAACGCCAGGCTTTCACGGTGCCTGAACGCTTCCTGGCGGTGTAATAATAACCAGATGACGCTCACCGTCCAGTTGTGGAACCTGGAGCGAGATAACCCTGTCCAGCGAATAGCCTGCGGGCAGGCTGGTAATTTCATCATCGGGCCGGACCCCTTTCAGGGCATAAAAACGGCCGTTCTTCGTCGGCAAATGGTGACACCAGTTCACCATATCCTCCAGCGAAGCAAAGGCACGGCTGATCACGCCGTCAAAGGGCGGCTCAGACGGAAACGCTTCTACCCTGCTCTGTACCGGTTCGATATTGGTCAGCCCCAGCTCGTGTTGGACCTGCCGTAAAAATCGTACCCGCTTACCCAGGCTGTCCAGCAGGGTGAAATGCGCATCCGGCATGACGATGGCCAGTGGAATGCCCGGTAAACCAGGACCGGTGCCGACATCAATAAAGCGCGCCCCCTCAAGATGAGGTGCCACCACGATACTGTCGAGGATATGGCGAACCAGCATCTGCTGAGGATCGCGCACCGAAGTCAGGTTATAGGCTTTATTCCATTTATCCAGCAGCCCGACATAAGCGACCAGTTGCTGTTTTTGTTGATCGGAGAGGGAAATTTTAGCCGCTTGCAGCAGCGAAGTGAGTTTGTTGATCACAGCATCAGTCCAGTCAGCGGGGGCGGGATAACCCGCCCCGGTTCAGATCAGGCGCTTTTGCGCAGCAGACCTTGTTTTTTCAGGTAAATAAGTAAAATCGAGATGGCAGCAGGCGTGATGCCTGAGATACGTGATGCCTGGCCGATAGAAACCGGTTTGTGATCGTTCAGCTTGGCGATAACTTCATTTGAAAGGCCACTGACCTGGCGATAATCAAGCGTCGCGGGCAACAGCGTATTTTCGTTACGCAGCTGACGATCGATCTCTTCCTGCTGACGTGCAATGTAGCCTTCGTATTTAACCTGAATTTCAACCTGATCGGCAGCCTGATCATCCGCTAAAGCCGGACCGAACGCATCAAGCGCCATCAGCTTCAGGTAGGTCATTTCAGGACGACGTAGCAGATCCTCCGCACTGGCTTCTTTCGTCAGTGGCGAGCTGGTGATGGCGTTAACCGCATCGACATGTTCTGACTTAGGGTGCACCCAGATATCACGCAACCGCTGGCGTTCCTGCTCAATGGCTTCCAGCTTCTGATTAAAACGAGCCCAGCGCGCATCATCCACCAGGCCAAGTTCACGGCCAGTTTCCGTCAAACGTAAATCAGCATTGTCTTCGCGCAGCATCAGGCGATATTCCGCACGCGAGGTAAACATGCGGTAAGGCTCTTTGGTACCCAGCGTGCACAGGTCGTCGACCAGAACCCCCAGATAAGCCTGATCGCGGCGCGGCGCCCAACCTTCTTTGTCAGCAGACTGGCGTGCCGCATTAAGGCCAGCCAGCAAACCTTGTGCTGCGGCTTCTTCATAGCCTGTGGTGCCGTTGATCTGACCGGCAAAAAACAGACCGTCGATAAATTTGCTTTCCAGCGTGAGTTTCAAATCGCGTGGATCAAAGAAGTCATACTCAATGGCATAGCCCGGACGCACGATCGTCGCATTTTCCAGACCCTGCATAGAACGAACGATCTGCATCTGTACGTCGAATGGCAGGCTGGTAGAGATACCGTTAGGGTAGATCTCATTGCTGGTCAGCCCTTCAGGCTCAAGGAAGATCTGATGTGAATTACGATCGGCAAAGCGCATCACTTTGTCTTCGATCGACGGACAATAGCGTGGACCGATCCCTTCGATGATCCCGGCGTACATTGGGCTACGATCGAGGTTATTACGGATCACATCATGTGTTTTTTCATTGGTGTAGGTCATCCAGCACGGCACCTGCTGGGGGTGCTGTCCGGCATTGCCCATGAAAGAGAATACCGGCATCGGGTTATCGCCATGCTGCGGGGCGAGTACGCTAAAATCGATGCTGCGTGCATCAATGCGCGGCGGTGTACCGGTTTTCAGGCGGTCAACGCGCAGTGGCAAAGCGCGCAGGCGTTTTGCCAGAGGAATCGACGGCGGATCACCTGCACGGCCACCGCTGTAGTTATCCAGCCCGATATGAATTTTACCGTCGAGGAAGGTTCCCACGGTTAATACGACCGTTTTGGCACGGAATTTCAGGCCCATTTGGGTTACCGCACCGACGACACGATCGTTTTCGACGATGAGATCGTCCACGGCCTGCTGGAAGATCATCAGGTTTGGCTGATTCTCCAGCGCTTTACGCACGGCCTGGCGGTAGAGCACGCGGTCTGCCTGAGCACGAGTGGCCCGTACAGCAGGGCCTTTGCTCGCGTTTAGTATCCTAAACTGAATACCTGCCTGGTCGATTGCTCCAGCCATCAAACCGCCTAAGGCATCCACTTCCTTTACCAAATGTCCTTTGCCAATTCCACCGATTGCAGGATTACAAGACATTTGTCCCAGCGTATCGATGTTATGGGTCAGTAACAGGGTTTGCTGACCCATTCGGGCTGCTGCCATGGCAGCTTCCGTGCCCGCATGACCACCACCAATTACGATGACGTCAAAAGGATCTTGATAAAACATGAAGTGGTACCTCGTTGATGAATAGTCAGAGATCGTTCTCTCTGGGCCGTGGATTCTACTGAAATTATGGCTGAGGTGAAAGCAGCGGGATCGTCAGGTATTAAAAGAAAAGATCTTAATTCTTTATATGATCTTTCTGTTAGATCTCTTATTAGGATCGCGGTTCCCTGTGGATATCTGCGAAAAGCACAGCGTAAACAAGCGTATAGAGAGGATCGATACCTGTTAATGATCGGTGATCCTGATCCGTATAAGCTGGGATCAAAATGGCTTGTTATCCACAGCTCACAAAGTGAACTCCGGTTGTTCTTTGGATAACTACCGGTTATACGCAACTAAACAGGGTAGTTATCCACAAAATAAACGGCAGGATCGTGTGAAAAACAGTATCTTCTGCTGGGGATCGTAGCTATTTCCCGATCCCCGACCAGCTTAGATCGCCTCTTTCCAGGTCATCACCCACTCTTCAGCCGGATCTTCAGGGATCTCATGTTCCAGAATATCAATTTCGAGCCTTTCACCGATGCGCTGTGCACCACAGGCAATTAACAGGGCATCAAGGTTGCGTATTGCACCACAAAACAGATCGTATTCATGGTTGCCGATGCCAACTGCGCCAAAACGCACGGCTGACAGATCGGGACGGCTCTCATCAATGGCCTCATAAAGAGGTTGCAGATTATCCGGCAACTCTCCGGCACCGTGGGTAGAACTCACCACCAGCCAGATGCCCTGTTGCGGCACGTCATGCAGCTCAGGGCCGTGCAGCATCTGCGTTGAGAAGCCCGCTTCCTGCAGTTTTTCTTCCAGATGTTCAGCAACATATTCGGCGCTGCCTAAGGTGCTGCCACTGATTAACGTAATGTCGGCCATCGTGCTCTCCTGAGATCAAGGAAAGCATTGTACGCTGTGATCAAGCGGTGATCCACCTGTGGAAAACAGGGTTATTAGTTTAGATGATGTCGATGCAGCCGTTGTCAGGCGGCCGATCGTCTAAGGATAAGATTGTGCACAAGCTGGTGGAAAGATCAGGGCTTGATGGTTCGCATGATGGGGTTTTGCAGGGAAATCAGGGTTTCCGTTGACTGAATTTCGTCGATAGTTTGGATCTTGTTAATTAATACCTGCTGCAGGGCATCAATAGATCGGCACATTACCTTGATGAAAATACTGTAGTGCCCGGTGGTGTACCAGGCTTCAACAACTTCATCCAGGGCTTCCAGCTTGCTCAGTGCCGACGGGTAATCACGGGCGCTTTTAAGAATAATGCCGATAAAACAGCAGACATCAAAGCCCAACTGGCGGGGATCGATCTCAACCCGCGTGCCCAGGATAATGCCTGCCTGCTTCATCTTTTCGACACGGACGTGAATGGTTCCCGGGCTGACATTGAACTGTTTTGCCAGTTCGGCGTAAGCGGTGCGCGCATTTTCCAGTAATGCATTCAGGATACCCCGGTCGAGATTATCCAGTTGCAGATGTTCGGGCATGGTCATCCTCGTTATCGTTTTTCTTCAATGAACTGAGGAGAATGTGCAGCAAAATAATCAAACTGGCAACTCACCGGCAGCGGCATCAGCCGCTGCCGGTTACCTTAACGCTTACGCCACAGCGTCACCTGAGCGAGCGTGTGCTGGAACTTACGGGCCGTTTCACGGATGACAAACGGCACATCCTGTGGAGAACCGATTTGCTCGAAGTCCGCGGCCAGCAGGCGTTGTAACGCCTGCAGCGTGGTCAGGGCTTCGCCATTCTCACGCACGCCGCCCAGCCAGTTTTCCTTCGGTGTAAACTCTTCCAGCCAGGTATAAGGCGATGACAGCACTAAGACACCACCCGGACGCAGCATAGGTGTTACATCCTGAAGGAAGCGCGCCGGCTGACGCAGACGATCGATCAGGTTCGATGCCAGCACCAGATCGTAACGCGCGGGTTGAGGCTTCATATTACAGGCATCGCCCTGTACAAACTGAATACGCTTCGCCTGTTCGTTACTGACATCAAAGTCCTTGAGCCGTACCTGCCGATATTCCACCAGCTCGCCTTCTTCTGGCACCACGTATCGGAAATCTTCGCCGGTCGTGAGCTGTAGCGCCACATCGATAAAGCGCGCCGAGTAATCCATCCCGGTGACATGTTCAAAGTGGCGGGCAAGCTCGAAACTGGCGCGGCCGGTTGCACAACCGATGTCCAGTGCTTCACCTCGATTCTGACTGTGCGGCAGTGCCAGTTTGACCAGTGCTTCAGCGTAGTTATCGACACCGAAATAGCGCGGACCGTACTGGAAATCGAGATACTGCGAAACCATGCTGTCTGTTTCATAGGGATTCAGCGCCATGGTTTCCTGATGCGAGGAGACCACATAGCGGAAACCGGCATGCTGGAAAAAGTGGCGACGGAAAGCATAACGTGACGATTTGATCGCCTCATTGCCGGTAGAAATCCAGCTTCCACCTTTTATAAGTGAGTGCTTACCATCAAAGGTGGGCGTAGAGAAATCGTCATACAGCGGATGGACTTTAAACCCCTCGAAACCATTGATCGGCGTCGTTGTCCATTGCCAGACATTACCTACGATGTCGTAAAACTCACCCTGAGGGAAACGATCGACCGGGCAGGAAGAAGCCCAGTAAGCCAGGTTAATATTGCCTGGAGCCTGCTGCCAGTCTGGCTGATCGCCTTCTACCTGCCCACGGAGTTGGTACCATTCAGCCTCACAGGGTAGCTGCACTGATTTACCGGTTTCTTCTGCTTTCCAGCGACAGAAAGCAGCGGCTTCCAACTGATTGACTTCCGCTGGCCAGTCCCAGGGCATGGAAATTTCTTCACACATCAGGCGGAGTTTTAGCTGATCGGGCATCGTAGCGTCGCCCACCCAGAAGGTGGGCATCTCTGCCTGCGCAAACTGACGCCAGCCCAAACCTTCTTCATCCCACCAGCGGGTTTCCCGATAGCCACCAGCCTGCACAAACTCATAAAATTCTGCATTACTGACCAGCATTTTGCTGGCTTTAAACGGTTTTAGCTCAATTTGCTGAGTACCGTATTCATTGTCCCAACCATAGGTCTCATCTGTCTTGCCAAGGGTGATGTGACCGCCGGGCTGGGGAACGAGCGTATTCGCGGGTACTGACTGTCGGTCATGGCGCGCTTCAGCACACGCAGGCCACTGCTGCTGGGGTTTCACCCATTCAACCGGCAACTGACGAATCAGTACGCTAGAGGTTTCGAGGTGGATTCGCTCATGCTCAATGCCCATAAGGATCACCCAGGCCGGGCTGTCCCAACGGATGGGCAGTTCAAGCGGCATCTCCTGAATAAATTGCGTCACTAATGCTTTTACGCTGCCGCGATAGTCGCGCACGGCTTCCACTGTAGGCCAGTCATAATGGTTGTCATTGAGGTCATCCCAGCTCATTTCGTCCACGCCGATGGCCAGCATGGCTTCAATGTGGTCATCAATGCGGTCATCGATGTAACGGCCCGCCATTAACTTATTAATGTAGAAGGTGGCGGTGTGACCAAAATAGAAGATCAGCGGATGGCGCAGGGGAATCGCTTTGGTAAACCAGGCGCGCTGATCGTTAAGACAGGTAAACAGGTCTTCGTACAGCGCCCAGGTCTGATTGAAGTAAGCCAGCAGCTCTGCACGTTTTTGTTCGACATTTTGGCCAGAGAGCATCAGCGTACGGGTCGGCGCAGGTAAATCGCGATGGGGTTGAACGGTATTCACAGGACACTCCTGATTGCTGAATAAGTAATTGCAGATATTTACTATAAAGCAAAATGGAATTTCTGCTGCCTCGCTTAACGGCGCCAGTGACGTAACAGGCGGCTCTTTAAGCCGGTATCGAAACGCCAGATGTGATCGAAGATGCGCATAATGCCGGGTTTTCCATGCGTAGACATGGCGACGGCATGGAAGCGCTGCTGCTGTTGCTGCTGACGGTGTTTAACGCTGCGTACCACCTCTTCTGGCAGGCGCTGCGCAATAAAATCCGACACTATCACGGCATCGGCATCGTGCCATAACGCGCCCTCCATCCGCTTGACCACGGCTGAAAGACAGGCCGCGAGGTCGGTTCCGCCACGAAAACGTTGGCTGAGAAAACGGATGGCCTGCTCCAGTCCGTCATCACCTGTTAATTCGTAACCAATTACGTCATGGGCGAATAACATGATGTAACAGCGGCGGCGATCGGCCAGTGCGACCTTGAGAAGTGCCAGGCAAAAGGCTTTTGCGCAGCGTTCATTAAAACCGCCCATCGAACCGGAGGTGTCGACACACACGATAAACGGACCTCGTGGCTGTTCTTCGTGCTGCTGGTGGCTGACGGGACGTTGGGTGATTTTTTCATGCCAGGCATCACCCTGAAGTTTGTAAGTAAGCAGTCGCTTCTCTACCAGCCTGCGGTAGAACTCAAGTTCAAGCTCGCTGACGCTTAACGCCGCCAGCTCGGGCGGCAGCAAACGCAGCACATCATCACTCTGATGAATGCCGCTGACTTCTTCCGGTACGGCATCAGGTTCGCGCACCAGGTGATGAAAGGCCTCCATCGGTGCGTCCTGCGAGGGAACCGATTTTGCTTCACGGCTGCGGCCTAACTGCTGGGCCAGCTTCATTAATTCAGGCTGCTGCGCCAGAAACTCACCGTACTGCAACATCAGCTGGTAGTCGCCGTGCTGAAGCGGGGCTTTGCCCATATCCCATAAGCGTCCGGCTGCGGCTTCGTCATCGTCTGCCAGAACCGGCGCCAGTTGACCGCTCAATGCCATACGTTGCTGTAACTCGGCCATCAGACGTTCGCGTTGCTGCTCAAGAAGCTGCTCATTAAGCGTTAGCGTTTGCAGCGTAAGGCTGAGCCGCCAGCGTTGCAGGAACAGCGTATGCTGAGCGCTGCTAAGATTGCCGGGATCGTTATGAAGCAGCAGGCGTTGTGCCTCTTCCAGAAAAGGGGACGTCAGACGTTCAAGGTGAGCAAGGGTTTCATCGAGCTGCTGGCTGAATTCACGATCGCTGAGTAACTGAATACGCTGGAATAACTGAAACTCTTCCGCCAGCGCTTCCGGTACGGGCGTGGCTTTGAGTTCGGCATCAATCTCCGCCTTCCAGCGAGGAACGTCGCGTAACAGCGCCTTTTTCATGCCGGGGAATTTTTCAAAGAACAGGGCCAGCTGTGGGGACGCGAGGAGTGCCAGAATTAACTCTTCAATCAGTTCGGTTTCACCGATTGACAGCAGGGTACTCAGCGTCTCCAGAGAGATCATTTACGCGCCTGTTTAAGTTGTTCCGCCACGTCCTGCAGGCTGGTTTCGACGCGAGCCAGCCAGTCATCACTGATAAACAGGCAACGTTGTTGCTGGCTGAACTGATGGCGCTGCTGACGTAGCTGGCTGTCGAGTTCATCCAGCGCTTCGCGGATTTCCTCAGGCAGCGCATCACTGCTGCTTGCGCCCGGCAGAGTCAGCCTGGATGTTTGCAGACTGACATCACGCACGGCCAGACAATGTTGAGCATCCACCAGCATATCCAGCGTTTGTGCAAAGCCAATGCCGTTTAATTTGCCGCGAACGTCACCACCTTTCTGTAGCCAGTGATTCAGCGCTTCACGCTCAATAACCAGATGCGTGACCTGCATATCATGCAGTGTAAGCGGCTTTTGCAGCATCAGGGTTAACTGCGCATCGGTAAAGCTTTCGGGCATATCGTAATGCGGTTTACGGCTGAACATGCCGCTGTGTTTCTCAAGCGTAATGGCGACGGCCACGCTTTGCTGCTGTTGCAGTGCCAGACGTCGCGCCTTGAGTTGCTGAAGCCTGAGTAGCATGGCCTGCTGTTGCCAGGCATGTTGCGTCATCAACTGATCGATTTCGCGATCCAGAAGTTGCATCGAAGTGACGTCGTGCCACAAACAGTCTTTCAACAAGATCAGATCCAGCGGAGCAATGGTGTTTCGCCCGCTGTAAAAGGCGCTGGCCTGCAGCAGATGTATGGCTTTTTTCCAGCGACGATCGGAGATGTAAGGCGCATCTGGCAGCTTTTCCAACTGCTGACGTAGCTGATAGATCAGTTCGAACACGTTATCGGGCAGCGTGACCTGACTGATACCTTGTTGCCATTGCACATACTCTTCGTCACTGATGCGCAGCGATTCGGCGACCGGATTGTCATTTTCATCCTGATGATGAGTCAGCATGCTGCGGAAGTTCTGCTTTTCATGCACGTTATCCAGCCACAGACGAATTAACATACGGTCATAGAGGGCTTCGAGCCCGCTGTCGGCTTCCGGTAGCTCATTCGAGGCCGTGACCAGCAAGCGCATGGGGATTTTTTCTTCGCTATCACCGTTGCGGAAACGGCGTTCGTTGATGGCGGTGAGCAGCGTGTTGAGGATTGCCGGGCCTGCTTTCCAGATCTCATCCAGAAATACGATTTCTGCATCCGGTAGATAGCCCTTGGTCAGCCGTTGGTAGCGGCCTTCATCTTTTAACGCCTGAATCGACAGTGGACCAAACACTTCCTCCGGCGTGGAAAAGCGGGTCATCAGATACTCAAAGGCGCGGGCATGCTGGAAGGCGCACTTCAGGCGGCGGGCAATCAGGCTTTTTGCTATGCCCGGCGGCCCCAGCAGAAACACGCTTTCGCCGCTGAGGGCGGCGAGAAGGCAAAGTCGAATGGCATGATGACGCTCATACAAACCTTTTTCTAACGCATTGCTGAGACGAGAAATTCTTTCTGCCAAAAGATGGGGTTGAGCCATAATCACATCAATGTCCTTACAATCGTCGAGCCGCCGCGTTTTAGCGAACGCAATACTCTATAGGGTATGATGCGCGAAAGCGTTAATCGATGTCAGCTTTTTTGTTTCAGAAGGTTCGACAACACGGCTTTAAAGATTGCAGGCAACAGAAAAAACAGGGGATGGCCGTCTGTTACCACGACGGAGGTAGGAATTTTTGTGAATACGTGCATACTGTGCGCTTTTTGATGGCTTGTGCGCCTCTCAGACTCCAACAAAAGATAATTTTATGAGCTCGGATAATAAGCACTCACTAGGCGGATTAACGCTGGCTGCCATTGGTGTCGTCTACGGGGATATCGGCACCAGTCCGCTTTACACCTTACGCGAATGTCTTTCGGGGCAGTTTGGCTTTGGCGTGGAACGGGATGCGGTCTTTGGCTTTCTTTCGCTGATTTTCTGGCTGCTGGTGCTGGTGGTGTCGCTGAAATATATCAGCTACGTGATGCGTGCCGACAATGCCGGAGAAGGCGGTATTCTGACGCTGATGTCGCTGGCCGGGCGAAATACGGGCGGACGTGCCACTGCGATCCTGGTGATTATGGGGCTCATTGGCGGCAGTTTTTTCTATGGTGAGGTGGTGATCACCCCTGCCGTATCCGTATTGTCGGCGATTGAAGGTCTGGAAATCGCTGCGCCAAGCCTCGACAGCTATATTGTGCCGATGGCCATTGCCGTGCTGACCCTGCTGTTTGTCATTCAAAAACATGGCACCGGTATCGTGGGTAAACTGTTCGCGCCCGTCATGCTGCTGTGGTTTATCGTCCTGGCCGTACTGGGTGCGCGCAGCATTCTCAATAATCCTGAGGTATTACAGGCATTAAACCCCTACTGGGCGCTGCACTTCTTTGTGGAATATAAGACGGTTTCCTTTTTTGCGCTCGGCGCGGTGGTACTGGCGATTACGGGCGTCGAAGCGCTGTATGCGGATATGGGGCATTTTGGTAAATTCCCTATCCGGCTGGCATGGTTTGTGGTGGTGCTGCCTTCGCTGGTGCTCAACTATTTCGGTCAGGGC
This sequence comes from Pantoea allii, assembly GCF_002307475.1. Classification (GTDB taxonomy): domain Bacteria; phylum Pseudomonadota; class Gammaproteobacteria; order Enterobacterales; family Enterobacteriaceae; genus Pantoea; species Pantoea allii. The sequence goes on along the minus strand of NZ_NTMH01000041.1, from coordinate 13,030 downwards.
GCGTTGTTACTGAAGCACCCTGAAGCGATCAAAAACCCATTTTTCCTGCTGGCACCCGACTGGGCGCTGATTCCCATGTTAATTCTGGCGACGTTAGCCACCGTCATCGCCTCACAGGCGGTGATTTCCGGGGTTTTCTCGTTAACCCGCCAGGCCGTGCGCCTGGGTTATTTACCTCCTATGCGCATCGTTCATACATCAGAAAATGAGTCTGGGCAGATCTATATTCCGGTAATTAACTGGCTGCTTTATTTCTCTGTTGTGATTGTCATCATCGGCTTTGAGCACTCCAGTAACCTGGCCGCGGCTTACGGTATTGCGGTGACGGGGACAATGGTACTGACCTCTATTCTTTGCGCGACCGTCGCGATACTGAACTGGCACTGGAATCGTTATCTGGTGGGGCTGATTTTAATTGCCATGCTGTGTATTGATGTGTCGCTGTTCTCGGCCAACCTAATCAAGATTTTCTCTGGTGGCTGGCTGCCGCTGACGCTGGCGCTGATGATGTTTATCGTGATGACCACGTGGAAGAGCGAACGTTTTCGTTTGCTGCGCCGCATGCATGAACACGGTAACTCCCTGGAGGCGATGATTGCCTCTCTGGAAAAATCGCCGCCTGTGCGCGTGCCGGGCACCGCGGTTTACATGTCGCGTGCACTGAACGTTATTCCTTTTGCCATGCTGCACAACCTGAAGCACAACAAGGTGCTGCATGAACGCGTCGTGCTGTTAACCCTGCGTACTGAAGATGCACCTTACGTGCATAACGTCCGGCGCGTCACCATCGAACAGCTGTCGCCCACCTTCTGGCGCGTGGTGGCGAGTTACGGCTGGCGCGAAACACCGAACGTGGAAGAGATTTTCCACCGTTGCGGTCTGGAAGGACTTAACTGCCGGATGATGGAGACGTCTTTCTTTATGTCCCATGAGTCGCTGATTATCGGTAAACGGCCCTGGTATTTGCGTCTGCGCGGCAAGTTGTTTATGACGCTACAACGCAATGCGCTACGTGCGCCCGATCAGTTTGAGATCCCGCCAAACCGGGTAATAGAACTGGGTACGCAGGTCGAGATTTAGACGACGACTGCGCCTGCCAGTCAGGCGCAGTGTGTTACCAACGTAGCGTGACGCATAATCCGCCGCCGGGATGCGGAGCAAAGTGCAGTGTCATGCCATGCAGCTGTGCAATATTGCGCACTATCGATAACCCCAGCCCACTGCCGCTTTTTTCCTGCCCCGGCGGACGCCAGAAACGTTCCCCCAGGCGTTGCAGTTCATCTGCCGATAAACCGTTGCCGTTATCTTCCACCTTTAACGTATTCTGGCTAAGGGTAAGGTCAACGCGGCTGCCTGATGGTGTATAGCGGATAGCATTATCCAGCAGATTTCTGATCAGCAGAGACAGCAGCAGCGCATGTCCCGAAATAACCGGATCGGCGGTAGCGTTAAGGCGTAACCTAATGTCAGCCTTATCTGCCAGCGGTAACTGTGAAGCCAGCGTGTCCTGTGCCACCTTTTTCAGAATAACGGGCTGGAACGCCTTGCGGACATCATCGGCTTCAATGCGCGACAGCGTAAGCAACTGATCAACCAGGCGGGTGGCCCGGACGATACCGGCATCCAACTGCTGCAGCGCGTGGGTGCGCATCGCCTCGTCATCGGCGGCCAACTGAATGACTTCGCTTTGCACCTGCAGCGCGGCCAGCGGGCTGCGTAATTCGTGAGCCGCATCGGATGTGAAGCGGCGTTCCCGCTGCATCATGGTATGAATGCGGCTGAACAGGCCGTTAAGTGCATCAATCAACGGGCGGACTTCTTTAGGAACGCGCTGGGCCTGCAAGGGCGCGTCATCATCAGGTGCGCGCGCGGCAAGCTGCTGGCTCAGTTTTTTTAGTGGACGAAGTTCGTACCAGACCAGGCCCGTCAACATCAGCAGCATAAAAGGCAAGGAAATCAGCCAGGGCACCATGCCGGCATTGACCAGATCTTTTGCCATATCATCACGGTATTCCCACTCCTGGCCGACGACGACACGGTAACGTTGATCGGGCGTGGTCAGCCAGACAAAACGCCAGAGATCGTCATCCCCGTTAAGCTGGCCATTCTGGAAACCTTGATGATCCGCATTAAAGGGCAGATCTTTGCCATTATCGCCATCGTTGAGGATCTGTTTCCCCGCGCGGTCGAATACCGCGAAGGCCAGCGCGTCATCGTCCTGTTCGCCACGATTATGGTGTAACAGCGTTTTCGTTTTTGGCAGCGACGTGCCGTTGAGCGAGGTAAAGTCCAGGGTCAGCAGGCGTTTAGCGAGCAACATTTGTTGCGTATCAAACAGCTCATTAATGGTGTCACGCGTTTTATACCAGGCGCTGAGCGTCGCTGTTCCCCAGCAAATGCCCAGGATCAGCACCAGGCCAATGCCAAGACGCAGGAACAAACTCATCGATCGCATTCGCTGTCTCCCAGCGTATAACCCACGCCGTGGATAGTGCGGATAAAGCGATTACCGAGCTTCTTACGCAGATGATGAATATGCACTTCCACCGCGTTACTCGACACTTCGGTATCCCAGGTATACAACTTTTCTTCAAGCTGGCTACGCGTCAGTACCCGACCCGGATTACGCATAAACAGCTCAAGCAGCGCCAGCTCACGGCTTTTTAACGCAATGTTTTCGCCGTTTCTTTCTACGCTAAGATTGCCTGGAATCAATACCACATCCCCGTGGCGCATTTCGGGCTGAAGTTGCCCGTGGCGGCGGCGAATCAATGCCTGTAACCGTGCGGCAACTTCTGTAAGGGCAAAGGGTTTGCACAGATAATCGTCAGCCCCCATCTGTAATCCTTCAACGCGTTGATCCAGGGCATCGCGGGCGGTGAGGATAAGGACCGGCACATCGTGCCCCTGCTGACGCCACTGGCGCAATATGTCCAGCCCGTCACGCTCCGGCAGGGACAAATCAAGTACGACCGCATCCCACGGCGCCGCCGTTAATGCCTGAAAACCCGCCTCACCAGAGACAAACCAGTCGACGCTGAACCCCAGCTTACTGAGCCCTGCTTTGATGCCATCTCCAATCAGGCGATCGTCTTCAATGAGTAAAATTCGCATTCTCTCTCCCTTTTAATAAGCGATTTATACGAAGCTGGGTGGCCGTTGTACAGCGAGTTTGGCTAAAAACTGAGGTTATTTTCGCCTTAAGATCCTGTTAAGAACTCTATGTTTTACTACAGCCACTGACATAACAGCTTCATGGACAAGAGGTGACAAAATGAAAAAGTATGCTGCACTATTAGCCGTGACTATGCTGGCTTCTGCGCCGGTATTTGCCGCTCAACAGGGTGGATTCGTTGACCCGAATGCGTCAGCACCGGCAGCACATCATCAGCAAGGCGGTTTTAAAGCCGGTCAAAGCAGCGTTGTGACGGTGAAACAGGCTGAAGAAATGAAAGATGACAGCTGGATTACCGTTCGTGGCCAGCTTGAAAAGCAGATTGGCGACGAAGATTACCTGTTCCGTGACGAGACCGGCACGATGAAGGTAGAAATTGACCACAAGCGCTGGAACGGCCTGACCGTTTCGCCAAAAGATCGCGTCGAACTGACGGGTGAACTGGATAAAGATTTCAACAGCATTGAGCTGGATGTTAAACAGGTCAAGAAGCTGCCATAACGCCCCCCAAATGGACCGCCCCGGCGGTCCATTTTCCGCTCTGGCTATGCGCCTAACTCAAATTCTTTTCTGCAACAGCGAAACGTTTCGATAACGATCACAAATTTTTGATCCTGTGGTTGAATTGTAACCTGTTTTTTATACACTCCAGAAAGCGAAACGTTTCGCTATGGAGTGTAAAAATGAAAAAAGGTCGCTTGTTAAACGCTGAACTCTCTCACGTTATCGCCCGCCTGGGCCACACGGACACGTTAACGATCGCCGATGCGGGCTTGCCGATTCCGGCAGGACCACAACGTATCGATCTGGCGCTGACGCCGGGTACGCCGGGATTTATGCAGGTGGTAGAAGCCGTTACGCTTGAGATGCAGGTGGAAAGCGCCTTTATTGCGGAAGAGATTAAGCGGCACAATCCGCAGCTCCACAGCGAACTGATCGCCGTGCTCGACGCATTGCAACAGCACCAGGGAAACACCATCACTACCCGCTACATCAGTCATGAACAGTTCAAACAACAAACACAACGTAGCCAGGCGGTCATTCGCAGCGGAGAGTGTTCTCCGTTTGCGAATGTCATCCTGAGCGCAGGTGTGACCTTCTGAGGCCATTATGCAACCCTTACTGCAGCTTAAAGGCATCGAAAAATCATTTCCCGGCGTTAAAGCGCTGAATGGTGCGTCATTGTCAGTCTGGCCGGGACGCGTAATGGCGTTGGTAGGTGAAAACGGCGCCGGCAAATCCACCATGATGAAGGTGCTCACCGGTATTTACAGCCGTGACGCCGGTTCGCTGTTATGGCTTGGTGAAGAAACCACGTTTAGCGGACCTAAAGCATCGCAGGAAGCGGGCATTGGTATTATCCATCAGGAACTTAACCTGATCCCTCAGTTAACCGTCGCGGAAAACATTTTCCTGGGGCGTGAATTCGTCAATGGATTTGGCTGTATTAACTGGAAGCGGATGTATGCCGAGGCCGACGCGCTGTTGAAACGTCTGAATCTGCGTTTTAACAGCCATAAGCTGGTGGGCGATTTATCCATCGGCGATCAACAAATGGTTGAGATTGCCAAGGTCCTGAGTTTTGAGTCGAAAGTCATCATTATGGATGAGCCGACTGACGCGCTCACGGATACCGAAACCCTGTCGTTGTTCCGGGTCATCAATGAGCTGAAAGCGCAAGGCTGCGGTATCGTTTATATCTCCCATCGCATGAAAGAGATTTTCGAGATTTGCGATGACGTCACGGTGTTTCGTGATGGCCAGTTTATTGCTGAACGTGCCGTCAGCGATCTGAGTGAAGAGAGCCTCATTGAGATGATGGTGGGCCGTAAACTGGAAGATCAGTATCCCCATGTTGACGATGCTCCGGGTGAAGTGCGTCTTAAAGTGGAAAACCTTAGCGGGCCTGGCGTCGATAACGTCTCGTTTACCCTGCGTAAAGGTGAAATTCTGGGCGTGTCTGGCCTGATGGGCGCCGGACGTACCGAACTGATGAAAATTCTTTACGGTGCTGCGCCCCGCAGCGCCGGGCAGATCTGGCTGAGTGGACGTGAAGTGGTGACTCGCTCACCACAGGATGGCCTTGCCAATGGCATCGTGTATATCTCGGAAGACCGTAAGCGCGATGGCCTGGTGCTGGGCATGTCAGTAAAAGAGAACATGTCTCTGACCGCACTGCGCTACTTCAGCCACATGGGCGGCAGACTCAGGCACGCTGAAGAACAACTCGCCGTCAGCGACTTTATCCGCTTATTTAACGTTAAAACGCCGTCAATGGAGCAGCCGATTGGCCTGCTGTCAGGCGGTAATCAGCAAAAAGTCGCGATTGCCCGCGGGCTCATGACGCGCCCCAACGTGTTGATTCTTGATGAACCGACGCGCGGTGTCGACGTGGGGGCCAAAAAAGAGATTTATCAGCTTATTAACCAGTTCAAGGCCGAAGGGCTGAGCATTATTTTAGTGTCGTCAGAAATGCCAGAAGTTCTGGGCATGAGTGATCGCATTGTCGTGATGCATGAAGGCCGTTTAAGCGGCGAATTTACCCGTGAAGACGCTACTCAGGAAAGCCTGATGGCGGCAGCCGTCGGTAAGCAACACAGTGAGGATTTAGTTGTATGACCACCCAAACCGTTCCGTCTAACCGCCGCTGGTTCAGCAAAGCCTGGTTGCTTGAGCAAAAGTCGCTGATTGCGTTAATTGTGTTGATTGCCGTGGTCGCAAGCCAGAGCCCAAATTTCTTTACGGTGGCAAACCTGTTCAACATCCTGCAGCAGACATCGGTCAACGCCATCATGGCGGTGGGCATGACGCTGGTTATTCTGACATCCGGTATCGATCTGTCTGTGGGATCGCTGCTGGCGCTTACGGGCGCGGTGGCGGCATCGCTGGTGGGGATGGAGGTAAATGCCTTTGTTGCCGTAGCGGCTTCGCTGGCGTTGGGGGCCGCTATTGGTGCGGTCACCGGCACCATTGTGGCGCGCGGTAAGGTGCAGGCTTTTATTGCCACGCTGGTGATGATGTTGTTACTGCGCGGTGTCACCATGGTGTACACCAACGGCAGCCCTGTGAATACCGGCTTTAATGACAATGCCGACCTGTTTGGCTGGTTTGGTATCGGTCGTCCGTTGGGCATTCCTACACCGGTATGGCTGATGGCGGTGGTGTTCGTGGCAGCCTGGTACATGCTGCACCACACGCGGTTGGGCCGCTATATCTATGCGCTGGGTGGTAATGAAGCCGCAACACGTCTTTCCGGCATTAATGTTAACCGGGTAAAAGTGATTGTTTACTCACTGTCCGGCATGCTGGCGGCGCTGGCGGGTTCTATCGAAGTCGCCCGTCTTTCTTCCGCCCAGCCGACGGCCGGAACAGGTTATGAACTGGATGCCATTGCCGCCGTTGTTCTGGGTGGTACCAGCCTGGCGGGCGGAAAGGGCCGGATTGTTGGCACCTTAATTGGCGCATTAATCCTCGGCTTTTTGAACAATGGTTTAAATCTGATGGGTGTATCTTCGTACTACCAGATGATCGTAAAAGCGGTAGTCATTCTGCTGGCGGTGCTGGTGGACAATAAAAGCAGCAAATAACTCAGACCTTTATACAGGATAAAATGATGAAAAAGTTAACTGCATTAGCTGTGATCCTTGGTGCAACGCTCAGCGCCAGCGCAATGGCTAAAGATACCATTGCCTTAGTTATCTCTACGCTGAACAACCCGTTTTTCGTTTCACTGAAAGAGGGTGCACAGAAAGAAGCCGATAAACTGGGCTACAACCTGGTCGTGCTGGATTCACAGAACAACCCGGCAAAAGAACTGGCCAACGTTCAGGACTTAACCGTGCGCGGGACGAAAGTGCTGCTGATTAACCCTACCGATTCTGATGCTGTCGGCAACGCAATCAAAATGGCTAACCAGGCGAAGATCCCGGTGATCACCCTGGACCGTGTCGCTGCACAGGGCACCGTGGTCAGTCACGTGGCATCTGATAACCGCTTTGGCGGTAAAATGGCGGGTGACTACATCGCACGTAAACTGGGTGATAACGCGAAAATTATCGAATTAGAAGGCATCGCGGGTACCTCGGCTGCACGTGAACGTGGCGAAGGTTTTAAACAGGCCGCTGATGCACATAAATTCCAGATTCTGGCCAGCCAGCCGGCTGACTTTGATCGTACTAAAGGTTTGAACGTTATGCAGAACCTGCTGCAGGCGCATCCGGATGTGCAGGCTGTGTTTGCTCAGAACGATGAAATGGCGCTGGGTGCACTGCGTGCGCTGCAAACGGCGGGCAAAACCGATGTAATGGTTGTGGGTTTTGATGGCACGCCAGATGGTGTGAAAGCGGTTGAAGGCGGAAAACTGGCCGCGACCGTGGCTCAGATGCCAGAGAAAATTGGCATGATCGGCGTTCAGACTGCTGATAAAGTGCTGAAAGGTGAAAAAGTGCAGGCGATCAATCCGGTCGACCTGAAACTGGTTACCAAATAAATCGAAGAAAAGCAGGGCACTGCGTCACCCGTCGGTGGCGCACTTATTTCGGACTCTCCCAATGAGCAAAAACGCAAAACTTGCCGTTCTCGGTAGCATCAATGCTGACCATATCCTTAATCTGGCTCACTTTCCCCGCCCCGGCGAAACGGTGATCGGGCAGAAATATCAGATTGCGTTTGGCGGTAAAGGCGCAAATCAGGCTGTCGCCGCGGGCCGTGCGGGGGCCGATATTGCCTTTATAGCCTGTGTCGGTGCCGATGACATTGGTGAACGCATCTGCCAGCAGTTAGCGCAGGACAATATTGATACCCATCCAGTAGAAGCGGTCGAAGGTGAATCTACCGGTGTCGCGATGATTTTCGTCAACGGCGAAGGTGAGAATAATATTGGCATCTATTCCGGTGCTAACGCGGCGTTAACGCCGCAGTATGTCGAACGTCACCAGCAGGTGATTGCGCAGGCCGATGCCTTGCTGATGCAGCTTGAGTCGCCACTGGACAGTGTTTTAGCTGCGGCGACCTTAGCCAGACAGCATCAGACCCGCGTAATTTTAAATCCCGCCCCGGCGACAAAACTGTCCGATAGTTTGTTAGCGCTTATCGACATCATTACGCCGAATGAAACTGAAGCAGAAATTCTCACCGGCATCGCGGTTAATAATGATGACGATGCCGCACGAGCCGCCGCCGCATTGCATGACAAAGGTATTGCGACCGTCTTGATCACCCTTGGCCGCCGCGGCGTCTGGTTGAGTGAAAATGGTAAAGGGCAGCGCATTGCGGGTTTTGACGTTAACGCGGTCGACACCATTGCGGCTGGCGATACGTTTAACGGGGCATTTATCACAGCTCGTCTTGAAGGTAAGGCCATGCATGATGCCGTTCGCTTTGCCCACGCCGCAGCGGCAATTGCGGTAACCCGTTCTGGCGCCCAGCCTTCTGTACCCTGGCGTGCGGAGATCGACGACTTTTTACAGCAGCAGGGTTAAGCGCTTGGCTACGATGAAAGATGTTGCCAGACTGGCGGGAGTGTCAACTTCAACGGTTTCACACGTTATCAATAAGAACCGTTTTGTCAGTGATGGCGTGCGTGAAAAAATCGAACAGGCGATCCGCGATCTCAATTATGCGCCGTCGGCATTAGCACGTAGCCTTAAGCTTAACCAAACCAATACCATTGGTATGTTACTGACCGCCAGTAGTAACCCTTTTTATGCTGAAGTCGTGCGCGGCGTAGAAGACAGTTGCTATGAGCGTGGATACAGCCTGATTCTGTGTAATACCGCAGGCGATGAAGCGCGCATGAACCGCAGTCTGGAAACGCTGCTGCAAAAACGCGTGGATGGTTTACTTATCATGTGCACTGAAAGCCATCTACCCTCGGCTGAAATCCTTAATCGTTATCCTTCTATCCCAATGGTGATGATGGACTGGGCACCTTTTGAAGGCCGGGGCGATATTATTCAGGACAATGCGCTTCTGGGCGGTGAACTGGCAACACAGCATCTTATTGATAGTGGCTATTCACGTATCGCCTGTATTTCAGGGCCGCTTGATAAAACGCCGGCGCGTATGCGACTGGAAGGGTATTACCAGGCGATGCAGAAAAACGGTCTGGATGTTCCGCCCGAGTATGTTGTGAGTGGCGACTTTGAGTTTTCAGGCGGCTACAACGCAATGTTTGAATTGCTGGCGCTGGACAGGCCCCCACATGCCGTTTTTACCAGCAATGACGCGATGGCGGTCGGGGTTTATCACGCGTTGCATCAGGCCGGATTGCAGATTCCACGAGATATGGCGGTGATGGGATATGACGACATTGAACTGGCGCGCTATATGTCACCCCCGCTCAGTACCATCCATCAACCCAAAGACGAACTGGGTGAACTGGCGATAGATACGCTGATTCATCGTCTGAGCAATCCCGACGTCAGTCAGCAAACGCTGGTACTGACGCCGGAGTTAGTACCGCGAGGCTCGGTTTAAGCTTTCTTCTTTTTGTCCCGATTGCTAATCAGGTTACGTCCGTCACCGTTGCGCAGCATCATAAATGTCAGCGCCGACAGCACGGTAACAATGCCCATCGTCAGGAAGGTAGAATGGAACTGTTCTACCGTCGTGCCATCAAATTCCTGATAAAAACGCAGTACGGCAGCACTGACCGCGACGCCAAAACTAATAGCCAGTTGTTGCGTTACGGCTAAGACGCTATTTCCACCGCTGGCGTTGTCGTCATCTAAATCGGCCAGAGTAATCGTGTTCATCGCTGTAAACTGGGTGGACATCGCCATGCCCAGCAGAAAGAGCGGTATCAACAATAACGCGATGCTTTCAGAAGGCGACTGCAGGGAGAAGCTGGCGATCATAAACCCGATGATTACCGTAATGCTCACCAGCAAGCGGCGATAACCAAACCAGCGCAGCAGCTGCGTCACGCTCTGTTTCGCGAGAATAGAGCCAACGGCCGTTGGTGCCATCATGCATCCTGCCAGAATCGCTGAATAACCGAATCCCACCTGAAGCATCAGCGGCATTAAAAATGGAACACAGCCTGTACCCAGTCGTGAAGCGATATTGCCAATGATACCTACCGAGAAGGTGCGGGTCTTAAACATGGGCAGATTGATCAGGGGAGAAGGATGGCGCCGGGCATGTGCTATATAGAGAAGCAATAACACAATACCGCCGCACAGTACCGCTGCCGCAATCCAGGGCGAGACAATGCGCTCACCAAATAGCTCGATACCTGTAGAGAGCATCACCAATCCAATTCCGAACAGTAGAAAGCCCAGAAAGTCGAAGCGGCGTTTTGGCGTGGTGAAGTCAGGCATATATTTTCGCGCATAGAATATGCCAAGTATGCCAATAGGGATGTTAATCAGGAATATCCAGTGCCAGGTGGCATACGTCACCATAACACCGCCCAGCAGAGGCCCAAGGATTGGCCCCACTAAACCTGGCATCGTCACAAAGTTAAGGATGGGCAGGAGTTCACTGCGCGGATAAGCACGCAGGAGTGCCAGGCGGGCCACCGGCATCATCATTGCGCCACCGACTCCCTGAATGATGCGTGAAGTGACCAGAACCGATAAAGAGGGCGATAAGGCGCAGGCTAACGACCCCAGCGTAAAGAGAGAGACGGCAATCATGAAGATTTTGCGTGTGCCGTAACGATCTGCAAGCCAACCGCTAACCGGGATAAGCATGGCAACAGTTAAGGTATAGCTGATCACGGCGGACTGCATGGCAAGGGGGGAACGCTCAAGGCTGGTGGCGATCGCGGGCAGAGCGGTATTCAATATGGTGGCATCCAGTGATTGCATAAAGAATGCCATAGCGGCAATCCATGGCAGACCGGCCATACTGCGCGCGGATGTGATCATTGAGCGTCCTTCGTAATGTTTTCAGCAAAGATAATGAAGAAGAATAGCATTGGCAGAAATGCACAATACGCCTCTTTTCATGACTGTGTGGTGATTTCCGTGCGTTCTTTAGGCAGGAAGTGTTGGTTTTTAGCACGTTCGTTTAAAAATAAACCGCTCAGTCATTTTTTTGTAATTAATGCTTGTCACTCAGAGAGAACGCCCTATAATGCGCCTCCACTGACACGGCACAACGGCTTACGGAATGCGGTGTCGGGAGGTTCAGGAAACTGAACCGCCGGAGAAAAACTTCTGAAAAAGAGGTTGACTCTGAAGGAGGAAAGCGTAATATACGCCACCTCGCGACAGACGGTTAACCCGCTGTTCGCACTGCTCTTTAACAATTTATCAGACAATCTGTGTGGGCACTCGCAGGATTGATATCAGCGTCNNCGGACGTAAAAAATATCAAGTCTCACGAGTGAACACATAATGAAATTCATTATGACGTTTTACAGATGAGCACCGCTGAACTGGTTTCAGCAAATCAAACTTAAATTGAAGAGTTTGATCATGGCTCAGATTGAACGCTGGCGGCAGGCCTAACACATGCAAGTCGGACGGTAGCACAGAGAGCTTGCTCTCGGGTGACGAGTGGCGGACGGGTGAGTAATGTCTGGGGATCTGCCCGATAGAGGGGGATAACCACTGGAAACGGTGGCTAATACCGCATAACGTCGCAAGACCAAAGAGGGGGACCTTCGGGCCTCTCACTATCGGATGAACCCAGATGGGATTAGCTAGTAGGCGGGGTAACGGCCCACCTAGGCGACGATCCCTAGCTGGTCTGAGAGGATGACCAGCCACACTGGAACTGAGACACGGTCCAGACTCCTACGGGAGGCAGCAGTGGGGAATATTGCACAATGGGCGCAAGCCTGATGCAGCCATGCCGCGTGTATGAAGAAGGCCTTCGGGTTGTAAAGTACTTTCAGCGGGGAGGAAGGCATTGTGGTTAATAACCGCAGTGATTGACGTTACCCGCAGAAGAAGCACCGGCTAACTCCGTGCCAGCAGCCGCGGTAATACGGAGGGTGCAAGCGTTAATCGGAATTACTGGGCGTAAAGCGCACGCAGGCGGTCTGTTAAGTCAGATGTGAAATCCCCGGGCTTAACCTGGGAACTGCATTTGAAACTGGCAGGCTTGAGTCTCGTAGAGGGGGGTAGAATTCCAGGTGTAGCGGTGAAATGCGTAGAGATCTGGAGGAATACCGGTGGCGAAGGCGGCCCCCTGGACGAAGACTGACGCTCAGGTGCGAAAGCGTGGGGAGCAAACAGGATTAGATACCCTGGTAGTCCACGCCGTAAACGATGTCGACTTGGAGGTTGTTCCCTTGAGGAGTGGCTTCCGGAGCTAACGCGTTAAGTCGACCGCCTGGGGAGTACGGCCGCAAGGTTAAAACTCAAATGAATTGACGGGGGCCCGCACAAGCGGTGGAGCATGTGGTTTAATTCGATGCAACGCGAAGAACCTTACCTACTCTTGACATCCAGAGAACTTAGCAGAGATGCTTTGGTGCCTTCGGGAACTCTGAGACAGGTGCTGCATGGCTGTCGTCAGCTCGTGTTGTGAAATGTTGGGTTAAGTCCCGCAACGAGCGCAACCCTTATCCTTTGTTGCCAGCGATTCGGTCGGGAACTCAAAGGAGACTGCCGGTGATAAACCGGAGGAAGGTGGGGATGACGTCAAGTCATCATGGCCCTTACGAGTAGGGCTACACACGTGCTACAATGGCGCATACAAAGAGAAGCGACCTCGCGAGAGCAAGCGGACCTCATAAAGTGCGTCGTAGTCCGGATCGGAGTCTGCAACTCGACTCCGTGAAGTCGGAATCGCTAGTAATCGTGGATCAGAATGCCACGGTGAATACGTTCCCGGGCCTTGTACACACCGCCCGTCACACCATGGGAGTGGGTTGCAAAAGAAGTAGGTAGCTTAACC
>NZ_NTMH01000040.1 GCF_002307475.1 Pantoea allii | reverse complement strand
TCCTCATCTGTCATTAAAATACAAAACGCCTGATGAGGTACATCAGGCGTTTTAAAAGATAAAAAAAGTGTCAACCTATGCCAGGACTAGTCATTCCGCTTCTTTAAACTTCTCAGCGGTTTCTTTCACCAGCGGCTGCAGTTCGCCGCGCTGGAACATCTCAACAATAATGTCGCAGCCGCCGACCAGTTCACCATCCACCCACAACTGCGGAAAGGTTGGCCAGTTGGCAAATTTTGGCAGCTCTGCGCGAATATCCGGGTTCTGCAGAATATCCACGTAAGCGAAGCGCTCACCACAGGCAGACAGCGCCTGAACCGCCTGAGCAGAGAAACCGCAGCTTGGCAGTTTCGGCGAACCTTTCATGTACAGCAGGATCGGGTTTTCTGCGATCTGGCGCTGAATTTTTTCTACAGTACTCATTATTGCCTTCCTTAATTCGTCACTTCGTGTTTCTTTATTGTAGCGACTTCCCTCCAGGACTGAAAACGAGATTTTGTACCGGCCAGGGGGAAATCGCCATGTTTGTTAAGTCTGCTGGGGGTTTACTTCCGGGACAAGAATGATAGCCGGAATGAACTCATTAATAATTTGCAATAATTTTGCTGACTTAAGCTACTGAAATTGCTTATTTATGCCTGATTTTTACCCAAGTCATTAATTAATAAAAAAAGGACTTACTGTTTTAAAAAAAACTGGACTAGAATGTCTTCGGCACTGATCCTTGATCAGATTTTTCTTACCCTTGTCAGACACCTGTTGGATCTGACAGCTTAACCAGTAAACGGACTATGCGTTCAATTATTACGCTTCTTATTCTGGCTTTTGCGCAACTGTTCTTTAATGTCGCCGCGGCATCACCGCAGGCGCCGGTTAAGGCCAGCTTGCATAAGGTAGAGAAAAAAAGTGCGCGCGAAGATGAGCGGCGCAAACGACGCACGGTTAAAGCCTCGGCGAAAAAGAGCCGTCCCTCTACAGTGCAAAAAGCCAGTAAAACACTTAAAACCAGTAAAAATGCCACTCACACGGTTCCCTCTCATAAAACCCTCACCAAAACAGCGAGTTCACGTAAGGCGCTAACGAAGAAAGTCGCGGCCAACGCCACCAGTAAAAAACGTTACGGTCATCAACGTGCGGTGAAAGTGGCCAGTGCCGACAGCAAAGAAACCGGCACCATCAAAATGAGCAGTGCACACCGCCAGCGTTATCAAAAAGCGCGTGAAACCGCGATGGCGAAGCTGATGGGCCAACTGGGTAAGCGCTATCAGTGGGGCGGTAAATCACCCCATACCGGTTTTGATTGCAGCGGATTGGTCTGGTACGCGTACAAAGATGTCGTGAAGTTTAAAATCCCACGTACCGCTAACGAAATGTATCATCTGCGTGATGCTGCGCCGGTGAATCGTGAAGCGCTGGAGAAAGGCGATCTGGTGTTCTTCCGCATTAATGGACGAGGCACCGCCGATCACGTTGGGGTTTACCTGGGCAACGGTAAATTTATTCAGTCACCGCGTACCGGTAAAGATATTCAAATCAGTGCGTTAAGCGAAGATTATTGGCAGCGCCACTACATTGGTGCGCGTCGGGTTATGACGCCAAAAACCGTTCGCTAAACGTCATTATTTAAAAAGCCGGGAAAGGGAAACCTTCCCGGCTTTTTTATTAGTTCAGAATAGCGGTAAAGCTAAACGCGATAATCATCAACAGTGCTGCTGCCGTTGTCATTAATGACAGTTTCAAATCGGTACTCATCACAACTCCTTAGCCATGCGTTTTGTAGGGTTAAGGGATTTTCCCATACGCGCGGGTAAAAATCTCGTTTTATCCGTGCAGCCTTGTTAGAATCCCCCCTTTGTTGCGCAACAGCGCGCAACATCGGTTGCACCAGCACTTTTTTCAGACGTTATTTCCTGCCCCGATATCCCATTACCGGCCAGAAAAACGCTTTTTTTGCAGAAATAACCGTCCGCTGACGCAAACGTTTAACAACATGCTTATCAACATGTTAGGTAAGCCCGGGAGTTTGATTTTCATGGCAACAATTAAAGATGTGGCGAAACGCGCAGGTGTATCCACCACAACCGTTTCTCACGTGATTAATAAAACCCGCTTTGTTGCGGAAAATACTCGCGAAGCAGTATGGGAAGCGATTCGGGAATTACATTATTCGCCAAGCGCCGTGGCACGCAGCCTGAAGGTGAATCACACCAAAACGCTGGGCTTGTTAGCGACGTCCAGCGAAGCGCCCTACTTCGCCGAAATTATCGAAGCCGTTGAGAATCACTGCTTTGAAAAAGGCTATACCCTGATTCTGGGTAACGCGCATAACGACCTGCAAAAACAGCGCGCCTATCTGTCGATGATGGCGCAAAAACGCGTTGATGGGCTGCTGGTGATGTGTTCGGAGTATCCGGATGATTTGCTGCAAATGCTGGAAGCCAACCGCAATATTCCTATGGTGGTCATGGACTGGGGCGAATCACGTGCCGACTTTACCGATACCGTACTGGATAACGCTTTTCAGGGCGGCTACCTGGCCGGTCGCTATTTGATTGAGCGCGGGCATCGTGACATTGGCGCGATTCCGGGGCAGATGGAGCGTAATACCGGCGGCGGTCGTCATGCGGGTTTCCTTAAGGCGCTGGAAGAAGCTGGTATTCAGCCCCGTTCAGAATGGATTGTGCAGGGTGACTTTGAACCAGAATCCGGTTATCAGGCTATGCAGCAAATCCTGTCGCAAAAACAACGGCCCAGTGCCGTCTTCTGCGGAGGCGATATTATGGCCATGGGCGCTATCTGTGCGGCAGATGAAATGGGCCTGCGCGTTCCCCAGGATATTTCGGTGATTGGTTACGACAACGTGCGCAATGCGCGCTACTTCACGCCCGCACTGACAACCGTACATCAGCCCAAAGCGCAGTTAGGCGAGAAAGCGCTGGAGATGCTGCTGGACCGCATCACCAGCAAGCGCGAAGAGTCACAAACTATCGAAGTCCACCCGACGCTGATTGAGCGACGCTCTGTGGGCTATGGCCCTTACCGCGATTACCGTCGTTAATCCTCGCTTAACCACTCCTGATTTAGCGTTTGCGCATCACCCAGGTAATTGAGAAGCCAGCCCAATGCCGGTGATGCGCGATCTTCCGCCCAGCTGACGCAGCAAGGGCTTTCAGGAAAAGCCTGAGGCAAGGCAAGTTCGCTCACCTCGCCGCTATCCAGCAGCGGACGGGCTAAATGCCCGGGCACCATCGCCACGCAGAGTCCGGCACGGACGCAGTCCAGCCCGGTCTGCCATTCAGGCACCACCAGCCGACGTTGATTATCCAGCGCCCAGGTCATGCGGCGCGGTAAAGCACGCGAGGTGTCTTCCAGCACCAGCGACGGCCAGTTGCGCAACGCATCATCATCCAGTCTGCTCACCTGGGTTAACGGATGCTGTCGCGCGACAATACAGCGCCAGTTCAGGGTGCCCATATCGCGAAACGCAAACCGACCGCCCACCGGAATAGCCTGCGTTGCCCCTATCGCCACATCGACCCGTCCGTCTGCCAACGCATCCCAGACACCGTTAAATACTTCATAACTGATGTGCAGCTCCATATCGGGAAAGTGGCGATAGAAATCCCTGACAAATTGCCGGGTCCGCTGCGGTTTGACAATACAGTCCACGGCTATGCCTATCTGACCACGCCAGCCATTGGCTAACTGCTGACACTGTCGCCGGGTGGCATCCATTTTTTTGATGACGCTGCGCCCTTCGCGCACAAAATGTTCTCCCGCAGGGGTTAAAACCACCTCACGGTGCTGACGTTCAAACAGCGGCACGGCCAGCCAGGTTTCAAGCTGACGGACGGTATAGCTGATAGCAGAAGGCACACGGTGCAACTCCTGTGCGGCGGCACTGAAACTGCCACCGCGCGCGACGGCATCGACCACTTCAAGCGCATATTCAGACCACATATTCTGCCTTCAAATTTTTTAACAGCAACAGGCAAATTTTACCGTTTCACAGCATGAAGTACAGCTTTTACACTCCCCCGCGTTTATCCTGCAAAAAAGAGAATCAGATGTCAGCTTCAAAAGGATTCATTCCCTATCTTGCCGTGCTCAGTATGCTGGGCTTTCTGGCGACCGACATGTATCTGCCTGCCTTCGGGGCTATGCAGCAAAGTTTCAACACTTCTGCGGGTATGATCAGCGCCAGCATGAGCCTGTTTCTGGCGGGTTTCGCCTGCGGTCAACTGGTATGGGGCCCGCTGTCTGACCGTATTGGGCGTAAACCGGTATTGCTTGCCGGTCTGAGCTTGTTTGCCCTGGGTTGCGCAGGGATGCTGTGGGTGGAGGATGTGGTGCTGATGCTGGTGCTGCGCTTTATCCAGGCCATTGGCGTCTGCGCGGCCGCCGTCAGTTGGCAGGCACTGGTGGTCGATCGCTATCCTCCGTCCCGTGCCAATAAAGTCTTTGCCACCATTATGCCGCTGGTCGCGCTGTCTCCTGCGTTGGCCCCTTTGCTGGGTGCCTGGCTGATTGGTCATTTTCACTGGCGTTCGATTTTCGTTGTGCTGACCTTAATCGCGGCAGCCCTGATTGTGATCACGCTGCGCCTGCCTTCGGTGCAAAAAACAAGCCGTGCAACACCCTCACAGCCCGGGTTTATCACGCTGCTGCGTTCACGCGCCTATAGCGGCAACGTGCTGATCTATTCCGCCTGTTCCGCCAGTTTTTTTGCCTGGCTGACCGGATCGCCGTTTATCCTGGCGGATATTGGCCTGTCGCCCGCCGATATTGGCTTAAGTTACATCCCGCAGACGATTGCCTTTTTAATCGGTGGTTTTGGCTGCCGCGCGCTGCTTAATCGTTTTAACGGCGCTCGGCTACTGCCGTGGCTGCTGCTCGTCTACAGCCTGAGCGTGCTGGCGCTGTTCGCCGTCGCACTCTCAGGCAGCGTTTCACTGGCCGCGTTGCTGGTGCCGTTTTGCGGCATGGCACTGGCTAATGGCGCGATTTATCCCATCGTGGTGGCCAGTGCCCTTCTCCCGTTCCCGCATGCCACTGGCAAAGCCGCCGCACTGCAAAACACATTGCAGCTTGGCCTGTGTTTTATCGCCAGCCTGGCCGTATCGGCGGGACTGAGCCACGCGCTGTTGACCACCACGCTCATTATGGCGATAACGATTGTACTGGCGCTGATGGGCTATCAGTTCCAGCGTCGCGTCTGCGCACAAACTGATATTGCCTCCGCGGCGCATCCCTGCCAGGATAATCACTGAGGCAACGACTTTCTGTCGTCGCAGTGATCAACACGTGATGGGCCCGCCAGCGCCTCCTGTGCCGGGCCCTGACTCGCAGTATCATCATAATAAATAGTGAATCGCAGCGTCGTTGCTGTGACGGTGTCGGTGTGGGCAATGCCCTGTGCGGACATCGGCTTGATGTCATTTCTCTGTACTCTTTTGTTGTCTGGCGCAAGGCGTCATCTGTGACTTTTCTCATAACCCTGAGAAACGGCTCCTGCTTTTCCTCAGGTTCTGACAGTTCTGGTGATGGAGTGGCTATGAGTTCATCATGTGTAGCAGAAGTGGATATTGAACGAAACCATTGGTACCGCATCGTTCATGAGTTACTGCAAAAAGCAGATATCGACATTAACGGTTCGCGTCCGTGGGATATTCAGGTTAAACATCCCGATTTTTTCAAACGCGTCCTGCAAAAAGGCTCTCTCGGGCTGGGCGAGAGTTATATGGATGGCTGGTGGGAGTGCGAACGGCTGGATATGTTTTTTCATCGGGCGCTGAAACATAAACTGGATGAACAACTCCCCCATCACATCCAGGATATCGCCCGCATTGCGCTGGCGCGTCTGATTAACCTGCAGTCAAAAAAACGTGCCTGGCAGGTGGGCAAAGCCCACTATGACCTTGGTAACGATCTTTTTACCCTGATGCTCGATCCCTACATGCAATATTCCTGCGGCTACTGGAAAGACGCCACCACGCTTGAAGCGGCGCAGGAAGCAAAACTGGATATGATTTGCCGCAAGCTGGCGTTGAAACCCGGTATGACGCTGCTGGATATTGGCTGTGGCTGGGGCGGTCTGGCGGCCTTTGCGGCGAAAAATTATGGCGTCAGCGTACAGGGCGTGACCATTTCTGCAGAGCAGCAAAAGCTGGCGCAACAGCGCTGTGAAGGGTTGGATGTTACCATCCTGCTGCAGGATTATCGGGATTTAAATCAACAGTTTGACCGCATCGTGTCGGTGGGCATGTTCGAACATGTCGGCCCGAAAAATTACCCCACGTATTTTGCAACGGTCGATCGCAACCTTAAACCTGACGGCATCTTCCTGCTGCACACGATTGGCGCGATCAAAACCGATATGCATGTTGACCCGTGGATCGGGAAGTATATTTTCCCTAACGGCTGCCTGCCTTCTTTGCGCCATATCGCCGACGTCAGCGAACCGCATTTTATCATGGAAGACTGGCATAACTTTGGCGTCGACTACGACACAACCCTGATGGCCTGGCATGAACGTTTCCAGCGCGCCTGGCCAGCGCTGGCTGAACGCTATGAAGAACGTTTCCGGCGGATGTTCTCGTATTACCTGAACGCCTGCGCGGGGGCGTTTCGCGCGCGTGAGATTCAGCTCTGGCAGATCGTGTTTAGTCGTGGCGTCGAAGGCGGATTGCGTGTTGCCCGCTAGGACCGATAAAGGCGGACTGCGGCGAATGCGGTGAGGTTGTGGGCAAGTGCCGCGAGCGGCCCGGTCATACCTGTTGATCGGTTTACCGGGTGCCTCGTCCATCGCGTTCAGGACGACGGCGACGACAAACCGCTGCCGGGCGGCGGTAAAGTTTCCGTCTCCCGGCACCGCCTTATGGTTGGCTCATCCATAAGTTAGCCGTCCCGAAAGACGGCTTTTGACAGTTCATCATCGGGTCACTGGCCGTATGTCGCAAACGGCTTAGCGGCTGCTATTCATCCCGTTCCTCGTCGGGCTGATCGGCCTGATCGGCCAGCGCCTTCACTGCGGCGTTTTCACGCTGCGCCAGAACACGTTCAACCGTATCGACTATCGCCTGGGTATGAGGATCGATTTCGATATTGACCCGGTCGCCGAAGGTTTTGGCACCCAGCGTTGTTCGCTCCAGTGTCTCGGGGATCAAATGAACGCAGAATTTGGTTTTCGTCACATCACCCACGGTCAGGCTGATGCCATCAATGCCCACAAATCCCTTGTGCAGGATGTACTTCATCTGCGCGGCATCCTGGATTTTAAACCAGATTTCACGGTTGTTTTCAGAACGGATAATTTTGCAGATTTCGGCCGTGGTCATGATATGACCGGACATCAGGTGTCCCCCGATTTCATCGCTAAATTTAGCCGCACGCTCGATATTCACCACATCGCCCTGACTCAGGTCGCCAAGATTGGTCACGCGCAATGTTTCTTTAATCAGATCAAAACTAACCCGATCGCCATTAATGTCGGTTACGGTCAGACAGCAGCCGTTATGGGCGACGGATGCGCCCAACGCTAAGCCCGGCAGCAGTTCGGCGGGAAGTCTCACAACGTGAGTACGGAACAGACCTTTATCTTCAATGGACACGATTTCTGCGGTGCCCTGCACAATACCGGTAAACATAGTCTTTGCCTCTGCGAAGTTTGTGTCAGTTTACCACAGCCCTGCTTAAGTGTTAGGTTTCAACGGCCTGAGTAGCAGGCCGCAAAGGATGAAACCGCATTGCGTGACAAAGATTGGAGAAATCAGTCGCGCCAGTTACACTAGGGCTTGCTTCCGCTGAAGCATTCCTCATTTCTTTATTAATCAGACAAGTCAGGTGTTTACGTGCAGAAGTATTTAACAGAAGCGCGTCAATTGCTGGCCCTCGCGATCCCCGTTATCCTGGCTCAGGTGGCGCAAACCGCGATGGGATTTGTAGATACCATTATGGCCGGCGCAGTCAGCGCCACGGATATGGCCGCCGTCGCTGTTGGCACGTCCATTTGGCTTCCCGCCATCCTGTTTGGTCATGGTGTTTTACTGGCATTGACGCCCACCATTGCGCAACTCAATGGTTCAGGTCGCCGCGAGCGAATCGCTGAACAGCTTCGTCAGGGCTTTTGGCTGGCGTTTTTCCTCTCGCTGCTCATCATGCTGGTGCTGTGGAACGCCGGGTATTTTATCCGCTCCATGCATGACATCGATCCGCTACTGGCGGAGAAAGCCGAAGGCTATCTGCATGCCCTGCTGTTTGGTGCGCCGGGTTACCTGTTTTTCCAGGTCATGCGTAACCAGTGCGAAGGGCTATCCAAAACCAAACCCGCTATGGTGCTGGGTTTTCTTGGGCTGATGCTGAATATCCCGCTGAACTATATCTTTATCTACGGTCACTTCGGCATGCCGGCACTGGGCGGCGTGGGCTGTGGCGTAGCAACCGCTTCGGTCTACTGGGCGATGTTTTTCTGTATGCGCTTTTGGGTACGGCGGATGCGCAGCATGCGGGACATCCGCGTGGAGAGCCGCTGGTCGGCACCCTCACGCGCTATCCTGCAACGTCTTACAGGATTAGGTTTGCCGGTCGCCCTGGCACTGTTTTTTGAAGTGACCCTGTTTGCTGTGGTGGCGCTGTTAGTGTCGCCGCTGGGCATTGTTAATGTTGCCGGGCACCAGATTGCCCTGAACTTTAGCTCGTTGATGTTTGTTCTGCCGCTGTCGTTGGGCGTGGCCGCCACCATTCGCGTGGGTTATCGCCTTGGGCAGGGTTCGACAGAGCAGGCGCGCGTGGCGGCCTGGACCGCGCAAGGCGTCGGTGTCGGCATGGCGGTAATCACGGCGATCTTTACCGTGACGTTTCGCCATCAAATCGCCCTGCTTTACAACGACAATCCCGCCGTGGTGACGCTGGCTGCGCAACTCATGCTGCTGGCGGCCATTTATCAGATTTCAGATTCTATTCAGGTCATTGGCAGCGGGATTTTACGTGGTTATAAAGATACCCGTTCGATTTTCTTTATCACCTTTATTGCCTACTGGCTGCTGGGTCTGCCGTCGGGTTACATCCTGGCGTTGACCGACTGGGTTGTCCCGCGCATGGGGCCGGCGGGGTTCTGGTGCGGGTTTATCGTTGGCCTGACCTCGGCCGCCGTGATGATGCTGTGGCGGGTACGACGTTTACAGCAATTACCTGCGGCGTTGATCCTGACACGCGCGTCTCGCTAACTGACTGAACGGGCCGGAAAAGGCCCGTTACGTTCAAAAAAACGGCGCATCGTGCAGATGATGTTCATTCATTGGCAAATTTGTATTTTTCTCCTTGCCAGCCTCTTACGCTGCCGTTAATATTCGTCCCCGCTGTCGCCCTGACAGCATGTTGCGCTCTTAGCTCAGTTGGTTAGAGCACCACCTTGACATGGTGGGGGTCGATGGTTCGAGTCCATTAGAGCGCACCAAGTGCGTCCGTAGCTCAGTTGGTTAGAGCACCACCTTGACATGGTGGGGGTCGGTGGTTCGAGTCCACTCGGACGCACCAAATTTGATATGCGCTCTTAGCTCAGTTGGTTAGAGCACCACCTTGACATGGTGGGGGTCGATGGTTCGAGTCCATTAGAGCGCACCACTCTTTTACGTCCTTTCTTCTTTTGCGCAACAACCCCTTTCTTGATTTACATTACCTTTAGTGACTGTTTTTCGATTGGTTTTCGCATACTTAGTGATTATACTGGCGGCGTTGTTTACTTGAAAGGTTTCAGCGACTACGTGCTTATGACGATAACTAAGATTGTTTGCGCAACAACGTCACGGTGGTTAACCCGGCTAACCACGCAACTTCCCTGCACGCCTGGCCTTCGTCACCTATTCTTATCTTGTACCGCCCTTATCGCTTTCAACCAGAGTTCTCATTTCGGTGCGCTGTCATCGAAATCCTGTTTCTCATCCATCACAACTTACAGATAACCCGTCATGAAAAAGACTAAGATCGTTTGTACTATCGGCCCAAAAACCGAATCCGAAGAGATGCTGACCCAGCTGCTTGAAGCAGGCATGAACGTTATGCGTCTTAACTTCTCTCACGGTGACTATGCAGAACACGGCCAGCGTATTACTAACATGCGTGCCGTGACGAAAAAAACCGGTATTCCTGCGGCTATTCTGTTGGATACGAAAGGCCCGGAAATCCGCACCATGAAGCTGGAAGGTGGCAACGATGTGTCCCTGAAAGCCGGTCAAACCTTTACCTTTACTACCGACCAGAGCGTGATTGGTAACAGCGAGCGCGTTGCCGTTACCTACTCAGGTTTTGCCAACGATCTCAAAATCGGTAACACCGTGCTGGTCGATGATGGTCTGATCGGCATGCAGGTCACCGAAGTCACTGAGAACAGCGTCGTCTGTGAAGTCCTCAACAACGGCGATCTGGGCGAAAACAAAGGCGTTAACCTGCCTGGCGTTTCTATTCAGTTGCCTGCACTGGCGGAAAAAGACAAACGCGACCTGATTTTTGGTTGCGAGCAAGGCGTTGATTTTGTCGCGGCGTCGTTCATCCGTAAACGTTCAGACGTGCTGGAAATCCGTGAGCACCTGAAGCAGCACGGCGGCGAACACATTCAAATCATCTCTAAAATTGAAAACCAGGAAGGCCTGAATAACTTCGATGAAATCCTCGAAGCCTCTGACGGCATCATGGTTGCGCGTGGCGATCTGGGCGTGGAAATCCCGGTTGAAGAAGTGATCTTCGCGCAGAAGATGATGATCAAAAAATGTAATAAGGCCCGTAAAGTCGTGATCACCGCGACACAGATGTTGGATTCGATGATTAAGAACCCACGTCCAACCCGCGCTGAAGCCGGCGACGTGGCTAACGCCATCCTTGATGGTACTGATGCCGTTATGCTTTCCGGAGAGAGTGCTAAAGGTCGCTATCCGCTGGAATCGGTAACGATTATGGCCACTATCTGTGAACGCACCGATCGTGTGATGAAGCCGCGTATCGACGGTCAGAATGACAGCCGTAAGCTGCGCATTACTGAAGCTGTCTGCCGTGGTGCCGTTGAAACAGCGGAAAAACTGGAAGCGCCCCTGATTGTCGTCGCAACGGAAGGCGGTAAATCAGCCAAGGCCGTGCGTAAGTACTTCCCGAACGCAACCATCCTGGCATTGACGACTAATGCCACCACCGCCCGCCAGTTGATTCTGAGCAAAGGTATTGAGACACGTATGGTCAGCGAAATCGCCTCTACCGATGATTTCTATCATCTGGGTAAACAAGCGGCGCTGGAAAGCGGTTTCGCTCAGAAAGGTGATGTTGTGGTGCTGGTTTCCGGTGCGCTGGTCCCAAGCGGAACTACCAATACGGCGTCGGTGCACGTTCTGTAATAGCGCATTTAACGCCTCTTTTTTAAAAAGCGCCTTAAAAGGCGCTTTTTTATTGGCTAAACAATTACGATTCTGGAAAACCTCAGCCTAAAGTCACAATAAAAATGCCCTTAAAATTAAGGTTAATCCGATTAAATCTCTCTGTTTTAGCTAAATTTTTTTACGTTCCTCTTCAATTCGCTGTTTCTTTGAGCGAACGATCATGTTTAAGCATGTTCTTATCAAAAAATTATTCTCAAGTTAAAAAGCTTTGTGTAATACTTGTAACGCTACATGGAGATTAACTCAATCTAGAGGGTATAAATAATGAATCGTACTAAACTGGTACTGGGCGCGGTAATTCTGGGTTCAACTCTGCTGGCTGGTTGCTCAAGCAACGCTAAAATCGACCAGCTGTCTTCAGACGTTCAGACTCTGAACGCTAAAGTTGACCAGCTGAGCAACGACGTGAACGCAGTGCGTTCTGACGTTCAGGCTGCTAAAGACGACGCAGCTCGCGCTAACCAGCGTCTGGACAACCAGGCTCACTCTTACCGTAAGTAAGAGTTCTGGTTTTAAAAATGGTGCCCTTGTGGCACCATTTTTTTTGCCTGCTATTCAACGGTCAAGGCTCGCGCGCTCCCCTCTCCAGCCGTCTCAGGGCGACGATAAGACCGCAGCCTCATTCTGCACCGGCTCTCCTGCACTGACCAGTACAGGCATCCCTGAGCGACGTGTCAGGGTGGCTTTGATCAATGCCCCGTCACTCTGCTCGCTTTTCATAAACGTCCTGTAGCCACCACTGAGCGCGATTGGCGCGGTTTGCGGATCATCCTTCTCACTGTGCGACAGCGGCTGATGCACCTCGACATAACGTTTACCATCGGGTTCAACGCTGTATTTCACCGGCTGATTGATAATTTGTACCCGCGTGCCAACCGGCACTGCATTATAGAGCGCCTCGATATCCTCAGTACGTAAGCGAATGCATCCTGAACTCACGCGCATGCCGATACCAAAGTTCGCGTTGGTGCCGTGGATAAGGTACTGCCCCGTACCACGGGCCATACGCAGCGCATGCAGCCCCATAGGGTTATCCGGGCCAGCCGGGAACACGGCGGGCAGCGTGATGCCCTCTTTGGCGTAACGCTTGCGGATATTCGCCGTTGGCGTCCAGGTGGGATTGGGGATTTTCTGACTGATACTGGTCACCATGATGGGCGTCATTATCCCTAACTGGCCAATGCCAATGGGATACACGATGACTTTGTTTTCGCCTTTCGGATAGTAGTACAAACGCAGTTCGGCCATGTTAACCACGATGCCTTCGCGCGGCGTATCCGGCAAAATCATTTGTAGCGGAACGGTGAGTTGGGTGCCCGGCTTCGGTAACCAGGGATCGGTGCCGGGATTCGCTTCTAACATCCCCAGCAAGCCCACCTGGTAGCGCGCAGCAATGTCTTCCAGCGGGCGTTTGTTATCCGGCACCTGCGTCAGAACATTTTCACCTATCAGGCGACTGTCAGGTGGCGGTAACGGGTATTCCGTGGCAAAAACGGGTGCAGAGAGCCCAAAACAGGTCAGCAGCAATGCACCGGCTAAACACAAAGCAGGTTTCATGCGGTTTTCTCGTCAGATAGTAAAAAGACGCCGGATGGCGTCTTTGGAGTGTATCTTAGCTGAGGTTCTGAGCGGTATGGCGAATTGCCTTAATCATCGCTTCCAGCCCCTGCGAACGCGTTGGCGTGAGGTGCTGAACAAGGGCCAGTTCGCCGAACCAGTGGCGAACATCCAGTGCCACGATCTCAGCGGGTTGCAGATTTTGATAGAGACTAAATACGATAGCTATCAATCCCTTAACAATAGCTGCATCACTGTCACCTTCAAAGCCGATGGTGCCATCTGCCTGCGGGGTCATTTTGATCCACACCTGGCTCTGACAGCCGGTAATGGCATGTTCAGGCTGGTGCAGTGTTTCAGATGATTCCGGGAGTTTGGCACCCAACTCAATGATGTACAGATACTTCTCTTCCCAGTTGGCGCAACGATTGAAGTTGCGCACCAGTTTCTCTTTTTCTGGCAACGTCGCCATTAATCACTCCGTTTACTCTGCTCAACCGCCCAGCAGACGATGAATACGCGTCAACCCAGCCGCCAGACGATCGACCTCTTCTTCACTGTTATAAAAGGTGAACGACGCGCGGCACATCGCCGGGACCTGATAGTGGCGCAGTAGCGGCATAGCACAATGATGTCCGGTACGAATCGCAATACCGTACTGATCAAGGAAGCTGCCGACGTCAAACGCGTGGTGTTTGCCAAGGTTAAAGGCAATCACGCCTGCGCGCTGCTGCGGACCGTATATCTGAATATCAGGCACGGATGAGAGTTTATCAAGGGCATAGTTCATCAGGGCCGTTTCGCGCTGATGGATGGTATCCAGACCCAGCGCTTGCACGTAGTCCAGCGCCGCACCCAGCCCGATGATTCCGCCGGTGTTTGGCGTACCGGCTTCAAAACGCCAGGGCGCGGTATTCCAGGTGGTGCCGGTGGGCAGCAGCACTTCACCAATCATCGATCCCCCGCCTTCCCAGGGTGGCATCGCATCCAGAAGGGCCTTACGACCATAAAGCACGCCAATACCATTTGGGCCATAGAGCTTATGGGCGGAGAAGACATAGAAGTCGCAGTCGATATCCTGCACGTCGACCTTGTCATGCATCACGGCCTGAGCGCCATCAATGAGCGTAACCAGACCAGCGGCCTTCGCCTGCGCAACGATAGCTTTAACCGGGTTTACGGTGCCCAGCACGTTTGAAACGTGCGTAACCGCCAGCAGCCGGGTCCGGCTGTCAATTAATCCAGCCAGTTGCGCCAGGGCCAGCTCACCGTTGTCAGTGAGCGGCAGTACCCGGATCTCTGCTCCACAGCGCTCTGCCACCATCTGCCAGGGCACGATATTCGCGTGGTGTTCCATCTGGGTGATGATCAGATTATCACCAGGCTGGAGCTGACTGCCGCCCCAGCTGTTCGCGACCAGGTTGATGCCTTCCGTCGTACCCTTTACAAAGACGATCTCTTCCGACGACGATGCATTGAGAAAACGTGCCGCCTGTTCGCGAACGTTTTCCATGTCGCTGGTCGCCTGCTGGCTGAGCGTATGGATACCACGGTGCACGGCCGCATAGCCGTGCTGGTAAAAATGACTTTCGGCATTGATGACCGACAAAGGGCGCTGTGCGCTGGCCGCGCTGTCAAGATAGGCCAGCGGATGACCGTTGACCTCACGCTTCAGAACGGGGAAATCCGCCCTGATACGCTCGAGATCGAAGTGCATCATGAGTCGTCTCCTGGAAAGCGCTGCGCAATGCGCTGCAGCACAGCCTGTCGCAGCACCGGGTTTTCCAGCGTTTCGGTCAACTCGGCAGCAAAGGCATGAATGATCATGGTTTGCGCCGCGTCCTGATCAATACCGCGCGAGCGCAGATAGAACATCTGTTCGTCATCAATACGGCCCACGGTCGCGCCGTGGCTGCACTTCACATCATCCGCATAAATTTCCAGCTGCGGTTTGGTGTCGACTTCTGCCAGACGGCCTAATAACAGGTTGTTATTGGTCATCTGTCCGTCTGTTTTCAGCGCATGTTGAGCCACTTTGATATGGCCGTTAAATACGGCACGCCCTTTATCACGCACGATGGTTTTGTGCATCTGACGACTCAGGCAGTGGCCTTTGTTGTGTTCAAGATAGGTGCGGGTATCCGCCACTTCCTGATTCACCGGCAGCACCAGGCTGTTCAGGGACAGCTGAGTATTTTCACCATTGAGCTGCGTACTGGTATTGTGACGGCTTAAGCCGGCACCCAGTAAGAAGCTGGTACTGGTGACTTGCGCATCACGATTAATGACGATGTCGTTATGGGCAAAGTGATAGCTTTTGGTGCTTTCAAAGGCCAGCTTGGTGTGCTTGAGCCGGGCATTGTCCGCGACGGCAAACGTAAAACGGGCACCGGTAAAATGCGCGCTGTCGTTCAGCGTCACAAAGTGCTCGATCACTTCAGCTTCAGCGCTCTCTTCCAGTTGCAGATGGTGACGATGATGCACGGTATTCATGCCGTCGTCTTTGCCGCTGGTGATGTGCAGCAGATATAGCGGACGTGCTGCCGCCTTTCCGCGCGCCAGGCGAATACAGGTCACTTCTTCAGCCAGGCTTTCGGTCAGATGCAGGAAAATTTCTGGCTGAACAGCCGCAGGCAAATCACGACGTTCGGCCGCTACGCTGTGCTGAATCTCAAACAGTTCAGTATCACGCGTACTCAGCGCAGGCTGGAATTTACCGTCAACAAACACCAGACGGATCGCATCCAGCGCCAGGGCCAGTTCGTCAACCTGCGAGGCGCTGAGTTCATGCGCGTCGGGCAACACAAAGTGCTGCGTCAGCAGGCCATCCAGCGGGGTGTATTTCCAGTTTTCATGTTTGCGGGTGGGCAAACCCAAACGCATTAGCTGCTGCCAGTGTTGCTGAGCCTGCATTGAACGCATTTCACCGCGTGATTCAAACAGGTGGTGCCACTGTTGCAGCGCAGAATCACTCTTCGTCGGTAAGCCAGCCATAGCCCTGCTCCTCCAACTGTTTCACCAGCGAGAAGTCGCCAGATTTTATGATTTTGCCCTGATACAGCACGTGCACGAAGTCAGGCTTGATGTAATCCAGAATACGCTGGTAGTGCGTCACGATAATGAATGCACGCTTTTCGTTGCGCAGGCTGTTTACGCCGTTGGCCACGATTTTCAGGGCATCAATGTCCAGACCAGAGTCGGTTTCATCGAGAATGCACAGATCGGGTTCCAGTGCGGCCATCTGCAGAATATCGTTACGCTTCTTCTCACCACCGGAGAAGCCAACGTTAACGGAACGCGTCAGCAAATCTTCTGGCATCTGCAGTAGATCAATTTTTTCTTCAATGAAGTCCTGGAAATCAAAGCGATCCAGCTCGTCCTGCTGACGATATTTGCGCACCGCATTCACGGAGGTCTGCAGGAAAAACTGGTTGCTGACGCCGGGAATTTCAACCGGGTACTGGAAAGCCATAAAGATGCCTTCGCCTGCACGTTCCTCAGGTTCCAGCTCCAGCAGGTCTTTGCCCTTAAAGGTGACTGAACCGCCGGTCACTTCATAGTCTTCACGGCCGGCTAAGGTCGCAGACAGCGTACTTTTACCCGAACCGTTTGGTCCCATGATGGCGTGAACTTCACCAGGTTTAATCTCAAGGTTCAGACCACGTAAAATCGCTTTGTCTTCAACGCTAACCTGTAAATCTTTGATACTTAACATGCTTATTCCTTCACATTGCTTCCGGCAACGCGTGTGACGGCGTCAATCAGCCCACACTGTGCTCAAGGCTGATGGCTAACAGTTTTTGTGCTTCCACTGCAAATTCCAGCGGCAGCTCAGAGAATACGTCTTTACAGAAACCGTTCACGATCATTGAGATAGCATCTTCTTCACTGATGCCACGTTGCAGACAGTAGAACATCTGATCTTCGCCGATACGTGAGGTGGTCGCTTCGTGCTCCAGCTGGGCGGTATTGTTACGGGTTTCAACATACGGGAAGGTATGTGCACCGCAATCCGGGCCAATCAGCATGGAATCACACTGGGTAAAGTTACGTGCGTTGGTTGCCGTGGGCATGATTTTCACCAGGCCACGGTAGGTGTTCTGGCTTTTCCCGGCTGAGATACCTTTAGAGATGATGGTCGACCTGGTGTTTTTGCCGATGTGGATCATCTTGGTACCGGTGTCCGCCTGCTGGCGGCCGCTGGTCAGTGCCACCGAGTAAAATTCGCCCACCGAGTTATCGCCACGCAGAATACAGCTTGGGTATTTCCAGGTAATGGCCGAGCCGGTTTCCGACTGGGTCCATGACATTTTACTGTAGTCACCTTCGCAAAGCGCGCGCTTGGTCACGAAGTTGAGAATACCGCCCTCGCCTTCGCCACCCGGGAACCAGTTCTGAACGGTGGAATATTTTACTTCCGCGTTCTTATGAATAATGACCTCGACCACCGCCGCATGAAGCTGGTAAGTATCACGCACGGGCGCAGAGCAGCCTTCGATATAACTGACGTAGCTGTCTTCATCTGCAATCAGAATCGTACGTTCAAACTGACCAGTTTTCGCGGCATTGATACGGAAATAGGTCGACAGCTCCATCGGGCAACGCACCCCTTTCGGGATGTAGACGAAGGTACCGTCAGACGCCACGGCAGAGTTCAGTGCAGCAAAGAAGTTGTCGTTGGGTGGCACCACGGTACCCAGATACTTTTTCACCAGTTCGGGATGATCGTGGATGGCTTCGCCAAACGAACAGAAGATAATCCCCTGCTCTGCCAGCTTGCCACGATAGGTGGTCGACACGGAGACGGAGTCAAAAATGGCGTCAACCGCCACTTCTTTGCCTTCACGTACCGGAACGCCTAACTGATTAAACGCGTTCTCAACTTCCTGCGTCAGATAATCACTGGCAGGTGCGCTACCGGATGCCTGAGTCGCGCCGGGTTCGGACGCGCAGGTGTCATCGCAGTTTCCGCACGATGGCGCGGAATAGTAGCTGTAATCCTGATAATCAAGCTTTTCGTAATGGGCTTTCAGCCAGTGTGGCTCTTCCATTTCCAGCCAGGCACGAAAGGCTTTAAGACGAAACTCCAGCATCCACTCTGGCTCGTTACGCTTAGCCGAAATTGCCCGCACCACATCTTCATTGATGCCGTTGGCAAATTCTTCGGTTTGCAATTGGGTAAAGAAGCCCTCTTTGTAATTGAGCTTACCTTCCCACATTTGTACATCGTCAGATGTTTCGCTGTGTCGTGACATATTTCACTTACTCGACGCCAAAGCTTTCACCGCACCCGCAGGCGTGCTGAGCTTTAGGGTTATTGAATTTAAAAATCTGATTCAGGCCTTCGCGGACATAGTCCACTTCGGTGCCATCGATAAATGGCATTGCCTGAAGCGGCACAAACAGCGTTGCGCCGTAGTAGGAAAACTGCAGATCATCATCTTCTGGCTGCTTCACCAGATCCATCACATAACCAAAACCGGCACAGCCGGATTGTTTAATTGCTAAACGCAGGCCCTTGACTTCTGGGTTTTCTGCGGCCAGATTTAGAATTTGTTTCGCTGCGGTTTCAGTCAGCGTTAACCCTTTCCACACATAATCGTCGGGTGAGAAAGAGTCTGCATTCACGGATGACATGTTGATACCTCTTGAGTCCGGACCTTTTCAGGCTATCCCCCTATGGTAGTGATCTGACAAATCACTTCAACCTCTTGTTTTGCAGGGATAATCATAAGGTGCTGTTTTTGACAGCGCATTTATTAAGCATAGTCGTTTCAGGCAGGCTTGCAGTGGCAAGCGCTGGACGAAATACGGTGCTGTAACCTGTTAATAATTCGTGAATTTTTAAATAACCACTTTAGGATAACGCCCTTATTGATAGGTTACGCCTTTCTGGCTTGTAAACAGATTGTTATTTCCGATTATACCGACAGGTGAGATAAATCGAAAAAAATTTCTTCCCGGGTGATTGCAATCCCGTCATGGATGAATATGATAATCATTATCATTCAATATTGAGGCGCGTTATGTCGTTATCCGTTTCCGCCTGGCTTCAGCATAAACTTGATGAATACCGATTTTCGGTACGCGATCTCACCGTCGATTTCTACCTGGCTCAGGCCAAACTTAACCGGGCTGAATGTACCCTTCAGCAACTGCGTCAGTTTAATGATACCTGCCTGGATATGGCAGAGATCTGCCAGCTAAATGGCGATGACCAGAGTTATCTGCATGCGATGGGCAAACTTCACCACCGACTGGTGGACGAAATGCAAAACCCCGACCGCGATCGCCTGTTTCGTCTTCAGGCTTACCAACTGGCAAGGCTGTCTCTGACTCAGCTTTGCCACCAGCTTGCCCGCTGCGGTGAATGGGAACAGGCCACCCTGTTGCAGCGTGAATTTGTCCGTCACGCAGGCTGGATATTCTAATCCAACCTGCGATCGGCGTCGCCTACCCGTTTTACACTAATTCAAGCAGTGCCTGAAGCGGATGACGCATCCCGTTGCCCTCTACCCGTTTGACCTGACTGCGGCAGGAAAAACCGGTTGCCAGACAGCGTTGACGCGGGAGTTTTTGCAACTGTGGATGCCATGACAGCGCATAAATCCCCAGCGAATTCTCCAGATTCTGGCTTTCGTGACCATAGGTGCCTGCCATTCCGCAGCAACCCACGTTAATGTTTTCGAGCTTTGCGCCGAAGCGCGAGAAAATCGCCTGCCACTGACCGGGCGTTGCCGGAAGGGCCGTGACCTCCGTGCAGTGGGCAAACAGATACCATGATTCCCCGCCGGTGACCTGTACCTCACGTTCCTGCAGCGCATTCTGCAGCCACTCATGCACCAGCAACACAGTAAAGTCACCGCGGGCCTCGCCCAGCGTCTGACGATACTCATCGCGGTAACACAGCACCGTTGCCGGATCGATCCCCACCATCGGCATCCCCAGCTTTGCCACGCGATTCAGGAAATCGGCAGTTTTACTGGCCGTGCGGGCAAAGCGTTGTAAAAAGCCTTTCACGTGCTGCGCTTTGCCGTTAGGCGTGAACGGCAGCAGAACCGGCTGATAACCCAGTTTTTCAATCAGCGTAATAAAATCGTGCACCAGCCTGGCTTCATAGAAGCTGGTGAAGGGGTCCTGCACCACCAGCACTTTTTTGGCTCGCTGTGTGTCACTGAGCGCTTCAAGCTGCTCCAGCGTCATATTCATGGCCGGGTGCCCGCTCAACTGCTGCTTGAGCGTCGGCGATGACAGTAACGGCAAGTCGACCATGCCGATGTGCGTTTTACTGAAGGAAGAGGCCCAGGGCTGCTTCAGAAAAAAGTTAAACACGCCCGGCGCTTTTGCCATGAGTGGCGCATAGCTTTCGACCGCTGCGACCAGGTGGTCGCTGATCGGGCGCAGATAGCGCGTATGGTAGAGCTGTAAAAAGCGGGAACGAAAATCCGGGACGTCAATCTTAATCGGGCACTGGGTGGAACAGGCTTTACAGGCCAGGCAACCTGACATCGCCTCCTTCACCTCATGTGAAAAGTCATATTCCCCTTTATTCGCATACCAGGTATTGCGCATTCTGCTTATCAGCGCGCGGAGCGACAGAGTATTTTCCGGCAGCTTTTTCTCCAGCATCAGCGGATCAACCCCCTGCTCCGCCAGTAAACGCAGCCATTCCCGCGTTAAGGTCGCGCGCCCTTTGGGCGAGTGAATGCGGTTACGGGTGATTTTCATGGAGGGGCACATCGGGCTGCGGGCATCAAAATTAAAGCATAGCC
Source organism: Pantoea allii (assembly GCF_002307475.1). GTDB lineage: Bacteria > Pseudomonadota > Gammaproteobacteria > Enterobacterales > Enterobacteriaceae > Pantoea > Pantoea allii. The sequence continues at coordinate 732,780 of NZ_NTMH01000040.1, read as the reverse complement.
CGTTGCCATTACACTCCAGCGCGCCACGCCAGGTTTCACGCACCTGAAGGGGAATCTGGCGATCGTAGCTGCCACGCTTGGTCGCATCGACCTGCATCATTGCCGCATCGCTGTCGAACGGTGTACAAATCTTGCCGGGATTAAGTCGGTTATCGGGATCGAAGGCGGCTTTAATGCGGCGCAGCTCATTAAACAGCGTTTCACCAAAAAACGCCGGGCTGTACTGTGCGCGGAAGCCCTTGCCATGTTCGCCCCAAAGCAGGCCACCATAGCGTGCGGTTAAGGCAACTACCTCATCGGAAATTTGCTTCATCATCATTTCCTGATGAGGATCGCACATATCCAGTGCCGGGCGGACGTGAAGCACGCCGGCATCCACATGACCAAACATGCCATAACTCAGGCCATGGCTGTCCAGAAGCGCACGGAACTCGACGATATAATCGGCAAGATGTTCAGGTGGAACGGCCGTGTCTTCAACAAACGGGATCGGCTTGGCACGCCCTTTGGCATTGCCAAGTAAGCCCACGGCTTTTTTACGCATGTTGTAGATGCGCTCGATCCCATCAAGATCGTCACAGAGCTGGTAGCCGATAACGCCGCCCTGCTGCGCTGCCATTAAGGTATCCAGACGGGCACAAAGCTGCGTCATTTGCCGATCGATCTGCTGGGCATCATCTCCGGCAAACTCCACAATATTCAGCCCCAGCATCTCTTTATCCGGAATATCCGTAATCAGCTCGCGAACGGAATGCCAGACAATGTCTTCCCGCGCCAGATTCAGGACTTTGGAGTCAACCGTTTCTACCGACAGCGCCTGGGCTTCTACCATCAGCGGCGCGTTACGTAGCGCGGAATCGAAAGCGTCATACTTGATATTGACGATGCGCCGCACCTTGGGCAGAGGCGTAATATCCAGACGGGCTTCAGTGATAAACGCCAGCGTCCCTTCCGCGCCACATAACAGCCGCGTCAGGTCAAAGGTCTGCATATCATCGCTAAACACATGGCGCAGATCGTAACCGGTCAGGAAACGGTTAAGTTTGGGAAACTTTTCCAGAATCAGTTCGCGATGTTCACGGCAACGACTCAGTACCTGCTGATAAATCCGGCCTTCGGGGGTTGGCGTTTGCGCCAGATGCTCTGCCAGCGCGGTGGGTACCGGCCGGGTATCCAGAATATCCCCGCCGAGCAGCACGGCCCGCAGGCCCAAAACATGGTCAGAGGTTTTGCCGTAGACCAGCGAACCCTGCCCGGATGCATCGGTGTTAATCATCCCGCCGAGCGTGGCTCGGTTACTGGTCGATAACTCTGGCGAAAAGAAGAAGCCAAAAGGTTTCAGGTAAGCATTAAGCTGGTCTTTTACCACGCCGGCTTCAACGCGTACCCATCCCTGTTCGGTATTGATCTCCAGGATGCGGTTCATGTAGCGCGACATGTCGACAATAATGCCCTGATTCAGCGACTGGCCGTTGGTGCCGGTGCCACCGCCGCGCGGGGTAAAGACCAGGCCTGAAAAGGGCGCTTCACCCGCAAGCCGTGCTATCAGGGCAACGTCTGCCGTGGAACGCGGGAAAAGCACCGCATCGGGCAGAAGCTGATAGATGCTGTTGTCGGTGGAAAGCGAAAGTCTGTCGGCGTAACTGGTGGCGGTATCGCCAGTGAAACCCTGCGCTTTGAGGGTTTCAAGAAATGTCAGCACCCGCTGGATAAGACCTGGTGCCTGAGAAATCTGTGGGATCATTATTATGTGACCAAAGATGTTGGGTAGGTTTGCGTCTGTATCTTGCTTTACGCCTCAGTTTTATCACATTTCCAACGGCGCTGTCGTTTTTTCAGGGGAAGCTGAAACCATTTCTTTACAAGCCTGTATAAACACCATGAAATGGCTCATGATTATGGGGCACCGTTATCCCCTGAGTTGACGGATTCCAATGAGGTAATGCCTAAGATGAAAAGCCTGGAACGGCAGATAGATCTTCCCCAGATGTTATTCACGTTGATGTTCATTTTACTCTTAATCGCCGCCTGTTTATGGGTGGTTCAGCCGTTCATATTGGGTTTTGCCTGGGCAAGCATGGTGGTCATCGCCACCTGGCCACTGATGCTGAAAATTCAGCGGCTGCTCTGGGGACAGCGCTTTCTGGCGGTGATTGTTATGACCATTCTGCTGCTGCTGTTGTTTATTATTCCGGTTGCCCTGCTGGTTAACAGCCTGATCGATAACAGCGCACCGGTTATCGCCTGGGCGACCCAGGGACATATGTTGCCAACCCTGAGCTGGCTTAACGATATTCCCATGGTGGGCGAGAAGCTGTATGCCAGTTACCAAAAACTGGTGGCGGGCGGCGGCGCGGCCATCATGGCAAAACTGCAGCCCTATGTGGGCCGCACCACCGGCTTCTTTGTTGCGCAGGCCGGACACTTTGGCCGCTTTATGATTCATCTGGCCGTGATGCTGCTGTTCAGCGTGCTGCTGTACTGGCGCGGTGAGCAAGCGGCGCTGGGTATCCGTCATTTTGCCTGGCGCATGGCGGGCAGACGGGGTGATGCCGCGGTTTTGCTGGCCGGACAGGCCGTACGCGCCGTCGCGCTCGGCGTGGTCGTTACCGCGCTGGTACAGGGCGTTCTGGGCGGCATCGGGCTGGCAGTTTCTGGCATCCCCTATGCCACCCTGCTGACCGTGTTGATGATTCTCTGTTGCCTGGTGCAAATCGGTCCTCTGCTGGTGCTGGTTCCCGCCATTATTTATCTCTACTGGAGTGGAGATACCACCTGGGGCACGGTACTGCTGATCTGGAGTTGCGTGGTCGGTACGCTGGATAACATTCTGCGTCCGGTGCTGATTCGTATGGGCGCGGATCTCCCCCTGATTTTGATTCTGTCCGGCGTCATCGGGGGATTAATCGCCTTCGGTATGATTGGTCTGTTTATTGGACCGGTTGTGCTGGCCGTTTCTTATCGACTGGTCTCCGTCTGGATGCATGAAGTGCCTGCCCCGAGCGCCGATCCCCTGCGGGTCGCAAAGGAATCACCGGAAGAACAGCCCTGATTCTTGATTTTATATGATTAGTAGTCGTTAAGTTGGCTGGCTGATTAAGATATCGCCAGCCATTTTTTCATTAGCGGATTTTAAGATAAAACGCATATTTCACGTCTCTGGCCCATTCCTCACGCTAAAATGATTACTTTCTAAACATAATAACGGTCCGAAACGCTCTAGCCAGTCGTCAAAATATTATTTCTTTTAAACTAATAAGAGGATTCTTAAAGACGCCAGCGAGCCGTGTGAATAACATATTTCCTATGTTGGAAATCAACTTACTGGTTTCTAAACACCCTAATTTCCCCTGAGTAGCGTAAAGAATTGCTGTGTGTAGTCTTTGCCCATCCCCTGTGATGGGCTTTTTTTTGCCTGTCGAAAAGTGAAACCAAAAAGGCCAGCATTCGCTGGCCTTCAGGCAGTAATCTTACTAATAACCTCAGGCGGTTTTGTTCAGGGCCGCCAGGCTTAACCAGGTTTCAACAACGGTATCCGGATTCAATGACAGGCTGTCAATGCCCTGCTCCATTAACCAGGCAGCAAAATCCTGATGGTCGGAAGGTCCCTGACCACATATCCCAACGTATTTCCCCTGTTTTTTCGCCGCCTGAATCGCCATGGACAGCAACGCTTTTACCGCCTCATTCCGTTCATCAAACAAAGCTGAGACGACCCCGGAATCGCGATCCAGCCCCAGCGCCAGCTGAGTCATGTCATTAGATCCAATGGAGAAACCGTCAAAGTGTTGTAAGAACTGCTCGGCCAACAGCGCATTCGACGGTATTTCACACATCATAATGACCTTAAGCCCGTTCTCTCCGCGCTTCAGCCCCTGGCGACCTAACTCCTCCACCACCGCCTGAGCCTGATCGACCGTACGTACAAACGGCACCATGATCTCGACGTTGGTCAGTCCCATCTCGTTTCGTACCCGCTTCACCGCTTCGCACTCCAGCGCAAAACAGTCACGGAAGCTTTCGGACACGTAACGGCCCGCGCCACGGAATCCCAGCATCGGGTTCTCTTCTTCCGGTTCGTAACGTTCCCCACCCACCAGATTGGCGTATTCATTAGTTTTAAAATCCGACAGGCGCACAATCACCCGTTTTGGTGCGAAAGCCGCGCCCAGCGTCGCGATCCCTTCGGTCAGACGCGCAATGTAGAACTCAACCGGATCGTCGAAGCCTTTCATCAACTGACGAATTTGCTTCTGCAACTCGGGGGTTTGCTGATCAAACTCCAGTAACGCTTTGGGGTGCACGCCAATCATGCGGTTGATGATAAATTCCAGACGCGCCAGCCCGACACCTTCGTTCGGCAGGCAGGCGAAATCAAAGGCGCGATCCGGGTTACCCACGTTCATCATGATCTTAAGCGGCAAATCCGGCATGGTATCGACCTGCGAACTGGTGACATCGAAGTCGAGCAGTTCGTCATAGACATAGCCAGTATCGCCTTCTGCACAGGAAACGGTGACGTTGTGGCCTTCTTTGAGGCGCTCTGTGGCATCGCCGCATCCCACCACCGCTGGAATACCCAGCTCACGCGCGATAATCGCAGCATGACAGGTACGGCCGCCGCGATTGGTCACAATGGCTGAGGCCTTTTTCATGATCGGTTCCCAGTCGGGATCGGTCATATCCGTCACCAGCACGTCGCCTTTTTCAATGCGGTTCATCTCGCTGATATCATGAATGACCTTAACCGGACCAGCACCAATACGGTGACCGATAGCGCGGCCCTCAATCACCACATTACCCTGCCCTTGCAGGCTGTAACGCTCCATCACCTGACCATTGGAACGCACAGTTTCAGGGCGCGCCTGGACGATAAACAGCTTGCCGGTATGGCCGTCTTTAGCCCACTCGATATCCATCGGCCGTTTGTAGTGTTGCTCAATCAGCACCGCCTGATGGGCCAGCGCCTCAACTTCGGCATCGCTCAGACAGAAACGGTCGCGCTCGGCTTCCGCAACGTCTTCGATGCGCACCTGCTCGCCATGTTCCCGTGAGTCGGCGTAAACCATCCGCACTTTTTTCGAGCCCATGTTGCGACGCACGATGGCAGGACGTTTCGCGGCCAGCGTCGGCTTGTGCACATAAAACTCGTCCGGATTCACCGCTCCCTGCACCACCATTTCGCCCAGGCCCAGCGCGGCGGTAATAAACACCACCTGATCAAAGCCTGATTCCGTATCAATGGTGAACATCACACCGGATGAGGCCAGGTCAGACCGCACCATGCGCTGAATCCCCGCCGACAGCGCCACGCCACGATGATCGTAGCCCTGATGGACGCGGTAAGAGATGGCACGGTCATTAAACAGCGAGGCATAAACGTGTTTGACCGCTACCATGACTGACTCAATGCCCTGCACGTTCAGGAAGGTTTCCTGCTGTCCGGCGAAGGACGCATCAGGCATATCTTCAGCGGTGGCGGATGAACGCACGGCGAAGGACGCGTCTGCATCATCCGCAGACAGTTGGTCATACGCCGAAAGAATGGCGGCTTCGAGTTCAGGCTGGAATGGGGTTTCGACCACCCACTGGCGTATTTGTTTACCCGCTTTCGCCAGTTGATCAACATCATCAATATTGGTGCCATCCAGCAAAGCATAGATACGCTGGTTCAGACCGCTCTGCTCAAGAAACTGATTAAAGGCCCAGGAAGTGGTGGCAAAACCATTCGGTACTGACACACCTAAAGATGACAAATTGGTAATCATCTCACCCAGAGAGGCATTTTTGCCCCCCACCCGATCAACATCATGCATGCCAAGCTGGTTGTACCAAAGTACTAAGGGCTGTTCGCCTTTATTGGACATTGAACTGATCCTTTATTAATGAATGGGCACATGGAAAATCCTGCTATTAACACATTCAGCCTGGCATAACGTCTGACGAAACACGATCTGTTGAATCGTTAAAGCAGATTCTCTGAGGCAGTTTCAGAATTGCGCCTGGTTTTTTGCAACGTTGCGCAAGGCAATCGTTTCTCAATAAAATATTGATAATAAATCACTTATTATTTTTACCGTCGCGTATGCCGCTTTTGTTGTTGCGCAACACACGCCGCCCGTGTTTATCGCCAAAGGCTAGCAGGTGAGGAAATATGCAGGCAGGAACAGGGATAGCCTTAGGGCGAAAAGGGAAAAGCGGCTGGCACAGAATGAGAGAGCTACACTTGCGCCTGAAGGCATGGTTATATTGACTGAATCATCCAATTCTTATCACGACTTCTCTGCCCGAGGCACGACTCATGACCACTGACAGAAGCGTTTTCTATATTTCCGACGGCACAGCAATTACAGCCGAAGTGCTGGGCCACGCCGTGTTATCTCAGTTTCCGGTAAATACCACCAGCGTCACCCTGCCGTTTGTTGAAAACGTGCAGCGTGCGCAGGCCGTTAAGGCGCAAATCAATGCGCTTTACCAGCAAAGTGGCGTGCGCCCGTTGGTATTTTTTTCCATTGTGACGCCTGAAGTACGCGACATCATTGTTCAGAGTGAAGGCTTTTGTCAGGACATTGTCCAGGCGCTGGTCGCTCCACTTCAGCAGGAGCTGGGCCTGTCACCGGCACCGGTCGCGCACCGAACGCACGGGCTTGATGCCAGCAATCTGGGTAAATATGACGCCCGTATCGCGGCGATCGATTACACCCTGGCGCACGATGACGGCATCTCTCTGCGCGGCCTGGAAGATGCGCAGGTGATCCTGATTGGCGTTTCCCGCTGTGGCAAAACGCCAACCAGCCTGTATCTGGCGATGCAGTTTGGTATCCGTGCTGCTAACTATCCGTTTATCGCCGACGACATGGATAATCTGAAATTGCCCCCGGCCCTGCGTCAGCATCAACACAAACTGTTTGGCCTGACAATCGACCCGGAACGCCTGGCGGCTATCCGACAGGAACGTGCGGAAAATACCCGTTATGCTTCTCTGCGCCAGTGTCGGCTCGAAGTGGGCGAAGTCGAAGCGCTGTTTCGCACTCACCAGATTCGCTATCTCAACAGTACCAATTATTCCGTGGAAGAGATCGCCACCAAAATCCTCGACATTATGGGCCTGACGCGCCGCATGTATTAATGATCCCCAGGCGGCGGGGCTGTAACGCGCCGCTGCCGCAATTTTACCGTGCATTGTCACGTTGTGGCTTGAATTCACAGGCTAATGGTTTATTGTGACCATCATCACTTCCCGGTATTTCACCGCTGCGAAGACAAAGCTTAGAGAACAACATGAATAAAACTGACGAACTGCGCACGGCGCGCATTGGCAGCCTGATTTCCCCTGCCAGTCTGGCAGCAGAACATCCGCTTTCACCTGCCATGGCCGACAACATCACCGCCGCACGCAAACGTATTGCCCGCATCCTCACAGGCGACGATCCCCGTTTACTGGTTGTCATCGGCCCCTGCTCCCTGCATGATCCGGTCGCCGCGCTGGACTACGCTCAGCGTTTAGTTGCCCTACGTGAACGTTATCAGGATCGGCTGGAAATCGTGATGCGCACCTATTTCGAAAAACCGCGTACGGTGGTCGGCTGGAAAGGCCTGATTTCCGATCCCGACCTGGACGGCAGCTTTGATGTGAATCGCGGCATCAGTATTGCCCGCAAGCTTCTGATTGATATCAACGCGCTGGGCTTGCCGACCGCCACCGAATTCCTGGATATGGTGATCGGCCAGTTTATTGCTGACCTGATTAGCTGGGGCGCCATTGGTGCACGCACCACAGAAAGCCAGATCCACCGTGAAATGGCGTCGGCGCTCTCCTGCCCGGTCGGTTTTAAAAACGGTACGGATGGAAACGTGCGTATCGCCGTGGATGCCATTCGTGCATCCCGTGCCAGCCATATGTTTCTGTCGCCGGATAAGGAAGGCCAGATGACCATTTACCAGACCAGCGGTAACCCGCATGGCCATGTCATCTTACGAGGCGGTAAGCAGCCCAACTATCATGCCAGCGACGTAGCCGACGCCGCTGCCTGTTTAAATGAATTTGGTCTGTCGCCACAGTTGGTCATCGATTTCAGTCACGGCAACTGCCTGAAGCAACATCGCCGCCAGCGTGACGTCGCCATCGACGTCGCCGAACAGATTAAAAGCGGTTCGCGCGCGGTCGCCGGCGTGATGATTGAGAGTTTTATCGAGGAAGGCAATCAGAAAGTGGTGAGCGGTGAACCCCTGACCTACGGCCAGTCGATCACCGATCCCTGCCTGAACTGGCAAGACAGCGAAGACGTGCTCGCGCTGTTAGCGGACGCCGTTTCTCACCGTCTGTAAATCAGCTGGAGCAGCTTACCTCCAGCGTTTTGCCCCAGTCCGGCGGCCGTTGACGATATTCAGCGGCCGTCGCGTCACTAAAAGGCTGTTGAAGCGCCTGATGTAAACGCGCCAGTGCCCCGCTTTCGCCCTTTTCCGCCTCGTCTATGGCCTGTTGAGCAAGATAGTTACGCAGCACCACGGCGGGATTGGCCGCTTTCATCGCCTGCTGCCGTTCAGCATCGCCGATCTGCTCCTGCAATAAGCGGTTACGGTAATGCTGATACCAACGGTCAAAGGCGGGACGATCGATGAATTCATCTCGCAGCGGCGAACGGCTCTCAGCCTGCTGGGTCTCACTCAATAAACGAAACGTCAGCGTATAATCGCTGCGTTCCTGACTCATCAGGCCGAGCAAACCGGTCAGAATGTCATTATCGCCGGCATCTGCTGTCAGCAAGCCCAGTTTTGCCCGCATCCGCTCTCCCCATTCGCGCATCAGCTCATTTTCATAACCGCTCAGCGCCTGCCGGAGCTGTTCAGTCGTCAGCAACCCTGACAGCGCATGGGCCAGACGATTAAGATTCCACAAGCCAATCATGGGCTGATTTTCGAAGCTGTAGCGCCCTTGATAATCGCTGTGATTGCAGATGTAGTATGGCTGGTAGTCATCCAGGAATCCGTAAGGACCGTAGTCGATGGTCAGACCGAGGATCGACATATTATCGGTATTCATTACACCATGAGCGAAGCCCACGCTTTGCCACTGAGCAATCAGCCGTGCAGTGCGCAGCACAATATCGGAAAACCACAGTTGATAACGATCGGCTTCGTCGACCAGGTGCGGCCAGTGATGACGAATGGCATAGTCCGCCAGCTGCCTGACCTGTTCAGGTTGCTGGCTATAGAAGAAGTGCTCAAAATGACCAAAGCGTAGATGGCCTGGTGCAATGCGCATCAACATCGCGCCGCGTTCGGCGGTTTCGCGGTAAACGGGTTCATCGCTGATGGCAACGCTCAGCGCGCGTGTGGTAGGAATGCCCAGATGATGCAGCGCCTCAGAAGCCAGAAACTCGCGCACCGTTGACCGTACAACAGCCCGGCCATCGCCCATTCGTGAATACGGCGTCAGCCCTGCGCCTTTCAGATGCCAGTCGAGCCGGCGGCCGTCGTCCAGGTATTGTTCACCCAGTAACATACCGCGGCCATCGCCCAGTTGACCTGCCCAGACGCCAAACTGATGCCCGCTGTAAACCTGAGCCAGCGGTTGCATGCCAGGCAACAGCGCGGCACCATACCAAACGCCATGCCCCTGCCCGGCAAAAAGATCGCTGTCCAGCGCCATCTCATTCGCCAGGGCTGCGTTGTGGTACAACAGTCGACCGCCTGCAAGCGGCGTAGGATGTAACGCGGTGTAGCTGCCCGGAAGCTCACGGAACCAGCTATTGTCAAAGACCATTATTTCTCCCCAACGACACCGGGTATCGTGTGATAAAACCCACAGTGTAGCGTTGATGGCCAGGATTGGACAGGCGACAGTCGTGCGGGTATCAGGGCGTGTGCAGGAATTGTTCGGAGTAGATTAAGGTCTCGAAGGCGTCTGATTTTACGACCGGAAACAGCGTGCCCTGGAGATGGACATTGCTGAGTTGACTCACCTTATCCAGTAACATTTCATCATCCACACCGCAAATAATCATCCGATCACAATGGGGCCGGAAATTATCGATGATGCTTTGCATAAATGGTAAAAAAGAAGCACGTTTAGAAAGGGCGTGAATAAAGTGTTTATCCAGCCTGATGCAGCTAAACAGATTATCGTAAACCGCTGTTGTCGATGATTTCCCTGCGCCAAAGTGGGACAAGGACAATTTAAACTCACGATTTAATGCCGCGATTAATGGATTATTTTTTCCCAAATTTAGCGAGAGAAACGTTTCGCTGATATCGAGCATTAAAAAAGGAAGCTGTTTTATTTTACGGGTCAGAAACTCACTTTCGAGAAGGGTGTTCGCCATGCCTTCATCCACAGGCATAAAAGCCAGTAGGTGATGGCTTTCGAAAAACGTCTGGTGCTTTTCCAGCAGGGAAATCTGACGCTGCAGCAGGCGCAGGCGCTGTGTTTCATCGAGCTGAGGCAACAGGACATCCTGCGGCAACGTGATCGGCGCACTCTCATGCACGAACTGTGTAGCCAGCTCAATAGCGGTTAAGTGCCCTTCCTGAGAGCAGGCAGCATAAAACCAAATTTCCGACTGATAGTCGGCAGATAGGTGAATTTTCATTTTACAGCCAGAATATGTGGCGATAGTGCATCGTATATGATTAAAAACAGGCTGGCAATAGTAGCAAAGGACTGATGAGATGGATATTTTTATCGATTCATTATCGTTAGGCTAAAAAAATAAACCTTAAGCCAAATAAATTCCCAAATAATTCTGTTAACGATGAAAAACATTCTTAGGTCCGGCGGTATAAATAAAAAGAGTAAGTTAAATCCGAATGAGTAATAATTTTTCAGGTCCGCTATTTTTCTGATTTAACCCCTACAAATCTGCTGGACTTGCAGGCAGAAAATTAGATGCGGCGCGCCTGCCAAAATACTTTTCGCCAGTAGACATTATCCAGCGAAGAGCGAATCACCCCCTGGCTGGTGGAGGCATGAATGAACGCGTTATCCGTATCATAAATGCCTACGTGCAAGCCATTCTCGCCGCTGCCGGTTTTGAAGAACACCAGGTCACCGGGCAAGAGGTCATCTTTGCTGATGCGCGTCCCAATGTCGCTTTGTGCCGCGGTGGTGCGTGGGAGTTGCAGATCAAACTTATCGCGGAATGTCAGGTAAACAAAGCCAGAGCAGTCCACGCCACCGCGGCTCATCCCGCCATAACGGTAAGGCGTTCCTCGCCAGTTACCCAGTTGATCGTTAAGTTGCGCTATTACAGTGATGGAGTCAGAGAGGCGACCATTAATGGGCGGCGCATGATGGCTACAGCCCACCAACAGCAAAACGAATAACAGCAACCCCGTGCGCATCACAGCTCATCCTTAATAAATAATAACCAAATTACTGTAGCGGCAAAGCGCGCCAGGTGGCAAGTATCAGGGCAAAACAGTCAGCAGAGGCCGACCGTCTAACATTAACTGGCGGAACGGAATGCCATACAGGGGCGAAAGCTGTTCCGGCCGAAGGACGTCTGCTGGCTCACCCTGTAATACCACCTGGCCCTGATGTAACAACCAAACCTGCGTTGCGTGCCATAAACTGTGGTTAAGGTCGTGGCTGCTGGCGACCACGCAAACGCCAGCCTGGCAGAGTTCACCAATCAGATCATCGACCGCTTTCTGCTGCGCAATATCCAGCGCCGTCATGGGTTCATCCAGGATCAGCAACTGACCATGGGCGTTGATCTGCGGATCGATTTGCATCATGACCGCAGCAATCCGCACCCGCTGCCACTCTCCACCGGAGAGCCGGGTCAATGGCCAGGTTAATTTGTCATCCAGTTGCAGCCGCGACAGTATTGAGGCTAACCGAGCGTCGTGAGGTAAAGCGGGAGACGGGAGATGCAGGCGAAGATAGTGATAAACCGGCATCTGTCCCGGGGGCAACTGTTGCTGGGGCAGCCAGCTGCGCACCCTGGCCAGCGCCGGGCCTTTCCAACTGGACAGCGGGTTATTCAGAAGCGTCGCCTTGCCGGTAACGGGTTCCAGTCCGGCCAGCGCGGAGAGCAAAGTGCTCTTCCCTGCGCCATTCGGCCCCACCAGATGCACCCACTGCCCGGCCTGCAGGGTGCCAGTTACCGGTTGCAGCCGTCCGGGAACGGCTGCATTTTCCAGGCTCAGCAACATTTATTTTGCCAGTGCCTGCTTGATGGTTTCGAGAATAATCGGATCTTCTGGTGACATATCCGGAGAGAAACGCTGAATGACACTGCCATCCCGACCAATCAGGAATTTTTCGAAGTTCCACAGGATATCGCCTGGGACTTTGGGCGCACGTCCTTTACTTTCCATGCGCTCATAAAAACCACTCTCTTCCGGGCGAACCGCCTCAGGTTTTGCCGCCACCAGCTGTGCATAAAGCGGGTGACGATGCTCACCATTGACGTCACACTTTTCGAACATCGGAAAGGTCACACCATACGTGGTGCTGCAAAAGGTTTTGATCTCTTCACTACTGCCCGGCTCCTGCTCCAGAAACTGGTTGCAGGGGAAACCCAGCACGCTGAAGCCCTGCTCATGCCAGGCTTTATGAATGTTTTCCAGCGCTTCATATTGTGGCGTTAAGCCGCACTTAGAGGCCACGTTAACGACCAGCAGCACCTGTCCCTGCCAGGATGACAGCGAGGTTTTCTCACCATCCAGTGTAACCAGTTCAGTTTGATAAATGCTCATACGGAGTTCCTGTGGTTAATGCAAGTATGCCAGCTAAAGCTGACGCGACGATTTGACTAACAGTACGATAAACAGCGGTGCGCCCAGGGTTGCCGTGACGACACCGATAGGTAACTCGGCAGAAGCCAGCACCAGGCGGGCAATAATATCGGCGCCAAGCAACACGCTGGCTCCCGCCAGCGCGGAGGCTGGCAACAAGGCACGGTGATCGTTCAGGCCTGCCAGCCGCAGCAGATGGGGAATCACCAGACCGACAAAGCCGATTGCCCCGGCAAGGGCAACGCTGACCCCGACCAGCCAGCCCATCGCTAATACCAGTAAATTACGCCAGTAAAACAGGGACAGCCCCAACTGGCGGGCTGAGGTTTCCCCCAGCGCTAACAGGTTGAGTACCCTGGCCGCCGAGGTTAACGCCAGGATAACCGGCAGCAGCGCCAGCATCATCCAGCCATAGCGCCAGTCGATGCCGCTGAAGCCGCCCATCATCCAGTACATTAACTGTCGCAGGTCGAGGCTGCTGCTGAAATACACCGCCCAGGTCATGATAGCGCTGCAGATAATGCCCAGCGCCACGCCAGTAAGCAGCAAACGCGTGACGGATAAGTGACGATGGGCAAAGTGCAGCAGGATAAGCGTGATCACCAGCGCGCCGGTCATCGCCGAAACGCTGAGGCTCCAGAGTGAACCGCCGCCAAACAGCACCGCCGCCACCAGACCAATGCCCGCGCCGTTGGAGACGCCAAGCAGCCCCGGTTCGGCCAGGGGATTAGTAAACAGCGCCTGCATGACAACGCCGCTCAGCGCCAGCGCCGCGCCAACCAGTATGACCGCAAGGCTGCGCGGCAGGCGAAGCTGACCGACGAACAGTCTGCCGCTGTCGCTAAACCACTGGGATGGGCTTATCCAGCTTTCACCCGCACACAGGCTGATCATAAATAAGACAAGCAACGTGCCACTCAGACCCAAAAGCCAGGTCCTGCTGCGACGATCGCGTTGAAGCGCAAGTTGTTCAAGCTGGGACATAAGCCGGATTAGCCAGGATAACAGAGGGTTGATTGTAAAAGGATTGCAAAAAAAAGAAATGAAAAAGGCCGCTTGCGCGGCCTTTTTAAAACACTGGGATCAGTCACTGTCTTTTGGTGTGGCGTTCTCAACGCGACTTTTAAGCTTCTGCCCTGGACGGAATGTCACTACGCGACGCGCAGTAATTGGAATATCCTCTCCCGTTTTTGGGTTTCTGCCTGGACGTTGGTTTTTGTCACGCAGGTCAAAATTACCAAACCCCGACAGTTTAACCTGTTCTCCATTTTCCAAAGCGCGGCGAACCTCTTCGAAAAACAACTCCACTAACTCTTTTGCATCACGTTTGCTCAGCCCGAGTTTTTCAAACAGGTATTCTGACATCTCAGCTTTTGTAAGCGCCATAGGTTCAATCCCTCAAGGTTGCCTGGAATCGCTCTTTTAATGCCGCAACGCATTTGGCAACCGTCGCGGCAATCTCCTCTTCTTCGAGTGTCCGGCTGGTATCCTGCAAAATCAGGCTGATTGCGAGGCTCTTATAGCCCTCGGAAACACCCTTACCTCGGTACACGTCAAACAAGTTTACGCCAACTACCTGATTTACGCCAACTTTCTTACACTCCGCGATGATATCTGCTGCAGGCACGTTTTCGGCCACAACAACAGCGATATCACGGCGGTTTGCCGGGAAGCGTGAAATCTCTTGCGCATCAGGCAGGACGCGGTCTGCGACCTTATTCCAAAGCAGTTCAAAGACTAAGGTACGACCGTTGAGATCCAGCTTACGTTCAAGTTCGGGATGAACCACTCCGATAAATCCGATTCGTTCATCGTGTAAATAAATTGCCGCACTTTGTCCAGGATGCAACGCCGGATTAGCTTCAGCGCGGAAGCTAATCGCATTCATCTTGCCGGTTAAATCCAGCAGCGACTCTAAATCGCCTTTCAAATCATAGAAGTCAACGGTCTGGCGCGCCAGGTCCCAATGTTCTTCATAGCGGTTGCCACTCAGCACGCCTGCCAGCATCAAATCCTGGCGAATACCGAGATCCGCCTGCGTATCAGGCACAAAGCGCAGGCCGCTCTCAAACAGGCGCACGCGGCTCTGCTGACGGTTCTGGTTATACACCACCGCGCTAAGCAAACCGGTCCACAGGGACAGACGCATCGTCGACATATCGCTGGAGATCGGACTTGGCAGCAGCAGTGCCTCTTCACCCGGATGCAGCAACTGCTGCACCTTCGGGTCCACGAAGCTGTATGTGATCGCTTCCTGATAACCTTTGTCTACCAGCAGCATCTTCGCCCGTTTCAGCGACAGGTTCGCTTCACGGTGCTTCGTCATCACCAGGCCAGCATGGACAGGCACATCCGGGATGTTGTTGTAACCATAAATACGGGCGATCTCTTCCACCAGGTCTTCTTCGATAGCCATATCGAAGCGCCAGGTCGGTGCCACTGCACGCCATTCACCGTTACCTACGCTGACCTGACAGCCCAGGCGCGTTAAAATGTCGGTTACCTGCTCATCGCTGACCACATGACCAATTAACCGATCCAGCTTTTCACGACGCAGCGTGATAGTCGCGGGCTGTGGTAACGCGTCCGCCGACGTCTGATCGATAACCGGCCCCGCTTCACCGCCGCAAATGGTCAGCAGCAACTGGGTGGCGCGCTCCATCGCCTTATGCTGCAGCGCGGCGTCCACACCGCGCTCGTAGCGATGGGAGGCATCGGTATGTAAGCCATGGCGACGAGCACGGCCCGCAATCGCCAGGGGTTCAAACCAGGCGCTCTCCAGTAAAACATTTTGCGTTTCCGCGTTTACACCGGAATGTTCACCGCCGAAAATGCCGCCCATCGCCAGGGCTTTCTGGTGATCGGCAATAACCAGCGTATCGCTGCTGAGTTTAACCGCGGTGCCATCCAGTAACGTCAGCGCTTCACCGTCTTTCGCCATGCGTACCACGATTCCGCCGTCAATGCGGTCGAGATCGAAAGCGTGCATGGGCTGACCCAGCTCAAGCAATACATAGTTAGTGATGTCGACCACCGGATCGATAGAGCGAATACCACAACGACGCAGTTTCTCTTTCATCCACAGCGGTGTGGCAGCGGCAACGTTAATGCCTTTAACGACCCGGCCTAAATAACGTGGACAGGCTGCGGTCGCCTCTACATTGATCGGGACAGTATCAGAAATCGTCGCCGCAACCGGCTCAATGCCAGGTGCGTTAAGCGGCAGGCTGTTCAGTACCGCCACATCACGGGCAATACCAATAATTCCCAGGCAGTCGGCGCGGTTAGGCGTGACGCTGATTTCAATGGTGTTGTCGTCCAGCTGCAGGTAGTCACGAATATCTGTGCCAACCGGTGCATCGGCGGGCAATTCGATAATGCCACTGTGATCGTCGGAAATACCCAGCTCCGAGAACGAACACAGCATGCCTTCCGACGGTTCGCCACGCAGCTTGGCCGCTTTAATTTTAAAATCGCCCGGCAGCACAGCACCCACGGTAGCGACCGCAACTTTCAGACCCTGACGGCAGTTTGGTGCGCCACAGACGATATCCAGCAGACGATCGCCGCCGGTATTAATTTTGGTCACGCGCAGTTTGTCAGCATTAGGATGCTGACCGCACTCCACGACTTCGCCAACCACAACACCGTGAAACGCGCCCGCGACCGGCTCAACGCCGTCCACTTCCAGGCCGGCCATGGTGATCTGTTCAGATAAGGCTGCACTGTCAAGGGCGGGATTTACCCATTCGCGTAACCAGAGTTCACTGAATTTCATTGGATAACCTGCCCTTACTTAAATTGTTTGAGGAAACGTAAATCATTTTCGAAGAATGCGCGCAAATCGGTCACGCCGTAGCGCAGCATGGTCAGGCGCTCCATGCCCATGCCAAAGGCGAAGCCTGAATAGATTTCCGGATCGATACCGACATTACGCAGGACATTCGGATGCACCATGCCGCAACCCAGCACTTCGAGCCACTTGCCATTTTTACCCATGACATCCACTTCCGCGGACGGTTCGGTAAATGGGAAATAGGAAGGACGGAAACGAATCTGCAAGTCTTCCTCAAAGAAGTTGTTCAGGAAATCGTGCAGCGTGCCCTTCAGGTTGGTGAAGTTGATATTTTTATCAACGATCAGACCTTCCATTTGATGGAACATCGGCGTGTGCGTCTGATCGTAGTCGTTACGATAAACTCGGCCCGGTGCAATAATGCGCAGCGGTGGCTGCTGGTTCTTCATGGTACGGATTTGCACGCCAGAGGTTTGGGTACGCAGCAGACGCGTGGCATCAAACCAGAAGGTGTCATGATCGGCGCGCGCCGGGTGATGGCCTGGGATATTGAGTGCATCGAAGTTATGATAATCGTCTTCAATTTCCGGCCCCGTAACGACCGCGAAGCCCAGTTCGCCAAAAAAGGTTTCAATACGATCGATGGTACGGGTAACCGGATGCAGACCGCCGTTCTCGATACGACGTCCCGGCAGGGAGACGTCGATGGTTTCTGCCGCCAGACGCGCGTTGAGCACCGCTGACTCCATCTCTTCTTTACGCGCGTTCAGGCGTTCCGTTACCTGCTGTTTGGCTTCGTTAATCACGGCACCTGCGGCAGGACGCTCTTCCGCTGGCAGCTCGCGCAGTGTGGTCATCTGCAGTGTCAGATGCCCTTTCTTCCCCAGATATTCGACGCGCACCGCGTCAAGGGCGGCGATATCGGTCGCCCCATCGATGGCCGCCGTGGCGTTCGCCACCAGTTCTGCTAGTTGGGACATGTTTTCCTCTTTTTCCAGTCAGGCTGGTTAGTACGTGTTGGGACCTGGCGGTCCAATATGCCAGCGCCAAAAACAAAAAAAGCCTCCACGTGGGAGGCTTTCAGCGCGATTTTTCGTTTCTTTTCTTATGCGCAAAAGCCCCTGGTTGTCAGGCGCTAAAGTAAAAAAAGAAACGGAAAATAGCAGCATTCATGCTTGCGTTACCTTGTCGTGATTCTCAACGGCACTATTGAAATGCGCAGCGGTGAAAAAGTCAATCTTTTGCTCAGGTTACAGATAATAAAAAAGGGAGCAAGCTCCCTTTTTCAACTGACTTACGCCAGCGCTGATTTCGCTTTTTCTACCAGTGCAGTAAATGCCACTTTGTCGAATACGGCGATGTCGGCCAGGATTTTACGGTCAATTTCAATGGCTGCTTTTTTCAGACCATTGATGAAACGGCTGTAAGACATACCGTTCTGACGCGCCGCTGCGTTGATACGCGCGATCCACAGCTGACGGAACTGACGCTTACGTTGACGACGGTCGCGGTAAGCATACTGACCAGCTTTGATAACAGCCTGGAAGGCAACGCGGTAAACACGTGAACGTGCACCGTAGTAACCTTTAGCTTGTTTTAAGATTTTTTTGTGACGTGCGCGAGCAACTACACCACGTTTTACACGAGCCATTTAGCTCTCCTGTTTAATATTCTGAATTAATTAAAAAATTTACTTATGCGTACGGCAGGCAGGCGATAACCAGACCCAGATCGCCTTTAGACACCATGCCTTTCGGACGCAGGTGACGTTTACGCTTAGTAGATTTTTTAGTCAGAATATGACGCAGGTTTGCGTGTTTACGCTTGAAGCCGCCAGAAGCGGTCTTCTTGAAGCGCTTAGCCGCGCCACGTACAGTTTTAATCTTTGGCATTTTTAAAAATATCCACTTCGCATTGTTGATAACATGACCCAGACAGGCGAACAACAAACCGCGCAACGCAAGCGCTGCGCGGCCATTGCTACTTGAATGCCTACTGTTTCTTCTTAGGAGCGAGCACCATGATCATCTGGCGGCCTTCGATCTTCGAAGGGAAGGATTCGACAATGGCCAAATCCAGATCTTCACACAGGTCTTTACGGACGCGGTTAAGCACTTCCATACCGATCTGCTGGTGCGCCATCTCACGACCGCGGAAACGGAGCGTGATTTTAGCTTTATCGCCATCTTCCAGAAAGCGAATCAGGTTGCGTAGTTTGACCTGATAGTCGCCATCATCGGTTCCAGGACGGAATTTGATTTCCTTAACCTGAATAACTTTTTGCTTCTTCTTCTGTTCCTTAGAAGATTTGCTTTTTTCATAGAGGAACTTGCCGTAATCCATAATTCGGCAGACCGGCGGTTCGGCGTTCGGGCTAATTTCGACTAAGTCGCCACCCGCTTCCTCGGCTTTTTCCAAAGCTTCGCGTAATGTGACAATGCCAATCGGCTCACCATCCATGCCTGTTAAGCGCACTTCGGTCGCGCGGATTTCACTGTTAATTTTGTTCGGACGCGTAGGTAGTACTCGTTTTCCGCCTTTAATACTTTATTCCTCCAATTGTTGAAGATTTCGGCTGCGAACCTCTTGTTGCAACTTCTCAACAAACACATCGACATCCATCGACCCAAGGTCTTTTCCACGGCGGGTGCGAACGGCAACTTTGCCAGCTTCCACCTCTTTATCACCGCAGACCAACATATAAGGGACGCGACGTAATGTGTGCTCGCGGATTTTAAAGCCTATCTTCTCATTTCTCAAGTCTGCTTTCACACGAATGCCAGCATTCTGCAATTTACGTGTCAAAGTCTCAACATATTCTGCCTGACCGTCGGTAATATTCATTACCACAGCCTGCATCGGTGCCAGCCAGCTTGGGAAGAAACCCGCGAACTCTTCGGTCAAAATACCGATGAAGCGCTCCATCGATCCCAGAATCGCACGGTGAATCATCACCGGGGTCTGACGATCGTTGTTTTCACCCACGTAGGTAGCATCCAGGCGTTTAGGCAGGGAAAAGTCTAGCTGAACTGTTCCACACTGCCAGGCGCGGTCAAGGCAATCGTATAGTGTAAATTCAATTTTAGGGCCATAAAACGCACCCTCACCCGGCTGATATTCAAACTCAATGTTGTTTTCATTGAGCGCCGCAGCCAGGTCTTCTTCTGCACGATCCCAGGTTTCATCAGAACCGATGCGCTTTTCAGGACGCGTGGACAGTTTCACCACGATCTTTTCAAAGCCAAAGGTGCTGTACATGTCGTAAACCATGCGGATACAGCTGTTAACTTCAGTACGCAGCTGGTCTTCAGTACAGAAAATATGGGCATCATCCTGGGTAAAGCCACGAACACGCATCAGACCGTGCAAAGCACCTGAGGGTTCATTACGGTGGCAGCTACCGAACTCAGCCATACGCAGCGGCAAATCGCGATAGGATTTTAACCCCTGGTTAAAAATTTGCACATGCCCCGGGCAGTTCATTGGTTTGATGCAGTACTCACGGTTCTCAGATGAGGTCGTGAACATCGCATCTTTGTAGTTTTCCCAGTGACCCGTTTTTTCCCACAGGACGCGATCCATCATAAACGGACCTTTAACTTCCTGATACTGGTACTCTTTTAGCTTACTACGGACGAACACTTCCAGCTCGCGGAAAATAGTCCAGCCGTCATTATGCCAGAAAACCATGCCCGGCGCTTCTTCCTGCATATGGTAAAGGTCGAGTTGCTTACCAATCTTACGATGGTCGCGCTTCGCCGCCTCTTCCAGACGCTGCAGGTAAGCTGCCAACTGTTTCTTGTCTGCCCATGCTGTACCGTAGATACGCTGCAGCATTTTGTTATCGCTGTCACCGCGCCAGTAAGCACCCGAAATTTTCTGCAGTTTGAAATGATGGCAGAAACGCATATTCGGCACGTGCGGGCCACGGCACATATCGACGTATTCTTCATGATGATAGAGCCCTGGGCGATCATCATGACTGATGTTCTCATCCAGGATGGTGGTCTTATAGACTTCACCGCGCGCAGCAAAGACATCACGCGCTTCCTGCCAGCTGACTTTTTTCTTCACCACATCGTAGTTGGTCTCGGCCAACTGATGCATGCGTTTTTCCAGCAGCTCGATATCTTCCTGCGTCAGGGTACGATCGATATCGACGTCATAATAGAAGCCGTTGTCGATAACTGGACCAATCGCCATTTTCGTATCGGGCCACAGTTGCTTAATGGCATGGCCTAACAGATGCGCGCAAGAGTGGCGAATAATCTCAAGACCCGCTTCGTCTTTTGCTGTGATAATGGCAACAGACGCGTCTTCGGTGATGGGATCAACCGCATCAACCAGTTCACCGTTAACCCGTCCAGCGATACAGGCTTTTGCCAGACCGGGACCAATATCAAGCGCGATGTCCATAACGCTGACAGGGCGATCGTACGAACGCTGACTGCCATCAGGAAGCGTAATTACAGGCATAGAATGTCCTTAGTTGCAGTGGTAAGCCACACGAAAGCTTACATACAAAATTGAGTAGTTTTATTGACCTGGCGGTATATCAGACCCACATTGTCGGAATGTCGCCAGGAGTGTAATGCGGGACGGATAATAGCAGTTTTCAGGCGCGAGCAAAACCCATGCGTTTTACGCTAACCCTCAGAGAGATCAAAAAAAAGCGGCCGGGCACTCTGCCAGACCGCGATTGATTAGTCATTCTGAACGCGCATTACATTGCGTAGGACAGCATGACTGAGGTTCGGGTATCGGTACGGTCTGGCGCAGAAGCCGGTGGGTTGTTGTTCCAGGTCACGTTATAAGCCAGTTTCAGGGCAAAGTGATCGTTGATGGCAACCTGCAAACCGGTTTCTGAGTTGACCGTGGTATCTTCGCCCAGTGAACTCAGCACAGATACGCCCTGAATAAACTTGGTCGTATCGGTCAGTTGCCACTGGTAGCTTACCGCACCGTAGGCCAGACCTTGGGTTTTGTGATCGCCGCCGCGGTAATCGTCGTAACGTACGCCCGGACCGAATTCAGCACGCAGCGAATGCACCGGACCATTCAGAATCTGACGACCGTAACCGGCGGTCAGCACATCACGGGAATCATAGCCGTTGTAACGGTCGCTTAACCAACTCGCCTGACCGAACAGATAGTCATAGGCGCTCATGTTGTAACGGGAACGTGCGCCAACGTTATAGGTTTCAGAAGAGCGCTCATCGTTAGCAGAGGTGTTTGCGGCATTGCCCCACAAGCTGTAGGCCATTGATTCTGTGTACCAGGTCATATTGCTTTGTGCGGTCAATGATGAACTGGTGGTGTTACCACTTTGTGCCAGGTAACCCGCAGAGGCAGAACCTTCAAAAGGCTTTTTAGCCGTGGATGGGTCATCCATTGCGGTAAAGACAGCATTATCGGCCAGCGCCTGGTGACAAAACGCTCCGGCAGAGAGCAAAAGAACAGCAGACAGCTTGTTAAAGGCTTTCATTAAATGTGATCCGTGCGGCAGTTTTAAAAACGAAGATTCTGAAGGGTTTCCCAATGCGATCAATGCAATTTACGGTAACTTTTGTAAAAAAACATGAATTCGCTCAGAACGGCATACATTAGCGTAACGCCGTGCATTCACTGGGCGTTAACCTGATTTCGGCGCGCATTATAGAGCCATTTTTACCAAATGGCATCTGTTCATTTACAAGATTTACATTGGGTTTCTTTCGCACCCCCACCGTGACTTGCGCACAGATTGATCTGATTTTAAGGCTCATCTTCTTCATTATTCGCCTGTTTTTTCGCCATGTACTACGCTGTGTGTTATTTAACCATGTCGAGGTGCAAAATGAGTAACGGGGATTTACACCGCTATGTCGTCACGTTTCATTATCGGGAAAGCGGACTCGCTGACGTTCTGACACTAACCGGCGCGCTGACATCAGGCGGCTTCTCTACCACGTTGATGGATGATAAGGGGAACCCCCACGAGCTTGGCACCAACAGTTTTGGCATCGTCACCACGCTTACACACGAAGATTTAAAACAGCAAGCCATTGCTGCTGGCGAAAGCGCGCTGGGACAGAAACCCGACGTTACGTTGACCACGCTTGAAGATTTTCTGCGCGACGCTGCCCGTTCGCCAGAATAGTCTGTGCGCAAGCGCAGATTTTCGAGAGAGGTTACAGGTTACAATCGAACTCAGGCAGCGAATAAAGAGGATAACCCGATGTGGTCAGCCATTAGTCGTCTGTTAAACGAGCCATTTGGTCATGCCGATATTACCCAACGTCTTGAACTTCCCGGTGGGGACGTACATCCTGCCTGGCTGATTCGCTATGGCGACCAGGATGTATTTGTGAAATGTAACAGCCGCGACAAGGTGACGCTTTTCAGTTGGGAAGCCGATCAACTCGCCCTGCTGCGCCGAACGCAGACCGTCCGCGTGCCAGAAGTATACGGCGTCGGCAGCGATCGGGATTACAGTTTCATTCTGCTGGAGTACATCAAGCCTGAGCCTCTCGACGCGCACAGCGCGCATCAGTTAGGACAGCAGCTGGCGCGCCTGCATCAGTGGAGCGAACAGCCCCAGTTCGGTCTTGATTTTGACAATAACCTGACGACCACGCCGCAACCTAACAGCTGGCTACGGCGCTGGTCTGCTTTTTTTGCAGAACAGCGCATCGGCTGGCAGCTGCAAATCGCCGCAGAGAAAGGCATTCTGTATGGCGATACCGATCTGATTGTCGACTGCGTGCAGCGAACGCTGGCATCACATCATCCCCAACCTTCTCTGCTCCATGGCGATCTGTGGCCCACCAATTGCGCAGCCAGCCAGAGTGGGCCATGGATTTTTGATCCGGCCTGCTACTGGGGAGATCGGGAATGTGACCTGGCCATGCTGAGCTGGTTTAACGATCTGCCCAGAGAAATCTTTGACGGTTATAACCAGACCTGGCCGTTACCGGATGGCTTCTCACAGCGCCAGCCGGTCTATCAGCTTTATTATCTGCTAAATCGGGCGAACGTCTTTGGCGGCAACTGGCTGGGAGCCGCGCAGCTTGCCGTAGGTCAGCTACTGGATGATGATGCACTGGCGGCCGGTCAGGCTAAACCGGCCTGACCGGTTACAGAAAACCCAGCAGAGAAAGCAGGAAATATCCCGCGATGGCAATCACCACCGGCAGAATATAGAGCGGGAAAATCTGCAGGAAAATGGTGTGGCGAGGTACGCGCACCTTCTCTTCTAACTGCTGACGTGTGCGCCCTTCACTGCCCTTAGCCTGTTCAAGAATCATCTGGTCTTCAATGCCTTCCCGCACGTGGCGCGCCTGGCGTCCCATGCGGGAACCTGAAGCTTCCAGCGCCAGGCCGACGAAGATCAAAATATAGACAAGCCAGAATCCCAGATTCATCTGCCCGTTAAAGTCCGGCACAGGTGAGTTATGCCAGAAAACGTTCAGGAACGGCGTATTAAAACGAATCATGTCGACCATAACATGAATAAAATCAAGCATAACGGCATCAATGCCAGGCTTCTTTTCACTGTGCTTAAATAAAAAACTCAGCAGTGAGATTATTGTGGATACTAACGCCAGTAAAAAAACTATCCAGCCGACGACACGCTTAAGGATGGCAATGCGGCCAGCCTGTTGATAGGTCATGATATCTCCTGAACCCAAAATCCTGTTAGCCTCTAGTCTACCTGCCCTTAAGGCGTTTTCCCAAAAAAAAGCGCGGGCTGCGCCCGTAATGCCTCTCCTGAGCGAGCCTCCCCTGTTCGTGATAAAGTAGGCCGTCATGTTTACGGGAGAGCCTCATGCCTTACCACCGCCCTGTTTATGCTGCTTTATTTGATATGGATGGATTGCTGATCGATTCGGAACCGCTTTGGGACAGAGCCGAAATGGATATCTTTTCAACCCTGAATCTCGATCTGACGCGCCGCCATGAGCTCCCCGATACGCTGGGGCTGCGCATCGACCAGACCGTGCGCATGTGGTACGAAACCCTGCCCTGGTCAGGACCGAGCCAGCAAGAAGTGACTCAGCGCATCATCGCCCGTGCGATGGAACTGATCGCCACGCAGCGCCCGCTGCTACCCGGCGTTGAATCCGCACTGACACTGTGCAAACAGCACGGCCTGAAAATCGGCCTTGTCTCGGCTTCGCCACTGTTTATGCTGGAAGGCGTGCTGGAAATGTTCAACCTGCGCCACTATTTTGACGTGCTGTCATCGGCGGAGAATCTGCCCTACAGTAAGCCGCATCCGCAAGTGTATTTACATGCTGCCGACGCGTTGCGAATCGATCCGCTTCACTGCGTTGCCCTGGAAGACTCTGTCAACGGAATGGTCGCGAGCAAAGCGGCGCGCATGCGCGCGGTTGTCGTCCCGGCTGCCGCGCATCAGGACGATGCCCGCTGGTCGCTGGCCGATGTTAAGCTGAGCAGCCTGACACAGTTGACGCGCGCGCATTTGCTGGGTTAATTGTGGCTACGCTGTAACCTGTTGCACAACCTTAAAAAATTAACGCTTCGTTACAGCGTCACGGGTTCTCATTTACTGGATAAATCCCTATACTGGATGCATCGACAGTTTTTCTTGCAGCCAGGTTTTATCATGACGGCCGAGGGCCATATCTTTTTTGCTGTTGCCAGCGCTATTTTCGCTAAACGGGCCGAACTTACCCCAGTGATGGCGCATGCCGACTGGTGGCATTTGATTCCGGCCACGCTACTGACCTGCCTGCTTCCCGATATCGACCATCCTAAATCCCTGTTAGGACAGCGGCTGCGCTGGCTGTCGCACCCTATTGCGCGGGTGTTTGGCCATCGCGGATTTACCCACAGCCTGCTTGCCGTGGCAGCCAGCCTGTGGTTGTTCCAGATCAACGTGCCGAAAAGCTGGCCTGTCCCGGCGGATGTGTTGCAGGGCATGACGCTCGGTTATCTGAGCCATATTGTGGCTGATATGCTCACCCCCGCCGGCGTTCCCCTGCTCTGGCCCTGCCGCTGGCGTTTTCGCCTGCCAGTGCTTAACAGTCAGAAAGGCAATCAGCTGGAGCGTACGCTTTGTCTTTGCCTGATTGGTTACGCCTTATGGTTCCCGCTGGGGATGCCGTCGTTTGGCGAAAATGGCTGGCCGGCCCAGGTATTTGATACGCTGCAAAACGGCGTCAGTCGTCTCATTTCTGCGCAATCGGAACGCTAAGCCGGGAGCAAAACAGTCCCGGTTATAAGCTATTCCATTTGGATATAAGATTGCGCCATTTCTAACTGTTACCATTTCCGAATACGTATCTTTACGATCACTATCTTTGCCGCTCTCCTACCAGGGAATGCTGCATAACTTCGGAGTTGCTATGGATATTCCTCTTACGCTTAACGTCGTAGCATTTGTCGTGCTGCTGCTTTTATTGTCACGCATGAGCCGCGCAAACTGGAGCCTGTCAAAAAAAGTGCTGACCGGTTTAGTGCTGGGTGTGCTTTTTGGTCTGGCACTACAGCTGATTTACGGCGGCAACAGCGATATCGTTAAAACCTCAATTAGCTGGTTCAACATCGTGGGTAACGGCTATGTACAACTGCTGCAGATGATTGTGATGCCGCTGGTGTTTGTATCCATACTCAGCGCCGTGGCCCGTCTGCACAATGCCTCTTCGCTGGGGAAAATCAGTTTTCTGACTATTGGCGTACTGCTGTTTACGACGGCCATTTCCGCCCTGGTCGGCGTTTTCGTAACCGGTTTGTTTCATCTTAACGCCACCGGCCTGGTACAGGGCGCACAGGAAACCGCTCGCCTGAGCGCGATTCAGAGTAACTACGTCGGTAAAGTCGCCGATCTGACCGTACCGCAATTAATCCTGTCGTTTATTCCTAAGAATCCGTTTGCTGATTTAACAGGGGCCAGCCCGACCTCGATCATCAGCGTGGTCATTTTCGCCGCCTTCCTTGGCGTCGCTGCCCTGCAGCTCCATAAAGACGATGAGGTTAAAGGCCAGCGCGTCCTGACCGCCATCGATACCCTGCAGTCGTGGGTGATGAAGCTGGTGCGCCTGATTATGAAACTGACACCTTATGGTGTGCTGGCGCTGATGACTAAAGTGGTGGCCGGTTCTAACCTACAGGACATCATTAAGCTGGGCAGCTTTGTGGTGGCGTCCTACTTAGGACTGACCATCATGTTTGTGGTTCATGCCCTGCTCTTATCGGTCAACGGCATCAATCCTATGCGGTTTTTCCGCAAGGTCTGGCCGGTACTGACCTTCGCCTTTACCAGTCGCTCCAGCGCCGCCAGCATTCCGCTGAATGTTGAAGCCCAGACTCGCCGTCTTGGCGTGCCCGAATCGATTGCCAGCTTCTCGGCCTCGTTTGGTGCCACTATTGGACAGAACGGCTGTGCCGGTCTTTATCCGACCATGCTGGCAGTGATGGTGGCCCCAACGGTCGGCATTAACCCTTTTGATCCGCTGTGGATTGCCACACTGGTCGGCATTGTGACGTTGAGTTCCGCAGGCGTGGCCGGTGTCGGCGGCGGTGCGACCTTTGCCGCCCTGATTGTGCTGCCCGCAATGGGGCTGCCGGTTACTCTGGTGGCACTGTTGATCTCCATTGAGCCCCTGATTGATATGGGCAGAACAGCGCTGAACGTCAATGGTTCCATGACCGCAGGTTCCCTGACCAGCCGCTGGTTGGGCCTGACCAATAAACGCGTTTTAGAACGCAGCGAACACGGTGAATTAGAACACAGTTAATCACTGCAGACCTGGCGCCAGCCGCCAGGTCTTTCCCCTCTTTCTGTCTTATCTTCTCCATATTTCTTCTTGATTATCGTGGTGCCGTTAAGAAAACGTTAAGCGTGGTAAACGGGCAATAATACAGGGTATTTCTGCTTGTCTTTATGCGGCAAAAAGAGAATTCTGCAGGTAATAACTGCAGGAGAACACTCATGAAAACGGTTATCGCCTCATTACTGGCGTTAGCGATAGTTGCGCCAGCTCACGCTTTTGGTCGTCCCGGTGACTGGGGCCCTGGCCCGCACTGGCGACCCGGCCCAGGCTGGCATGGCCCGGCACCGCGCTGGCACGGTCCCGACCACTTCCACGTTTTGCCACTGGCCGCGACGGCGGTGTTGATCGGTGGATTAACTTACTACCTGCTTAACGGCAGTTATTATCAGCGTCACGGAGAAGAATACGTGGTGGTGGAACCGCCCGTGCAAACCTATGAAAGCGGCATGCGGGTTCTGGATTTTAACGGCAGGCGTTTCTACGTGCAGGACGGTCATTATTATCAGCGGGAAATTAACGGCAGCTATATTGAAGTCCCTCGTCCGGCGGGATTATAGGCATAAAAAAACGGCTCGTCTGATGGCGAGCCGTTTCTTGTTAAAGCGGGTAGTTACTGCTTAACCTGCGGGTCAGTATCGTACTCAGCACAACTCTGGAAGCCATAGTTCATCACGCGACCGGTATCGTTATAGCTAACGAAGTAAGTCTGTGGCTTGCCTTCACGCTCGCCAATGACGTAGCTCTGGCAGGTACCACGTGCATGCACCATCGTGATTTCAGTGGCTGCAGGGCCAGCAATCTGACGAACCTGTTCGCGAGTCATGCCTTTTTTGACATCCTTAACCACAGGCTTAGTCACGAAGCTTTCCGCACGATCGTAAGTCGTACAACCAGAGAGCGCAGCCAGCGTCAGCGCTGCAGCGATACATCCCATCACTTTATTCATCTTGTTGTTCCTCGTTTTTTTGTCCATGTGCTGAGAAGCCTGGAACATAAAACGGTTTTTTTCAAGTTAATGACGTACTTAAACTCAATCTGCCCTGAAAGATTTGATAAAATGCGCCGCACTGGCCTTAACGCAGCGGTTATTCAGGCGAATAGTGGCGCTGACCGGCCTGCCTTAATGGCTAATGGCCCGCGTTTCAAGGCGGGCGAACAACACAAGTGACGTTGTCACCAATAAGCATTCTGGTTCCAGAGGATTAATGACGCTTTCATCACCAAACCGACGGGTTTACGCCATCACCCTGGGATTACTGGCTGCGTTGGGGCCGCTCTGTATTGACCTGTACCTGCCCGCCCTGCCGCAACTGGCGCAGGATCTCCAGACCTCGACCTCAACGGCTCAGCTCAGCCTGACTGCCGGACTACTCGGATTGGGTGCCGGACAGCTGTTTTTCGGGCCAATGAGCGACAAATTCGGCCGACTGCGCCCGCTAACCTTATCCCTGGTGCTGCTGTTTATCGCCTCGATAGGCTGCGCCCTGGCACAGGACATTCACCAACTGTTACTGGCCCGCCTGTTTCAGGGCTTAGCGGGCGCAGGTGGCGCCGTCCTGTCGCGGGCCGTGGCGCGTGACATGTACAGCGGCCATGAACTTACCCGTTTTTTTGCCCTGCTGATGCTGGTCAACGGCCTGGCCCCTATCGGCGCACCAGTATTAGGTGGCGCACTTATGGCCGTGCTGAACTGGCGCGGTATTTTTGTGGTATTGAGCTGTATCGCCGTTTTACTTATCCTGCTGGCGCGCTGGAAGCTGCATGAAAGCCTTCCTGCCGAACGTCGTAGTCAGGGCTCTGTATTTTCAGCCTATGCTGCGCTGGGTCAGGTTATTACCCATCGCCCTTTTATGGGATTTTGCCTCACACAGGGGCTGATGATGTCTGGCATGTTTGCCTACATCGGTGCCTCACCCTTTGTGTTGCAACAACTTTACGGCTTGTCTCCGCAGGCGTTCAGCTTCTGCTTTGCCGCAAACGGTATTGGATTAATCATCGCCTCACAGACCAGCGCCCGGCTCTGCCCACTGTGGGGAGAGTACCGCGTATTGAAAGGCGGTCTGACGCTGGCCTGTGTCGCATCGAGTGCGTTGCTGATTGCCGGGCTCAGCCATGCGCCTCTGCCGTTGGTGCTACTCGCCCTGTTCTTTACCATTGCCAGTAACGGGGTGATTGCCACGACGGCGTCGTCGCTGGCGATGCAAAGTCAGGGACAGCGCGCTGGCAGCGCCTCGGCGGTGATTGGCGTCACCGGCTTTACCCTGGGCGCTATTGCCGTGCCGGTAACGGGCATTGGCGGGACATCAGTAATCAGTATGACGCTGACGATTTTTGGCTGCTACATGCTGGCTATACTGACGTTTACCGTTCTGGCGAAAAAACCCGCAGCCGAAGTAAAAAGCGTCTGATTCTGCCCGTCTCAATAAAAACAGCGGTCGCTTTGGCTTGTTGTTTCCCGGGATGCGCGTTAGCTTTAAAACATGCTTTGTATTGTGCCAACGGGCTACAGACTTAAGGAGATGTTGATGTCACTGCAGCAGGAAATCATTACCGCACTTGGCGTTAAGCCAACTATCGATCCACACCAGGAGATCCGTACCAGCGTTGATTTCCTTAAAGCCTACTTAACGCGCCACAGCGGCCTTAAGGCGTTGGTACTCGGTATCAGCGGCGGACAAGATTCCACCCTGACCGGCAAGCTGGCTCAGATGGCGATAACGGAGCTTCGGCAGGAAACAGGCGATCACGACTACACCTTTATCGCGGTGCGTTTACCTTACGGCGTACAGGCAGATGAGCAGGATTGTCAGGACGCTCTGGCCTTTATCCAGCCGGATCGTTCGCTGGTGGTCAATATCAAAGAAGCGGTGCTGGCCAGCGAGCGGGCGCTGAAAGAAGCGGGGATCGTGCTGTCCGATTTCGTGCGCGGTAATGAAAAAGCCCGCGAACGGATGAAAGCCCAGTACAGCATTGCCGGTATGTCCAAAGGTGTGGTGGTCGGTACCGACCACGGCGCAGAAGCGGTAACCGGCTTCTTCACCAAATATGGTGATGGCGGCAGTGACATTAACCCTATCTTCCGCCTGAATAAACGTCAGGGGAAACAGTTACTGAAAACGCTGGGCTGCCCTGAACATCTTTATCTGAAGAAACCCACGGCCGACCTGGAAGATGATCGCCCTGGCCTGCAGGATGAAGTCGCGCTGGGTGTCACCTACGATATGATCGATGACTATCTGGAAGGCAAAACCATCGCGCCGGACAGCGCGAAGATTATTGAAGGCTGGTATCTGAAAACCGAGCATAAGCGTCGTCCGCCTATCACTGTTTTCGACGACTTTTGGAAATAACATCCTATAGCCTTTATCCGGCTTTAACATCGCGCCCGGTCAGCTCAGTGGCCGGGCGCGACTGCGTGATACGTCCCCCGATCAAAAACGCTGCCAGTCAGCTTCACCCGCCGCTGCCATCGGGCTGCGGACAGGCATCTGAATACGGTCTGCACGTCCGATCATGCTGCTTTGGATCGGTGCCTGGCGCTGCGTTTTGGCGAGCGTGAAGGTCGCAACCAACTGGTTAAGGGTTGAGGCCTGATCCATTAATGAACGGGATGCAGAAGATGCTTCTTCAACCAGAGAGGCATTTTGCTGCGTCACATCATCCATCTGGTTTACGGCCAGGTGCACCTGATTAATTCCCTGCGACTGTTCGTTTGCAGCAACCGAAATCTCATCGACCAAATCGGTCACCTGACGGACCGCGTCTGTCATGCGCGTAATATTATTACCCACGCCCTCGGCCTGGTTCGAGCCAGCTTCTACATGGAGCATAGAAGCTTCAATAAGCGCTTTGATCTCCCTGGCAGAAGAAGACGATCGCTGAGCCAGGTTGCGCACCTCGCCAGCTACCACGGCAAAACCGCGCCCTTGTTCACCTGCCCGCGCCGCTTCAACCGCCGCGTTAAGCGCCAGGATATTGGTCTGGAATGCAATACCTTCAATCAACGCAATGATATCAGTAATTTTTGTCGAGCTCGTCCGGATATCACCCATGGTCATCAGCATCGCCTTCACGCGTGACGCACTGTCTTCAGATATATCACGCGCGTTTTGGGCAAGCTGGCTGGCAAGTCGCGTATTTTCTGCCGTCTGACGCACTGTTTCACTCAACTCAGACATGCTGGCAGCCGTCTGCTCCAGGGAGGCAGCCTGCTCTTCCGTACGAGATGAGAGATCTTCGTTGCCTACAGAAATCTGTGCGGAAGCCGTACTGACCGACTGAGCCGCGCTTTCTACTGCGCTGAGGGACAGTGCAACATTTTCCACCAAATGATTAAATGCCTTTGCCGTCAGACCGATTTCATCTCCGCGAGAGTCATCTGCACGTAATGTCAGATCCAGATTTTCGCTCGCGGTTTCCATTGTGTGGCGCATGGTGTTGAGCTGACGACGAATAGCAAAAATTGTTTTAAGCGTAAAAAAGCCTAACAGCAATATGGCTGAAACAGAACCGGCAATCAGAATGAGTAAAGTATGACGATAGGTGCTGTCATTCTCTTTACGAAGTTGATTACCAATATCCACATTCAGTTGCAGCTGTTTCTGATAATCGTCAATCAGCTGTCGTGTTAGCGCACCAATACCGCTATTACCCTGTAGCATCGACAAAGAAATCGCGTCGTTCTGTGCGCGTGAGGCCGTGAGAAAAGCAGGCAGATCCGCCTCAATCTTTTTAATGGTGACAAATGCCTTTTCGGTCATCTGTCGATCTTCCTCACTGGAAATATCATTCTTAAGGTAATTCTGGTTGAGCATCGAAATATGGTTTAAGACGCCCTTGATTTCTTTCTCAATTTGCATCTGCTCAGCGGGATCGGTCATGCTCTGATGATGATAGAGCGCGATGATAATGGCATTGCTACCGTCAACCATTTTGGCGATATCAGTAATAGAAGGAATGGTATTTTCCTGCACATACTGGAAACGGTACTGAAAACCGTCCGCTACGGAAACCGCCACGATAACCATGGCTATCAGCGCCATGCAAAGAAGGGAAAAGGTCAGTAAAAGCCGCTGTGTTATAGTCATATTTTTCACCTGGTTCTTATTAAAAAGTTAATTCGTCTGAAAATTTCAGACGCAGACCTTAACTATCGACATAAAAATGTGATAACAGCGCCAAAAACAAGCATTGTTTATTAAGCATTTAACGTTGATTAATTTCTAAAAAAACAACAACTTATCATTATAATGATGTATAAAAAAACACATCCTTACTCACTGCAATAAATCGCTAACTAATCCTTAACACTTCACTCTGTTCCACCGCATGTGGGTGGAAAGCCATAAGACGTAATACTGTGGGCATCCCCCTTTGCCTACGCGTGGCTGATAAGCTTGCGAAGCTCGTCAACAGAGGTAAAGCCCTGACAGGTTGGATTGCGGTCGGTAAAGGGCGTTAAGCAACCTGATGATCAGGCCTTTCATGAGGTGCGTTGAGGGAAAAACGTTGCTCAGCACACAGCCCATTACAGCAAACTCAGCCTCTACCCAGACGGAATACCTGATGGACAGGGTACAGGCTTACCGTTAGCATATTTCGCGCTCGCTGCCCGCTGGCGGCCCTTTTAGACATTGAGTTTCCATGCCTGCTAACTTACCACGCGCGACCTTAGTCGGTTTGAGCGCGATTTTGCTCTGGAGCACCACTATCGGCCTGCTGCGCAGCGTCAGCGAGGCGTTTGGCCCGACTGGTGGTGCCGCGCTTATCTACTCCACCACGGCTGTTTTGCTGTGCCTCACTCGCGGCGTTCCTAACCCACGTAACATGCCGGGCCGCTATCTGCTTACAGGCGGCGTGCTGTTTGTCGGGTATGAAATTTGCCTGGCGCTGGCGGTCGGCCTTGCCCGCGATCGTCACCAGTCGCTGGAGATGGGGATGATCAACTATCTTTGGCCCTGCCTGACAATCGTGCTGGCGATTCCGTTTAACCAGCAGCGTTTTCGCCTGTGGCTGTGGCCCGGACTGCTGCTTTCACTCAGCGGTATTATCTGGGTGATGAAAGGCGCTAACGGGAATGTGACAGGTAAGATGGCGCAGAATATTGCCAGCAATCCAACAGCCTACCTGCTGGCGTTTATCGCAGCGATTGCGTGGGCGCTCTACAACAACATCACGCGCCGCTATGCTCGCGGCAGCAACGGCGTCACCCTGTTTTTTATGGTGACGGCCCTGGCGCTATGGCTCAAATTCGTGTTGTTCACGCAGCATGAAACGCTGCAATTTAGCGTGACCGCTGCAGCAGAAGTGCTGTTTATGGGCGCGTCAACGGCGGTTGCCTACTCTGCCTGGAATTACGGCATCCAGCATGGCAACCTGACGCTGTTGGCGACGGCATCTTATTTCACGCCGGTACTCTCGGCGTTGCTGGCCTCGCTATGGCTGGGGCTGACGCCACCGATAAGCTTCTGGCAAGGCGTTGCTATGATCACCGCTGGCTCTCTGATTTGCTGGCTGGCGACAAGGCGTTGATGAATCTCTGACTGGCGAACCTTTAACCTGCCTGTTACACTGTATGGACAACCAGTACAGGAGTCCGTTTTGGTCAGACGTGCAGCCACTCATCGCCTCGAATTTGACGCGGCAACCATTTATGAATACCCGGAACATTTGCGTGAATGGCTCGAAGGCCTGCCAAATCAGCCCGGCGTTTATACTTTTCATGGCGACAGCGATACCTTGCCGCTTTACATCGGCAAAAGCGTTAATCTGCGTTCGCGCGTGATGTCCCACTTTCGTACACCCGATGAAGCAAAAATGTTACGCCAGTCGCGGCGCGTCAGCTGGATTCCCACAGCAGGCGATCTCGGTGCGCTGCTGCTGGAAGCGCAAATGATCAAAACGCAGCAGCCCCTGTTTAATAAACGCCTGCGCAAAAATCGTCAGCTTTGTTCTCTGCAAATTACCGCAGAGGGTAAACCGGAAGTGGTGTATGCCCGTGATGTCGATTTTAGCCAGTCGCCGAACCTGTTTGGTCTTTATCGCAGCCGTTTTGCCGCGCTGGAACGTCTTAAGCAGCTTGCCGATGAATATCAGCTGTGCCACGGCTTGTTAGGGCTGGAAGCGTTGAGTGCTAACCGGGGCTGCTTTCGCTCTGCCCTGCGCCGCTGTGCCGGTGCCTGCTGTGGCAAGGAACCTGTGAGCGATCATCAGGACCGACTGCTCGCCGCGCTGGAAAACGTCCGGGTATTCTGCTGGCCATGGCAAGGTGCGGTGGCACTGGTAGAAGAAGGTAAACACCTGACGCAAATCCACGTTATCGATCACTGGTTCTATCTGGGTTCCGTGCAAACGATGGACGAGGCAAAGTCCCTTAAACGCGGCAAAGGCGGGTTCGATCACGACGGCTACAAAATTCTCTGCAGTCCGGTATTGTCTGGCCATTACCCCATTATTCCCCTTTAGAATAAAAAAAACCGCCGACACTGCCCACGCCAGGTGGACAAGGTCGGCGGTCTTCAACCGTCTTTACTGATTAACGTGCGGCTTATTGAGCGGGTGCAGGTGCAGGCGCCATCTTGCCGTGCATCGGACGTTTTTCAGTCAGGTGCTTTTCAAAATTCGCGTTGTACTGTTTTTTCTGCTCCGGCGTCAGCACGTTATACAGTTTATTTTGGGTTTCCATCATGGTCACCGCGTTGGCTTTGGCATTCGCGGTCATTTTATCTGCCTGCGCTTCAGCCTGGGCTTTGTCGAAGCTGTCAGAGGCGATGATGGCGTGCGTCGCACGACGTTCATCCTGTGACGGGCGCTGCATTTCATCGCGGCGCTCTTTCATAATTTCGTGCATTTTGGTTTTCTGGTCTGGGGTCAGATTCAGCCCGCCAAACATCATATCCATACCGTGACGCATCGGTTTATGCATCGGCTTTTCCGTGCCTGCCGGTGGTGGCGTCAGATTGTCGGCTTCAGCATGAACAACCGTTGCCGCGCCGAATGCCAGAGTTGAAGCCAGTAACAGAGAAGTTAATTTACGCATAACAGTGTCCTTTTTATTCACTTGTTCAGTTTCGTAACGACAGCACTCTGTCGCGTCTTCGGAAACAAGCATACGACGTTGAACGTCAATTACTGCGAGCGAGAGTAAAAGCGTGAAAGCGCAAAAGCCACAATTCAGGCAATCATGGAGGGATTAAGAAGAAAGGCGTCAGAAATTGAAAAAGAGTATGAATAATCAGGAGATTTCGGATAAATCGTGGAGAATTGTAATGCCTTTAGCAGTAAAGCGGAAGGTGTCTTCCGCTATTTTGTATCGATAACGTCAAAGGGGCAAAGCCTGGGTTTGCTCACTCTCTTCGATCAGCATGAGTCCAGCCCGCAACCCCAGAGCCACACGGGGATTGGGGAACAACACATATTCCCGCGCCTGCTGCACGAAATAGCGCCTTTCCCCGTCTTCCGCTAGCAAAGCGCCCTGCGGAAAGGCGGTAAAGTTCTTGGTGTCGTCGCTCATATGAAGCTGAAACTTTTCACTGTGGCGGGTGATCTGCTGGCTTACCCGATAGCGACGCGGAACAGATTGCGCTTCCGGCAAGGACTCGCCATACAGCAATGCTGCCAGTGCCTGAGAGACAGCGCTGAACTGCGTCAAATCGTTTTCGCCAAAAGGCCGCGCCTGACCCAGCTCCAGGGTACAGCTGGCTGCATCAAAGTGTTCACAGCTAAAATGGGTAAAGGTGCCCGCGGGCGAACGGTGAAAGACCAGCGCCTCAAGCCCGGCAACCGCCAGCCAGTGCAAAAAGGGCTCTGGCCATGGCCGATCATTCAGCGGCATTACGCCAAAACGCGTGTGGTAAGAGCCACGCAGCGCCGTGTGCATATCCAGGTGCCAGCGGGTTTCATCGCACTCACCCAGTTGCCAGAAGTTCTCCAGCATCTGTTCCAGACGGAGAACCCGGCGCGCTTCATCACCGTCGTCAATCTGCTGCCAGCGACCGCCAAACAGCCGGTTGATGTCATATCCCACATAGCGTTTTCCCGCACGCAGCGCTGAAGGATTACCTAATACCACCAGCATTCGCTGCTGAAGTGGCTTTTCGCCCTGAAGTAAAGGCGTAATAAGCTGGTTAAGGATTTCTACCGGGGCGGTTTCATTACCGTGAATCCCTGCCGAAAGTACCAACGCCTGTTTCACAGGCGTCTTTGGCTCCATGAGCAGAATACCGTGATACAACCACTGCCAGCGAAGATGCGCTGTCTCACCTCTACGCATACGCGGTGCGTCACCAGACAGCGTCTGCTGTAAAAAGTCCTGCATCGTTCCTCCTAAGACCGGAAGCAGGCAGCCCTCATGGCAACGCCTGCTTCACTGCTGAAATGCATACACATTTCCTAAGTCTAGCAGCCTGGTCAATTCATCAAGGGCAACCCGCCCTTCTTGCAGCAATTGCGGATCGCCTAAATCGTCTTGCGTTAATCTGTCACGGTAGTGGCGATCGACCCACTGATTTAGCGAAGTAAACAGGCGATCGTTCATCAGTACCGCAGGGTTAACGGCCCGTTGCTCATCTGGCGTTAATACCACGCGCAGACGCAGGCAGGCAGGGCCACCGCCATTATGCATACTTTCACGCAGATCAAACACCTGTAATGACTGTAAGGGTCCCTCGCTTTCCACCTGCTCACGCAGATAATCCCAAACGCCCTGATGCTGGCGTGACTCTTCAGGCAGCACCAGCATCATACTGCCGTCGGCACGGGTAAGAAGCTGGCTGTTAAACAGGTAAGTATTGACCGCATCCTGAACGGAAACACGTGCGCTGGGCACTTCAAGGGCGACAAAGCCCGGAACACGTTCACGAAGACGGTTCAGCAACCCGGGCTGATCGACAAAGGCCTGCTGATGGCAGAACAGCATCTGCTGATTGCTGACCGCAATCACATCATTGTGAAAAACACCCTGATCGATGACCTGGGGATGTTGCTGAGCGAAAATCACCTGGTCAGGCGCAAGCTGGTGTAAACGTGCGACGGCTTCGCTAGCCTCACGGGTTTGCCGCGCAGGATAGCGCTGCGGGGCCGCGCCAGACGAGTTATCACGACCGTAGATAAACAACTGTATTCCGGCATCGCCATAGTCCCCGCCAAGGCGGTTATGATTAGCGGCCCCCTCGTCGCCGAACATGGCCACCTGGGGCAGCGCCTCATGGACGGTGAAGTGATGGGGATCGCGAAATATCGCACGCAACAATGCCGCCGTTTCAGGCGCTTCAATTGCACGGTGAAATTTATTATTGAGATTCGCCACGGTGAGATGAACGCGGTGGTCGGCGCTGTCGGCAGAAGGCGAAACCGTGGCGGCGTTAGCCACCCACATCGCCGAGGCCGAGCTGGCCGCTGACAACAATGCGGGTGCGGTTCTCCCGGCTTTTTCCAGTACCTGCGCATCACTGCCGCTAAACCCCAACTGGCGCAGCACCGCGATATTGGGCCGCTCATGAGGCGGGATCACGCCCTGAACAAAGCCCATATCCGCCAGGGCTTTCATTTTCAGCAAGCCCTGCTTTGCCGCCAGGCGTGGATTTGAGGGCTGCCGCTGGTTGCGCGTCGAGGCTTCATTACCAAACGACAGCCCCGCATAATGGTGCGTCAGCCCGACCAGCCCGTCGAAATTCGCTTCAATGGCTTTCATGAACGCGCTCCTTGCGGCGAAAAGTCCAGGCCCGGTGACAAAACATCAGGCAACGTAAGCTGAGACGATTCCAGCGAAGCCATCGGCCAGGCGCAGTAATCGGCCGCATACCAGGCACTGGCACGATGGTTACCCGATGCACCGATACCGCCGAAGGGTGCTGTGCTGGCAGCGCCCGTCAGGGGCTTATTCCAGTTCACGATCCCGGCACGCGCTTCCAGCAGCAGCTGTTCAAACTGCGCGCGAGACGGCGAAATCAACCCGCATGACAGCCCATAGCGTGTCTGGTTGGCTAGACGAATGGCCTGCGGATAATCGTCATAACGAATCACGCCCAGCAACGGCCCGAACACCTCTTCATCGGGCATATTGTCTACCTCGGTCAGGTCGATAATCCCCGGCGTTAACAACGCCTGTTGACGATCGGGCCAACGCATCTCCAGCAGCACCTTGCCGCCCATCGCCACGCGCTGCTGCCATTCGGCATAAATCTTTTCGGCAGCGGCGCAGGAAATCACACTGCCCATAAAGGGTTGCGGATCGGCATTCCAGGCGCCGGGCTGCAGCCGGGCGGTCACCTCGACCAGACGTTGCAGAAAAGCATCGCCCGCCGCACCGCGCCGCACCAGCAGACGGCGGGCGCAGGTACAGCGCTGACCTGCCGTAATAAATGCCGACTGAATGGCGATATGTACTGCACCATCCGTGTCCGCAGGGTCCTCAACGATCAAGGCATTGTTGCCGCCCATCTCCAGCGCCAGCATTTTTTCCGGTTGCCCGGCAAACTGACGATGTAACTGATAACCGGTGTGCGCGCTGCCGGTAAACAGCAGTCCGTCAATGTCCGGTTCCGCCGCCAGTGCCTGACCCGTTTCACGACCGCCCTGAAGCAGCCCAATGACACCGGCAGGCACGCCCGCCGCCAGCCACAGCTGCAGGGTTTTCTCTGCGGTAGCTGGCGTCAGTTCACTCGGTTTAAACACCACGCAATTCCCGGCCAGTAAGGCAGGTACGATATGCCCGTTGGGCAAATGCCCCGGAAAGTTATAGGGGCCAAAGACCGCCAGCACGCCATGAGGACGGTGGCGCAGGGCGCTCTCACCCTGCTGCTGTTCACCGGTGCGCTGATGGTAAGCTTTCACTGAAATGGCGATTTTATTGATCATCGCCGTGACTTCCGTCAGGGCTTCCCAGCGTGGTTTTCCCGTTTCCTGGGCGATGATCTCGGCCAGCGCCGTTTTGTGCGCCTCAAGTTGTGCCGCAAAGCGTTCCACAATGGCCTGACGCGCGGTAAAAGGCTGTCGTGCCCATGCCGGAAACGCCGCCCGCGCCGTCTGACAGGCCGCGCTTACCTGCTCTGACGAGGCGGCTAACCCTTGCCACAGCAGGTCGCCACTCACCGGGTCCTGTTTTGTAAAGCGCCCTGACTCGCCGTTGATCCAGTGTCCGTTGATAAGGTGCGTCATGCTTTTTTCTCCTCACTGCACAGCGTGACCACGCGCAGGCTGTCGCCCGGCTGGCACTGTAATGCCTGCAGTTGTTCATCATTGAGCTGAATACGTTGCGCGGTCGGATCGACCGGTAAAAGTGCCACGCGAAACTGGTGATAATCGGTATTTGCCACTAAACAGAGCGGCGCATCCTGCTGTACATCGCCTTTTTGTACGGTAAGCAACCGGCTCTCGCGTACTGCACGAATGTCATCGATATCGCACTCCAGCGTCGGGCCGCCATCGAAGATGTCGATATACTGGCGATAGCGAAAGCCTTCGGCTTCCAGCACCTTACGCGCGGGTGCAGTTTTAGGATGTACCTGACCGATCACAGCCTGCGCTTCCGGCGTGAGGTAGTGCAGATAAAGCGGATGTTTTGGCATCAGTTCGGCAATAAAGGCTTTTTGCCCGGTGCCACTGAGAAAATCGGCTTTGCGGAATTCCATAGAGAAGAAGTGGATGCCTACGCTGTCCCAAAACGGTGAGTGTCCCTGCTCATCACTCACGCCGCGCATTTCGGCGACCACCCGCGCCATAAAGTGTTCGCGGAAATTCGCCATAAACAGAAAACGTGACTTCGACAACAGGTAACCGTTTTTGCCATCGCGGTAGTCGGCATCCAGGAACAACGTGCAGAGTTCGCTGCTGCCAGTATGATCGTTACTTAGGGATAAGGTCGGTAAGGCGGCGTAAACATTCAGCTCTTTCGAGGCGTGCACCTGCGTCCCCACGCGAAAGTTATACCAGGGTTCCTGAAGCCCAACCGCCACCTCAATGGCGCAGATCCCCACCGCGCGGTTATCGTGACTGTCGGCCAGCACAAACACATAGCCCTGCTCGGCACGCGGCAACGTGCCCTGCCAGGTTTGTAGCGAGCGTTCGATTCGTGCCTGTAAGGTGGCGCTGTCAACCGGCAACGAGGTCAATCCTCCACCCGTTTTCGCCGCCAGTTCCATCAGTTGGCTGAGATCGTCCCGCTCAACCGGACGGATCACCATCATGATGCGTTTCCCTGTAGCAGGTGTTCACAGGCCAGGGCAAAGCGTGCCATACCGGTCTTCACTTCCTGTTCGCTGATGTTCAGTGCAGGCGCGAAGCGCACCACGTTAGCACCAGCAATCAGCACCATAACGCCCTGCTCGGCAGCCGCGAGATTGATCTGTTTCGCTTTACCGGCAAAGTCGTCGCTGAGCACGGCACCAATCAGTAAGCCCAACCCGCGAACCTCTTTAAACAGGTGCAGGCGTTGATTGAGGTCGTCCAGTGCTGCCACAATCCAGGCATGACGCTGCGCGACGCCGTCCATCACTTCAGGCCGGTTAATCAGTTCCATGACTTTTCCGGCCACCGCACCCGCCAGCGGATTGCCGCCATAGGTGGTGCCATGAGTGCCTACGCCCATCACCTGAGCCAGATCTTCTCGCGTCAGCATGGCACCAATAGGGAAGCCACCGCCCAGTGCCTTGGCGCTGGTCAGCACGTCTGGTGTTACGCCATAGTGCATATAGGCGTACAGCGCGCCGGTGCGTCCCACGCCGCTCTGCACTTCGTCAAAAATGAGCAACGCCTGATGTTTATCACACAACTCACGCAACCCACGCAGGAACGCGGGTTCAGCCGGCACAACGCCCCCTTCCCCCTGGATTGGCTCAACAATCACGGCGCAGGTGCTGTCGTTAATCTGGGCAGCCGCAGAGGCAAGGTCATTAAATGTGGCATGCTGAATGTCAGCAGGCAGCGGCGCAAAATCGTTGGAATAGGCTGGCTGACCGCCTGCAGAAACCGTAAACAGGGTGCGCCCATGAAAGGCATTCTTAAACGCCACGATGCCGCTTTTATGCATTCCAACCCTGTCGTGTGCCACCTTGCGGGCCAGCTTAAGCGCCGCTTCGTTGGCCTCGGCACCGGAGTTACAAAAGAAAACCCGGTCGGCAAAGGTGGCGTCAATCAGCTGTTTGGCCAGGCGTAAAACGGGTTCATTCGTATAACCGTTGCCGGTGTGCCACAGCCGTGAGGCCTGATCCTGAAGCACCTGCTGGAGCGCCGGATGCGCATGCCCGAGAGCGTTGACCGCAATGCCGCCTGCGAAGTCGATATAGTCTTTCCCCTGCTGATCCCAGACGGTAGATCCCTCAGCACGTACCGGTACGAAACTCGCGGGTGCATAAACGGGCATCATCCATTGATCAAAATCATGACGCGAAACCTGCAGTGACATAACCCTTCTCCTGTTCCCCAGCGGGTAACGTAATTGTTTGTTAATTGTTAAAAATGTAATGAATCTGGCCCTACTCTAGTTTGCAGATAGCGTGCCAGCCAAGGACTAAAATGCATAAAACGGATTGCCTGACGAAATATCAATAGGTTACAAAATGCCATCATTCACTTTATTTGCATAAATAGTGAATAATTATCTTAGCGGGGGCCGATAGCAGAGCTTTTTAAAGCGGAATTATGCAATGGCGGGATGAAATATCGCTTTTGTGATCGCTGATAAATTATCTGCTCAAAAACGTGCAGAAACCGCCTCAAAATGGGGCAGTTGCCTGTGTGTAGTGCAGGCTGTGATCAATATCCGTAGAAAAGTAAACGCAATAAGCCGAGTAATAACCCAGGTTATTACTGGCGGGTGATTAAAATATGCTCTCTTTATTTGTTTAAATATACTTATGCGAAGCCATTAATATTGTTTCCCGGGTTATCATCAGAACATTAATAAATTATTTAGCGCTGAATAAATTATTAATAAGCGCGCTAATGATTAGATGAAAAATCTTTATTGTTTATTTATCATACAAAATGCGTTTATTATTCAAGCAAGATGGCTGGTGTTATCATTTTTTTGCCATATTGCTTTATCCCTTCCCGATGAAATCAACAATCCCCTGTTTTATATGCCTTTTTATCCTTTACATTGCTAACGGGGTCATAAGAAAAAACACTGACAGGCGCACGATGGCCGCCGAATTGGCTTTATTGAGATTTAGTTCCCCTGGGCACACATTTAGTTACACTTATTGCGCTAGGCTGAATTAACAATTTGTGTCATTTTCTTTTCACCCCAAAAGAGGGGAAATAATAATATAACCACAGGGTAAATAATAAATGATGAAGCGCACATTAGTGGCGGCATTAATGCCGTTACTGATCGGTCTGTCTACTGCTCAGGCCGCACAGATTTATAATAAAGACGGGAATAAGCTGGATTTACAGGGCAAGGTTAACGTTTCGCACTTCTTTTCTGACGATCAGTCAAATAACGGCGATATCAATTCCTATGCCCGTATCGGTTTTAAAGGCGAAACCGCCATTACCGATAAACTCACGGGTTACGGTTTCTGGCAGTACCAGTACAGCCTGAAAAACTCTGAAGGTGCGGATGCAAATACTGGCAACAAAACCCGTTTGGGTTATGCCGGTCTGAAATATGGCGAGCTGGGTTCACTGGACTACGGCCGTAACTACGGTCTGGTCTATGACGCATTAAGCTATACCGATATGTTGCCGGTGTGGGGCGGTGATTCTGCCTACAACGACGCCTTCCTGACTGCTCGCTCAGGTGGTGTGCTGACGTGGCGCAACAAAGACTTCTTTGGTCTGGTCAAAGGCTGGAACATCGCGGCGCAGTACGAAGGCAAGAACGATCGCACCACG
This sequence comes from Pantoea allii, assembly GCF_002307475.1. Classification (GTDB taxonomy): domain Bacteria; phylum Pseudomonadota; class Gammaproteobacteria; order Enterobacterales; family Enterobacteriaceae; genus Pantoea; species Pantoea allii. The sequence continues at coordinate 689,625 of NZ_NTMH01000040.1, read as the reverse complement.
ACCAACAATGCGGGTCTGCAAGTCAGTCGTGCGAATGGCGATGGTTATGCGCTGTCTACCTCTTATGACTTTGATTTTGGTCTGAGTTTTGCTGGTGCTTACGCCAGCCTGCAACGTACTCAGGCACAAAACGCAGCCACCTTCGGTCGCGGCGACAAAGGTCAGGTATGGGCAACGTCTGTCAAGTATGATGCCAACCAGATTTATCTGGCGGCGATGTACGGTGAAACGCTTAACGCCACACCAATGCCAACAAGTGCTACTGGCTTTGCCAACAAAGCGCAGAATATGGAATTTGTTGCACAGTATCAGTTCCTGAATGGCTTGCGCCCTTCTGTAAGTTATGTGACCTCTAAAGGCAAAGATATTGAAGGGATCGGTGATGCCGACCTGTATAAATACTCTTCTGTAGGTGCGACTTACTACTTTAACAAAAACATGTCAGTGTACGGTGAATACCGTATCAACCTGCTTAAGAAAAATAATCCGTTGGGTCTGGCGACAGATGACATCACGGCAGTGGGCCTGACTTACCAGTTCTAATCGCTTTCCCTCATTGTTCAACGGCCCGGCCTGTGTCTGACGGGCCGTTTTTCTTTAGAACACGGCATATCAGCGGCAATCGATAAAAGCGATTCGGCTGCATCGGCCCGCTCCCCCCGCCTTTCACGCCTTTCACGCAGGTAGATTTCAATATCGATGCAGATTGTTCCATCGGCAGAGGGTGATTTTATCCCCAAACGGCATCCCCGGTCGTCTGCCTGCGTAGCCAGCGACAAAACAAGCAGGAAATAAACCTCGCTTCCTGTGGCGTCATCAGGTGCAGGTCAGGTGCCAGAGCAACAGGCGGCTCACCCAGAGATCGGGTAGATGACGAATCTTGTTATGCAGACAGGTCGTGTTTTTGCCGCTTCTGTGAAGGCTAGTGCGTAGTGTCCAGCAAAAAAAGCATGACGCAAATCACACTTTATTTTGCCGTTATTCCGTGAAACTCAGCCCGCTGGCGGAGGACGACATTGTTCCGCCAGGCGGTTCATCCATCGACAAAGGCGGTTTCACTTGCAGGGTGATCCAGTTTGACGTTACGCGTTGCTGTTTACTGTCTTCCACCGTGACCGACAAACGGTACTCATTGCTGGCACCTGGCGTGCTGTCCCAGGGCGGAACAATCACGCTCCAGCCGTCGGTCGCATTATTATTTGGCGGCGATGTCAGGCTCAGCGCCTGGGTGTCCCCTTGCCAGCTAAGCGACTTAATCGCGTTACTGGCGCGCAGCTGAAGCTTAAGCGGTACGCTTTCGCCAGGATTGAGCTGCCAGGGTGGCGTCGCCAGGAAAACCGATAACGTCTTACGCTGCCGGTAAGCCATCACCGGGTTTTGGCTACGCGTAACGGTGTCGTAGCGACTGCCGCGCAACGAACGCACTTCGGCCACGTTGTTGGCATCCAACTGCTTGCTCAGCGCCACACCAAAGCGATAGTTAAGCTTCAGGCCAAGCTGGTCCTGGCTCTCACCGGCACTGCTGGTTTTATGGCTGGCCGAGAAGGTCACCAGCGGCACCGGCGTATAAGACAGCCCAAGCGAAAGCGCGGCCGGATTATGGTAGCGATTGCCGCTGTTAAACAGGTCAACCTTTTCGCCAAGGTATTGCTGATAACTGAATGACACACCCAGTTGACGGTAAAACGGCAAATAGCTTTGGCTGGTGATGTCGTAGCCTTCGGCCATGCGATATTGCTGGCTGTCACCGCGATTACGCCATCCCGACAGCGGATGATAGTAGTTAGCAGACAACCGCAGATTGCTGCTCCAGGCCTCGGTGCCGACTGACGCTCGCTGAAGTCCACTGCGAAAACTGCGATCGATAAAACCGTTATATCCCACCAACCAGTTGCCCGCGTCCCAGCGCTGACCCAGCCCCGCATTGCCTACCACACCTTCAATGGAGTCATGAAGCCCGAGCTGACTGAACGTCAGAGAGTGATTTCTGTCGGCGAGCGGGCTAAACAGATTGCCGCCGGTGCCCTCAAAGTTACCGTCCATATCGACGTTTAAGTTGAACTCGGCGTTGCCATAAGGTGACAGTAGAGACTGGCCTTCATTCTCAACCCGCGTAGCCACTTCATCGCGCAGTCGTTCAAAAGCCCACTGCCCGGCCTGCTCGCCCAGGGTTAAATCACTGCTGCTTTCGCTGGCTTCCGCGATGCTTTTGGCCGCCTTCGCCAGCCTTTCGCTCCATTCGTTGTTATCTTCGACGTTGCCCAAAGAAGGAAGGTCGTCCAGTGAATGTTGAAAGCGCGCAGGATCGCCAAAGGGGGTTTCTGGCACCTGATTGTCCGTTTGCAGCGCACCGGCAGGCAGCGCTGCAAGCGTGGTCAGTGAAGCCAGAAAGAAAGTCACAGGTTTAAGCATCAAATCATTACGTCCGGGCAGAAAAATCATCAGGTGGTTTTCTGAAAGAAAAACAAAACCAGCGCTGATTATTTTAGCATAATGTGACCCAGATTCATGACTTGACTCGATATTTGTGCTGAAGGCAGCCACCGACCCTGTGCACAGCGGGCCGGTGGCGTCCCGGTTTCAGGAAAATATCAGCCCGCCATCCACATTCACGGTTTGCCCGGTAATGTAACGCGCATCATCCGATGCGAGAAAAGCCACCAGCCCTGCGACGTCCTGAGGTTGCCCGGCCCGCTTAAGAGGAATGTTCTCCACCCACTCCGCCATCAGCTCGCCTTTAGCGTAGGTTTTATGCTCCGTGCTGAGAATTTCGCCCCAGACGCGATCGTTGTAATCCCACATTTCACTTTCAATGATGCCAGGGCAAAACGCATTGACCGTAATATTCCAGCGCGCCAGCCCCAGCGCCAGACTTTGCGTAATGCCAATCACCCCCATCTTGCTGGCAGCGTAGTGCGGCGTATAGATAAAGCCTTTGCGCCCCTGGCCTGAAGAGGTATTAATCAGGCTGCCGCCGTTTTGCTGCACCATGTATTTGGCGGCTTCACGACAGCACAGCCAGACACCGGTGGTGTTCACAGCCAGCACACGTTCGAAATCGCTTTTGGGCATGTTGTCGACCGTATCAATGGTAATCACGCCTGCATTTTGAATGGAGACGTCGATCCGGCCAAAGCGCTCAAATGCCTGCTGATACACCTGCTGCACTTCGCCTTCGTCGGTTACATCCACCTGCAGGGCCAAAATCGAGGCGGCAAGGGGACGCAGACTGTCGGCGGTGGCAAATACGCGTTCGGAATTGGACAACATCACCAGGTTTGCACCCTCGCGGGCAAAGCGGGCAGCAATGCCTGCGCCGATACCGCGGCAGGCACCGGTGATCACTACCGTTTTTCCATTGAAATCTCGGGTCATTGTTCTCTCCTGTTATCCATGACGGATGTCAGCTTGCGGCGTCACTGGCTGCTTTTTTTCATGACGGCGCAGTAATATCACTTTGCTTTGTAAACGCTGCTGGAACTGGTCAATCACCACGGCGGTCACAATCACCACGCCCTTGATCACCATCTGCCAGAAATCACTGACGCCCATCATCACCATGCCATCGGCCAGAAAAACGATAACGAAGGCACCAATAATGGAACCTGATACGCGCCCGCGTCCCCCGGCCAGCGCCGTTCCGCCGAGCACCGTGGCACCGATGGCGTCCATCTCAAACATGTTGCCCGTCATGGGATGCGCGGTCTGTAACTGAGAAGCCACCACCAACCCCACTAATCCCGCGCACAGCCCGGAAAAGGCATAAACAAACACTTTCACTTTGATAATGGGCACGCCCGCCAGCCGCGCTGCCGACTCATTACCGCCGGTGGCATAGATATAGCGCCCAAGCGGCGTTTTACGCGTCAGGTACAGGCCAAGAAGTAAAAAGCCAATCATCAGCCAGATGGGAATAAACACCCCGAGCACGGTGCCAGAACCCAGTAACGAGAAGCCGGTATTGCCCAGCGCCGGAATGCCCACCAGATTGGCGTAGGTCGCACCATCGTTAAACAGCAGCGCCGCGCCGCGGGCGACATACATCATGCCCAGTGTGCAGATAAAGGGTGCTACGCCAAGCCGGGTAATCATCGCGCCGTTAACCATGCCGACCAGCATCCCGAACAGCGCCACGACGAGAATCACTTCCGGCACGTTAAGAAACAGCCGATCCCCGCCCCACAGCGGCACGCCCACAGTGAGTAAGGCACCCGCCACCATGCCACAGATCCCGGCAACGGCCCCGACCGACAGGTCGATGCCACCGGTCAGGATCACCAGCGTCATACCAATTGCCAGCAGCCCGGTAATCGCCACATGCTGGGTCATAATCAGCAGGTTCGACGGCGTAAGAAAATTAGGCACCATTACGCTAAAAAAGCCGACCACGATCAGCAGCGCAATAAAGGTGCGCGCCTTGAGTAAGTACATGTACAGCAGATATTTTTGGTTCATCTTATTCTCCAGCAACCTCAGGCTTGCGGGGTGGACGCGCTAATCAGTTTTTCGCGCGTTGCATCGGCACGGGGCAGATCGGCAGTAATGCGACCGTCGGCCATCACCAGAATCCGGTCAGCAAGCGCCATGACCTCATCCAGTTCCGACGAGGAAAACATCACCGCCAGCCCCTGCTGCGCCAGTTTGCCAATCAGGTGATAAACATCGGTCTTGGCACCCACATCTATGCCGCGGGTAGGCTCATCCAGCAGCACCACTTTTGGCCCGGTCATCAAGGCTTTTCCCAGTACCACTTTCTGCTGGTTTCCGCCGCTTAACGCACTGATGGGTAACTCGCTGTCGCTGACTTTAATCGCCAGGTGCTGAATCATTTCATTCACACGCTGCCGCTCTTTGTCAGGATGCACGATGCCCAGTGCGCGTCGAAAGCCGCGCAGGCTGAGACTGGAGAGCGTCATGTTAGCGGTGATCGACATCAGTTCGATAACGCCTTCACCTTTACGATCCTCAGGCACCAAGGTGATACCGCGCTTAAGGCGCTGCTGAAAACTGCAGTTGTCCAACCGCTGACCGCTTAACTGGATATCCCCGCTCTGACAAGGCAGTAATCCTGTAAGTCCCTTGAACAGCTCGGTTCGCCCGGCCCCCAGCAGGCCATAAATCCCTATCACTTCCCCCTTGTGCAGGCTAAAGCTCACCGCGTTGAGCCGGTAGCCACCGTTTTGATGCAGGGCGGTCAGGCCATTCACCTGCAGCACCCTGTCGCCCTGAGGAGCGGGTTGATAGTCAAAATGTTTTTTCTTGTCCCCGACCATTTGCGCAATGATCCAGGGCACGCTGACGTCGCGCACTTCACGCGCGGCGATAAAACGGCCATCCCGGAAAATCGTAATGTGGTCGCCAATCTCCATCAGCTCCTCCAGCCGATGCGAGATATAGATGATGGTGACGCCGCGTCGTTTGAGCTGTTCAATGACGTTGAACAGCACTTTGACCTCTGACTGACTCAGGGCGCTGGTCGGCTCATCCATAATCAGCACGCGTGTATCTTTCGACAGCGCGCGGGCAATCTCGACCAACTGTTGATGACCAATGCCCAACGCATCCAGCGCAGCATAGGGATCGACGTCCAGCTCAAGCCGTTCCAGCAAGGCTTTTGCCAGCTGATACTGATACTTTTCGTTGATAACGCCGCGCTGGAAGAACTCGTTGGCGATAAAGATGTTGTCCATCACATTCATATTCGGGAACAGGTTCAGCTCCTGAAAGATGATGCTGATGCCCAGTTTTTCGGCCTGTTGGGTGGAATGCAGCCTGACAGGTTTGCCATCCAGCAAAATGTCGCCAGACGACGGACTTTCCACCCCTGCCAGCATCTTCATCATGGTGGATTTACCGGCGCCGTTTTCCCCGATGAGCACATTGACCTTGTTGCGATAAACCCGATAGTTAACCTGATCAAGGGCGGTCACGCCCGGATAGACCCGCGACAGGCCCCGCGTCTCAATAATGACGTCGTCTTGCTGCTCAGTAACCTGCATGATCAACTCCTTACTGACGCGTGATGTGGGCTGGCGTGATATCGGGTAGCGTATGCGGGATATCCCAGCTGCTAAAAACGCCCACCACGTTAACCCGGTCACCGGGTTTTACCCCGGCGTTGTGCATCATGGTGACCGCCTGCTGATTGATCGCTTTGCCAAAGTCGCTGAACAGCACCTGATCGTTAAAGTCCTGATAGCTGGCCCCTTTGTAGGCATCCCGCAATGCCGTTCCGCGAATGATCGGCCCAACCTGAACCGTGACAGTGTCACCTGATGCGTCTTTAATTTTCATTTTGCCGTTGCGCGAGGCGGTATCCAGCGCGGTGACTTCCCCGCTCACGCTGACGCTAAATATGCAGGGATTCTCGCTCTGCGCCCGATAGCCCAGCGCGCGACAGGCGCTGTCCAGATCCTTCTCTGACTGCAGGCGCTGTGTGAACTCACTCAGCGGTTTCGCCTGCGCGACGATTTGTGGCACTAACGTCTGCTGCCAGAGTTGATTGATATGGGCCATATGGGGATTGGGTGGGTTCTTAAGATCCGCCAGTTCCTGCTGCGACACAATGCGACAGCCACCGAGCGCCATCACGATCGGTATCAGCCAGAGTCGGTTGTACATGACATTCTCCCTGGCGCCCGTCAGTACGGGCGCGACAACGATGGATTACGACTTGTAGTTAAAGTCCTGTACGTTTTTTGCATTTTCCGGTGTGATCAGAATGCCGCGAAACATCACGCGCTGTTTCTCCGGTTTCGTGCCTTTCTGGATATAGTTATCCAGGTCTGTCACGCCCTGAGCCGCTATCGCCTGCGCCTGTAACATCACAGTGGCTTTTAACGTTCCGGCCTGTACCGCATCGCGTTCATCGTTGCTGCCATCAATTCCCACTACTACCACGTCGTTGCGTCCGGCCGCTTTCAGGGCGGCAATCGCGCCTAGCGCCACCGGGCCGTTACCGCAGATAACCCCTTTCACATCCGGGTGAGCCTGCAGAATACTGTCCATAATGCGCTTGCCATCGATGAGTGTGCCTTTGGCATCCTGGCGCGCAACGCTCTGCATATCGGGATACTGTTCCAGCACCTGGTGAAAGGATTTTGAACGGGTGACGCAGTTGTTGTCCGCGAGGTTGCAGGTCAGCTCGGCGTATTTCCCTTTTTCCCCCATCTTCTCGACAAACACGTTGGCTACATCGGAACCGGCCTGGAAGTTATTGTGGGTAATTTGCTCCAGCGCCACATCATCCACCGGAATTTCACGGTTGATCAGCACCACTGGAATACCGGCCTGTTTGGCTTTTTGGATGGCTGCCACGCTGGCCGTGGAGTCCGCGTTGTCCAGGATAATGCCCTGCACTTTTTTGCCAATAGCCGCATCAATCAGTTCATTTTGCTTCTTCACGTCTTCCCCGTGAGAGAGCACCGAAGTCTTGTAGCCCAGTTCCTGAGCTTTCATATTTGCGCCCTTCGCCTCGGAGGCGTAATAGGGGTTGTCCAGTGAGTTAACCAAAATCATGATGGTGCCTTTTTCAACCGCCAGCGCGGTGTGAGAAAACAAACAGGCGGCAAGCGTGGTGCAGAGCAACGTCGTTTTTTTCATGGTGTGTCTCGCTATTGTCGTTATGGCAGGGGGAAACGGGCGCCTGGTGGTGGCCTTACCAGATGGTAAAGCCACCGTCGATCATCAGATCGGCACCGGTGATCATGTCGCTGCCGTTGCTGGCAAAAAACAGCACGGCAGCGGCAATCTCGTCGGTATAGGCAAAGCGACCTAAAGGGATCAGTTTTTTCATTTCGGTGCCCTTCTCGCCGCGCCAGGCTTTTTCGCCCATGGGGGTGAGCACCACGGTGGGCGACAGGGTATTAACGTTAATCCGGTGCGGGGCGAACTCTTTCGCCATCACTTTGGTCATGCCCAGCAAACCGGCTTTGGCAGAGGTGTAAGCGACGTGGTTGTCGATGGCGATGGACGCCGCCTGTGAGGCGATATTAATGATTTTGCCGCCGTTTCCGGCGTTGACCATACGTTTGCCCGCGGCCTGTGAGCAGAGAAACGGCCCGGTCAGGTTCACGGCGATCTGTTTTTGCCATTCGGCAAAATCGGTTTCCAGCACCGGCTGAAGCATCACGTAGCCGGCACAGTTCACCAGAATGTCGAGATGACCGTAGTGTTCAACAATGGCATCGAAAGCCTGCTCAACGTCGGCAGGATCGGTTACATCGCAGCAAATAAACTGCACCTGTCCGGCCAGGGCTGCGCGCGCACTGTCGACCTTATCCGCTTCAAAGGGCGGATAAAGCAGCGCCAGGCTCGCCCCTTTCTCCAGCAGCATCTGATTACTGGCCATGGCGATACCGCCCAGCCCGCCCGTTACCACGGCCACTTTGCCGCTCAGATTCATTGTGGTATCTACGCCATAGCGCAGGTTAACGTCATATTCACCGCTCATCCGCCTGTCCTCTTTGGTATTTTATTTGCCGCATTCATTTTCGAACAAAAATATAAGCTATCGAATTGATGGTTAATGTGGCTAAGATCAAATTTCGCAACACTGCCTGTCTGACGGCGTTATTCGGTTAAAAGCGCGTGATCGCGGTTGCAAACAGGCAGAAAGAGAGGGATTGCACTGCTGTAACGGATGCAAAAGTCATGAAAAGTGACGCGTCTATACTTTCGAACGAAAATAAACATCTTTATTTGCCGACTCGCAAAGGCGAAACCTGCGGGTTAAACTCTGCGACAACGCGTTATCGCCATAAGCCCGATGCGATTAAAAGAGGGAGCGTTTCGATTGAAAAGCAAAACTGAGCAGTTAGCTGAAATGCAACAGCGCCGTGAAAAGATCCTGGAGATGATTCGGGAAGACGGGACGGTGACGGTGAAAGCCCTGACGAAGACGTTCGGACTGACCGAAGCCACGCTGCGCACCGACCTGCGAATGCTGCAAAAGCAGGGCTTTGTGCAGCGTTATCACGGCGGCGCGACCCTGATGACGGGCAAGCAGAATACCGGCCTGCTGCAGCTGGAACGTCAGACCCACATGGAAGAAAAAGACGCGATTGGACGCCTGGCAGCCCAGCATATCGAAAACGGTGATACGGTGATTTTCGATTCCGGCACCACCACCACGGCTATCGCCGATGCCATCAGCCATATCCGGCGTTTATCGGTGGTGACGACCGCCGTGAATATCGCCCTGAAGCTGGGCGGCGAGCCAGGGATCAATGTGCTGCTGACGGGCGGTACGTTTAAATTTCCGACGCTTTCGACCTCCGGTGACAAGGCCGCCAGCTTCTTTGAGAATGTGCTGTCGGAGAAGCTGTTTCTCGCCACCGCCTGTATCTCGCCACGTCTCGGCCTGAGCTTTCCCAGCGAAACCGATATCAAAGTGAAAATGGCGATGATCAAATCCGCCAGCACCGTCTACGTGGTGGCCGACTCCAGTAAGATTGATAAAGTGTCGATGTTTGCGCTCCCCTGCGACTGGAGCCATATTCACTACCTGATTACCGACAGCGGGATCAGTCAGGCCCACATCAGCGCGTTTGAAGCGCTGGGCGTGAAGGTTCTGGTCGCCCCGCTACCCGCTCGCCGCGCCCCCTGATGTCACCGCGCATCCGGTCACAACCTGGCTATTACGCCTGGCGGATAGCCGCCTCTGTACAGTGTTGGGCAAGCAGATCGGCACGGTAGTAGCGGACGACATCGCCAACGATCAGCAATGAGGGGGAAACCGGTTGTTGCTGCGCAATAGTCTCCGGCAGCCCTGCCAGCGTGGTGATCAGCACCCGCTGATCCTGGCGCGTGCCGTTTTCAATAATCGCTACCGGCGTATCCTCCCTGCGACCGTACTCACACAACCGGGCGCTAATCACGCTGCTCCAGCTCAGCCCCATGTAAAACACCAGCGTCTGGTTAGTGGCTGAGAGTGCGGCGGCATCCAGTTGAGGCTCTCCGCTGCGTCCGTGTCCGGTGATAAAGCGCAGTGACTGAGCACAATCCCGATGCGTAAGCGGAATCCCGCTTGCGGCGGCGCACCCCACGGCGGCGGTGATACCAGGCACCACTTCGCAGACAATGTTGGCCTGCTGCAGGCTCACCATCTCTTCACCACCGCGACCAAAAATAAAGGGATCGCCGCCCTTCAGTCGAACGATGTTGCGCCCGCTGGTGGCCAGATCGACTAATAGTTGATTGATCTGTGCCTGTTTCAGGCCGTGATGACCGGGCCGTTTGCCGACGTCAATACAAAGCGCGCTGTCTGGCACTTCTGCCATGACCGCCTCACTGACCAGGCGATCATAGACCACCACTTCAGCACGGTGCAGCAAACGTAGCGCCTTCACCGTGAGCAGATCGACATCCCCCGGTCCGGCACCCACTAACCAGACGCGTCCTGCGCTGGACGCCTTCTCAGGCGCCAGCAGTTTATCTAAAGCGTGTATTGCCAGCGTCATAATTCCTCCGGGACAGAGACGGAAAGCAGAAGGTGTTTTAGCTCCGGCAAGCAGGAGCCGCAGTTGGTGCCGCACTGGAGCGTTTTGCCCAGAGCCTGGGTGCTGTGGCAACCCTGGCTAATGGCATGCAATATCGTTTGTTCGCCTACGCCAAAACAGCTACAGATAAGGCGGCCAGTCGCAGGGCTCTGCGCCGCCTGCCCCGCCAGCAAGGCATGACGTTCAGCCGCGTCCGCGGGGGCCTGACGAAAGGCCAGGGCAACCAGATCGTGATCTACCTCGGGTAAACGCCGATCGGCATAAAATGCCAGTTGCAGCTCGCCCTCGCGCCATGCCAGCAGCCGGTAGCTGTGATCGCCCCCGCTGGCAGTTTGCAGCTGATAGCCTTCGAGGTTGAACTGAGACGCCAGCCAACGCTGCGGCGTGGCCTCTCCGGCCACCACAAAACGTTGCGAACCGGCGTACGGCGTGCGCGCCCAGTAGCGCAGTGCGGCGGGCGCGGTACTGTCGCGCTGCCAGAGCCAGCCCTGCCAGCAGGTTACTAACGGCTGGATGCGCACTGCCGTTTGTTTAAAGGCGGGCTGGGCCGAAACCGGACAACGGGTCGATGCGACGACGCCACCGACATTGCCTTGCAGGCTGAACTGGCGGTTCCAGTGCATCGGCACAAAGAGTTCACCGCGCCGCAGGCCGCTGTCCAGCGTCACGCGCACCACCATCCATCCCCATTCTGACTGCACGCGCGCCAGCGCCCCGGCAGACAAGCCATAACGACGCGCCTCTTCGGGATGCAAGGCGGCAAAAGGCTCGTCACAGTGCTGCATCAGGCGAGGCACCAGCCCGGTGCGCGTCATGGTGTGCCACTGATCGCGTATGCGCCCCGTGTTCATCAGTAAGGGATAACGGGCATTGCGCACCAACGGCGACGGCGTGACCGGTGGCAGCAGCCGTGCCTTGCCATCGGCATGATAAAAACGCCGGTCGCTGAACAGCCGGGCACAGCCTTGCGGATGTTGAGCATTGATCGGCCACTGAACAGGCGTCAGCGCATCCCACTCGGCATCGCTGAGCTGCGCCAGACCGCTGATGTCGAAGGCGCGTTCGCCGTGGTTCTCAAAGCCGGACAGCGCTGCGTGCTCGCGGAAGATCGCCGCCGGATGGGTCCAGTTAAATGCCTGGGCGAAGCCGAGCCGCTGCGCCACCTGCGCCAGTAGCCACCAGTCGGGTTTGGCCTCCCCGGCGGGTGCAACAAATGCGCGCTGGCGGGAAATACGTCGTTCAGAATTGGTCACGGTGCCGTTTTTTTCGCCCCAGCCCTGGGCAGGTAACAGAATATGGGCAAAGGCTGTGGTATCCGTTTGCGCCAGCACGTCGGAGACGATCACCAGCGGACAGTTGGCCAGCGCCCGCGCCACGCGGTTGCCTTCCGGCATTGACACCGCCGGATTGGTTCCCATGATCCAGACAGCTTTCACCTCACCTCGCTCAATCGCGTCAAACAGCGCCACCGCGGTCAGTCCGGGCTGGCGCGCCATGGTCGGGCTGTGCCAGAAACGCTGTACACGATCGCAGTCCGCTTCGTTAAAGCTCATGTGCGCCGCCAGCTGGTTGGCTAAACCGCCCACTTCACGTCCGCCCATCGCATTGGGCTGGCCGGTGAGTGAAAATGGCCCACAGCCGGGACGGCCTATTTTTCCGCTGAGAAGATGCGCATTAATTATCGCATTGTTATTGTCACTGCCGCTCTGTGACTGGTTGATGCCCATGCACCACAACGTCAGGACACGGTCACGCCGGGCAAACAGCTGATAAAAGGCCACCACCTGCTCCTCGGTCAGATCACAGTGTTCAGCGACCTCGGCAATGCCCCACTGGCTGGCGGCCTGCAGGGTGGTTTCAACGCCGTCCAGATGTGGCAACATCGTCGCATCTATTCCCTGATGCTGCGCCAGCCAGTGCAGTAAGCCCGAAAACAGCGCCGGATCGCTGCCCGGGCGCAGCGGCAGGTGGACATCAGCGATGTCACAGCTGGCGGTGCGACGGGGATCGATCACCACCACCTGCATCTCAGGCCGTTGCTGTTTTGCCTGTTTCAGGCGCTGAAAAATCACCGGATGTGCCCAGGCTGCGTTAGAGCCGACCATGACGATCGCATCGGCCTGATCCAGATCCTCATAACAGCACGGCACCGCATCCGCTCCGAGCGCGCGCTTGTAGCCCACCACCGCAGAAGCCATACACAGTCGCGAGTTGGTGTCGATATTTGCGACGCCAAGAAAGCCTTTCATCAGCTTGTTCGCCACATAGTAATCTTCCGTGAGCAGCTGGCCTGAGCCGTAAAAAGCCACCGCCTCTGGGCCATGCTCCGCGATAATCTGCCGGAGTCCATCGGCGGCGGCATCCAGCGCTACCGCCATGCTGACCGGCTGTTGGTTAATTTGGGGATGCAGTAAGCGTCCTGTCCGGGTCAGGGTTTCCCCCAGCGCCGTCCCTTTAACGCACAGCCTCCCGAGATTGGCCGGATGCAACGGATCGCCACTCACCTGTGCAGATTCGCTGTGATTCAGTGTCACCTCGACGCCACAGCCCACGCCGCAATAGGCACAGGTGGTTTTCATGATGCCTGCGCCATGAGGTTCAGTGGACGGTTGGCGACCCAGACCTGACCGGCTTCCAGTTTCACCGGCCAGCAACGCAGCTGGTGCTGCGGGTTATCCAGACTTTGCCCGTCACGCAGGCGCACGCGCTGTTTGTAGATCGGTGAAATGACCACAGGTTCACCCGCCACATCGCCAAGGATGCCACGGGACAGGACGCTGGCATCGCTGCCTGGCTCGCGATCTTCCAGTGCGTAACAGTCGCTGCCAAAGCGGAACAGCGCAATACGGACGCTGCCAAGCCGTGCACCGATTCCCGCACCGGCGGGGATCGCCTCCAGGGAACACACCGCGCTCCAGGGGTCAGCGGGCAGATGCATCAGCGGAATGCCGGTCGCCGTATGCGGCTGACGCTGACCGCGTACGCGGGCATAGTGCAGCGTTTCATCCGGATGATCGCTGTTCACCGTCGCGGTAAACAGCGCCCGCCGCGAGGGTTCAGCCAGCGTGGTCTGCCATTCACACTGGTAGGTGTCCACGACCTGCTGCATCTCCTGCTCCAGCTGCGCCGCGATACCGAGGCTGTCGCTGATCACCACATCGCGCAGGTAATCCAGTCCGCCTTCCATGTTATCCATCCAGACGCTGGTGCGCTGCAAGCGATCTGCCGTCCGCACGTAGAACATCAGAATGCGATCGACATACCGGATCAGGGTTTCATCATCCAGATCGCTGGCAAACAGCTCCGCATGGCGCGGCTTCATGCCGCCATTGCCGCAAACATACAGATTCCAGCCCTTTTCCGTGGCGATCACCCCAATGTCTTTGCTCTGCGCTTCGGCACATTCGCGGGTACAACCCGAGACGGCCATCTTGATTTTATGCGGTGCGCGCAGGCCCTTATAACGGTTCTCCAGCGCGATGGCGAAGGCCGTCGAATCCTGTACGCCATAGCGACACCAGGTGGAGCCCACGCAGGATTTTACCGTACGCAGCGATTTACCGTAGGCATGGCCGGTTTCAAAGCCTGCCGCCAGCAGGGTTTCCCAGATGTCGGGCAGTTGATCCAGTCGCGCGCCAAACAGGTCGATACGCTGACCGCCGGTGATTTTGGTGTAGAGGTCGTAACGCGCCGCCACTTCGCCAATGGCGATCAGCCCCTGTGGGGTGATCTCACCACCCGGTACGCGCGGCACGACCGAATAGGTGCCATCTTTCTGGATATTGGCGAAGTAACGATCGTTGGTATCCTGAAGCGGCAGATGGGCCGGTTTCAGTAAATAATCATTCCAGCACGAGGCCAGCAGCGACCCAACCAGCGGTTTACAGATCTCGCAACCACAGCCACGTCCGTGGCTCGCCAGCAGATCATCAAAGGTTTTGATTTCATTGATGCGGATCAGGTGGTACAGCGCCTGACGTGAATAGGCGAAGTGTTCGCAGATATCTTTTTTCACCTCAACGCCCAGGTTTTCCAACTGGAACTCCATCACCTGCTTCACTAATGCCGAACAACCCCCACAGCCCGTTGCGGCTTTCGTGCAGCTTTTAATGCTGGCCATATCGCCACAGCCGCTCTGCACCGCGCTGCAGATATCGCCTTTACTCACATTGTGGCAGGAGCAAACCTGGGCGCTGTCGGGCAGCGTGGCCACGCCCAGCCCTTTGACCGGAGCGCCGTTCAGCGCAGGCAGAATCAACCCTTCAGGGGAATCCGGCAGCGGCATGGCGTTTAACATCATTTGCAGCAGCGTGGCGTAGTCGCTGCTGTCGCCGACCAGCACCCCGCCCAGCAGCAGTTTGCTGTCGGCGCTGACCACGATTTTCTTGTAAATGCCCTTCGGACCATCGGCCCAGTGATAGCTCAGGCTGCCTGCCGTTTTGCCGTGCGCATCACCAAAGGAGGCGACATCCACGCCCAGCAGCTTCAGTTTGGTGCTCATATCGGCACCGCTGAACCGGGCCGGCTCGTCCGCCAGATGCCCGGCCAGCACGCGCGCCATCTGATAGCCCGGCGCCACCAGACCAAAAATCTGTCCGTTCCACAGGGCACATTCGCCGATGGCATAAATGTCATCGTCGCTGGTCTGGCAGACGTCATTGATCTCAATGCCGCCGCGCGGGCCAACACCGATCCCGGCACTACGGGCCAGCTCATCACGCGGTCGGATGCCCGCCGAGAACAGCACCAGATCGGTCGCCAGTTCGCCGCCATCGGCAAAGCGTAGCACCAGGCTCCCGTCGGGCTGGGTCTCAATCTGTTCGGTCTGCTTCGAGGTGTGAACCGTCACGCCCAGTGCGTCAATTTTCTGCCGCAGCATCAGCGCACCGCCCTCGTCCAGCTGCACCGCCATCAGGCGTGGCGCAAACTCAACCACATGGGTTTCCAGCCCCAGCTGTTTCAGCGCGTTGGCCGCTTCCAGCCCCAGCAGGCCGCCGCCGATGACCACACCGCGCTGACTTTTGTCGGCACAGGCCGCTATCGCATCCAGATCGTCCAGCGTGCGGTAAACAAAGCAGCGCTCGCCCTCATGCCCCGACACTGGTGGCACAAACGCCCGTGAACCGGTCGCCAGCACCAGTTTGTCCCAGCACAGTGCTTTGCCGTCGCTGTCGCGCAGGCTGCGCTGTTGCCGATCGATCGCCTCTACCCGGCAACCGCTGCGCAGTTCAATGTCGTGTTGGGCAAAAAAGTCCTCAGCGACCAGCGAGAGCTGCGCGGCATTTTTGCCGGTGAAGTATTCAGAAAGGTGCACCCGATCGTAGGCCGAATGGCGCTCTTCACCGTACACCACGATGTGATAATGCTGATGCAGGCCACGCGCCACCAGCTGTTCAAGAAAATGGTGACTGACCATGCCGTGGCCCACGACGGCTAATACAGGTTTAGAGTGATTCATCACGGAGTTTCCTGCAGCCTGCGGCTGCGTTTCAGGTTCATCAAGGCCAAACAGGGTATTCATTGAGACCTGCCTGGCGTTATGCAGTGTGTTAAGCAACGCGGCACCCTGCTGGCTGTCGCCATACAACAGCACCCCATTCAGCCGTCCGTGCTGCAGAAAAAGACGTCGATAGTGTCCGGAAAGCGGATCGAAACTGGTGATTGACGGGGCTTCACGAATATCGCCCGCGCTGAACAGCGAAATGCCGCTGACCTTGAGACGCGTGCCGGTGGCTTCGCTGTAGAAATCGGCCTGCGGACAACCGGCCAGCTGCGCTGCCAGTACCTCTGCCTGCGCCAGACAAGGCGCAACCAGACCAAAGGTTTCTCCGCTGATTTCACAGCATTCGCCTACCGCATAAATACCAGCGTGCGCGCTGCGTAACTGTCGGTCCACCAGGATGCCGCGCTGGCAGGGAATGCCCGATGCCTGCGCCAGCGCGGTTTCTGGCTGCACGCCAATCGCGATAACGACCTGTTGCGCTGCCAGTTGACGCCCATCGTTAAGCAGCACGGACTGCGGGCCAATTGCGGCGATACTGCTATTCAGCTCACAGCGGATACCGCGCGCGCTGAGCTGAGCCAGCAGTAATTCTCCCGCCCTGGCGTCCAGTTGCCTGTCCAGTAAACGCGACTGACGATGCACCAGCGTCACCTGGCGTCCCTGCGCCAGAAGCGCTGCCGCGGCCTCAATGCCCAGAAATCCGCCACCGGCTACCACGACCGGACCGCTGCCGGCCAGCAGTGCATCCACATCCTCCAGCGTGCGGAAAGCCGTGACGTGAGGCAGATCGATACCTGCCACCTGCGGCATGCGCGGCTGCGATCCGGTCGCCAGAATCAAACGATCCCAGTGCAGCAGGCGCTGTTGGGTCCGCAAGGTGCGTCCAGCCACATCGACCTGCTCCGCTGTTTCTCCGGTCAGTAAGCGAATGCCATGGCGTGCGTACCAGTCAGGGTCGTGAATCAGGATTTGCTCAACGGTTTTTTCGCCGGCCAGCAGCGGCGACAACAGCACCCGGTTATAGTTACCCTGCGGTTCACGGCCAATGACCGTAATGTCATAACGCGTCGGCGCCAGCTGCAACAGCGTTTCCACCGTGTGCATGCCCGCCATCCCATTACCGACCACCAGCAGCCGTTGTCTCATGGTGTAATCCTTACGCCGCCGACGTCTGTTTTTCGTAGAGAAAATGCAGCACTTTCTGGCGCAGCTGGTGATAACGCGCATCCTCTGCCAGCGCCACCCGCGAACGCGGTCGCGCCAGATCGACCTTAAGGATGTCGCCAACCTGGGCGGCCGGGCCATTGGTCATCATCAGAACCCGATCAGAGAGCAGCACCGCTTCATCCACGTCGTGGGTAATCAGTACAATGGTGGTATTCAACTCCTGCTGAATACGCATCACGCTGTCCTGCAGGTGCGCGCGCGTTAAGGCATCCAGTGCACCGAAAGGCTCGTCGAGTAATAAAACACGCGGCTTCATTGCCAGGGCGCGGGCGATGCCGACGCGCTGCTTCATCCCGCCGGAGATCTCACCGGGGCGCTTGTGCATGGCATGGCTCATTTGCACCCGGTTCAGGTTATGCTCGATCCAGTCGTGCATCTCCGCCTTGTGCATTTTGCCTTTGAAGACCTGCTGCACCGCCAGCTCCACGTTCTGAAACGCCGTCAGCCACGGCAGCAGAGAGTGGTTCTGAAACACCACCGCCCGCTCAGGGCCAGGGCCGGTCACTTCACGGTTATCACACAGCAGCACGCCGCTGGTGGGTCGGGTTAAGCCCGCAATCAGGTTCAGCAGGGTTGATTTACCGCAGCCGGAATGACCGATCAGGCTCAGGGTTTCCCCCTGATGGATATCGAAACTGACGTTATCGAGCGCCAGGAAATCCCCGCCGGAGGTGGTAAAGCGCTGGCTGACCTGCTGTACGCGAATGATAGGTTGCATGGTGTTCTCCTTATTTATCCCAGCTAAAACGACGCGCCAGCAGCATCAGTCCCTGCTCAAGCAGCAGGCCAACCACGCCAATCAGCAGAATGGCAATCAGGATGTTTTCCACGTTCAGATTGTTCCATTCGTTCCAGATCCAGAAGCCAATCCCCAGACCACCGGTCAGCATCTCGGCCGCAACAATCACCAGCCAGGCAATGCCAATGGAGAGGCGCACGCCGGTAAGCACGGCAGGCAACACGGCAGGAAACAGGATGCGGCGCATAACAGTCCATTCGGAGAGCTGCAGCACGCGCGCCACGTTGAGGTAATCCTGCGGGATGCGCTGCACGCCTTCAGCGGTGTTGATGATCATCGGCCAGATCGAACAGATAAAAATGGTCCAGCTTGAGGCCGGTTCCGCGCGCTGGAACAGCAGCAGGCCGATAGGCAACCAGGCCAGCGGGCTGACCGGGCGCAGCAAGGCGATGATGGGATTGAACATCCGCGCGACAAAGGTGAAGCGACCCAGCAGAAAGCCAGCGGGAATACCCACCAGCGCCGCCAGACCAAATCCAACAGCCACACGTTGCAGCGAGGCCAGGACGTTCCAGCCGATGCCCTGATCGTTGGGGCCGTTGTTATAAAAGGGATCGGCGAACAGAATTTTAGCCGCCTCCCAGGTGGCGTAAGGCCCGGGAAAGCCCTGGCTGTATAGCGCGGCGATCTGCCACACCAGAAGCAGGAGCAGAACGCCGCACAGCACCGGAATCGCGCGCTGTAACAACGGACGTAAGCGCGCAGGCGGTCGTACTTTTTTAGGCGTAACCTGAAGGGGAACTACCGTTGCCTGGCTGGGCGCGGTTACCGGCTGCGCCAGTGGACGAGTCTGGGTTTTCATCACGGCCTCTCTTAACGTTTAATAGCGAAGCTGGCAGCGTAGGCGGCTGGATCGCTGCCATCCCATACTTTGCCATCGATTAAGGTGCTGCTGCGCATGTCGCTGCCGGGCAGCGTGACGTTGCCGACCGCGCTGGCAGCCTGTTTGTAGATATCAATACGGTTGATCTGCTTTGCGACCGCCAGGTAATCCGGATCGTTGTTCACCATCCCCCAGCGCTTCAGTTGAGTCAGGAACCACATGCCATCAGAGAGATAGGGAAAGCTGACGCTGCCGTCGTGGAAAAAGCGCATGGCGTGGGGGTCCTGCCATTTTTGACCCAGCCCGTTTTCGTACTGACCCAGCATGCGTCCTTCCAGCGTTTCGGATTTGGTGTTGATCCAGGCCCGCCCGGCCAGCACCTGGGCCGTTTCACGGCGGTTATCGTCCGAGGCATCGATCCAGCGGGCGGCCTCCAGCACCGCGGCAGTGAGCGCACGGGCCGTATTCGGGTTGGCGTTGACCCACTCAGCGCGGGTGCCCAGGATTTTTTCAGGGTGATCCGGCCAAATCTGCTGGCTGGTAGCGGCAGTAAAGCCGATATTGTCGCTGATGGCGCGTTGGTTCCACGGCTCGCCGACACAGAAGCCGCTCATGTTGCCAATCTTCATATTCATCACCATTTGCGGCGGCGGCACCACGACGGTGCGCACATCGTCAAAGGGGTTGATTCCGGCGTTGGCCAGCCAGTAATAGAGCCACATGGCGTGAGTGCTGGTGGGAAAGGTATGGGCGAAGGTGAAGCTGCCTTTCGCCTGGCCGTCGATGGCCTTTTTCAGGCTTGCACCGTCGGTTACCTGCTGGGCTTTAAGCTGGTTCGACAGAGAGATGGCCTGACCGTTGTTGTTCAACGTCATCAGGTTCGCCATATCATGCTGGGGACCGGCGACGCCCAGTTGCAGGCCATAGATCAGACTGTAGAGCACATGTGCGGCATCCAGCTCACCCGAGGTGAGTTTGTCGCGCACTGCCGCCCAACTGGCTTCTTTGCTGGCCTGCAGCGTCAGACCATATTTCTTGTCAAACCCTTTAACCGAGGCCATCACCACCGGCGCACAGTCGGTGAGGGGAATAAAGCCGACGCGCACGGTCGGTTTTTCTGGGGCATCGGAACCCGCCGCCCACACTGCGTTGCGCAATCCCGGCAATAGCCAGAGTCCACCGACGGCTGCGCCGGATAACAGCAGTTGACGACGAGAAAGTGAAACTGGCGATTTGCTCATCTTTGCCACCCTGAAGAGATAAAAAAAAGGCGTCCTCCCCACTGCTCTCACAGGGGGATGGACGCCTTTATCCAAAGCACTCGCTCTACCGCCGTTGGCAAAGCAAATACACATACTCATTAAGGTAAAGCAAACCGCGTGCCAGAGTGAGGAGTGCGGTCAAAACAGCCTTGCGCGGGCCTGTGCGATGGTTTTTTAACCGTTTTTGCACGGTAGTGACGCAGATCACGCACAAGCGTTGTGCAGCTAATACTTTCGGGTTAGCGCTTCACCGTGGCGGCAACCGTTACGATCGCCTGGGCGATTTCCGGTAAGCGTTTGTTCTGGTCCATCGCGCTTTTGCGCAGCATTTGCCACGCGTTTTCTTCACTCAGGCCATGCTGCTGCATTAACCAGTTTTTAGCCTGGTCGAGTAGCTTGCGCTCTTCCAGCGTGGCGCGCATCGCGGCCAGCTCGTTAGCCTGGCGCTGCAGACGTTGGGACTGTTCACCAATCAACGACAGTAACGATCGCCCGAGCTGGGGAGCGAGGCCCTCGCTGTTGAGGGCAGCAGGCTGATTCTCCAGCCAGTCTGCGCCTGAGACATAGAGGGTAAAATTGCAGCCTGACTGCGCCACACTTAAGGGTTCACCGGCCTGATGCTGTGCCAGGGCGATAGCGTCACGGCAGCGCGACATCAGCACGGCAGAGAGTTGATCCTCCAGCGACTTCATCTGATCGAGGCGCTCCGAAAGCAGTGAGAACCAGTGCAGTGCACCGCTGTCGTCGCGTCTGCCATCGGTGCAGGCGATGCGCCGTAGCCGTTCGATTTCCCGACCTGGCTGGGCCAGAGGCTGCCAGCTGAGAAGCACCGCCTCATCCGCAAACTGCTGAAAGGTTTTGAAGTTTTGTTCCTGCGCTTCGATTAATGCCACCATCGTACTGCGCTGTTCGGCACTAAACTGCCCGGCCGCAAATCCGGCGGCACCCTGTGCCCGCTCCTGTCCGGTCAACTCCTTGCCCTGCATAAAGCTAAACAGGGCAATGAGTGCCCGGGTAATTTCCGGGTGGCTGGATGTGTCGGCGGCTTCAAAGACCAGATTGAGCAAACTTCGGATAACCGGGCTAAACGCCATCATGGCCTGCGCGTGGGTAATCTTAAGGCCAGCGATCTGCTGGCGCAGCGCGGGCAATTCTGCCAGTGCCTGCAAGGCGGCGGCTATCAGGTTGCAGAACCGGCTGTATCCCGGCTGTGCCTCCGCCCTGGGTAGTGCCTGACAAAAGGCAAGCTGACTGCGGCTGACATCCTGTTCACTCGCCTCACGCTCCTCGCCATACAGCCGCCCCTGTGAGCAAATCCACAGGTTGCTGGCACCGCGTTCGCGCTGTAGCTGATGAACTAATTCACTCACCGTGGTAATTAATTTACCGGTCTGGCGAAGTCGCTCCAGACTGGCGATATCGCTTTGCCGTGAGGCCTGCAACCAGCTCAGTGCGTCATCCATTGCTCATCTCTCTCAATGCAAAAAAAGAATAAAGCAAAAGCCATGCCGCTTCCGGTTCACCGTCCCTAAAGATTGTGACGCGTAAACAATGACCGTTTTCATTACCGGCCAGGCATTGCGTGCCATTAAGTCGTTAAGAACGCTTACTCTTTTTTTGCCTGTCATCTGAATGTGACATTATGCAACCGGCTTGTCAGGCGGCCCTGACAGCGTCCGCTTTCTCTGCGATTCAGGGGCGGCGGAACCGGCGCATCAGGGCGGTGGGATAAGAAGATGATGAACGCGCATTACCATGCTATATCATTGGGTGCAATGGTTTGAATTCTCAAAAGTCTTAGGTAGACTGAGCGCGGTACAGGATGAATGTCATTTGCCCGTTTATCTTACCGGCTTGCCTACCCTTTTGCGCTTCCCCCGTGAAGGTGAACGGTCGTGTTCTGATGAACAACATGCAGGTATATTGATAATATCGTGAGGAAAATGGTGAAAAATAATTTAGCGTTTATCCTGTCAGTGGGACTGTTATTGTCCGGCTGCAAAACGCCACCGCCCTCGGTGAATGATGACACGCTGGTCACCAGTGATATTCAAGGCGTGAAGCTGGTACACCGCCATGCGGTAGCTGCCCCGACAACCTTTACGCCCGTCAATCAAACCTGGCGCGCCCTGTATAACGCGTCGGTGATGACCCAACCCGACTACGGCGGCAAGGTCGTCCGTTATCTTGAGGCTGGAAAACCTTTTGAGGTCCTCGGCAGCGTCGAGAACCACTGGCTGGCCATTGCCGATAAACCGGACGGGATGTTAACCGGTTACGTGCCGTTAAAGGCGGGCGTGGAAACGCATCGTTACGATGACACCTTACGCAATGACCGTCCGCGTCCGCGGAAAACGAAACAAGTGTGCGTTGACGTCGGGGGCGACAGCAAAGCCTGCCGTAATACCGCGACGGCGACCTGGATTCTGAACTAATGAAATTTAACACCTGCCGTGCTGGGCACTCTGCCAGAAACGCTACCTGTCGCGGGAAAAACACACAGTAATGAGAGTGGAATCATCACCGCGAGAGGTTACGACCTCGGGTACCGAAAATCTTTTACTTAACGCTGCCGCGCCACTGCTGAATGCGGTGGTGCAAATTCGTCAGGCCGCCACTCATGACGACCCCGCGGGTTTACGTCAGTCGCTGATGGATGAGGTGCGCGTATTTGAGCAACGCTGTAAGCAGGCGGGCCTGCCGTTTGAAATGATCATTGGTGCGCGTTACTGCATCTGCAGCGCTCTGGATGAGGCCGCCGCGCAAACGCCCTGGGGCACGCGCGGCGTCTGGTCCGGAAACGGCATGCTGGTTACGTTTCACAATGAAAGCTGGGGTGGTGAAAAATTCTTTCAGCTGCTGTCCCGTATCTCGCAAAGCCCGCAGCAGCATCTCTGGCTGCTGGAAATCATTCATTACTGCCTGTTATTAGGTTACGAAGGTCGCTACCGGGGCAGTGAAAAAGGCCGGGCACAGTGCGACAGCCTGCGGGCACGGTTAAAAGTCCTGATCGATGAAACCCGCGCCCAGCAGAGCACCGATTCCCCTCCGCTGGTGCAGGTGCATCCACTGGTCAGCACGCTTGCACGTCCGATGGTGCCGCTCTGGGCCTGTGCAATGCTCGTCGCCCTGATTGGCTGCCTGATTTACAGCGGGCTAAACTGGCGGCTGGGCAATGCGGCCGAGCCGCTGCTGCGCAGCCTGTATAACATGCCGTTGCCGCAAATCACGGTAAATCGCCGCCCTTCTTCGCCTCAGGCCCTGCTCGATTTGCGCCAGCGGCTCAATGATGTGATCGCCGCCGGCCAACTGGAAGTCAGTGACGGTGCCTTTGGCAGCAAGGTCATTATTCCTGCGGACAAGCTGTTTGCCGAGCAAGGCACGGTGATCAATCCGGTGGGCCGGGCCATTCTGGCGCGGGTCTCCAGCGCGATGAAAGATGTTAAGGGCACGATTCTGGTGTCGGTGTTTACCGATGATAAACCCGTGGACGGCAGCCGTTTTGCCTCCAGCTACGAATTTTCTTTTGCCCGGGCGCGTGCCGTCAGCCAGCTGCTTCAGGTTCAGCTTGCCGATGCGCATGTGATCCGCTCGGAAGGACGCGGTGACAGCGATCCCCTGCTGCCCAACGACAGCAGCGAAAACCGAACCCGTAACCGACGGGTTGAAATCACGCTGTTTGCCGCACCTGAAACACTGAGCACTCACCAAGGAACACACTGATGCGCGCTTCATTTCGCTTATTTTTAACGCATCGGCTGCTGTGGAGCTTTATTGGCGTCACGGCACTGAGTTGCCTGCTGTGGATGCTGGGGCCGCTTATTGCATGGGATGAAACCCGCCCGCTTGAGCCAGCCCTGCACCGCGAGATCGCGGTGAGCACCCTTTATCTGCTTTGGATCGTGCTTCAGCTGATCCCTGCGGTTTACCGTGCCTGGTATAACAGCCGTCTTCTGGATCGGCTGCAAGTCGTAGAAAGCGACGATCCCGCCGAGCGTCAGGCGACTGAAGCGCTGCTGAGCCAGCGTTTCAGCGACGCGGCCATGCGCCTGAAACGCACCCATTTTGGTCGCCGTCAGGGCAGCCTGTGGGCACGCATCAATGCCAACTATCTCTACCAGTTGCCCTGGTACCTGATGATTGGCGCGCCCGGTGCCGGTAAAACCACCGCGCTGCTGAATGCCGGACTGAAGTTCCCTCTTACCGATACCTTTGGTCACGAGGCGGTGCGCGGCGTCGGCGGCACACGTCATTGCGACTGGTGGTTTACCGACAGTGCTGTACTGATCGATACCGCCGGGCGCTATGCGCTTCAGGAAAGCCAGCGCGCCCGCGACGCCAGTGAGTGGCAGAGCTTTATTAATTTGCTGAAGCGCTATCGTGCCCGGCAGCCGATTAATGGCGTCATCATGACCATCAGCGTGGCAGATTTGCTGAGCGATTCCGCCGAGGCGCGTTTTGAGCAGGCCAACGCCCTGCGCGAACGCCTGACCGAACTGCATCAGCACACCGGCATTCACTTCCCCGTGTATATCATGCTGACCAAAACCGACCTGCTGAAAGGCTTCATGAGCTACTTCGGCACGCTGGATAAAGCCCGACGCGATGCTATCTGGGGGTTCACCTTCCCCTGGGACGCCGGCAAGCCGAATAAGCAGGACTGGCATCCGCATTTTGACCTGCAGTTTACGCAGTTAGCCCAGAAGCTTCAGTTGCAGCTTGCCGATCAGATGACCCACGAGCGCGATCTGAATGAGCGGGCAGAGTGTTTCCTGTTTCCGCAGGAGTTCTCGTCTCTGCGCCCGCTGCTCAGCGAATATCTGGATATCGTGTTTTCTCAGCGTGCTGACACCGTTGCCTGGAATCCGCGCGGCCTGTTTTTTACCAGCGGCACTCAGGAAGGATTACCTTTTGACCGTGTCATGGGCGAGTTGAGCCGCAAACTGCAGCTGCGCCAGGCCGGTTCCCATTCTATTGCCGCCTGGGATCGCGTTAACCGCAACAGCCCCATTCCCGGCAATAAAGGCCAGAGCTTTTTTATTCGCGATCTGCTGAGTAATCTGGTGTTTAAAGAGAGCGGCCTGGCGGGCAGCAACCGCCGCTGGGAATACCGTAATCAGCTTTTACACTGGATTGGCTACGGCATGCTGGCCGGTGCGCTGGTGATCATGAGTGGGTTATGGTTGGTGAGCTACTATCAAAACCAACATTATCTGCAGCAGGTTTCGGCACGAATGCCGGTTATCTCACAACAAAGTCAGCAGGTGATACATCAGCCTGCTGATAATATTTTTGATCTGCTACCCTTTCTGAATAACCTGGTGAAGTTGCCTGTGTCCGATCAGTTTTCTCTCGATAATCCGCCGTTTACTATGCGAGCGGGGTTATACCGGGGAAATCAGGTCAGCGATGCCGCCTGGGCGCTTTATCAAAATGCGCTTAAGTCTTTATTACTGCCGCGCGTTGCCCAGCAGATCACCAACCTGCTGCGTAACGACCCAGGTGATGATAACGAATACAGCCGTAACGCGCTGCGGGCCTATCAGATGCTGTACCAGCCACGAAATTATGATGGGGAATTTCTCCGCGCCTGGCTGCTGCAGAATCTGCAGCGTTCGTTACCGGATAAGGTCAGCGCCCGTGATTTGCAGCAGCTGGACTGGCATTTGAGTCAGTTGCTGGATCAGCAAATTCAGTCTTCGCCTTATGCGCGCGATAACGCGCTGATGTTGGGCAAGCTGGCTGATAATTTAAACCATGCAGGTGACAGCAATACCCTGCTGGCCGTCGCGCCCCGTAAAGCACAGCGCCTGACGACGCATAACCCATAATGGCGAGGTGAACATGCCTGCATCTCTGGCCCCTGGCTGGTACGGCAAATTGCCCTCGACGGGGGACTTTTTGCATCATCGGTTAACCGAGCAGCTTATTGCCCCCTGGAACCACTGGTTTCAGCAAGGCCTGGTGCACTGGCATCACCAGGACGGTGCGGTCAATGCCGACTTTTTACGCGCGCCGGTATGGAATTTCGTATTACCGATCACCCCAACCCGCAATCAGGTGCAGATGGGTTGTCTGCTGCCCTCCTGCGATCGGGTAGGACGCGCCTGGCCGCTGCTGGCGCTGCTGAGCTTTCCCCTGGCCCAGTGGCATCCGGCGCAGCTGACCATCTCTGGCGACTGGTTTCAGGAACTGGGTGCCACGCTGCTGAGCGCCGTGACGCAGCGCCTTACGCCGGCCCAGCTGGAGCAGCAGATTCAGGCGCTGACGCCGCTGATGATCCCGGTACAGCAGCACTCCGATATTATGGATGTAATCGGTTTCCACGATTTGCCTTGCACCCTGAGCTGGCAGGAAGTCGCCGAACGTTTCGACCCTCAGCAACACATTAGTTACTGGTGGAGCAATCGCAGTGACGGTTTCGTTCATGCCACACACAAGCATAGCGGCAACCTCACAGCGGAACTGTTCTCATTACTGTTTAATCCGGCGGCAGGTGCACAGCCGGGACGCAATGGCCTCTATCCACCGATGTTTGAGTGAGGCGTTGCTACTGTCCTCCATGACGGGATAACTCATGCAATTTACCATCGTACAATGCACGTCTGATATTCCGGTGAAAACCGTCACCTTTCATCCGCCGGGCGGCACCATTGGCCGCAGCCAGGATAACGACCTGGTGTTACCGGATGAAGCCCGTTCTATTTCGCGTCTGCAGGCGCTGGTGCACCTGTCAGGCGAAGGCGAATGCCGTTTGACCAATCAGGGCAGCGTTACGCCTGTCGAACACAACGGTGTGCCGCTTAAGCGCGGCATGCAGGTGCACCTCAAGCACGGTGACGCCCTGCGCATTGGTGACTACGCCATCGACGTGCGCGATCCGGCGTATCACGGCGTGAACAGCGATCCTCTGGCGTTTTTTTCCCATGCCGCCACACGTAGCAATCCGCTGGATATTCCCGAGCATGCGGAGGTAGAGGAAGTCACGGAAGAGCCTGTACCGAAGCGTCCTGAACGTCGCGGCGACGCCAGGCTGGCGATCGATCCCCAGATTAGCGAAACTTTTCATGCGCCCTTTGCCGCCGGGCTGGATCAGGACAAGCTGGTGGCGGCGCTGCTGGACGGAATGGGGCTGAAAAACGGCCACAGTACGGTGATCAGCGAAGAGCAAATGCGCACTACAGGCCGGATGCTAAGCCTGTTCTCTCAAGGTACGGTTGCCCTGCTGTCGTCGCGTTCCATTCTGAAACGTGGCGTCAAAGCCGAAATGACGATGATCCTGAACGAGGCCAACAATCCCTTCAAAATTCTCCCCTCAGGCAAAACCGTCTTGATGCAGATGTATCAAAGCCAGATGCCGGGCTTTATGCAGCCCGAACAGGCCGTGCGCGATGCGTTGGTCGATCTGCAGGCGCATCAGTTGGGCATGATTGCCGGAATCCGCGCGATTATCGCCGCGATGCTGCAGTCGTTTAATCCTCAGGGGCTGGAAGAACAGGCACGCGCGGACGGCGCGGTGTCGAAAACCCCCTTTTCCCCCTTTAAAAAAGCTGCCCTGTGGGACTATTTTACCCGCCGCTACCAGCGTACCGCCGGGGAAATCGAAGACGATTTCCACACGCTGTTTGGGGAAGCCTTTCTTCATGCCTATGACATGGAAGTGAATCAGTACAAAGACTCACAGACGCGCACGGATGACGCATGAATATCGCCTTTGCCAGTCAGTATCAGCAGGGGCTGCGCGCTGAGAATCAGGATCGAACCGGCGTCATAGTGGATGAACGCAAAGCCTGCTTTGTGGTGTGCGACGGCGTGGCTGGCTTGCCCGGCGGCGACCAGGCGGCGCAGCTGGTGTGCGATGTTCTGATTGAACAATTACTCACCTGCGACCAGGTGACGCCAGCCCTTACCCGGCAGGCGGTTGAAAAGTGCCGATCATTACTTGAAATAGCCCAGGGTAATAATCCGAATTTTTCCACCATGTGCACCACGCTGGCAGGCCTGTTTATCGACCGTACGCGACAGCGCGCATGGTGGGCGCACGCGGGTGACAGCAGGGTTTATCACTTCCGTCACGGGGTGCTGAATGAGGTCACGCGTGACCACAGTCTGGCGCAAAAGTTAAGCGATGCGGGCTATGAAAATACCGGAATTAACAGTAATTTACTCTATAATGCGCTCGGCATAGAACCTGCCCATCCGGTGAGCTTCTCAGAAGAAATCATGCTGGAAGATGGCGATGCGTTTTTAGTCTGTAGCGACGGTTTCTGGCTCAACCTGACCACCACGGAAATGGAGCAGGCGCTGCGCATGGTGAATGCCTGTGACGAGTGGCTGATGTTAATGGAACAGGCGGTGAGCCGCGACGTAAAGAAAGACAACCTTAGCGCACTGGCCGTATGGATTGGTGAGCCGCAAGATGCCACCCTGCTTTATACGCTGGCCGATTCAGCGCGTTTTCTGCCATCAGGTTATTGATTAAAGGAATTCTATGAAATTGTGGTTGCCCGCTATAGCCACGTTGTTTATGGCCTTTACTGCGCAGGCGGAAAATTATCGCGTGGTGTATTCACCCAGTCTTGAACTGGAAGTGTATATCGACAACGTTGCGGGCAAAACGCCGGATGAGTGGTGCCAGGAAACACTGCCGCTGCGTATTGTGTCGGGTAAAGGTCAGGATGCTGAGGTTTTAAAAACGTTTTTGCCGCGCGTGGGCACGCTGTTAGCCAATCAGTGTAACGATCTGGACGTGCTGCCCTGGCAAATGACCAATAGCGAGGGCCACGTGCTGGCCAGCGGCAGCGCCAGCAAATTGCAAAACTGGCGACTGATTGTGAATACCGATGCCAAAGCCACTGCCCCGGCACAGAGTGCGGTCTCGCCCAGCCTGTCGCGTCCGGCAGACGGCACGCCGCTGCAGCATTTCGCCTTACCAAACGGCTGCCGTTTTCGCACGGCCTGGGACGCGCGTGGGCTGGCCATGTTTGTGCCTGACATCGGTAAACAGCAGTGCTCCGCCGAGGGCTGGCTGGAAGGTAAAAGTGACATAACCCTGAGCGGTAGCGCGCAACCACAGACGCTTGCGATCAGCTTTTATCAGGGCTATCCCATTGCCAACCTGACGCTATCCGACCAGCATCTGCAAATTGTGGACGTCAATAACCAGCGCATGATTCTGGCCCGTTCCGATGCGCCAGACAGCTGGATGGTCTTGCCCTTTGATGTACAGCAGCATCTGTGGCGTTTTGACGGAACCTTATTGATCAAAGCCGATAAAACGGCGGCACAGCAGAATGCCAGCGCGCTGACCTCGCGCATTACTGCCCTGCGCAGCCGCTGGGCGACCGGTATGACATCGTCGCAAAAAGTGAATGTGTTACTTGTCGACGCCTTACGCGCGGATCGGGTCGATCCTGCTGAAGGTGCATGGCGTAACATCCATTAATTACCGCGTAGCCTGACAAGCAGGCCCCGTTCAGAGAGTCTATTATGTCGGCAAATGACAGTCAGAAAACAATACCGAATGCCTTGCCTGACGGATATCGTTTTAACGAGTTCGAAATTAAAGAGGTGATTGGCGGCGGCGGTTTCGGCATTGTCTACCGCGCATGGGATCACCAACTCGAACGCACGATTGCGATTAAAGAGTACATGCCGGTGTCGCTGGCGGTAAGAACCGAAGACTTATCACTGGCGCTGCGCGGTGAACGGTTTCAAAAGCTGTTTAACGCGGGCCTGAACAGCTTTATTCAGGAAGCCCGACTGTTGGCGCGTTTTAACCATCCTGGTTTACTTCACGTCCTGCGCTTCTGGGAACAGAACGGCACTGCCTACATGGGCACGCTCTACTACAACGGCATGACGTTAAAAGAGTGGCAGGTCACCAGCCATGAGGCGATTTCAGAAGCCTGGATACGTCGTCTGCTGCCGCCGCTGTTAGGCGCTATCAACACCATTCATCAGGCGGGCTACCTGCATCGGGATATCTCGCTGGATAACATCCAGATTCAGGAAAATCAGCTGCCGGTGCTGCTCGACTTTGGCTCCGCCCGTAAAGAGATTGGCAACCTTTCCGACGAAACTGAAATCATGCTCAAACCGGGTTTTGCGCCCATTGAGCAGTACAGTGAAGAAGGCGAAAGTGAACAGGGTCCGTGGACGGACATTTATGCGCTGGGCGCCGTGTTGCATACGTTGATTACAGGCTCTCCGCCGCCGGTCAGCGTGGTGCGCTGCATTGAAGATAATTACCAACCGCTGGTGGCACGTAAACCGCAGGGCTACTCGCTGCCGCTGCTGCACGCGATTGACTGCGCGCTGACGATGAGGCCCCACGATCGCCCGCAGAACATTGATGAGTTTGCCGCGCTGATTGATTTGCCCGTCAGCGACGTTGAGGCGGTGGTGAACAGCCTGCAACAGCGTAATGATGAGCAGTCTATCAGCGACGCCGCGTCAGCCGAGACCGTGCCGCCGGTCGTGTTAGCCATGAATCACGGTGCCACGATGGCCGAGCCGTTAACCGGACGCAACGTACGTCTCCTGTCGCCGGGATTACTGGCGCTGGCTGGCGTCGCGATGATTGCGGTGGCGGTAGTAGTCTGGATTGAGAATACGCGTACGCCTGCTGCTTCGCTCGTCGATAAGAGCCATGCGTCGTTACCGGCTACCGGCACGGTACCCGCCGGTCTGGCGATGGTCTATCTTAAGCTCACCAGCGACGAACAGGTGGTGCTGAACGGTCAGCCCGTTGCGGTGCATGCCAGCAGCAACGGTTTTGCGGTGTTGAATCTGGCCGCCGGGCAGTACCGTATTGACGTGCGGGCCGGGAACCGGCTTCGCAGTCAGTCACTTCTGATTGATAAACCCGGCACCTGGCTGATTAATCCCACCAATTAATTCGGTGCCAGCCTGGATCGGTGCATGGTTCAGGCCTGCTTCAGCCAGTCTTGTTGCAGCGCACGTACCTGATGCGCCAGGCGGATCAGATCGTCCTCTTCCATTCCGCGTTTGGTCAGCTCTTCTTCCAGCGAGAAGAGATACTGGGCATTCGAACCCAGCGGCCCGGTCGCCGCAGCAATTAACGGCGCAACCGCCTGCGGGCAGGTATCATCCTCATACAGCGGATGGCGGGGGTCCATAATAAACACCAGGGCAGAAACGCGACGTCCGTCTTCCAGCGTCAGCTCACACCAGGTAGGCAAATAGCATCCGGTGATCATTTCACGTTTCCACAGCAGTTCCAGTTCGTCATGCAGACGTTCTTCCGGCAGGCGAAACGCCAGCCCGCGGGTAATACCGCCCTCTTTCAACGCCAGCATACGTCCCGGATGCGAAGCCGTGCCGCGCCCGGCAGTCAGGCGTAAGCAAAAGGCGCGATGCCAGCCGTCCAGCGACGCCGACGCAACTTCATCAGCTTCAAAAACAGGATTCCACATCAGAGAACCGTAGCCGAAGATCCATACCGGGCTGTGATCGGGCCGACAGGCCAGGGTTGCCGCCAGCGATGCCGCGCGCTGTTCACAACTCCACAGGAGTGTCTCCTCAATATCACCAAATGATGTTTTACAATCCGCTTTTAATAAGAATTCCCGGGTTAGCAATGCGACCTCCTCGACTTTCACCACGTCCTGTGTAAGTGGCTCCTCTGCTTTGTTATGTTCAACATTCACTAATTTACGCTCTGTTCATTAAACTGACATTAATTATTAACACAATCAGTTGCAAGCAAGAGTAGGAGTAGAAAGTAAAAATTTGCCTATATTGCGGTATTAACAGAAAGGTTAATTGCACACCAAAAGGATATTTTAAAAAAACAGGAGATGTAACAGCCCGTTATTACAGGTTGCTTGCGCGCCGTCTGAATGGCTTAGCGGATGAAAAATAACGTAAAAAGGGTTACCCGCTAATGACCGTATATAGCCAGATTAACGAGCAAGGTTGTTGCGTTAAATGACCGTTTCGGCGTGAAATAAAGCCGTAAATGCCTGCACGCACCAAGACAGAAAAATGCCTTCCCGTCCATGGGAAAGACTACAGGACGACGCGGAGTGACCTGACGTTCGCGTGATAATGGCGCTGGGCACTACTTTTTAGGATGCCATTTATCATCATCGCCTTTCTGGTATTGATGTTTTACCGCCGACCAGGCCACCTTGTGCGCCACCTCTTCACGGGATTCATCACCGCGACGGTCATCGGGATGCTTGTACTCTGTCCAGGCGTGGTTAAAAGCCTGCTGATAGATGTCCTGAGCATGTGCAGGCAAAACGTTTTTCACACTCTCGGGAAGGTCGTTTCGGTTAGCGTAAGGCATCATGTCTCCTCAGTTAACAAGCGAATTTATAAGCATGGCGTAGATGAGTGAAAATGCAAACCCGCACTTATTACCGCTTTTACGGATTTTGCCTTCAATGGCAGCTTAACGACAACCTTCCCTGAACTTTTATCTTGATAAAATCCAGGATAACGCCACAGCCGTTTGATGCTTGTTACTGATTTAGTGAATAAAATACCCAATAAGATAAAGTTATCCGCCTTTCAGGCAAAATCCCTTTAAAAGTAAAAAGCGGTAAATTTTTACATTAGGTGCCATTGAAAAGTTAAACTGCGTAACCTATAAGTTTCAATGTAATGGTGGGTAAATGAATTACCCCTTTTATTCAGCAGAGAGGATGGTGAATGCCTTCACATGAAAAAACACGTCACAAAGAGTTTTCACTGATACTTCCCCTTATTGCCCTTGGCATACTCTATTTTTTTAATGCACAAACCTCACTGCCCATTGTGGTTGGTATTAACTTACTCGCGCTGGTGGCGATTCTTAGCAGCGCCTTCAGCGTGGTGCGCCATGCGGATGTTCTGGCGCATCGTCTCGGTGAACCCTATGGCTCGCTGATTCTCAGCCTGTCGGTGGTCATTCTTGAAGTCAGCTTAATCTCGGCGCTGATGGCAACCGGTGATGCCGCGCCCGCCCTGATGCGCGATACACTTTATTCCATCATCATGATCGTGACCGGTGGTCTGGTCGGCTTTGCGCTACTGCTGGGCGGGAATAAGTTTGCCACGCAGTACGTGAATCTGGCCGGGGTAAAACAGTACCTGATTGCCATTTTTCCGCTGGCCATCCTGGTGCTGGTGTTCCCGAATGCGTTACCCGGTGGGAACTTCACGACGGCCCAGGCACTGCTGATTGCCGCGATCTCCGCTGCAATGTATGGCGTTTTCTTGTTAATCCAGACCAAAACCCATCAGAGCCTGTTTGTGTATGAGCATGAAGATGAAAGCGATGATGGCGATCCCCATCACGGTAAACCCTCTGCCCACAGCAGCGTCTGGCATGCTATCTGGTTGATTATCCATCTGATTGCGGTCATTGCCGTGACCAAGATGAATGCCAACCCGCTGGAGCATTTACTGAGTGAGATGAACGCGCCTAAGCAGTTTACCGGCTTTCTGGTGGCGTTATTGATTCTGTCGCCAGAAGGACTGGGGGCGATCAGAGCCGTGTTGATGAATCAGGTACAGCGCGCCATGAACCTGTTCTTTGGCTCGGTGCTGGCGACCATTTCACTCACCGTACCTGCCGTCTCTATCATCGCAACCCTGACCGGACAAGAGTTGGTATTTGGCCTGGAGCCACCGCAGATGGTGATTATGATTGCGTCACTGATTCTGTGTCAGCTCAGCTTCTCTACTGGCCGAACCAATGTCCTGAACGGCGCGGCCCATCTGGCCCTGTTTATCGGTTACCTGATGACAATCATGCTGTAACCCGCTGACCTGAGACGAAAAAAAAGAGCGAATTGTCGCTCTTTTTTATTTTGTGCAGACAGCTTAGTTACTGGTGTCCAGCGCCGGGAAGCTCTTAACCAGATCATCAATGGCTTTCATCTGCACCAGGAAAGGCTCCAGCTTATCCAGTGGCAGCGCCGACGGGCCATCACACTTGGCACTGTTCGGTTCCGGGTGGGCTTCGATAAACAAGCCGGCAATCCCCACAGCCATACCGGCACGGGCCAGTTCGGCCACCTGAGCACGGCGACCACCGGAGGCGGCACCGAAGGGATCGCGGGTTTGCAGCGCGTGCGTTACGTCGAAAATGACCGGCGAGTTCTGAGTCACGTTCTTCATTACGTTAAAGCCCAGCATATCCACAACCAGGTTGTCATAGCCAAAGTTACTGCCACGATCGCACAGAATCACTTTGTCATTTCCGCCTTCGGCAAACTTATCGACGATGTTGCCCATCTGGCTCGGACTGACAAACTGTGGCTTCTTCACGTTAATGACCGCACCGGTTTTCGCCATCGCCTCAACCAAATCGGTCTGACGCGCGAGGAAGGCTGGCAGCTGAATCACATCAACCACATCAGCAACGGGCTGCGCCTGCGCTGCTTCATGAACGTCCGTGATGATTTTCACGCCAAACGCCTGCTTCAGCGCCTGGAAAATCTTCATGCCCTCTTCCAGGCCAGGACCACGGTAAGAGTGAATAGAGGAACGGTTAGCTTTGTCAAAAGACGCTTTGAACACGTAAGGAATGCCGAGTTTGTCGGTCACTTTTACATAGTGCTCGCAGATGCGCATGGCGAGATCGTAGGATTCCAGCACGTTCATGCCGCCGAAGAGAACAAATGGCAGATCGTTTGCGACCTTGATATCACCGATACTGACGACTTTCTGTGTCATGCCCTTTCCTTATCTGGGGTGACGCTTAATGCAGCGTCACGCGTTTTTGTTCGATTGCGTGAATCTGAACTTTGATCATCTCGCTGACCGGGTCTTCAGGACACTGTTCAACGAAGTAGGTTAAGTCATTTAACGCGATATGCTCGCACTCAAGCTGAGCGTAAATTAAACCACGGTCGCGAATCTCATAGGGATCATCTGGATCAATCCGCAGTAACACCTGGCTGACGTTCAGCGCCAGTTCCATCTGCTTCTCTTCCATCAGCGCCGCTTTCAGCGTATCCAGCATCTTGCGCATGACGCTCTCGGTTTTGGCTTCGTCCAGATCGTCATCATACAGACGCGCCAGCGGACTGATATTGCCTTTTAGCCACACTTCCAGCGTGTGCGTGTCCAGCGTGTCCCCGTTAAAGGGATTAATCAGCCATTTATCCCCGTCGAGCCAGTCGGCACGCAGAATCAACTGGGTCGGGAAAATAACCGGCATCAGGGGCAATTCGAGTTCAGCCGCGATATGCAGCAAAATCACGCCCAGCGACACAGCCGTGCCCTGACGGGTTTTCAGGACCTTATCCAGCCAGAGTGCATCTGACAGGTTATAAACCCCGCTGGCACCGCCAAATTTCCACTGTTTGTAAAACAGCTCCAGCAGCTTTTCGAGCTTTAAATCGGCATCCTGTTCCTGACTGACGTAGTCACGGGCTTCTGCCACTAACGCAGCTAACTGTGCTTCAACCGACAGCGCCGGAAAGTCAGTGCGGATGGCCATCGTGGCACCAATCACTGCCTCACACAGCGGCGTCTCACTGTAATCAAGTTGTTCGGTGGAGCTCATACTATCCCCAGTAACGGCATTTTACTCAGTGCCAGCTTAATGATCGTCACCAGCGCAATCAATGCCACGATAAAGGCGATCCAGCGGGTGCGGTCAGAACGAGGGCGGC
Source organism: Pantoea allii (assembly GCF_002307475.1). Taxonomy (GTDB): domain Bacteria; phylum Pseudomonadota; class Gammaproteobacteria; order Enterobacterales; family Enterobacteriaceae; genus Pantoea; species Pantoea allii. The sequence continues at coordinate 653,877 of NZ_NTMH01000040.1, read as the reverse complement.
GACTTAATGCCACCGACCCAAGGGCAATATAGATAATAACGCCTAACAGCTTCTCAGTCAGCCAGCTTCCCTGAGGCGAAAACGGATAGAAATGGGTGATCATCACCAGCGATGCGCCGCTCAGGAGCAACAGCGTGTCATTAATATGGGGAAGAATGCGCACCCAGCGCTGTTGCAGCATGGCAGAGCCCACGCGTTGCCAGTAAAAACGCAGCAAAAACAGCGAAATGGTGACTGCCACGGTCAGCAGGTGCAGATTCTTAATTAGCGGATAGTAAGCAAACATCGTTCATCCATGTTGTTCTTCAGTATTCAGTCGCGCGCTTAAGCCGGACCGGAGGCTGCCTGCCCAAACGTGACCCGGGGATGACCGCCATAATCCTTCGCCGTCGCCACGGACAGATAATGGTGCTGTTGCATCAGCTGACGCACGGCTTCATCCTGTTGCCAGCCGTGCTCAAGCAGCAGCCAACCGCCAGGCTGCAGCCAGTTGACCGCCTGTTCAATTAGCAGCCGTAAATCCGCCATGCCCGCCTCGTCCGCCACCAAAGCGCTGCGCGGTTCGAAGCGCACATCGCCCTCGTTAAGATGACGATCGTTGGCGTCGATATAGGGAGGATTACTGACGATCAGGTCGAAGCGGGCAGGCGTGAGCTGCGCAAACCAGTGGCTGTGTAAAAAAGTGGCGTTAGGGATGGCCAGATAATCGGCATTGCGTTTTGCCAGTTCTACCGCCGCAGGAATGCGATCGATGCCAATAATGTCACAATCCGGACGTTCACTGGCGATCGCCAGGGCAATCGCCCCGCTTCCGGTGCCAAGATCCAGCACCCGCGAAGGTGACGCGGGCAGATGCGCCAGCGCCTGTTCCACCAGTATTTCCGTGTCGGGCCGTGGTATCAGCGTGGCGTCGTTCACCTTTAGCGGCAGCGACCAGAACTCCCGTTCGCCCACCAGATGGGCAATGGGTTCGCCCCGGGCGCGACGCGCCAGCAGAACCTCTAGCTGTTGCAACTGGGCATCCGTGAGCAGGGTTTCATCAAAGGCCACCAGCCAGCTGCGGGATTTGCCGGTGACAAACCCCAGCAGGATCTCGGCGTCTCGTTTCGGACTGTCGCCCCCGCATAAGGTGGCGACCGCCTGCTTGAGCCAGTGACGGATATCCATTAATCCTGACCGGCCAACGCTGCCAGTTGGTCAGCCTGATATTCCTGCACGATAGGCTCAATCAGACTGTCCAGCTTGCCTTCCATGATTTCGTCCAGACGGTAGATCGTCAGGTTGATACGATGGTCGGTTACGCGGCCCTGGGGGAAGTTGTAGGTGCGAATACGGTCGGAACGATCGCCGCTGCCGAGCAGATTACGGCGCGTGCTGGCTTCGACTTCGTGACGTTTTGCCATTTCAGCCGCATGAATACGTGCGCCCAGTACGGACAAGGCTTTGGCTTTGTTTTTATGCTGAGAACGTTCGTCCTGGCACTCCACCACGATACCGGTTGGCAGGTGGGTAATACGGATCGCGGAGTCGGTGGTGTTAACGTGCTGACCACCGGCACCTGAGGAGCGGAAGGTGTCGATTTTTAAATCCGACGGATTGATTTCCGGCAGCTCGGTTTCCGGCAGTTCTGGCATCACCGCCACCGTACAGGCGGAGGTGTGGATACGGCCCTGGGATTCGGTTTCCGGTACACGCTGAACACGGTGTCCGCCTGACTCAAACTTCAGCCGACCATAGGCACCGTCGCCCATCACGCGGGCGATCACTTCTTTGTAGCCGCCGTGTTCGCCCTCATTGGCACTGACGATTTCTACCCGCCAGCGACGTGCTTCGGCGTAACGGCTGTACATGCGGAATAAATCACCGGCAAAGATGGCTGCTTCATCGCCGCCGGTACCGGCGCGCACTTCCACAAAGCAGTCGCGCTCATCGTCGGGATCTTTCGGCAGCAGTAACAGCTGCAGTTGTTGCTCCAGCAATTCGCTTTTTTCGCGCGCTTCCAGCAGCTCTTCCTGCGCCATATCGCGCATCTCTGGATCGTCGAGCAACATTTTAGCGGTTTCGATATCTTGCTGGTTCTGCTGCCAGTCGCGGAAACAGCGAGTGACATCGGTCAACTGAGCATATTCCCGCGACAAAGCACGAAAGCGGTCCTGATCGGCAATCACGCCGGCATCGCCCAGCATCGCTTCCACTTCTTCGTGGCGCTCCTGCAGCGCTTCCAGTTTAGCAACAATAGAGGTTTTCATTTAACTGTGGGATTCCCGTAACAGATGACGACAGCAGTGTGCCTAATCGAGACCCAGGCTGTCGCGTAAAATCTGCAGGCGTTCGCTATCGCCGTCGCGGGCGGCCTGCTGAAGAGATTTGGTTGGTGCATGAATTAAACGATTGGTCAGCTTATGGGCCAGTTCCTGCATCACTTTTTGCGGGTCGGCACCCTGCTGTAGCGCCTGTAGCGCACGGCCTTCCAGCTCTGCGCGAATATCCTCTGCCTGAGAGCGATACTCGCGAATGGTGTTGACCGCGCCTTGCGAACGCAGCCATGCCATAAAATCACTGCATTCCTGCACGACGATGCTTTCTGCCTGCACCGCAGCGGCTTTACGCTGGGCGAGGTTTTGCTCAATGATGGCCTGCAGGTCATCGACGCTGTAGAGATAGGCGTTGGCTAACTTGCCCACTTCCGGCTCCACGTCGCGTGGAACCGCAATATCGACCAGCAGCATCGGCTGATTACGGCGCGCTTTCAGCGCACGTTCCATCATCCCTTTACCAATAATGGGCAACGGGCTGGAGGTAGAGGTAATCACAATATCGGCGTCGGCCAGACGGGAATCGATATCGGCCAGACTGATCACTTCGGCGCCCACTTCATTTGCCAGCACTTCCGCCCGTTCACGGGTACGGTTCGCGATGATCAGCTTTTTCACCTGATGCTGGCTCAGATGACGAGCCACCAGCTCAATGGTTTCTCCCGCGCCAACCAGCAACACGTTTACCGTGGACAGCGATTCAAAGATTTGACGCGCCAGCGTACAGGCGGCAAAGGCTACGGACACGGCGTTCGCGCCAATATCGGTTTCGGTACGGACGCGTTTGGCAACGGAGAACGTTTTCTGGAACATGCGTTCCAGCTCGCTGCTGAGCGCATGGCCGCGCTGAGAGTCGGCAAAGGCTTTTTTCACCTGGCCCAGAATCTGAGGCTCACCTAACACCAGGGAGTCCAGCCCGCTGGCAACGCGCATCAGATGGCTCACCGCCTCATTATCCTGATGCCAGTACAGGCTGTTACGCACATCCGCTTCATCAAGCTGATGATATTCGCACAGCCAGCGCACCAGACGCTCCTGGAGATCGACCTGTTGCTCTACACTCAGGTACAGCTCGGTTCGGTTACAGGTGGAGAGCACGACGCCACTCTGCACCATAGGCTGAGATAACAGGCTGTTTAAGGCCTGCTCCAGCGACTCCGGCCCGAACGCAACGCGTTCGCGCAGAGCAATGGGTGCAGTTTTGTGATTGATTCCGAGTGCGAGCAGCGTCATAGCGTTTTAGTTGGGTTGTCCCAATAAATGTCAGGTTTTTGTGAAGCGCATTCTACAAGATGCAGCAGATCAAGAAAAGCCATACAAAGGCTATGACTGTAATAAGATTAAGCCGATCATAGCGTTTTTGCCGTATAACAGCATTGACGGTTAAAACGCGGATGGTTAGCGTTACCTGTTATCAATTAAAAATGTGTCCGAGGAGATGACCACTTGATGCTGACTTCTACACGCAACCTGTTGCGCCTTTTACCCCTTGCCAGCGTTCTGCTGGCTGCCTGTAGCATCAATAAACCACAAGGCCCTGGCCCAAGCGTCACCGCGCCACAGTGGCAACAGCATCAGCAAGCCGTCAGCCACGTCACGCAGTATCAGACGCGCGGCGCGTTCGCCTATCTGTCGGATAAACAGAAAGTTTATGCCCGCTTTAACTGGCAGCAGACCGCAGCCGATCGCTATCGCCTGCTGTTAACGAACCCATTAGGCAGCACCGAGCTTCAGCTGGATGCTCAGGGTTCGGTGGTGCAGATTGTGGACAATAAAGGCAAACGTTATGTCAGCAACGATGCGCAGAAGATGATCTCGCAGCTGACCGGTATGGATATCCCGCTGACCAACCTGCGCCAGTGGATGATGGGCCTGCCGGGCGATGCGACCGATTATCAGCTCAACGAGCAGTATCAGTTGCGCAGTCTGAACTATAAGCATGACGGCCAGAACTGGCAGGTGACCATTGCTGACTATGACAACAAGGTCAACCCACCGCTGCCCGCCAGCCTGGAATTAAAAGAAGGCGATCAACGTATTAAATTACGCATGGATAACTGGACGCTGAAATGATCACCACCTGGCCTGCTCCGGCAAAACTGAATCTTTTTTTGTACATCACCGGGCGTCGGCCAGATGGTTACCATAATCTGCAAACCCTGTTTCAGTTTCTGGATTATGGCGACAGCCTGGACATCACGCCCGACCAGAGCGACGACATCAGGTTGCTGACGCCGGTGCCAGGCGTGCCGGATGCGCAGAATTTGATTGTGCGTGCGGCCGAAATGCTCAAGGCGGCGGCGCGCGAAAACGGCAGCCTGCCTGCCCGGGCCGGTGCGCGCATTGCCATTGAAAAGCGTCTCCCCATGGGCGGCGGACTCGGCGGCGGCTCATCCAACGCCGCTACCGTACTGGTGGCGCTGAACCACCTGTGGCAAACGGGTTTTTCACCCGAGGCGCTGGCGCAAATGGGCGTGAAACTGGGTGCCGACGTGCCGGTTTTTGTGAAAGGCTATGCCGCCTTTGCCGAAGGCGTCGGTGAGGTGCTTTCTCCAGCATTGCCTGCGGAAAAATGGTATCTTGTTGCACATCCAGGCGTTAGCGTGGCAACACCGCTGGTCTTTAATGACCCGGCGCTCACCCGTGACACGCCCGTGCGCACTTTATCGGCACTTTTACAGGCTCCGTTCATCAATGATTGCGAATCAGTAGTAAGAAAACGTTTTCGTGAGGTTGATGAGCTTGTTTCATGGCTGCTAGAATACGCGCCGTCGCGCCTGACGGGTACAGGTGCTTGTGTGTTTGCTGAATTCGACACCGAGCATGCTGCTCGCCAGGTGCTGGAGCTTGCCCCACCATGGGTGCGCGGTTTTGTAGCCCGAGGCCTTAACGTCTCGCCGTTACAGCGCACTCTGCAAGGCGATTAGCGATAGCGTGACTGTGTCACCCCGTTCCAGACACAGCACGTTTCGCACTCACATACCCGTGTGAACGTTCACGACAGTATTCGCCGGTTACTGTCATGACGTTCATTCTCTGGACGCAAAGCCTGAGGTTCTTCTCGTGCCTGATATGAAGCTTTTTGCTGGTAACGCCACCCCGGAACTAGCACAACGTATTGCCAACCGCCTTTACACCAGCCTGGGAGACGCCGCCGTTGGTCGTTTCAGTGATGGCGAAGTAAGCGTACAGATTAATGAAAATGTACGCGGTGGTGATATTTTCATCATCCAGTCCACCTGTGCTCCCACCAATGATAATTTGATGGAACTGGTCGTGATGGTCGACGCGCTGCGTCGTGCTTCAGCTGGTCGTATTACCGCTGTTATCCCCTACTTTGGCTATGCCCGTCAGGACCGCCGCGTGCGTTCTGCCCGTGTACCTATCACGGCCAAAGTGGTGGCTGACTTCCTTTCCAGCGTTGGCGTTGACCGTGTTCTGACGGTTGACCTGCACGCGGAGCAAATCCAGGGCTTCTTCGACGTCCCGGTTGATAACGTATTCGGCAGCCCGATTCTGCTGGAAGATATGTTACAGATCGGTCTGGAAAACCCGATTGTTGTGTCTCCGGACATTGGCGGCGTGGTGCGCGCCCGCGCCATTGCCAAACTGCTCAACGACACCGATATGGCGATTATTGATAAGCGTCGCCCACGGGCGAACGTTTCTCAGGTGATGCATATCATTGGTGACGTTGCTGGCCGTGACTGTGTGCTGGTCGACGACATGATCGACACCGGCGGCACACTGTGCAAAGCCGCGGAAGCGTTAAAAGAGCGCGGTGCCAAGCGCGTCTTCGCTTACGCTACGCATCCTATCTTCTCTGGCAATGCGGTGGAAAACCTGCGTAAATCTGTGATCGATCAGGTTATCGTGTGTGACACCATTCCGTTATCTGAAGAGATGAAGTCGCTGCCAAACGTACGTACCCTGACCCTGTCAGGTATGCTGGCCGAAGCCATTCGCCGCATCAGTAACGAAGAGTCCATTTCGGCAATGTTCGAACATTAATCTTCGCAGGCCGGGTATCATGCCCGGCCTTTTCTTTTTCCCTCGCCGTTCCCCTCCGACAAAGCTGCTTGATTTACAGAAATTTTCGTTATGAGTCACCTCTGTTATTGTCACGCTCACTACGAAAAACTCTTTCGCTAAAATTATGTTATCTGGCCTTTTGCCTTTTTACGTTGAGTGGTAATTTGCCCGCACTTTTTATTGCGATCTCCGTCCACTATGAACCTCGACGTCTTTACGTTATTTATTTGCGAACTCTACGTACTGGGGTTTATGAGTCTGATTATGCTCTTTGCCTGGGTCGGTTCACACTATGACCGTATTCTGGGCTATGTCTGTGCCGCCATCGTGCTGACGCTGATCGCCTTTTTCCTCAGTAGCCTGCGCAGTCAGGGATACCATTTCTTGCCGGTGGCCGTGAGCAATGTGCTGGTCATGCTGGCTTACGGCGGATTACTCAGCGCCTTTCGGACATTTTGCGGTAAATCACCGGGGATGGCTGGCCTGGCTGGGGCGGCCTTGTGGTCACTGCTCTGCCTGATCCCGGCCTTCTATGACAGCTTATCCCTGCGTGTTCTGGTGCTCTGTCTGCTCTGTATCGCTTACACCGCTACATTCATTTACTTACTCTGGCTGGCACGCCGCGATATGGATGCTACCTTCTGGCCTGCACAATTATTGCTCTGGACACATCTGATTTTTCATGTCGCCCGCTTATTTCTGGATAACGCCCGTCCCATTGGATTACAGGGGGCGATCAGCGGTTCTGATTTTTCGGTCTATGTGATTATCGAATCGATGCTCTTTGTGATTGGCTTCACCGTAACCATTCTGGCGATGGTGAATGAACGCACGCGTAATGCATTAAAAAATGCCTCACTTCACGATCCGCTGACCAATATCTGGAATCGTCGTGCGCTGTTTTCCGGCGCGGATAATATGACCCGGCAGTGCCTGAAACAAAATAAGGCACTAACGGTCGTCTTATTCGATCTTGATCATTTCAAAGGGATTAATGATCGCTACGGGCATCAGCAAGGGGATCAGGTATTAATTGATTTTTGTCACAGGGTTTCAGGGATGTTGCCACAGGAGGGTCACTTTGCCCGACTGGGCGGTGAGGAGTTTGCCGCGCTGCTGCCCTTACCTTTTGAGCCGGCCAGAGACTGGTGCGAAGCGGTGCGCCATACCGTTCAGCTTTCGCGTCCTGGTCAGATCGACTATTCGGTCAGTATTGGTTTTGCCACCGCCGATGAGCGTTATATTGATTTTGGCGAGCTGATGGCTCTGGCGGATAAAGCACTTTACCGCGCCAAAGCCAAAGGCAGAAACCGAACAGAACCTTATCGGGTTATGTCAGAAAATCTAATGTGACGAATGATGGGTTCGGCGGCAGCGTTTATCGCCGTAATGACGGACCCAGTAATAGCGATCTTCGACTTTTTCACGACCGCTGATACAGGCACCCACCAGCCACAGTAGTGCGCCAAAGAAAATGCCGAACATTGCACTTTGAGCCAGTATCTGCGGCAGATTAAGCGACGGCAGTTGGTTAACAATCGAAAAACCGACGCCGAGAATCATGGTCATTAAACCTATGACCATCAGGGCATTACCTGCCATGCGTGAGTGATGACGTTTCATCTTTCACCTCCTGTGTGTGCGGTCGGATGAGCGCACACAATGTTAAACTGCTGATAGTGTAGGCAATGCCGTCAGGCTAATTTGTGAACTTAATCACATAAATACCAGATGATTTGTGACCAACACGTTATTCCAGCTTATTGATTTAGATGAAAAATAATTAATCACTGACACTAATAAATTCTCTGGCACAGTCTTTGTGATCCACGTCCCGGCACAGTAAACTATCGCCCTTTGGTTATAACAGCAGGATATTCCTTGTGAGCAGCATAAAACTGATTGTGGGCCTGGCGAATCCCGGCGCTGAATATGCCGCCACGCGCCATAACGCGGGTGCCTGGTATCTGGATTTGCTGGCTGAGCGTCATAATCAGTCGTTAAAAGAAGAAGCCAAATTTTATGGCTACACCGCACGACTGGCTTTAGCCGGTGAAGACGTGCGCTTGCTGGTGCCGACCACCTTTATGAACCTGAGTGGCAAAGCCGTGGCGGCCATGGCGACCTTCTATCGCATTGCACCCGAGGAAATTTTAGTGGCCCATGATGAACTCGATCTGCCACCGGGCATTGCGAAATTCAAACAAGGCGGCGGTCATGGCGGTCACAACGGCCTGAAAGACATCATCAGCAAGCTCGGCAACAACAATAACTTTCATCGCCTGCGCATTGGCATCGGCCATCCTGGCGATCGAAATAAAGTGACCGGTTTTGTGTTGGGCAAGCCCCCGGCCAGCGAGCAAAAACTGATTGATGATGCCATTGATGAGGCCGCGCGCTGCACCGAACTGTGGCTAAAAGAAGATCGCATCAAGGCGATGAACCGCCTGCATGCCTTTAAGCCTGTCTAATCGCCCAGATTGTCGCGAATCTGTGTATAATGCGCGAAAATTATCTTACGTTTCCGGTGGAGCCTGCCTAATGGCTCTGCCCATCCAGCTATAAAGGGTACTAAACCATGGGATTCAAATGCGGTATCGTGGGCCTGCCAAATGTCGGTAAATCCACTCTTTTCAACGCGCTGACGAAAGCGGGTATTGAAGCGGCTAACTTCCCCTTCTGCACAATTGAACCCAACACTGGCGTCGTCCCTATGCCAGACCTGCGTCTGGATCAGCTGTCTGAGATCGTTAAGCCGCAGCGTGTCGTACCGACCACCATGGAATTCGTTGATATTGCCGGTCTGGTGAAAGGCGCATCCAAAGGTGAAGGCCTGGGCAACCAGTTCCTGACCAACATCCGTGAGACCGAAGCGATTGGTCACGTGGTGCGCTGCTTTGAGAACGACAATATTATTCACGTAAATAATAAGGTCGATCCGGCGGATGATATTGAGACCATCAATACCGAGCTGGCGCTGGCAGATCTGGATACCTGTGAACGTGCTTTACAGCGCGTACAGAAAAAAGCCAAAGGTGGCGACAAAGACGCCAAGGCTGAGCAGGCCGCCCTGGAAAAATGCCTGCCGCATTTAGAAAACGCCGGTATGCTGCGTGCGCTGGATCTGACGGAAGAAGACAAAGCCGCCCTGCGCTACCTGAGCTTCCTGACGCTGAAGCCGACCATGTATATCGCCAACGTCAACGAAGACGGTTTTGAGAACAACCCGTACCTGGATAAAGTGCGCGAAATCGCCGAGAAAGAAGGCTCGGTGGTCGTGCCGGTTTGTGCCGCCGTGGAGTCCGACATCGCCGAGCTGGAAGATGAAGATCGCGATGAGTTTATGGCCGAGCTGGGCATTGAAGAGCCAGGTCTGAACCGCGTGATTCGCGCCGGTTATTCCCTGCTGAACCTGCAAACCTATTTCACCGCTGGCGTGAAAGAAGTTCGGGCATGGACCATCCCTGTCGGTGCCACCGCGCCGCAGGCGGCCGGTAAAATCCATACCGACTTTGAGAAAGGCTTTATTCGCGCGCAGACTATCGCGTTTGAAGACTTTATTGCCTATAAGGGCGAGCAAGGTGCGAAAGAAGCTGGAAAAATGCGCTCAGAAGGGAAAGAGTACATTGTTAAAGATGGCGACGTGATGAACTTTTTGTTTAACGTCTAAATAAAATGTGTTGTCTCATGAGGCTTCATTGAATCTCATGAGTTTCACAAAAAATGATTAAATCCACGCACTTGCGTGGATTTTCGTTTCATAGCGTCTCAAATGATTTCGTAGAAGCGCAGTCAAAAATGAGTACGCAGGTGAGTACATCAAACTTCCATCTTTATTTTTAGTGAGTACAATAACGGTATAATAAATATACAAGGAATCGTTATGCTCACTGATACTCAATGCCGCACAGCAAAAGCGAAAGAAAAGCTCTATCGTCTCAACGATTTCAATGGCTTATACCTTGAAGTTAAACCTAATGGCAAAAAGGCGTGGCGCTATCGGTTTAAACTTAACGGTAAATCCAGCATGTTTGCGCTGGGTGAGTACCCGACGGTTAAACTTGCCGAAGCTCGCGAGAAATGCGAGCAAGCGCGTAAACAAGTCGCGAATGGAGTTAGCCCTACTCAGGCTCGCCAGTTAGATAAGATCCGCAAGGTCAATGACGCATCCAACACCTTTGAGCTAGTCGCCAAAGAGTGGTTGCAGATGAAAGACTGGGCTGAAATCACCAAAACTCGCCGCCTTGATATGCTTGAGCGTGTAGTTTTCCCCGCCATCGGCAAACTTCCTATCAGGGAAATCACCCCGCATCACATTCTTAAAATTCTTCAGGAAACGGCTAAGCGCGGCGCTCCGACTGTTGCCGCTGAAGCACGTAGAACCATTTCATCGGTTTTCGAGTTGGCAGTAGCGACACTTAGAGCTGATAGTGATCCTGTCTGGCCTGTGCGCAAGGCCCTTCCGGCTAATAAGACACAGCACAAACAGGCACTAAATCCTCAGCAAATCGGGAAGCTATTAAGCTGTTTTGATAACAGCCGTGGCTCGTATCAGGTTAACTATTGCATGTGGCTGATGTGGTGGACGCTGGCGCGACCAGCCGAAGCCACCGAGGTTGAATGGGCAGAATTCGATCTTGGTAATGCACTGTGGACCATTCCGGCTGCGCGCATGAAAGCTCGCAGAGAACATGTTATTCCCCTTCTCTCACAAGCGGTCAACATGCTCAGAACACTACAGGGATTAACCGGGCATCAACAGCATATCTTCCCGGGGCGAGATAACCCGCGTGGCCCGATGACACCGCACTCACTGCGCCAGCTACTGAAAAACCTCGGCTGGAGCGGAACGTATAGCCCACATGCAACACGAACCACAGGCAGTACCCGTTTGAACGAAATGGGTTATCGACCTGATGCTATTGAGGCACAATAAATCGCCACAGGTTTAACAGACACCTCAGAGTCATTTAAGATGGCTTAAAGAGAGGTGCCCATGAGTGGTAAGCGTTATCCCGAAGAGTTTAAAATTGAAGCAGTCAAACAGGTTGTCGATCGTGGTCATTCTGTTTCCAGCGTTGCAACACGTCTCGATATCACCACTCACAGCCTTTACGCCTGGATAAAGAAGTATGTTCCGGACTCATCCACTAATAAAGAACCGTCAGATGCTCAGGCCGGGATCCGCCGTCTCCAGAAAGAACTGAAGCAGGTTACCGACGAACGGGACATATTAAAAAAACCACGACGTACTTCGCAAAGCTGTCCGACTGAGGTACGTCTTTATCCGTGACAACACCGGTAGCTGGCCTGTTCGCCTGCTCTGTCGGTTGCTGGATGTTCATCCAAGTGGCTTTTACGCCTGGCTTCAGCAACTGCATTCACAACGCTATCAGGTAGACCTGAGACTGACGGGACAGATCAAACAGTTCTGGCTGGAATCGGGATGCGTCTGTGTTTATCGCAAGATCCACCTGGATCTGCGGGACAGCGGGCAACATTGCGGAGTCAACAAAGTCTGGCGACTTATGAAACCTGCCGGGATAAAAGCTCAGGTCGGATACCGAAGCCCGCAGGCACGTAAAAGCGAGGCCAGTATCGTGTCGCCCAACAGGCTCCAGCGACAGTTCAATCCGGGTACTCCGGATGAGCGTTGCGTAACGGACATAACCTATATCAGGACTCACGAAGGCTGGCTGTATCTTGCCGTGGTTGTTGATCTGTTCTCACGCAAAATTATCGGCTGGTCAATGCAACCCCGGATGACAAAGGACATTGTCCTGAACGCATTGCTGATGGCTGTATGGCGGCGTAATCCCCAAAAACAGGTGCTGGTTCGCTCGGGTCAGGGCAGTCAGTACACAATCGTTCCTGAAATCACACGGCCTGGAAAGCAGCATGAGCCATCGCGGTAATTGCCATGATAATGCGGTTGCAGAAAGCTTTTTCCAGTTGCTGAAGCGTGAACGGATAAAGAAAAAGATCTACGGAACGCGGGAAGAAGCCCGCAGCGATATTTTTGAATACTACGAAATGTTTTATAACAGTAAGCGTCGGCATGGTTCTGGCGATCAGATGTCGCCGGCAGAATATGAAAACCAGTATTACCAACGACTCGAAAGTGTCTAGATTATCCGTGGCGATTCAATTTTGTAACCCCATCCACTGTTTATTACTTTAGGACATAATAACCTCTGTTTGTAGGGTGCAGGGGTCCCGTTTATTCCGGCCCCTGATGTTATAAGGATGTCATTACTGATTATGACGTCTGAAGCATTCTGGCCGTTTGCTGTAAGCGCTGGTACTTTTCATAGCGACGCTGATGGGTTGCGCGGTACGTTTCGCTTACCAAATAAGACTGATCTTTATGAGTAAATTGTTTCATCGCACTTACGACGGATGGTGCAATATTTGCTGCCACGGCCCCCAGAATGGCAGAACCAAGCAGAACGGGTTCGCTGCACGTGGTTGAGATGACCGGTAATTCGCATGCATCTGCCAGAATCTGACGCACCAGTGGATGACGTCCAGCCCCGCCGCTAATGACGATGCTGTCCGTTTTTATGCCCTGTGCTTCTTGTGTATCGACGATCTGGCGCAGGCCATAGCCGATACCACAAAGGCCGGCGACATAAAGCGCAACCAGACTATCCAGATCGCGTTCCATCCCCAGTCCGGCAATGATGGCGCGGGCATGTGGGTCGGCGAACGGCGCGCGATTTCCCAGAAATTCAGGCACAACATAAATGCCTTCAGCCAGCTCAACGGCAGCAGAAGTCGTCACAGATTTCTCCTGCGCCAGATTGGCGAGAAATACCGGTAATGATATGCCTGCTTTCGCGGCCATTTCCGTTGCTTTAGCCCCTATAGGGTGCATCGCCACTAGTTGATCTATTGCTGCCCCCGCAGAGCTTTGACCACCTTCATTCAGCCAGTAACCGGGAACCATTGCAGAGTAGTAAGGCCCCCACACGCCTGGTACGGCAACCGCCTCCCGGGTGCTGGTCATGGTGCAGGAAGAGGTACCGAAGACATAGGCCAGATTGCTTAATGCCCCGCCAGCAACGCCGACCGTACCGATCCCTCCCGCATGCGCATCAATCATGCCAATGGCAACCGGAGTACCGACCAACAGTCCCATTTCACGGGCCGCGTCTTCAGTCAGACCATCACCACAAGGCATACCTGGCGCGGACATTTTTTGGCCGATACGTCTGAAATCTTCATCAGCCAAATCGCCCAGTCCAATCGTACGGAAGTAGTCAGGGTCCCATCGGTTTTCATGGGCAAGCCATGTCCATTTGCAGGTGACGGTACAAATGGAGCGCGTCAGATCGCCTGTAGCGCGCCAGGTCAGATAGTCTGCCAGGTCGAAAAATTGCCAGGCGTTATCGTAAACCTCGCGGCGATTTTCTTTCAGCCAGAGAATTTTGGGTGTTTCCATCTCCGGTGAAATTTTCCCCCCCACATATTTCAGTACAGAATGTTGGGTGGCATTGATTCTTTCTGCCTGCCGGGTCGCCCGGTGATCCATCCATACGATGACATTTTGATCGGCATTACCGTCAGCACTGGTGGCGAGTGGGCGGCCATTTTCACCGACCACAACCAGAGAGCAGGTCGCATCAAAACCCAGTCCTGCCACGTTTTCAGCGCGTATTCCGGTCGTTTCAAGGGATTGTCTGACGCAATGGCAAATCGCCTGCCAGATTTCTGTGCTGGACTGCTCCACGCGGTTGCCTGAACGGCGAAAGACATTAATTTTCTGAACAGCATGCGTCAGTAGCCTGCCCTCCAAATCGAAGATGCCTGCACGAACGCTACCTGAACCGACATCGATGCCAATAACCGCTTTATTCTCGTTATTCATACTTTCTTCACCTGAAAAAATTGTTGCTGTTTGCCGGCTATGCCTGGCTCAGAGGTCGACACTGTTTGGCAGAATGACTAAATCGCGTACGGTGACTCCTTTAGAGCGTGTCACCATAAACAATACGGATTCTGCAACTTCAGTTGGTTGCATCAGGCTGCCATTAGCTAGTGCTTCGTCCATTTTGGCTTTCGGCCAGTCATCAAGCAGAGCCGTTACCACAGGACCCGGCAGCACCGCCCCGACACGAACGCCGTACTGTGCAACCTGACGACGCGTGGTGTGCACAAACGCCTGCACGGCAAATTTAGATGCGGCATAAATAGGTTCCCAGATAACAGGAACAACGCCGGCAATAGAACTGGTAAAGATGATGTCACCAGATTTTTGTTTGATCATTTCAGGCAGGACTGCGCGGACGCAACGGAAAGCAGCATTAATGTTCAGACAGAGCACCCGATCCCAGACATCAGGATCGCCTTCCGCTACGGGTCCGCCAACATAGGCCCCTGCATTGGCATGGAAAATATCCAGACGCCCAGTCAGGTTAATAATGTCGGAAAGCATATTGTCAATCTGCTCCGGTTTCATTAAATCAACCTGCAGGGCAAATGCGTTGTCGCCCAGTTCAGTAACCAGCTTGCTCAGCTTTTCGCCGTCGCGATCGATGAGAACAACTTTTGCACCTGCGGCCAGCAATGTTTTTGCACAGGCCAGACCGATGCCGGAAGCTGCACCGGTAATGGCAGCCACCTTACCTTCAAGGGAAGTAGTAATGGATGAATTTGATGAGGTCATTTTATAATCCTTTTATATGTCAAAAATCAGGTTTCTGTACGCCCATTAAGGGTGCAAAAACCGGGGGCGTACTGTTTTTTACTCGCTCAACCGATGAAGCTGTGGTATCACTTTAAAAAAAAGTGGGCAAGAGTCTTCAAAAAAATGGGGTTGGATTTGTGACACGAACAGAAAAAATCAAGAAAACGACTATCTATGATCTGGCGAAACTTACCGGCGTATCGGCTAGTGCCGTGAGCGCAATTTTGAACGGGAGCTGGGAAAAACGGCGGATCAGTAAATCACTGGCGGACAGGGTAAAAAAAATTGCCGAAGAGCAGGGCTATGCGCTGAATCGGCAGGCAAGCCTGCTTCGTAGCCAAAAATCCAACGTTATTGGTATGCTGGTTCCCAGGTACGATAACCGCTACTTTGGTTCGATAGCCGAGCGCTTTGAAGAAATGGCACGAGAGCGCAATATGCTGCCGATTATTACCTGTACTCGCAGGGATCCAGAACTGGAGCTGGAAGCAGCCCGGGTTATGCTTTCGTGGCAGGTGGACTGGATTGTGGCTACCGGGGCGACCTTTCCGGACAAAATCACCGGGCTTTGTCAGCAGGCAGGAGTGCCTGTAATTAATCTCGACTTACCCGGGACACTGGCTCCGTCGATTATCTCTGATAATTATACTGGCGCAAAAAAATTAACTGAAACCATTCTGGCTCAGAGTACTGCCCGTTACGGTACAACATCACCCCTGTACTTTATTGGGGGGCGTAAAACAGATCATAATACTGCTGAGCGTCTCAGGGGGTTTATTGATGCTCATGCAGCCCATGGACTCTGCGTGCCGGAAGAAAACCTGCTGGTAAGAGGCTATTCTCTCGGCAACATTGCCCTGACCCTGGAAGATGCTTTTGATAATAGTGAAATTCACCTGCCGGGTATCTTTATTAATTCAACTATCTCTCTCGAAGGCGTGGTAGGTTGGCTGGCGCAGCGTGGACTGATTAACAAAAAACAACCGCCATTGGGCTGTTTTGACTGGGATCCGTTTGTATCACTGCTTGGGCATAATATTTCTATGATTCGTCAGGATGTACCGGCAATGCTGGATGCTGTTTTTAAAATCATTGATACCGGAGAAGTATCTTCAGGAACGATTGAAATCCCCCCACTATTGGTGAAAGGGTGATTTTAACGAAGGAAATAGGAATAAGTTATTGGTAAGAGTTACCAATGGCGAAAGTCAAATAATTTCCGAGAAGTAAATCTCATATCTATCGTGCACAACCTCATTGATAATGCGAATAAAAAAATAAACAAAGGCGTTATTAACTTAAATATAAAATTATTAAACAACACTCTATTCATACGTGTTAGCGATACAAGTCAGGGTTTTGATATAAAGAAATTAGATTTACTTTTCTGGCCTTTTAATCAGGGAGTAAAGGAAGATACACTGCAGGGATTGGAACTGGGCCTGACCATCATAAAGCTATATTAAATCGTTACATGGCAATATCAGGATAAGATCAGTTATTGAAAAAGGATCAACATGTTTAGTCATCCTTCCTGTAAAAGGTTTACCTGATTACTGAAAATTACACCGTCTGATATAGGCGGTGAAGATAATTTTAATTCACTCTTCTTGCAGGAAATGTTTAGTTGACGCCTTGTCTTTTGCATCATTAACCTCTGACAGATTTCTGTCCAGAATTGTCTCCAGCGCCTCTTCGTTTTTTTCTCCGCGCATATTCAGGTAGATTTCTTAGACCATTGCCATTAAAATACTTATTCCTTCCCTTGTTCCTGAAACTTTACGTATGAGGTCACGGTTAAACCCCTCAGTGTCAAACTTACTGCTCTCACCCTGATGGTTCTTTACCATCAGACCGAATCCGAGAAGCTCATTGACCATTGACGAGAAATTTATCTCACAGTGTGTCGCCTCGTTCTGAACTTCCATTTCGACCAGTTCCTGTACTCCAATGTTTTAAATAAATAAAAATGCAAAATAAAATCTTGCGCGAGGTGTGATGAAAGAGAAACTCTAAAAGTGGCTTGTTGAATATGTGTCTTAAGTGGAATTTAAATAACCTCATACAGGTACTGGCAACATGCTCAAAGCGCATAGTGCGCGTCTGTAACAACTTATCTTGCACGGGATGCCTGAGAAGGTATTTTTATGCACAGACACAGCACGTCGTATTTTACGCAAACACATGAAAATTGATAAATATGAAATGGTTACCCGCCTCCGTGTTTTTTGCGACATTCACCGTACATGCTGAGCCAGAAATACGCTTCACGAAAGCCGGGCATGATTGCGGTATTTATCCACGTTTGCTGATGACTCGCTCAATTCAATAATCACGCATGCGTAATAACGCAACAAACAGCAAAACCGCACGAAACAGCACAGATGTATGCAATATGAAAATTAACAGTTCTAACTTCAATTCGTCAAAAATATTCAATATTACGCGGGAACGTTTACTGGCCGATCAGTGTAAACACAGGCGCCCCGGAAACGGCGTTGCCCCTTACATCCCGCCGTGTGTACTGGCGGGGTGCGTGGAGCGCCGCAAACGGCGCGACTGCGCGGCGCAGCCAGGACGGCTGCTGCAAGCGAAAGGTGTTGCGTCAGGATGGAAACCCGCTGCCCCGGAACGGGCCCGGGCAGAGACGGCGAGACGGCTCTGTGCGGAGCATGACAGCCGACAGCACGCCCGCATAACCGGCTATTCCGGTCACGCACCACGACAAAAAAACTGGAATGAATGGCGGTAAAAGCACCACGGAAGAATACCGTTATCAGAGGCGGTGCGGTGATCGCGCCGTCAGGCGCGCGCCCTGCCGTTCCGCCGCCGAAGGCGCAGGTTTTGGCAGGCTGACAGGCGGGCCGCAACCGCCTGAACGTTACTGATTAACCTTTGCCGCTCTGCAAAATAAAGTGGCCGCTAATATATACGGCACACTGACAGGTCATGTAATGGCAGATTTCATCTATGATCTCTTCCGTCCTGAGTTCTCTCTGACCACAGAAACGGCTGCGCTCGTTTATCAGGGCTTTGTACTGGCAAAGGATGCTGCGGTTCTGCGGTGACAGTTTCATTTTTCTTCTTATCTGTTCAGTGCCATTCTCGCCTGAGCAACAGCCTGCAAAATCGTACTGGGGTCGTCTTCTCCTCCGGTCTGGACTAAACGCCCTGCTGCTTCGGCCAGCGTCTGAAGGCTTCGTGCATCAAAGCTGACTTCGCGTACCTGATGCATCATCGCCCGAATATTACTGAGATGCTCCCATACGGTCTGTCCGTTGATACCGTGCTCAATGTAGTTTTCATCCAGTGAGATGCGTCTGAGCACCTCGACAGACTCTTGTTCGGTAATGCCCATTTCTTCGCTGCAGACTTCCACATCTTCGATTGTCCACACCAGAACGGTCAGGGTGCACCCAGGGATATAGTTTTCCAGCAGCCAGGCGCAGACTTCATTTACGTTGCCATGCATGTTTTTTTCTCCTGTAAGGGACGGTCTCACCGCCCCTGATCAATCAGTCCAGTGCGCGGAACAGCGCGCCGCCCTCGGTGTGCGTATCTGCATACGCCATCAGTTGCTCGTAACGTTCACAAAAGTGGGCGCAGAGTTCTTCCTGATCATGGTGGCTGTGCATCCAGCTACGGTGATTAAGCACCAGTGCAGTCAGAATGATGCCCGCCACCTCCGCTGAAACGATCATATCCGTCCAGTTTTCAGGGTTACGGAAACGGTACTCATCGCCAGGCGACTGCATGAATCCTCCGCCATTGGGTAACTGCACAAACTCCCAGAAACCGCCGTTGTAACCTTCCAGAAAGCGTTCTGCCTAGTGATAAACGTTGAGTTCTGAGCGCAAAAAGTCGCTGGAAAACAGCATGGGTAAAAAGCGCATTCGTGCGTCCCCGTCGACGAAACGGGCTTGATTCATTTCCTGCATACAAACGCCTCGCTTAAGGGGATGACAGATACGGCCTGTGCCGTGCCTGAATGACAGCCCGACGAAAAGCGGAGTGATCAGGAGCGACGACGAGGCCGCAGCGCAATCGAGCGGAGCCGTGATTATGCACGCGATGACGCGAAGACTGAGCGGAAGCGCGACGGGAGTAAGCCCCGTGGAGGGAGTGCGAACTGGGGAGGAGGCGAGCGAAGCGATCTCTTGATCACGCAGTGGTCGGGCTAAAGTGAAGGCACGGCAACGGCCGCAGACCGCACGGACCGGGTTTTCTGCCTTCTCCCGCGAGAGGCGGAATAAAGCGGCGCACAGCAACATCCTTGTTCTCTGTTGTCCACAGCCCGGGTGCATATCCGGCACCTAACCCTGTGGATAAACGCCCACCGGCGGCAGCATAAGCGACATTAAAAGGAGTGATCAGAAAACAACCACTTCGACATCTTAATTCAGGTGACTGCGCATCAGCGCGGCCCGCCGGTGAAGGTCGATGAGCTGTAAATCAATGTCCTCAATCAGCACCGCCGCCATTTTCTGCGCCGGCGAGGCACTGCGATAGGCCTGATGTGTTAACGCCAGTTCCGATGAGGGAATACTCACATAGTCTGCATAGGCACTGCTGCCATTCATTATCCCCTCCGGAAAGCGCACCATTGAATAGACCTCATCGCCTGGGCTGAACAGAGAGACGTTATTGCCGGCCGCTGCAACGACTCCGGATACATCAGTTCCCAGGATGAGCGGGAATGTTGGGTTTGGTCGCCTTTCAAGTGGATTAAGGCTGGCGGCGTGCACTTGAACAAGTACTTCGTCACTTCCAACAAGCTAAAAGCGAACGTTACTGGACCAATTTCAGTTGCTTTTATGAACCCTGATAACAATCAGTAATGTACCAGGCCGCCGTCTACCGCATATTGGCTGCCGGTAACATAAGATGCGTCATCGGACAGGAGAAAAAGGGCAACTGCAGCGGCCTCTGCTGCTGTTCCTGAGCGGCCCAAAGGAACCTGTTTTACCACAAAATCTTCAAACTGCTGACGCGACTCTTCTGGCAAAAAGTGCCTGAAGTTGGTTTCAATCGGACCTGGCACCAACGTGTTGGCGCGTATACCGCGTTCAGCCAGAGCAGAAGCCCAGCTTTTGACCATAGCGATAACAGCGCCTTTCGTCGATGCATACAGGCTTGTCATCGCCGCACCTTCATATACAGATGAGGATGACGTCACCAGAACGGATGCGCCTGAATTAAGTGATTTGGAGAGCGCTGCCAGCTGTAGCATTGGGCCGCGCACATTAGCGTTCATCATGCGATTAAATGAATCTGCTGTTACAGATCCCGGAGAGCTTAGTTCCGCGAAACCAGCATTAAGCCATAATCCATCAAGTTTACTCCAGCCATCAATAGCTTCCTGCAGCACATTTATGTCAGTTTCGCTTGCAGCATCGCTTTTCAGAACAAGCGATGCCACAGGAAGGATACTGCGTGCGCGTTCCAGCCTTTCTTCATTAAGCCCCGTAATAGCTACATGCCCACCTTCAGAGACAATTCGCTGAGCGCCTGCCAGCCCCATGCCGCTTGTCCCACCCGTGATCAATATACGTTTACCCTGAAACCTTCCCATGCTTACTCCCTTTATTTGGCTGTGGAATCAGCATTTACCTTGCGTAAAAAAACTATTCGTCATCTTTTTTATTATGCAACGATGGCATTGCTGTTTAAATGTCCTCTCGTGGCATAAAGCAGACTGATGTCATCCTAATCTCCCATATGAGCGAGGAGCGGACAAGAGACTTTCATGAATAGTTACGATAACTGCTCATGTATTTCAGAAAATGCTCGGCTGCTTCGAAAGAGAAAATATTGATATCAGAGGCATCACCACAGGTGCTCCGATAATGGCGGATGAGAAAGACCCGCCGCTTACCGTTGCCGGCGACAACCCCGCTCCAGCTTTTTCTGGAGACGGCGGATCCCGGCCTGAGCATCTGACGGTTCTTTATTAGTGGATGAGTCCGGAACGTACTTCTTTATCCAGGCGTAAAGTCTGTAGGTGATGATATCGAGACGTGTTGCAACGCTGGAAACAGAATAACCACGATCGACGACCTGTTTGACTGCTTCAATTTTAAACTCTTCGGGATAACGCTTACCGATCATGGGCACCTCTCTTTAAGTCATCTTAAATGACTCTGAGGTGTCTGCGATTCATATCTCCCTTTCCTCTCAAGTCGTAAAATGCTAAGAACACAACAGGGATTAACCGGGCATGGCAGCACCAAGGTCCAATGACATCGCACTCCCTGCGTCAGCTACTTAAAAGCATTGGCTGGAGTGGTATTTAGCCCACATGCTACCAGAACCAGAGGCAGTACTCGTTTAAACGTGATGGGCTATCGATCAGATGCTATCGAGGCCCAACTTGCACATGCTGACACCAACAATGTCCGCCGCACTTACAACCATGCGGCCTATATTGATGAACGTAAAGTGATGATGCAGGAATGGGCTGATATGTTGGATAAAAGTTTACACAACGTCCCCCTTTGATTAAGGATCGCGTTGCACCGCCCCCATTGAACTCACAGCTCAAACCGAATCTTACGATTGAACCGGACTGGCCTGCGCCGGTAAGAATATTTAGGCCGCAAATACCATTTAACGGATAAACATAGATCGTCAGACAGAGACATGATGGCTGCTGAGATTCCCCTGCTCATATCGGTGAATCATCATTAGGTTTTCCCTTACGAACTGAATACTCACTGACCCAGACCATAAAGCACTGGCTTGACAGACTGAACCACAGATATGAACGAGAGTCCGTACAGTTGCGGAACGGCAGTTATATGCCTGGTGAAGCCGTAAGGAAAACGCAAGGCTCTAATATGAATATTAAATTCCCTGAAGCGTATTAAGCGGACCTTAATTTTTCCAGCCCCTAAGTGCCCTGTTCTTATGGAAGTTTGCGCCGGAACCCCATATGATTGATTAAGAATGTTCAAGTAAAGGAAACTCTGATGCAACTTATAAAAACTGAATACTCCCTCAGTTCCGGGTATCCGATTGTCAGGCGCACGCTGGAGGACAAAAAGAATTTGGTGAAACAGCCTGGTTTCGGTCCTGAGTCCTGCTGTGCAGTAGTCCAGTACAGGCTACGGGGTAATATTCGTTATGCGTTCGGAAACAGTCGGATGCAGATAAGCATGCCACCAGGAATCTATACCCATAATTGGGTCAGGCTGCATGGCGAAATGGCGGCTCTCGTTGCCGCGATAAACCGCATCGAGCGCTATTCCACCGATGATGTAATACCAATCACGGCTGCCTATATTGAATTGCGGCCCTGTGAGGCCAACTGCATGCAGGCACTGCGTAATATTCTGCCTGAGGATGCTTGCGTTTATTACTCTTTTGACCACCCCACTCAGGTTGACGAATGGAAATTACGTGCTAATGAGCTTTGTAGCGTTTGAAACTTTTCACCACAACATTTTCCCAGGCAAATTAGAAGTGATATCCCCCAAAATTTAGGTGATGTGGTGAATGAATGGAAACGCAGAAACTCCCTTTAAAAGTTACCCAGCTGGTTGCTATCAGCTTAAATTGCACTGTGTTCATGTCCGTTACGAGCCAAGAGCGAACGTGGAGATCGACAGTCTCAGTTGATTTAAGGGAAGCACTTTAGTGGTTGTTGTCAAAGCTACGTTTTAAAGGTTTAAATATTGCATTACAAATATTATGGATTCTACACATGAAAAAACGATTGTTACTGCTTATATTACTCATTACTTCCCAATCGTGGGCTAGTCAGCCCTCCCCAAATGAGCAAGCTAAACAAATGGCTGAAGCAGTATGCCTATACCAATACAATGTCATTAATTCTCACTTTACTTTGGGTTTTTCTGAGGAAAAAGCAATTCAAGCATCGTCTAAAATACTAACTAATTATTTAAAGAGCCATAAATAAAATGCTGGGGATTTTTTTCTCTCATCGATTCGTAGAAGCACAATTGCACAGTTACGGGAGTTAGAAGGAAATAAAGATGCAGTACAGCGACTACACTCTCCCCCACCAGATTTTAAAGATAATTTTTTATCCTCTTGTAATGGAATGAAAAAAAAGCAGTTGGAAGCTATGCATGTTTTTGGTTAAATTCAACATACATACATACATACATACATACATACATACATACATACATACATACATACATACATACTGATGTGATTACTTTGGGGCCATCGCAATTATTATCTTTTATCCTCGCTCATAGCTGCCAGAGTCCTACTAAAGCAGCAGGCTCTTGCTAAAAGTGAAAAATGCTAAACGCATGATATGTTACTCTTTTGGGTGCTGGGCATAAAAATAATTAATAGTAACTTTTAGGCGAATCTGAGTGGATATCGGTGTCTTAGACTTGCCGCTTGTAGGTTTGTTTTGTGCTTGTGCCTTGACCTTCCCCCTGTAAACCGATCCATTCTATTTCAGAGTGCTTCCGACATACTGTTATGTACTCGGAATTGATTGCCATACGTAAAGCCCGACTCACCGAACACCAGATCATTGCCGTTCTGAAGTCCGTCGAAACCGGACGTACCGTTAAGGATGTCTGCCGCGAAGCGGAAATAACTGAGTATTCGTATTACAACTGAAAAGCGAAGTTTGGCTATATGAAAGCCTCTGATATCGAAAAGATGAAAGCTCTTGAGGAAAAAAACGCCGCTTCAAAGAGATGTTTGCCGACCTGAGTCTGGAAGATTGAGCGTTAAAAAACTCATCGAAAAAAACGTTAAAAACAATGATACAGCGTGAGCACGTCGGTTACCTGACCGCACAATTAATGGTGTTTATCCCCTTTCAACCCTCTTCATCACGAATCTCATCCCGCGCCGCATGACGGGTGGCTCTGGCGACCGTCCCTCCATCCATAAGGATTCCCTGCAACAGCAGATTATAAACCGGTGCCTGGGGACGATTCAGGCGGTTCTGCAGTAGCTGAATCGCCTCGTAGCCCAGTTCACGACAGGGCACGGCAAAGCCAGTGATGGATGTGTCTGGCGGCCCGGCTAACCGGCTCGCCAGATCGGTAGTCATCAACGACATATCCTCGGGAATACGCAACGATCGGGCACGCAACACATTTTGTACCCCGGTGATAATGCCTTTACCTACCGGCAAGATAACATCTGGCCACGCTTCACGTGGATGACTATCCAGCCAGCGATTAAGCGCGTCCTCGGTCTCACCAGAGGAATAGGCTTCGATCACAATCAGGTCTTTCTGCGGACTAAACGGAATATGAAAATGGCGGTAAGCATCTTTAATGCCTTCCAGGCGCAGAAACAGCGTCTCACGGCTCAGACAGGTCACGGTCAGCACGCGACGATGGCCCTGTTCAAACAGATGCTGCATAGCCCCAAAACCAATCGCATGGTGATCGGGTGAAACCGCATCCAGCTTCATGTCTTTGTCTCGGGAATTAATTAACACGCAGGGCTTATTGAGTGTCGCTGCCAGATTGAAAATCGCCTGGTCGTCAGTCCCGATGATAATGATAGCGTCGTTACTTTTTGCACCCGCCTTTTCAAGAAACAGCTTCACATCGGCACGCTGTTCCTCAAGCGGATAGTAGCTGATATGAACGTCGTGCGTTGCACAGGCTTCTGCGATGCCGCGCGTCACTTCGAGATAAAAATGATCGCCACGCGGGGTAAAGGTGCGCGCTGGGGCAAACACAATAAGGCTGTTGATCAACAGGCGGCTGCTTACCATTTCATGCAATACGCCAAGACGACGCGCACAACTGACGATAGCCTCACGTGCTTTATCACTGGTGTAGGATTTACCGCTCAGCACGCGCGAAACCGTACTGACGGAATAGCCCGTTTCTGCTGAAATTTCGTCCATTCTGAGCTTGCCAGCCATAATGTGATCCCCATCCCAATCATTTTTTGCAATTTTTTGCAGCTATAGTGGATTGATAATACGGTGATTTTACATTCCGTTCACAAACATCCGCCTCGCTCTGCGAACATTCTCACAAAAACAGTTTGTCCCCTCTCCAGCGCTTTTTTATGGTCTTCCGCAGGCACCACAACCCAGCGAACCAATGGAGAATAAGCATGCTAAAAATTGCAATAGTGGGCATGGGCAACATTGCCAATTTACATATTCAGGCATTTTTGCAATTTCCTGAACGCGGCAAAATTGTCGCCGTTGTTGATGTTTATCCTGACAAAGCCCGCGATAAATTACAGCGTTATGGCCTGCAGGATGTGCGCGTTTACAGCGATCATCATGCGATGCTGGCAGAAGGCGCAGATATTGATGTCGTTGATGTCTGCACCCCACCCTATGTGCACGCAGAAAACACCATTGCGGCACTACAGGCGGGAAAACATGTGTTATGCGAAAAGCCAATGGCGGCATCACTCGAAGAGTGCGATGCCATGATGGCGGCGCAAAAGGCCAGCGGAAAGGTCCTTTCCGTGGTGGCACAGAACCGTTTTACCGATGCCTTCTGGCGCTTAAAAGCCGCTGTTGATTCGGGGCTGGCAGGGAAAATCTGTCACGCACAGGTCGATTCATTCTGGTGGCGGGGCCACTCTTATTATGACCTGTGGTGGCGTGGCACCTGGGAGAAAGAAGGCGGCGGTTGTACGCTTAATCATGCGGTGCACCATATCGATGCCATGCAGTGGATGCTCGGTGCCCCCAGTGAAGTGGTTGCCATGATGGGCAACGTGGCCCACGACAACGCCGAAGTCGAGGATCTCAGCGCCGCTATTTTCCGCTTTCCGAATGGAACTCTTGCGCAGCTAACGGCCTCGGTTGTGCATCACGGAGAAGATCAAAAAATCATCCTACAGGGTGAAAAAGCGCGCCTCTCTGCGCCCTGGAAAACCGTGGCTAACCAGGCCGCGGAGAATGGCTTTCCGGAAAAAGATAACAATATTGCTCTGGAAAGCGAGCTGGAGCGCTTATATGCCGATGTGCCACCTCTGAACTGGACGCTGCATGCCGGGCAGGTGAATGACTTTTTCTGCGCCATTGAGCAACAGTGTGCGCCATTAATCGATGGCGAGCAGGGTAAACGGTCGCTGGAATTAATTACCGCCATCTATAAATCGGCCATCACCAAAAGTACGGTCTCGCTACCTATTCCTGAAGATGACGCCTTCTATTGTACCGGCGGACTGATTGCCAGTGCGCCCCATTTCTACGAAAAGCAGGCTTCAGTAGATAACTTCGCTGATGTCGACGACATCCCGTTGGGTAAAAATTTTGCGTGAGGAAACAACCATGAATAAAAAGGATGGCATGAATTACGCGCCGAAAGGCAAGCCGCAGCACGTAGTCAATCCAGGCGAGTTTATCTTTGCCGCCACAGGGCTCGATCATGGACATATTTATGCCATGTGCAATGGCCTTACCGAGGCCGGTGCAACCCTGAAGTGGGTTTATGACGCGGATGCGGCCAAGGTCGATAAATTCGTCCAGCAGTTTCCGCACGTACAGATTGCCGATTCACTCGATACGATCCTTGCCGATCGGCAGGTGCAGTTAGTGGCAGCCGCCGCTATTCCCTCACAGCGCTGCGCGCTGGGGCTGAAGGTCATGGCGGCCGATAAAGACTATTTTACCGATAAGGCTCCCCTGACCACTCTGGAACAACTCGACGATGCCAGAGCGATGTGTGTCAAAACCGGCCGTAAATATGCCGTTTATTACAGCGAGCGTCTGCATGTGGAAAGTGCGGTATTCGCCGGGCAACTGGTTGAACAAGGCGCAATTGGCCAGGTCGTCCAGACACTAGGCACGGGTCCACATCGGGAAGGCACGGGCCGACCAGACTGGTTCTACCAGCGCCGTTATTTTGGCGGCATCCTGTGTGATATCGGCAGCCACCAGATAGAGCAGTTCCTCTATTACACCGGCAACCGCGACGCCACGGTGGTCGCCAGTCAGGTCCGCAATTTCAGTCATCCTTTCCACCCGCAGTTTGAAGATTTCGGTGAGGCAATGCTGGCGGGCGAAAACGGCGCGACGGGTTATTTTCGCTGTGACTGGTTCACACCTGATGGCTTATCAACGTGGGGTGACGGACGCATGACGTTACTTGGCACCGAAGGATACATCGAAATCCGCAAATACACCGATCTGACGCGCGATGAGCAGGACGTAGTGTACCTGGTTAATAATGACGGCGAATTTCGTTACAGCGTTTCTGGCACCGTGGGGTTTCCGTTTTTCGGCCAGTTAATTAATGACTGTCTGCATCGCACTGAACAGGCTATGACGCAAGAACATGCATTTAAAGCCGCCGAATTATGCATTAAAGCACAGATGTTAGCTAACGCGGGATAACCTACCGCTGACCGACTTTATTTCCACTTCTGTCTATAACAGAGACGGCAGCATCGCGCACCTCTGCCGTTATAAAACACCTACCAGAACAGGAATTTTATCGATGGTTAAACCCACTCAGCGTCGCGTAGGTTATGGCGTGGCAATCGGCTACGGCTTAACGGATTTATTTGGCGGAGGCGCTTTTGCCGTTATCGGTGCCTGGCTATTATTTTTTTACACCACTTATTGCGGATTATCGGTATTTGAAGCGGGATCTATATTTGCCATTGCCCGCGTCATCGATTCTGTTTTAAGCCCGATAATGGGTTACATCACCGATAATTTCGGCAATACATGGGCGGGCCGTAAATTTGGCCGCCGCCGCTTCTTTTTATTAATGTCGTCACCCTTGATGCTGCTGTATGGCGCACTGTGGGTGACGGACATGAGCTACTGGTATTATCTCGGTACGTACCTCACTATTGAATTACTCTCTGCAATGGTGCTGGTCCCGTGGGAAACCCTGTCATCTGAGATGACCAACCGCTTCAGCGAGCGTACGCGTCTGTCCGGCGTGCGCCTGATGTTCTCTTCGCTCGGGAGTTTTCTGGCTGTCTCCGTGCCGGGGCTGCTCATGACCTACACCGGCAAAGATAACGCCATCACTTACACGCTGACGGGGATCATTTTTTCGGTCATTTATTGTGTTGCCGTCTTTATTACCTGGCTCACGACCTGGGAAGCGAAAGATATACAGACCGGGCAGCCTGATGAGATCCACCCGGTCAGGAAAGGTCATTTCCTGGCGCATTTTAAATATTTGTTTGTGGACCTGATTTCATCATTCAAAATCAGAGCCTTTCGCCAGCATCTGATGATTTATATCTGCTCATTTACCGCAATGGATGTCTTCCTGGCCGTTTTTACCTACTTTGTGATTTACGGTCTGAAACAGGACGCCTCACTGGCCTCTCTGTTACTGAGCAACATGATGTTTATGTCTATCCCGGGTACGTTTGTATTTATGATGCTGTTAGGCCGGTTAAATATGACGCCCTCAACCGCACTGAGAATTTCTTATCTCAGTATTCTGGTGATCTTATTCTTTCTGTTTGCCGTTTATCTCTGGCACTGGCAGGTACCGGCCCTTCTGTTCAGCGCGATATTTCTTTTTATGGGCATCGCCCGTGCCGGGTTGTTCTACATTCCCTGGAACATCTACAGTTTTATTCCTGATATTGATGAGATGGTCACCTGCAAGCGTCGGGAGGGAATCTTTGCTGGCGTAATGGTGTTAACCCGTAAAAGCTCTGTCGCCATTGCCATCTTTATGATTGGGGTCGTCCTGCAGGAAAGCGGTTTTACGAAAGGAAATGGCGCCCAACCCGAGAGTGCGATTAATGCCATTGTGGTATTGATGGTGTTTGTGTCTGGCACACTACTGGCCATCAGTTTCTGGCTGACCTATAAGTTCAAGCTGACCCAGAGCAGTCACAGGTTGCTGATCAAAGAAGTCGCACGTCGTAAGCTTGGCGGCGCACCTAAAGACTGCGATGCAGAAACGCGCAAAGTGATCAAATCGCTGACCGGGTATGAATATGACGAAGTCTGGGGCGTCACACCGGCGAAAAAAACTAACGATACCGCCGTGAATTCACCCCTGTAGGCGGAGGGTGACGGATGCGTAACCCGCCTGCCAGTGGGTTACGCATCCGTTAGCCGTTAAAGCGGCGATCGGAATAATGCGACACCAGTAAAGACACCGTTGAAATTCAGTAAGCCGTTCAGGGGTTAAACATCGGGCTTACGAGCGAACAATTCTTCTCTGTCTTCTGGCCGTAGTCTTAAGCTGTGCCCGGTATTAAGAAAATAACGCCTGTTCTGCGGGCGCGGATCTTTCGATAACTCACTCCAGCCCAGCCTTAACGTCGGATAACGGGCTCGGCGCGCCCACCTCGTCGCTTTTCCTTTGCACCCTTTTTACACCGCATCAGATTTTTTTTACGCCACTTTTACACGCCGGGCGCTTAAATCTACAGCACCGGGCGCAGATGCGTCCATGTACAAGGAAGCCGTTGATGAAATGCGTGAATGCGTCCTCTTTCCTGCCGGTTTGTGGTGATGCCGTGGTGGCGGATCTTGCCGAGCAGCAGCGCCTTCGCCTGATGTCTCCCCGTAAATGGTTCAGAGAGACGATGGAGGTTAATACCGATCCGGCCATGCTCAACCCGCGGCTGATTGCCCAGTGGCTGGGTGCGGCGATCCCTGATGCGCGCTTTCTGACGCTGGCACTGAACAGCAGTCTCTGTTTTGGGCTTTATCGCCATGCCCGCCAGATTGGCTTTGCGCGCGTGATCACCGATATGGCCGAAACCTGGATAATACAGGACCTGTTTATCTCGCCGGAATATCGCTATGTCGGGCTGGGCTCCTGGCTGCTGCACTGTTGTATGACACATCCCGGTGCCAGTGGCTGCCAGCGCATTATTGCCCTGAGTGACAGCGCGCCGGCTTTTCTGGAACGTAACGGGTTTATTTGTCATGACGCGCTGCCGGGCATTTATCTCAGGACGGTTTCACCTGATGGCCTGGGTGATTCGGTGCGTGCTGACCGCACCCAACACCATTAAGCGAACAGGACGCCTTGCCATGTGCGGCCTGCTGCAGTTTCTCATCCGACCTCCACACGACGACTGTTGGACATCGGGCACGGCGACTGATGCCCTGCCCGCCCATAAGGAAAACACCATGTCAGGTTTTATCCTGGTATCACACAATCATTCACAACGTTCCACCCTGTCCGCCATTTATGAAGGTCTTCTTTCCCGCAACGGCGGACTCTGGATCAGCTGGGATGGCGAGACGGCGGTTCTGCCTCCTGATGCGCCGAGGCCGCTGAGCGCTCAGCAGAAAGGCGCTTATGCAACCCTGACCTTTCCTCTGTCCAGGGACGAGGTGAATGAAGGTTATCACCAGTATGTTCATAAAGGGATGTGGCCGGTTTTCCACCAGCGTCCGGACCTGGCCCGCTTCTCTGCTGACGGCTATCGGGAATATAAAAAAATTAACGAAGCCTACGCACAGGTCATCAGTGAAAACGCCATGCCCGACGACGCCATCTGGATACAGGATTACCACCTGTTAGGCTGCGCCCACTACCTTCGAGAGGCCGGACTGACCAACCCGGTGGGCTTTTTCCTGCATCAACCTTTTCCCTCGGGCAAGATGTTTGAGGCGATTCCCGACTGGCGCTGGCTCACAGAATCGCTGCTGTGCTGTGACCTGATTGGCTTTCAGACCGTTCAGGACATGAACAACTTTATCGTCTGGCTGGAGAGCGAATGTCGTACCGAGCGCCTGAGCGCCGACAGCATTCGCGTGCAGGGACGGATTGTGAAGCTCGGCGTCTTTCCTGTCGGGATTGATCTTGATGATGTGCGCTGTCTGCGTGACAGCAACAGCTGTGCCTTTATGGAAATGCAGTGCCGTGAAAGCTTAGCGGAAAACACCGTACTGAGCGGCGGCCATCTTGATGAAAGCGCCGGACTGCCTTACCGCATCAGCGCGATAGAGGTGCTGCTGCGCAAACATGCGGTTTATCAAAAAAATATCACCCTGCTACAGCTGGCACCGCACGCTGCGGGCTACGCAGACCGGGCACCGGGCATCGCGCACACGTTAGAAACCCTTTGCGGCGAATTTAACGGCGTACACGGCATGATGAACTGGTATCCCGTTAACTGTCTGACTCATGCCTACAGCCGTGAGGAACAGGCGGGCATTTATCGCGCCTCACGCGTAGCGCTGGTCACGCCGCTGATGTCGGGAATGAGTTTAATGGCAAAAATGTATGTGGCGTTGCAGGACCCGGATAACCCAGGCATGCTGATTCTGTCGCAGTTTGCTGGCGCGGCAGAGCAAATGGACGGTGCGCTTATCGTCAATCCTTACGATCCGGATGCCATGGCCGATGCCATTCACAGCGCCCTGCAGATGCCATTGCGTGAACGGCGACATCTGCATGCGCGCCTGATGAAGGGCTTGCATCTGCATGACAGCCATCACTGGGCACAGGCATTTTTGTCGATGCTGAACGGCATGCCGGTGATCCCTGGCCCGGTCATGTCAGCCGTGCCCAACTTGCGCCTGGGCAGCAGCCGGGTTCGCTACTGAGGTTGTCGCCCTCCGCAGCGCCATTACGCAGGTCGGCGGTGACGCCAGAGCACCACCGCCGCAACCCTGCGCAGGACAGGGCCCTTTTCATCCGGCCCTGTCGCCCGATAACGGCCTAAGGCAGATAGAACATGGGCTGTAATGGTTCGCTGACCGGGCTGTTATCCGCATTCGTCACCATCACATCCTGCATGGATGCCCACCAGCGCTGGCACACCGCCGTCTGCGCCACCGCCAGCCAGCGCGCCTCTGATTCGATCTCCACGCTGGCAAAGAGCAGGTGGCGCGTCGTATCCAGCCAGATGGCATAGTGATGCGCACCGTGCGCTTTAAGCGTTTGTTCCAACTCAGGCCAGATGGGCGAATGACGGCGCAGATACTCATCGTGGCAGTCCGGATGCACCTGCATCACAAACGCCTTACGCAACATCACTGCGCACCGCCTGAAGCGCCGCCGGCCAGGGCTTGACATTAAAGCGTTCACCCAGCGCGATTAACTGCGCCGTCGTGATGCTCTGACGTATGCCGCCCATCGACAGGGCTTTCACGACCACTTCAGACGACTTCTCCGCGGTATCGATCAGGCCGAAGGTGTCATCCAGCGTCGGTCCTGCACCAAAGATCCCGTGGAACGGCCACATGACCAGGCTGTGAGTGGCCATTTCGTCAGCGGTCGCCTGACCGATGTCATCCGTGCCGGGCACCATCCAGGGCAGAACCCCGACGCCATCCGGAAACACCACCAGGCATTCGGTACTGCCTTCCCACAGCAGGCGAGTGAAGCGCGCGGCGTCGAGGTTGACGACATAGCTCAGCGCCATAAAGTTTGTGGCATGGCAGTGCATAATCACCCTGTCGGCCCCTTGCGTAACGCGTTTGCGTACAGCGTGCGACTGGAAATGGGACGCCAGTTCTGATGTCGGCATTCCACCGTTACTCAGCCCCCAATGGATGCGATACGACAAGCCTTTGTCATCCACCTGCAGCAGGACCAGGCTGTCCGCGGCATCAAGCTGAACGTTGCGAAAGAACTTGCCCGAGCCCGTGACCAGAAACCAGTCGTTGGCCAGGTCCGGGACAGGCTGACTTAACTCAACACAGCGCGGCTGCGCGTAAAAATCGGCAGCAAAAGGGGCTACCTCTTCCGGTAACAGGCGCAGGCTGACATTGCCGCCATTACGCTCATCCCAGCCTTTCAGCCACATATCACTGGTGACTTTCACCATCCCCTGCACAAACTCAGCGTTCAAAATAGTTTGCATAGCCTTTTCCTTAGCGTTGACGCAATGTGTGGTGTTCATAGTGACGAACCTCGCTCAGCCAGCTGGCATCGGCCGGCACATCATGGCGCAGGCACCAGGCTTCCCAGACCGCCTGCCACGGCAGAGATTTTTGCTCTTCGAGCAGTGCCAGACGCGCGGTGTAATCCCCTTCACGTTCCAGCGCTCTGAGCTGATCGCTCGGTTCCAGCAGGGCACGCAGCAAGGCTTTTTTGGTATTGCGTGTGCCAATCACCCAGGCGGCAATGCGGTTGATTGAGGCGTCAAAAAAGTCGAGACCGATATGCACTTTATCGAACAGCTTCTGGCGTGCGATTTCATGGGCAATGGCCTGGGTTTCATCATCCAACAGGACCACATGATCGCTGTCCCAGCGCACCGGACGGCTGACGTGCAGCAGCAGCCGCGGGACAAACAGCATCGCTGTCGAGATTTTGTCGGAGATCACTTCGGTAGGATGGAAATGGCCCGCATCCAGTGTCAGCGCAATCTGGCGACTGGCGGCGAAGCCCAGGCAGAATTCGTTGGAGCCTACCGTATAACTCTCTGCACCGATGCCAAACAGCTTGCTTTCAACCGCATCGATATGGTGTTGCGGGTTGTATTTTTCGCTGATAATCGCATCCAGTGAGCTGACCAGACGCTGGCGCGGTGCCGCACGATCGACCGTGAGATCTTTCATCCCATCCGGTACCCAAATATTCATAACGGAAGGCGTGACAAGCTGCTCACCAAAGTAAGCCGAAATGCGGCGGCTGGCTTTGCAGTGATCGATCCAGAACTGACGGATGCCCGCATCGGCGTGCGCCAGCGTGAAACCCTCCGCGCTGTGCGCATGGGAAAAACAGGTCGGGTTAAAATCCAGCCCGAGCTGGTTTTGCTTTGCCCATTCGACCCAGTGACGGAAATGCTGCGGTTCAATTGCATCGCGCTCAACCGGCTGATCACTTTCCAGATAGATAGCATGCAGATTGACTCTTTTCGGGCCGGGAATTAACGACATGGCTTTATCCAGATCGGCACGCAGCTCAACCGCATTGCGCGCCCGACCGGGATAATTGCCGGTTGCCTGGATACCGCCCGTCAGTTGGCCGTTGGGATTTTCAAATCCACGCACGTCGTCGCCTTGCCAGCAGTGCATGGAGACCGGGATCTCATCCAGTTGCGTCATTACCTGGTCGACATCGACGCCAATAGCAGCGTAACGGTGTTTAGCCAGCTCAAAAGCCTGTTCAATCAGCTTTGTCATAAGCACATTCCTTAGCGGGTTGGCACAGCGCGGCGAAGCGAGCCTGATGGGCTGCAAAGGCGCTGTGATTCTGCGGAGTAAAAGTTTCTAACGGGAAATTGCGGCTGATGCAGCGGCGGAGTTCAGCGACATCGCGCAGTTCTCCCAGTGCAATCAGCTGGCAGCCGACATTGCCGAGCGTGGAGGCCTCAACCGGCCCCGCCAGCACCGGCAACTGGCAGGCATCGGCGCACAGCTGGTTCAGCAGCGGGTTCTGGCTGCCGCCGCCGACAACATGCAACTGGCGCAATGGCGTGCCGCGCAACTGGCTGAGCTCCTCCATCGTCTGGCGGTAGAGCAGCGCCAGGCTGTCAAAAATCGTGCGGGCCAGTGCGGCGTCGGTATGCGGAACCGGCATTGCCTGTTCTGCACAGGCATGTTGAATGGCCTGCACCATATTTTCAGGATTGATGAATCGGGCATCGTTGGGATTGATCAACGCCTGGCAGGCTGGTTGACGGGCGGCGGCGTCAATCAACGCGCACAAATCGTGGATGCCACGTTCCGAGCAGACGCGCTGCAGCAGCCATAATCCCATAATGTTTTTCAGTACCCGGTAGCCTTCCGCGCCGCCTTCATTGGTGACGTTGGCATTCATCGCCGCGTCACTCACACAGGGTTGCAGGCTTTCAATCCCCATCAGCGACCAGGTGCCCGAACTGAGGTAGGCGGTGTTGTCCGCCAGGAGCGGCGTCGCCAGAACGGCGCTGGCCGTATCGTGGGTGGCCACGGCGATGACCGGAATCGGTTTACCGCTCGCGCTGATAAAGTGACCGACCCTGTTGCCCGGAGGCTGGGGTTTACCGAACCACGCGGGATCGACGCCCGCCCAGGCCAACAGGTCAGTATCCCACTCACCGCTGTGGATGTTCAGCAACTGCGTCGTGGTGGCATTGGTGTATTCCCAGTTCATCACGCCCGTCAGGCGATAATGCAGATAGTCCGGGATCATCAGCGCATGTTTGACCCGCGCCTGCCAGTCCGGCTGTTGCAGATGCAGAGCACGCAGCTGATATAAGGTATTAAAAGGCAGGAACTGAATACCGGTACGTTGATAAATGGCCTGCTGCCCCAGGTCCTCGATGGCCTGTTTCATCAGGCCTTCGGTGCGCGGGTCCCGGTAGCTCACCGCCTCACCGACGCGTGCTCCCTCGGCATCCAGTAACACCAAATCCACGCCCCAGGTATCAATGCCGATGCTGTCGGGCACAATGCCCTCTTCATCCAGTTGCGCCAGCCCAGCCCGGATCTCGTGCTCCAGCCTGTCCAGATCCCAGCAGTCATAGCCGGCCTGGCAAACGCGTTGATTGGTAAAGCGGCGCACTTCGCGCAGCCTGATCTGCTGGCTGGCGGCCGTCCACTGTGCAAGCATCACGCGTCCGCTCGATGCGCCTAAATCAATCGCCACACTATTACGCATGCTCATCGCCTGTTCTTCCTGAAATGACATGGCGACAGGATACGCAGCGCGCCCTGCTGTGACCTTAGCGGCACTGCCAGACGGTTAGCGGCACTGGCAGGGTGACAAAGGTGTTCGTGAGGAAGCTCACAGAACTCCCTAACGGCAGAGTTGTGAGCTTTCCCGCATTTTTATCAATCACTTAAGCGATCTTGAAAATTTCACGCATTTCCTGCGCTGCGCGGTTCAAAATTCAAGGTAAGCTGCACATCGCCTGCGTAGACTCGGTTGCAGTTTTGTTAAACGAGGGCGAATCATGACTGTTCTGCATAGTGCTGATTTC
Source organism: Pantoea allii (assembly GCF_002307475.1). Taxonomy (GTDB): domain Bacteria; phylum Pseudomonadota; class Gammaproteobacteria; order Enterobacterales; family Enterobacteriaceae; genus Pantoea; species Pantoea allii. The sequence continues at coordinate 618,057 of NZ_NTMH01000040.1, read as the reverse complement.
TTTCCGGCTGGCGATTACGCCATTGCCATTGAGCCGCGTGTGCCCCAGCAGGCGTTTCCTGAACATCACCATGATTTTCACGAAATTGTGCTGGTCGAACAGGGTTCAGGCATTCATGTGTTCAATGGTCAGGCGCAGACATTAAGCGCCGGTTGCGTCTGCTTTGTGCGCGATCACGATCGTCATCTGTATGAGAAAACCGACAACCTGTGCCTGACGAACGTGCTGTATCGCAGTCCGGTGGCGTTTCGTTTTCTGTCGGGCTTACAGGCGTTGCTGCCCCTGGAGGATGAGCGTGGGTGCGCGTCTCACTGGCGGATTAGTCAAAAAGCGATGGCGCAGGCCCTGCTCCTGGTGGAACAGATGACGCCGCAAGCGGTATGGTCGCTGGAGCGTCAGGCGCATCAGGAAAGGCAGTTTTTACAGTTACTCGTACTGCTGCGTGAAGCGGCGCACAACCCCAACGCGCAGGATCAGGAAGCCAGGCTGCACCGGTTGCTAGACTGGTTGAATGATCACTACAGTGAGGAGATTAGCTGGGAAGCACTGGCCGATCGCTTCTCGCTGTCACTGCGTACACTGCATCGCCAGATGAAGCAGCAAACCGGTAGCACGCCACAGCGATATCTTAACCGGCTGCGTTTATTGCAGGCTCGCCACCTGCTGCGTCACAGCGATATGCGCATAACGGACATCGCCTATCAGTGTGGATTCGGTGACAGTAACCATTTTTCTACCCTGTTCAGACGGGAATTTGGCTGCGCGCCCCGAACGGAGCGCCAGCCTATGTGGTAAGCGGAGCATTAACTATGTCACTGATCCTGTCACGTAAGGACTACTTCCCGGCCAGCAACTTGCCCATTGCTGTGGCTGAACGTATGCCACAGCCCTCCTTTCCGCCGCACCAGCATACTTTCAGCGAGATCGTTATCGTCTGGCGCGGTAACGGCCTGCATATCCTTAACGATCGCCCGTGGCTGATTACCTGCGGCGATGTTTTTTATATTTGCGACAGCGACTGCCATAGCTATGACAGCGTGCACGATCTGGCCCTTGATAACATTCTGTATTGCCGGGACCGTTTTCATCTTGCGCTTGACTGGGGCCAGCTGTTACCGCCCCAACAAGAAACCATGCCCAGTGGCTGGCGGCTCACGACTCGTGGTATGACGCTGGCACGGGGCGTCATTAGCCAGCTGGAGCGCGAGAGCCGCAAAAGTGATGCGCTCTCCGTGCAACTGTCCGAAGCGCTTTTTTTGCAGCTGGCGCTGATTTTACGTCGCCATGGTTATGCTCCCGAACGTGCCGGCTCCCTGCCTGAAGGCGAGCAACTGGATCGGCTGATGTCGGCGCTGTTAGTGGACATCAGTCGCCCCTTGAATCTGGCAGACTTTTGCGAGCAGCATCAGCTGAGTGAACGCTCGCTTAAGCAGCTGTTCCGCCAGCAAACCGGCATGACAATTGGCCACTATTTACGTCAGTTACAGCTGTGTCAGGCCAAACATTTATTGCGCACCCAGTCCGGTTTAATCAGCGAGATTGCGGCGCAGTGTGGGTTTGACGACAGTAACTATTTTTCTGTGGTATTTACGCGAGAAACCGGCCTGACACCCAGTGCCTGGCGGCAGCGCTTTCTGCCACAACGCCTGCGCACCGATAATGAAAAAGCCTGACGTCAGCGTCAGGCCTGATTTCTTTTGTTTCAGGAAGCCATGCCAAGCCCGACGATGTTGGCCGCGATAATGATAACCACACAGCCAATCGACAACACCCGAACCGGACGGCGTCCCACGTCCTTCCACTCTTTCAGCACCAGCCCTACCACGCCGCCACACAGCACATACAGACTCATATGCAGCATCCAGCTGACAAAGTCATACTGCGGCGGGATTTTGGCGTGCCCCCAGGCATAGAAGAAAAACTGCAAATACCACATGGTTCCACCCAGAATGGCGAAGGCGATATTGGCGAACAGTAGCGGTTTCGCGATGGAAAAGTCCTGCCGCACTGACAGCTCTGGCTTCAGTGCCAGCCGCACAAAACAGTACGCCAGGTTAATCACCGCCCCGCCGCCCATGATGACCACATAGCTGGGTAACGCCACGTAAAGAGGATTAATGCCCAGGCTGGCGGCCGCCTCATGCATGGGTTTCGCCGCATCCATTGCGAACGACATCCCGGCTGAAAAAATGCCGCAGATGACGGCCAGCACCAGCCCTTTCTTCAGGTTGAACTCTTCTGCGTTAATCCCTAGCGCCCGCTCTTTCAGTAACCCCGCACGCGTGACGATGGCCACGCCCACCAACGCCACCAGCACACCCAGCAGCGTCATGCGGCCGCCGGGCGAGTTGAACAGCTCGACGAACCGGCCCTGCAGCAGCGGCGTCATCAATGTGCCGACGACAAGCGTAATCCCAATCGCGATCCCGATGCCCATCGACATGCCCAGATAGCGCATGGTGAGCCCGTAGTTAATATTGCCCACGCCCCACATGGCACCGAACAGAAACACCGGCAGCAACTGCGAGGCGCTGAAGCTGGTGTAATAAGCCCAGAAGTTTGGCAGCAGTACCGCACTGACCGCCCATGGCAAGATCAGCCACGACATCACACCGCCCACCGACCACATGGTTTCCCATGACCACTTTTTCACCTGCTTAAACGGAGCATAAAAACAGGCGGCACTGGCGGCCCCCACCAGATGCCAGAAAATACCTGCAATAATGGCGCTGTTCATTGTTATTCCTTTTTCAGGTTGAGGCCAAACAGGAAACCGATGTTTCCCGATTAGCAGCAGTCTAGAGGGAGCTGCTTTCTCTCAGCCTTTGAATGGCTGCCGGGAAAATAAAGTGGCTGGCAAAATCCAGTGAGTCGTCAACATAAGGATCACAAATTCGCATTTGCCGATCTTTCGCAGGTTGTTAATTATAAGTTATTTATTATTCGGGTAATTTTCCTTTTTTGTTAAGTGAAACAGCAAAACCATCACGACACTGCCGGGATGTCCTTTAACGTGGCATTCACATCAAGTGACGCAGCCTCTGACTGCCTCGCAGCGTGAACGGCAGACAAGAACACATGCGCGGGCCAGGGAATGAACAACACTATGGATAGTCAGGAGGGAAAGCTCAGGTACGCAGTGGTCAGCGCGGTTTATTCGCGGGCTGTCTGTCGCGACAGGACAGGGTTTTCTCTCGTCATCTCATCAAGCGGGTTTATGGTAGCGCGTACAGCCACAGCAGATAGTGCGCCCCGGTGTTGAACGCGGTCTTCACACGTAAGTTCTGCACGTCAGGTTTACAGGATTAAACAGCGCGAGGTTTCGGATAGATGGCATCGGGTATTTTTACCCGATGCCATGAAAAGCAGAGAAAGCCATTGCTGACATGCACATTTTATTCTGTTCACCGTGCGTCATCTTAACGAAGTTGCACGTCTTACGCGTCCGTTGAAAAATCGCGCCTGCGTGTCATCCCAGCCCTGAGCGAAGGAGAAAACATCATTAAAAAAGCGTTTCGCTAATACATATTTCCTCGACCCGAATAATATTCGCCACAGGAAACCCGGCCATATCGTCGCGGAATGCCTGGCTACGCATATATTGCTCATTCAGATGTTGAACATGACATCCCTCCGGTAAGGTGACCACAGCCATCACCTGATTTTGCTGGTCATTTCCCCCCAGAAACACCTTGTCCACCTCTATGCCAAACTTCAGCAAACTGACCCTGTGTTTTGGCCAGCACTGTCTGAAATACTCCACAGCGCTCGCTTTATCCTTCAGTGTATAAATTCTTAACTGCTTCATAAAACCACGCCTCGCTGTCATGACCGGGAAATGAGGAGCCATAGTAAAAAACGGCGTTGGCGAAATTTATGCAAAAAAGCACATTCACGCTTTGCTTACATTTTGCTGTGACGGGTTTCGGGCGCTGAAACCTCAACCAGCGTGACGTTGGATAACGGCGGTGCCTGCGTCTGGTAGCGAGTCGGCATGGCGTCGTTCCCCTGCTGCTTCTTAATATGATTAAATCGTGTGCGATACATGTTTAAAGGCGCGAACATGACACAGACGCATCCGGGGCTGTCAGGGCCGCAGGGGTGACAGAAACGCGCTAAGCTGGATGACACCTGAACACGGTGCCTGAGATAAAGACATTTAAGCCGAAAGGATAAGGAAGAAGATGAACGAGGTGACCCGAGTACCAGATGGTACTTTGTATGATGCAAACCATGATGAACGCATTCTTCAACGCCGGGGGCTCGCTAAGATGCTTTGTTATGACTATAACCTGAGTCGGCCTGATAATAATGAAACACGCCTTGCGCTGCTCACCCGGCTGCTTAAAAAGTGTGGCAGCAATCCCGTTATCGAACCCCCTTTTTACTGCGACTATGGCGTTAACATTACGATTGGCGACAATTTTTACGCTAACCATAATCTTATTATTCTTGATGGGGCTGACGTGGTGATCGGTGATAACGTCTTTCTCGCACCCAACGTAGGTATTTATACCGCAGGCCATCCTCTTGATGCCGAACGCCGAAATCAGGGACTGGAATACGCGAGCCCTGTGACCATCGGCAATAATGTCTGGATTGGTGCGGGTGTCAGCATTGTTCCGGGCATAACAATAGGTAACAACGTTGTCATCGGGGCGGGAAGCGTAGTGGTCAAGGATATTCCGTCAGGCGTTCTGGCGGTGGGTAATCCTTGCCGCGTCCTGCGTGAAATAACCGAAAAAGATCACGCCCGCACCTCATTTTGAAAGGAGGAGCTTGTAACCTGCTGCGCCTCAGTAGAATGCTCAGGCATCAGGCTGGACGCTTCCGCTTTTTTCACAGCCACGCGGGTCGATTCATTTGACTCAGCAGCGCGCCCAACCCCGGGCGCTGGCTCTGCATTTACCTTACATGCAGAGCCGCTAAGTCAGTCCGCTTTGTGACAAAGCGGATTTGCGCCAGTCAATGATGAGCGCCGTCAGGGCATTCCGCTGAGACGCCATTCAGCCCCTCAGTCTCGTGAGAAAACGATTTGAAATGCTGCTGGTCGTCAATTTTCACAACATACAGTGAATCAAAATCTGCCGAGGGCCAGTCAGGGATTTGCCCGGCATCACCTCCCGTTTTTTCAACCAGCGTTCGGGCTGCCGTGACCAAATTTTTATGTTCCCAGGCGATAAATGTCAGCGGAACCTGTTTTTCTGAAAGCAGGTCAGAGACCAGTTTACCCGGTTTGTCAGCGTGAAAACGCAGTATCACAGGCTTCGAAATCTGGACCGCCAGGGGAATAATGGTGGAAAGTGGGCGCAGTGAACTTCCTGTTTTATCCTCTTTAGGTGCAGAAGCATAAAGCGCATCCGGGTTTCCATAGCGGCTAAGCAACACAGCAGGAAGCTTCAGGGCGCGGTTCAGCCCTTTGCAAGTCAGTTGCCCACTGGTGTTATCGGGTTTCTCCCCATGACGGAAGAAAACATACGTGTTGTCCGCGTCGGCACTCAATGGGATCATGATGGTCAGTCCAAACAGCAGCACAAAAATTTTCTTCATCCGTATTTCCTGTCAGCGTTAAAAACAGATCTTATAGCTTATTTTATGCTCATCTATGATGACAACGCGTAAATGACAGGTATTTAGTGAATTGCAGAATCTGGACCTTAAAAGCTTCTTTTACTGGCGATGCAACAATTTGCTCTTAGTTTACGCTCTTTGAATTCCAGGCAAATATAGGCCTGTTCATTTCACCAGGGCCGCCTCCCTTCCTGAAAGCGTAACGCGCCACACCCAGCTGAAACTACATGCTTAACTTCTGCAATGACTTTCACCTCTGACGCTGGAAAAGTCTACGCAATGAATTCAACGATTTCATGACCGGCACAAGTGATCGTAAGCCACTCCCCGTAGGAGTAAAATCATCCAGACGGGAGAAGTACCTGGGGGAATACAAGGACATTCTTCTCTGGGTCTCTGTTTATCGATCTGTTTTATCTTCCCCCCCGCGTTTCGCAGAATGGGAATCGGTTCAGAGATCCTTACTCGTTTCGAAAATGAAGGGCGAAAAAGAGGCTGCTCAGCTGGATTTGTGTATACGATATGCTTTCAGGCACCTGATTTTTATAAAAAGCATGGCTGGGAAGAATTTGGTCGTATCGACCGTAAAGCGGAAGGAACAAGCCGCATATTTATGAAAAAGTCGCTTTACATTTTCAACGCCATTGCAAAAAAAGAGCAGTGTGAGTTTACTGCACTTCAGGTTTTACATTTAAGGTAAAAACGCACATATGGAATTAGTGACAGAACGATGCCCCCCAGAAGAATGGGAATCCATGACGGGTATTTTTACAGAAATGGAAGAACACTATTATGGTAAAGGCATTATTCAGGAGGCGTTGATGAAGAATTATCTTCGCAACCAATTGTTTAGCCAGCTCTCAGGTACTCTGGTGCTAAGAGCGCGTTGTAATGATCAAATCACCGGGCTGGCATGCTGCAATATTCTTTACCCCTCCCCCCGATACAGCGGTCAGTTGCATATCAAAGAACTCTATGTTTCCCAGGCTGAGCGCGGCAAAGGTACTGGGAAATCCCTTATGCGATTTATCGCGCAACTTGCTTTCAAGCACCAGTGCACCAGTGTTAGCTGGCACGCCGAGAAAGCTAACGCTGATGCAAACCGATTTTATCAGTCGCTAGGTGGGAAAATAAATGACAGCATTTGGAGTTATTATCTCCATGGTGAGAATCTGAAACAACTCGCTTTCAGCTCAGAATAAAAAGTCGTTCACTCATATCAGCGCCAGGGTAATGCCAGCACATACGGCCTGATGAGAAACTGACTCACTATCGTTAATGGGGGGAAATTTTAGCACTGCAGAAAACAGAGGAAATCGGCACTCTGTGTGACGACGACTCATTAAACCGACCTGACTGAGGCCATCGCCGTTAAGGTTGCATTACTGTCAGCTTCACTGCTGGCATGGCGTTTGGCTAAAGAGGAAAGGATTTGAGTAGTGTTCTCTGTAGGTCTGCAACCGCCTAAACCTGGCTACCGACAACATTTGGTCAATTCACTCTGTGGCAAACACCATAACTGGAGCCTCCATGCCGATAAAGCGACATTTTGTGGTAGGTAAACGCTCAGAGCAGACTCTCACAGCTATGAACCGTTGCTAAGTATAAAGATTTTGCTCTGGCTAACTTTTACACAACAATTTCTGGCTGATTAGCTGCGGTTTAAGGTTTAATATAGCTCAAACAGGGAGGAGAGATAAATGCGCTACCATAAACCACGAGTATACCGCCTGAAAGATACGGTTGGTGTCTGCGGTACCAATAATCCTGAAGACGTAAAAGAATTACAGCAAATGATAATAGGTGCCGGGTATCAGTTAGCTACAGGAAGGACCATCAGTGAAAATGGCATATGCGGACCCCAAACTGAACAAGCGATAATATGGTATCAGCGTCTTTTATCACTATCTCCCGACGGGTTGGTTCATCCAACGGACAGTTTCTTTATCCAAGCTATGGAAAATGCTTATTCACCGGGGTGGAGACCACAACATACCTCCGGCTCACTGCAAGTAAGTGAAGGACAGGTAACTTTTGATTCAGAAGGCATTGATTATATCACCGCAGTGGAGCCTTTCAGACAACAACATTATCCTGCTTTTTCCAGAATTTTACACTGGCCACCAAAATTCTCATCAGGTGTAACTCTCGGAAGAGGATACGATATGGGAAGTCGTAGCAGTGGCGAGATAATGGCAACGCTCAGCCAGGCAGGTATCGAAGAGTATAAAGCTGTTATATGCTCTAAAGCAGCACACATTAAAGGTCGACATGCTGGTCAGTTCGTGAAAGTCTATGGTCCACTTGTAGGCGAGATTACTCACGCCCAGCAAATCAGGCTATTTGAAATTGTATATCGGGAAAAGCTCAATTACGCAAAGGGTGTATATTCACGAAATTCGCGTCATGTAAATAATGCTCTTACATGGGATAAGATTGATAAAAAAATACGTGATGTTTTTGTAGATACAATATACCAAGGTAATAGAACAGCACCTGAAATGGTAAAAATCATGGCGCAAGGAGATAAGCGAAATGAAATTATAAGATACCTCAAGAATGAGCCAATTTTAAATGGGGATAGACGAAGAAATGAAATCAGAATAAGGAGCCTGAGCAAATGATTAAATTCCACCCACGCAGTGTGTTTTTTGTGCTGACCTTAACCTATTCATTAAGTTCATATGCAGAATCGAATATACAGAGCATTGTGGAAAGTAAAGAGGTTACCGCATGCACTGAAAAGTATGGAGATAATAACAGTGAGTGTCTAACTTCTGTGAGTGAAGCTGCAGAAAAAAAACTGAATACAGTATACCAAGATAAGTTAAAAGAGATTTCAAATTATGATTACAGTCAGTGGTGGATGGGTGAAAAGAAGCAGAGGGAAGATATGAAAAATGCTTTTATCAGAAGCCAAGAGCTATGGTTGAAATATCGGCAGGATTACTGCAAAGCAGCCAGCGCCGGTGCAGAAGGCATTGATGGCTATAGTTCAGTAGCGCTAAGCTGTCAGATAAACATGGGTATAAGGCGTATTGAGGAAATTAAGATGGTACACCCAGATCTTTCAGACGGTTAAACCCACCAAAAAAGTCAATTATAACTATTAATAACAATAGTAATAGCGGATATCATTTTGACTTAATTACGTTGAGTTTAAGCCGTGTAGATGGCTTAAACGACTCACAGTGTACTGCGTGCCTTCCCCTTTGTGCTGGCATAAATGAAATAGCTAGCATGCATTCTATTTAGATGGTTCATGACTGGAGGTCGGCTTGCCGAGGCTCAGTACGTAACACCAGACAGATGCCAATTTTCGGGAAACGGGTTCATTGAACACAGCCCAAGCCCATAACATGGTGAACAGATTAACGGACTGCAAGATGGTGTCATTCTCTGCGGCCAGCATACCGTCATTAACATTCGAAACGTCAGTAACACATCGCGTTTTACGCCTGTATTAGTCGTCAGTACCGCGAAGTAATAAAGTCTGCTCTCACAATACCTGTTTGGTATCGTCGCCCTAATTATCTGCATCAGGTGGCAGCGTGAAACTGTCTCTTTCCAGCGGGCGCAGCTTTACTACATGTATACTTTTGAAATCAACAGGAGCAAGTCATGTTGAAAATGAATGCGCTGATTCCAGAGCTGATCGTTTCTGCTCTGCAACAAAGTTTGTGATTTTACTGCCAGATTCTGGGCTTCAGAATTGAGTACGATAGGCAAGAAGAGAAGTTTGCATTTATTTCATATTGCGGTAGCCAATTGATGCTTGAGGAAGACTACCCGAATGAGTCGCCTTGGCGGGTGGGTCCTTTGGAGCGCCCATTTGGCAGAGGTTTGAACCTGTCGATTGAATGTCCCAACAGCGCGCTTCTGGTTGCAGCAATTGAAGATGCCGGTCTCCATTTGCATAAACCTATCGAGGAACGTTGATATCGCGACCACGATCTTCTTCATGGTCAACTCAATTTCTTGGTGCTTGATCCAGATGGCTATTTATTGAGGTTCAACCAAAGCTTAGGTTCAAAGCCGCAATAAGAATTGTAAAGGTCCTCTTCGGGCACGAAGCGGACCTTTAGCCTGAATGAAGATCAGACATTAAGACTCACCAGGATTGGGGCTGGAAGCGGGTAAATATTGCTTCGGCGACTAAGCGGTGGCTAATTTGTTTCCGTCTTTCTTCATTTTCTTCTATTGAACCTTCGAAAGGGCTTGAACCTGAATCATAGATTTCTATTGAGTGTGGTAGCACCCCAAATTTAGTCATCACGTCTCTTAATTCAGAGGGATCGTTTTTCAATCCTTGACGTCACTTTCCTTAACCCGTAACACCCGGCAGTCGTCGTCACAGAAATATAAAGCGTTTGGTTCGCATTACAAATTAAAAAAGGGCTAATCTGCTGTGGGTGTACCGTGTAGCTGACGAATACCAAAATGGTGCCCGAAGGCTTTCCAGCCTGAGGGGGTTATTTTGAGCGCTCTGGATTTACCCAGACGACTCAGCCATTTCCATGAGATAAAAGCATCAAGAAGTGCAAAACCGAGTGGACCAGCAAGGTGATACTGACGCTCGGTCCAGTCGAGGCACATACGATGATTTCCTTCCCATTCTTCAGGGATTTCTATTCCCTGTTGCTCTAACCAGTGGTGCCCTGAATCGGTCAACACATAGCGCTGGCTTTCCCCGATGGCGAACAGTCCACGATTAAGCATCCCCTGCGTAATCGCTACGCCGATTTGCCCGGCCAGATGGTCGTAACAACAGCGCGCAAAACGCAGTTCACGGGCTAAACTGCTTGGTATGGTCTTCCACTGCTGACTCACCGTTCCGACTAAGGCCAAATTTTCCAGAAGCTGTGAAATGTGTGGCCCTGCCAGCCGGTAATAACGATATCTCCCAACAGATTCAACGGATATCAGTCCGCCATCACGCAGTTTAGCGAGGTGAAAACTGGCGGTCTGTGCGGTAACGCTGGCAGCCCTGGCCAGTGCACTGGCAGAAAGTGCTTCTCCTCCAGCAAGGTTAATCAGCATTATTGAACGCACCGGCTCTGCGATGAGATGCGCCACGACTGAAATGTGAAACTGGTTCATAACGTGCGCCATAAAAAGTGAAATCAGTCTAATGGTGGGATTTAACAGTTCGATACGGCTCGAAGCATTATTCAGATCGCCCAGGATATAGTCAATCCCCCTCAGAACAGACAATAACCCCGACCAATGGACATGACTTCTTCAGCTCAAAAATGGTTGTTAGCTGCTATCAGTATCAGTTACATCATCGTAATCCTCGACACTTCGATTGTGAACGTTGCACTTGCACCAGTGGCTGCCGCGCTGCACCCCGACATTAGTGGGCTACAGTGGATTGTCAGTTCCTACACTGTTACTTTTGCCAGTCTGCTGCTCAGCGGAGGTACGCTTGCCGATAAGCTTGGGGCAAAAAACGTTTACCTTACCGGCATGCTGCTTTTTGCTCTTGCTTCGGCGGGATGCGGCTTTTCTACAACGTTATCCATTATGATCGGATCGAGGATCTGTCAGGGTATTGGAGCAGCCCTGCTGGTTCCCTCGTCCCTGGTATTAATAAACAACGCATATCCGCAGCCTCAACAGCGCGCTAAAGCCATCAGTGTCTGGTCAGGTTGTGGTGGGGTTGCAATGGCAGCCGGACCGTTATTAGGGGGCGTACTGATAGAGTTTTTAGGCTGGCGAAGCATTTTTCTGGTCAATATTCCCGTCGTATTAATCGGGGTTGCGCTGGCACTGCGCATTCCTGTAAGAAATATCTCTGCCAGAGAGACATCAACAGATTTTGCCGGGCAGTTAATGGCCATTGTTGCGATGGGTGCATCTGTTGCCGTAATGATTGAAGGCTTTCATCTGGGATGGAGTGACCCGTGGATATGCAGAGGAGCGCTGGTGGCTGTAATAGCATGGGGGGCGTTTGTTTTTAACGAGTGCATAGTGAATCAGCCGGTGCTGCCGCTGAAATTGTTTCGCCTTGCTGATTTTTTAGCCTCGGTTATCGTATCGCTCATTTCAGGATTAGTGTTTTACGGACTGTTTTTTCTTCTGAGCCTTTACTTTGGCACGTTGCGCAACTGGCCATCACTAAATGTTGGTCTTGCTTTTCTTCCACTAACCCTGATGGTTACATTAGGCAGCTTTAGTGCCGGAAAGCTCAATAGCCTGTTCGGCCCTTTTAGGCTGATAGCCGGATGTTATGGGCTCTACGCTGCAGGATTCGCAGGACTCATGATACTAAATGAAAATGCATACTACTGGCAGATCGCGCTTTGCTTTCCGCCTCTCGGCCTTGCTGCCGGCATCATTACGCCAGTCGCTACAGCAACAGTCATGAATGCTGTTGTCAAAGAACAATCGGGACTTGCTGCCGGTGTACTCAATGCCAGCCGGCAAGCTGGTTCTGCGCTGGGCGTCGCCATCTTTGGTGGTCTCCTTGGTGATATAAAAACCCTCGCAGAGAATCCAGATACAGCTATTTATATCGGTACCGCTTTCTCACTTCTTGGCGGCCTGGTATGGATCATTTGCATGGGCAGACATTCTGCCTCTGTAAAAACTTAAAAAATCTGATTATTGAGATAATGTCCGCTTTATATGAGAAACGGACATTGACTTATATAACGTCCTACTCAGAACACCACTATGTATCAATGATCAATTAAATAAATTCTGCTAAATAAACCGGAACTACGGCTTCATAAAAATATTCTTTCGAGTAAGCAGCAACGTCCCGCTTGATTAAGGATAGCGTTGCATCGACCCGTTGAACTCGCAGCACGAGGCGGACTTTAGAAGGGGAACGGTTCGCTTTGAGCGAGAAGCGAAAGATAACTATTCCCTGCGTATAGCCACGATAATGTCCTTTTACAGGTCTATAGAAGCCATGGCGATTCAGTTATTAAGGGTTGTGCGTCTTTTCTATAGATATTTAACTGGCGTCTACAAAGTAGCCTTTTACAACGGATTGATTTTAATGCAGTAAGTGTTTCCCTTATACAGATACTGCATCAGTGAGACGCCACCCGCACTCTTTAACTCAAAGGTGTTGCCAAAAATTCCGGGCGCTGTTCGGCCAGCAATGTAAACCCGGTTACTTCCGGATACAGCTCACGGCTGAGGGTATCTGGCAACATCAATTCTGTAAAACTCCAGGCCACTGCGATGCTGATACCGGCCACGGACAGTATGTCAGGATGACTTTCTCGCAGCTCGTTCTCCAGCGTCTGCCATGCACCATGAAGTTGTTGAGTTACCCGATTCAACCAGGGCTGATACTGTTTTTCTTCCGGCCTGAGACGCTGTTCGTACACAATCTGCACCGCTTTTTCGCAGGCTGCCAGGGCGAAGCCGGTAAGATGCAGATCCCGGAGTTCTTCCACTCCGGACTTTGCTGTGGGTGCAGTCGAATGACCGCAATATCTCTCAAGGTAATGAATGATTAGTGTGGAGTCTATCAGCACCTGATTATCATCTGTGATAAGCGTTGGAACTTTGACAGCCGGATTAATTTTCGTTAAGACATCAAAATCGCCGAATACCGAAAGCGGCCGATGCTCGAATTGAATACCCAATACTTTCATGTAAATAGCAACCCGTCTGACATAGGGTGAATCCAGCATTCCGATCAGGATCATGGCTCTACCTCATATTATGTTGATTAACAAAATCAATTAACTGTGCGGCAACAGGCAAGGGAGCATCTTCCATTAAAAAGTGTCCGGCCTGTTCATAGATATGCAGCGAGGAAGAGACGATGTCGCGCTGCAAACGCCTTCCATACTCAACGGGTTGCCATTCATCTTCGGCGCCCCATAAAACCTGCACAGGCAGCCGGAGTTGCGGCAATTTTTCTGCAAAGTCACTGGTGTAACAGGCATTATAGTGCGCAACCTGATGCTGGTAAAATGAAGGTTGCCCTACCACACCACAAAGCGGTGCGAGATAACTTTCCAGCCGCTGCTCTGTCATCAGATGCTTATTAAAAACAGCCATCTTTAACTGGCGAGACATCGCGCGGTAATGCTCAGTGGCGGGGATCAGCGCATAATCCGCATAGTTATCCCGCATATCTTTCCATGTGGGTGAAGGCCAGGAGTCGTAGCTGGGAATATCGGCAATCGTAAGCGTCTTCAAAAGGGATGGGTTATCGAACGCCAGTCTGAGTGAAATGGCCCCGCCGATATCGTGTCCAAAAAGATGTGTTTTTTTGAGCTGCCAGTGTTCAAGCAGTTTCAGCAGAAAACCGACTTGAGCGGCAACCGAGGTATCAGCCGTCAAAGGGCGCTCTGATGCGCCAAACCCAGGCAGGTCATACAGATGAACATGAAAACCCGCATCGACAAATACCGGCACCAGTGACTGCCAGATCACTGAGTGTGCGGGCGTGCCATGAACCAGCACCAGAGGTGTTCCTGAACCATGGACCCCGGTTGCAATGCGACAACCCTGGATCAGAACGTGGTCATTCATTAATGCGTTATTAGCGGACATCAGCTTTTTCCGTTGTGTTTGTTTCAGTCAGGCTATCCGTTGACTGCATATGACACCAGTGACATTCTTTCCCGCTGTAAACCCACTTTTGTCATATAAAAATGAATAAACGACTCTCCGTTGACTCACTCAGAGTGTTCCGGACCGTGCTGCAAACGGGCAACATGAGTAAGGCCGCATTACTTCTCAACCTGAGCCAGTCCGCTGTAAGCTGGAAGCTCAGACGGCTTGAGGATCAACTTAAATGCCAGCTACTTACGCGCATCGCCGGAAAAGCCGTTGCGACAGAAAAGGGCAGCGTTCTGCTGCAACATGCGGAAAAAATACTCACTGAACACGATCTCGCCGTGGCCTATTTTTCGCCTTCGTCGCTACGTGGCAAGCTGCGAATAGGGGTTACTGAACACATCTCAATGACTGAAATATGCGAGGTGATTTCAACCTTCACTCATCACCACCCAGAGGTGGATATACAACTGGTGGTGGAGCAAAGTCATCTCCTGCGTCAGCATTTTGCTGAAGGCGGTCTGGAGATCATTTTACATCAGGATTTCACGGGCACGGCATCGACGGAAGATAAGGTATTGTGGAGTGAAAAATTAAACTGGTACGCAACGCCTGCCTGGCGGCATGAATCGGATAAGCGCCTGAAGCTTATTACCTGGGGACCGGATTGCTATTACCGAAACCTGGCTGAGGAGAAACTTCGGCAGGCAAAAATTCCATTTACTGTGATGCTGGAGTGTCCTTCAGTGGCTGGTATGCTTGCGGCGATAACCTCGGGACTGGGGATAGGAATACTCAATCAATACAGCGTTGAGAAAACAATTTGTAATGCGCATGAACTTGAGACATGGATGCCTCTGCCGTCGGTTGATTGCCTGCTACGCCTGAATAAACACCGCGTTAATCCAGCAAGCGAGGCCTTCTGCGAGATGCTGACCAGGCTGATACATAAACATTGATAGTGAATTGGCTGCAATTAATTGATGAAAATAACGTGTTGTTAGTCATGTCCGCTTCTGGCACAAAGCGGACATGCTGACTGAGCTGGAGGTCCGCTATGAGCGAAAAGCGGACCATACATAAGTACTAGCATCATCCTTAAGTAAAATGGCCGACTGTCTGAGCGGCCATACCAGATTGTCCAGTCAATTCCCGCGGTCAGAGACGGGTTAGCCATCAGTCGAAAGCGTTAATTTTTCCCATTTTTCTATTTCCCTAGACAAATCAGTGAGCTTTTGCCGCACCAGACTCAGAGCATCACTGCCTAACAACAGGTGTGTGGGTGGGTTCTGACTTTCAATCAATGTCAGGATGGCCTGCGCCGCTTTTACGGGATCACCGGGTTGATTTCCGCTTTTTTCCTGACGCGCCTTGCGAATGGGGTCAAAGAACGCGTCATAGTCTGTGATGGTTCGAGCACTGCGTGACATTGAGCGACCTGCCCAGTCGGTGCGAAACGAGCCGGGTGCGACAGCGGTGACTTTTACGTTAAACGCGGCCAGTTCCTTGCTTAAGGTTTCTGATATGCCTTCCAGCGCAAATTTGCTGCCGCAGTAATAGCTGATACCGGGCAGGGTGATGAAACCGCCCATCGACGTGATATTGATGATGTGCCCGCTGCGTCGCTCTCGCATGACCGGCAGTACTGCTTTTGTCATCGCTACTGCGCCAAACACATTCACGTCAAACTGGCGACGCATGTCTTCAAGAGAGGATTCTTCCAGAATACCTTCATGGCCGTAACCGGCATTGTTGACCAGAACATCAACAGGACCGACAGTTTCCAGAATTTCTCTGACCACCTCATCGACACGTTCAGTGTCAGTCACGTCAAGCAGACGGCCGAATGCCCGCTGCGCATCAAGCGCTTCAAAAGCATCAATGGATTCACAGTTGCGTAAAGTGCCGATAACCCGATGGCCCGCAAGCAGAGCTTCCTTCGCCAGGGCAAGACCGAAGCCGCTACTCACACCAGTGATAAAAATCGTTTTTGCAGATGTCATAATTAATTCCCATGCAGTAAAAGCTGCATGATATTGTCTGTACTGATGGATTTTCAGGCCAAATCTTATGGTTTTATTGCCTGATTTTATGAGGCTCTATAATGTCCGACATGATTACACGGGTGAAAACACTGGCAATTCAGGAGGGATATAACCTTACTGCATTGCCCGACGTGAGAATTTTGCGCGCCAACCGACCGCTTGCAAGAACGCCAGTGCTGTATGATCCCGGAATTGTTTTTGTCTTTCAGGGCAGTAAACGAGGTTACTTCGGCAAAAAGACCTATTTGTATGATGAACAGCACTACCTTGCCGTCTCAGTGCCCGTGCCTTTTACAATGGAGACTGACGCATCAGCAGAGCATCCGTTGCTGGCCGTCTATATTCATCTTGATTTTCAACTGGCCGCTGAACTGATGCTACAGATCGAACAGTATGGCGCTCTGCCCCCTTCCGCCGCGCCTGAGAGCATGATATCAAGCCCGATGGATGACACGATAAAAACAGCGGTATGGCGCGTGCTTGAGGTTCTGGACAATCCGACTGAAGCTGCAATTCTGGGGCCAGCGAGGATGCGTGAACTCTATTTCCGTGTGTTAACCGGCGCGCAGGGCAATGCAATGCGCGCGGCGCTGGCCTTGCAGGGGCAGTTCGGCAAAATTGGGAAAGCGTTACGGCGCATTCATGCCACATATGCTGAGCCTGTAACGCTCACCGAACTGGCGAAGGAAACCGGCATGAGCGTGCCGACATTTCATCACCATTTTAAAGCGATAACCAGCATGCCTCCGATGCAGTATGTAAAATCGGTCCGCCTGCACCAGGCGCGAATGCTGATGGTCCGCAAGAAGCTTACTGCTGCTGCCGCAAGCTACGCTGTTGGCTACGAAAGCCCACCGCAGTTTAATCGTGAGTTTAAACGGCTGTTTGGCCTGCCGCCGGCAGAGGAAGTAAAACGTATGCAGCGTAACTTCGCGTTTCCCTCTTTGCAGCAAACATCGACATTTGTTTCGTCGCACTGAGGTTTGGATGATATTTTGAAAATAAACTGATCAATGCAATGTCCGCTCCTGGCACAAAGCGGACAGGCTGACTGAGCTGAAGGTCCGCTATGAGCGAAAATCGGACATAGTGCTGAACTTAAATAATTATCCCTTACTAATCTTTGCGAAAAAGGCCGTTAACCCTGACCAGTAAAGACAAGGCAAAATCACGCATCCGGTCATTCAGTCGCGTCTGGTCAAGATATGATATCCTCTAGGATACTTACAGCATTGAAAGGTGAGTCCGGATGGAAAAGACCTTCACTCCTGAACAAATTGACATTATCAATCGTGTTGTCTTCAACCATATAGATAAAATGACTGAGGAAGTGGCTAACATAGTTGAAAAAACAGAGAAAGCCGCGCACCAGCAACTATCAGATCACGGTATAAATATGGCAGATTTTTATCCTGCCAATCAGCTATTTCTAATGATGACAATCGTACAAACATTGATAGACCGGGTGCATGGTGGGGACATGGCTCTTGCTCAAAAAATGATAACTATGGAAGCGAAAAGACTGAATGTCAGCGTCAGTGTCAAGGCTGTTAAATCAGGCGGACGGGCTTGAACGATTAAATTGCTAATCATGTCCGCTTCTGGCACAAAGCGGACATGATGTTCACATCCTCATTACGACGGATCGCGCTGAATGCTAAGTTCATAAACGACGCAGGGCACATCATAATGCTGTTCTGTTGCTTTGTACGTCATGCCTAATCGCTGCATCACTCGCTGAGAGGGCGCATTTTCAGGGTCGGCAACAGCCACTAAATATGTTGCGCCCATCTGCTCTGCTGCGAAATCAATAATCGCTTTAGCCGCTTCTGTTGCATAGCCTTTGCCATTGTGTTCTGGGACAAGCCGCCAGCCAATCTCTAAGGGTGCACCTTCAACGTTTGCCAGGTACTGGAGGCATGCTGCTCCAACAATGGCCCCAGAAGCCTTCTCTTTGATAGCCCACCACGAAAATCCATATTTCTGCCATCGGGCCTGAACACGCCTGATATTTTCCCACGTCTCTTCTGGTGTTTTAACAATACCGTTGCTGATATACCGCATCACGCTGGCATCGCTTTCCATTACCCTTAAGCCTTCGTAGTGTGAGTCATCATAAGGTTCAAGCCTTAAACGCACAGTTTCTAAATTCATCTGACACTCCTTTTACCTGAAGGCATTACTTTCGCTGAACTTCTCCACATAAACCACCATAGCACGATGTAAGCAGCGTCCGCTTCTGGCACCCAGGCGAACATCTGCACAGAACTGTATCCGCGATGAACCCGTTGCGGTGATGATATTAACAGCAGATTACTGCCCTTTTAGCGCGGATGATCGGCGGTCAGGTCGGCACCGGCGCCGGGCTCTGAAAAAAGAATGTCTGGTAGCACTTGTGTCAAAAAATCATAAGGACAAGTGCTCCCCTCTATGCGAATACGTATCATAATCCCTTCGTAACTGTGAATAACCAGCTTTGCCGCGCTTTCCGGCGTCATCCCTGGCGAAAGCGTCTGGGCATCATTAAACACGGTAATCAGATCGCGTTCCCAGCTGGCAAAAATTGCCCGCAGCTTTTGCCGAATCTTTTCACTGTGTACGGCCCCCGTCTGTCCAATAATCCCTGCCAGACAGCCCGCGACCTCAGGTTCACGCTCAATATACAGGCTGTGCCCGTTTAGCCAGCTGATGAGACGCAGGCGGGGATGCAGGGAGCGGTTCAGTAACGTCTCTGCCCGGAGTGCGTCAAACGTCTCGATATAAGCGTCAAGAGCGGCGCAGGCAAACTCTTCCTTACTCGGAAAGAGATTATAAAACGATCCTTTAGGCATGCCTGCCTCACTCAGAATCGTTGTTATCCCTCCCCCTTCGTAACCTTCTCTCATGAAAACCCGTATACCGGCACTCAAAAGACGTTTGCGCGTATCATTCTTTGCCATAATAATTAGACCGTTCTACTTATTTTGTCAGACTATAAGGGATAAGGATAAACGATGCCACCGATAAAGACCGCCAGCAGACACGCGTTGGGACTGATTATGGTGTTTCTTTCGGCCATCATGTGGAGCTCCGCAGGCTTCTTCGTGAGGATGCTCGATATGAACACGTGGGCGATGGTTGCATGGCGCTCGCTGTTTGCTTTTCTGTCGCTGGTTCTTCTGCTCATGGGGAGCGGCTATCTGCGCCGCTTTTCATTCCGTCATGATGTGGGCTTAAAAGGCCTGATAACCGCCACTGTTATGGCGATTTCCATGTTTTGCTACGTCGCAGCGCTGAAACTCACCAGCGTCGCAGGCGTGATGACCGTTTATGCAACAATTCCCTTTTTTGCGATGGGGCTGGGCTGGCTGATACAGAAGAAGGAAATTACAAAACGTGCGCTTATTTCCGCAGCAGTGAGCCTCACAGGGGTGATTGTTATGGCAGCCTCTGCCTCAGGGAAAGGCGATATGGCGGGTAACACACTGGCTCTGGTGATGACGGCCGGGTTTGCCGCCAGCATAGTGATGTCAGGAAAGTGGCCAGAAATGAACCTGCCGGCTGTTACGGCTCTCGCATGTGCCCTCTGTGGTGTCTTCTGTTTTGCGATGATGCCACAAGACCTTCCCCTTCCCGGTTTGCATGACATCTTATGGTTGTTCGCTTTTGCGCTGGCGACGCAAAGTATGAGCTATCTGCTGTTCATGGCAGGAAGCCGATATGTTAACCCCGCTGAGGCCAGCCTGATTGCACAAACAGATATCCTCCTCGGGCCTTTGTGGGTCTGGATATTCTTCAGTGAATTACCGACCAGCAATACACTCCTGGGTGGGGGAATCACCTTTGTTGCGGTAACGGGTTATCTGGCAGCGGAGTATTACCTGAAAAGAAAATCAGCCCGGAATAACTGAGGGCTTGCACCGCTCAAAAGCAAACCCGATGCTGAACACATCACAGCATTGACAACCTCCGCGTCTGGCCCAGAACGCGCTGCGTGCAGGCTGAACAATGATGCCTGCTATAAGCCAACAGCGGATATCTGCTGTTTTCCGGCGGCAAACAGAGGAGGGGCGTTCAGTGATTATGAATGCCTGCCTTATGCATCCTTTTGCCTCCCTGCAACGCTTTCACCTGGACGTCAGCCTGCATCCAGTTGCCGACACAGTCTACCACCATGAAACAGATGAAACTGTCGGCGTAAGCAGATGAGTTTTGATGGAAACCTCCCCGCCTTGCGCAAAGGCATAGTGGTCGAGGTAAAACATGTCGACAGCGACGTCATGGGCCAGGCGGTACAACCGCACAAATTACACATTTACAAATTTAAATGTATAAATATAATGCCGCCTTTATTTCTTCTCACAGGATAGTTGTTATGACGTCTCTTTTCGCGCCCCTGACGCTGGGTGATCTCACATTACGTAACCGCATTGCGCTCCCTCCCCTGACCCGTTGCCGCAGCGAGCAGCCGGGCAACGTCCCCGGTACGATGATGGTGGACTACTATCGCCAGCGTGCCAGTGCCGGTTTTATGGTGACCGAAGGGACACAAATTGAGCCTCGCGGACAGGGTTATGCCTGGACGCCGGGCATCCACAGCGAAGCACAAATCGCGGGATGGCGAAACGTCACCGATGCCGTTCATGCCGAGGGCGGAACCCTCTTTTGCCAGCTCTGGCACGTGGGACGCGTCTCGCACAATGAACTGCAGCCCGGGAAACAGCCGCCTGTTGCCCCTTCAGCTGTTGCCGCCAGCGGCGTACGGGTGTTTATCGAAACCGGGCCTGGTGCCGGTGTGCTGACGGACCCCAGCCTGCCGCGCGCGTTGACAACCTCAGAAGTGAAAGAGATTGTGGCGATGTACCGTACGGCGGCGGAGAATGCCAAAAAAGCCGGTTTCGACGGTGTCGAACTGCATGCGGCCAACGGTTATCTGATCAATCAGTTTATTTCTGAACACACCAACTTCCGCACCGATGAATATGGTGGTTCGCTGGACAACCGCCTGCGCTTCCTGCGCGAAATCATCGAGGCGGTGAGTTCAGTGTTTGGCAGTCACCGAGTCGGGGTACGTTTCGCGCCGCTGTTCTCAAGCACAGAGGAAGAGCGCGTTTATCTGGGGCTGGTTGAAAGCGATCCCCATGCCACTTACCTTCGTGCTGCCGAGATGCTGAACGCGCTCGAAACAGGCTATCTGTCTATCGCCGAAGCGGACTGGGACAACAGCCCGGAACTGCCCGAACGTTTTCGTATTGCGCTGCGCGAAACCTTCCGTTCACCCATTATGTATTCCGGTCGTTACACCAAGGAAAAAGCCGAACGCATGCTGGAAAAGGGATGGGGCGACCTGTTTGGTTTCGGACGTACGTTTATCGCTAACCCGGATTTACCGACACGTTTTAAAATGGGCTATCCGCTGAACGAGGTGGATGCTGGCTCGCTGTATGGCGGAAGCGAGAAAGGCTATACTGACTATCCTTTTTATCCTGCTTGAGGTTCGAAGACGGCATGACACCCGAAAATGCCATTAAATTACTGGCCAATCCAACGCGGGTTGCGGTGCTCAAATGGCTTAAAAACCCTGACGAAGCCTTTGCTGATTATGCTCAGCTCTATCCCTTCGATCAGTACGGTGTCTGTGCCAGTCTCATTCAGGACAAGGCGGGCCTCTCACAGCCCGCGACATCCTTGTGTCTGAAAGCGCTGCATGATGCCGGTCTGCTTGAGGCCAGTAAGGTGGGAAAATGGACCTACTATCGCCGGCGCGAACAGGCGGTGTACGAGATGAATGAGGCAATCATCAAGTCTCTCCAGCAGCTGTAGGCCGTTCCTCCGAGAGGATAGCCTCTTTTAAAGCCGGGCATCAGCCATCACAATCACCAGCAAAGGCTACTGTCTGCTTCTGGCACCAGACAGACAGTAGCCTGATCACTGTCCAGCATGCGCAACATGCGAGCCATGCTCATTTTACCAGGTCGATCTGAAGTGTAGTCCTTGCGACCTCGCCTGAGGTCGGTTTTCAGGCCGCGAAAGTCAGTAAACTCAACCAATTAATGTTTTTCAGCCCTGTTTAACAGGGTGAGTCCAGACTTTTTATGGCAGAGATTTCAGCACTCTACCCACACCGAACCGGCGTCGGCTGAACGTACACAGTTTTCCACCCATCTGACGCCCGCCAGGCCCGCATGCACATCGGGATACCAGAAATTGTTCAGGAAGGCATCGTCACCGCGATCGGTGGCATCCATCGCCAGCGCAAAACGTCTGTAGAGATTCGACCATGCTTCGAAAAGTCCTTCCGGATGTCCCCCGCCTATGCGGTCATCTTCACGGGCAACTGGATGAAGATAGTCCATGCCTCTCTCCAGAATGCGTACCGGCTCACCCTGAACTTCGAAGCGGAGCTGGTTCGGCTGCTCATCCCACCACTCAATACTGGCTCTGGAACCGACGATTCGGACTTTCTGTCCATGCATTGAGCCGCAGTTAACAGCCGAGGCCCACAGACTTCCTACCGCACCATTCTCATATTCCATCAGAACAAACGCATTGTCTTCAAGAGGAGCACGGCTTTTCACAAAACTCTGGCGTGAGCAAAGCAGCCGCCTGATTTTCATGGCAGGTGCCATGGTTTCAGCGATACATAATGGATGGGTCGCCAGGTCACCCAAAACGTAGCTGGGCCCGACAAAGCGTGGGTTCACGCGCCAACTGGTACTGGCGTTATTCTGTTCAACCGATTCGTTGTGAAAACCGTGTGCAAACTGCATGTTGATGATGCGGATGTCACCCAGTAATCCCTCCGCAATCATTTCCCTGGCCTGATGGATAAGCTGATGACCGGTATAACCATAAGTCACGCCGACGATCTTCTTTTTCTCCCGGCTCAGTGTCGACAGATGCTCCGCCTCTTCGACCGTAAAACACAGCGGCTTCTCACAGATCACATGCAGACCGGCCTCAAGGGCTGCGCAGCAGACGGCAAAGTGGGTGTTGTTCGGTGTGGCGATCGAGACGGCCTGAATACCATCATCGCGTTTTGCTTCTGATGCAAACAGGGTTTGATAGTCGGCATAGCACCGGTCCGGGCTAAGGCCCAGTGCTTCACCAAACGCGCGTCCCCGTGCAGCATCAATATCAAAGGCCCCGGCAACCAAAGTGAAGGTGTTATCGCGTAGCGCCGATGAGCGGTGGATGTAACCGATTTGGCTGGTTCCGCCACCGCCTACCATGCCCCACCGCAGTGATTTTTCGAGCGGTTTAATACCGTTAATCATGATTTTCTCCTCAGAAACCGACTGAATGCAGATACTGCAGACTTGCCGTGACGTCACGCAGGCTGGTATCCGCATCACGCGGGTCCCTTTCCTGTTCAATGGTTATCCAGCCCTGATAATGCCGCTGGCGCAGAAAGGCGTGGACTTGTGGATAGTCGATGGCACCGCGGCCAAGTGGGCACATAACGCCCTGCGCACAGGCGGTGAAAAAATCCAGGCCTTCGTTGATGGCACGACGCCAGACAACCTCGTTGACGTCCTTGAAGTGAAGATAATCAATGCGGTCCCAGTAACGATCCAGCGCAGCAACCGGGTCCATGCCCGCGTAATACAGATGGCCGGTATCCAGGCACAACCCGGCTACTGTATGGGGAATATCCTGAACCAGCTTTTCCAGCTCATCGGCAAACTCAATGCAACCACCCGCATGGGGATGAATGACCGGCCTGACACCATATTCTTTCCAGGCAATCTCACTCAAAACAGTGATGTGTCTGATCATTCTCTGCCAGTCACTATCCTTAAGCCGTGGGGCTTTTTCTGACTGGCCGGCGGTGGCGGCACGTTCAGGATCACCGAAGTCAATAATCACAAGATAAGGTGCAGGTTTATCCTGACCGACAGGCTCGCCTTTTTGGTAAAGGGCACTCAGGTTGTGACAGATTTTGTGAGTCAGCGCGATCATTGCCGGGAAGTTCTCTTCACTCACCAAATCGTCGAAAAGGGTGCCCGCCACGACGGTCAGCTGAAACCCGTCAAGCGCCGATTTCAGCGCATCTGGCTGGACTGGCAAATACCCCCACGGCCCCAGTTCCAGGCTTTTGTAACCTGCAAGCCGGGCCTCTTTGAGGACATTCTGCCAGGGGGGAAGAAAGGGATTCTTCGGATCGTCCACGCCCCAGCTACAGGGCGCAGTTGCGATGGACATGGTCATGATTTTTCTCCTGATGCGGCAACACTGATGAACACAGACAGGTCAGACGGCAAGCGCCTGACTCACTGCGCGCAGTATTGCGCCGGTTTTTTATTACCGGCAATCATTCGGAGTGAGTTATTTGATAGCGATCATGATTTTTTTATATCATTATTTTGATAGTTTTAAATCAAATCCAGACAGCACAAGCCTTTGCCTGATGGCCAGGGGATTTAGATATTTTCCGGAGTGATGAGATCGAAAGGCAGTGTCACGTAGACAGGATTGCGATCGGTTTCCTGATGCCTGCTGATAAAAAGTGAGACGATCTTTTCAGCCACTGCATCGATACGGTGACGTAGCATGATTTCGACATGGGCTTCGATGAGCGCCATCTCATCACCGATAAAGGGGCCATGACAGAGCATTTTTATATCCTGCCGCTTACTCTCGACGATGGCCTTAATTACGCCCTCAATGCCACCGCATGGCGCATAGATCATCGTAATCATGGGATTATTTTTTAGCAGCTGAGAGGCAGCCGAATAGCCCCCATTGATACTTTCGAGCGTCTGTAAAGGCTCCAGAACCACGACATCTTTTCTGTTTTCACGCAGATACGAACGGAAGCTTATTTCACAGCTTTCCTGACAGTTAAAACGGTGGTCACCAAGCAGAACGCCAATCACACTGTCTTTTTCAGCCATGCGTTCGGTAAACCATCCCGCCGTGCGCCCTGCTTTAAGGTTATCCAGCCCTATATAGCCAGCCTGGCCGCAGGGAGACAGATCGGAAAACAACGTGAAAATTTGCACGCCTGAAGCGGAAAGCTGCTTAATGGTATGCCGTATAAGAGGATGATCGAGCGCAACAACGCCAATAATATCAACGCGTTTTGCCAGTGACTCAAGAGAGGATACTACTTTCTCAATATCATGAATATCCGCCCACAGAAACACCGG
The DNA here is from genome assembly GCF_002307475.1 of Pantoea allii. Taxonomy (GTDB): domain Bacteria; phylum Pseudomonadota; class Gammaproteobacteria; order Enterobacterales; family Enterobacteriaceae; genus Pantoea; species Pantoea allii. The sequence goes on along the minus strand of NZ_NTMH01000040.1, from coordinate 592,778 downwards.
TTCCGTTGTCAGTTTTCCCTGTGCACAGCGACTGATTTCGTCCGAAAGCACCTGATAAAAAGAATAATCATTGGGAAGAAGAATGAAGCCGGTGCGCACAGCGCTTTTGACCGCCGCGGCTTCATGGGTCATCACCTTGCGGAGGTCTTCCCGGTAGCCGAGCGCGTCAGCAGCACGCAGAACCCGATCCCGGGTTTCCTGCCTGACCGAGGCTCTGTTGTTTAACACACGATCAACCGTAGCGACGCCGACACCCGCCGCTCTGGCCACAGCTGACATAGATATTTTTTTCATTGCGCCGCCTGGAATGATAGATTTCTATCATTTTAAACACAGAAACCGTGCAGCGGCAAAATACTTGATCGCATTCTGCTGTCTCATCAGGTTTTTTATGAGATTGCTCTCTCAAAAACCTGCGCCCGAAACCCTGAGTTTTTCATCTCCATCTTCATCACATCGCCTCTCATCGATCCATAAAAGGCTGCCGGGCCTTGTTCAGCACGATGCGCCAGAGACCTGCAATCTGTACCTTGCTGTCAGTTCACTTCTGGCACAAAGCGGAGATATGTGCATCAGGTCAATGCTTGCCGTTGTTCTGTCGCAGATAACGGGGTTGCTGACGCCGCGGCGTGTATCCAGCAGGGCGCAAGCTCCGTGCTGAATAAACCTTCACACGGAGATAACCCGGTTAGCGCAAACGCTTTCAGGATGGGCTAGCGCAACACGTGGCTTTCAAGAGCGGTCAGGATGGTGGCTTCCATTTTCTCCGGGGTAGCGATCGGTGCAAAACGCTTGAGCGGTTTGCCGTCGCGTCCAATCAGAAACTTAGTGAAGTTCCATTTGATCCGCCCGCCCAGCACGCCGGGCAATTCAGCTTTCAGGTAACGAAACACCGGATGCGTTGCGGCGCCGTTGACCTCCACTTTCTCAAACATCGGGAAGCTCACACCATAATTGATGTGACAAGTCTGGGCGATGTCATCGGCACCGCCGGGTTCCTGCTTACCAAACTGGTTGCAGGGAAAACCCAGTATCATCAGTCCCTGGTCGGCGTACTTCCGGTAGAGCGCTTCAAGGCCGGCGTATTGTGGCGTGAAGCCACAGTGGCTGGCGGTATTAACCACCAGCACCAGTTTGCCTGCGTAATCACCCATAGAAATGCGTTCGCCACGCAGGCTGGTGGCATGAAGTTGATAAAAAGGGGTCATCGCGTCATCCTCAAAGTAAAACCCGGTCTGTGGCGGCATTGCCAGGCATCGCACAGGGCCAGATAGTGTGGCGCAGGGCCAGCAGGCTTACATCCCGTTCAGCGCTCACGGCTTTGCCGCAGAACGTCGTTCCATGATGTTTTTCGCATAAAGTTCTATACCGATGTGATGTTCATGACTGACTTGCGCAATGAATGTCTGCAGGCATTCTGGCGTTGAGTGAAGCGTGTTCGCAATAAGGTCATCGAAATCGTGCGGGGTAAAGCGGTCATAGCCCTTTAACGTCGAACGCTGAAGCAGCGTATGTGCCGTAATTTCGAGAACGGCGCGTCGGTAATCATCGGACAGCAGGACATCAAGATCGTCCCGGCTAATCTCAAAGGCAAATTCATAGGTGATAAAGCCGGAATCGACAGGGAGGGAGTAGATCAACGTATCCCCTTTCTGTTCGACATAGGGTTCATATCCGTCACCCATGAGGTGGACTGACTGCATATCACGCTCCTTCTTTTTCCAGCCATTCAAGAGTACAAATTCACCAAACGCGCTGGTTGCCGCTGCGGGCGAATGTCCGCCATTCGCCCAAAGCCACCGACATCACGCGCCTGTTCAATAAGGCGATGACGCAGACATGGCCCGCTTAGCCGCTATGACCAGGCTGACCATGCCGATCAGCCCTGACAGAAACGGAGCCGGTTGCCAAAGGGATCATGCACTTCCATCACGCGCCCCCAATCCTGCTCAACAATGTCCGGGCGACCGTAGCCGTACTTTTTCTCATGCAGCTCATCCCGGAATACCTGAATATTCTGCACAGGAATAAATACCGTTGCGCCAGGGCTGGCATCGCCATGATGCTCAGAGAGGTGCAACTGTAAGCCATTTCTGACTATCCCCATATACAAGGGCAAACCGGGTTCGAAACGGTGTTCGAATTCGGCACTGAAAGAGAGAAAATCCAGATAGAATTCTCGCGCCTTGCGCTCATCAAAAATTCTTAATATCGGGATGGTTTTACTGAAAGAAACGGCCGAAGGCGGGATTTGCGCGGGCAATGTGGCGGATGCCGTATTCCAGTCTCTGAAACCCAACTGATGTGCCACTGTTTCCAGGGCGGCTGAGTGAGAAAGCGTGAGGTCACGCTGCGCCAGAGAAGATTTGAGTTTTGTCGCCATTTGTTTGGCTTGTTCGATAGATAACATGGGTTCTCCTGTCGTCAAGGCTCGATGGCGCTCGCATTACCCTGCCCCGACTCTCAAGAGTTGTTAGCTATTTGATATCAGGAAACACCATGCTTTCACCTTATCCTTGCGGACGCGAGCGGCAGGCAGCATTGGCCCTGGGTGACAGTATAGCGCAACGGCGTAAGACGCAAGTTCGGGTCCTTCTGTAAAGTGTGCAGCATCTGGCGTGCCATTAACGGTTTGCCTTAGCCGCGCGAGGGTTGCCATCAATAAGAAACCGGCGCACAGCCCGCGTTTGCAGACAGCCGATCTGCGTCAACGAGCAGCTGAAGCGATCACATGGCCAGGCCAGGCAAACGATAAAGACTGGCTGGCGCAGCGCGTTTATAACCGCTGCGCCAGCGCTGCCTTAACGAGAGGTGGACAGGGTTTGCAGGACTTTCAGCTCGGCCACCGCTTCCTGCATGGCATCCATGCCCGCAGTTAAGGTGCGCAGACTATCCAGCTGCTTTGCCATACCTGCCCGTTCATGCCGGGTGCGATCACTCATCACCGCAATCGCATCGGCAGCGTGAATGCTCCGGTCAGCCATATCCGTGGCGGTTTGTACAGTGTTTGTCGCAACGTCGCGAATGCGTGAAATCGTACTCACTGCATCGTTGATATTGCTTGCCGTAGCTTCCGCCTGCTCTTTGGAGGACTGCGCCAGACGACGCACTTCTCCGGCAACCACGGCAAATCCCCTGCCCGCTTCGCCCGCCCGTGCGGCTTCCACCGCCGCATTGAGCGCCAGAATATTGGTCTGGAAAGCGATATTGCTGATGCCATGCGTAATAACGTTGATGCCATTGGAAATCGCTTCCAGATCGTCCAGCCCCTCGCCCAGGCGACTCTGCGCCTGCTGGCTCTCTTTGGCGATATCGCTGATGGCGCGGATGCTGCTTTCGGCCATCGTCAGTGCTTCGCCCTGGCTCTGGGTTGCCGCCTCAAGCACCGGCAGCGCCTGCACGATGGGCGCTAACTCCTGCTGATAGTTCACCACGCGGGCCAGCACGCCCGACTGCACTCGGTTGAGCGCCTCCCAGCGACGCAACGCGCGCTGAGCGTAATGCGCGGCATAGCTCGCATATTCCACTGGAAATTGCGCCATGGCATTGACGCTGTGATTAAAGAACACCAGCGCAGAGAGCGTCTGGTTGATCGGCACGCCAAGAATCTCACCAAAGCTGGAGAAGCCTGCGGCAGGAATCCCTTTAAAGAAATGCGCATCGTGCAGCTTATCGGCATTGCCTGCGCGACGCAGTATGCAGTCGTTCATCAGAACAGCCGCCGGTTTGCCGTGACGCTGGGTAAACGCCTGCCAGTCACGCTGCGTGGCCTGTTTAAAATCGGTCTCGCGCATTAAATAAAGCCGATCGCCAAACTCCAGATCGCAGAAAAACTGCACACTCTGGCTGTCCATCTTCGCCACTGAGCGAATAAAAAACACCTCGCCCACCTTAACGGCAAATGTCAGCCCTTTCAGCTTCTCGGTTAGCTGCTGTTCGTTGCAGCCAAGATGTTCGGCCAGTGCCTGGGTGAAAGGCTGCTGCTGCCCCTGCGGGTTGAACACCGAGGTCAGCGTACGCTTAACGGGATCGGCTTCTGCAATGAGCCAGCTTTTATTCAGCGGCTCAAAGTTCTGACTCTTGAAGGGCGAAAAAGATTTACCCGCTGCCATCTGGCAGAAAACGATAACGGCTTTGCCCTGCAGCACCCGACCACCCACGCCAATCCATGTACCGTCAAAGGTTGCGCGTCCGCCTGCGGAGCCACCAATCGCCAGGCACGGAAAACGGCCGGTGTTATACCAGGCCTGCATCAAAAATCCTTCCGATGCTGACAGGCCGTCACAGTAAATCATGGCAAAGGTGCGGTCAGCAGAGAGCGGCATACGCAACTTCAGCGCGGCCAGTTCATGTTGAATGGCGCTGATGCGATCGCTTGCCGTGTGGGTGTCATGAAGATGCAGATCGACGATGTGCGTTTCATGCTCCGCAATCAGATTGCGCGGTAGCCAAAGCCAACTGCCTTCCTGCCCTTCTCCTTTGCAGTAAGTGGTCTGCTTACCGCTGGCGCTGAGTGCGCCGTTCGAAGAGAGCGTAATGACGGTCAGATCCGCCGATGTAAAACGTTGCCATACCTGACTGACCTTCTGAAAATCTGCCTCTGGCGGCACAAACGTCAGCAAAATACCCGCAGCACGATTGCTGAGGCCTGCTGCAGAGAGCGATGTTGGTAAGCTTTCACAGTTGAAAATCCCGTCGGCGGGCTGAGCGGCCCCTGCAAAACGGGAACCGGTTAAGCTTCTGGTCATTGTCTTGATGACAGACATAGTGTTATTTCCGTTGTTATTAAAAGGAATGCACGTACTGGTGTTGTAAAAAAAAGAGGGCTACATGCCGATCCGTTCGCGATCGGTATTCGTGAGCCCTCCTCGGCACTAAAAATGAGCCGAGCAAGCGTTATCGACTCATGCGGCCATAGCTTCAGCGATTGCTGTGATTATTATTTTCGATGGGTGTAAACGGGGGCGCTGGGAAGGATGTCTGCTGACAGTCAGAAGCAGACAGCGGCTGAAGAAATGCGCTCACAGGCTTTACATGCAGGGATTGAGAGGAGGCTCGGAAAGGCAGTCGCCATTTCATCTTTTAATTGCGACTGTTGGTTGTCAGCGGTGTGCGTTTTAACCGGTTTAATCTCGCTTAAAGTAATGTTTTTGCGGTTGCTAAAGCCTCTTCTTTTGAGGGGACCATCAATAAAGGATAGCCCCAAAACTTTTCATATATCACGGCGAAAGGTCTGGCTGCCGTCCTTTTGACAATGTTTGGCTCAATCATTATGGAGGCTTTAACAAAGGTTCTTAATTCATTTTTGTGAGCTTTCATCCAGCGTGTTGTGAGCTTCATCTCATCGGCGGAATGCTCATGTTTGCTTTCAGTAAAACCTTCATCGTTAAGCAATACGAAGGGTGTCTTACGCGCCAGTAACGCTTCGAATTCACTAAACGGAGACGCAACCGGGTCCTTGCCCGAAGCATTCATGTTTATCCATACAATAGGAAAATGAGCATCATCAATTCGCATAGCAATAATCCTGTCAATCAGTTAATTAAATTTTTCAGAGCTGATGTCGCGCCGATAAACAGCCACGTCAGTGACGTGGCGCGCAGCACAGAAAGAAACCAAAACTCTTATTTAATAAAATTATCTAAATACCCCTTAGACTGCATTGCGAATGTTGGTCATAATGTTGTTTAAATCCGCCAAAAAACGCTTCGCTCAACCTTAAGGCTGAATGTATGTCCCTGGGACCGTCGCTAAATTCTGTTGTTATGCCTGATATTGACAGCATTCCGCGCGCCGTTTTTGCCATGAGCGCATCCATGGTTTCACGCGGCTGGGAAAATAAAACACACCAACATCGTAAGTCGCAATTACTCTATTCCGTCCGGGGCGTGCTCAATTGTGAGGTAGACGAGGGGATGTGGATTGTTCCACCGCAATGTGCCGTGTGGATACCGGGCAACATGCCACATTCTGCACGTGGTTCTGGAAATACAGAATGCTATTGCCTGTTTATTGAACCCGAAGCGATGCCTGGGCTGCCGAAAACCTGCTGCACACTCTCAGTGAACCCACTCATGCGTGAATTATTGCTTAAAGCAGCGAGTTTACCGAGGCTCTATGCGACAGAAGGGCCTGAAAGCCGTTTGATAGCAACCCTACTTGATGAATTATCTATAGCGCCTGTAGAAGACCTGCATCTGCCAATGCCACGTGATCGAAGGCTGCGCCAGCTTGCTGAAATGATGCTGGCCGATCCCATTAACAAATCCTCTTTAAGCGAATGGGCTCATCGCATTGGTATGAGTGAAAGAAGCATGAGCCGGCTGATGCTGCAGGAAGTCGGCATGAGTTATGGCCGTTGGCGTCGGCAGCTACATGTCATTCTTTCACTTCAGCGCCTAACCCGCGGTGAAAGCGTTCAGACCGTGGCGCTGGAACTTGGCTATGAGAACGCCAGCGGATTTATCACCATGTTCCGAAAAGCAGTCGGCAAGCCGCCAGCACGCTACCTTTTTGAAAGAACAGAGAAATTTGCAGCAGGTGTTATGCCTGGCAAAATTTATCTGGATTAAACGCACAGCCTGATCCGTCATCCCTTGCTCGTTCAGTTCGCCCAGACAACAGACGTTCCCCCCTTTTCTTGACAGATTGTTCCACCGGGGGGTTGTTGTTTATCACACTTCATTCATACCCAGTGGCATGACGCCCTGGCGGAAAAAAGCCGGCCTTTAACCGTCGTTGACGCCAAGAAACATTCAGGTGTTTCTCTGATTTCGTTGTAGCGATATTGCCGGTGAAGGCGACATCAACCACATCATTTCTGACGTTAAGTCTGGATTCCCCCCCGCTGAAAAGAAAAACTCGTCACTTTTGGCTGAAATGAAAAATTTTATGTCTGGGTTTCGCTATCGAAAAAATCATTCTCGCTATTAAATGAGAATGATTTTTATTTGTGTTGGATGTTTTACGACTGAAACGTTATGAATCCGCGTGCTGAACAGCGATAACGGCTGCGTTCCCACCGATGCGCAGCCTGAGTGGCGTTGCCTGACAACAGGGTCACAGAAGGCGCAGATGCCGCTGTTCAGGGCCGGTTTACCGTCATGGAAAGCAGACTTCTTTTTTAGAAAGTGGCGCGCGCGGGCCTGGCGCTTATTCGTTTCAGTCAAATGTATTTTATTCAAACCCTACGAGTGCATACAGACATGAAAGTACGAAGAGTCCTTGTTCCACGTTACTGTGCGGTCATCATTAGCGCATTAATGAGTTCACTGTCATTTCCCGCCCTGTCAGCAGACAGCGACGGGGCTTCACCTAAGCAGGATACACTTACGGTAACAAGCGATGGGCAGAGTAACGCTGCAGAAAATGCCTGGGGACCAGTAGGTTCCGTGGTGGCAAAACGAAGTGCGACAGCCACTAAAACAGATACGCCACTCCGTAAAACCCCCCAGTCAATTACCGTTGTCACGCGTGAAGAAATGGATTTGCTCGGCCCACAGACACTGAAAGATGCTTTTCGTTATTCAGCCGATGTGATGGTTGACAGTCGCGGTTCAGTAAGCGGGTTTAATTCAGTTAATATCCGGGGGTTCAGCCAGGTCGGCGATAATATTTATCTTGATGGACTCAAACTGCAGAGTGACAGTTTCACTTCATTCCAGGTCGATCCTTATATGCTGGAACGCGCTGAATTGCTGCGTGGTCCTGCCTCTGTCCTGTATGGCCTGAGTGACCCCAGCGGCATTATTGCATTGGTCAGCAAGCGTCCGACACCGGAAACCCTTCGCGAAGTGCAGTTTAAAGCAGGCAACCATAATCTTTTCCAGACCGGTTTTGATTTTGGCGGCGCGGTTGATGACGACAATAAGTTAACTTACCGACTGACAGGCGTGGCCAGCGATCAGGATCAGCAACAGACGGGTGAAAAAGCCAAGCGTTATTCTATCGCGCCGTCCTTCACATGGCGTCCCAGCGACAAAACCCAGTTTACTTTTTTAAGCAGTTTTCTCGATGAACCCGATACAGGATGGTTTGGCTACCTGCCTAAAGAAGGAACGGTAACCAGTGGCGCGGGTGGAAAATTACCCACCAGTTTTAACGATGGTGAACCGGGCTATAATAAAATTTCCCGTAAACAGAAGTTAGTCGGCTATGCCTTCGACCATCAACTCAATGACAGTTGGACAATACGACAGAACCTGCGCTACGGAACGGTAGATATGGATTACCGAACAATCTTTGGAAGCCAGATTTCCCCCTTTGATCCGTCGCAACTGACCCGAGGTGCGCTTAACGCTAAAGAGCATTTGTCGACCTTCGCCGTTGATACTCAGGCGCAACATACGTTTTCCACCTATGCGGTAGACCACACGTTGCTTATGGGCGTGGATTACCGGCGCACGCGTAATGATGTATGGCAGGCGCTGGGTATAGCGTCCAGTCTGAATCTGGTCAATCCTGTATATGGTAATACGGCGGTGCAGTATTTCGGTTACCGGGATCAGGTCGATCATCTGCAACAGACGGGCCTGTACTTGCAGGATCAGGCGGAGTGGAATCACTGGGTATTCACACTGGGTGGGCGTTATGACTGGTCTGAAGTAGACAGCGTCAATCGTCTTACTAACAATACCGCCGCCGGACAGGATGATAATGAATTTACATGGCGTGGAGGCCTGAACTACCTGTTTGATAACGGTATTTCACCTTACATTAGCTACAGTGAATCCTTCCTGCCAACCGCGGGATCAGACTATACAGGTAAAATGTTCCAGGCATCTCGCGCCAAACAATATGAAGCCGGGATAAAATATATTCCTGACAATCAATTGATTTCCGCAACCTTGTCGGTATTTCAGTTAACAAAAGATAAAAATCTGAGTTCAGATCCTGAGCATATTTTATATTCAATACAAAATGGCGAGCAACGCTCCCGAGGTATTGAGCTTGAGACAAAAGCAGCGCTGACAGAAAATGTCGATATTATCGGCAGCTATTCCTACACGGATGCAGAATATACCAAAGACACGTTGTATCAAGGTAATCGCCCTGCTGAAATTCCAAAAAATATGGCGGCATTATGGGGAAACTATACTTTCCATGAAACGTCCCTTAGCGGATTGACGGTAGGATTAGGCAGTCGCTATATCGGGTCAACGGAAGGTGATAACGCAAACTCCTTTAAAGTGAAGCCCTACACGATCTGGAATGCCGTCATACAGTATGATTTGGGCAGATTCAGTATGCCGGGGTCAACCATAGGGCTGAACGTTAACAATCTCTTTGATAAGAATTACGTCGCAGGATGTTACGCCACAACAGCGTGTTTTTACGGCGCGGAGCGACAGATTACCGCAACCGCTACGCTCAGGTTCTAGAGCGCACGTCCTGGAGTACATTTTTTCCGCCATCACACAGGGTTAATATTGTCCGCTTGTGGCTCATGGCGGACAGTTTTCCTGGTTCAGTCTGTTTTGTGCAGCAGCGGACGTTAATCAATAAGCGTCCATATTATATGGACGCAATAGATGAGATCTGTCAGCAAAAGCGTGAGGCTATGCAGAACGCGCTGGAAGCTGGCGATAAATATCAATGAATTCCTGGACCATTTCCCGGACTAACATCGAATTCATAATATGATCCTGCGCATGAACCAGGACCAGATTTACCTGAACTTTGCCGCATCCCTCGTCCATACCAATAAGCATTGTTTGTACGTCGTGAGCCCGCTTAGATGCGGCAAAAGATTCATTCATTTGCGCTTCGACCTCATGCCAGTCACCCTTTTTTGCAGCGCTAAGGGCCTGCATGGCACAGCTACGGGACTCACCTGCATTGATGATGAGTTCCATTACCGTTGATTCCATATCCATTTGCTACCTCAATTCTGTTATTGCTGATGATTACCGTTCGTTATTCAAAAAGAGCCAGTGCATCATTGAGGATTTTCTCTCCGCGCATCATGCCGTAATCCATGCTATTGATTACCGCTATTTTTTTTCCCGCTGATATGGCTTTAGCCTGAAACTCCTCAAATTTATACTTGATCTGTGGTCCCAGAAGACAACAGTCATACAGAGCCAGAGTCCGATCAAAATCTTCCATCGAAACCGCAACGATATCGACTTCGATGTTGTTCTTTTCTGCAGCCTGTTTCATTTTTTTCATCACCATGCTGGTAGACATACCGGCAGCACAACATAAAAAGATACGTTTCAAGTTAACTCCCTATTTTTTACAATCGAGATTTTCACTGAACCAGTGAAATAATCCCCAGAATATGTTCAATTCAATAGTGCAACTGACCTGCAATTCGTTTTTATCACGGGAATGATCCGGCATTACCCGTAGTTATTTTTTGTCCTTCAAATGGGTATCCAAAAAATTAATGATGATCTTGGTTATCTCAGGCTGATACCACATCAAACCAGCATGGTCGGCCCCCGCGACGATATAACGCGTTGAATCACGTCCATGTGCAATAAGCGCCTCATGCAAGATACCTGTCTGGCCTGGCGACACCACATTGTCGGCATCGCCGTGCATCAGTAAAAATGGCGGGGTTTTGTCGGAGATATAGGTTATAGGATTTGCCGCTTTAGCCTTGCCTGGGTTAGAAAGAATAGACCCTCCGCCCTGCCGTGGAATGCCGTTGACCAGCATTGCTTCCGGAATAGCGGGAGACTTGTGCGCCTCTATAATTTCATCAGAAAAATCTTTCCCGACCGTGGTGAGATCAGATAAGCCATACAGATCAATCGCTGCCTGCACATCGCTGCTTTGCCCGGAATATTCGGTCGTATCGAACGTCTTGATGCCGTTAGTGGTGGCGACCATTGCAGCCAGATAGCCGCCGGCTGACTCACCCATCACGGCGATCCGGGAAGGGTCAATACCCAGTTTGTCAGCATTGGTGCGTAAGAACCTGACGGCCGTTTTAGCATCTTCAAGCAGGCCTGGAAAGACCATTGTCGGGACTACCCGGTAGTTTATGCTGGCCACCACATAACCCGCCCGTGAAATATCGACACGTTGGCCAATGAACTTTGATTTCGGTGCATCAATAAATCCCCCGCCGGTGATAAATACCACTGCAGGAAGCGGTTTTGGGGAATAAGGCTTAAGAACGTCCATTGACAGTTGCAGAGGCCTGCCCATGGTATTCTGTGTAAATGAGTAAGTAATATCAGGGATCATTTCAACAGCCAGTGCATTTGGCGTTAATTTGATATTTTTACTTTCTGCTACCTGACCGGCTGCGGAAACAGATAAGGTAAAGAATGCGGTCAATGCCACAATTGATTTTCTATACATTTTTTACTCCTGAATAGCGTTAAAGACAGACACCGTCAGAACCAGACTTCCATGCGATAGCCCACTCGCCATTCAGATGCTTTCGGCAACAGGGTCACTTCACGATCTCCCCCGGCGTAGGTCAATGTCAGACTGGCAAGTGGTGCGATATAAGGGAGCACGTCCAGTTGTAGAGCCGGACCTACTGAAATTTTGTAGGCATTGCCATTAGCGCCGGCGACCCCATTCTTGTTTCTGGTATTGTTTACAATAAATTCATAGAGCATTGAAATGTTCTGATGATGAAGGTTTTGTTTTACCGTTACGCCACCAAAAATCCCCGTTTCATTTTCGTAGCCATAAATCATATCGCCACCAGAATAAGCCAGGTCGGGTATAACCGTGGTTCGGTCTGCAGACTTATCACGTTTGGTATATTCATATATAAAAGCGGGATTTACGGTAAAATCTTCAAATTGTGAAATGCTTCCATCGACAGTAAATCTGACAGATGAATCCCCTTTCTCACTGAGTACACTTATTCGGCTGGTATTCAGGTATTGCGCTATAACGCCTTTACCATACTGAATTTGTAGTGAGGATTGACCTTTAATCAGGCCCAGGTAGTTTGGCATAGTGTATTTAGCTGAGAAACTTGTGGCCTGCTGTACACCGGTACCAAGTGGGTTATCCAGTTCTTTGACATAAGTAATGCCCCACTCTGTTAATCCGAGCCGATAAGTGAGGTCGAAAATCCGGCGTGAACCTTCTGCGGCCATCGGCGCGCCAGAGCTTGACCAGTCAATCTGAGCGGTCCCTACAGCAAAATCAAAATTTTTACTGCTGTAACCTATTCCTGAATCAATGTGAACTTCTTTAGTATTATAGGCAAACACATTGATCCGCTCGTCCAGATAGCGGCGGCCCGCCCAGATATTCGACTCATCTGGCAGGAAATTCAGTCCACCAAATCTCCCATAGTTTTGTGCAGTTTCAAGAGCTTTATCTCCGTACCCTACAACCTGATAAGTGTAATCAGCCCACTGTTCAGGCGCGCCGATCCCTGTCCATTTCTTGGTAACGGCAAGAGACGTATAATAATCGTGCCAAAAGCTGTTACCGAGATCCCCCATTTTTCCTCGCGGGTCCTGATTCGGGCCAGTGGGATCTGCATGAAGCGTCATGTTTTTGGGTCTGTTGTATTCGCTCTGAAAATCGCCGGCAACCATTCCATAGCCATTTAATTGAAACGAGCCATCCTCAGAAATATTTGCAGAATAGCTTTCATTTATACAACTACAAAACAGCAATAAATAAAGCGTTATTTTATTTAAACACATTATTATAGCTCCACTGGTAATGGTAGGGTAATTTTTTAATAATAAAAGAAATCACAACCATTATATTTGACCGCCAAAGTAGAGTTATAACCAGGCTTGTGTTTTTGTATGTCGAATTTTGCATTCAATATTAAATTTAAAAAAAGCCAGACAAAAATGCCTGACTTTTCCGAACAGGGAAAGAGGGTTAGTTAAAACTATTGCGATATTCCTTGATACTCATGCCGTATTTATTCTTGAATATTTTATAGCAGTGAGTGGCATTTTCATAACCGGACATGTTGATTGCGTCAATTATTGAATAATTTGTGTTTTTTAGTAAATGCGTTAGGATATCCAACCTTTTTTCAATAAGGAGTTCACTAAAGTTCTTTCCGGTGAAGTCTTTGAGTAATTTGCTTACCTTATAATTCGGCTGATTTAACCTGCGAGAAATGTCGTTAAGTGTCGCAACCTTATAATTCTCATCAATATATCTGAGGACAGATGTTGATATCGAATTATTGTAAGTTCCATTAATGTGATAGTCACTACACTCAATATTTGCAAGTAATTCGGTCAGCAACAAACCCACTAAAAAATTAACGCGCACCTCTCTAAGTTTATTTGCGCTATAAATCTCAGTAATGATGATGTGCATAATGTTCTGGATAGAATCTATTTCACCGACTTTGAAATGAATATGTTCCCCATAACGACGCTTACCATTTATTGACGCGAGAATGAAATCCGATATCAGGTTATCCTCATCAAACAACGACATTAATTTGCCAAAAAACTCCGTTTTGATGATGAAGTTGATGATGATGTCGTTATGGCCGGCAGAATCAATTTCGTGTTTAGCAAACTGGTTGAGGAGCATAATTTCCCCTTCCTGTAATGTCATGGGCACGCCATTGACATTTTGACGCATACTTCCTTGATAGATATAGATGAGTTCTATAAAATCATGTGAATGCAAGGACACTTTTGTGAAACGAGTCTGTTTTTCAATATAAATATAGTTATCTTTAAAAAACCTACGCTCCATGCGGTTCTTAAACTTATGACTCAGCTGATAGTTAGCACGTAAAATCTCAAGTTCTCTCTCTGTATATGCTAACAGACTGTCATGTATTTCAGGATTGATCATAAAACACCTACATGGAGCTTTTAATTAATGAAGCGTTCAGGTCAGTAACACGCTGACCTCACCAGCATTTCGTATATCAAAGTATTGATTAACACCATCGGAATACTGAGGTTCATGGATGTTACCCGTGACATTATACTCTTCTGAGATAACCAGAATGCATTTTTTTAAATTAAATGGAATATTGATCACTATTTCAATACCTTTTGCAAGACGTTGCCATTTGCAAGAAATGTATCCCCTCACAGTGTGATGTGTACAGTCGACGAACTGTAATGAATCCAAAAATGCAGGTTGTATTCTTACAGTATCACTACCTCTTGCATTATCCTCAATAATAATACCTCCTGGCCCTTGAGTCATCCAGCTAGTATAAGAACTGAACATCGCATGATTGCATGAGCCATTCTTATTATCACCAAAAAATTCTTTCAGGGTAGTATCCTCGTCATGAAGCATACTTTTGAATCCCCCACAGGCGTGAAGCCATTTCATGATTACTTCATTTTCATCATAATGACGGAGAACTTCATACAGGAAGCTTTGCCCAAAAATTCCGCAGGTTACCAGGTAATTATTATCGCGGATAGCATTAGCCAGTTCACTGGCTAACTTTTTGGGGTTATCACTTAATTCCATATAGAGTGCAAAAACATAGCTTGTCTGACTTTTATCTGCAAAGCTGTCATCAGCATTTCGAAAATCAGTAATAATACGATCCCTGATTTCAAGTGTTTGTTTCGCATAAAATTCAGACTTACCGCTCAGTTTAAGAATAGTGCTGAATTTATGGAGTAGCTTTACATGCAGATAATAGATACATGCGGTCGTGAAATTGCGAGCGGGCGAACCAGACTTATAGTCAACGGCACCAGAATCTCGACTCCCCCAATCCCCGAGGCAGCAGTCGAGAAGCCCTTCATACCCGACACTGTTAAGGTGTTCAAGCTGACGCTCCAGGAATGGAAAAAACGCACGTGCGAGATCCAGCGTTCCATAGTGCTGGTAATGAATGTTAAGCAAAAAGGGAACAACAAGCTGCCATCCCAAAGGGCCGGCTGTTTCCCCGGTTCCGTTTGTTTTAATTCCCACAAATGGTGCCGTTTCAGGAAAACCACCATTTTTCCGCGTGTCGTTGATAAAGTCTGAAAGGGTTTTTTCGTACATCTTTGCAGAATTAAACTGATAAACCTGAGATTTTGCCAGAGCAACGATGTCCCCACCATACGCGAACCGCTCCCGCGCGCAATCACTGAACACGGAGTGAATATTGTTTAGTTTGGTATTACGCGCAATCTCATACAGCCGGTTTAAATACAAGTCTGAGCAAAGAAAATCGCCGGCGCTTTCGAGTTTGCTGTATGCCTTGTGCGCCATAATGCAGAGTAACTGATCCAGGTTCATTCCACTCACTTTCACATAGCGAAAAGAATGATAGGTATACTTATTAACCAGATGATTGATGCCACTTCGACAAATGAGCTGGTCGATTTGCTCTGCACGACCGGGTGATGACTCTCCACCATTTATAACAATGCCGGGTGCTACCTCTTTTCCAATGAAGCCAGCCAGCGTTGACCCGGTATTCAACGTGTAATCATCGTCGAGACACTCAGCATATGTCAGAGTGATAACTTGTCCTTCGGAGGCGCTCACCGAAAGGTCAATAAGCCCTGAAAGGGTTTCCCCAAAATCTACGATGAATTCTGATTCATTCAGAACATGGATTTCTTTAAAGTCCACACACTTAATTTTTTCTATCTTGGGGATATAACTGGACACCATCTGCCCTTGTGGCCCTTTCGCCAGGAGGACGTTATTCCATCTGGGTGATACCAGTTCTGTGGTATTGCGACCACTGAACAATCGGGAGTCTACGGTTTCGCCCAGGTAGATATTGTTGGTAAAATATGCGCCTTCAGTGCATTCCCATGTCTCATCCGTCGATAGACGTACTGACAGGCCCTCACCCTGTATAAAAATATCAGCGATCGCCTGAGTCACCCCTGAACATAACATGTCGCGAAGATTATACTTCCCGAATAGTTTCATTTCGGAGGGAGCATACCACCCATTCCCCAGTTCAATGATTAAAGTATTGCTACCCGTTTTTAAGTAATCTTTTATCTCATAGGTATCGTAATAGACGGTTTTCGAGTAATTAGTCCAGTCGGTATTAAGTTCATTCCTTGATACTTTATCCCCATTTATATATAGATTATAGAATCCAAGGCCAGCAATGTTTATTACAGCCCTATCGATTGCATTTTGGATAGGGAAACATTTCCTGAGAACCGTGTTTCGCGTACTGCTATCTTCTGGTTTATCTTTAATGTTCTGAAAAGATTTTGCTATCCAGTTGCCGTGGAAGTTACCCAGATTACCCGTAATGAATGAATTAGTCAGTGAAACCATACTACCAGCACTGTTGCATGAATTAATCCTCACAGTATATGTGCCGTATTCACTCAACTCAAAGCCAGTTAAAAGGAGATCTGTGCTATCGCCAACCCCAGTAAGTTCATGCACCACGGAATCGTCTTTTAAAATTGTTACATGGTACGATGTTTGTATATGCTTAACGCTCCAGTGACATGCAACAGGGAGTCTGTCGACAACAATTCGACTGGTCTGATAATTAATTTGCAACATTTAACCCACCGTGGCGTAGTGTATTTCTCATGGTCAACTTCCAGATTTTGATTATCTAACTCGCACAGATTTCATCCGTTTCTTCTTTACAGGCTAACGCATCAGCTATCTTGAAGAAGAAGTACCAGGCTGAAAATCTTACAAACAACCCAATAAACTGGAATGCCGCTATTTTCCAGCTACCCTGCATGAATCCTGAGATTATGATAGGCATCCCCGCAGGCGTGCTGACGCCAGCGACCCTCGGCAATATTCCAGTTACAGTTAGATAATATGCGATGCCCAACATAATCCCGTTGATAAGGATGTAGGGAATAGCTAAAGCAAAGTTCATGACCAAAGGTACACCGTAGGCCATGGGTTCACCAATTGTGAATACCGCGGGAGGAAGGGCTATTTTACCTAAAGTTTTATATCGACTACTCTTTGCAAAAAAAGCCAACATAATCGCTAATGGTAATAAATCGCCCGCAACACCATAGGTCATAAAGAATGCAAAACCTGTGATGTTAGGTAATTCAATGCCTGCAGCATACGCAGCCAGTTGCTGTGCATCCATAGCAAACCATATAGGGGCTACAATGCCTAGCGTTATGGCGTGCCCGTGAAGACCAAAGAACCAGAGCAACTGAGCAAGCACTGCAACAAAAATAATAGATCCAATGCCTGATCCAAGAGATGTGAGTGGCGACTGGATGAGTTTATAGATGATTTGATGGATGCTACCATAACCATTAATCGTTATAACCGCAGATATAACAGTAAATGTTGTCAGGATTACAATACCAGGAATGAGCGATGAAAAGGATTTTGATATAAAATCCGGGACATTCTCTGGCATTTTAATAATTAATCCCTTTCGGGTAATGCCTGTAAAAATACGGGTTGATACAATGGCAACCAAAATCCCCGTAAACAACCCCATGGCACCTAACCATTGGCTTGGAATTAAATATGATTGCCCCAGTGGACCGATCTCTCCAGGGTTATAGGGTGTAAGTATAAAGAATGAAATCATTGAAAGCAGACCGGCCATGAAGCTATCAACATTGAGGTTTTTAGCCAGCGTGTAAGCTACCGAAAATGAAACAATGACTGCCAGAAAGTTGTTGGTGAAATTGATAGGTATATCAAAAAACCTTACTAGTTCGTAGCGAACAAGAAAATCCTGGTAGGGCTGGAAAGGGAATACCTTAAGAAGCGTGGCGACGGAACTCATGATGGTTGCTGGTAACACGAGCATCATGCCGCTCATCACTGATTTCAGGTAGATATTTTGACCAACGCTTTGCATGATACTTAATAGTTTTTCTTGCATGGCAGCTGTATTTATTGGCATGTGATATTCCATCAGTGTCTATTTTTAAGTGCGTTCAAAAACTTAAATGAGATTAAACTGTCCGGCCATCATAGTAATGGCATATTAAATTGCGAGGCATGTCGGCTGTTGTCATTTAGAATGACCTTTTTTGCGAAACGGAATATTTAGTGACACAAATCACAATACTATATTTATGACTTGAATTTCTGGCCACATTTTAAGCATGGCCTGAGAAATACAGCGGAGTTTCCCCTTCTGAACTCAACTATATGCGGCAGCGGGAAGAGGAATATCTGCGGCTAAAGAGTCTGGTGCCCCGAAAAGGCGATGCTGCAGGATGTACTGGCAAAAAAGAGCTGACGCTGGCACGACTGCGGGATTGGGTCAGGGATTTACAGGCCCGATACGGTGCCAGCGAAAGACAAATTTGAGTCCTAATGGGGATGTGAACACAATGTCTGCTTAGTGCAGAAGCGGACGTTGCCAACATACGCATGAATCAGTCGATTATTAGCGTTGTTCAGCTTCAGGCTGGAGTGAAACCCTATAGCTGATTACTCGTTTTCGACCGCACTACGCGTTCTTATACTGGCAATAAAATTATCGCGAATGACATTCTCCGTGCCTGCGTTCCAGGCTATGCCAACATTCCAGCTTATTGACTTGCCTTCTAGCGGAATAATAACCCGTTCCGGTGGCGCGATATGCAGAACACTATAGGGCAAAATTGCAACGCCTGTACCCGCGATCACCAACGCGACAATAGTTTGTATATCATCAGCCAGTTGGGTGGATGATATAAAAAGACCGTTATCATGCAAAAAGCGGTCAATCTGCGCATTTAAACCCTGCCCTCGTTCAGTATGAAGACGAAATAAAGGATATTTTTTTAGCCATTCAGCAGCAGACAATGATAACGACGGCGTTGCAGGTGCTATCAGAACCAGCCGATCTGTAAATAATGGCAGGTAATCAAGCGCTATCGGTGGAGGTACCCTGACAAATCCTACCTGAAGCTCATCATTTTGCAGTAGCTGGTACTGTAAGAAGGAGGGAAGATCCGTTAAAGACATCTCTATTCCCGGACAATCTCTGCGAAAATCAGCAATACAGCGTGGTGCCAGATAAAAGCTTGAGAGGCCAAACCCGACGGCTATATGGCCCTCAATACCGACTGATACACGCTCTGCGTGTTGCATAAACAACTGAGCTTGCCTGACCACTTTTTCAGCCTCTGGCAATAAGCGTCTCCCGCCGGCGGTCAGCATTGCGCCGTGACGCCCGCGTGAAAAAAGTGACACCTTCACCGTCGACTCAAGAAGATTAATTTGCTTGGTCAATGCGGGTTGCGAAATACACAGTGCCCGTGCCGCATCGGCATAATTTCCTCTTTCAGCCAGTATCAAAAAAGCTTTTAACAAACGGATATTCAATTTTTTCATTCCAAAAGGTTATCGGAAATGGAAATCATTTGATTATACAGTTATCGGAAAGCGTTATGTAATTCAGTTTCGACAACAACTGGAGAAGCATCATGCGCGAGCCTACATTCTTAAAGGCTGCAACCGTACAGTTTCAGCATCAGGCCAATAACAAAAAATATAATCTGCTGATAATTGAGAAATTTATTGAACAGGCAGCCATCCAGCAGGTGAAGATCCTCTCGTTTCCAGAAATGTGTATCACAGGCTATTGGCATGTACCCAAGCTCACCACCGCAGAGGTTTCTGCTCTTGCAGAACCGATTGCAACCAGCCCTTCCCTGATGTTAGTTCGCTCTTTGGCGATAAAACATCAAATGCTTATTGGCGTAGGGCTCATTGAAAGAGCCGAAGATGGTCGCCTTTATAATGCGTATGTTGCCTGTATGCCGGACGGATCAATGCAGACGCATCGTAAACTTCATGCCTTCGAGCATCCAGCCATCAGCAGCGGTGACAGCTTCACCGTTTTTGATACTCCCTGGGGGGTAAAAGTAGGGATCCTGATTTGCTGGGACAACAATCTGGTGGAAAATGTGCGCGCTACGGCATTGCTTGGTGCAGATATCCTTCTTGCACCACATCAAACAGGCGGTACCGATTCCCGCAGCCCCTATGCGATGAAACCCATTCCGCTGTCACTGTGGGCAGAACGGAAAACGCGAAAAGAAGAAATTACTGCTGCATTTAAGGGGGCAAGCGGTCGGGAATGGCTGATGCGATGGCTACCTGCCCGTGCTCACGACAACGGGTTATTTCTTCTGTTTAGTAACGGCGTAGGCGCTGATGATGACGAAGTCCGAACAGGCAATGCCATGATCCTGGATCCTTATGGAAGAATCATTAATGAAACCTGGGCTTTTGAAGATGTTATGGTGAGCGCTGAACTGGATTTAAGCCTGCTTGCCATGAGTACCGGACGTCGCTGGATCCACGGTCGTCGTCCTGATTTATACCAGATTCTGACACAACCGCAGGGTTATGAACGTGATGCGATCACCGCACGATTTTCGGATGAGATACCTTAGGGATGCCTTGTCGAATGTGGTGTCAGGCATTTTGAACGAAACGTCAGCTGTTCACTCATAGCTGACATCACCTACCCACAGTCCGCTTTGTGCCAGAAGCGGACTTAGCAGACATAACTGGCGAACCCACCGTCATGGTAACTACTGGGATTTAAGCGTTTGTTTCCAAAATCCGCAGTCTGAATTGACCCTGAGTTCATCTATCAGAGGAGTTAGTAGAAATAAGGTGGCAGGACATGGGCGTTATATAGAGGAAGTTAAGCAGGACAACAGGACAGCTTGCAACGGTGCATGGAGCAGTGAAGAAAATATGCTTTATCACGTAATACTGGACAAGTCTGCAGCATCTGCATGCGCTAATCTTAGCCTTTACCCTGAACTAACTCACTGATTCAAAAAATGGAAATGAACCACTCAGAGGGGGCAAGTAAACGTCTGCCGCCATTCTTTGATATGGTCAATCAGAGCACGGAGCTTTGGCGCAATATTGCGGCGCTGGGGAAAATACAGATAGAAGCCTGGAAATTGTGGAAGATACTCATCCAGCACTGACACAAGCTGACCGCCTTTTATATATGGCCTGAATGTTTCTTGAGTAGCCATAGTGATGCCGCCACCAGCCAGAGCCAGTCTTAACATCAGACGCAGGTCATTAGTCGTAATATGCGGTTCAATCGCCAGATCGAAGGCTCTCCCGTTTTCTTCAAATGGCCAGCGATAGGGCTCAACATCCGGGGATGAGCGCCAGCCGATACACTGATGATGAACCAGCTCACGAGGATGATAAGGGCGACTATTGGCTGCAAGATAGGAAGGGGAAGCAACCACCATTTCACGTTGATCACCCGTAAGCGGAACAGCAATCATGTCTTTTTCAATCACTTCTCCGAGCCTGACACCGGCATCGTAGCCTGCAGCCACAATATCAAACTCTTTATCAGTGACAACAATATCAAGCTTCACACTGGTGTTAGCTGCCGCGAAGGAAGCGATTAACGGGCCTGAAAGAAATTCTTCCGCTATCGAGGTCACCGCGATTCTGAGAAGTCCTCTTGGCTTACTGTCAGGAGCAATATTGTCGAATGCAGCTTCGAGACTGGTTAAAGGCAATGAAAGAGATACACGCAACTGTTCTCCCGCTTCCGTCAGATGAACCGAGCGAGTCGTCCGCATGACAAGCATTGTGCCGAAAGCATCCTCGAGCCTTCTTATTCCCTGACTGACCGCCGAACGGGTCACGCCCAGCCGTGCTGCAGCTTTACTAAAATTATGCTCTTCTGCAACCGCAATAAAAACAGGTAAAAGATTGAGATCAATTTTCATTGTTTAGCACTGCTAACCACTGAGTCCAGTGAAAGCAGGATACTGCAACTTATCGTAAAGTTCTATTCTCTCTCCGAAATCAATGACAGGAGAACATCATGGACAAAGTTATATTAATCACGGGTGCATCAAGTGGCATCGGGGAAGGTATTGCCAGAGAACTTGGAACTGCAGGTGCGAAGGTATTACTGGGAGCACGTAGAGTGGAACGTATCGATGCCATTGCAGCAGACATTTGCAGCGCGGGCGGTATTGCTGATGCGCGGGCTTTGGATGTTACCGATCGACAATCCATGTCTGACTTCGTCCAGACAGCACTGGACAGCTGGGGCCGTATTGATGTCCTTATTAACAATGCAGGCATTATGCCGCTTTCACCCCTTGCCGCTGGCAATCAGGATGAATGGGAACGAACAATAGACGTTAATATTAAGGGCGTGCTTTGGGGTATTGGCGCTGTGCTACCCGTGATGGAAGCACAGAAATCGGGTCAGATAATTAATATCGGCTCTATTGGTGCCTTTACTGTCGTACCAACAGCTGCTGTCTATTGTGCATCCAAGTTTGCGGTGCGGGCTATTTCTGAAGGGTTACGACAGGAAAGTCCTAACATACGTGTAACCTGCTTAAATCCCGGCGTTGTAGAAAGTGAACTCGCGTCAACAATTACCCATGAGGAAACCATGGCGCTGATGGATGCCTACCGTTCTGTCGCACTTAAACCCGCTGACATTGCCCATGCTGTAAAGCATGTCATTGAGGCGCCTGAAACCGTTAATACATCTGAAATAACCATAAGACCTACAGCGTCTGCAAACTAGCGTTTCGGCATGGCTTCATGGTCACTTGAAGCAACGACTAAATTCCGCTTTTCGCGCATAGCAGACATTAACCTGACATCAGTCCGCTTTGCGCCATAAGCGGACGTTACCAGCATGGCTTACCCTTCACCGTTATGGCGCAACCACCTGATAAAATCCAGGCGGCGAGAAACGCCAATCTGATTGGCTATAGTGAAAGCATCAGCCTTGTCCATCTGCAGCAGAATTATTTTACCTGCCAGGCGCTGTATAAAAACCCTGCCCCGGCAATCAACAGCATGTCGTGTATCAGTAATGGAAGATGTGCCACCGTGAATCTTCGTACCAAAGCTTTACTGCTGAGGGTTCCGAGCATAATGCCACCACCGACGAAGCGTCCCATAAGGGCAATGTGGATCGAAAGCTCATCAAGAAGCTGGCAGCCGAAAACGACTTTTCGGGAACAGACGTGATGCGCCGGGTATTCAGCCGCCTGACCGGTATTACGCCTGCCGCATATCGGAAGATGATAAGCCAGGCATAAACGTCCCGTCAGCGTGATCACCTAAGAGCAATGTGCAGCACAATGGGTTACTCTTTCACCCCGTTTTACATGAGGCAAGCGAATGAGCATTGACTGGCACAGCGCGGAACTGACTCGCATGACGATGGTTGATAAAAACTATAAGAACACGCAAAACGTGCGTCGTTTTATGGTTGCGCAATGCGGGGAGACGTTCCGGTTTGATCGGGAGTTCATGGCGTGGATACGCAATGATATTGCCAAAAATCTGGGAGACGTTGTGGATGAGTGGAAGCGCAGGAAAGGCCGCTAGCCCTTATCGCCTTTACGCAGCCTGCCGCTGGGGAGGCACAACCTCGCCCGGTGAGTAAAAAAAAGACCCGATCACCGATCAGGTCTCCGTTGATGTGCTTTTACCTAACCGACGACTGGCGCGATTATTTAGACAGCAGTTCTTTGCGGACGATTTCAGCACCGGCACTTAAGGCACTCAGCTTGCCCCGGGCAACCTGGCGGGATAAAGGCGTCATGCCGCAGTTGGTCGACGGATAAAGTTTATCGGCATCCACAAACTGAAGGGCTTTACGCAGCGTATCAGCCACTTCTTCTGGCGTTTCGATAGCATTGGTTGCCACATCAATGGCCCCGACCATCACCTTTTTACCGCGAATGAGTTCGATAAGATCCATTGGAACGCGAGAGTTTTGGCATTCCAGCGAAATGATATCGATGTTCGACTTCTGCAGTTTAGGGAACACTTCTTCATATTGACGCCACTCGGTTCCCAGCGTCTTTTTCCAGTCGGTGTTGGCTTTGATGCCGTAGCCGTAGCAAATGTGCACAGCGGTTTCGCACTTAAGACCTTCAACCGCTCTTTCCAGCGCGGCAATGCCCCAGTCATTCACCTCATCGAAAAACACGTTAAATGCCGGCTCATCGAACTGGATAATATCGACACCCGCCGCCTCAAGTTCTTTGGCTTCCTGGTTGAGAATTTTGGCAAATTCCCAGGCCAGTTTTTCGCGGCTCTTGTAATGGCTGTCATACAGCGTGTCGATCATGGTCATGGGGCCAGGCAGCGCCCATTTGATCTGCTTATTGGTTAGCTGACGTAAAAATTTGGCGTCTTCAACAAATACCGGCTTCTGGCGCGCCACCTCACCGACAACGGTTGGAACGCTGGCATCATAGCGATTACGGATTTTAACGATCTCGCGTTTTTCAAAATCCACACCGCTGAGGTGTTCAATAAACGTGGTCACAAAGTGTTGGCGCGTTTGCTCACCATCACTGACGATATCGATACCTGCGCGATCCTGATCGTCAAGAATCAAACGCAGCGCGTCTTTTTTGCCATCGATGAGTTCTTCATTTTCCAGTTTCCAGGGCGACCACAGCGTCTCAGGTTGCGCAAGCCATGACGGTTTAGGCAGGCTTCCCGCCGTCGAAGTCGGTAACAAAATTTTCATAACAGATAACCTTATACTGAGTTAATCAAAGAACGTAATTAGCAGACCATTGCTCAAGAACATGTTTGTAGGGTTTGATGAAGTTCTTCTCAGTAAACTTCCCTTGTTCAATAGCCAGATGGCTACGTTCTTCTCGGTCGTAAACAATTTGCGTTAATGAAAAATCCCGATGGCTCAGGCTCGGTTGATATTCGATACCTGCCGGAGAATTTGCATTATAAATCTCAGGACGATAAATCTTCTGGAACGTTTCCATCGTGCTGATGGTACTGATGAGTTCAAGATTGCTGTAATCACGCAGCAAATCACCCGTAAAATAAAACGCTAAAGGTGCAACGCTGTGTTCAGGCATAAAGTAACGTGCATGCAGGCCCATCTTGCTGAAATATTTATCGGTCAGTGAATATTCATCCTGCTGGTATTCAATGCCCAGTACCGGATGACGGTTGCCGGTGCGCACATAGGTGTTTTTGCTTGAAACGCTCAGGCAAATCACCGGTGTTTTGCTAAAATTCGCTTTGTACGCTTCTGATTTTATGAAGGATTTAAAGATATTGCCATGCAGCTCACCAAAGTTATCCGGGATGTTAAACACGGGATTATTTTTGTTATGCTCTGACAGCAATACGCTGAAGTCGTAATCGCGCACATAAGAGGAGAAGTTATTTCCGACAATGCCTTCAATGCGTTCATCGGTTTTTTTATCGACAATATTGGTTTTTAATATTTCGATTACCGGGAAGGCATCACGATTATTTTCGACATTGATATTCATTTCGACAGAAATGATCTCAAGCTCGACAGAATAACGGTCCCCTTTTGGGTTGTCCCAATGCGCCAGGGAATTGAAACGATTATCAATCATCACCAGGGCGTTGTGCAGGTTATCCTGACGGTTCTTACCACGGGCCAGGTTAGCAAAGTTGGTGGTGATGCGCGTATTTTCTGATGGGTTGTAATTCTCATCAAAAACACTGCTCTTAATCGTAAATGTGAAGTTGTTATTCATCGTGTTTTAGATCCTGAATTCTGATGTGAAAACTGCATTGTTCGCCAGAACGGCCTGCTTTTGTCTTGTGGCTTGCGTGTTCGGCAGTCTTCAACGCGTCGGTAATCAATAAGCATATTTTATGCCAGAGTCATGGCATGAGTGAAAGCGACTTAATTTCACATCAACATGAGCCTTCTTCATATCGTCCTGCGGGTGCTGTACGCGCCGCTTTCCCAGCAGAGCGACCGGGGCAAAGCGGGCAACAATGCCCTGCATGAAAAAGAGGCAATAAAGGCTCGCCGCCTGCCCTGTTTGCACGGCAGACGGCCTTTCACCTGCCCCGCTCACGGCGTGGGACAGGTTTCACTTTTCGCTGATAACGACGGCCGAAATCTGTCCGCAGAGGATGTACCCAGCGTTATTTCTTTTTGGTAAGCATCGACTTTAAATCAGCAAAAGGATTGTAGGTGGCTGCACCCACATCGTCCTGCGCATCCTCGCCCGCCACAACGGAGGTGCCGTACTGATCGGCTTCCGTGTACTTCGAGTGTTCGTGGTCGTGGCAGTACAGGCACAGTAACTCCCAGTTACTGCCGTCTTCCGGATTATTGGTGTGGTCGTGATCGATGTGGTGAACCGTTAATTCACGCAGGTTCGAATACACAAACTCCCGCGAGCAACGCCCACAGACCCACGGATAGATTTTTAACGCTTTCTCACGGTAGCCACTTTCCAGACGCGTATAGTTTTTGGGGATCAAAGCCATGACCGACGTTACCTGTATGATGAGATATTTTCACTTGTGATAGAGCAGGCTGACCTGCCTGCCGGACTACTTTAACGGGATCTGGGGCCGTCTGGCGATGTAAGTCTGCCAGAACGGGTAAAATATCTTCCTGAAGAAAGAAACGGCCTTCGGTCTGGCCCGTCATATCCGCTTTGCCGCTTCACCGGCAAAAAGCACCCATGTTAATCTTTTTCATCTTCCGCAGGCGGCATAACCTCTGTCGAATCAGCCGTTCGTTCGGCCTGGGATGTTTTTCCTGTCCAGGCGTGAAACGCTCTGGCAAAGGAGTTGTCGTCTTCAAAACCGAGCAGGAACAAAATTTCCGCACCCGACATAGCGGTACTGCGCAGATAATGTATCGCGAGAGATTCCCTTACCTTGTCGAGGATCTGCTGAAACGAGGTGCCTTCATTCTGCAGTTTGCGCTGCAGCGTCCGGGAGCTGACTGCCAGCTTGCGACAGACCGTCTGCATTGCGGTTTCGCCAGCAGGCAAACTCTCCAGCAAGATGCAATGTACCCTTTCAGCCATACTCGCCGTTTTATCAAGGTCCGCCAGCCGCTGGCGCAGCGACGGCTCAAAAAACTGCCCGCCGCACGTCCGCAATATGTAGTGATTATGCAGACCTTTTCGTGCAGCAAGCATTCAGCGGCAGGATGCGATCCTTTCCCCTTCAGTGCGCCTACAGACCGGCTTTTTCTGACGTTCCCTTTTAAAGGCCAGGATATATCAGTCAATTCTCCCTGCAAGGGCTGAGGTGCGACGAGATGAATATGACCTGCTCACCCTGACAAAATATCAAGACCCTGCGCTGGACGAGCCTGTCTTCTCTGGCTTTTATCATATCCCTGTCAGTCTGGGTGAAACGTCGAGCCGATGATTACCCCCGAAGTTAAGCCTGACGAGATTGTCATCTGTAAAAGCGCGTGTGCGGGTTATGCAGTAGCGGTTATCGCTGTCAGGGTGAGCTGGACTTTGGGGTTTTGTTTAACTCGGCCTCAACAGAGTGAAACGATCCCAACAGAAAAAGGGGGCCGTTTATGGTAAATGTCTTTATCGGGCAACTTCACCTGAAATCTGACGGAGCAAAAAATGAGAACCCAAAAACGGTGCCTGGGTTATGTCGCCATTGTGGTTGATGACTACGATCGCGCCATTGACTATTACACTGACAAGCTGGGCTTTACGCTTGTGGAAGACACACCGCAGCCGGGTAAACGCTGGGTAGTCGTCACGCCCAATCCGGAAAGCGATTGCAATCTTCTTCTGGCCCGTGCTTCCAATGAGCGCCAGGAGAGCGCTATTGGTAATCAGTGCGGTGGCCGCGTTTTTCTGTTCCTGCAGAGCAGCGATTTTTGGCACGACTACAATGCCATGAAAGCCAAAGGTGTGACGTTCTGTGAGGAACCGCGTGAAGAAGAGTACGGCACCGTGGTGGTATTTGAAGATATTTATGGCAACCGTTGGGATCTTTACCAGAACAAGTAAAATCCAAACTGTTTGCCTGTTAAACATAAAACACAGGGTCAGAAATTAATAATAATGACTCACTCATCCGAACTAAGCGCGGTTGGTGAGTCAACGAAATGGCTGGACATTAATAACAGTAGCCTTAAAGATTGCTGGTTTTAGATCCCAGACATTCAACAGATAAAATCATATGGAAGAAAAGCTCAAATTCATGATGTTGGCGCTTGAATATTCCCGCCGGGCATTGCCAGAATGCAGACCTAATCCCCCTGTCGGCTGCGTTATTGTTCATAACGGCGTTGTCGTTGCTAAGGGTTTTACACATCCACCAGGCCACCACCATGCCGAAATCGATGCGCTCACAAAGCTTACATTCCCCATTAGCGAATGCGAAGTATATGTCACTCTTGAACCCTGCTCTTTTCAGGGCAGAACGCCCTCTTGTGCTTTAATGCTTGCAGAGCTAAAGCCGGGGCACATTTATATTGCCATGGAAGATCCGCACCCTAAAAACAGAGGCGCGGGACTCAATATTTTAAAAAATGCGGGTATCAGCCTTACATCAGGTATCGGAAAACAGGCGGTCGAGACGTTTCTTTTCCCCTATCTGGATAAGTCTTCATGATAAACACCACTTTGTGGTGGCTCACTGTCTGGTTGACCTGGACAGTACTGCCTTCTCAGTAGCAATCGACCTTTTCAATAACTACGCCCATCACGCTTGATCCAGCGCTTCCCCCCTTTTCCGTGCCTGGCCACACATATGTAAACAAGCTCATGCCCATGTGCTACTGACTTTTCCGCCCCAACAGCGCTAACTGGCAGAAAAATCGCTATATGAATGATATGATTACCCCATTCGATTCAGTCAAAAAATACAGGTCGTCACCCTGAGGGCAAGATATGAACAATGAAGTCTCACTGAAATATTATGACATTGCCGATGAGTATTCGTCGGAAACGGAAATGCCGGTAAGCGAATCGGAACGTGACGCGCTGGCGCACTATTTCCAGTTGCTGATTGGCCGTTTAATGAATAATGAAGAAATCAGCGAAGACGCGCAGAAAGAGATGGCCGTTGAAGCGGGCATTAATGAACAGCGCATTGATGAGATAGCGACCTTCCTGAATCAGTGGGGCAACGAGGACTAATTTCGATACATGATGCGCGCTAAGCCGTGCATCATTTTTTGCCTATCCACGGCCTGTCCAGTCTGCTTCCTTACACCAGCTCATCCCCAATATCGTCACTCGTGGAATCCCCCGTTCCCATCGCTAACCGGGTTGATGCGCAGGTATTTTGATCATAGCGATAATGCGCCCTCTGCATGTACACCACGTTATCCGCCTTCTTTCTGCCAAACAGGACTGCGCCATGCCCGGCAAGTGCCGACACGCGCCAATGCGGTCTCCCGGCGCGCGGGAAAGCACCTGTGCCAGGGCACAGGTGCAGGCGATAAACATTATTATGCGTGTTTGCCAAAGGAGGCGGACTCATCGTCCTCATCAGTAATGTTAGGTTTCGACAGGCTGGCTTTAACGCCCCAAAAGTAGCAGACCAGAGACGCGACAATGATGAGGATCATATCTAAGGGTGCACCAATCGCCCCGCTTCCGCCGTAGGTACCGAGCATAGAAATCACCATTACCGCGATGTAATAAGCCAGCAGCCACCATGCGCACCGTAAATCCTGACTGAACTGGCTGTTCTTTTTACCAAAAATCGCATAAGCGACCCAGGCAACAATCAGAATCGGAATGAGGATCTCATTCACGGACCAGCCGCTCCAGTAAATCAAAAGTGTACTGGCTACAAACGCCAGCGGACTGAGAAACGCCGCGACAGGCAGACGGAACGGACGCTGCATATCGGGCAGGTGATTACGGAACGCGCCAAGGGTTATCGGGCCGGGCATGTAGGTAAAGACCGTTGCCGAGGTTACTGCGCCAATTAATCCGCCCCAGACCTGAAACTCAGAGGGCAGCGTCCAGGCAATGGCCAGCACCAGCGATAGCCATAACGCGCCACGAGGTACGCCAGATTTTGCATCCACTTCACCAAACACTTTGAACAGATGACCGTTACGCGCCCAGGCAAACAGCACGCGTGCGGCTCCTGCCAGATAGATGTTGCCGGTCCCGGCAGGCGAAATCACCGCATCGATGAGAATCAGGTTAATCAGCCAGGTCAGCCCCAGGCTGCGCGCCAGGTCGGCATAGGGAGACTGGAATACCTCCTTCAACCCTGCCCAGCCATGTTGTGACAGCAAATCGGCCGGTACTGCCCCCATAAAGGCATATTGCAGGGCCAGGTAAATCACGAAGCTGACAGCAATGGCAATACCAATTGCCAGAGGCACGTTGCGCTGTGGATCTTTGGCTTCACTGGCAAAATCCACGGCCTGACGAAAGCCGAGGTAGGCAAAGACAATCCCAGCCCCCGTCAGCGAGCTGAAAACGCCATGTGCACCGCCAGGTGGTGACGGTGGCACATCAAGGTTCGGCGCATGGAAGTAAAGCAGGAGCGTGATGATAGTCAGTAACGGCACGATAAATTTGAAGGTGGTGACAATGGTGTTAACGCGACCAAAGAAGCTGACGCTCCAGTAGTTAAGCAGGAAAAACACCACCAGCAGCCCAATCTGTACAACAAACCCTAACCCCGTAGGGCTGCCGTCCGTGTGCCCCAGCGCGGGCCACCAATAGATTGCATACTGACGCACGGCCTCCACTTCGACGCCGGCAGTGCTGGTATAAGCCAGCAGAGAACTGACACCAATCACGAAGCCGACGATGTTGCCGTGGGAATAATTGGGATAGCGAACAAAACCCCCTGCGCGCGGCAGTGCCGAGGACAGCTCGGCGTAAACCAGGCCAATCATCAGCACGATCACGGCACCCAGCACCCATGCCCAGCCGGTATGGCTGCCCGCATAACCAGAGCTGTTAAGCGCGGCATATAACCAGCCCGAACCGATCATTGAGCCGATGCCAAGTAATGACAGATCGACCAACCCTAATTTCTTTTTGAGACCTGTAGATGCCATGATATGCCCTTATCTGATTATTAGATGTTGTACGTGGGAATAAAGCATATTGTGTGCCAGCACTATTTTACTGTCGTAACTGTTTATGTAAGAAACATTCTGGATCACAGAACCTGACAGATAAGGGTTTCAGGAAGGCGTTTAAACAGAAATAAAAATATCCGTCGATGTTTATGGCGATATTAAGCATGAGATCAGGGTGCAATGCGCACTGCAATGATCCAGAAAATACAACGCGACGCTATTTGAAACATTCCGTCACCAGTGCAAAAGTTGTGACATATATTCGGGCCGGGCCGCTGTCAAAACCGTGGCAAAAAAACGCGGTAATACGGCCATCCTCTGAACAGATACCGGCATTTCGTGGGTCTGCATCGCCAAAGACCCGATAGATGACATCATGCAAAATAACGCACGCGGCTTTTACCCTCCGCCACCGCTGCTCACAGGCTGTCCGCCCAGGCGCAGGCGTTACCGTGGAAGCGACCGGTTCCGGCTGTTCTGTCACACCACTGAGCGATGTCTTCGCCCATGCCAGTCACCTGATTCATGCAAAATTCGCTACCACTGAACAGGTGATTACTGAGAGCTCCGGCTCACGCCAGCAGCGTTTAAACGAATGGCTGGAGACACAGGCACACCTTGATGGCGCGGCGGCAAAAGCCATCCTCTCTGATCAACATAACGCTGCCCTGCCCATTTATCGTCTGTCACCCGACGATCCGGATGAAGAGAACACGCTTGCGACGGCCGTGTTTATTCTGGATAACGAGAAAACGACCTTGCAGGTTTTTACGCTGGATCGGCACCATGCGGCGCGACAGTACTGCATTGAATGACAGGCTGCGCCCGGGCTGGCAGCACGCGAGATAATGCGAGGTCTGACGGCAGGCAAAGTGTGGCACTGGCGACTGAGCGTTTTAAGCAACGTCGATGGATCAATGTTGCCGCTGTATTCGCGCCATCAGCAGGCTGAACATCAAGGTTAGTAGAAGCTTGATGGAGTGAAACTGACGGCGGCGACAGATAGCGTTAACGCCAGGGATAGTCGGAGCCACCGCGCCGTCCCTGTTCGGCGCGGTGGCTGGTCCCCTTCTCTCCGCACACCGCCAGAGCCGGTCAGAAAGGCGCATTGGCGATCGCGCCACAGTCAGCGGCCTTGCCGACCAAAAAGGGCCACAACCACGGCTTTTGTCAGGGCGGCACGCCGTGGGACAACATCGTCAGGTCTGTCTCTTCTCCGACACCGATGTCCGACG
The DNA here is from genome assembly GCF_002307475.1 of Pantoea allii. Classification (GTDB taxonomy): domain Bacteria; phylum Pseudomonadota; class Gammaproteobacteria; order Enterobacterales; family Enterobacteriaceae; genus Pantoea; species Pantoea allii. The sequence continues at coordinate 560,861 of NZ_NTMH01000040.1, read as the reverse complement.
AGCGCGAGGCGGCTGTCACGCTGAAAACCACGATTATCAGCCAAGCACATCCTGCACGCAGGCTTTAAACACTTTCACCCCAAGCGCGAGCGCGTCGCGGTCAAAATGCATCTCCGGATGATGCAGGCCGGGCGTCAGGTTAGCGCCCAGCCCCCAGAAGCCGCCTTTGATCTGCGGACGAAGACGCAAATAGTGGAAGAAATCTTCACTGCCCGGCGTTGATTTCGGCGCTGTGAGGCCGGTTTCGCCAAACACACGGCGAATACCTCGTGCGATCACCTCGGTTGCCTCGTCATGGATAATGGCGGCGGGCATCTCTTTCAGAACGCGGATGTCCGCACGCGCGCCATACGCAGCGGCGCTGCTCTCAATTGCGCGCAGCACCTGCGGCTTGAGGACATCCATCGCTTCGTTTTCTGCGGCACGCAGATCCCAGCACACCTGCGCTTGATCCGGGATCGAATTGGTGACGCCCGCATCGCAGAGAAAACGCGTCGCTTTCGCGCTCCATGTCAGCGACGGTGCAAGATGAATGCCGTTCACCGCCTGCACCGCATGGGCAGCGGCATCCAGCGCATTGACGCCTAAGTGCGGGCGCGCAGCATGGGCCGCTTTGCCATGGAACATCACTTCAACGGTGGCGGACGCCGAGTAGTACATCGCTGGCACGGCCTGCCCCATCGGGCACTCCTCCAGCGGACGCAGGTGGAAGCCGAGCAACATATCGACATCATCCAACACGCCACCTTCGGTAAGGGCAATCGCCCCGGTGCCCAACTCTTCGGCTGGCTGGAAGATAAACTTCAGCTTGCCGTTTTTCACCAGCCCCTCCGCCATCACCTCCTGGGCAGTAGTCAATACGACCGTGGAATGGCCGTCGTGCCCACAGGTGTGGCGCGCCACATGTTGGCCGTCAATGATATGCCCCAGCGCATCCATATCGGCGCGCAGCGCCAGCGTCGGACCAGGCTTACCGCTGTCCAGTACGGCAACAATACCGGTGGTGTTATTCACCTTGCGCGTAACCTGGTAGCCCGCCGCCGCCAGCACGTCCGCGATATAGGCGGATGTTTTGTACTCTTCGAACCCCAGTTCCGGGATTTGGTGCAGGTAATTAAAGTGCTCAAGTGTACGTGACACGTCTTACTCCTTAGTGCTCAGGCAATAACGCGCATAATCAGCATGGCGATTACGGCATTGAGAATGCTGACCGCCATCAGTAACGGCCAGTACTTCTTCGGCACATCGGCCACGCCCAGCAGGCGCCCCATGTACTGGAGTTGCGATCCCATCAAAAAGATGGCGGGCGCGAGAATGGTGATCTGCCCCACATCAAGTTGGCCTTTGCTCAGCAGGCTAACGGCCACGCCGGTTCCGGCAGAGGAAGAGAGCCAGGCGGTTAACAGTACGGTGATCGCTTCGCCCGGCAGGCCGAAAAGCCCCATCAGCGGTGCGCAAACGTGTCCAATAATCTGCATCACGCCCAGTAAATTGAGCATTTCGGCGATCACATAGGCCATTAATACATTCGGCATCAAATTATTAATGGCGATATGAAAACCCTTGCGCGCGCCAATAACGAAAATATCAAACGGATTACTGGAGACTTTTGCTTGATTACTCATTGTCGAAATCTCGCTTATAAACAGTATTTAATGCCAGGCGAACCACGGCTGCGCCAACGAATTTCAGGACAAACATTAAAACCAGCGGAATAATGATCGGGATGGTTAAGGAAGCAAACATTGCCGATCCGATGGAAAAATAGTTATTAATCAACCCGGCACCGGAATACTGCCATGACCCCATAATCACCACATCTTTGCGGGTGATCTTTTCGCTGTCATAGAGTTCTTTCGTTAATGCCGCACCGGCATCGGTACTTTGCAGATCGGTAATTAATGCCAGACCGGTGTAACCTGGAATGCCGAGCAGCGGTTTTAACAGCGGCGTGAGTAATTTATGCGCCGCACGGATCGCACCGTAATGGGTGAATATTTCCAGCAGGCCGAGCGCCAGCATCACCGTTGGCACCAGCGAGAGCGCAAAAAGAAAACCGGCTTTGGCGCTCAGGCCGCCGCTGCCGATAAAGGTGTTGGTTTCCGGCGTCTTCATCGTGCCGAACGCGCCGCCAAGCGTGGTGAAATCGAACGCGCCCAGCCAGGCCATGTCATCCACTTTAAAAAAGAAGCCGGAGAAGACCAGCAGCACAATGACCAGTGAAATCCATGCGCCAGGCCCCACTTTCCACTCCTCTGCTGCCTCTTTTTCTGGCTGCTTCAGTGTTTTTGATTCGCTCATATCATCTCTCTTTACATGTATAATGGAAAAGTCCTGATACTAAGCAGGATCCATGCCTGAATAGCCCAGCCGTAAAATAAACGCCTTTCACCAGGCTGATTTTTGCAATAAAAACCCTTCCCGAAAAATAGCGAGAAATTCAAGCGCATTAGCGGGAAAATTATTTCATTGTGCGTGTGTAAAAGCGCAATGAAATACGTTATCCCCTTTTCTGGGCGCACTTTTGGTGCAGTGAGACTGATTTCCTTTTTCTTTTTTACTGACGCACCAAATTTGGCGGTTAATTTGATTATCACTATTTAAACGGCTTGATAAATAGCCATCAAGTGATGTTATTGTTGCTCTCAGGTCAACAGTAATGAGGGAATGCGGCAGATGTTCCAGGATAAACAGGTGGGTTACCTGTATGAAGTGGGTAACCAAGGCGGCATTCGCCGCGCGGCAGATATCCTTGGCGTTAACGCGTCGGTGGTCAGCCGCCAGATCGCCCAACTTGAACGTGCGCTACAGCTTCCCTTGCTGGAACGGCGCGGGCGTAATGTGGTATTGACCGAAGCGGGACGGCTGCTGGCGGAGGACTATTTTGCCAGCCGCCAGCGGCGCGAAAAGCTGGAGAGCCAGCTTAAAGATCTGCGCCATATGCGCGGCGGAACGCTTTCGGTGCGCATTGGCGGCGGACTGATCACCGCGTTTATCGAAGGGGTCATGCGCGAGTTTGCCCAGTCTTACCCGATGGTGTTTGTCGATATTGTGGTCGGCAGCATGCAGGAGATGATGAACGATATTGTCAGCGGCGAAGCCGATATGGCGCTCGCCTTTGGCCCGATTGGCACACCGGAACTGAAGCGCCACAGTTTCCAGTGGGGGCCGATTTGCGCCGTGGTCGCGCCACAGCATCCTGTCGCCGGTCACGCCAGCATCACTATTGAAGAGTTGAACGCTCATCCGCTTATCGCTCTGACGGAGAACTTTGGCTTGCAGCGCCACATGAACGCCATGTTCAAAAGCCAGGGTTTGCAATTTCACCCGGCCTACCGATGCAACCTGTTCTCCACTGCCATGAACCTCAGCCAGGCGGGGCTAGGTGTCTCATTTATGACTGCCTATGCCGCCGCCGACCCCATTCGTCAGGGGACACTTGTCGCCGTCCCGCTCGACCACCCGATCGCCAGTAGCGCCCAGTGTCACCTGTTACGGAACTCAGACAGGCGCTTTACCCCAGCCGCCCATCATATGTGGCGACTTCTGCATAATGCGTTTCGCGACAGATAAAAATAGCGACTCCCGTAAGCGTTGAGCGGCGTGATTTTTTAAATGTCGTCATGCGGGATGGGTAAATCCTGAGCGTAGCCTGTAACAGAGATGCGCTCACAAGGCACGGCATCGCCAGTGGTGTGAGCGTCGGGCCTGACAAAGACCGGTTGGCGGTCAACTTTCTGCTGAAGGTGGAACAAAATGCCTGTGTGCATAATCTCAGCCTGTTGATGAATCGAGGCTTCGGCATCAGTATGACGGGCTGACATCAGCCAGAAGATGGACTTATCGGCATTTAAAGTCGCGGTGAGCGAGGAGCGGACGTGTCACTTATGATATGTATCCAACACCTTGAGCATAACTTTCCTGAGTAGCATAAAAAACGTGAAGTTAAGAAAGGTCTTTGCACATAAACACACTCAACGGATCTGCTGCATACGGGGGGAATGCATCGCATATTTCGTACCCGCACTTACGATAAAGTGCGATGGCCGGTTGCTGATTAATCCCCGTTTCAAGCCGTAATAAGCACGGAGTCTTCTCTGAGGCCATCGTCTCGATTGCGCTGATTATCCGCTCTCCGAGCTTCCTGCCCCGGTATTCCGGTCGAATATAAACCCGTTTAATCTCAGCTGAGCCATTTTCCTGAAACAGCAAAGCACCACAACCCGCAGGTGCGCCGCCTTCATCACGTACGATAACGCAGCGGAGCTGCTCGTCATTAACGGTTGAAAGATCCAGACAGTGATTACTTTCTGCAGGATACAGTTCGCGCTGAAAGGCATCGAGCTCGCTGACCAGCCACGCCAGGTCAGAATCACTTTTATCCACTTCTGAAATGCTGAACATTCACTATCCTCGATTTAGTTTTAACTGCTAAATCTACCATGCCTGTTCACCTGGGACGGCTTTCTGTATTTAACAGAGAACCCATTTGCGGCTTAGGCTTTTGGCGCTAAGCGGACTGTCCGTAGGTGATGCCAGCTATGAGCGATCAGCGGACTAAATTCTGTCTGACAAGATCAAATGCCCAATACCTTTTCCGCGTTGTTCTGTATCCACAGATAGCATTTCAATACGTTTTTTGCTTACCCCTGTACAACCCAGGATAGAGTCGTCACAGCATCCACGAGCAATACTAATAGTTAAACCAGGAAAATAGCTATGGAGTATCAGCGGGCGCAGCACTTGAATATCCTGTTCTTGTAAAAATCATGCGTCGCACATACGGATGATTCCCAGACCTTTAGTAAAATCGGTAATGAATTTGCATACCTGCTTCAATCGTTATCGTGATTTTCCTTAGCCATTAATTACCCTTGCATCATCATGATAGCGGTGGGTTATTATTTGTCACATTGTGGCGAGTCAATGTCCGCCATGAGCGAAAAATGCCCGTTTAAATGTTTGTGTAACACCACTGGATTTCAGCTACTACTTTTCCAGGTCTTCGCGGGTGGGTCCCTGAAAGTAGATTGTACTTATATGACAACTACGAGGTTGTTTCAGCACAAAGTGAATCGTCTCCCAAACAGATCGTCCATTCATCAGACGCTCCCCCATTCTGGATTGATCATCGACAAACGTATCTAACCCAGTCAGCTCGAAATCTGGTGGGTACAGCCCGGTAACACGTATATTTTCTTCTGATAGCTGCTGGGACAGTTTTGTTGTAAACCCACTAAGACCATGTTTACTGGCGAAAAAAGCGGGATGCGCAATTGAATCTGTAAAATTCGGAATGCCACATGAAGATATTATTGAGACGATATCAGCACTGTCCGAACGTCTTAATGCAGGCAGTAATGCCTGAGTCAGTAGAATAGAACCTGTCAGGCCTGAACTGACGGTATTGATAATTTCTGTAACTGGTTGATTGTCTAATGTCCCTGACAGCCACTGAGCAGCATTGAGGATTAAAATGTCTACAGGCTTATCTGAATTTAACAGTTGTGAAGAAAACTGAGAAAGAGATTCAGGACGGGTTAAATCACAGATATACCCGTTTGCCGTGCCGCCTTCAGCACTGATGATGCTGCAGGTATCTTGTATCTCCTCTGCACGTCGTGCGCTAAAGTGCACCTCGACTCCCTCTCGCGCCAACCATACGCATAATGCCTGACCGAATCCCTTGCCTCCACCTGTAATAACCGCTCTTTTACCTCTCAGCATATTTGTGCATCCCTTTACTAATGATTATGTGGTTCAAGCTATACATGAGGAGGCGAAGTGACATCTTTCCATTAGTGCTATTTTTATCTCAGGAATACAAAAAACAGTACTACGAACTGTTGAATAGTTTGCCCGAGGGATTTGCAATCGAGCATGTCAGCATAGTGAGGCCCACTATGAGTGAACAGCACACATTTACTCATCGCGACTGAATATGTCCATCCTGGTAAACATCACATCCCTGCCGTCTCCCGCGCATGCGCGCTCAGTGTGCTTCTGACGCGAGTCGTCTTTTTCCGGCACGCTTCCTGTCCGTATACCCAGCACTACACATGGTGATTTCTGCGTCGCTGCGTGGCTGTGCACAGTGCAGTAGTGTTATGCCGTTCTGGACGTCGGAAAGTGCAGGTTTCTGCGGGCGATAAACTGATTTTTTATCGCTTATCGCGTTACCTGATTTCAGCACGTTACTCAGAAACCGAAAAGGAACTTATCGAAACTGCAGCAATTCCTGGCAATATCAGCAATATGAGGAATGATGCCTTGTTCACGATCGGCACGATAAATTGCGCTGTATCTGACAAGAGGCAGCCTGGGTTTGAAATCGAGCTCCCTGAGTATCCCTTTTTCCAGCAAAGGCATTAAAGGTTTTCGGGGAAGATAGGTAATACCCATACCGGCAACCGTCAGCCCAATCTGGGCAAAGAGATTGTTACAGACAATATTCCGGTCAAATTTAATGCCGCGCATTGAAAAATAGCGTTCATATATCAGACCTGTGCCGGACGTGGGACCCTGCACAAAAAAGGAATATTTTGCTGCTTCGTCAATATCAATTTTCTCTTCAGCGGGTATAAGTGCTGTCGACGACATCCAGGAATTTTCGACACTGCTCAGAAGGCACGCGTTGAGGCGAACGTCGTCGTACATGTCAGGTGCAATAATCAGATCGAGCTTGTCATTCTGGACGGAATCATACAGAACGGGAGAGGCATCCACGGTAGGCACTATCTGTACCCTGGGATAGACTTCACGGATTTGCTGAATCAGCTCGGGTAGCCAGGTAAGGGATGTCAGCTCAGTTACACCCAGCCGGAGTTGTGAAATCAGAACCTTCCTGTCGCTGATCCTCTCAAGCAGGTGGTTTCTTTTCTCTACCAGCTCCTGACTGTAAAAAAGAAGCTCTCTTCCCTTCTCAGTCAGCCGCGCATTTCTGCTCGACCGGTCAAATACCTCAATATCAAAAGAGACTTCAAGTTCATGTATGCGCTTTGATATAGCAGACTGCGTCATATTGAGCTTCTCCGCGGCCGCTTCAAAACTGCCGAGATTAACTATCCATATCAGCGCATCCATTTGTTTGAATGTTATCACCTGGGTTACCTCTTAAAACGACCGATAAAAAGTCCAGAATGTTGCGAAAGCCGCACCCCGTCTCTGGTGGGGCCTCGCTATAGGTGAAAAGAGACCTTTAATAGCAGGGGCGAGAAATTCCTGCTCAGATCACAGAACTGACATAGGAAATTCGTATGCCTTCGTCGAAAAGCGCCTTTATTCCCATAAAAGAGGCGAGCTTACTGCTTTTACATTCACCGCTTAATGCCATATGTTTTTGATATTTATCAAATTTATAGCTGAAGCATCTTTCTTTCATGAAAAAAAGGACTGATTAACTATATCAAAATATCGCTAAAAACAATCTTTCATGGCCGATAGTATCAAACATAACCAGTTTGTTAATTTAATGTTAAAAATCACTGAGGCCATTTATGTCCATCCCAGGAAGCCATATCAATCCGCCCGCCAGACCACTGACACGCGCTGAACGTGAATCTTTCAGAGACGTTGTGACCCCACATCTCAGCGACAACATGTCGCGAAATATCGGTATTAGCGGTCTGCAGCGCTTCAATAAAACCGGAAAACTTATCGGTACCGCATTGACCGTAAAGGTGCGCGGCGGAGACAACCTTATGGTTTACCGGGCGATGACCATGATTGAAGAAGGCCATGTGCTGGTCATTGACGCACAAGGCGATACGAATAACGCCATCATCGGCGAGCTGATTAAACTTGAGTGTCTTCGCAAGGGATGCGCAGGATTTGTTGTCAATGGCGCCATCCGTGATGTTGCCTCTTTTGAACATACCCCTCTCTATGCAAAAAGCATCATTCACAAAGGACCTTTCAAAACCGGCCCCGGTGAAATAAACGTGCCTGTGAGCATCGGCGGTCAGGTTATCTGCCCCGGGGACATCATCATCGGGGACGAAGATGGCATCGTGAATTTTGCATACGAATTTAAGGATGAACTTCTTAGGCTGGCGGCAAAACATGCGCAGAAGGAAGAGGCTGTAAAGGAAATGATTGCTTCAGGCCAGGAAGATCAAACCTGGTACACAGACCTGCTTCGTGAAAAAGGATACCTGTGATGAAACTGAATCAGCGAGTGTCTCAACGATTAAAAAGCATCAAGCCATCACCCAGCATTGCCGCGAACGAGCTTGTCACTCAGTTGCGATCCGAAGGTTTTAATATTATCAATTTCACCATCGGAGAGCCTGATTTTGATACGCCCGAACATATTATCAAAGCGACCGTTGACGCCCTTAGAAACTCGGAAACGCATTACACTCCCGCAGCAGGAACGGTGGTTCTGCGTAAGGCAATCTGTGAAAAACTGGCGCGTGATAACGGGCTTCGCTATGAGTTAAACGAAATTGTCTGTGGTAGCGGCGGAAAGCACATCATTTTTCACGCTTTCGCTTCCACGCTGGATAAAAATGATGAAGTCATTATTCATGCTCCTTACTGGGTATCTTATCCGGACCTTGCCATTCTGAATGAAGGCACACCGGTTATCGTAGAGGGTGATGAATCCAATGACTTTAAGCTCACGGCTGAGCAACTGGAAGAGAGCATAACGGCAAACACCCGCTGGGTGGTGCTTAATTATCCGAACAATCCCACCGGTGCGGTATACCGTGCTGAAGAACTCATGGCGCTGGCCGACGTGCTGCGAAAATATCCTGACGTGCTGATTATGCTTGATGAGATATATGAGCACTTTGTATACGAAGACGCTACACACCTTTCACTGGCCGCTGTCGCGCCGGATCTGAAAGAGCGGATACTTATTATTAACGGCGCCTCAAAGGGATATGCAATGACCGGATGGCGTCTTGGATTTGGCGCGGGTCCACAGTGGCTGACCAGCGCTATTACCAAACTGATTTCCCAGACAACCACCTGCCCGAGTTCGGTAAGCCAGGCGGCTGCAGTCGCGGCGTTCGCAGGTGATCAGCAGCCCGTAAAGGAGATGCTCGCCATCTATACCGCGCGCAGAAAGCGCATTGTCGAACTGCTCAGCACTTTGCCAGGCCTTAGTTTTAACCCACCAGCAGGTGCATTTTACCTTTTCATTAATGTGTCCGGGCTGATCGGTAAAATAAAACCCAATGGAAGCCGTATAACCTCTGACGATGACGTCGTGGAGTATTTTTTACGTGACGCAGGCGTCGCAACCGTTACAGGCAAAGCATACGGGCTTTCTCCTTACTTACGCATTTCTTTCGCAAGTTCAGTTGACGTCATTGAAGAAGGATGCCGGCGACTCAAAACGGCCATTGCATTGCTTCGTTAGCAGATTCTTTATTATTAACCAACACCAGGTACGAACTAAATGAAAAAGCCAGGAATCCCCCTTGTATGGCAGATTGTTGTCGGCCTTGTGGCAGGCATTGTAATAGGTTACCTACTTAATCTATATCCCGCGCACAGTGCGTGGCTTATAGAACAGATATTTAAGCCTGCCGGCGATATTTTCATTAAATTAATGAAAATGATCGTTATTCCGGTTGTTTTTTCGTGCCTGGTGGTGGGTATCGCAGGCCATTCTGACAGTAAAGCGGTGGGAAGAATGGGCCTGAAAACCATTTTTTATTTCCTGTGCGTGACAACCACCGCCATTATCGTGGGCTTGATTGTAGGAAACATGGTGAAGCCCGGCGCAGGGGCCGACCTGTCTTCGATGGTGCAGCATCAGGTCAGTGTCGCTACGCCCGCGTCAGCGAATCATGGGCTTGGTCAGGTGATCCTGAGCATTATCCCTGAGAATATTGTTGATGCTATGGCCAAAGGCAATCTGTTGCCCGTGATCTTCTTTGCCGTCATGTTTGGCATTGGTATTGCCTCGCTTGAAAATGAAAAAAAGGCGAATGTGGTCAATTTCTTTTCTGCCATTGCTGATGGGATGTTCAAAGTTACAGGCATGATCATGGCCTATTCCCCTATCGGGATATTTGGCATGATAGCGGTAACGGTGACCGATTTCGGCGTCGCGTCTCTTCTGCCGCTGGTGAAACTGATTGCCACAACTTATATTACCGCCATTCTGTTTGTTATTATTGTTTTTGGACTCATCGCCCGATCCGTCGGCATTAATATTTTTACCATTATCCGCATTATCAAAGATGAATTGATACTTGCTTTTTCAAGCGCCAGCTCAACATCTGTTCTGCCACAGCTGATTCAGAAAACACAAAAGTTCGGCGTCGATAAAACGGTTTCAGGGTTTGTCATTCCTACGGGGTATTCATTTAACCTTGACGGTGCCTCTCTTTTCCTTGGCATCGGAACGCTGTTTATCGCGCAAATCTATGGCATTCACCTGACCCTTGCCGATCAGATGATGCTTGTTGTGACGATGGTCATCACCTCTAAGGGCGCAGCCGGTGTTCCTGGTTTTATGTTCGTCATTCTTTCCGCCACGCTCTCTAGTGCTGGTATCCCGTTAGAAGGTATTGCTTTCATTGCCGGCGTTTACCGCTTAATGGATATGCCTAATACGGCGCTTAACGTTCTGGGAAATACGCTGGCCCCTATTGTCATAGCCAAATGGGAAAACAAGTTCAGCGATAAACGCTACGCTGAAACTGTGAAACAACTTTAGATTTCAGTCTTTCAGACAGGTTTACGGCGTATTTTGCTAAGTAAACATTCATACATCGACGATAAAGAGGGAACGGCGTACAGCACAGACCTTAAATTAGCTCAAACTACGCCGTCAGCATTTACCGAATGGCCGGGCGATGCGGGTGCAGAACATTCCCTATAAAGGTTGTGTAACGCACCGCCCGGCACGCCTGTCAGTATGGCCGTCAGTTATCAGGACAGCAATTGACGGGAGCTTTGCCTTAATGGCATCCCTGAAAAGAAGGCATGTGTTTTTTGTTATCGATCCCTCAGGCATACACGCTCCTTCCAGTTAAAGCCTGACCCGCGGCGCAAAATGTAAGCGCCGCCGGCAGGTTCTGATAAGGGCAAAGACTTCACTTCTGAATCCAGTAAGGCCCCGGCCTGCCAAAGAGATATCCCTGTAGCAGAGGACATTCATATTTTCTGAGCCACTCAGCCTGTGCAGGTGTCTCCACGCCCTCTGCGGTAACTTCAACCTTTAGTTGACGACAAAGTGAAAGAACGGAACTGACGATAGCTGCCGCTCCGGCATCCCGGTGCAGGTCGCTGATAAATGACTTATCTATTTTTATCCTGCTGAAAAGTCCGGAGCTGAGGTGGCTCAGGGAAGAAAAACCGGTACCAAAATCATCCAGCACCATATCAATGCCTGTCTCCCTGAATTTCCGTATCACTTCATAACTGAACTCAGGGTTGTCGAACAGCGCGGACTCGGTAATTTCGAGTTCCAGCCTGTTGGGATGCAGCCCACTATGAATCAGGACGTTTTTCACTCTGTTCGCCAGTTGCGGGTCTCTGAACTGTCGGGGCGAAATGTTTACTGCCACCCGCGCCTGTCCCGACCAGCCTGCCATGTCAGTACAGGCACGCGTAAGCGCAAATGCGCCGATATCATGGATAAGTCCGGTTTTTTCAGCAAGCGGTATGAAAACGTCAGGCGGAACGCTTCCCCTTACAGGATGATGCCAGCGCAGCAGGGCTTCATATGACACGACTTCTTCACTTACGCTGCACACAACGGGCTGATAAAAAAGCTGAAGCTCACCGTTCTCCAGCGCACCACGCAGGTCGTTTTCCAGACTGAAGCGCTCTTTCGCTGAACTGGCAAGCTCATCTGTAAAGATGACCCAGCCGTTACGTCCGGCTGACTTGGCAGCATACAGGGCGATATCTGCTGCCGATAACATGCTTTCAGCATCCCGTGCGTAGCCCGGAAAAAGACATACTCCGAAGCTGCAACCCGACGTGACCTTGCGGCCTTTCAGCATGAAGGGTTCCTTCAGCACTGCGGTGAGGCGTGATACCGTTTCGCTTGCTTCTGCTGCTGAGCTTATGCCCGGTAAGACGGCAACAAACTCATCGCCGCCTGTGCGGGCCAGGATATCTTCAGGGCGCAGGACGGACTGAAGCCGCGCTGAAACATCAATAAGCAGTGCATCCCCTGTGGGATGGCCCAGAACGTCATTGATGCTTTTAAAGCGGTCAATGTCAGAGACCATGACGGCAAAGGGGCTGTCGCCACTCAGAAGCGTCTCCAGCCTGGGCATCAGGCCACGGCGGTTAAGCAGCCCTGTCAGTGGATCATGCAGTGCCAGGTGATTAGCCCTTGCCGCTGCCTGATACTCTGCGGTGACATCCAGTATGGTATAGAGAAGATAGTCCTCTCCTCCGCCCGAATTCAGCCTTTCTGCAGAAATCCGCAGTGAAAATTCCGGTGCGGTATCGTCTGAAGAGACAGTTTCACTGAACCCTTCATCGGGAAGGAGATCATAGGCTTGCCTGAACACAGCACTCAGATCGGCTGGCAGCGCCTCAGGGATACCGGTCAGGGTATTACCGCTCAATACCAGCGCCTGCAGATGGGGCGAATTCATGGCTGTCGGGTTCGCGCGTATTATGCCACCCGATTTTACGTCACACAGAATGAGGGCGCAGGGCGTGTGGCAGAACACAGCGTCGAGCACCTTATTGGTGTCTGATAACTCCGTTTCCCTTTTCTGGATAACCTGTTGAGCGATGCGTAGCGCCGCCCTTTCCTGATAATCATGCGAAACGTCCCGCACGATTTTAATAAAAGCAGCGTGTTCTTCCTCAGATGGGTTGAGAAATTCTATTTCGACTGATGCACGGAATGTGCTGCCGTTTTTCCGGAGGCGCCAGCCCTCGCCTGTAAACTTGCCATGCTCACGTGCATACCCCAGATCGGCCTCAGGTATGTTCCTGGCCTGTTCATCTTCATCGTAAAAAACCGAAATATGTTGCCCTCTGATATCACGGCTTTCCCAGCCCTTAATTTCACGGCATCCAAGGTTCCAGCTCATCACCTCTCCGGTTGAAGAAAGAAGGTATATTGCGCAAAGCGACGTTCTGGCCACGGCGGCCCCCAGTTGGTCATTGGTTACGGATTTCATGCGGCTGTCCTTGATGAGTTCATCGACCTGCTCAGAGATGATCCTGCCTGTAAAATGAGTATCGGCCTCGCTCACCTGATATCGAGAAACAATTTTGTAAAACTTTAGCCTGAAGCATAAAGACTACCGTTAATTCACTTCTGTTTAGCCTTAGCCAGTACCAGGCTTCATGACACCACCTATGGCTCTACCTGTCGGCACCTGCGCGATTGCTACAAACATACCTTCAAATTTTGGGTTTAAGCGCTTTTTATCTCTGAGTATGTAAATAATCGAATTACGCTTTTTAAGGCAACTGTTATGCATGCCCGTCATTTTGAGTAAATAACCCACTGTCAGGAACCCTGCACCGTTAATTAACACGGACTGACGTCAGGTACATCTGTGCCTGGTACACATCTGTATGACAAAACCATATTGATTATTCAGGATTTTTACGCTCTGCAAATGGCTTATGCGCTGAGCTGATGCCCTGGCCACAGGTTATGGCAGGACGGCCCGCCGAGTTCAGCCACACCGCTGCCATTTTGAGATTTTTCTGCCTTAAAGGCTATCCGGCTTAAATACTCACTTCACCTTTCAGAGGCAGCCCGGCGCCTGCCGGACCGGTGATGCAGAAGACAATGAGCATAAATAACGTCACCAGACTCAGACGAATTTGTTCCGGTACAGGTTAGATATCTAACAGGGCTGACCAGCCCCCGCCGATGAGCACATCCCGATTTGAGCAATATGCGCTTCTTGCTCATAGCGGACTTTCTGCTTAGTCCGCTCGTCTGCTTCGTGCCAGGAGTGCACAAGGTAGTTGTGAATTTTGATAACGCTACGACTGGCGTTCGCGCGCGAGGTGACAGGACCGATTAGCCCCCTGCTGGAGGCTGCTCTTAATGGAGGTTTTCTTTAGCGCTGGCGCAAGCTGTGGGGCGCTGAGAGTAAAGGTACTCATACAGCAGCAGCATGCCTACCGGATTACCTTCGAGATTTTCGAAATCAACATGCGTTTTCTCCAGAAGATACTTTCTCAAATCCTCTGGAGAGATATTTTTATGGGAAGCCAGTGCCCGGCACAGTTGTGTCACTATCTCGCATTTTACTGCATAGGGCACTTCAGGATTATAAATTTCCGGAACAGAGTGGGTCTGATTCATTAAAATACCCTCTATAAGCGCTTGAAATGACTAGAGAGGCCAGAGTGCACGCCGATGTGAGATAAGATATAGCAAGTATCGAACCTCGTGTAAATGATCAAACTTATTGCTGTCAGGTCCGGACTCAGGACCTGGCTAGTCATCGTTTTATACCATAGAGAAGGTGCAGTAAAAAAAGTAGCTTTTGAGGCTGATTGCCCGCTTTCCGCTCACAGCGGAGGGCCACCTGGAGCTATCTGATGTCCGCTGAGTGCCAGAAGCGGAAGTCACCTAAGTAATATGACTATGCAACGCCAGCGTGCTGTAGGCATATACATTACATCAGAGAAGTTTTGGCTGGTTCAAACCAGGCAGATCGTATTTCTGGCTCATCCGTCATGTTTTATTCATAGAACTCGTGCAAATTTGTCATTTTGAATGAAGGGAGCTTTAGGATGATTTATAAAGACATGGTGGTAAGAGATACTTTTGAGTTGGACAAGCTTTACGACGCTGTAGCCAAACCTTCCTTAATGAAAGTTACTGATCATATTCATCAGGCATACCGCCCTTTTATAGAGGCATCATCTTTTGTCGTCCTTGCAACTTCAGGGCCTCATGGGCTGGATATATCCCCAAGAGGCGATCCGGCCGGCTTTATGCATATTCATGATGCGAAAACCGTTTTTCTGCCTGACCGCCGGGGTAATAATCGTCTTGACAGTCTGCGTAATATTTTAACAGACAACAGAGTAGCGCTTCTCTTCCTGGTGCCGGGAATTGGAGAAACGATACGTTTAAACGGCACTGCTGAAATCTCAATAGACCCAACCCTACTGGAAAAATTTGAAATGAAAGGCCAGTTGCCTAAAACAGTGTTACGTATTTCAGTACAGAGTGTAATGTTTCAATGCAGTAGGGCTATCATCCGCTCGAAATTATGGGATCCTGCCATTCAGATTGACAGGAAAACCCTACCCAGCACTGGCACTATTCTGAAGATGATTTCACAATCAGAAATCGATGGAGATGCATACGATAAGGCCTTGCCGGACAGGCTGAAAAACACGCTTTATTGAACATTGACTAAAATTACCACTGGTGGATTCACTGATTTCACGGCAGGTCCGCATATTTACGTTCTGAACGGTAAGCGACGACAATAAGCCCCACCTCACTAAACTTACGCTTATCAGGCCGCCCTGGTGCCTTTCTCATCAGAAAGCACCCTTCCCCAACAAGTTAATCTACGAAACCGCGCTTCAATCTCCCTATCGCATGAAAAATCCATCCCACCCGCAATAAGGCTACCAATCCCATCAGTCAACGATAAACAGGGTTGCTCCCGCCGTGGTCGTTGAACGATGTGCTTCAGCATCGTCGGCAACCTGATAACTCACACCGGGCGTTAATACAAACGTCCGTCCGTCATCCAGCTCTGTCACCAGCTCCCCTTTCAGGCACAGAAGAATATGCCCTTTTATACACCAGTGATCGGCAACGTAGCCGGGGGAATACTCGACCATTCTGACCCGGATATCGCCAAACGTTGCCACGCGCCAGAGCGCGAATCCGCTTTCCCCCGGATGCCGTTCTTCCTCGATCTGTGACCAGTCGGTTATCCCAAAGGGGATGTTTTCCATCTTCATTTTTATGCCTTATTCGCGAGGTTGAGTGGCTTAACAAACTTAAACCTTAAAAATTAAAAACCTTTCTTATCTTTTCACTTAATAAAAACCCTCATTAATACTCATTTTTTTGCCTTCTCTTAATATTTCTTAAGAGATTTATTATTTACCTTAACAACCGCACGGAATTGCGCTGCGCTAACGTAACGATCTGGCGCAGCCCTTCCAATTATCCCCGCACATCCGGGTTGATCACATGGCTTGTATCACCCTCAAAAAAGCGCACCACGTTGTCGAACGCGGTTTTGAAATACAGCCTGTAACTGTCCTTCTCGACATAGCCGATATGCGGCGTGCAGAGCACATTGGACATCGATAATAACGGATGCGCCGGGTCGTAAATCGGCTCCGCCTCAAAGACATCAAGCGCCGCAAAGCCCGGATGGCCCTGCTGGAGCGCACTCAGCAACGCATCGGCGGCCACCAGCTCTGCCCGGCTGGTGTTCACAAACAGCGCATCGGGCTTCATCTGCAACAGATCGACGAGCGTAACGTTGCCCTGAGTTTCTGCCACTAAGCGCTGATGAACGGTTATCACATCGCTGGTGGCAAAAAACGCCTCACGGCTGGCAGGCACGATCAATCCCTCCTGCTGCGCTTCCTGCCTGGCGCGATCGCTGCCCCAGACCTGCACCTGCATACCAAAGGCGTTAGCGTAAGCCGCAATGCGCTTGCCGATTTTTCCGTAGCCCAAAATCCCTAACCTTTGATTGTGCACGCCCTGCCCCAGTTCCGCCTGCCAGTGTCCGGCGCGCATGGCGTTAACGGCCTGCACGAACTTTCTGCGGGCCGCCATGATCAACAGCCATGTCAGCTCCGCCGGGGCAACGGGCGAACCCACGCCTTCTACCACGGCAACGCCAGCCCGTGAACAGGCCGCGAGATCGATATTGCGGGCGATTTTGCCGGTCTGGCTGATGAGCTTCAGATTTGGCGTGCGCTGTAAAAAGGCGTCGTCGACGGTGGTGCGCTCACGGATCAGGATCAAGGCCTGGGCACTTGCCAGCGCGTCATCCGCGCCGGAATCCCGGCTGATATCCCCAACGGCAGTGCAGTGAAATTGGGGAAGGTTTTGCAGGCAGTCGAGGCCCGTCGTGACCAGCTGATAATCATCGGGAATGCAAACCTGTATCGTCATGGGAACGCGCCTTAAGAGTGGATTTGGCTTTTAACAACCGGGTGATAACTGCCCTACATCATTAAAACACCCTCCCGATGACGTCAATGTCCTTTCGCAGGATGCGCATCATCCGAATAGCTCACCGGCAACCAGAACATACCTGTGACGGCGCATGGCACGACGTGTACTGAAATGGGTAACGATTGCAGGCCGGGCAGTTCAGCCGTTTTCTTGCCCTTCCTCTGGTGAGTGACCTCACCCAAACGCAGCGCGTTAAAAAAATATCGAATAAAAATCCGCACAGATACGTTCACTCATCATAAACCTGACTGAGAGATCGCAAGCCATGATTCAAACACAAGCCAAAAAACCCCGACAGCGCTACGACAGCATGACCCTGGCGCTGCACTGGATTACCGCTGCCAGCGTCATCTTTTTGTTTGCCAGTGCGCACATCTGGGAATGGCTGGAGCGCGGGACACCGCTCCGCAAGGGATTACAGTCGGTGCATATTTCCTGCGGGATCATCCTGGCACTGGTGATGGTGGTCCGGCCGGTCTGGCGGCTGATGAGTCAACGCTCACCGCGTTACGCGATGCCTGCCGCGGCCATTTCTCGTCCGGCAAAATTCCTTTCACACTGCGTGCACGGTGCGCTCTATCTGCTGCTGTTCACACAAATTGTATTGGGCTTTATGTTTCGCTGGGCGCAGCAGGAACCCTTTGGTTTTTTTGGCCTGTTCGATCTGACCGGGCTGGTGCATGTCGATCCCCTGCTCAAACATGCCCTGGGGGAATTACACAACAATGTCGCCTGGGCGCTGATTATTCTGGCCTCGTTCCATGCGCTGGCCGCCCTTATCCACCACTACGTTTTACGCGATAACGTGCTACGCCGCATGCTGCCCGTTCGCACCTACCGTTAACTGGAGCACTACCATGAAAAACACCTCTTCACTGCTGCGTGCCACAGGCCGTAAGCTGCTGATTCCGGCCCTGCTGTTTGTTATCCATGCCAACCCGGCCCTGGCCGCAGGCGATGACAGCACCAACAGTAACATTCCCGACTGTCCGCGTGGGCAGGTTTACGACAGCAAGAGTAAACAGTGCGTTCCCGACAAGACGGCACGCCTGAGTGACGAAGACAAGACCAACTATGCCTATCATCTGGCAAAAAAAGGCGAATATCAGGCCGCACTGACGCTGCTGGATAGCCTGAAACAGCCCAATACCGCAGAAGCCTGGAATTACCGGGGTTATGCCACCCGAAAACTCGGGCGTACCGACGAAGGTATCGGGTATTATCAACGCTCGCTGGCGCTTAACCCGCGCTATGCGAAAGTGCGCGAATACCTGGGCGAGGCGTGGCTGATTAAAGGCCGGCCCGATCTGGCAAAAGCGCAGTTGAAAACCATCGCCAGCCTGTGCGGTACAGGATGCGAAGAGTATCGTGATTTGCAGGCCGCCATTGATGGTCATCCGGAATCCTGATACGTACCATGAGGACAGTCACATCACTACCAGCGAAGTTCGTCAGCAGCTTGCTGCCCATCTGACGCGCCTGTGGCGCTACGGGCTGGTGCTGTCCCGAAACCACGACGTTGCCGAAGAACTCGTGCAGTCTACCTGTGTTCGCGCGCTCGAAAAGAGCGCGCAGTTTACGCCAGGTACCCGGATAGATCGCTGGCTGTTCTCGATTCTTCACTCCATCTGGATTTCCGATCTACGCGCCCGCCGCGTGCGGTTAGGACAGGGTTTTGTGGAAAGCGATGACCTGCTGGCCCCTGATACGCAGGAACGTGACGATGAACGCCTGCATTTTCAGAAAATCATGCAGCGCGTCAGCGCATTGCCAGAAGCCCAGCGCAATACCGTATTTTTAGTGTATGTCGAAGGATTCACCTATCAGGAAGCCGCAGAAACGCTGGCCGTGCCCATCGGCACCATTATGAGCAGGCTGGCAACCGCGCGTTCGGCGCTGGCAAAATCATTTGATGCTCAGGCCGCTGCGAAGGAGAAACGCTCATGAACAGGCTGCATTTTTCGCCCCCTTACAGTGACGAAGCCTTAGTTGCCTGGCTGGATGGCGAGATGGACCCCGAGGATGCACGCCAGTTTGCGTCGCTGCTGGAAAACGATGCGGAGCTGGCTGAACGCGTTGGTGAACTGATGAAAAGCCAGCTCGACTTTGACGCGGCCTTTGCGCCCTTACTGGATAAGGCACCGGAAGCCAAACTGCAGCGCCAGCTCGACACGCTATTAGCCGCGCCAGGGCAGGAACCCGCTGCTGCTGCCGTTGCCGCCACATCGGGCGTCAGCCGTCGTTCGCTGATTGCGGCCTCGCTGAGTTTTCTGGTGATCGGATCGGGCCTGGGCTACCTTGCTCGCCCGGCTAAAACCAGGCTGAGTGAGAGCGAGAAAATTCGCGATCTCGAAGCGCAGTACATGTCACTGTACAGCGCAGAAACCCTGCTGGATGCGGATAACTCCCCTGCCGCGCTGCAGCATGGCCTGGCGCGAACGGCGCAGGACATTGGCCTGCGTCTTCATGCCCGGCAGCTTGCCTTGCCGGATGCGGAATTAAAGATGGTGCGCATGCTGCGCTATGACAGCACGTCCATTGCACAGATTGCGTGGATTCATGCGGAATACGGCCCGATGGCGCTGTGCATTTCCCCGGACGAGCAGCCTGCCACGAGCGGCCTGCAGCGTGAACAGCGCCATGATATGCGCCTGGTCTGGTGGCATCATGGCGGCTACCAGTTTGTTCTGATAGGCCGCAACCCGGACGGGGAACTGGCCGCCAGTGCTGACGCCCTGAAAAAATCCCTCAACGCTTAACGGCCAGCGGCCTTGCTGTCTGTAACGCCGTTTCACGGCACGTGGCTGGCCTCTGCCTGGATATCAATATTGATGGTCACCGTATCATCCACCAGCGCGGTAAAGCGATCCATATGGTAGGCCGAGCGGGAAATCGTGGTCATCGCATGCAGTGATATCCTGTCCTCGCTCTGCGCAGTGCGATCGTGCTCTTCCATCGTGGCCTCCAGAATCACCGGCCGCTGCACGTCCTTGACCGATAACGAACCAAAAATTCTGAAATGGCCGTTGCCCTGCGCCACGATCCGGCTGCTGGTAAAAACGATATTGGGATAGCGCGGCGCATCAAAAAACATGCTGCTTTTCAGTTGATATGTCAGCAGATTGTTTGAGGCGATCAGCGTGGAGACTGGAATACTGACCTTCACATGATTATCCATTTCATTCGTCGGATTCAGCGCGACCTCGCCGGTCACGCCCGTTAATTTCGCATGTGAAATACCGCCAAAGGCGCGCCATGACAGCCCTATCGCGGTGTCAGGGGTGGAAATCGTGTAATAAAGTGAGGCGGCGTGGGATAACGGACTCAGCAGCAACCCAGCAACCAGAAAAGTAACAGCGCGCGTCATAACGGGATTCTCCAGTGAACAGACAACGCATAAACGCGCCAGGTAACAACTTTATTCGATTAATACTTACAGTTATATAACATTCATGGGGATGGGGATCTCGCCCGGATGTGGAAACGGCATGATGGTGTAAGAGGTGGACTTAGCATGCTGGGGAGATGAGCGGCTTTTACTGATGCTGGCGCGCGAGCGCCGTTCAGCTTATCGCGGGCTGGAGGGGGGAGTTTGCTGCTCCCCACATCCTGAAAGTGGATGCCGCTGTTCCTCGCTTGTGATAAGAAATAAAAATAACCTGTGCACGGGAGATTTAATATGTATCTGGATGATATTCCTTTACATTTTCGGCAGCATAAAAATTTTTATCTGATTGCCCCTGACATGAGCCGTACAGAAGAAATGCAGCAGAAACTGAATGCGTTCAGTTCTCTTCATCATGAATTCTTGCTCTGGTCTCCGGGATTTCATTCTCTTGATTCTGTTAAGAAAAACATGGCGGAGGCGGCTGATAATTTTCTGAATGACAGAGAAGAATATAAATTTTTAATTATTGATCGTCAGTCAGATGAACTCGTGGGCTGTATTAGCTTATTCATCAGAAATCGCGCGATTCCTTACTATGAAATCGGCTACTGGCTCGCTACCGATGTGTTGGGGAAAGGCATAATGTCTGAAGCATGCAAACAGGTCACAAACATGGCCTCAGCATTTTTGCAGGCAAAGAGACTCGAAATTCGTACGGCAGGACGTAACCTGCGCAGTCAGTCGGTTGCGTTGAAATGTGGTTTCAAACGTGAAGCCACTCTCGTGAACGAGCGCCTCGATGGCCTGGGGAGGATTGACGATACCTTTATCTACAGATATGACTGTTGACTCAAACCGCAACGCTCTCAGATCGGGCTCTTGCGCCTTATCACCTTTCAGGACGGCGACTTTTTGTTGCCGGAATTGCGTTTGATCTTGTCTCTGTCATGTACAGTTTCACTGTAAATTACCCCGAATACAGGGATGCGGGTTTGGCTTTGATTTATGCGCGGTTGGGACAATCTTGAGATTGTTATCTTGCTCTACCACCCGGAAGGTCGAGACATAGGCTTTTCTTGTAGCCTTTTTATTCTCATCCTCTGCTTTTTATTTACTTCAATATAAGTGAAATATTCTTGCCCGTTTTCAAATCTAAATTTTGCAGGCTGAATACAAAAAAGACCTGCTTTTGGTTGTTTTTCAGCCGGGAAAATGACCTGCTTATTATACGTCAGTGCTGATACAACGTCTTCGCAATACCAGTCCCGGAAATAAAGCTCGCCGTCAGGACTCATTGTGGTATTTCTTCCCTGAAGTTTGAAGGGAAAGTCACTGGCATGATGAATCCAGACGCGAGGATAAACGATGGAAGGACTAAAAACCGATCTTGCCAACGCTATCTCACCCAGTGTCATAAGCCTCTGACGCCCTTCATTATCGCTCCTGCAATCCTCCATAATTTTTCGTTTCACACGCTTAATGAGAGTTTCCGACTGGCAGCGTCTTAAGAGAACGTCCCCGATTCCTAACCTTTCGTGGACTTTAGCAAAAACAGCCAGCGTCTCTGAGATTCATCACTCTCTTCCAGCAGCGCGTTTCGGATAGCCGTTCAGCCTTCTGAACGTTCAAATAGACAGAAAAATAAAGGGTTTGCAAAATCCATTTCGCTGTGTCTTAATAGCGCATCGGTTTGGAACACAGACCTTATGAAGCAGTTTTAGTAAAGCAGTCCTCAGTTAAAGCGTTATCCAAAGATACCTTTCTTCGAGAGCCTCCTCCTAAGTGCCCAATAAGTAAATCTCAATGACAGGCCATAACCGCCGCACCTAGTGGCTCATCAATTAAGGAAATATCTATGTCTAACAAAATGACTGGTTTAGTAAAATGGTTCAACTCAGATAAAGGTTTTGGCTTCATTACTCCAGACGACGGTAGCAAAGATGTATTCGTACACTTTTCTGCTATCCAGAGTGATAACTACAAAACGCTTGATGAAGGACAGAAAGTTTCCTTCACCATTGAAAATGGCGCTAAAGGTCCTGCAGCTGGCAACGTTACGCCGCTCTAACCTGCCTTCGTTATCAGCGGCGCTGACAACCGCGAGAAAGACACTGGTCTGCTCAGAACAGCTCTGCCGATAACAAAAAAACCCGCCTTGTGCGGGTTTTTTATTGCCTTGATGTCGTCCGCCCTCTGTTCTGCTTGTCCCCGCGGTCATCATTTAGCAGGCAATCCTGTAGGTAACATTCACGCCATTCCCCATCCCGTCATCTGGTAATGTCCTGCCCTACTCGTGTTCTTGTTTTTCTCACCATCGCCCTTACCGGTCCAGGCAGGATTAACAGAGATCGCTTTATAAAGCGGTATCTTCCGGGCATGCGCCATCACCCCGTAAGCGGCACGAAGCTGTCCAGAACAGTAACCGATTTTCATGACCAGGCCAGACGAGCAGCCAGCCGGATGAATCAGATGTCCTGAGGTGCGATAACATTGTGCGCATAAGGAATCAGGCGACTCTGCCGCCTGACATAGTGAGACCAGGATTCTCCGGCAGGCTCGGGATAACGTCTGTGTCTCATTGCCCTGAGCGTTTCGGCTATCAATCCCACTGATGCAGGATGATCGTATACGCACAGTGGTGATACATCCGTCCGGCAGGTGTGGATACGTAAACATGCCCCGTCCTGTTCACATTTCACCCAGTCATCCATGGTCAGCGCCACCACATCAGTGGTGTCCCTGTTCACCCTGCGAATGTAAAGCAGGGTGCCGCGATCGGTGTCCACGCCAAAATACTGACCTCGTTTTGTATCTACCACCTGATGCGCACGTGGGCTGAAACGATGGGGACAACTCAGAAGCGCAACCATGTGGCCGAGCACCTTACGGTGACGTAATTTGCTTAATCCGGCTGAAATCAGCGGCACGGCAAAGGCAACCCAGATGGCAACGAAAAGCGACAGCGTCAGATAATCACCTTTCCTGAGCAGTGACGGGATAATGAATACTGAAGGTAAAGTGATTAACAACGCGCAGGGAAAACACGTCATCATGTAGATCCTGAATACCTTTTGCCATAGGGGCTCTTTAACAGGATTTACCCTTTCAACCTGACTCATTATGACCTCTTCTACACCTGTCAAATTGTTCGCCGGGTTACCTAACGCCCGGCAGAGAGAGTTCGGGATACTGTGAGCCAGAAACCACATCGTCTGGCCGCTTCATCACACGCCGGGAGCACGGAATGAAGCCTGACTGAGTCACTCACTGCCAACAACAGTCTCCGTATTAACAAAACGCTGCACTGCTGTCACCCTTTGACAGCTGAGCATTCAGATCATCGGCGCTTTCCACGGGCGAAAAACCACCGGCACCCGAATCGGGTCATTCTGCCCTGCTCCTGTTTCCAGGCTACGACCAGTAGCGTTTTCATGGTGATGATTTTTCCATATATTTTTCCAGATACGCAATATAACTTTCTTATTTCGTCCTTAACCGATGTCAATGAAAGGCGATAAGTCCCCGGCTGAAGAAAATAATGAGCGACGCACTGGAATGCCGGCTTCTGAAAGAATTTGATTGATGTCAAAAAAGCATCCGCCATTTTTCAGTGACGTTCGCTCTGGCCCACAGAAATAAAACATTGGGAGCATTCTTAAAGGGAGGTTTTCTATGTCACTGATAATTTAAACATGTTTTTAAAAACAGTATTGACTCGGAGAATAAAACCCGTAGATTAGGTTCCTAACAGCACAGAGAAACGAGCATCATTGTTGTACTAATTGGGGTAAGCCATTTTGCATTAAAGGCCATGAAGTCTGTAGTTTGGGATGCAGTTCGCTTTAAGGCCATGTAGTGACAGTGCTGTGCAGCAAAATGGTAGTAAAAGCGCGACGATGTAAGGCCTTGATTTACCCATCTCGTTGCTTCCCTGGATTCAGGTGAAAGCAACTGTAGTCAGGCAACGCATCAAAGAGTATATGTCGCGATGGGGAATGTACTTGTTTAAGACGCCATGCTTTAGTCATTAATAAAGATGGCAAGTGATATACCAGGATAACTAATGGGAGGTCTTCACGTTTTAATGCCCAATATTATCTGTAGCAAACGGGTGCATTTATACGCAGTATAAATTGCAGTAGTCATTTAGTAAGTTCATTAATGTCAAATCTGAAGTCTGAAGTACCTTAAAAGCCCTGACTGCAATGGTCAGGGCTTTTAACATTTCTCAGGATAGTAACCTCATCCATTTACAACCCGGCGCAGGTTTACATCAGCACCCTCGTAAAAAACGCTCAGGTGCGCGCCTTGAATATGCTTATAGCGCGAACAGCGTGATCCCCCAGACAGAATAAATCTCAGGATGCCGACCTTCCTCCTGACCTTTTTAAAAAGCTCTACAACAGTATTTTCAATAAGCTGCATGGCTGTAAGTGAGCGCATAGCTTGCTCACTCACGGATAAACTGCGCTTCGCACTGGCGGGCAATCTCCCACAGTCTGTTACGAATGACCTGCTTAAGTTGCAGCGTGGACTGCGATTGGGGGCAATCACGACGGCTGATCAGCATGACTTCAAACGGCAACGGTTGTGCGACAGGGAGCAATTTTAACTGTCCGGCATAACGGCAAGCCGTGAACAGATCCACGACACCCACGCCACCGCCCGCCAGTACCATATCCGCAATCACCGAGTAGGTTTTAATCGACAGCGACACGGCGGGATTCAGTTTTTTATCGCGCAGCGCACGGTGCAGTACGCGCCCAAGCGGGTCCTGTGTCTGCATCATCAGCAGGTTATTACTGCATAACCATTCCAGCGTAACAGGTTCGTGCTGGGGATGATTAAGTGGCAGCAGCGCCACCATCGAAGACTGAAACAGCGGTTCGGCCAGCAGATCGGCGTCCACCTGCTGACCAAAGACCAGCGCGAAATCCAGCTGATTATCCAGAATCATCTGGCACAGGGTATTAAAGTGCTCCGTGACCAGTTCGACACTGACCGAGGCCACCTGTTGCCGCCAGGTGACCAGGGCGGGAGCCAGTACCATTTGACCAAAAGCGTGAGCCGCACCGACGCGGACTGTCTGTCCTTCGCCGCGCCGCAGTTGTTCGGTGAGTTGGGTGATGGATTGTAAGCGTTGGTAGAGATCTTCCACCTCCGGCAGCAGCCGTCGCCCTTCTGCCGTGACGCTCATGCCCTGTATACGCCGTTCGAACAGCGCAAATCCCAGTTGCTGTTCCGCGTGATTCAGCACCCGGCTGACATTCGGTTGCGACACGTTAAGCAAGCGCGCGGCTGCGCTAATGCTGCCGGTCTGAACGATGGCCTGAAAGACTTCTATGTGGCGGAGCCGCATCATTATTTACCCTAAGTGGATTCATCTGCCCGCAGGCCGTTGTCAGAAGCCTTTATTAACTGTTCGCGCGCAGAACCGCCAATGTCTGAATCACAGTGTACACCTGTAACATTGTTTATCTCGTCAGGCCTACCGGCAAACCGGACCGGCGCGCTCTGTTACGCGGTTCTCCGTTCCCTGCCCTGGATGGCGCGCAATCAAATGTGTCGTGATCGCGGCATGGCAATCCCTGCTCTGTTCCTGCTTTATTGCAAAAATTGTACCGTAACGCTGGCGAAGCTACTGACTGTCGCCTTTAGCTGCCGATCGGGGTGATGTTGCCTGTATGCGCGGAAAATAATGGGGAAAGGGAGCCAGACCGGGCCGGTTTTTGCCCATCCCGGCCGACCGCACCCGTGTTGGCAATCTGGCAGGACAGGTATTCGCACCACGAGGGTGCAACGAAAGGCGCATGGCGGGAGCAACGGTGTTCAGGCGCTGTTGTGCTGCAGCGTGGCTGGCCCGGCGGTCATCCGCGTGTGCGCGTGATTAGCAGGCACGGCCTGGCGGTCGCCAGACCGTGGGGTTGCAGGAAACAGTCCAGGTGAGCGCCAGAGGGACGAACATCGTCTCTGCCCTGACGTCACGAACATCCTTCTCTACGATTGGGTACTCGCCAGATAAGAAAACGCGCTGAGCAGGCTGATCACCGTATCCATTCGCTCCGCCTGATATTCCACAGTCACCGCATCAATGCGCGTAACGCCCGGAATCAGGCTAAACAGATCGGCCAATACGGGTTTGCTGGCCTGAAGCTGCATGCAATAAGGTGCCGTCAGGCGCGTCGTGCTGACCGAAGGTTGCTGTTGTAGCGCAGCCCTTGCAGCGGCGCATATCGCACGTTGTGCCGCTTTGGGACTGATGGACTCCGCGCAGGTATGGGAAATAGCGCGTTTTACACAGACATAATCAACCGTGGGATAAAATTCTGCTATCCAGTGCTGGAGCTGATCGTCGCCCGTGACCAGCAACAGTGGCGTGCCATGCTCGGCGGCGGCGGCGGCATAAATGTCGGTTTCCCCCATCACCAGGCCATTGATATGGATACGCCAGAATGCACGGCCATTAATGGTGTGCGCCAGTACGCCAGATTCGCCTGCCGCGCTGTGATAGCCCACCAGAAATAATCCATCGAAGGTTTGCTGCTCTATCCCTTCAACCATCGAAAGGCCGCGAGGTTTGCCCTGCACCAGTCGGGCGCGCGGGTCAATATTTTCCGCACGCAGATTGGTCATTTGCGCATGGCTGTCGGCAACCACCACCTCCGTTGCGCCCCCCGCGAACGCCCCCTCAATCGCAGCATTCACTTCCTGTTCCATCAGTCCCCGGGCCAACTGATATTCCGGGTTGCCAGGCGTGCATTGCTCCGGGCGCATCACGCCCGCAATACCTTCAATATCAGCAGAGATAAAAATTTTCATGCGGTTAATTTATCCAGAATCTGAGTCAGTGAGGGGCGATGGTGACCACGAAAGCCGGTAACAGCCTCCGCGCTCAACAACGCATCCAGTACAGCCTGTTCGGTTGCATCGGCGGCGGCGGCAAGCAGCGGCTCCAGCGTGTCGTCCTGCGGCGGTTGCGGCAGAGGGTACGTTGAAAATGCCAGCGCAATATCACCCGATCCATGGCCCCAGTAACTGCCCAGCCGTCCAAGGCCGGCACCGGCACGCTTCGCGATGCGCTTCAACTGGCGCGCATCCAGCGGCGCATCCGTGGCCATAATCACAATGACAGAACCGGCATCACGCTGCGGTGCGTCACCCGCCAGTAGCGGCGCAATCCTTTCACCCAGCCGCACACCGTCAAGCGTGAGTGCGCTAAGCGTGCCAAAATTCGCCAGCACCAGCACCCCGAGCGTTGCGTTGAGCGACGGAATAACACGCGAGGCCGTGCCAATCCCGCCCTTAAGGTTAAAACAGCTCATTCCGCGCCCAGCACCGACGCTGCCGCGCGCAAAGTCTGCCGCAGCCGTGTGCAGCGCCTCCTGCGCCATCGCCTCGCTGATGGCCAGCGCCTGGATATCATTGAGCCAGCCATCGTTGCACTCCAGCGCCAGGGGATTCACCGTGGGTAACGTCCGCCCCAGCTCCGGATTACGACTAATGGCATCCCGTACCAGCGTGGTAAACAGGGTGCCCACCGCCAGCGTGTTACTGAGCAAAATCGGCGTCTGCAACACACCAAGCTCTTCGACCTGGACCAGCCCGACCGGTTTCGCAAAGCCGTTCAGGACGTCGGCCCCGCATGGCAACGGCGTGAGAAACAGATTGTCGCCCGGCGGTACGATAGCCGTTACGCCAGTCTGCCTCTCTCCGTCATTCAGCGTGTAATGTCCAACGCGCACACCAGCAACATCGCTGATTCGATTGGTGGGCCCACATGCGCTGCGCGGCTGCCCTAACGTTCGCGCATTACGCCAGCGATCCAGCAGCAGATCGCACTGCAATCGTTGAAAATCCATGGTTAGCCCTTGAGTTTCGGGTCGAGCGTGTCGCGCAGCGCGTCTCCGAGCAGGTTAAACGCCAGCACGGTGATAAAAATCGCCAGTCCCGGAAACACGCTCATGTGCCATGCGCCCGCCATCATCATGCTACGGCTCATTGCCAGAATATTACCCCATTCAGGGACATCCGGTTCCGGCCCAAGGCCAATAAAGCTTAAGCCCGCCGCGGTGAGGATACTGGTGCCAATGCGCATAGTGAAATAGACAATCACGCTGGAAAGCGTGCCGGGCAGAATATGGCGCAGGATAATGATTCTGTCTGGTGCACCGGCACAGCGCACGGCTTCAACATAGGCAGCCTGTCTTAATGAGAGCGTTGAAGCACGTACAATACGGGCAAACACGGGAACGCTAAATACCGCGACCGCGATAATCACATTGTTCAGGCCCGTACCAAGAAGCGCCACCACCGCAATGGCCAGCAACATGCCTGGGAACGCGAACAACACGTCGGCACCACGCATGATCAGCATATCAACCCAACCGCCGTAATAGCCTGCCAGTAAACCCAATACGACCCCGACAATCATGCCAAGCGTCACGGACAACACGCCAACATAGAGTGAGATTCGCGCCCCATAGATAATGCGACTGAGCAGGTCGCGCCCCAGTTCGTCGGTTCCCATCCAGTGTGCGGCGCTGGGCGGCGACGATAACGCCATCCAGTCCGGTGCCATCGGGTCCCAGGGTGCCAGCCAGGGGGCAAAGATCGCCACCAGGATCAGCAGCAGCACAAATCCGCCCGAAACCAGCGCCAGAGGGTTACGCACAAAGGCATGCAGGAAATCACGCCACGGCGAACGGATGACCTGAGGCGGGTTTTCAGTCAGCGATTGCATACTCATCTTGGCTCCTGTCGCAGACGAATGGCCGGATTGACGACCGCATACAGCAGATCGACCAGCAAATTAATCACAATAAATTCGAACACGAACAGCATCACCAGCGCCTGAATGACCGGTTGATCCTGCGCCTTGATCGACTCAATCAACAGCCAGCCTAACCCCGGCCAGTTGAAGACGCTTTCCACGACAATGGAGCCGCCCAGCAGAAAACCGAACTGCAAACCCAGCATGGTAATCACCGGGATGAGTGCATTGCGCATCACATGTTTCCACGTCACCAGGCGGTTACGCAGTCCCTTGGCTCTTGCGGTGCGCACGTAATCTTCCTGCGCCACTTCAAGAAAGGCCGAGCGGGTAAACCGCGCCATTACCGCCGCCACAGAAGCCCCCAGCGTAATGGCAGGCAGGACAATATCGCTGGCCTTGTTAAAGCCGCTGACGGAAAACACCCCAAAGGGCATCGCGACGAACTGGATAAGCAACAGCCCCAACCAGAAAGCGGGCATGGAAATACCGCCAACCGCCATGCTCATCAGCGTCCAGTCTTGCCATTTACCCCGCTTCAGTGCCGCCAGCACGCCAAGTATCAGGCCGAGAATCACGGACCAGGCGAAACCCGCTAAGGCCAGCCACAGGGTTGGCATGAAGCCCTGCTTAATCACCTGCAGCACCGGTTGCTGGGTTCGGTACGTCGTGCCCAGATCGCCATGCAACAGGCTATCGATCCAGTGGACATACTGCTGCGGTAGAGAATCGTTCAGCCCGAGATGCTGTCGCGCCGCTTCGACGGCCTCAATGGGCGCATCCGGTCCCGCGTAGATGCGCGCCGGGTCGCCCGGCAGCAGCTTGATAAAACCGAAAACCAGCAGCGAGACCACCAGCAAAACCGGGATCATCTCCAGTAATCGGCGAATGATGTATGCAAACATGCCATTCCTTGAAATGAGGTGCGACGGGCACCCTCAGGTTCCTTGCCCGCACAGGGCAAAGAACCTGAGGCGATCCGCGTCTTATTTAAACGACGCCTGAGTGAAGAGCAAATTGCCATCCGGCAGCATCGAAACGCCGTTCAGGGTGCTGCGTTTGCCAACCAGATTGTCGGGTGTGCCAAGGAAGGCCACTGGTGCATCCTTCCATAACAGCGTCTGCGCTTGCGCATAGGCAATGCCACGCTTTGCCGGATCGGCCGTCGCCAGCCCGGCGGCAATCGCTTTATCGACATCAGGATTGCTGAAATAAGAGACATTGTACGAGGTGGGCACCCAGGATTCTGTGGCAAACAGCGGACGCAGCGCCCAGTCGGCATCGCCTGTGGACGTCGACCAGCCGCCATAATAGAGGTCAAACTCTGCCTTTTTCGGGTCCTGTACGCCCCACAGCTTAGCGTTGCGCGTCCCCGAATCCATTGGTGTCACCGTGGCACGAATGCCCACCGTGGCCAGTTGCGCTTTCAGCACCTGAGCGGCGCGCACGCTGGCCGTGGCATTGGTGACCCAGAGCTTAAGGTCCAGGCCATCAGGATAGCCCGCCGCTTTCAGCAACGCTTTGGCCTTGTCCGGTGCATAGTGGTAATCCGGATCGGTTTGTTTCTGATAGAACTGAACCCCTTCCGGCATCGCGGATGTGGCCGGTTTGCCCAAACCGGCAAAGGCCACCTTCAGCCACAGATTACGGTCAATTGCATAGTTGATTGCCTGACGCACGCGAACATCCGCCAGCGGCTTGTGCTGCGTGTTAATCGCCATGTAATAAAGATAAATGCTGGGATCGCGCTGAATCGAAAGCTTGCTGTCTTGCTTCACGGCAGCGATCAGATCGGAAGGCAACGGCCAGATGGCATCCACCTGACCCGATTTTAACGCTGCCACCCGTGTGGCATCTTCCGGGCTGGGTGAAAAGATGACATGGTCGACTTTTGGCCATCCCTGCTGCCAGTAACCGTCATACTTCGCCAGCGTCACCGCTTTGCCCGGTGTCCAGTTAACAAATTTAAACGGGCCGGTTCCCACCGGATGCAGTCTAAGTTGAGCTTCGTCCGGATACTGCTTCAGAATCGACGGGCTCCACATCACCGCAGAAGGATGCGCCAGCGTGTTGATAAAGGCACCAAACGACTGATTAAGATCGATTTTGACCTGGTCGGGTGCCAACACCGTGACCTTGGCGATCATTTTGTACAGGCTGTTGCGCTTGAGCCCTTTTTTCTGGTCGGCGAGGCGATCAAGATTGGCTTTGACGGCGTCGGCATCAAACGGCGTACCGTCCTGGAAGGTAACGCCTTTACGCAGCGTCAGCGTAAATTCCGTTGCACTGTCGTTGGAGGTATAACCGGTCGCCAGCCAGGGCTGCAGCTTCATGTGGGCATCAAACTGGAACAGGCGCTCAAAGATGCCGCTCTGCACCGAGTAGCTGACATTATCGGAGGTATCGTGCGGGTCCAGTCCCGTAATATCGGCATACATTGAAATACGCAGATCCTGGGCCTGCGCAGTCATGACCAGCGTCGTCGTCAATGCGAGGGCGAGCGAAGTACGGCGAAACAGTGTTTTCATAAAATCTCCTGGTCGTTGAGGATTATCGCAATGCAATGCCGTCAGCAACCCAGTGCTGGGGCGCAACCTGCCGATAACGGGGTTTAGTGACCGTTTCACCCACCTTTCGCAACGGCGAAGGGATTTCGCTGTCATCGAAAATACGGGGCTGACGGTTCTCGGGGTCCGCTACCGGCACGGAGGCCAGCAGACGTTGGGTATAAGGATGTTGCGGCTGATTAAATACCGACTGGCGCGGCCCAAGCTCCACAATCTGGCCGAGGTACATCACCGCCACGCGATTGGCAATACGCTCAACGACCGCCATATCGTGAGAAATGAAAATCCATGCCACGCCGGTTTGCTGCTGGAGGTCCATCATCAGATTGACCACCTGTGCCTGAATCGAGACATCAAGGGCCGATACCGCTTCATCAGCAATAATCACTTTCGGTTTCAGCGCCATCGCGCGGGCAATGGCGATACGCTGGCGCTGGCCGCCAGAAAATTCGTGCGGATAACGACGCGCGTGCTCGGGCAACAGGCCGACACTTTTCAGCAACGCATCGATTTGTGAAGAAGCCTGCTCCAGCGAGGACACCATGCCATGTAACAGCAACGGCTCGGCAATGGTGAACCCCACGGTCAGGCGCGGATTCAGTGAGGCATAAGGGTCCTGAAACACCATCTGAATTTCACGGCGGAGCGGCTGGAAGGCCGCCTCTTTCAGGTGCGAAATTTCCTTTCCTTCGAAGTGAATGCTTTCGGCATCACTGTTGATCAGGCGCATCAGCGCACGCCCGGTGGTCGATTTGCCGCAGCCGCTTTCACCCACGATCGCCAGGGTTTCACCCGGCCACAGGCTGAAATCAATCTGCTCAACCGCATGCACATGATGTGTATGGGTCGAGAAAATGCCGCTGCGAATGGGATAGTAGACTTTCAACCCGCGCACATCCAACAGCGGCGCACTGTCGTAGCGAGCGGTATGCTGCTCGTCTTGTGCCGCATGCTGGGCACCGAGCAGGGGAAAGCGTTGCGGCCACGCATAGTCGCGCATATCGCCCAGTTTCGGCACGGCCGCCAGCAGCGCTTTGGTGTACGCGTGCTGCGGGGCGGCAAAAATCTCTGATACGGTGCCCTGCTCGACCACTTCGCCCCGCAGCATGACTACGACGCGATCCGCGATTTCAGCCACAACGCCCATATCATGGGTGATAAACAGAACGGCCATCTGCTTCTCGCGTTGCAAATCACGCAGAATATGCAGAATGCGCGCCTGCACGGTAACATCCAGCGCCGTAGTGGGTTCATCGGCAATAAGAAGTTGCGGATCACATGCCAGTGCCTGCGCAATCATCACTCGCTGGCGCATACCGCCGGAGAGCGCGTGCGGATAGCTCTTCATCACACGATCCACATCGGCGATACGCACCTGTTGAAGCAATTCACGCACGCGCGCATGGGCCTGTTTCTTGTCGTACTGTTGATGATCGCGTAAGGCTTCAGTGAGTTGATCATCGATGCGCAGCACCGGATTCAGCGAGGTCATTGGCTCCTGAAAGATCATCGCCATTTCACGACCACGCAACGTGCGGCGCTGAGCATCATCCAGTGTTTCTAACGCATGCACTTTCCCGCCGCGATCGCGAAACTGCATACTGCCGCGATCGATACGGCCGCTGTTCGCCAGCAAGCCCATCACGGCGAGCGAAGTGACTGATTTACCGGAGCCGCTCTCACCCACTACGGCGACAATTTCTCCCGGATTAATGGCGAAAGTGATGCCTTTCAGTGCCTGGTTCTCACCACTGCGCCCACGAAATGATACGCTGAGATCCCGAATGTCAAGCACCGGTGCTGAACAGGCGGCATCTGCAACTGGGGAAGTGTGTCGTGTGTCCGTCATGGTAGCCTCGTCGCGTTATAGCCAGATACGGCCTTCGGAGTAGTTCAAAAAGGGAGAGCTGTCGGCGGCAAGCCAAATAGGCCCATCTAAGTCGACGTGCTCTGCGTTGACCGCCACGGGCAATGCGGCTTCCATCGCCAGTGATGAGCCCAGCATGCAGCCGACCATAATGCGCATATTCTGCTTTTGCGCTTCATCGACCATCGCCAGCGCTTCCGTCAGGCCACCGCACTTATCCAGTTTGATGTTGATCATCTCGTAACGATTACGCAGTCCGGCAATATCCTCCCGCGTATGGCAACTTTCATCAGCACAGACGGGAATCGGATGATGGAAACGTTGCAGGTCATGATCCTGACCGGCGGGAAGCGGTTGCTCGACCATCGCGATGTTGTAAGCCTGAAGCGCCAGCAGCAGGCTTTCCAAATCCATACCTGACCAGGCTTCGTTGGCATCGATAATGAGCGTGGCGCGCGGTGCCGCAGCGCGAATTGCCGCCACTTTTTCCAGCACCGCATCACGGCCGAGTTTAATTTTGAGCAGGATGGCACCACGAGATACGGCATCCGCCGCCGCCAGCGCCATATTTCCCTGGGTATCGAGGCTGAGGGTTTCCGCCGTGACCACCGACGATGGCTGAGAACAGGCACTGATTTGCCACAGCGTTTGACTGGCGCGTGCGGCATCCAGGCGCCACAGCGCACAATCCAGCACGTTGCGCGCGGAACCGGCGGGTAAACGGTGTTGCAGATCGTGGCGGCTCAAGCCTGCTTCAACGTCAGCGCGTACCGCTTCAAGCTCGGCCTGAACGCTGTCTGGCGTCTCATCGTAGCGCGCCGTCGGCGTACATTCGCCTTGCCCAATGAAGCCGTTTTGCTCAAGCGTGACACGGATAACCGTTACGCTGGTACGCACACCGCGCGAGATAGCAAAGGGCCGCGCCAGCGGCAGCGCTACCACGTCAATCTGCAACTGTCTCATCTCAACCACGCTCCTGCAGCAGCGCGGCGATCTCGTCAATACCAAAACGCACCGGGTCCGTTGCCGGTAAACCAAACTCGGCGCTGATTTCGGCGCAATAGGCACGCGCTTCTTTTTCAGGGTAATTAGAGGTGTTAATGGCAAAGCCAGCCAGCTGGACAGACTCACTGGTCACCTGCGCGGCACGCAGATTGGCTTCAACGCACGCTTTCAGGCTGACCATGGGCTGATGGGGCAAATGGCGCATATGGGGGCGACCCATTTCATGACACATGACCAGCCAGTGCGGTTGTGCACCGTGCATGAGTCCCATACTGACGCCCGCATAAGAGGGATGGAACAGCGAACCCTGGCCTTCAACGATGTCCCAGTGGTCATCATCATTAGCCGGGGACAGCGCTTCCGCCGCACCGGCAATAAAATCAGCGATAACCGCATCCACCGCAATCCCTTCGCCCGCAACCAGAATGCCGGTCTGCCCCGTAGCGCGAAAATCTGCTTTCATTCCGCGCTCGCGCATCGCCGCTTCCAGCGCCAGTGAGGTGTACATTTTGCCCACTGAACAGTCCGTCCCCACCGTGAGTATCCGTTTACCCGTGCGCTTCTTACCGCTCCCCACATTGAGCTTCGGACGCATATGACGTAAGTCAAAAAGCTCCACACCAAACGTCTTTGCAAGCGTTACCAGTTCAGGTTCGTCCACCAGACGATGATGTAATCCACTGGCAACGTTCATGCCCGCTTCGATGGCACTTTTAACCGTCGCCAGCCAGTGTTCTGGCAGATAACCTCCTGCGTTGGCGGTACCCAGCACCAGGGTTTTTGCGCCGCGCGCTTTGGCGCGGGGGATGTCGAGCTCATCCAGACCCAGGCTGACAGTGCAGCCCGGCAGTTTAATTTCGCCAACGCACTGTTCCGGCCGCCAGATATGAATACCGCGCGCCGTTTTCGCCGCGAGTGGATCGGTAACATCACCAAGAAAAAGTAAATAAGGTTGTGGGATTAGCATGAGATTTCTCGTTTCAGACAAAGGTAAGGTTCTGAAACCACTATTTCATGCGTTTTGAAAGGTGACGAATGCTTGTTTAGTAGCAGGGTATAACGGCAGGCTATAGTCAGATAAAAAAGTGATGGTAACTCTGTTATTTCAACGTATCAGGATATAATTCGTTCCCAATAAAGGGCGAGCTATAGGAAAATCATCAGCCAGACCTGTGCGAAACACTCGCTATGTTCATCACCAAAGTGTCGTCCAAAAATGTTTTAGGTATTTCATCTTATTGAGGACTTAACCGAGGCAAAGAGGTTAAGCCTGATATACAGACAGGCTAAATCATGGTGAAAGCGAGGGTCTTTTTTCAACCCTGTAAGAGATTCTCTGCGATGATGTCTGCTTTGTGCCAGGAGCAAACGTTGCTGACCCAAGAATGTACTAATCTGCGGAGAGCAAGCCAGAGTGTATAGCAATGGAGTGAAACTTATGAGAATTGTTGAGATATTGCAGTACAGCCTAAAACCCGGTACCGGTCAGAAGTTTCATCAAGTCATGGTAGAAATAAGTGTTCCTCTGCATCATGAGGCGGGTATCGATGTCGTTGTATTCGGTTGCTCACTGCATGACGAGGATTCGTACTACCTGATTCGGGCATTTGATGACATTGAGCATATGGAGGCATCGCAGGAAGCATTTTACGGGAGTGAGGCTTGGCAGAATGGACCTCGAACAGCAATCATCGAACGGATCAAAACTAGCGTGAAGGCAGTCATAACTTTGCCTGAAACGGTGATTGAAGGACTGAGAAATCAAGTAACGACTGGCTTTTATTAAATACGAGCGAATGGCAAAATCGCGGCAGAAGCGCTACTCAATGTACTGGCTGAAACGCAGAAGATAACCATCCGGATCCTGCACAAGAAACTCTCGCTGGCAGGCAATTTTTTCTCCGATGTTGCAGTGATTATCACAGAAGTAGCCATAATAACACTGGGAGACATCAGAGAATTTAAACGTGAAGATGTCCTCCCCGCGTGCGCATCTTATCATGAAGACGGTTGGTTAGCCTGGGAGATAAAAACCGTCCAGAAAATCGAGAACCCTTTCTCAATCCGGGCAGCCCGGAAGCTTTACGACGTGGATGATTCAATGCTTACTTCCGCTCGCCTGATAAAGATTCGGTAAAACGCCCATATTACCGAATTCCTCCGCTGCGTCGCGGAACGCTACATGTTGTATCTCACTCGGCTGATAATACTACTATATGCCGTGCCGGACGGGGCGTTACACCTTCCCGGAGGGGCGTTGTTCTGCACCCGCGCCGTCCGGCCCATTCGGTAAAACTCCGGCACGGGCGGGTTTCCTCGGATACGATTTACCGCCAGCAAAGTTTTTTTCTCGCTTTTTACAGAATTCACAATCGCAAGTTAGAGTTAAAAATGTCATTTAGATGTCCGCTTAGTGCCAGGAGCGGACATTACTAACATCGCGGTGTGTTAATCAACGGTGAGCAGGTCAGGGGTTGTAAAGAACATCGTGCGTTACGCGAGTTTGGCCGCATATGCCGCAAGTCTTGTCAGTTACAAGGTCCCATTCCCATGATAGGACCTTCTGGTCCCACACCAATAGGCACATAGCATTCCTGTTGCTGGGCGGCTGGCGCGGTGGCTTCTGTGTGGAATCCCTCCGCCCTTGCTGAAGCAGCGTTGTCATAAGCACGTTGAGCTGCGGGGAGTTTTACATTGTAGAGTTTTTCAGAGAGATGCACATACCGGGTTCGCCATGCCGGGTACTTTGCCCAGTCCCCGGTTTTCAAAATCCGCTCGCCTTCAGGCATCATGGCGGCGATATCCTGATCAATCCTAAGCACTTCTCTTGGAAAAGCACCTTCTCCTACGAGTAATTGATCAGCTTTCATATTACCAGCCCAGCCATCAACAAGACCGACAGACCTACCTACGTCGCCAATTCCAACATCGGTAAGCCCTCTGGCACGTGCCTGATCCATGCATTTTGCAAGATTTTCGAAATTATCGCATGTTAACTGAGCTACATGTCCTCTATTTAAAGTACATCCAGTTATCATCAGAAACGTTGAAAGCACAACAATCTTCGATTTCATGTAACATATCCTTAACATGGAGAGTTCAGGAAATGTACTACACATAAATAAGTTTGCAAATTTCAGCTAAACATATGGATACAAAATCATGATTGATGCATTCAGTGATGATTTTAGTCTGGCGTTTTCTCTTTTAGTAGCCCTGGCCTGAAACAATGCGCCATACAGAAACAACAACGCTACTTGCAATTTGAGAATCTGGCTCAGGAATAATCGCCAGTTTTTCATGTAGCGCTATGTAATGTCACCGGAAAGTGCGGCAAAGCTGCTAATTAATAGTTATAGAACGAAGCACGTCTCCTTTTGACTTTCTGACGCAGACATTACCAGATTTGATTTTTCCATATCCGCTTCTTGATTCACACCATGCTAAGGAGATAAGAAAGTCCGCTCCTCGCTCATAGCGGACCTTCATCTCAGTCAGCCTGTCCGCTTTGTGCCAGAAGCGGACGTCAGTGTCCATGTTGGATAGTCGTTACCATCTCGCAGAATCTCACCGATTTTCGGGCTCCTTTAACATGTCCTTAATTTTATTGTGTCTGACCATCCAGAGGATGTTTGGCTTCAGGCACCAAAGAGTGTCAAATGCTGGCCCGGATACCATGAAAAACGTCGGTGGAAAGTCTTTTAAGCACTTCTCGCAGCGAGTCCACAAATGCGACAGAAGCGGGTGACAGGCTGGCATTTTTGAGGCGCAGAATGCAAATACTTTCCAGAGAAAGAGGTTGAAAAGTGGGCAGGCAGATAAGCTGAGAATGATGTTCTTCATTAAAGATAAATGAACCTGGCAATATACCGAGAATATCTCTTCTTTTTAATAACCCTAGCGTATTAAAGAAAGATGCAGTCTCAACAGCAGGTAACGGAGCCCTGAGGTTTTTTCGATAAAATAGATCATCAAACTGTTTACGTAGAGACGTTTCAGGCGGGGGAAGTATCCATGACTGCAACCTGAAATCCTCAAGGCTAATATTTCTCTTTGAGACCAAAGAATGGTTAGGACGCGCCACAACCAACGCCTTTTCATTAAATAAAACGTCCTTATGAAGCAGGCTATGAACGCTGACATCGGTCTGCCTGCCCAATATAAAATCAAGCTCACCTGAAATAAGGCGTGACAATATCTCACTATTAACACCTTCTACAATTTTAACCTGAATTGAGGGGTTCAGGGACAATAAATAGTCAACAGCAGCTGGCACCAGATAGCTTGAGCTGGTCTGCATCACTCCTATAGCAATATGTCCGTGATTACCCTTACCCAGTAACTCAATAGTTTCAGACATGCTTTCAATCTGGGCGAGCACTATTTTACCACGCTCAGCGAAAGCACGACCTAATTCCGTTGCGGTAACACCTCTGCGGTTGCGGTTAAAAAGCGGAGACCCTATAGCCTGTTCAAGTTCATTTAGCAATTTGCTTGCTGTGGGTTGCGAGATGTTGAGCGCACTCGCGGCATGCAGAATGCTACCGAATTCTACTAGCGCGACAGCTAAGCGAAAATGCTTAACTGTCGCCCAACTCTGCCTGTTTTTCATTTTCATCAGATATTCCATTTTCGCATACCACAGTAAATATAATTTTCATTTACGAAATTTATAAAAATTTATAGAATCGATTTTTCCTGCATTGATTCAGTTTAACAAAATCTTGAGCCACTAACGTATTTGCAGGAATCTGAATGTTTACATGAACTCCCGGAGAAAGAGAATAATCAAATTTTATGACTGAAAAAAAAGAGCTTAGCGATATTCATTTTAACAGTTGGGTTGACCGCCTCCTTCCCGCCGGGTGGAGGCCTTATGCACGCCTCGCCAGACTTGATCGCCCGGTTGGCACATGGCTGACTTTACTTCCCTGCATTGCTGCACTTGTTCAAGCCTCGCACGGCGTGCCCGATATAATTCGTCTTGGTATATTTTCTCTTGGGGCATTGATTATGCGAAGCGCTGGCTCAACAGCCAATGACATCGCCGACAGAAATTTTGATGCTCATGTTGAGCGTACACGTTTTCGGCCTTTAGCGAGTGGAGAACTGAAAGTAAAACAGGCTCTGGCATTCCTGTTTTTTGAGTTGATACTGGCAGCCTCACTTCTCATATTTTTAAATCCTCTTTCGCGCTGGCTTGCTGTTGGATTAGTACCTGTGGTTTTGATATATCCCCTATGTAAAAGATTTACATACTGGCCACAGGCTCCACTCGGCATGGCCTTTAACTGGGGGATGCTTATGGCCTGGTCAGACACAAATGGGATTGTGCCTGCTGGAGCAATTGCTATGTGGCTCGGTGCCGTCTGCTGGCAGGTTGGTTATGACTCTATTTATGCTTATGCCGACATTGCAGACGATGCTAAACTTAAACTAAAATCTACGGCATTATTATTTTCAGATAAAGGTCGCCAATGGATCGGTTCTTTTTATGCTGCCACGATAGCGCTGTGGAGTTTTGGCGGAATGCATCTTCATATGTCCACAGCTTACTTCATCGTAATTTTCCTGATAACTTTACACTTTTCCTGGCAAATAAAAACATTCAGCATCCATCAGCCAAATCAAAGCTTGAATTTATTCAGAGCGAATGTTTTAGTGGGGGTGTTATTGCTTCTTGCAGCTATATTCGGTAGCTTTTGATAAGTTAAAAAACTTTTCATATTCAGTTCCGTCTGTGAAGTGTCATGGTTTAACAGCGAGAAGACGATAAAAACTTTACACTGCATAAGCCATAAATTCAGGATCGTTATATTACGTTGGCTGCACTACCGACGCTCATAATCTTGACTGATTTATATCGCAGGAAAAAGAACGCGATTCAAAAATTGAGAAATCTGAGAAAACATTAGATCCGCGCAGCATAGTGGATTACCGCCGTTAAACAAGAGTCGTGCAATAGTCTCTTTTACGGGCTATCAGTCAGCCATTTCTGAAGAAGACGTAGTGTAGATTTCTTCATACTATTCCTGTGCCAGACCAGATAGCAGGTATGGTTGCCGCAGTCCAGCTGGCCGTTTTCCATCTCAATCAGGATAGGTATTTTGACGGCAGTCGCAGTTTTTCTATTACGAAAGAAACAGCCCTGGCATTGACTAAGTCCGCTTGTCGCTCACAGCGGACATCTTCCATTTAAACAAACAAGCATTTAAGCAAGTTCAAGACTGGATATTACGTGTTTCAGCTCAGCAACTTTGTCACCCCGGATAGGTAATAGTGGACGCGGAAGGCAGTTTTCGTCAGCCAGTCCAAGAATACTGGCCGCAGCTGAGATAATTCTAAAACCACCTCCTTGCTGATGAAAAAGCTCCCAGAGTGGGCTGAGGCGTTTGTGATTTTCCCGAATTGCAGCGTGGTCTCCCGCCGCTGCCGCATCTGTTATTTTCTTTGCCACATCAGGGAAAAGACCACCAAATACAGAATACCAGACCTCACAGCCAGCTATAAGACCGTTGGCAGCAGAGCCGTCACCACTGATACCGATTGTCACTTCAGCAGGCAGTTTGCTGCGCAGGTTTCTGACCATGGAAACTGCAGCTTCCCTGTCTGAAGGAACGGGCGGAATTTTAATCGAATGTACAGCTGGCAGCGTTGCAATTTTACAGAGCAGGTCATCTGAAAAGCTAAAATGGGTTTTTCCGGGATTGTCATAGACACAGAGGGGGACGGTGATTTGACGGGCTACCATTTCAAAGAGTTCGTATACTTCGTCTTCGTGCAGTGCCTGGTAAGAAAGCGGAGGCAGTAGCAGAGAACTTGCACCAGCTTTCTGTGCATCATCAGCCAGCCGCAGCACTTCATCTGCGCTGACTGCTCCAACACACACCATTACCGGAATATTGTCTGCATTATCTACAGCCAGTCGTGCTATTCGCTCACGTTGTTCACGAGTCATATAGGCGTAACTGCCCGTCGATCCGAGTACGCCAAGAGAATCGACTTTCGCATCTGTCAGTCTTCTCAGTATTCTCAGAAAGCTTTTCTCATCAGGAGAGCCTGATATAAATGGAGTGAGTGGAAATGCACTTAGACCTTTAAACATGATTTTTCCTCTTTAATCTGGCTTGTAGACGGATTGCCCTGCTCCCCGTTGATTCACTCATATGCTGTTAGCAATGTCCGCTCCTCGCTCATAGCAGATATCACCTACCCACCGTCCGCTTCGTGCCAGAAGCAAACATAAAAAGTCAAAAAGCCCCCCTCTTCCACTCTGCCCTTATCTAAACAGTCTGGCTGCTGCTTTTAACGTCGCCTGTCGCCTCTTTTCAATAAAAGGCGCGGCCTGCTCCTGGGCGTTTTTTAACTGTTCTTTAGATGCGGTACGGGGTGAGCCGCAGGTAAAGGGAGGTTCGGGGTCATATTCCAAATGCAGTTGAATAGTCTGAGCAATATTGCTTCCGTGAATTTCTGACACAACGTTGAGCGCAAAATCGATACCTGATGTTACGCCTGCGCCGGTGATACGATTACGGTCACGAACTACGCGCTCATTGACCGGCTCCGCACCTAACAACGCGAGTTGATCCAGAGAAGCCCAGTGCGACGTTGCTTTATATCCATTCAGAAGCCCTGCTGCGCCCAGAACCAGCGACCCAGTGCAGACAGACGTCACCAGCCTGGCGTGTTCACTTTGGGAACGGATAAATGAAAGGACGTCGTCATCGTCCATCAGGTTTATCTGTCCTGGCCCACCGGGAACACAAATTACATCCAGTTGTGGACAGGTTTTAAATGTGGTCGTTGGCTGTATAGCCATCCCACGATCGGACACGACAAGATCCCGGTTTTTCCAGATGAGATGAACCTGTGTGTTAGGTGCCCTGGCAAAAACTTCATACGGGCCAGTAAGATCAAGCTGAGTAAGCGCCGGAAACAGGAGCAGCCCGATGGATGTGCAGACAGAATCACTCATAGAAAATCCTTCTATCTTAAAAAGATATAATGGCTTTTCCTTTAATAAAGACAACCCTTTGCTTAAAAAACAGACGCGCGCCGAATTCATGTCATGCTCAACTCAGCGGTATTATGCTGGCGTTAAACGATGTCTTGCTGGCCTGACATCATGACGGCGACGACGGTCAATCATCAGCCTGCTGGCCGCAGGCTGTTCATGATCGCTCTCCGCGTCGTAGCCGTCTCAATGCCGCGTTCGTCAGGCGCAACGTCATCCGAAACATGACAAGATTTATCCGCTCGTTTTTTCACGCTTAGCCATTGGTAATAACGAGCCGCCCTGTCACATGGCCCTGCGCGCTGAGTTCGTGCGCAGCCGAAACCTCCTCAAGCGTGAAGGTTCGCTCCACCGGCAACGTGAACGCACCCGCGACAAACAACTTTGCGGCACGCTCCAGGGCTGGTGTGGCGTTACTGTCCTCAAACAACGTTCTCACCCCATACTTGGGCGCCTGGAGGTCGGAGATTGAGACAACGCTTGACGGCGTACCGGTGATCGCCACCAAATCAGGTATGACACCGGAGCCGGCGATGTCGACGGCCGCCTGTACACCGCCCATAGCTAGCGCGGCAACCCGTTCGGGAAGTCCGGGGCCGTAGGTCGTCGGAATCGCTCCCAACGATCGCAGATAGGGGTGCTTCGCCGCGCTAGCCGTGCCAATGGTATGTATGCCCGCTGCCCTGGCCAGTTGAATGACCGCAGAGCCCACCCCACCGGCGGCACCGCTGACTAAAGCGTTTCACCGGCTTTCAACGCTAACGCCTCAATGATTCGGGTGGCCGTCTCGACAGCCACCGGAAACGCCGCCGCCTCTTCAAACGAAAGGGTTGCAGGCTTGTGTGCCCATTCATAAAGGATCGCATATTCGGCCATTGTCGCATGGCCTCTGCCAAAGACCGGATCGCCGACTGAAACGCCGGTCACCTCTTTCCCCACAGCGTCGACAACGCCCGCCGCGTCGTAACCCACGCCAGCCGGAAGCTCAAGCGGCATCATCTCGCGCATATATCCCGCGCGAAGTTTCCAGTCGATCGGATTGATGCCAGCCGCTTTGA
Source organism: Pantoea allii (assembly GCF_002307475.1). Taxonomy (GTDB): domain Bacteria; phylum Pseudomonadota; class Gammaproteobacteria; order Enterobacterales; family Enterobacteriaceae; genus Pantoea; species Pantoea allii. The sequence continues at coordinate 517,061 of NZ_NTMH01000040.1, read as the reverse complement.
CTGCGATGCGTATCTGGCCAGGGCCGGGTTCAGGTAGATCGATATCTTCTACCTTCAGGACCTCTGGGCCGCCATATTCATAAAAACGGACTGCTTTCATTTGATAACTCCTTACCCTGTGATGAGAGGCCCCATCTTCCACTGAACCATAAATGGCGTATAGTGCTTAAAAACAAAACAGTTTGTCTCAAATATGGAACGAAATATGGATCTTAGTGCACTCGCCGATTTCAATCTCGTTGCCACTCATGGCGGGTTTGGGCGTGCCAGCCGCGCGAGTGGAAGGCCGAAAGCGACCCTGTCGCGCCATGTCAGCGCGCTGGAAGAGCAGATGAAAGTAAGGCTGATCGAACGTGGTGGGCGCACGCTTCGTCTGACGCCGGAAGGCGCGATCCTGCACGCGCGTACCCTTGACCCCTTCGACGAAATTACGCAAGCGGTGGCAGAACTAAAAGCGGGCATAGGCCAGCCGCGTGGCGTATTGCGCGTTAGCGTGCCGCTGTTATTCGCCGATGTCTCGGTTGGACGCTTAAGCGCGGCCTTCTACGCCGCCTACCCCGAGATACGGCTTGATGTCATCGCGGAAGATCGCCTCGTCGATTTGGTGAGCGATGGCTACGATGTGGTGGTGCGCTTCAATCCCCGCCACGACGACACATTGGTCGGTCGCAAGTTTTTGAACGATCGCCTGGTACTTGTTGCGCCTCCACACCTGCCGCAGCAGCATTACGACGAGGAACCGCTGAAGCTGCCAGCGGTTGTACGCGCGGGTCGCGCCGTGGTTCCCGAATGGTCCATCATCGATGCTTCGGGCCGCGTGCGCACTTATCTCCCACAGCCAGTCATGTGCCTGTCGACGCCCTTTATGGCGCGCGATGCGGTACTTGCTGGCGCTGGCGTGGCCGTATTACCTCGCTCTGCCGTTGCTGACGCGTTAGCCTCGGGCCGGTTGGTCGAGTGGGGCACGGCGCAGGTGCCTGCTATCGAAGGTTGGGTACTGCACGCGTCGCGCCGACTGGTGAGTCCTAAGGTGAGCGCGTTCGTGACGTTCCTGTGCGAGCACTTCGCCTGATGCGCGCATCGACGCCGGTGGCTGTGTCCGCCCAGCCCAGACGTACTAAACTCAAGCCAGCCACGCCCCGATGGCGCGGCGTTGACGTCCGCAACCTTTTGCGCACGTCAACGCAGAAGTCACGCGTGCAGAAGCTGTCCTGAAACAGGCCGCCGCGGCATGTGTTCCGCCTACTGATCGGGAGGGATACGGCGTCAGGCACTCTCCAGATGCATCGGGAGCCAGCGTCCGTGTTCATAGCGCAGCAAACCGGATGCCTCAAAGCGCCAGAGGTGAAGCCAGCCGTTATCCAGCAGTTGCCGGATGACCTCATGCTTTGCGATTACCGCTTCAATGGCAGTTTGCGGTGCATCGATGACCACGGTCAGACGCAGCGGCTCGTGCATCCAACGCTTGCCGTCATGGAGCGACTGCCGTGACAGACCGATGCGCAGATCGCCGCCGTTGCCCTCGAAGACGCCGATGCGTCCACCTACGACGTTATGCAACACCTTGTTGCCGCTTCCCAGCCTCTGCGGATCGCAAGTGGACGCGTGATACTGCCAGTTGATCCAGTGTGTGACCAGCATCGGGGCGGTCATCAGACCTTCCAGCAGGCTACCGTCAACATCCTGACTGGCATCGTAGTCATGCAGGAAGCTGCGTCCGCTCAGGACTACGCCACGGCTGCGCTGACGAGGCGCGATCAGAAAGGCGGCGTTGCCAGCAAGCCCCCATTCAGGCCGGGTTTGTGCACCGTCGTTAGCGCGACGACGTAACTGCCCCAGTAACTCATCTTTAGGCGCTCGCGGGTCCAGTTGAAGATCAGGCGCGCGGGCGCGGCGAACCTGGTCACAGGCTTGATTAACAATGGGTTGCAACCACGCGCAGCGCTCACGCGCACCTTGTGGCAACAGGTCGAGATCAAACCACTCGATTTCATCGGTGGTGGTATTGTGCAGCGCCGCCACAAACGCCGTGGAATCCGGGACGTTCACCCCCTGCAATTTCAGCCCCTGGCGAACCGCTGGCTCGTTGAGCAACTGCGCCAGGCTGCGCGCATTCACTTCGCCGGTCTGACCACAGCATGCACCGCAGTCCAGTGCCGCTGCGTGGGCATTGTTGGCTGACTGACTGCCATGCCCAACGAGAAGCACTATCGGTGCCAGACGTTGTGTCAGGCCCATGGCATGAAGAATGCCTGCCGCCAGCTTAACTTTGGCCGCTGTATCCAGCCCAACCAGTTGAGGACGGCAGATCTCGCGGTAGCGCGCGGGCAAGCCATCCAGGTCGTCCCGGGGACGTGCTTTTTTGCCTGGCAGTAACCTGTTCATCAGCTTGACGGAGTAGCTTAACCCGGCCGCTTCCACAAAAGAGAAAGCGGCACCCGGCCAGTGGCTAATGGCATGCCACTGATCGGCCATGGCAAACCGGGTCTGACGCGATCTGCTGGCTGCGTTTTGCCGTGCGGTATCGGCTTCGCACTGCGACGAATCAGCACAGACAATACGGTCGTTGACCTCTATGGAAGGCGCAAGTAAGCCAGGTAACTGGGGACGCCGGGCTTGCGTAGCCAGCGGCGTGTAGGCAACCGGAAGGCCGAAGAATCCTGCACAGCCGATGGTCTGCACGCCAGGACTGGCGGCCTCCAGGGCGCGGCGCATCGGTTCACTACGCACATCAATGCAGAAGGCGGCCTGGACGTCGACAGCCTGCGCGCCCACCTCCTGGCCCTTTATCGAAGTCAGCCGATGCGCCAACTCACGCTGATAGCCGGTTTCCAGAGCCAGCTGCCAGACTTCGTCAACCAGCATGGCCTGTTCGGCCTCTTCCAGCACCTGAGGGGCTTGTGTCCAGGCGTGCTGAAGCGAGATAAATGCCTGCCGGGTAGCCGCATCATCTTTGCATTCTAAAAGGATCATGCCCCAGGCTAAACGAATAGCCAGCAACTCGCGCAGGTGCGTATCCTTGCCGCCCGCCAACTCAGCCTGCCAGCCCAGATATGCGCACCAGGATGCCCACCCATTGACGGTAAGTAACACCGATTCCAGATAATCTGCCCACACCGTTTCAGGCAGGCCCAAACGCTCGATGACCCAGTGCCCGGCATCCATGGCGTTATCCGGCAACGTCTTGATAGCCTTGTGGATGTTCGGTAAGCCCATTAACAAACCAATGCCATGGTCATGCTTCAGAGTATCTCGCCAGAAGGTATACAACCCCTGGTGGCGATCGGGCTGCCAGCTCGCCTGATGTTCGTCGAAGTAAGCGGCGCAGGTCTGGCTAACCTGATGCGTGATCGCTTGCCGCCAGGATAACCTTTTGTGGCGATGAGGATCGTTGTCGAGCATATCGATGAGTAGCGGTAATTGTCCCTGCCGGGCGCTTGCGTGCAGCGCCTGGGTGCACTCTTCAGTCGTCAGGCCAGCCGCTTGCGCCTCAGGTAGCTGACGCAGCGCCTGGGTCAGATCGGCCATGCTAATGCGACCTTCGCGCCAGGCCAGGCTCTGCCGATCTCGCGGTGGGAAGACCTGAATACCGCCGAGCACCGCCATCCGGGCAGCCACCTTGCGCACCGGCATGCCGATACGCGACCAATGCGGATTGACCGCGATAGCGCGATCCAGTGGCCATGCAGGTGCAATCGCATGGCAGGCCTGCTGGCAGGCTTGCTCGATCGCAACCTGCCGTGAATCTGCATTGGCTGCGGATTGCGCCAGGCTCGCCGAAACGGGTTTCTCTTTGTGGGTCAGTGTATCCATCAGGAAACTCTCCAGTTTAATGGTGTTATTCAGCGCGGCCTGTCGGCAACAGGCGCATCAGGGACATCAGGCTCAGCGGGCGTGGACGTTGCGGAAACCCCGTTCGCTGGCCATAGAAGCAGCGTCAGACGCGTATAGGCTTCGTCCAGGTAAAAACCCGCGTAGCTCCACCGACGCCAGCGCGACAAGCGTTGTGGCTGCTTTTGCAGCAACACCTGACAGACATACAGTGCTGCCATACCTGCCAGCGCGATCAGGCCCAGACGATCATCAGGAGCGTCCTGCAAACCGAGCGGCAGCGTATGCAAAGCCAGGGCAATCATCGTCAGGCCGATAACCGTGAAGAGTCCGAAGAGAGATTGCAGCGTTCGTGTCGAGCCGTCTTGCGCGTCAGGCAACCACAGCAAGGGCGCCCACGCCATGCCCAGCACAACACTCCACCACCAGGGCCAGGCGGCAAGACCTGCCAGCATCAGCACCAGAAATACCGCTGAAATCGTTAATACCGGGGCAAGAAACACGCTCACCGTGCCGGGCAAGGAAACCCGGTGCAGCGCCTGCTGGCGAGTGTGTCTTACGCCTTCTGACGCGGACAGAAAAGCATGTGCTTTGTAGAGCGAATGACCAATGAGATGCAGAGCCGCCAGGGTAGTCAGGCCAAGTGCGCACTCAAGCAGCATAAAGCCCATTTGCGCGACGGTAGACCAGGCCAGGCGTACTTTTATGCTGATGCGCGTCAACATGACCATGCCTGCCAGCACCGCGGTCGTCAGCCCAAAAACCAGTAACAAGACTCGCGCAGCACTGGCCTGTTCTACCATCGGTGCGAAGCGAATCAGCACAAAGCCACCAAGATTGACGACGCCGGCATGCAGCAGCGCAGATACCGGCGTTGGGGCTTCCATCACCTGTATCAGCCAGCCATGCACGGGCAGTAAGGCTGTGCGGAGAATAACTGCCATCACCAGTAATACGGCGCTCGCCTGCAAAGACACAGACGCACCCTGCTGGGCGATGTGCATCCACAGGGCTGACAGCGAGAAACTGCCAACATCCCACCAGGCCAGCGCGGAAGCGCCGAGCAACATCACGTCAGCCATCCGATCGGCAATGTACTTTTTGTGTGCCGCAAACAGGGCAAAGGGGCGATCCGGGTAAAAGCAAAGCAGGTGTTGCAGCGCTATGCCTACAGCGGCCCAGGCCGCGATGAGCAGCAGCCAGTTATCGGCCAGCAAGAGCAGATGGACACTGCCCAGAACAGCGGTCAGTGCGCCCATGTAGCGTCGCTGGTTGGCTTCCCCTTCAAGATAACGCGCAGAAAACGACGCGATGACGTTGCCGAGCAGCTGCACCAGCAAAGCCAACACCAGGCCAAACGTCGTGGCTTTTACTATGCCGGGCCATTGCTCGACACGGATGTCCGCGGTAAGAGACAGTCCGGTGAAGACAATGGAGCCATACGACAGAATCTGCAAAACACGCCAAAGCGTCGGTGTAGGCACCCCGCCCAACCGCGTCAGTGCCGTTAACCCGAACATTAAAATTGCCGGTGCTAAAAAACAAACCAGGTAAAAAGCTTCAAGGATATTCATCGCATAGCCCTTATGAATGTGACTGAGGGTATGTTCCTTGACGCAAACTATTCTGTAAAATATATTTATTTGATTAATTAAATACTTAAAAACGAACGATGAATCTTAACCAGTTAAATTTCCATCACCTTTTTTATTTTTGGCGCGTCGCCAAACTCGGACACCTGACGCGGGCTGCCGAAGAGTTGGCGACCTCTCAATCGGCCGTTTCGGTACAAATCCGACAGCTTGAGGAACGGCTTGGCGAAAGTTTATTAATCCGCAAAGGCCGCCGCCTGATCCTCACGGACACAGGTCAGCTGGTCATGGCCTATGCCGACAATATTTTTGGACTTAGCCAGGAGATGCTGGGACGCTTAAAAGGCCGTTCAGCCGGTGTCACACGGTTACGTGTGGGCAGCGTGGCAACCCTGTCGCGCAATTATCAGGAAAACTGGATTCGGCCTGCACTTACCGACCCTACTGTCGTGCTGACACTGGAGTCGGGATTGCTGGAAGGCCTGCTGGTCAGGTTGATGCAACATCAGCTCGATGTGGTGCTGGCCAATGAGACCGTTCCCGTGGACCCCGATCGTCCTTTGCACTTCGTGTATCTGGGCAGTCAGTCCATCTCTTTAGTCGGCCCGGCCAGCAAATGGGCATCGCGCCGTCTGCGCATCCCGGAAGATCTGGATAACGTGGAAATTGCCTTGCCCGGCCCACGTCATGCCTTGCGCGCGCAGTTTGATGTGCTGTGTTCTGCGGCGGGCGTAACGCCCAGAGTGCGCGCTGAAGTGGACGACATGGCTATGCTGCGTCTGATCGCTCGCGACAGCGGCTGGCTCACCGTATTGCCCGAGGTCGTGGTTCAGGATGAACTGCGTACCGGTATCCTTGTCACCGTAGGCCAATCGGCGGAGTTGCAGGAGCGCTTCTACGCCATTACCACGCCACACCGGCACCGTATCGACGTGCTGGAGCAACTCCTGACGGGGGCGCAAAAACGCCAGGCAGAAGGCTAAGCATCGCGCCGAGACAGGCAGCCTGACCGCTTGCAGTTGACAGGCAACCTGCGCGCGATGATCTCGCCCTTGTTTAGCGTGTTTCTCTGCCGGAAGCGGTCCGCTTCGTGAAAAAGGGTGATTTCATTTGGGATTCCCCTATTGCGTAACAGCTTGCTGTCATGCTTTTCGCAAAGCGGATCACAAATCGGCGCGTCAGATAACCCACTGCACAATTTAATATTGAATCTCCATTTTCACAGTGCCAGGATAAATCGGCATCACGCTTGTTACCGATTATCGGGCAAAACCTGAATGCAGGCTGGGGGATATTCCCTTCACCGCTGTATTTATGTTTTGCCCGATTTTGTTTCAGGAGTGAGCGATGCTGGTCAGACAAATACTGAATAATAATGTGGTCAGTGCGATTGATGATAACGGCCTTGAAGTTATTTTGACCGGACGCGGTCTGGGATTTAATACGCACAACGGTGCCAGTATTCATCCTCACGAGGCAGAAAAAATATTTCGCCTGGAAGATTCATCGATCTCTGCACGCTTTAAAGATCTGGTCAGTGAAGTGCCTATCGATATTCTCCAGCTTACCGCCGATATTGTCAGCCTGGCGCGCGAACAGCTGAATCATAAATTAAGTGAAGGGCTGTATGTTACGCTGGCCGACCATCTTCATTTTGCCCTGGAACGTCATAAAAATAACGCGTTGCTCGCGAATCCACTGGAGTGGGAAGTGCGCCACTTCTACACCACTGAGTATGCGATTGGCCGTCAGGCGCTGGGCATGGTGGTCGCCCGCACCGGCATGCTGTTACCGGAAAGCGAAGCCTGCAGCATTGCACTGCATATCGTTAACGCCGGGCTTAACGACACACTGGGAAAAACCGCAAAAATTACCCAACTCCTTTATCAGCTGCAACAAATCGTAAAATACTTTTTTACCCTTCATACGGATGAACACAGCCTGAATTACCAGCGTTTTATTACGCACCTGAAGTTTTTTGCCCAGCGGGTCATCGATGGCGAGGTGTTAAATAATAACGATGACGAGTTTTTTGCGCTGGCGCAGCAGCGTTACGCGCGCACCCTTAAATGCGTTGACGCCATTAATGAGTTTGTTAAAAAACATTATCACCACAGCATGAGCAACTCTGAAAAACTCTATTTGACAGTGCACATCGAAAATATTGTGCAGCGCAGCGCGCCCGAGGTTTTACCCCCTAAAACGTGATGAAAAACCCATTCCGGCTTGTGACTGTTCAATCAGGCAAACCCCAGAAGCCTACCCACCCGGTTAACCCCGGTCATTGTGGATGACGTCATATTGACTTCAGTCTGGAGGGATTTATGAATTATCAGGACACCGCACAGCAAATCATTACACTGATTGGCGGGAAAGATAACGTACTGTCTTTATTTCACTGCATTACTCGCCTGCGTTTTTTACTTAAAGATAACAGCCTGGCCGACCGTCCAGCGCTTCAAGCGCTGGACGGCGTGATGGGCGTTAACCTTTCTGGCGATCAGTTTCAGCTAATCATTGGCAATGAGGTTGACCCCTTGTGCAAGGCGCTGCTGAGCCAGTTGCCGTTACAGGATACCCCGCAGCGCGCCACGTCGCGCAGCCATCCCGTTTCGGCGCTGCTGGAGGGATTATCCAGCATCTTTTCGCCCATTATTCCCGCCATTGCCGGTGCCGGTATCCTCAAGGGGATACTGGCACTGTTGGTGGCGTTTCACTGGCTTGAAGCGCATAACCAGAGCTATCAGGTGCTGTTAGCCATCAGCGACGGCGTATTTTATTTCCTGCCGCTGGCGCTGGCGTTCAGTGCGGCCAGGCGGTTTGGTGCCAATCCTTACGTCGCCGTGGCGCTGGCGGCCTCGCTCTTTCACCCTGCCCTGCAAACCCTGTTCAACGCCGGTGAGCCGATCCACTTTCTGGGATTACCCGTGCCCGCGGTGAATTATGCCTCGACGGTGATTCCGGTGCTGCTGTCGATATGGCTGCTGAGCTACGTGGAACGCCTGATCGACAGCCTGATGCCCGCGGCGCTGAAAACCATGTTTGTTCCGCTCCTGAGCCTGCTGATTGTCACACCCATTACGCTTATCGCCATCGGCCCGTTGGGGATCTTTGCCGGTAATGCGCTGACCGGCGGTATTATCTGGCTGGTGGAAAACATGGGGATTGTCGCCGGCATTGTAGTAGGCGGGACATTATCGCTGATTATTATTACCGGTATGCACTATGTGCTGGTGCCCGTGATGATCCACAACATCAGCCAACTGGGTTTCGACCCGTTTAAAATCCTGTTTTATGTTGCCAATCTCGGTCAGGCAGGTGCGGCATTCGGCGTATTCCTGCGGGCCAGAGATAAAAAACTCAAGTCACTGGCGCTCACCACCAGCTTCAGCGCCGCAATGGGCATTACCGAACCCGCGATGTACGGTATCAATATTCGTTACAAACGGCCGTTTGCTGCTGCCCTGCTCGGCGGGGCCTGCGGCGGCGCGTTTGCGATGGCAATGGGCGTAAAAACCTATGCGTTTGCGCTCAGCGGACTGCCCGGCATTCCCGCGCTGGTCGGCCCGACCTTTATGTATGCCCTGCTCAGTCTGGCAATCGCCTTTGGCAGCGCCGCGCTGCTCACCGTGCTGCTGGGTTTTGATGAGTCGACCCAGCAGTCCGCCACTGATGTGACGTCCGCACCCGGCCTTCATCGTCACGATCCCGAAAAGCTCTTTGCGCCCGTGAGTGGTGAGATTACGCCGCTGAGTGCGCTGGCCGATCCGGTTTTTGCCGACGAGATTTTTGGTAAAGGACTGGCTATCTACCCGACGGTTGGCGAACTGCGTTCTCCGGTGGACGGCCGAGTCGAGTCGCTGTTTGAAACCCACCATGCGCTGGGGCTGAAGAGCGACACCGGTGCGGAAATCCTGATCCACATTGGCATCGACACCGTCAAACTCGGCGGCCTCCACTTCACCAGCCATATTCAGCCCGGGCAGTTTATCGGCACGGGCGATCTGTTAGTCACGTTCGATCTGGCCGCGCTTCAGGCCGAAGGCATCGACCCGAGCGTAATTGTGATTGTGACTAACAGCGAGCGCTATGGCGCTATCCACCCGGTCAAAGCCACCGGGAACATCGCCTGTCGCGATGCCTTTCTGACACTCACCGCCGCAGCGGTTTAAGGAGCAAAATATGACGTATCCAACAGCCTTTCCTGAGGGATTTTTGTGGGGCGGTGCAACCGCCGCGAATCAGCTTGAAGGTGCCTGGGATGTCGGTGGCAAAGGATTATCGGTTTCCGATGTGTATACTTTTGACACGGCTACCCCGCAATCACAATGGCTGGATCAGTGGCTCAGCATGACGCATGCTCAGGTCGCAGAAGCCCAGAACCCAGACAGTAAAAAGTATTATCCCAAGCGCAAAGGCAACGGCTTTTACACCCATTTCAAAGAGGATATCGCGCTGTTCGCCGGTATGGGATTTAAATGCTTTCGTATGTCGATTGCCTGGACGCGCATCTTTCCGCGCGGCGATGAGGCGGAACCCAACGAGGCGGGCCTGCAGTTTTATGATGAGGTACTGGATGCCCTGCTCGCACAGGGTATTGAACCCATTGTCTCGCTGTCGCATTACGAGATGCCGCTGGCGCTGGTGACAGACTACGGTGGCTGGCCAAACCGCCAACTGGTGGACTTTTACGTCCGCTTTGCCACCACGGTATTCACCCGCTATCGCAAAAAAGTGAAGTACTGGATGACCTTTAACGAGATCAACTGCGTGAAGCACCATCCGTATGTGAGCGTGGGCGTGATTGAGGAAGGTCATCCTCACCTGGAGCAAGCTAAATATCAGGGCGCGCACCATCAGTTTGTCGCCAGCGCGCTGGCCACCAAAGCGTGCCACGCGATTATCCCCGGTTCTCAGGTGGGCTGTATGATCAGCTATCAGATCCTCTATCCGCACACCTGCCATCCGGATGACGTACAGGCCTGTGAAGAGATGCAGCGCGTGTCGTTATTTTTTAGCGATGTGCAGGCGCGCGGTTATTATCCGGCTTATGCCGACAGAATGCTGGCGGAGAAAGGCGTGCAGCTCATTAAGGCCGTGGGCGACGATGAGATCCTGCGGCAACATCCGGTGGACTTTGTTTCCTTCAGCTATTACATGTCCAGCACCGTCAGCGCCCAGCCGGAAAAACTGACCGGCGCGCAGGGCAACCTGATTACCGGCGGGATTCGTAACCCGCATCTGGCGACCAGTCAATGGGGTTGGCAAATCGATCCCAAAGGCCTGCGGCTGGCCCTGAATCAGCTTTATGACCGCTATCAAAAGCCGCTCTTTATCGCCGAAAACGGTCTGGGTGCGGTGGATACCGTCAAGGCTGACGGCAGCATTGATGATGATTACCGTATCGACTACCTGCGCCAGCATGTGGCACAGATGAAAGAAGCGATTGCCGACGGCGTTGCACTGTTTGGCTACACCTGGTGGGGGCCGATCGACGTCGTCAGTGCCGGCACCGGGCAGATGTCCAAACGCTATGGTTTTATTTACGTGGATCAGGATGATATGGGCAACGGCACCCAGACGCGTTCATTGAAAAAGAGCTATCACTGGTATAAAAAGTTGATTGCCTCTAACGGTGAAGACACCGGCTGCTGATCCGGTTTATCGCCATGATCATGACCTGCAGGCAGGCGCTGTCGGCAGGTCATGTTATTTCAGCCTCTGCCATGCTGATGCGGCAGACAGACTGACTGCCATCTGAACCCCAAGGAGAAGGTTGATTTGAACACCCTGCATCTGGTCGATCCCGAACTGCTGCCCGCCCTGGCAAACAGCGCGCCGCTTGAGCTTACCCCGGAAACCATTATGGCGCTGCGCCGCGAACGCCAGGACGCCGCCGTAAAACAGGTTCAGACCTACCGTGACGGCGGACTGTACATTGAAGAACACAGCATCGATTCCCCCGACCATCCGCCCGTCAGAGTCTGTGTGATTACCCCGGTGAGCGCGACCCCAAGACGAATGGGCATTTTGCATATTCATGGCGGCGGTCATCTGTTTGGCAGCCCGGAGCAATCCCTTTCACTGACCAGCGTAACGGCACTGCGCCACAACTGCGTCGTGGTCTCAGTAGACTATCGTCTGTCACCGGAAACGGTTTTTCCCGGTTCGCTGGAGGACTGCTATGTGGTGCTGAACTGGATGGTGCGTCAGGCCGACATGCTGGGCATCGATCCGGCACACATTGGTTTAATGGGCGACAGCGCCGGTGCCGGACTGGCCGCCTCGCTGGCGCTGCTGGCAAGGGATCGCGATGGCCCCAAACTGGCCTTCCAGAATCTGATGTTCCCGATGCTGGATGACCGCACGGTGACGGAAACGCATCCCAATCCCGTGACCGGCGAGTTTGCCTGGACGCGCGAATATAATCGTATTGGCTGGACCGCACTGCTGGGCGAGGAACCCGGCAGCGAAACGATCTCGCCTTATGCCGCACCGGCACGCGCCAGCAACCTCGCCGGGCTTCCGCCCGTCTGGATAGGTGTAGGAACGCTGGACCTGTTTCTGGATGAGAACCTCGACTACGCACAACGGCTGATCCGTGCCGGTGTCGCCGTGGAGCTGCACGTCTGGCCCGGTGCCTTTCATGGCTTTCATGCCAGCGACACGGCGGCAGTGTCGCGACAGGCCAGGGAGCTGCGCCAGCGCTGGCTGTCGCGCTTTAACCCCTGTCCATGACGCCAGGATCAGCCCGGTCTGGCAATTGGCCTGCCCGGATTTACGACAGCCGTTAACTTACCCGGAGTCATCAATGCAAACGCTGCACATCGTGCCCCGCCTGATGAAAGCACTGCGGGCGGGGAAAAAACGCCATACGATACGCTGGCAGGAAGCCAAAATCACCCCAGGACCGCTGCGCTATATCAGCAGCGAAGACCCGGAATCCGTCGTCATCGTTAACGTTGAACGCGTGGTCACTCTGCCGCTGTCCTCCGTGGCGCAGTATCTGGGTAAAGACGATGAGTGGCCCGATGCGGTGCTGTTAGCAGGAATGCAGGCGCATTATCCGGCGATTCAGCTCGGGTCAGAGGTTGAGGTTATCCATCACTCAGCGCCGCTTGAGGATGAAACCTGACGACGCTGTTTTCACCGGAGAACGTCATGCTAGATGTGCTTAAACAGCTGGAATGCAGCCTGCATCATGAAAAGCGCCACGATTTAGCGTGGCTTGAACAGAGACTGCATCCCGAATTTAAAGAGATCACCCTTTCAGGCACGCTGCTGAACCGTGAGCAAATCATCGCGGCGCTCATGAATGAAGAGAACGCACAGGCCATTATCAGCAGCGACTTTCAACTGATGGAGGTCGGAACCCAGCATGCCATTTTGCTTTACCGCACCTCACAGCCGGACGGCAGCCGTGCCGCATTACGTTCGTCCCACTGGGTGTTATCCGCAGCGCATGGCTGGCAGATGATTTTTCATCAGGGCAGCACGGCAGCCGTCGGGTCATAGTTTGGGGTTTGGGAAAAAAGCGTGGGCTGTCCACACAGCCGTAAAACAGACCCACAACCTGTGGCAATCATGGCCGACAGGCGGCCAAGCGCGTTATTTCACCACAGGATTTTTCTGCAGCGACAGCGCATCCATAAATGCGTCATCTAACTGGAGATGCGCTTTTACCAGCTCACGCGGCGTACCGGCCAGCCACTGATTGAGTGAGATATCGGCGTAATAGTCACTTTTGAATAACTCCAGGAAACGCAGCGGCCCCTTGCCGGTGTTTTCAACATAGTGGCCCATGGCGAAGGGCACATAGCCGACATCCCCTGCCCGATAATCAAATGTTCTTGCCTGACCCGATGAGGCAAAAACGCCCATGCGTCCTTCCCCTTCCAGGTAGTATTGCCATTCATCGTTATTCGGGTGCCAGTGCAACTCGCGTAATCCGCCGGGGGCGATTTCAACCAGGGCTGCCGCGATAGTTTTGGACACCTTAAAGGTTGAGGAGTCGGTGATTCTGACCGTGCCGCCCGGTGCCTTTATGGGTTCCTGTGCCAGCATGTGGTGGGTAAAGGTGCGTTTGGCTTTGGTTGCGCCTTTCACCGCCACTGACTCCAGGCTGCCGGGCACCTTCGCGGCAAAAATATATTCATCCGCTGGCGAAGGCAGGTGGTCGAAGGTGGATACCGGGACGTTGAAGTTTTTCGCCAGAATGTCCGGCGGGATATGTTTGAACCAGTCGGATAACAGAAACGTGCTGTCCTCATCAAATCCGCCATCGTCGAAGGCCAGCAGAAATTCGCATCCATCAGGCCCGATGCCCTGAATTGAGTGCGGGATGCCCGGCGGGAAATACCATAAGTCTCCCGGGCCAATATCATCGATAAACCAACTGCCATCGGTATCAAACGCGGTGACGCGGGCGTTGCCATAGGTCATGTAGGCCCATTCGCCCTCTTTATGCCAGTGTAATTCGCGGATGCCGCCGGCATTCAGGCGCATGTCCACACCGGCAATGGTGGTCGAAATGGCTAATTCACGCTTGGTGACCTGGCGCGTCCATCCGCCGCTGCTTTTGCGCACGTGCGCATCACTGAATGAAAAACGCAGGTTCGGTAACGTCCCGCTGTCGGTCGAAGGTGGATTAACAATGTCCGGATTTTCTGCTTCGCGGATGGGATCGTGCGGCCCGGGATCGCGACCACCGGTCGGAAAGGACTGAATGCTGTCATGCGCATGAACCTGTCCAGCCGCCAGCGCCACCGTCCCGCCTGCGGCAAACGCCATAAAACTTCTTCGGGTTAATTTACTCATTAATAAAATACCTCATTCCTTGCTGATAAAATCGCCGACATGCGCTGTCATAAGGAATGTATAGCGGGCTAAGTTAAATTTTTTTAATGGTATATGTAAATTTTGATAACATCCGCACGCCCGATCTGGCGCAGAAATTATCAACCGGTGCTAACTCTTTTCAGCTGGTTGATGAAAGGTTAACTTTTCTTATCGATATCAGCCCGCAACTGGCACAAAAGGGTAATTTTCGCGCGTAATGTCAATATCGACGCCGATCATACTTCGTTACAGGCCCGCTCCGTTTCAGCCACGCTTGCGGGTTGATTGCTGGCATGGCGCAGTGCCGCAGGAAAGTATTAACCCGGTCAGGCTGACAACCGCGCACGGGAATGATTGGGGGATATTCAGGCAGGCGTCAACATCGCCGGGGTGCGGGCTAATGCATGACCGGGAAGAGGTAAAAGCCGGGAATCATACGGCGGGATTGCTGGGCTACGCAGGGGCGCTGTGCGTCCGGCCAGGCCGCATCTGCGCCAGCCAGACGACAGGGACAGGCTGTCAGAACAGGACATCCTGACGCGGCGATGAGGCTGCGGACTGCGGCGCGCGGGCTGAGAATGCTGCACCTTCAGCCTGCTGCGGACAAATCGGGTAAGCGCGGTGGCGCTCTGGCAAATTCACAATAATGATGCTGTCTTCAGGTCCATCAAGCACATCATCCATCAGGCTCAAATATTCATAAGGATTTTGCATAAATCGTCTCTGTTCCGTTATCCATAGTGAAGCAGGTCATACAGCAAACACAGGCACGATATGATCATTGCCAGGGATCGATAATAGCTGCTGAGCACCATGTCACAAGCAGATTACGCTTATATGACAGCCAACAGGCGAAAACAGCGGCGTGCGCCAGGCACGCCGCACCCGGTTAGAAGAAGCCCAGCGGCTGAATGCTGTAGCTCACCAACAGGTTTTTGGTCTGCTGATAGTGATCGAGCATCATCTTATGTGTCTCGCGCCCAATGCCTGATTTTTTATAGCCTCCAAAGGCGGCATGAGCGGGATAAAGGTGATAGCAGTTGGTCCAGACGCGACCGGCTTTAATCGCCCGTCCGACGCGATAGGCCCGGTTGATATCACGTGTCCAGACACCCGCGCCCAGGCCATAGATGGAGTCGTTAGCAATGGCGATGGCCTCTGCTTCGTCCTTAAAGGTGGTAATGCCTACCACCGGACCAAAGATCTCTTCCTGGAACACTCGCATGCTGTTGTTGCCTTTCAGCAACGTGGGCTGGATGTAGTAACCGCTGGCAAGCGAGTCATCGAGCTTCTCAACGCCCCCGCCGATCAGCACCTCGGCACCTTCCTGACGGGCGATTTCCAGATAAGAGAGGATTTTATCGAACTGCTGCTGAGAGGCCTGCGCGCCCACCATCGTCTCCGTATCCATGGGATCGCCGCGCTTGATGGTTTTGATACGTTTGAGCACCGCCGCCATAAAGGGTTCGTAAATCGACTCCTGCACCAGCGCCCGTGATGGACAGGTACAGACTTCGCCCTGATTGAGGAAGCCGAGCACAACGCCTTCCGCCGCTTTCTCAATAAAGCTCTCTTCGGCCTGCATAATGTCTTCGAAGAAGATGTTTGGCGATTTACCGCCCAGCTCAACGGTAGACGGAATCAAGCTTTTCGCGGCCAGTTCCAGGATATGGCCGCCCGTGGCCGTCGATCCGGTAAAGGCCACTTTGGCAATGCCCGGATGTGAGGCCAGCGCCTCACCGGCTTCTTTACCATAACCGTGAACCACGTTAAGCACGCCCGGAGGAAGCAGATCTTTGATCAGGTCAACAAACAGGGTGATCGACAGCGGCGTCTGCTCTGCGGGCTTAAGCACTACGCAGTTACCTGCCCCCAGTGCCGGTGCCAGCTTCCACGCCGCCATCAGCAGCGGAAAGTTCCACGGGATGATTTGCGCTACCACGCCCAGTGGCTCATGGAAGTGATAGGCGGCGGTAAATTCGTCGATCTCTGCAGCGCTGCCCTCCTGCGCTCTGACGCAACCGGCAAAATAGCGGAAGTGATCCACCGCCAGCGGCATATCAGCGGCCAGGGTTTCCCGCACCGGTTTGCCGTTGTCCCAGGTTTCATTCACCGCCATATATTCCAGCTTCTCTTCCAGCCGGTCGGCAATCCTGAGCAGCACCAGCGCGCGCTGTTGAGGCGAGGTTTTCCCCCATGCGTCCGCCGCAGCCGCCGCGGCGGCGACCGCGTTATCGACATCGGCCTTGTCTGAGCGGGGAAAGGCGCCGGCGTCAGAGCCATTTACCGGCGAGGTATTGCTGAAGTAGTTGCCATTGACCGGCGCAACGAACTCACCGTTGATGAAATTGCCATAGTGCTTTTGCAACGTGATGAGAGAACCGGGTTCTCCTGGCGCGGCATAACGCATGTTGAATCTCCTTACGCAGTAGGATGTGAAACAACTTTGAAACCTATTGTTAACATATTAGATCAGCGTCAGCCTGACAGGTTTGTTATCCCTAAACTGTGACCGCGACGAAGGAAAATCCGCGATGGGTGCACTACAGATAATTCCGACTTTTTGCCGCTTCGCCAGTTAACTGGAAACTTTTGAGCACGATGGGGTCAATATGGGGATATGTTCACTCTGGAGGTAAGTAAGCATGTTAGCTTCGGCTTTCACCTTAATGCGCGCTAAAGCAGATTTCGTCCACCAGTTCATCCGTAATCCGCGCAAAATGGGCAGCATTACTCCTTCCTCTGATGCGCTGTGCCGCACCATGGTTGAATCGGTGGAATGGAACAGTCAGTTGCGGATTGCCGAGCTGGGTGCGGGAGACGGTGTGTTAACGCGTCGCCTGCTGGCTCAGATGGCCCCGAACGCGACGCTGGATGTGTTTGAAATCAGCAGCACCCTGGCGCAAAAGCTGAGCGCGCTGGATGACGCGCGAATGACGGTGCGCACCTGTTCAGCGGAGTACCTTAACGGCAGCTATGACGCCATCTTTTCTGGCCTGCCGCTGTTGTCGTTGTCGCCGGAACTGCGCGATGCCATTCTGCAGGCGGTTTATCACGCCCTGGGACCCAACGGCGTCTTTGTGCAGTTCCAGTACACCTCACTGACCCAGCCCGATCTGTCACGTTACTTTACCTGGGAACGCCGACGGGTATTAAAAAACGTCCCGCCAGCCTGGGTTTATCGCTGTACCCGCCACTATGCGCCCTGAGCGCTGTTAACCGCCGGGCGCGTTTGTAACCAGAAATGGTATAAGACGCTGCGCGCCCAGTCCGCGCCCTGCAGTTCTTCCCCGTCGCGCTCACAGGCTTCCGGCAGGCACGCGTCCATAATGCGGCGGTCAAACTCCGGATGAAACTGCACCGACAGCGCACAGGATGAATAGCGCAATATCTGGCAGCCATCCTTTTCCGATACGGCCAGCACCTTCGCGTGAGCTGGCGGCGTAATCACCGACTGACGATGTGAAAGCCAGGCCTCAAAGGTATCTGGCAAGGTGGCCAGCAGGGGATCGTGGCGGGCCTGCGGCGTCGTGGTTAACCTAATCAGCCCGCGCTCCCAGTCATTGGGGTTATCGTCCACCTTCCCCCCTAATGCATAAGCCATAAGCTGGTGTCCGTAGCAGACGCCAAGCAGCGGTAAACGCGCCTCCATTGCTGCCCGAATCCAGGCCGCCGTGCGTTCACTCCAGTCCGCATGATCGGTCACCATCGCCCACGAACCGCTCAACACCGCACCCGAGATTTCAGTAAACTGCGGCAGCGTTTCGCCCAGATGGGGACGGACAATAAGGTAATCGTCGGGTTGTAAATTCAGGGCCTCGATAAACCATACCGGTTGTTCACCGATTTTCTCGACCACGTTGGCGGGAGGAACATCTAACTGGATAAGGGCAAGGGGCAATACAGGCGTGGAAATCATACCGAATCGAATCCTCAAAAGGGTTGGCGTTTCGGAAGATCAGTCTGACAGTAACGATTGTAAAAGTCTTATGAATTTTTTTGGCGTTATTTTCTGCTTAACTAAATAAAAAATGTTAATCATTGCCAGAACGGCGCAGGTTCGTGCCATGATTAGCAGGTATCGGGTTTATTTTTAAAGGATGACATTGTGGCAGTGCGGCATTTCTTTATGGTTCTGATGGTGGTTTGCATCTGGGCCTTTAATAACGTGGCAGTAAAATGGGGATTAGTTGAGTTACCGCCGTTGTTTCTCACGTGGATGCGTTTTGCGGTGGTGGCGATTGTGCTCGTCCCGTTTTGCCGTATTAACCGTCAGCAGCTCCCCTGGTTAGTGCTGCTGGCCTTCACGTTTGGTTTTATGCATTTCTCACTGCTGTTTGTCGGCATGCGTTATACCGATGCCGGAACGGGTGCCATTGTGGTGCAGTTGGGTACGCCGATTGCCATGCTGTTGGCGATGGTGGTGCTGAAAGAGAAGCTGCGGCTGATTCAGCTGTTCGGCATTATGATCTCGCTCAGTGGCGTGGTGGTGCTGTCCGGTAGCCCGACCATTCCTGCCTGGTGGGTGCTGTGTATACTGCTGTGCAGCGCCACCGGCTGGGCCATCAGCAACCTGATTGTGAAAAAATCGCCGCCGATTAAGCCTCTGACGCTGACAGGGTGGATCGCTTTCCTTGCCCTGCCGATTGTCGGTGCCGCCAGCTTTATGCTGGAGTCCAATCAGCTCTATGCGCTGCAGCATGCGGGCTGGCGCGGCTGGTTTGCCATTCTCTATAGTGCTATCGCCTCCTCGGTTGTGGCGTACACCTTGTGGTATGCGTTGCTGAAGAAATACAACGTTAACCTGATCATGCCCTACTCGCTGCTAACGCCGGTTCTCGCGGTATTAATGGGCATCGTGGTGTTGGGTGACAGCCTGAACAGCTTCAAAATCATTGGTGCCTCGCTGGTCATCCTGGGAACCACCATTGCGGTGATTAACCTGCGCAATCTGCGAATGCACGCCCGGTTCCCGCGCCTGCGACGCCGTTAGTTCAGGCTGCTATGCTTCAGAGAAGGTGTTAACTCTGGAGCCTGTTGCATGAATACGTTGACCAGCTCGCTGTGGCAGCAGATGTGGCAAGGATTGCATGGCAATCATGCGCCGCAGCCGCTGCCCTTATTGACCGATCCCGCCACTTTTTCTTCCGCTTATGCCGTCAGTGAACTGGCGGCGACCAGCCTGGGCTTAGCCATGCAGGGCGTGGCCGATCTGCTTAACCGCCCTGCCCGCGCACAGGTTAACGTCCGGCTGGCATCGCGCTGGTTTCAGCACAGCTTTATGCCGCTTAATCGCAGTGCGCCCGCACTGTGGGACCCTTTTGCGGGGGATTATGCCTGTCAAAACGGCTGGATTCGCCTGCATACCAATGCACCCCATCATCGCCTGGCAATGGAAAGTGTCCTTGGCCGTCACCCGGATCGGGCGGCGCTGGCGCGTGAAGTGGCTCACTGGCAGGCCGCCGAACTGGAACAGGCGGTGATTGAGGCCGACGGCTGCGCGGCGGAAATGCGCAGCGCCGACGCATGGCAGCAGCATCCCCAGGGGATGGCCGTCATACATGAACCGCTGTTCGCCCGACAAACCCTGGCCGACGGTCCCGCCGTCGCGTGGGCATTGCCCGAGGCGCGCCCGTTACTCGGCATTAACGTCCTGGATCTGACGCGCATTATTGCCGGTCCGGTGGCGACGCGGTTTCTTGCCAGCCTGGGCGCCAACGTCTTACGGATCGATCCGCCCGGCTGGCAAGAGCCCGGAGTGGACGAGGAGCTGGCCTGCGGCAAACGTCGGGCAGTGCTGGATTTAAAACAGCCTGCCGACCGGGCGCAGTTTGTCTGGTTGCTGAAACACGCGGATGTGATTGTTCACGGCTACCGCGCCGACGCACTGGAAAAGCTGGGATTAGATGCGGCATCACGACAGGCGCTCTGCCCCGGCCTGGTCGACGTCAGTTTAAACGCCTGGGGCTGGCAGGGACCGTGGCGTAACCGGCGCGGTTTCGACAGTCTGGTGCAGATGGGTTGTGGCATTGCCGAACAGGGAATGCGATGGAAACAGCATGATGCGCCGCTACCGCTTCCGGTACAGGCGCTGGATCATGCCACCGGCTACCTGATGGCCGCCGCAGTGCTGGCGGGACTGCGTCAGCGACGCCAGCACGGCAACGGCAGTCAGATGCGCCTGTCGCTGGCGCGCACCGCCTGGCTACTTGAGCAGCACCGCTACGGCGCGAACGCGCAGCAGACCGGCATTACGCCGCAGCGCAGGGACAATCAGCCCTGTTTAGAGCTGACGCCGTGGGGCATTGGTATCAGGTTGCGATCCGCCGCCTGGCTGCCTGGCACCACATTACAGTGCGCCACGCCAGGAAACCCGCCGGGTACGCATCCGGCGCAATGGTGAATCAGGCGTCGTCGCCCTGCTCGCTGGCGCTCTCCACCAGCTCATCGTACATGGCCTGAATCGCCTCACGGCTCAGTAGCGCCAGGGTACGATAAAACGCCGTGGTGGCATGGGCTTCAACTTTGCCGAGAAACGCGCCGCACCATGGCATCAGGTACTCGTCAAACAGCGCCAGCTGAGCCGCGTTTTCATCCGCTGCCGACTGATCTTCCAGCCATGACGCCGCCAGCAACAGGCCACCAAAGTGGTCGGCCGGTGCATCACCCAGCGGCATGCCGCGCGCGGTCAAAAACGCGCGGATGTCGGACTCCGGCTTTCCTTCCGGCCAGTCAGACGCAAACGGCGACACCTTGCAGTCGCTGCCAACAAACAGGGCATCGTAGTCTGCCGCCAGCGCCTGCGGATCGCTGTTTTGCTGTAAGCGCGTCAACAGCTCATCCTGCTCCAGCGGCCACTGCGCCGCCAGTTTACCTTCACGAATCAGCGTAAACAGCGGGGCCAGCAGCGCATCCTGTGGATGGCGGTTAAACAGCGAACCGATAATACGGCACAGAATGGAAAACTCATTCATGCATCAACATTCCTTGAGGGAGAGAAATTAAAAGTCCGCCAGCTCGGCGATAGGTTTGCCGGTTCGCATAGCCAGAAAGTCCAGCAGACGGCGCGGCGTGACATTTAACACGCGATCCTCGGGAAAATCCACTTCTCTGGCGATGCGCAGGCAGTGCTCGAAGTTGCCGAGGGTGAAGGCCGTGTGGGAATCGGAGCCAAAGGCCAGCCGCCCGCCCGCTTTGCCGACTGCCTCGGCAATCGCCCGACAGTTGGGTTCACTGCCGGGACGGGAATGGGTAAAGGAGGAGTTGTTGAGCTCCAGCGCCACATCGTAGTGCGCGGCGGCTTCGGCGATAGCGGGAATGTCGACGGGATATTTTGGGTTGCCGGGATGGCTGATGATGTGAACCAGTCCACCCGCCATCGCGGCAATCATCGCCTCGGTATTCTGCGTCAGATCGCGCGGGGCATAAACCGGTTCGTGAAAGCCCGCGACAATCAAATCCAGCGATTCCAGCATCGGTCCGGAGCAGTCAATCTCGCCCTGCTGGTTCTTAATATTGGCCTCGATACCGCGCAGAATCGCCACGCCATCAATGATCCGAGGCCAGATGCGCATATTGACGAAATGCCAGTAGTGCGGTGCATCGGCCATGTCCGGGCCGTGATCGGTAATGGCAAACAGCTTCAGGCCATTTAATTTAGCCTGCGCCACATAGTCATGCAGCGTGCTGTAGGCGTGGGTACTGGCAACCGTGTGCATATGGAGATCTACCGGATACATTATCTGCTCCTGCAAAAAGCCGGTTAAGGCATCAGTGATTAATAGCCACGCTGGCGATCGACGTAGCCCTGAGGATGTCCACCCGCTTCGAGCTGACCGATGGCACGGGCAATAAAGTCCATCGCTTCTTCTTTCAGCGTGACCGCCGCATTATGAGGCGTAATTGTTACGCGCGGATGGAACCATAAGGGATGATCGGCAGGCAGCGGCTCGGTCTGAAACACATCCAGTGCGGCGCCCTTCAGCTGTCCGCTATCAAGGGCGGCGAGTAAATCCGCTTCCACCACCTGATCCCCACGGGCGAGGTTAAGGAAAAACGCCCCCTGCGGCAACTGCTGTAACAGCTTATGATCAATCAAATTGCGCGTTTCCGCTGTGCTGGGCAGCAGGTTGATCAGCACCCGGGTTTCACGCAAAAAATCATCCCGCGCCGCCGGTCCG
The DNA here is from genome assembly GCF_002307475.1 of Pantoea allii. GTDB lineage: Bacteria > Pseudomonadota > Gammaproteobacteria > Enterobacterales > Enterobacteriaceae > Pantoea > Pantoea allii. The sequence continues at coordinate 494,620 of NZ_NTMH01000040.1, read as the reverse complement.
GCAAAGCTGGTCACGCCGGGGATCTGCTTCGCAGAGCGGCTCCAGACGCGCAGCGGAAATCCAAGGGCGCTAAGACTTTCGGCGACCTGTTGCCCAAGCACGCCTGCGCCTAAAATGCCGATGTGAAAGGTTTCACGCGGATATGACGGCAAAGGCTGCCACTGCGCCGACTGCTGCTGCTGTTGATAGTCGTCAAAGCGTCGGAACCAGCCTAATACGCGGCACAGCGCGTACTCCTGCATTTGCCGCGCCATGCCGGTGTCTTCCAGCCGATAGAGCGGAACGTTGTCCGTTAGCATATCCGGGTACTGTTGCAGCTGACGCAAGATCTCATCCACACCCGCGCCAAGGGCAAAAACGCCCTTAAGATCGTGGCGGCCGCGCAGCATCTCTGGCGGCGGCGAGCGCACCAGCGCATAGTCTGCCGGGGCGTTATCCCCTGGAGCCCACAGGCGCACGCGGGCCTGGGGCAAACGTTGCTGCAGGCCATGTATCCAGTCCGGTGCGCTCTGCGACGGATGAAACCAGACGATCTCCATACTGCTCTCCTTTTATTTCAGCTTCGGATAAATGTGCACAAGGGCAAGCGGTGCCCTGTAAAAGCATCTTTTTTCTAACATACCGCAAATAAATAATTCCTGCCGCTTCACATTTCCGTCGCACTGAAGGGTGAAAATTGCGGTTAAGGTCTAAAGTTGTTGGGTGGTCAATGCGTTACACAGGGCCGCATTTCGGACAAGGAGAAACACCGATGATGAACACTGAGGTAAAAACGAATAAACGGCCTCAACGCCATGCACCCATTCTGCTTAGCGTGCTACTGAGCGCCAGCGTATTCAGCACCTGGGCAGCAGAGGATTCCCGATTACTGAACACGCAACCGCAGCCGCCGGATGTCCGTTTAGGGCCGCTGTTTAATGCCGTGCAACAGGCAAAATTCTACCCCGATCAAAAAACCTTTGCCGACGCGGTACCTAAGTACGATCCCTCGTCAATTCTCGCCGACTGGCAGATGCAGAAAAACCAACGCGGCTTTGATTTAAAACGTTTTGTCGCAGCAAATTTCACCCTGCCCACCGATGGCGATAAATACGTGCCACCAGCAGGCCAGAACCTGCGCGACCATATTAATGGCCTGTGGCCGGTGTTAACGCGTACCACCAACAGCGTGGGAAAATATGACTCGCTGCTGTCGCTGCCTAAACCTTATGTGGTGCCGGGCGGGCGCTTCCGTGAGGTCTATTACTGGGACAGCTATTTCACCATGCTGGGCCTGGCAGAAAGCGGCCACTGGGACAAAGTGCAGGATATGGTCGATAACTTTGCTTCCCTGCTGGATCGCTATGGCCACATTCCTAATGGCAACCGGACTTACTACCTGAGCCGGTCACAACCGCCGTTCTTTAGCCTGATGGTTGACCTGCTGGCAACACATGAGGGCGACAAAGCCTACACGCGCTATTTGCCCCAGTTGCAAAAAGAGTACGACTACTGGATGGCAGACAGCGACAGCGTTGCGGCAGGCAATGCCAGCAAACGGGTGATCAAGCTGGCCGACGGCACGTTGTTAAATCGCTACTGGGATGCGCGCGACGTTCCGCGCACGGAATCCTGGATGGATGATATTACGACGGCGAATAAAGCCCCGCAGCGTAATAAGGCAGAGATGTACCGCGAACTGCGTGCCGGTGCCGCCTCGGGCTGGGACTTCAGTTCACGCTGGTTTACCGACGCGCACAATCTTTCCACTATCCGCACGACGCAGCTGGCACCGGTGGATCTCAACAGCCTGATGTTCCATCTGGAAAAAACCCTGTCTACCGCTTACCGCCTGAACAAGCAGGACGATCGGGCGAGGTTTTTTGCTGACCGGGCAGAGAAACGTCAGGCGGCGATCAACCGTTACCTGTGGGACAGCAAACAGGGCTGGTACGCGGACTATGACTGGAAGAAACGCCAGATCCATCCACAGCTCACCGCTGCCACGCTGTTTCCGCTCTATATGCAGATCGCCAGTGATAAACAGGCTGACAGCACCGCCAGCGCAGTGGAAAAACAGCTGCTGAAACCGGGCGGTCTGGTGACCACCACGGTGAACAACGGTCAACAGTGGGATGCGCCTAATGGCTGGGCTCCGCTGCAGTGGGTTGCGGTAGAAGGCCTGGAGCACTATAAAAAGCCCCAGCTTGCACAGCAGGTGGGCTTACGCTTCCTGCGTAACGTACAGCTGACCTATGACAAGGAACATAAGCTGGTCGAAAAATATGTGGTGGAGGGTGCGAACCTGGGCGGCGGCGGCGGCGGTGAATATCCGTTGCAGGATGGCTTTGGCTGGACCAACGGCGTCACCCTGAAACTGCTGGATAAATATTGCCCGAAAGATAAAATCTGTAACAGCGCACACGATATTCCCGAGGCGCAAAGCAACGCGAAGTAACCGATAGCTGGCCTTCGCCACGATAAAAAAAGGGCCCGCAGTCACCTGCGGGCCCTTTTTTACGTCAAGTTCTGCGTTAACTGCGCACTTTGCGGTAGATAAACAGCACAACGATGGCGCCAATTACCGCGACAACGAAGCTACCGAAGTTGAACCCGTCCACACGGCCAAAGCCGAAGAAGGTACTGATCCAACCACCGACTACGGCACCGATAATACCCAGAATCACGGTAATGATGAAGCCACCACCATCTTTACCTGGCATGATCCACTTCGCCAGGATACCGGCGATTAAACCAAAGATGATCCATGAAATAATACCCATCCGTTACTCCTTCCTTTTGTTAGTCAATGGCGATCGCCTGATTAATCAAGCGGTTCACTGCGCATAGTATAGACATGTTTTTTAAAAATGTAGCGCAAGCAGCTAATGATATTGGTTATTGTGTTAAAGCTTTATTATTCTCCGCCGATAACGTACGGGTAGTAACAGGATAATTACATGAAAAAGCGTTGCTCATCTGGAGCCAGCAAGTGAAAGAAACCGATAAAGAACAGTACCTGAAACGTGGCACGCTGGCCGTGCTTGGCGTGATGAAGGACCTGCTTCAGTTACAAACACCTTTGCTGGTGAATTTTTCACGCGGGCAGTTTATTAGCCGTATGCTCGCTGCCGATGAAACACGTATCGTTTTTGATCTGGGGAGCAATAACCTGGATAACGACTACGCGCTGCACTGCAATGAAATCACGATTTTTGCCGAAACCCACGGTGCCAAAATTGAATTCGCCCTGGGAACACTGGAAAAAACCGACTTTGAGGGACTGCCTGCTTTTCAGGCCGCCCTGCCGGACGTCCTTTGGCAAATCCAGCGCCGGGAATTTTTCCGTATCAGCGCCCCGATGGACCCGGAGTTTTGGTGCCATTGCCAGTGGCCTGACGGCTCGCCGGCTCGCCTGCGCTTGCAAGATCTGTCCCTGGGCGGGATTGGCGTGCTGGTCGAAGAGGCAATGCCGGAGGGGTTAAAAAGCGGGGATGATTTTAGCAGCCTGCAGGTCGAACTGGGTGAATTCGGTCAGTTCAACGTCAGCGCTAAGCTGATGCACATTGGTGAACGCAGCATTATTACCAATAAAAATGAGACGAAAGTGACCCCTCGCCTGAGTTTCCGTTTTACCGCGCTTGAACCCCATCAGGAACGGCAGTTACAGCAAATTATTTTTGCCTTAGAGCGCCAGGCGCGCGACAAAGCACAACGCTTCCAGTAACCCGCGATTCACCCTGCGCCGCACACCGACGGCGCATCCAGGCTATGCTTTCCCTTGCTTTCTCGTTTAACCGGAACCAGCAAGGAGAACATCCCCAATGGAAAACTGGCTCAATTCGCGTCATTTTCAGTCAATTTTTTTCAATCAAACGCTCTGGATCAACAGCGCTGTCGTCATCGTTGCCACCCTGGTCATTTACTGGTTGCTGCGCAGCCTGATTCGTTTTACCTCTAACCGTATTGCCCACTACAGCGAAGCACGCCACGTCCGTTTTACCGGCATTCTGGTCGAGATCTTACGCAGCACCAGCCAGTTGCTGCTGCTGATTTTTTCCCTGCTCATTGCCCTGCGCTTTATCGATTTACCCGACGCCTGGCGCGCCACGATCTCTCACAGTTGGTTTCTGGCCTTGATTGTGCAGATCACCCTGTGGATCGACGGCGGTATTCGTCTGTGGTTAAAAAGCCTGCTGCGCGATCCGCTGCATGTGCGCAACCCTGTCACCACCGTGATTCTGGGGATTTTGCTGCGCATGCTGGTGTGGGTGATGATGCTGTTGGCTATTTTGTCGAACATGGGCATCGACATTACGGCGCTGGTTGCCAGTCTGGGCGTGGGTGGTATTGCTATTGCCCTGGCGATTCAGACGGTACTGAGTGACGTATTTGCCTCGCTGGCGATTGGTTTCGATAAGCCTTTTGAACACGGTGATTTTATTGTGTTTGGCGACATCGCCGGGACAATTGAACACATTGGCCTGAAAACCACGCGACTACGCAGCCTGAGCGGCGAACAGATTGTCTGTTCAAATACCATTCTTCTGCAGCAAACGATCCATAACTACAAGCGCATGCAGCAACGCCGCATCGTGTTTAAGTTTGGTATCAGCTATGCCACCTCTTCTGAGCAGGTGCGCGAGATCAGCGAGCTGGTGAAAACCATCATTCAGGGCATCGAGATGACGCGCTTCGACCGCGCGCATTTTCTGGCGTTTGATGATTCAAAGCTGACGTTCGAAGTGGTCTATTTTGTGTTGAGTGCCGACTACAACCAGTACATGGATATTCAGCAGGAAATCAACCTGCAGCTAATGGCGGCGCTCGAAGAACGCAATGTACGCTTTGCCTTCCCTATCCGTCAGGTCGAATTCAGCGGGGGCAGTTTGCCGCCGGTCGATCTCAAGCCGGTTCCCGATGATGACGCGGCCCAGCTACGCCGCGCGAATCGTTAAGCGCCGGGACGAACGGAGGATCGCGGCACGCTGTCCGATCCTCCGCCCTTACCCAGGCTGATAGCGACAGCGGGCGACGGCCTGAAGCCAGCCCTGATAGCTGTCCTGCATTTTCTGCGCCAGCTGCGGGCGCGGCATCACGGCGTTACCGCCCTGTAATGCCTGCATATCACCGCCCTGCTGCCACCATCCCAACTGTTTACCTGCCAGCAGTGCCGCCCCCAGCGCCGACGCTTCAGCGGTGGGCGCGCAATGCAGCGGACGCTGCAGAACGTCAGCCTGAAACTGCATCAGCCAGCGGTTTTGTGTCGCACTGCCGTCGACGCACAGCGCAGGCAGCGGCTCACCGCTCGCCTTTTCCATGGCGAAAAAGACATCGGCAATTTGCCAGGTAATCGACTCCAGCGCCACCCGCGCCAGCACTGTCGGGGTCGCCGCATCGGTGAGGCCACAGAGCATGCCGCGAGCTTTTAAATCCCACCAGGGCGCGCCCAGTCCGGACAGTGCCGGGACAAAATAGCAGCCCTGATTATCATCACAGCTTTCTGCCAACGCCGTTAACTGCTGTGGGTCCGTCACACCCAGCATTTTTCCCAGCCAGGCCGCGCCTGAGCCGGTGTGGGTAATATTGCCTTCAAACGCAAAGCGCGGTTGCCCGTCGTGCCACGCCACGGTAGTGCTGAGGCCATTGTCGGTCAGGATTGGCGTTGCCATTGACATCATGAGCGAGGAGCCGGTGCCATAGGTTGCCTTGACCACTTCGGCCTCGCCACGCCGCTGGGCATAGAGCGCCGCGTGGGAGTCGCCAATACGTGCCAGAATTGGGGTGCCTGGCGTCAGACCGGCCATATCGGTTAAGGCGACGACGCCTGCATGACCGGCTGACGCGCTAATCTGTGGCAGCGCGGCGCGCGGCAGACTGAACAGGGACAACAGTTCATCATCCCAGTCGTTACTATGCAGACTGTAAAGCTGCGTGCGTGCCGCATTCGCATGGTCGGTGACGAAGCTTTCTCCTGCCGTCAGTTGCCAGGTCAGCCAGCTGTCCACTGTGCCAATGCATAATTCGCCCGCCGCTGCTCTGGCGAAGCCATCAGGCAAGGACACCAGCATACCGGTCAGCTTGGCGGCAGGAAACATGGGATCGACCGCCAGTCCGGTCAAGGCGGTAATCGTCGCGGCGCGGCCTGACAGATGAAGATCGCGGCAAAACGCTTCCGAACGTCGGTCCTGCCAGCTTACCAGCGGGGTTAACGGCACGCCGTCGCGGCGCTGCCAGATCAAAACGGATTCGCGCTGATTACTGAGGGCGATCGCCGCCACCGGCGATCCGGCGCACTGGGCCAGGCAGTCGGTTATCGCCTGCCTGACCGCCTGCCAGATAGCCATCGGGTCCTGCTCGGCCAGGCCGGGCTGCGGGTGCAGCAGCGTCAGGCCCTGACTGCCCCGCGCCACCACCTTTCCCTGCCGATCCACCGCCACCGCTTTAGCGTTGGTAGTGCCTTCATCGATAGCAAGAATCACCGGCTCATGCATCGTCAGCCTCCTGTGCAGAGGCGCAACGCCTGGGCCGCTACGCTGCTGGCGTCAATGCCATGACAGGCCCGGGTTGAGGCGCGATCGCCCGCTATGGCGTACTCCCCATCGGCAATGCCCAGGCGCAGCAGCCTGACCGCTAAACCATTTTCAGCCAGTACCTCTGCAACCAGGCTGCCCACGCCGCCATTCACGTTATGCTCTTCAACCGTAATCACCGCACGGTAGTGGCTCAGCAGATTATGTAACTGCTGAGTATCACAGGGACGAATGGAAGGCACGGCGATCACCGCGGCGGAAACGCCCTGAGTTTTCAGTTGCTCTGCTGCGGTAACGGCTTCGTGTACCGTCGAGCCCATGGCAACAAGGGCGATGTCATGGCCTTCGCGCAGCACATCGATCTTGCCGGGTTCAAAGCGGTAATCCTCAGCGTGGAGCTGCGGCAATGCTTTTCCATCCAGCCGGATGTAAACCGGCCCGACGTGATCAAGGGCATAGTCGATGATTTGGCGGCACTCCACCGGACAGGAAGGCGCGTAAATTTCAATATTGCCAAACCCGCGCAGGATGGCGATATCGTCAATACTGTGGTGCGTGCTGGCAAGTGGGCCATAGCTGGTCCCCGCATTCAGCCCAAACAGCTTGACGTTGGTATTGTTATAACAGACGTCGATCTTCACCTGTTCGTTGGCGCGCGAGATCAGAAACGGCGCGGCGTTGCAGGTCACGGCCACTTTTCCGCCCAGCGCCAGACCGGCAGCCGTGCCCACCAGCGCCTGCTCGGCGATACCTACGTTGACTAACCGGCCGGGAAAGGCCTTGATGAACGGCGCAATTTTGGCCGTTGAGGTGGAGTCAGCCACCACAGGAACCACATCGATACCGCGTTCAACGGCCGCCATCAGTGCCTCTACCATCACCTCAGCCAGATGTTGTGCATTACTCATCGTTTAACTCCTCCAGTGCCCGGTCGATTTCTTCCCCCTTGGGCACCCGGTGGTGCCATTCAGCTTTGCCCTGAATAAAGGAGATGCCAAAACCTTTTTCCGTGTGCGCGATAATCACCTGCGGCTTGCCATTTACCGCTGGTTGTTCCAGGGCGCTGACCACCGACGCCATGTCATTGCCGTTGCATTCACTGACCGCCAGGCCAAAGGCGCGCCATTTCTCTGCCAGCGGGTCGGTATTCATAATGTCACGTGTCGATCCCGCCAGCTGTAGCTTGTTTTTGTCGTTAATCACAATCAGGTTATCCAGCCCGTAATGGGCAGCGACCAGCGCGGCTTCCCAGTTACTGCCTTCTGCCAGCTCGCCGTCGCCGGTGACGACAAAAATACGCCGCCGACTGTTGCTCTTCTTCGCCGCCAGCGCAATGCCCACAGCCACGGGCAATCCATGTCCCAGCGCACCGGTGTTGAGCTCCACGCCGGGCGTTTTTTGCCGCACCGGATGCCCCGGTAAAGCCGAATTCGCCTGTTGATAGGTTGCCAGCCAGTCCAGTGGAAAATAACCGGCCTCCGCCAGCACGCAGTAATACCCGCCTACCGCGTGCCCTTTTGACTGAATGTAGATATCACGCTCGTCATCTTTCATACGGTCTGGTGCGCAGTTAAGGATGCGGAAGTAGAGCGCGGTCAGGATCTCCACCTGCGACAGGTCGGCCCCGGTATGGCCGCCTGCCGGGCTGCCGGCATTAAGCTGAATAATGCGACGGCGCACTGACCGCGCCCGTTTTTCAAGCTCATCTACTGAAAGCGTAAAAGGATTCATATCTCACCTTTTGAATTTTAAGTCGACACCAAATATATATTCAGACTGGGCGCAAAACGCCCATCGCTGACAGCGAACACATGCACCGATCAGCGCGATCGGAGCTGTCAGGTGAATACCCTTTCCCTTTATGAATATATATTCAATAATGATTTTATATTCATTGCCACTATGCGCTTTGCGGTCAGTCACGTCTACGGATGAAGTGATAAAAAGCGAAAAGGATCACAAATTGCCGTGGATTGTGATTTTCACGCGAGTGGTTAACAATGACGGCCAGGACACGAGAGGAAAAACTGATGGCGAAACAGGATGAACAGCGGCTCATGGTAAAAATTGCCACGCTTTACTATGTCGAAGGCAAGAAGCAGTCCGACATTGCACAGTTACTCAAGCTGTCTCAATCGTTTGTGTCGCGCATCCTGAACCGCAGCGTGAAAGAAGGCGTGGTTAAAATCAGCGTCGTTCCCCCTGCCAATGTCTTTCCGGAACTGGAAAAAGCCCTGGAGCAACGTTATCAACTGCCGCAGGCCATCGTGGTGGACGTGCCTGAACACGCCTCCGCCGGAGAGATCAAACAGGCGATTGGTTCGGCGGCGGCCCACTATCTGGAAACCCGGGTGCGCGCGGATGAACTCATTGGCATCTCCTCATGGAGCGGCACCATTCGCTGTATGGTGGACGCCTTGCATCCCCTTAATACCTCATGTAAAGGCGTGATTCAGTTGCTGGGCGGCGTGGGTGCCAACGGAAACGTGCAGGCCACGATACTGACGCAAAACCTTGCTGCACTGCTGAATTGCCCGGCCTGGCTGCTGCCCTCTCAGTCGATTGAGCACTCAGTGACAGACCGCCAGCGGCTGGCCGCCAATGCGGATGTCGCCGAGGTGCTGAATAAATTTAATGAGGTGGATTTAGCCATTGTCGGGATTGGCGATCTTGAACCCTCTGCGCTGCTACGTAATTCGGGTAACTATTACGATGCGACCATGTTACGTACCCTGGCCGGGCGCGGGGCAGTCGGCGATATTTGTCTCCACTACTTCGATGAGCAAGGTCAGCCTGTACTGGATGCCGATGAAGATCCGGTGATTGGTATGGAACTGGAACAGGTCCGACAGTGTGCGCAGGTTGTGGCGCTGGCGGGCGGTAAAGAGAAGGCGCAGGCGATTCGCGGGGCGCTGCGTGGCGGCTATGTGAATGTGCTTATCGTGGATTACCCTACCGCAAGGCTGCTGACAGCTTAACGGTTCTCTCCTCACGTGCCGGAAAGGAAGGTGAGGAGAGAACACGGGGTCAGCTGTTTGCGCGGTAAGCCGTGGTGACTTTCCACAAGTAACGGGGTGCCTGGGCGGCAGGATGTTTATTTTGCACGTGCTGATAAAACTCGTCCGGCGTCATAGAATTAATCATGGCGATTGCCCGGTCACGATTGCTGGAGAAAGTGCGCAGTAAGGCACCGGCGCCATTAGCATAGGAAACGATGGTGGCGTAACGCAGCGTGAGAGGATCGCGAATCCCTGAAAGCGCCGACTGCTGCAGAATTTTGATGTAGGCAGTACCAATATCAATATTTCTGGCCGGATCGCGCAGCTCTGCGTTGCTCGGCTGACCGTGGCGGCCCTGGGTGCGGTACACTTCCCGGCCTGCGGTCGATGCTTTGATCTGCATTAATCCCACCGCATTGGAACGGCTGACCACGCCGGGGTTTCCACCGGACTCCACATTAATAATGGCGCTGATCAGTTTTTCGTCCACACCATACTGGTTGGCGGCCGTTTCGGTAAAGAGTGACCAGGTTCCGCTGATGCGTGAAGGCGCGGCCTGAGTTAACGGCGTATTCTTCTCTTTAACGTAGGTATGCGGCGGTTCACTGGCACAGCCCGTCAGCAGCAAGGCTGAAATGACAAAGTAGCGAATTTTAAGCAATTTTTTATCTCGTCGCAGAAGTGGCGGAAGCTATCATACCGAGCCGGCAGAATTGCAAAATTACCGTTTATCCTAATTACAGCAGTCTGATGACATATTTGCGGTTTTTCGCCATTATCGTGATGTCTGTCACTGACTAATTTCAGGAATTTACTATGACGTCACGTTCCATCCGTCTTATTGCCCCTTCAGGCTATTGTCATAATCAGCCCGCTGCCCTGCTCGGGGTGGAACGCCTGCGTGCGGAAGGACATCGCGTCGACAATGACGCCGTTATCGCGCGTCGTTTTCAGCGCTTTGCCGGCACCGACGATGAGCGACTGGGTGATATTAATGAACTGGCTGATTTAGCGACCTTACCCGATATTGTGCTGGCGGTGCGCGGCGGCTATGGCGCGACTCGCCTGCTGCCGTCGGTGGACTATGCGGGCCTGAAGCGCCGTTTTGCGCATCAGCCGCTGGCGCTCTGTGGGCACAGCGATTTCACCGTACTCCAGTTAGCCCTGCTACAACATGCTGGCGTCATCAGCTTCAGTGGACCGATGCTGGCGGGCAATTTTGGCGCTGAGGTTTTATCCGAATTTACGCTGCAGCACTTTTGGCATGCGCTGACATCACCTACAGTCAAGGTGGCCTGGCAGAGCACGACGCCCGATCAGGGTCGCTGGCAGGGGACGCTGTGGGGCGGGAATCTGGCGATGATCAGCTCATTGATTGGCACGCCGTGGATGCCGCAGATTGAGAACGGCATTCTGGTAATTGAAGATGTTAACGAGCATCCGTTCCGCATTGAACGCATGCTGCTTCAGTTACATCAGTGCGGCATTCTGGCCCGGCAGCAGGCGATTATTACCGGCAGTTTCACCAGCACCGCCCTGTCTGAGTACGACAACGGATTTGATTTTTCCACGGTCTGGCAGCGCATTCGTGACATTAGCGGTCTGCCGGTCATCAGCGATCTGGATTTCGGTCACGGTCCGGATACCGTCACGTTACCTTTGGGTGCCACGGCAACGTTGCAGGTGAATCAGGGTCAGGTGGCGTTACAGGCAAGCGGACATCCCGTATTGCACACATAGCTGAAGTTGCAGGAGATCGACATTGAAGCCGCTGTATGACGATTTGTGGATCTCAACGCCGGAATTCCCGGAAGAAGATACCGAAGGCATAATGATGCATGGTTTTTTACTGCGTCATCCGCGCGGCAATTTACTGATTGGCCGGGTTGAAAACCCGCTGGATCATGAGGTGCTGGCCGATGATAACGGTGTGATCCGGCATTATCTGACCCACTGGCACGAATCCGCGCCCGGTGCGGCGCGCATTCAGCAACGCTTTAACAGCGCGCTCTATTGTCACAGCCGCTCACTGGGGCAGATTAGCCGTTTTGTGGAGCCGGACGACACCTTTACCCAGCAGGAAACCCATTTCGGTGATTTTCATCTGTTGCCGACGCCCGGTCATACGCCGGGCAGTTGCAGCTACCTTTACCATTCACCTGGCGGTCTGACTTACTTATTTGTTGGCGATACGCTGACGCGTCATCATGACCGCTGGGTCACTGTACTCGTGCCCGAGAGTAATCCTGCCGAATTAGCCGCTTCACTGGAGCTTTACCGCACCCTGCGCCCGGATGTGGTGCTGATGAGCACCACACGCGGTCACCTGTCCTGGCAGAAAGTGACCCTGCCCGGCTGGCTGGCTGCTATCGATGAGGCAGAGTTGCAACCGCTGGATCTGCGCCAGCAGGTGCTGCTGTAATCACAGGACTTTGGTCAGATAGTGACGCTGATGATGACGGATATACTGGTCGAGCGTTAAACGAACGCCGTAACCCAACTTTTCATAAAACGGCCGCGCCTGAAAACTGCCGGTATCCACCTGGGCAAAACGACATCCTCGCTGGCGCGCTTCCTGCTCGGCCGCCAGCACCAGACGGCTGCCGGTGCCCTGCCCACGAAGTGTATGACTGACCCAGAGTAAATCGATACGTAGCCAGTTACCGGTCGTAGTACCGGTCAGTCCTGCCAGCTTCTTTCCCTGCGGATCGCAGATAAACAGCCCCAGCGGTTGAATTAACGCCGCATCATAAAACTTGCTGTTATGGGCATTCAGGCCCAGCCGGAGTTCATCCAGATCTTTACTGGTCACCTTGTCAGTAACGGTAATCTGCATTGGCCTTCCTTATCGCGGCGGATCAAGAGTCGTTACGCTGGCTGTCGTCATAACGTTCCAGGCTCAGGGCGTCCACATCACGCATCGCGCTGCGGCTGCATGGCACCAGCTTGTCGCTGTCATGGTAAACGAAGAAGGTATCGAGGTTGCTTTTGTTGACGATAAGCTGGTCGCCGTTGCGAAAGCGCGTAATGGCAACATTATCGCCCCCATTAATACGGGTGTGCAGCTGTCCCGCCGCAATCTGGAAATGCTGTTGAGGCCAGGAAAGGGTACTCAGGCCATATTCCGCCCGTGAAATGGTCATGGTGGGTCGTCCGGGACAATGAAGCTGGAATTCGCTTTCGCTCCACGCTGACGCGCTGTAACAGGCCAACAGGCACAGGGCAAGACGGGCTGCTTTCATCTGATTCCTCCGCTGAATAGGTGATTCCACACAGTCAGAGGAGTTTACCACAGACAAAGCCAGGCGAAGAAAGAGCGGAAAGATTACCGCAGTGGATGGGGCATAGCGGATGGCTATGCGTTCAGATGCGCTTTGCAACAACGAAAAACGGAACCGGCGGCAGGGTAGCTGTCAGGCCACCAATGCCCTATTCTGCCGCAACTTCAGCCGCGACCAGCATCAACGCCAGACCGGCCTCTTCGCTGTCGAAGCTGCTCATGACGTCGCGAATGTCAGATGCACAGGCAATCACCTGCTGCCTTTTTTCTGCATCCAGTGCTTCGATGGCGTGGCGAATAATCATCAGGCTGGCTTCTTCTTCTTTCATCATTTATCCCTGAATTTGCTTAAGCGATACGCAAAGATGGCAAGAATAACGTTTATTCGACCTCAAAGTCATCTTTTGCATTTCTGTTGCTTAACGATTGAACAAAGCGCAAATCAGCCTGTGTAGCAGAACTGCTATGATCATGTTATTTGTGGCGTTACACGATAGAATCGTTCACCGCTTTCATGGACTCGGGCAGGAACAGGATATGTTGCGATCGCTGGTTTTCATTTTTATGGCACTGCTCACGGGCTGCTCATCGTCGCCGAAAGGCGTGGACTGTCCGGGCGAAGTCAGTACCCTTTATGGGCAGTCGCTGGGCCAGACCCAGGGCACTATTTTCGATCTGGTGACATCCTTTCGCGTCAGTCGTGACGGCGCCAGCGTGCAGAGCGGCCCGCTGCAGTCGCAGGATCGCTTTCAGTACATTCCTTCCGCCGTGACGCGCGAAGGTTACTACGCGCAACGTCTGTCGGATAAACAGTTCCGGTTGATCAATCCCTATCAGGACACCCTGATCACCTGGACCTGCCAGTAAAGGGGTGATTCCTGTCACGGGATGATATAGTGTCAGGAAACGTCAAGCGACAGGTCATCCTTCACATGGAAAAGCGTCTGGATAACAACGGCTATATCGATTTCCCCTTCCCTGCGACCCGCAATGAAGACGGCACCCTGAACCCGTGCGGCATCGATTTAACGCTGGAGACGGAACGCCTGGAAGAAATTCTTGTGCTTCGCCATTCCGCTAACCTGCAGCGCCTGGTCGAAGAGGTGAATCTTCAGGACGGGTTATTTATGACGCTGGCCTGCGACTGGCAGCAGCAGGAAAACGCCGTGTGCGGTTTTATCGATGTTGCCTTTCGTCCCGAATTGCCTGGCCATCCCCATGATGAGGCGCTGCAGCTGGAAGCCGCGTTTTATGCCTACCTGAAAGAACAGGCGCAACAGCATGCGCTGGCAGAGGATGCCCTGGTTAACTATGCCCGATCCGTGCTTGACTGGGGCTGGTCACCGCTGCAGCAACGCCAGCGCCGCTACGAAAAAATCACCATCCAGTATTACTGCCCGCAGTCTGATGATGCGGAATGGTGCTTTGACCATCTCCGCCACTTTCTGGTGAGCTGGTATCCCAAACACATCGCTTCACCCCATCGTCTCGTGGAATGAAACAGCTGGTAATGATTTTTCTCCGCCCCCATTCGCGCGGCGTTGGTCATCGCGTTTTCCCGCTTCATGCCCCTGCCTGAGCGCCTTGTGGGGTAAAAAAGGGCCCTTGCGACCGGTGTTTTCATCTGGTCATCGCGCACTCAACAGAAGATTAATGCGCCCTGGAGCAGCACGACGGCAAAGGTTTGCTACGCTTTAAGTGACTGTGATAACCAAGGAGATGAAGCATGTCAGGAAAAATTGAAGATGCAGTAAAAGAAGTCGCCGGTGCCGCAGAGCAACAATGGGGTGAGTTTACCGACTCCCCGCGTCATCGTGCCCGTGGTGCAGCTCGCCGCTACACCAACCAGGCATCCTACGCCGCTCGTGATGCCGCTGATTGCATCAAAGATCAGGTACAGTCTAACCCGTTTGCGGGTCTGGCCGTGGCCGCCGGTGTTGGCGTGGTGCTTGGCTTCCTGCTGAGCCGCAAATAAGTATCAAAAACGGGAGCGCTTGCTCCCGTTTTACCCTCACGCCAGATCCCGCAGATGATCGTCTTTATTTAACGTCATCAGTGCCGGTATAGAGACCAGCGCGGTCGCCATCATATACCACGCCGGAATATCCAGATTTCCCGTCTGCTTAATCAACCCGGTAATAATCAGCCCGGCACAGCCTGAAAAAACGGCATTCGAGAGTGAATACGCCAGCCCCAGTCCGGTATAACGCACCCGCGTAGGAAACATTTCAGCCAGCATCGCCGGCCCCGGCCCTGCCAGCAAGCCCACCACACCGCCAGCCATAAATACCACCAGCGCTTTGCTGTATAGTGTGGCCGTTTCCGCCTGCAGCACTTTCAGCAGCGGCATCGCTAATACCAGTAACAGCACACTGGCCACCACCATCACCCGACGTCGCCCCACTCTGTCACTCAACATGCCCGCCGGAATAATGGTGACCGCGAATCCCAGATTCGAGATTACGGCAATCAGCAACGCCTGATGCTGCCCGGTGTGCAGCGCGGACTGCAGATAGGTTGGCATAATTACCAGGCAGGTATAACCCGCCGCTGACCACAGCATCACGCGCGCAATCGCCAGCAGAATGCTTTTTAATGTTTGTCCCCGGTCCGCGTGAATGAACTGCTGCTGTTGCTGGCGCACAAAGCCCGGTGTTTCGTCCATAGCCAGCCGCAACCAGAGCGCGACCATCCCCAGCGGCAACGCCAGGATAAAGGGAATCCGCCAGCCCCAGACCAGCATGGCTGGCGGACTGAGCGTATACGACAGCAGCGCCACCAGCCCGATCCCTGCCAGCAGGCCGAGTGCGACGGTCAGCGACTGCCATGCGCCATACAGGCCGCGCTTGCCGCGCGGCGCAAACTCGGTCATCAGAGACACCGCGCCGCCGTATTCGCCCCCGGCAAAAAGCCCCTGCAGGATGCGCAGCCCGGTCAGCATCAGCGGTGCCGCAATGCCCACCGAGGCATAGGTGGGCACGAGGCCGATGGCCGCGGTCGCCAGCGTCATCAATACCAGCACCATAATCAGCGTGGGTTTACGACCGATACGATCGCCAATTCGACCAAACACCAGCGCGCCCAATGGCCGAAAGAAAAACGCGACCGCAAATAAGGCCCAGGTCAGAATCAGCCCGCTCAGCGCCGACTCGCCCTGTAACTGAAAAAAATTCTGGGCAATCAGCGTGGCGAGAAAGCCATAAATGGCGAACTCATACCATTCAATAAAGTTGCCCACCGAACCCGCAACCAGTGCGCGTCGGTGTTGCTTTACCTGGGGTGAAGCGGTTTCCATTTGACTCTCCTCACGTTGCCGCCTGCAAAACCAGTACGGTGATAAGAGAGATAGTATAGAATTCCAGCAGATAAGGTTATGTATCCCAGACGAGAATAATGACATCACAACATCACGCCCTTTTCAGCCACCTGAGTCGCGTGCTCAGCGCCGAGAGCAATACTCCGCTCTATAAACGTTTTACGCAGGTCATTAAAGATGCCGTGCGCGACGGATTGCTGCGTAATGAAGAGGTGCTGCCCAGCGAACGCGACTTTTCTCAACAACTGGGTATTTCACGCATCACGGTGCGTAAGGCGATGGATGCGCTTGCTCAGGAAGGGATCGTTCACCGCTCGCGTGGCTATGGCACGCAGATTTGTAGCGCACTGGAATACTCGCTGAAAGAGCCACAAGGGTTTTCACAACAGGTGGTCTTGCGCGGTAAAAAGCCCGACACGGAATGGCTGCAAAAGCATCGCATCCGCTGTGAACATGCGATCGCACAAAAGTTGCAGTTGCCGCCGGGCAGCGAGGTGTATTTGCTGAAGCGGCTGCGTTATGTCGATCAGCAGGCTGTGTCGGTGGAAACCTCCTGGGTGCCGTGCGAATTAATCAACGATGCCAGCGACATCGGCATTTCGCTGTACGACTACTTTCGCCGCCATCAGATTCAGCCGGTAAAAACGCAAAGCCGCGTCAGCGCGCAGATGCCGGATGCTGAATTACAGCGCCTGATTGCCCTGCCCGAGCTGATCCCGGTGCTGGTGATTAAGCAGTTGGCGCTGGATGCACATGAGCGCCCACTGGAATACAGCATCAGCTACTGCCGCAGTGATATGTACGTGTTTATTGCCGAGTAAGGCACTGCTGCCAGTGGCGGATCAGGGCTGCCCGATCGGGAGCGGTATCGCCGCCACGCTGCGACACCACAAAGGATGCGACCGCGTTGCCCAGCGCCACGGCGTTTTCAAGTGGCCAGTCAGATGCCAGCGCGGCCAGTAAGCCCGCGCTATGGCTGTCGCCGGCACCGATGGAATCGACCACCGTTGTTTTGAATACCGCTCGCCAGCCATGCTGTCCGTGATGGCTGAACCCGGCACCTTCACTGTCCAGCCGCACCACCAGCGGGCTGGAAAAATAGTCAGACCACCGGGCGATCAACGCCTGCGCACTAAAACGCTCAGATATCGCTAAACGCTGGTGCCAGACGTGTTCCGCTTCCTGTCGGTTAAGGGTAATCACGGGCTGCAGCGCCATCAGCCGCTGCCAGTGATGTTGGCTGATATGCGGCAGACGCGGGCCAAAATCGATCAGCAGCCGTTGCCTGTTCGCCACTTCCTCCAGCCACGGCACCAGGATTTCTGCATTTTTACCGCTGAGTTGATAACCCGACACATACAGCCAGCCGTCCCTTTGCAGGGGGACAGACGCCAGCATCGCCTCATCCCACTGGTTTTCCACCCCGGCCATCGACAGAAACGTCCGCTCACCGTCGGGTTCGACCAGCGCCAGGCACCAACCGTTGTCGCCCTTACGGGTTTCCGTGACGCTGGTCAGTCCACAGGACGCCAGTTTTTTCCGCACCTGATCGGCCCAGATGCCCTGGCCCAGCGGTAACGCGTTTACGGCATCCAGCCCCAGCCGGTGCAGGGCCAGCGCCACGTTCAGCGCGCAGCCACCCACGCTCAGGCTTTGCTGCTGAAGCTCGCTGTCACCGCCGCGCTGGGGAAGCTGTTCGGTGCGTGCGATGACATCCACGACGGCCGCGCCCAGTACACAGATTGCGGCCTTATTATGTAATGTCGCTACGCTGTGCGGATCAAGCATATGCCGCCTCCCGCTTCTGGCGAAAAGCAGTAAACGCACGGCTGTACGCTTCAAAGTCCAGTTGATTGACGCTGTCCAGCTGCTGCCTCAACGCGGGATCGATAGCGTCGATACCGTTAAGCGCGCCACAGATGGCAACGGCCATTGCACCAATGGTGTCCGTATCTCCGCCAAGGTTCGCGCAAAGAATGGCACAGCGATTGGGATCGGTCTTTGCCAGCTCGACCATGGCAATGGCGGCGGGCACCGACTCGATGGTGCTGGTGCCCGTTCCCACCAGCGCATAGATTTGATCCATAGTGGATTCAATACCGCGTCCCTGCTCAACCACCGAAAACGCCAGTTCCAGACGCGCGGCCATCGACGCACTAAAGGTGGTTATCTGCCGTTCCTGTGCCGCCCGGGCAACGGCCGGCAGCGCGTCGCGTATTTGCCCCCAGCCTGCGCCCTCCACGGCACGTGAAACAGCCCAGGCAATTACGGTCGCCCCGGCAATCGCCACATCGGCCTTGTGCGTTGGGCTGGATGCCAGCGCGACCGCATCAATAAAACCCGCTAAATCACGCGCGGGCAACAGGCAGCCCAGCGGAGAAATGCGCATGGCCGCACCATTCGTCAGGCCGTTATTTTCCAGCGCGCTAATCGGCTGACCGGCCTGTAAGGCACGCAGGGCAATTTTTGAGGTTGGCCCCAACACATTTTTATTAAAAGCATCAAACCCTTCCGCCCAGCGCAGGATATTCATCCCAATCGTTTCAGCGACGATCTCGCCATCGTGGCTGATGATGGCATCTGCCAGCGCCAGCGCCATGGAGGTATCATCGGTGAATTCGGCGCGGCCAAAATAGCAGGCTGCGTTGTTCTCCGCCGGGCCGGGCAAAAAGCGATCTATCCAGCCAAAGTGCTGTTTCACGCGGCTACGCGGCCACAGCTCTGACGGCATGCCCATGGCATCGCCAAGTGCCTGACCATAAAACGCGCCGGTAATCCGTTGTTGTGGGGTAATCATTTTTTCTTCCTTATTTTTGGCTTTCCGTCACGGCGGCAGGATCAACCACGTTGAGCTCATCGCTGCGCTTTTTGGCATCGCGGAACAGCAGAATAAACGCCACGGTGATCAAGACGATCATCACGCAACCAAACAGCCACATCCCTGCCCAGTTGAACGTCAGGCCGTTGCGCGGCTGACTATAGGCAAACATCTCCTGCATCAGGTAACCGCCCAGACGATAGCCCAGCAGGCTGCCTATTCCCTGACAGGCCAGGGTAATTAATCCCTGCGCAGCATTACGCATGCTGACCGGGGATTTTTTATCGACGTAGATGTAGGCGGTAATAAAGTAGAAGTCATAGCTGACACCGTGCAGCAGGATGCCCATAAATAACAGGCCATAGGTGAGCAGGTTCTGGTCGCTGCCGAAGACAAAAAACAGATAGCGCAACGCAGCCGTTACCAGGCCCAGCAGCAGCACGTTTCCGATCCCAAAGCATTTGATAAAAAATGGCAGCGCCAGTAAAAACAGAATTTCGGACATCTGCCCCAGCGTCATCCAGCCGGTGGCATGGGCCAGGCCGACCTCGGTCAGATATCCTTCCGCAAAGATGTAATAAAATGCCAGCGGCATGCTGAACAGGAAGGAACAGACAAAAAAGACGAGGAAGCTGCGATCTTTCAGCAGATGCAGGGCATCCAGTCCCAACGCCGTTCGCAGACTAAACCTGCCCGTGCTTTTAGGCTGGGTGGCGGGCAGCATAAAGGCGAACAGGCCCAACAATAGTGAGCTGGCGGCGGTGATCAGCAAAGGAATATTACTGGCGGAGATATCGCCAAAGCCCAGTAGTGACGGCAGAAAACCACAGACGATACCGGATGCGATCCAGCCAAGCGTACCCAGTACGCGGATGCGTGGATAATCGCGCTCGACATCTGCCACGTGTGAAAACGCAATACTGTTAGTGAGCGCAATGGTGGGCATATACGTCAGCGCATAAAGCAGCAACAGGGGAAAGAAACCACTGAAGTGCGTTTGCTGCGCCGCGAAATACATCAGCCCTGCGCCCACGATCATCAGCACGCCCAGCACCTTCTGCGCCTGAAAGAAACGGTCTGCCAGGGAACCCACCAGAATCGGTGACAGGATGGCGGCAAGGGAGGTACAGGCATAGCACCACGCAATTTCGACGGGCATGAAACCATTTTTGCTGAGAAAGGCCCAGAGCGGGACAAACCACGCGCCCCAGATAAACCATTCCACAAACATCATAAATGACAGGCTGGCCGTTTTCGTTTTCATTATAGTGTGTTCCCCGGTGTTGGTAAGGCCAATCTAACACCACGTACATAACCTTTATAATACCTTTAGCTGAAATTTTGAGCTACATCGCACTATCTTTCCTGCCGTTGGCGACCTTATACGCTGTTAAAGACGTCCTCTGGGTGAGGCGAAACATGACGGCTGATTCCGTCAACGGGCTTTGTTGCATCAGGACGCAAGCGGCGCGCGGGTCAAAGCGGTTATCCGTGAGTATGGTGCGATTAGCAGTATAAACGCTAAAACGATGGGCGATGAGTGGTAAGCAGTGGGCTGTGGGCTGTGGGCTGTGGGCTGTGGGCTGTGGGCCGTAAACATTTCACATAAAGCCCAGCCCACGCCTGGCTTCAGGCTGATGGCGGGACTTGTCAGGCTCCAGGGAAGCACCGGGTGCGGTAAAGCGCCGTCATCCACGACAGCGCCGCATCCCAGAATCAACACACCTTCAGTTGTGAAATCTGCGTGGCTTTTCCATACGGAATCCCATCCCGATGAGTCGGCCAAAAATAAAGCGCAGAAAGGGATACTTACGGATGATGTCAGGCATTTTACTTTTGCCCTCACTGCCCGGTTTCTTTTTACTGCTCATTTTGATTTGCAGGAACTGCGTTGCAACGGTGGGAAACTGGCGACGCTTCTGCACTTTTTCCAGATCCCTTAACGTGATCTTTCCCTTTAGCAACGGCCGGGTCAGCAGGTTTGCCGTGGCAACGGCATCCTGGATAGCAAGATTAACGCCAACGCCACCAATCGGAGACATGGCATGAGCCGCATCACCGATACAGAGGACGCCCGGCTTCGCCCACTGGTTCAGCCTGTCGATCCGGATAGACAGCAGTTTGAATTGATCCCAGCTGTCAATTTCCGCCAGGCGCGCAGGACGAAAGGGAGACACGCTGGCAATCTTGTGTTTCATCGCCTCAAGCCCCTCGGCCTGGAGCGCATCAAACTGCCCTTTCTCGATGGTTAGCCCGCACTGCCAGTAATCGCCCCTGTCGATGACGATAAAGTTGTTGCGCGGCCCGGTATGGCCCATGCCTGACTGGGGATCGTCAGACTTTTTGTCCAGACGAAACCACACCACATCACGCGGCGAGCCAAAATGCTGACTCACCAGGCCGGCCTGTGCACGTACGTTAGAGTTACGACCGTCAGCACCAATCACCAGACGGGTACGGATCTCAACCGGCTGGCCTGCCTGTGACGCGACAACACCGCTTACCTCACCCTCTTCTGTTAGCAGCTGCTTTAAGGTTGTGGATTTCAACAGGGTAAAGCCGGGAAACTGTGCGCTGCGTTCCGCCATGAAATTCAGGAAATCCCACTGTGGCATGAATGCGATAAAACGACACTGGAGTGGCAGACGCGAAAAATCGGCCATCGTCACCTCCTGGCCGCCCATTTCCGCCTGCAGCTTTTCTGCGCGCTGGTGAGGCAGTTTCAGCAGGTCATCCAGCAGACCCAGATGGTGCATCACCTCAAGGGTGGAAGGGTGAATAGTGTCACCACGGAAGTCGCGGAGAAAGTCGTCATGCTTCTCGATCACCACAACCTGCAAACCGGCACGCGCCAGTAAATAACCCAGCATCAGACCGGCCGGGCCGCCGCCGACAATACAGCAGTCAGACATAATGTGTTCAGTAGATGACATGGCTTACCCCTTAAAATGTACGTTGTCAGTGTAGGCCAGCACGGATGATTTAAGTACCGAGGGAGTACAGGGATATTGCACAGGTCGCAGCCAGAAACCGCGCGCTGACGCTGTCAGCCGGGGTATTCTTCTTTTATTTCAACCAGCACCAGCGGGCATTTTCTGACCTTACAGGCGTGATGGTAAGCCATGGAGCACACCGAACAATAGTCGGCAGAATCGGACTGGTATTCATACTCCTGAAAATAGCGGAAACCGCCGCTGTCCGCGTTGGCGCGTGCGCTGTAAAACGCGTGGTCAGCAAGCTGCTCATCCAGTTGCATGAACGTCAGTGCTGAAGGGTTGTGGTAACCCACTTTAATGCGATATGTCGTCATACCTCCATAATTACCCTGATGGAACCGGGTAGCAAATTGTTATCATTGTTGATTGTGATAGACAGCGGTTATCAGAACATCCCTTATCAGAGGCAGATGCACAGCTATAACATTTTAGCTGAGCAA
Organism: Pantoea allii; assembly: GCF_002307475.1. Taxonomy (GTDB): domain Bacteria; phylum Pseudomonadota; class Gammaproteobacteria; order Enterobacterales; family Enterobacteriaceae; genus Pantoea; species Pantoea allii. Next base: position 472,259 of record NZ_NTMH01000040.1, on the reverse strand, counting down.
TTATCACAATAGTTACGAAGCTGCTGGGTAAGTGCGTCTTATTATGTTATTCCCTCGTTCGACCTCCATCAAAATTGATAACTTATTGTTGTTAACCTGAAAAAAATGGCGTTTAGCTCTTACATTTAGCGATCAAATAACATCTCGATAAATGACAACATTGTCAAAAAGATTAAATAAATTTCATTGAATTGTAAGTGAACACGCAAAGATCAAATCCCGTTGACTATCTCGTGCATCATTGCGTAAAAATTAAGCAAGCAACATATTGCTATCATATTTAAAATACACCATTAATATTATGATCATAATTCAAATTTAGCCTCACAGGAATTAACAGCACATTAACGCCACCTGTTATTGACATGTTGTTTTTACAAAAATTTAATCAATGGACCGTTTTTATCTTAAAGTGCGATAATTTTATTGATCGCATCCTTAATATTAATAGAAAAATCCTGGGGAGGATGAAATTATCTGAATTCATAAAAAGTACACTGTCTTTTTAAGTTCACAATAAATGGCACTGTTGTGGGATAAATTTCATTTTTGCGTTAAAAATAAATGAAACATAACACTTTAGGATTATTCCATGTCCATTGCGCCATGCAATCACCCAACGCGTTGAATTAGAAGGTTTAATAATGCTATGTTTATCTCACCTTCCTTAACGAGCAGCAAAACAAGCTTATGAGAAGGATTACGAGAGAAAGTATATATTGCTTTAGTTGTCGCTACCGATGTGAATTAGCCAATGAGCTAACAGAAGAAATTAAACGGTGCCCGATACAAAAAGTGGTTATTTGGCCAGCGCGGAACTACTACTTAATTAATGGCATTCTTTCCGTCGTTTCTGGTCGATATGAAAGCTTATTTACAAAAGGTTGTATATTTGTGGATTTTTCAACACACAACATACGCTTTTTTACCAGTCATAACTGGCTGGATTATTTGAAATCGCAGAGTTTAATTATCATCCTGGTTTGCGACCGCAGACTGGCATCCTTAGCTGCTTTCTGGAAAAAACAGGATAAAAGTATTAATACGGTCATTTACCCAGGAACAGCCATCGTCGATATTAAAAAATCAATTAACGCATGTTACTACGGTTTAAAAGGAGGTGAAAAAAAAGGGATTAATCCGTTAACCACTGATGAGGTTAAGTTTCTTGATCTGGTCAATCACGGATTTTCTCTGAGTGAAATATCAAAAAAAATGGAGCTTAGCGTTAAAAAAATTTACTGCATCAAAGATTCGGTTCGTAGGAAGACGGGAAGCAGCCTGAATCAGTTGTTCTCCAGTTAAAAATGTAAAAGGAAAATACCTCATGTTAAAAACCAAAGCTATGGCCTTATCCCTGTTAATCAGTGCGACGCTGGTATCAGGACAAGCATTCGCGAATTCTGATAACACCATTAACTTTCAGGGTGAAGTGAGCGATGAAACTTGCTCAGTCAACGTGAATGGTAATAACAGTGCACCGCTGGTGTTGATGCCGACAGTGGGCGTGAACGAACTGGATGCAAGCGGAAAAGTCGCGGGCAAAACGGACTTCTCCGTCGCTATCAGTGGCTGTACCGGCTCGACTAATTCAACGCGTGTATCCACCGTATTTATTGGTAACAACGTGAGCGACACCGGTAATCTGAAAAACAGTGGTAATGCTGAAAACGTCGAAATTCAGTTACTGGACCCCACCGGTGCAGAGATTAATTTAACCAGTACCTATATCGGTGATGGTGATTTAACCCTGAGCTCCGGCGAAACCGAAAAATCGGCCACCTATGCCGCGCAGTATCTGGCGACCGACGTAGCAACGGCGGGTACCGTTAGCGCTTCACTTCAATATGCGGTGACTTACCAGTAATACTGATCCGGTGCACGTCAGTTGTCTGGCGTGCACCATAAACTATTGAGAACTGATTTATGTTTATTCGCAGACTGTTATTGGCGTTGACGCTCTCGCTAGCAGTAATCCCCGCATTAACATTGCCCTTTTACGCAAACGCCAGCGTGACGATTATGGGCAGCCGTATTATTTACCCTGGGCAGGCGCGTTCTGTGGATGTGCAATTTAAAAATAACGATGCCATTCCCTATGTTATTCAGAGCTGGTTTGATAACGGTGACGAAAACTCACAGCCAGAAAATCGCGTAAATACGCCTTTTATCATTACACCGCCGGTATTCCGCATTCAGCCGAAGGCAGGTCAGGTCGCGAAGGTTATGGTGAATAACACCGTTGCACAGCCTCAGGATCGTGAATCTGTTTACTGGTTTAATACCCTGCAAATTCCGCCATCAAATATAAATCAGGATAAGACACAGAATGTCATGTTGGTGGTATTGCGTAATCGCATGAAGGTTTTTTATCGCCCTGAGCGTATTGGCGCACCAAAAAATATCCTGAAAGGCATAACAGTCACTCCCCTGTATCAGGCGAATAAAGGCAATGGGATTGAAATTGACAACCCACAACCCTGGCATGCTTCCCTGGTGGATGTTGTTTTAAAAGTAGGGAATCACACTTTTAAAAGTGAGGCCGATATGGTCTCGCCCTTTGCAAAGCAAACCTATTGGTTTAACAACAGCAAACGTTTGCAGGGTGCAGGCGTAGTTTCAATCTCGGCAGTTAACGATCAGGGAGCTAAAATCAGTGAAAACTTTACGGTTGACGTTAATTAGCCCGAAACTTATTGCTTTTACCGTCTCGGCCTGTTTTTCGTGTTATGCCTGCAGTGAAGATTATTATTTCGACGCCTCACTGTTTAAAGGGGCGACATTTGGGAAAAACATTGAACAATTCAACCAAAATGCAATTCCTGAAGGAAGTTATCTTGTTGATATTTACCTCAACGATAAAATAATTAAATCCGGCGTCAAAATTAACTTCAAAAAATTCAGTGACGAGGGAGAGGTGGAACCTTGCCTGCCGGAAGAGATCATCAGGTTAATGCAGTTAAAAAACCAGCGGGTGGAACAAACGACAGCCCACTGTCAGCCATTATCAGACTGGACGGAAGCAGGCAGCTGGCGTTTCGACCAGGCTTCACTTCGTTTGCAGTATATGTTCCCCCTTGCCAGCCTGAATCGGGTTCCCCGTGGCTATATCCCCGTTTCTGAATGGGATGAAGGCATTACGGCGTTATTTCTGCGTCACAACACTAACTTCACCTGGTCGGAAAACCGATCGTCTGATTATCGTTATCAATATTTGTGGAGCGGCATTACCGCAGGCACGAATCTGGACAAGTGGCAGTTTCGTCATCAGGGCAATATGCGCTATCTGCGCAACAGTCATAGCGGAAGCCGTTATCAGTATAATCAGGTGAGAAGCTGGGTGCAGCGTCCTGTGGAGAGCATAAACAGTCAGCTCTCATTAGGTGACAATTATACCAACAACTCGCTGTTCGGCAGTCTTGCCTTTAACGGCATTAAACTCGCCTCAGAAGAACGGATGTGGCCGCAGGGTAAACGGGGCTATGCGCCGGAAGTCCATGGTGTTGCCACCTCTGATGCCCGCGTTGTCGTTCGGCAGCTCAACAACGTGATTTACGAAACCAGCGTTCCCCCCGGCCCCTTTGTTATTGATGACTTATATAACACCAGCGGTCAGGGCGATCTTGACGTTGAGATTATTGAAGCCAACGGCAAGCGGTCCACTTTTACAGTGCCCTACTCGTCCGTGCCGGACTCTGTTCGTCCAGGAAACTGGAAATACGCGCTGGCGCTGGGGCGAGTGCGTCAATATTACAGCGTGGAAAACACGTTTTTTGAGGGGGTTTTACAGCGCGGCATCAGTAACCGTTTTACGGCAACGATCGGCTCGCGGCTGGCGAAAGACTACCAGGCCTGGCTGGCGGGCGGCGTATGGGGTTCACCGATGGGCGCCGTGGGGATGAACACCATTTTTTCACAGGCGCGCGTTGAGCAAAATAAAAACACCTCGGGCTGGCGCGCGGAGTTGAGTTACAGCAAAACGTTTGAAACTGGCACTAATCTGGTGTTGGCGGCCTACCGTTATTCCACCAGCGGCTTCCGCGATCTGCAGGACGTGTTGGGCGTCAGAAGGCAGAATGATACCGGCATCAGCTACTACTCCGATTCGATGAATCAGCGCAATCGGTTATCCGCCACCCTGAGCCAGTCATTTGATAACCTCGGCATGATCAGCCTGAGTGGCAGCACGGCTGACTACTATAACAACAAGTCACGCATCACCCAGTTACAGCTCGGTTATAACAATAGCTGGAAAAAGATCAGCTACGGTTTCAATGTTGCGCGTCAGCGCACCACATGGAATACGACGCGCGCCGAGCTAAACGTCTTCGATCAGCCGGATGACAGCCGCCAGCAGCGTTACACAGAAAATACCTTTTCATTTACGGTTTCGATGCCTCTCACCTGGCACAACACCGCTTCTGTTTCCTATCACTACAACCAGTCGAAGCAGACACAAAGCTCATCACTCTCCCTGTCGGGCTCAGCAGGTGACAACCGCGATATCGCCTATTCCCTTTATGGCGGTAGCGAGCACTACCGCAACGGCAACAGTGGACATGCACTGAACGTCGGTGGAAATGTTCAGCAGAATACCCGACTTGGGGCGTTCCGGGCCAATTACGGCCAGGGCGAAAGCTATCGCCAGGCTGGACTGGGTGCTTCCGGCAGCCTGGTTCTTCACCGGGGAGGCATCACACTTGGCCCTTACAGCAGTGATACTTTCGCCCTGGTGCAGGCCGATGGCGCACAGGGCGCACGCGTGCGCAATGGTCAGGGCGCCGTTATCGATCGCTTCGGCTATGCCATTCTCCCCTCCCTGAGCGCGTATCGCGAAAACAACATTAGCCTGGACACGCTGGATATGAACGCCGATGCCGAGCTAAGCGGAGGGAGTCATCGGGTTGTGCCTTACGCTGGCGCGGTGGTGCAGGTGAACTTCGCCACGATCAAAGGCAAAGCAGTCTTGATCTCGCTCACCAGTAATGAGGGGGAAACGCCACCTATGGGCGCGGAAGTCCGTGATGCGGATAACACCGTCATCGGCGTTGTTGGCCAGGGCGGCCAGCTGTACGCACGCGTACCTCATGACTCCGGCACGCTCAAAGTCATCTGGGATAACGACGGTCAACAAACCTGCCTGGTGAATTATCAAATTACCGGAAAGCACAACGATCACATGATCCATCTTCCCGGCTTGTGTAATAAGGAGTAACGCGTGTTGCTGATAATAACGCTTTTGTTGATCGCCACCGGACTGATTCCGCTTCCGTTACTGGCAAACTGTACGGTCGTATCCAGTCAGAGTCAGCTTTCTACGGCGGCTAAAAATGCTGGCTATACCGCGAAGTTATGGACCGGTGCCTGTGATGAATGCACGGGGAAACTGCCGTTACCTGCAATAATTAATATCAATACAGGTAGCCTGTTTCAGCCGGCAGGCACATTACTGGCCAGTGCGGTGGGTGATCCCGTCAACACGCCCATGCGGGATGCTTTTACGCCGAATCAGATTCTTTTCCGCTGCGATGCGGGCGATGTAGATAAACTCTATGAAATGTATTCCACCAATGGCGATTGGGATACAGCGGGCAAATATGCCACGAATGAAGTTGAAGGCGCTTATTATGATAAGGCCAAAAACGTGGCGGTCAGAATGACCAACCTCTCTACGGGGGAATATTACAGTCGCTACTGGAAAGCACGACAGCTTAATGCCAGCGACTGGTATTCTGACGGGGATAAAATCTATATTCCTGCCAGCGCGTTCAGCCGTGTGCTGTACGAAATGTTTAAAATTGATGGAACTGAGCGTTTCATGAATAGTGAGGCGTATTATCCTGATAAGAACAACCAACCTCGTGGCTATATCGCGTTTAAAGGTCCTGGACTACAAAGCGATGATCTGAAACCCGGTGACGACCATAGCACTAAGTATAGTGGATGGCATTTTAACTGGCCTGTTGGCTGGAGCTCCTTCAATACGGTCACCTACGTTCGCGGCGCTGCCTGCGAGGTGCAGGATTATCCTGCTGTAGTATCCCTGCCGGTGATCAGTGTAGGCGCTCTGGCTGATGGTGGCAGTAGTCAGGCGCCTTTTTCTGTCAATTTGCGCTGTGAGGCCGGGGCGATCTCCAGTATCAACAACTCCACCAAAACATCAGCCAACGTCGCGATGGGGTTTCTGGTAAACCAGCCCCGGGCCGTTACGATGGCCAACACACTCGGCCTGACCACCAGCAGCGGCGGATTAACCTGGCTGCTCGACACAAACTATGGTGATGACAATGACAGCGCCGCCTCGGGCGTGGGGATAAAAATTTATAACAGCGCTGGTGCCGCACTCAACCTGTTACCGGATATGACCAGCACCGGCACAGGCAATGCACGCGGGTGGTATGCCTATAAAGATCTGACCACGCTTGCGTCATCAGACAACGGCGAGATCTACAGCGGCGATTTTACTGCCTCTCTTGAGGCTATTCCCGGACAAGTTATCACTTCAGGAACCGTTAATGCACAGTTACAAGTGGTGGTCAGCTTTCAGTAGCAGCCTGTTTTTCCTCACGGCGATGCTGTCAGCCCAGGCAACGGCCGTTGTGAACATTGATAAAACACGTATTGTTTTCAACGCTAACGAAATGGCGCAGTCCATTAACCTGGTCAATAGCGAGAGCAGCCCTGCCGTTTTGCAAATCTGGACGGACGATGGCGACATTCATGCTTCGCCGGATAAGAGTCAAACACCGGTCATGGCCATACCGCCGGTATTGAAAATGCTGCCTGGCGAATTACGCTCACTTAAGCTGATGCTGACCTCGCGGGCGAAACTAAGAGCGGGTAAAGAGACGTTGTACTGGTTGAATATTTACCAGATACCCGCGCTCAAAAAATCGGATAACCCGAGCGAGCAAAAAGTGATTCTGCCGCTGCGTTTGCGCCTGAAAGTGTTTATACGGCCGACAGGGCTTGGTGCGCCTCAACCGGAAGATGCACAAAAGCTACGCTTTACCCGACAAAGCCAGCAAATCATGATTTCTAATCCTACGCCCTGGTATATGAGCCTGAACGTCAAAGTAGAAAAAGAGGTGCTGAGAGATATTATGGTAGAACCACAGTCTTATGTTGCGGTACCAGTCACCACACCGCTTAATCCTGGGGCAAACGTGGAATATGAAGTGATTGATGACAGGGGTAATGCTGATAAATATTACAGCATGCTTCACCCTACACCTGGGACGCAGGTGAATTAAGTATTTTTGGCACAAAGTTATATTATATAGAATTATAATGAGGCACTGAGACGCGGTGCCTCTAACAAGGTACGGTCCTCAAGGAAGCGCAGGTTTCATCTGATTAACTTTTCGTAAGCGGACAGAGCACAGCATTTAACCGGAAAGCATCATATTCGATATTATCTCTCTGATCCTCTTCATTTTCATACACCATGATTTCCATGACTGCCTCGGTAAATAGATAGCCATTAATTGGCAAAATAAACATATTTTCATTAATTATCCCCTGTTCAACGAGATTATGGTAAATTTTAACATTCTCCTTTTGATATTCCAGAAAATCGCCGACAGTGTCGAGCTTGTCAACCGAAGTCCCATAAGTTAAAATATTTCGCGTACCGTTGTAGTTAATGAATACATATCCGGGGCTAACAAATGGACCTCCGTGCCAGTTTATTATTCCAGTATCACATCCAACGTTTTCAAGTCGCATTGCTACTTTATATTTTTTTTGCTCTTCTGTAACGTCAGGATTGATTTCTACTGCACCTATCGAAAGAGTCTGTCCAGGAATGTTGTCGGTCAAGCTCCATGGGATCATTTTAGCATTTCTGAAAAACCACATGTATTGCTCCTTAATGTAATAATAAATCCTATTTTATAAAATTTTTACAACGACAATGTTCAACATCTCTCAACCTCATATAACCCTTTAAGTTCATATAGCGCATAAGAAATAATTATTACTTAGTCGTTTAAAATATAATTTTTTAGATAAAAAACCTCCTAATTATTACAGTTTAGCCATCCACTCTGGATGCGATTAATGTATGAATTAAATAACTGGTTAAACCTCTCTGTCTTTTACAGACGTTAAGAAGCGAAACCGTCAACATTTCATCTAACCAACATACATCATCATTTAAATTTTTTATTGTTCAAAATCAGTAAAGCCTTGTAATGATGGAAAATAAAAATGACACCCAATGATGAAAGTGGCATGAAGTACCCCCCTAAATTACTTATCCACCAGACTATCTATACAGATACCGGTATAACCAAGAAAAATCAAAACAGTCATATTGCATAGCGCAAAAGTAATGCAAATACATCACTTTTATTTGAATAAATTCTTTATAATTTCCAAAAAAAAATTCAAGATGGTAAATTGGTTTTATAGAGGTGGACTGACATTAAGCGATTAATGGGTATACAATATAGAGTGAACATGACAGATATAAAGGCTTTAGATAATCGGTCAGGACTTTACTCATGCTCGATTATAGTATTACCGGCGCATCATTTTACTCCCCTAGATGTCAATATTTCCTGGAAAGATGTAGTTAAAAAACCAATCTCCACATTCCGTTAGCTGCGAGCGCTGACCGGATAAACTGGTATATGAGCCTAAACGTTAAGTGAGTGATAACGTGCTGAAAGATCTTATGGTCGCACCTTGCGCATCCATATCCATCCCCGGTCGCGACTCTCATCACCCCAGCGATACTATTATGTGTCACGTAAGACGTGGTTGATAACTGCGATAATACGATGCATCAACAATAGGGGCTCAGACAGCGTCGTAAAGCTGATGGGGCCAGGCAGCGGGATGAACCGACCATGCCTGGCACTCAAGAGAAATTAGTGCTCAGAAAGATTACGCTCAACGGCCTCATATACCTCATTGCAGCTTATCGCACGTAATCCTGCCTGCTCTTCTGCGGGGCGCAAAACCTGATGGAGATGCGGATCTTGCAAAGGAGCTGCACCATCGATGGTGCTCTGGTTACTGAACAAGGCCACCGTCGGTGTTTGCACCGCCACGGCCAGATGCAAAGGCCCCGTGTCTCCCACCACTAACGTCGCAAAACCGGATATTTTTTCAGCCAGCTGGATCAGGTTGGTGGTACCCGCGACGTTGATGACGCGATCGCTGGATATCCCCATACCATCAATGATCCGTTGATTCAGCGCCTTTTCTCCCGGTGCCCCGATGAGTTCAATAATGAGATCGTCATGCCGGGCTATTAATTTCTCAATAAGCTGCGAATAGAAGGCTTCTGGCCAGCACCGTTCGGAACTGGACGCGCCAGCATGAATGCCAATAACCGGGACGGTATTCTGTTGACGTTTGAAGGGCGCAGGAATAAACATGGCGTCCGATGGCACATCAATACCGACCGCGGTGAGCATGTCTTTTTTCTGACGAATGAGATGAATGTTGCCGTTCTTTCTGTTGTCATAAAATGCAGATAAACAGCCGGCCAGAATAAAGTTTTCTTTGCCCTGGTAATCCGCATAGTAAACGTCTTTGAATATGTATTTTGAACGTGCCAGTGAGGCGGTGACAATGTCGTAAGGCGTGCGGGAGTGCAGGATAAAAGTAGCATCCACCTGATCTTTCCTTAAGGCCCGGGCCAGCGACAACATGCCGGGAAATTTTCCATCCCAGTACAGGACCTTATCGATCATTTCACTTTCTGCCACCAGGGCATGATTTCGCGGCTGAATAACCAGTATGATTCTGGCATCAGGCCAGCGTTTTTTAATCGCACCAATTGCTGGCGTGTTAAACAAAAAGTCGCCAAGCGCCGTATTCGAAATAATAGCGATATTTTTCAGGTCATCCTGTTCAGAAAAACGGTCAATCTTTTTGACGCGATAACCTGTCACCTGCCACAACGAAAGGAATAATCTGGCGGCTAGTTGTTTTGCAATTTTACTCATAGTAGTCCTGACTGACGCCTCATTATCCTTACTTTTTGTCACTGGAAAACCCGTTTATCACGCCGTTAAGCCGGCAACAACACGGGGGTTTTCGTGGTCACAGGCGAAAACTAAGGGCGCAGTATATATGATAAATCGCCAGGGGCGAAGCCACCCCGTCGGTGCCAGAAACCGGCCTGCTATCATTGACTGGCATTCTCAGCAAACCACACCGCCTGTGATGTCCTTAAGCAACCTTCACACACAAGCGACCGCACGATAACATCCTCATTCTGGAATTAGCCCAGGGTCAATTCAGCCTGTCTTTTTCTAAAAATTCATGGCGAGATTTACTGATAAAACACAGGAAAGAACTTTTGTTAGGGATGCGGGATGATCCCATGATGTCTGAAATCCAGCGAGCTTCCCCCCTGATTCCAAATAGGATGGGTGCATATCTTAATCAGAGGTTCAATTATCACTGTCAGGCAGAGGCTCTTAAGCGCGCTATTATTATGTAAAACAAGCGCCGCAGGATGTGCTAAGAAACGGGTCAACGAACCTGACATTTTTTGGCCTCTTCCCCCTATGATGCTGATACGATCTTCTATCGTATATTTAACCCAGAGGTGATTATTAATGCCATTAGGGGATTTTTAAATGGCTCAACGAAAAGATCCACGCAGTAGCCTGATGAGAGCCAAAAGCCAGCCCCTCAAATCCAGCTGTCTATCTTAATCCCCCATCCAGCCTCACCAGGCCGCTTCAATAAATCCTTAGGCCATCATAAATTCAGTGTGGATCACTCTCTTCGATAGCATTACTTTGCGGCCCGAGGCGCTAAAATGTACCTTTAATATAATGATCTACGAGTAACCTATGCTCATCCGCACACTTCTGCTTGAGAATGCTACGCAGGTATGGTGACCAACCAGGTAAAAATTGATGTCCGAAAAATGCCATCCTGCCTGTTCTTTACGTCACAGTCTGGCATTGACTGAAGGAAACGTGGGGAAGCTTCAGGGCTGAAGAAGTGTTTTTTCCCAGTCGGTGATTTTATCTTTACGGTAGTAGTATTCGCGTAAGTGCATGCGATTTTCACGGAAAGTTAAAAACTCTATCGATACGGGTATTACTTTGTAGCCGCCCCAGCGCGCCGGTTTCTCTACGGGTCCGTCAGCCGTCTCAGCCTGTGCTCGACGGTACATATCATAAAGTTCATCTTCCGAATCAAGAGGCTGGCTTTGTTTAAAACAAAGGGTAGCAAGCTGGGCGTCACGTGACCGCGAAGCCCATTCCTTTTTTGACTCCTGCTCACTGACCTGTTCAACCGTACCTTCAACTCTTACCTGCCAGCCTTTTTCTTCCCACCAAAAGGTTAGCGCGATTTTTGGGTTCTGGTTCAAATCCTTACCTTTGGGAGAATCAAACCACGTGCAAAATACGAACCCATCCTCATCAGCAGATTTGAGACCGACGAACCGGGCGCGCGGCGCGCCACTTTCTGAAACCGTTGATACGCATACTGCGCCCGGATGGGCAGGAGACACATCTCGTTTGTACTCTGTCCACCATTGATGAAACTTTGCCATAGGATTTTCTGCCATAACGCTTATCTCCTGACTTTTCGGGATGTTGATGTAGGTATTAGTTGTTATCTGACAGTCTGTCAGCTATTCCCTGCAGTTCCCTGTTCAGGGTTTCACTGATAGTTTCAATAACAGAGCCTTCAGCCACTGAATTGTTATATCTGATATCAATATGCAGTGCGTCCTTGTAGGAACAGTAGAAAAATGAAAGTGCATTTTTCGCGATCACCGGCCCTGCTAAATCAACCTCATGAACACCGTGTCTGCTGTCACTGAAGAGCTTAGGGCTTTCAGCCACAATCAGCGAGATTCTTCTGCGCCCGGTCAAATCAGCGGTCTCCCCCCAACTGAGCTGACATAAACGGATGTGTTCAGCTATGGCTTGTTCCATTGCAATCAACTGACGGAGGAGGCTTTCCTCAGCAGGCAGGCTGATACTGAAAGGTACTATCGTAATCATATTTGCAATGACGGCATGGTTCTCGCGATTACGGTTACCTATTGGTGAGTGAAATTCCAGCCGGTCCAGCGTGCAGAGTGCCTGATGCGCGCGCCATACTGCATAAGACACCAAAGCATGCAGCGAAATATTCGTATCCGTTAGCAGCCGGTTTAGCAGTGAAGCAGGTAGATAATCGCACACAAGCACTTTAATCATTCCTTCTGTACACCCTGACGAAACCGTGGCAGGAATCATCCCAAAAAGCATGGACGGCCTTTCAAGCACAGATTGCTGAGCCCAGAACTGTTTTATACCAGTTTGCTCATCCGGCTGCTGTTGCCAGACGCGGTTAGCATATGCATGAAGGGGGGTTACCGGAGGTGACGCCTGTCCGTCAAGTAGAGCCAGCAGTGCATTTATCAACCACCTGCATGCGTAACCATCCGCAATCACGTGTGCAAAATGCAGCATGAGTTGAGGGCCTTTACTTCCACTTTTGAGCTGGAAATAGAACAGTTTGCCTTCTTCAAAATCAAAATCCTGTGACAGTAGACTTGTAGAAGAATCCTTCAATTCATAGTTATCTACTTCGTCATGGATGTGGGCATCATATTGCCAGACGTCACCATCCTGTTCACGGATTTTCAGATGAAGAGAAGGAACATCCTGGAGCAGACTCCAGACGCCTTTTCTCAGGGATTCCTCGGAATACCGCTCGGAAAACTGTAAGGTCACAGACACCGCATCTCGGCGTATCTGATATCTAAAATAATTGTCACAGTAGTATCCCTGCGATGGCAGTGTCCGGCTGAACGTCGGTATTTCAGGGGCACCATCAGACTGCTCAACGGCAGATGTGGGTAATGTTTCACACGCTTTAGCCAGGCTATGCAGCAACTGTTTTTTATCAGGGGTGGGTAGCCTGATCCCATAGGCCATTTCCAGCTCAATTATCAGCTCAACAATCTCCAAAGAGGTGAGATGCAGGTCTCCAAGCGTATAATGTGACGGAAAGGCGTAAGCCTTGATACGTCTGGCCATCAGGCGCAGGTTTTTCTCTTCGAGCGCCTGTTCATAGTGCTTACGGAGTGCATGTTCATCAGCTTTTCCGTTGGGATTCAATGGAAGGTTATCGACCTGACAGATGTGATTAGGCAGTGCATATTCAGGCAAATGGTTTGCGAGGTGCTCATAGACCTTTTCGGCAACATCGGGTTGAGTGGACGTCACGAAAGCCACAATATGCTCAGTACGCTCATTATTTAATACTGATACATGAACATCCCGGATATGATCGACTGCTGAAATGTTCCGGGTAATTTCATCAAGATCGATACGAAAGCCTCTTACTTTTACCTGATTATCGCCACGCCCTATTATAAAGAACGAGCGACCTTCCCTATAAACGATGTCTCCTGTGTCATAGCGTCGTGTCGTGCCCTCACGACTGAAACGTTCATCCGTTGCCGCGTTCAGATAGCCGAGTGCCACAGACCTTCCCTCGACCACCAGTCGGCCAGGCTGCCCGTCTGAGGTCATCTTCTGGTTATTCTCATCCACGATATGGAGCGAATTATCTCCAAATGCCTCGCCCACTTTAGCCGCAGGACACAGGGTATCTGCGTCTGTCACCTGATGCCATGTGACAAAAACGCTACACTCAGTTGGTCCATAAATGTTGAAAACCTCGCAGCCTTGTTCAGCCACAAACGCCTCCCACCAGGGTTTCAGGGTGGCATAATTGATTTTTTCTCCGCCAAAAATGATTTTTTTATGCACACGCTCATAGCTGCCATTCTGAAGTGCGAGCATCTGGCGCCCCACTTCATAAAACCAGGAGGGGGTCATGGCCACGACTTCTGCCGGTGAGTCGAGGATGGCTTCTGCCAGCAGCCGGGGAACATCACGAGTTGACTGATCAATGATGTGCAAAAGCCTGCCATGGTAAAGATAAGGCAACGTTTCAATCACAGAAAAGTCAAAACTGCATATGCGATTTGCCATTGATGAAGACCCGAACATCGGGGTTTCAGTAAAAGCCTTGACCACACTGGCAATATTATCCCAACTCAGCGCAATGGCTTTTGGCACACCAGTACTTCCCGAGGTATGAAGTATCAGGCATTCCGCGCCAGGCTCAACATCGGCAGGGATAACCAATTCATCATTATCAATGAGATTTTCGAAAAGCTGATCAATGTTAACGCCAGGGATATCATCGGTGTGTAGATCAGTAATAATAAGGTCCAGCGCAAGCGTGCGGGTAATCTCTTCAATACGTGTTTTCGGCAAGCTTTTTGCCAGAGGGACACAGGTGATACCGGCATGATGAAGTGCCAGAACCGTTATCTGCTGACGTGGTGAAGGATCAACGAGCATTGCCACCCTGCTGAGCGTTACAGGCCAATGGTTGAGTAATTTATCTGCAAGACAGTGCGTAAGGTATCGTACTCTGTCGCGTGACAGGATCTCATTTTTATAGATGATCGCAGTGTCCTGTCCCTGCGGAAGTCTGAAAAAACGCATTCATTACCTCACTTTACTTCATTGAATATTTTTGCCTTGTTATCGACCTGAATCCTGCTAAAAATGCATGACGCGATTATCAGCGCTGCGACTGTAATCAGATACCAGCGGTCACCGATACCGGCGTGAATAAAAGCGCCCCCCAGGAGCGGGGCTAAAGCCATGCCGGTCATATATATGTTGTAAAAAGAGAAATATCCGCCCTTGAATTCGGAGGGCGTGAGTAACTCCATTGCAAAATTGGAGGTAGAGATAGCGACCAATTCGCCCAGGGTAAATATCAGAGCAAAAACCGCAACGGTAAATTCACTGTTCAGCAGATTAAAAAAAACCATCAGTTGGCTCACTATCATCACGCCTAGTGCAGCTTTCAGGCGAAAGGACAGTGTAAGATGCCTTAAGGCATGATTAAGCGGGAAATAGGCAATCAATACCATGAGCGTGTTGATTACCTGCACAGTTGCATAGTAGTGCAAGGCTGTTTTCTGAGATAACTGCTGGCTCAGCAACATCAGTAAAACAGTATCGTTACTGGCCATGACCATATAAAAAAGAACGCTGAACACACACAACATCATGAATGAACGGTCGCGAAAGATCCGTTTCAGGCTTGCTGACATGGTGGGGCTGTTGGTGTTTCGTCTTGTCTCTTGTCGGCAGTAAAACGTATATAACGCTATCAAGAGTGCCATGGCGAGAGAACCGTACAAAAGGTAGGTTCGTCCCTGTAGTCCCAGTAGAGCGACCAAAGCAGGTGCCAATGCTCCACCCACGTTGACATAGTAATATCGGGCATTGTGTGCACTCTCGGCGAGTTCACGTGTCGCGCTATTACTGAGGTTGACTTTAAAGCCCGTTTCCAGACAGCGCGTAGAGAGAACCAGAAGGTTCAGGCCGGCGACGGCTGCCGGAAGGCTCTGAACTAACAGCAGAGACAGCCCTGCCATCAGTGTCAAACTGGCTGTAGGGAATACGATATTAAGATGACCGCGGTCAATTGCCGTTCCCGCTAATTGTGTCGAAAAGAACGCCGTGAGTGTGGCAAGGAAAAGCAAGAGGCCAGTGTCAAGTGTATTGAGTCCGTAATCTTGCTGAAAGACCAAAACCATATAAGGCCATGCGATAAAATAGATTAGGCGAATAAAAAATGTTCCTGCTAACTCTTTACCGCAGCGCTTATGAACGGCAATGACAGGCTTTAGAAATGATAGTGAATTAGCTTCCATACGATTCCTGAAATTTGATGTCTTCATAGCCCGATGAGAAGAAGTGAAGCACTGCACCACCACCGGATGATGTGAATGAGAATGTCTCCGTTTCTGTCAGCGTGTCTCCTCCCATGAAAAGTCCCTGTATCCCCTTTCTTTTTAGAGCCCTGTATGCCGCATGGGCATACTGACTACCGGGCACACTGAGCGGACCTGCAGCGAAAAAGGAAATGCCATCAGGACCCGTTACATCTGCCAGAAACTCCTCGCTGAAGATAAAATCCACTATCCTGTCTCTGTCACGGACCTGCAGTAGAGGTCGTCGCACCATCCTACCTTGAGCATCAGAGACGATCAGGACCTCTGGTATGTATAAGGGCAGATTAAACGACACATTTTCAGGTAAGGGAAAACAGTCAGACTGCCCGATCTGGATACCACGCGCTTTGAGTAGACTGTTCAGAACGGCGCCTCCTGCAATGACGCGGTCAACATAAGGAAGCCGGGGATGATGGAAGAGAAACTGCAGCTTCTCCTTTTTATTCCCCCCCAGCAGCAGTATGGTGGGCCTGTGGCGGTAAAGAGCAGAATGTATCTGCTCAAGCTCCTCAAGCTGCGACAGCACCCCCTCTGAGTAACACCACGGAATGAAAGCTTTGATCGCGCAGTTCGACGCATTTTTCCTGTGTAATTTAGAAAAACCGCCGATCACCAGTCGATCTCCCGGCTTTGCCAGATCTGCTGCAAACGTCGCGTCGTTCTGTTGCTCCTCAGGATAAAAACGTGTATTTCCCATGAGCGCGACTTCGCCTTCTGACAGTCGGGCAATAAAGTCTTGCGCCTTCCGGCCCACACAGTCAGGGAAATAATGGACATGCTGCTGCAAACGTTCGCTCAGAAGGGATGCAATCCACGGGGTAGGTTCTGCTGTTTTCTTGAAATAATCTCCCTGATGGTTATAGATCAGAATGGACTGTTGGCCATTCATGAGCGATTTGATCGACTCAGCATCTTCGTTAATTCTGGGGTGCGTTCGCACCCCAGAGGAAATATTGATGCCGGCGCTGTACAGGATCACCGGTGCTCTCCTCATACCAGACGACTCATGACACGACTGAAGCGCCCCACCAGTTCATCCATCTCTTTTTCAGAAATAATGAGTGGCGGCGTGAACAGAAAGGTCAGTGCTTCTCCATCCTTACCTGATGACCGGCACGGATAAAGATTAATGCCCTCCTGGTGACCGACTTTCACAAACTCCTCTGCTCGCTGACGGCTGAGCGTTGTCTCCACAGCCCAGAGCAGTCCCTGCCCTCGGATTTCAGCCACCACGTCCTCCTTGCCAACCATCTCCTGCAGCAAACGGCCAAAATATGCCCCTCTGGACCTGACTGACGCCATTCCGATTTTATTTTCCAGCGTATCAAGCACCGCAAGTGCCACGCCTGCCGATAAAGGGTTTCCGGAATAGGTATGTCCGACGAAATGGGGGGGAGACAGGGAGGCCAGCGCATCCCCTATCTGCCTTGAAATCATGACGCCTGAGATGGGGGTGAAACCTGCTCCCAGCCCTTTGCCAATAATGGTTATATCAGATTCTGTTTTCCATGTTTTCATGCTGAACCATTCGCCCGTACGGCCAAGTCCGGTGACAATTTCATCTGCAATCAGCAGAATATCCCGTGCCTCCAGGCCTGCTTTAAGTTTTCGGAAATAGTCAGGATGCGGGATCAGCACCCCACCCGAAGACGCGGTGACAGGCTCTGCATAAACGCATGCAATATGTTCTGCGCCTACTCTGTCTATGGTTTCAAAGGTTTCATTCAGGCAAATGTCTAACCATTCATCGGATGAAATGCCTTCAGGCTTGTGCAGGTCATAATAAGGTGGTAGCCGTAAGTCGCTGATAGCAGGATCGATGACCTTATTCAGCAGGTTAACTTTTCGGGCGCGATCGTCGCCGTAAGTCAGTGACTGTATGGTATTGCCGTGGTTGGATATTCTTCGTCCTAACGCAAGCGTCTTTTTGTTATTACCCCGGCTACGGAAGTAATCAAGGGCAATACGGTACGCTGCTTCCGAAGCCTCAGAACCGCTGTTCATAAAAAACGCATAGCCTTTGTTATCATCAGAAAGTTCAACTAACCTGGTAGCCAGTAACTCCGCCTCCTGACTGCGGAAATGAAAGCGGTAGGCAAAGTGAAGTCGCTTAAGTTGATCCTCCATGGCCTCGATAATATCAGGATGGCAGTGACCCAGATTCACGGTCATGGGTCCGGATGTAGAATCAATATAATCTTTGCCATTTTCATCAAAAAGCCATATGCCTTTGCCATGAGTGACCTTGGGAACATCGGGCTGATACCCGGTAAACGGATACATATACATATTAACCGCCTTAATGAGATTGTCAGGAAAAACCGTAAATTTCACTGTTGATAATGCGTCAGTGGGTCAGAGTGGCATCCTCCTCTTGCTTGTGCAGAAGGCCCTTGAGCTCATTTTTGACCGCAGTCATGCATGCAAGCAGGTCATTGGCAACATGGTGATTGACATTGGGGCGTATAGAACCGTTCTGAAAGAACATGATCCCTTCTGAAGGCTGTCCTACGCAGAAAAAGCGCTCGCGTTTACCATCGCGGTTAATAAACTGGAAATTTCGAGTGATATTAAATCCCGAAGCCGCACACTCAACGCCACGGGTATCCTTATGTACCCAGTAACTGGCAATACCGGCGTCAATGAGATCGCGGAAAAGGCTGTTTTTGGCTTTGCGGACACTAAAATTGTGTAATTTGGCATCAATCATGGCATCAACACGGGTATATTCTCCGGCCTGGCTCAGGCTGTGTAACCAAACCTGTTCGTCATGAACCTGAATATTTGACTGCGCATAAGTGACATCCACAACCTCGGCTTCGATTAACGCTTCCATCTTTTCCATCAGCGCTATGCAGTTACCGTTAGCAGCCCGGTTATGCACGGCATAAAAATCCTTGAGCATGTTGTTATAGGAGGCGGGTGTAATACCCCCAAAATCAACTGCATAAACAACAGTTTGCCGCAAGTCGCGAAACACGTCATCACAGGCACCCTTATAGGGGTTGTCCAGATTACCCTGCTCAGATTGACGGCGATCCCAGTGCATGAATGCCAACAAACGTTCGCGCCAGGCGGTACCCGGTGCAAAATCCATATTCCGGATAGGGTTGACAACCATATCCCAGTTAAACAGGTGAGCCTCAGGCTCTGCCTTGTGCTCCCAGGGGCTTGGCCCGGAGAGTGCGGACAGAGAAAATTGCTGCAGATCGTGCTCTTTTCCTGGCTGCTGGGCGCTAATGACATAAACGTAACGTTTCACAATGGCTTCAACCGGAACCCCGTGGAAAGATGACGTAGCCCCTTCATTAAGAAAACGACGGGTAAGGAAAATGACCTCACGAGCAAGCCTGTCAGTAGCCTGCGTCAGCCAGTTAAGAGCACTTTCTTTCTGTGAATTTACGGCCCGGTTACCGGTAATGAACTGCTCAACAAGAGGGCGGCTCTCAGCAATCATGATACTCAGCACCTCGGGACCAAAAAGAATGCGGTAATAGCAAAGCTGGAGCTCTAGCATCAGAAGAGGGAATACGTGTACGTCGAAATCAAGCTGCAGAGAATGATTTTCCGGCGAACTGTCCGGGTGCGCCGGAGTGCCGAGGTTCTGTCGCATCTGATCGATTAATGAACGGGTGAAAAAATATCCCTGATGCTCATATTTTGCGAGATCAACCTCTTTGGCATTATGCGGGCGGCTGTAGGTAAAATAGCCGGAGCGGCTCAGCGCATAGAGTTTCTTCGGTTCATTTCCACTCGCGTGATAACGTAGTTTCCCTTTATCGCGAAAGAACGTACCTCCTTTGTTTTCCGTGTAGTAAAGCAGCGTATCAATCGCTGTCAGGCCCATCCCAATTACAGCAATGCTTTTCTTCTGCCAGTCAGGAACGTCAAAAAGTGGGTAAGCAAAATTATAGTACTCGGTATATTTTTTGAGTGTTCCGGCCAGATAGAAATTATCTTTTGATTCCTGATGGCCTGTCGCGAGAAGAACGATATCAAATTCAGCTGGCTGAGAATAAAATTCCCCGATCAGTTGGTATTTACCCTGAGATTTACTGATCTGCTTAATAGTATCTTTAATCAGCGATACGCCGACTCCAGCCTGTCTGACTTCATTGACCAGCGCGTCACAGATCTCAACAAGCGACTCACCATAAAGTTCACGAGTCGGGAAGTCATCAGCATTCAGCTTATATCGTTCACTGTGCGTAGCTTTATACTTTTTCTCCAGCCATTCACTGAAAGTTATGCGTGTACTTTTTGGAAAAGAATCGCTGGCATTATTGGTTTTATCAGGTGCAAAAGAAAGCTGACCTACAATCCTGTTCAGCATACTCGTTTTAGCCTGAGCAGGAGAATGAGGCCAGCCTGAACCGAAATAGCCATGACGATCATACATTGTTACGGATACATTATCGCGCACATTCAGTTCTTTAAAAATACTGTGCAGACCGTTTAAAAAATACATTCCATTTGGGCCGCCGCCCACGATAGCTATTTTGATCATTGTTTTCTCCAATATATATTACCCTCAGCATTAAGCTGATTAATAATGAGATACAACGTTAATAAATTATGTAGGATACAGAGAGTGCAATTAAATTTTATGAATTATATTTAGCCTCCAGTTCATCCATATAGCGTTCAGTGGTTAGTGAAAACAATTCATCAAGAGAAGATACATTTTTTTCAACATTGATAAGGGATTTCTCTTTGTAGATTCTGTCAGCCGTTTCTTTCATGCTACGAACTGAACTACGGATGAGATGATTTGCCCAGATAAGGTTGGTTACTCCATGTTTAACAAACTCCTGATATTCTGTGTTGTAATACTTAGTCGGGACTGCGAAGAGTGGTAATTTACCGCCCCATCGTTCAGAAAAAGTAAATACCTCTCCGGCATCCGATTTTTTTGAATGGATCAAAATGGCATCTGCTCCCGCATCTTTATAAGCTTCAGCACGTTCTAGTGCTTCTTCCATTGGATGTCCGGAGATTAAAGCTTCGATACGCGCAACTACGGTAAACTCATCACCGCCGGTGTCTTTCGCCGCTCTTATTTTATTGCAGAACTCACTCACGGGCGCGAGTGCCTGATTTTCACCAATAAAAGAATTTACTTTTGGGAACATTTTATCTTCAATGCACATAGCATTGATATTAATCTGTTTGAGTTTTTTTACAAACCGCATAACGTTCAGGTAATTACCAAAGCCAGAATCGCCGTCGACGAGAATGGGTATGCTGGTATTGTCCGCCATCTGCTCAAGAGCATTAATGACCTGAGACCACGAGGCTTCATTCCTGTCTGATAACCCCATAGCGGCGCTTATTGACAATCCAGATGCCCATATAGCTTCAAAGCCGGCATGTTCAACGATTTTAGCGCTGAGCCCGTTATGAGCTTCCATGAACTGTGTATATTCTCCACGGGCAAGACGTTTCTGAATACTCATATATTACCTCTCATGTTACTGTTGAATAAAATCAGTTTGTTAATGCATGACTGCGGGATTTTTTTATCATGTTACTGCTCTGCTGATGCTGAAGATAATCAATAATCAGCTCGGCAATTTTTTCCTGAGATTCATGGGACATTGCGCCAATGTGTGGCGTGCCAATAAAATTATTTAATGTAAAAAGCGGGGAGGGTTTTCTCTCGTGTTCAAATACATCACTGGCTGCGCCTAAAAAGGTATTTTCACTTAGCGCATTATATAAAGCTGATTCATTTACCACTCCGCCACGTGCAACGTTTATCAAAACAGCCTGCTTGCCGAGGAGTGAGAGTTCTCTTGCGTCAATCAGGTTGCGGGTTTGCTGATTATAAGGACAGCAGACCACGATAATATCGCAATGCGCCAGCAGACTGTTTAATTCACTGTGCAACGTGATGTTTCGGCTGCTCAGCTCTGTTGCCCGCTCTGAAGAGTAATCGGATACCGTGCAGTGTATACTCATATGATAACCAGCTGAAATATCGGCTATTTCTTTTCCAATGCTACCAAAACCAACCAGGCCCAGTTTTTTATTCGAAAGCTCATAACCTAGAAGGGATTTCTTATCCCAGATATTGTCACGGATTTCGTTTCCGGCACGTAAAATATGCCGATACAGGCAGTGCATCATGCCGAAGCTGAGCTCTGCTACTGCTCTGGCATTTGTGCTGGGTGTATTGTAAAAGTGGATATTTTTTTCATGTACTTTTTCCAGATCTATGTTGTCCGTCCCAGTTCCGGCTCTTATGATTGTGTGAACATTCGTTGCTTTTTCAAGCAAAAATGAATCAACCTTTGCCCCACTTCTCAATACCAGCATGTCATACCGATCGATTACCGAAATAAGTTTTTCCTGCGTAACAGGATGTTTTACTGTGACATCGTAGTTTTCTTCCAGAAATGAAAGAAGATGTTTATGCACAGGATCAACAATAAGTACTTTCTCTTTAGATTCCATAGCGACTCAACCCCGTTTCTTCGTCAAAGCCCATCATGATGTTCATATTTTGAATGGCTGTGCCGGCGGCACCTTTTACAAGGTTGTCAATGACACTTACAATGCGCAGCTCCCTTCTTTCAGGCACAACGTCTACCGAAATATGGCAAGCATTAGATCCAATCACCTTGGAGAGCTGTGGATATATACCGTAATCTTTATCTATGCCAACCGAACCTTTATGCTGTCCTGTTATTGATACGAAAGGATAGTCAGCATAGTATTCGTTAAGAATTTCAAGTATTCTTCCTCTGTCTGCTGGAATATTCTCTTGAAGCTTTGCGGCGATTAACATAAAAATGCCACGTGCAAAATTACCATGTGAAGTCATTAATGAAATTTCTGCTTCTCTGCCAGTTATTACTTTGATGAGTTGCTCAATTTCCTGTGTGTGACGGTGCCCGTTAAGGGAATAAGCAAGCATGTTGTTTGTCATGTTATAATGCAGCAATTCTTTTTTATCATTACTCCCGGCACCGGAGGTTCCGTTCACTGCGCTTATAAAAATACCATCTGTTTTTAAAACATTATTTTTAATCAGCGGTATCAGTGCACAAAGCGCTGCGTTAACGTAACAGCCGGGGTTAGCAACGTAACGACTCCTGGCAATGTTTTCGCGAAATGCTTCTGGATAGCCATACTGAAACTTATTCTGAAGCTCAGGCGCTTTATGTGGCTTGCCGTAAATTTTTTCAAAATTTTCGGGAGAACAGAAGCGAAAATCAGCACCAAGATCAATTATGCGGGCTCCGCCCTTGGCAAAATGTGCAGCCACTTCCTGAGCCTTGCCTGATGGCAGTGAAATAAATACCACGTCCGGGCTGCTGTCGGGAAGGGAATCCAGGGACCAGGTTTTCTTATTGATTCCCTGCAGATTGGGATGAACACTGTCTAGTGAGACACCGCCATCCCGTGAAACTGGATATATCTCACCAATTTCAGGATGATGCGCCAGGAGTCGAATAATCTCAGCGCCCGTCCATCCCGTTGCTCCAATAACATAAGCATTTAATTTCATGATAATACTCCAGGTTTATCGATCAACACTTTACCTTTGCTGGTTTTATTCAGCATAAAGTCACTTAGTTCAGTGAAAGTGATGAAATCGGTTATCATTTCTTTGAGTCGGGAATCTTTTATTTTTGATTGCTCAATAATCTGTATTGCTTTCGCCAAATCTTTCTGGTCACTCAAAAAAGAACCCTGAAGCGTAATTTCTTTTCTGACTATCATATTCATGTCCACCACCACGGGCGTATCAAAATAGGAAATCAGTACTATTTGGGCACCAGGTCTGAGTAAGCCGATGTAGTCATTAACATTCAGGGTTTCACCACCAGCGATCACCAAAATATCAGTCTCTGAGGGAGTCATGTCTGACATGTCCGTTCTGGCGGAGAAACCTAGCGAGTGCGCAAACGCACACCGGTCGGGTGTCTTATCGATGAGCTCCACTTTCTCAATATTTTTCACTTCACGGCAGAAGATAGCGCTGAGCAGTCCCATTGATCCGGCTCCGATGACTGTCAGGCATGGATCATTAGAAATATCAAGATTATCAAGGGCATGCACTACAATGCTTAAAGGCTCAGATAACACAAACTCATAATCATCTGCCGTTCTGCCCGGCGGTAAGGGCGCGAGAGAGCTGTGATGAACCGTCATGCTATGTGTAAATGCGCCACTGCTTCCGGCCGTGTTATAGGTGACTTTTTTCAGGCAGTGATTATTCATCCCGCGTTTGCAGTAAATGCAGTTACCACAGGAGCCATACGAAAGCCCTGTCACCCACTGCCCTTTCTTCAGATCACCTGAACCTGCGTCATCAGAAATTTTCCCGATAAATTCATGACCCAAAATTGCCGGGTACTGTTTGTAGGGGTGCGTCTGGTTCAACACCATGTAATCCGATCCACAGATGGTCGCTTTTAGGATTTCAATATGCATGAAGTCCGCAGGGGCAGGTGCGATGACTTCAGGTTCATAAGTCTGGTGGCGTTTGTCGTGACACATCAGTGAGTAAAACATGATCATTCCCCGGTTATTTCGTTCAGAAGCGCATTAACAATGCCGTTCCCGGCTTCGTTAACGAGCGGATCGTTGGCGATATTTCCCGTCACGTTCTTAATGACATTCTTACTGGACAGCTTCAGGGATGTGAGCTGTTGAGCGGCACTATCCAGTTTGATTTTCCGTAATATCGATGCCAGGTATTCTGATGCATTCAGGCCATTGCTTACCTGAGTCAGAAGAGGAGAGACTTTACCGTGAGCCATCAGCGAGTTTACCCATGTGGGATAGATCGCGGCTAAACCCCGCCCGTGGGAGAATGAATAAAACGGAGCCAATGCCTGTTCAAAGCGGTGAGGCAGACAGGTACTGTTGTGGCAGATGCAAATCCCCCCCAGTAAGGCGCTGTATGAGGCTTCGGTATAGAAGTGTTCGTCCAGCTTTCCTGCTACATAGCGGTCAATATTAATGTTAATACGTTGCAATGACTGTATGGCGAGTGACTCGGTTACAGGATTAGATTTAACGGAGTGGAGTGCTTCGAAAACATGCGTAAAACTGTCAAAAAGTGTCTCGCGCAGCACAGCATCCGGCATGGTAACGCCTAGCTCCGGATCAATCAGGGCAACATCGGGGAAAACAGAATCGCCACGCACACCATCTTTAGTCTTTGACGCTGTATCAAGAATGATGGCTCCCTTCGTCACTTCAGAACCAGTTCCGAAAGTGGTGGGAACGGCAACATGGAAAATCTTGCTCTGAATATTGTCATAGCTTTTAGCGAACAGATTATCTAAATCAACGGATTCGTCCATACTGATAGCGGCAGCTTTTGTAAAATCAATGATATTCCCTCCCCCAACTGAAACAATTGAATCATATTGTTTTCTACGAAGGTGGGACTGAATTTCACGTAAGGAATCCGTTGTGGCCTTAAAATCACTTTGGACAACCCACGGATCATATTTAAGCTGCCCAGATTTATCCGCAATCAGTTGCTGAAGTACAGGTGAACGTTCCGCTGTTGACTGGCTCATCACCAGCAAAGCATTTCTTTTACCGCCTGATAAAAGATATTCAGATAGTTTTTTCAGCGCCCCCTTTTCAAAATGTATTTTTACAGGCAATGAAAAACTGAAATTATCCAGACCTGGAAAAACTGTTTCACCAGTCATAGGTTATATCTCCTTTTAAGAAAAACCTTTAAAATCGAGATCTTTATATCCACCAGATTCATGTCGGGTAGTATTCGCCACATGTGCACAACTTGAGAGGGATAAATTGCAATCTGGTTATTGTTAACATAACTTATCATTTAATGTGTCATAAAAACATAATTTAACTTAAACACTAAAGCAACACTTATGTGATCAATGAATGATCAATTCATAACACATTGAATTACATGAATATAAATAGCCGCTTTGCTTTTTTTAGGTGATTTTGAGGCTTTTTTTAAGATTAATCCCAAGAAAATGCTTATGATTAATGCTGGACTCAGATACAGATATGTTAAATTATATTAATAAGTGTATGAAATGATTCATAAACGAAAACTTTTCAACAAAATATATATTTAAATAAAACTTTTTCCGGATAAAATAGCGCCACCATCTGTTTTTCAGCACAGAGTTAAAACTAACACTTTATTACAATTACTGGCTTGATGGCTTGCACCTTACCGTCTAAATTCCTTTTTGCCTCTCTGAACTGATTTTTACCATAGCTATAACTTTACCCATAAGTTTCAATTTTTATCAGGGATAGACAGGCTTATAGTTCCACTTTTTTATTGAAATCGATTACAAGAACACAGTTCAAAAGATATTCCCTAAGTAAACACAAATACTACACCCCCCCATGCTTTATGATTTTACTGGCTGCCATAGCCTCAGCGGCATTTTCTTTCGATTAAAAAGTGACATACGTCACCATTTGTTTAAATGGCTATAACGCCTGTCTCTTCAATGCACTTTCTTTCTCCTAAAATAGAGCATAAGAATAGTAATAAAATATTTTGATGATATCCTTTTTTTTAAATTTTTACTTTTAACGACAAAGCTGAATTTATGGATATTGATGTTATTGGCTTCGTGCCAGCGCTCTTACCCGTCGCGCTTTCTCCTGGGGCAAGCTTCACACTTGTCATGAGCAGTGCACTCGCTGGTGGACGTAGCGGTCTTCTGCGAACGCTCGCCGGTACCGCTGTGGGAATATATATTCATGCACTCCTGATTGGTCTCGGACTTACCGCCATCATTATTTCTTTACCCGGCGTTTATAACCTGCTTGAAATGGCCGGCACGGTTTATTTACTCTGGTTAGGCCTGATGCTTATCAGAAGTGGCGTGAACGCGCAGCGGGATAATACTCTGTGCAGGACCCGTTCCATTTCGGTCGGTGAGGCGTTAATGGTTAACCTACTGAATCCCAAAGCTATTGTTTTCTATCTCACAGTCGTTTCCAGATTTGCTGGCCAGCATGGCGGTGTGGGGAATTATCTGATTCTGGCATCCCTCCACGTGGTGGTGATGGGCCTGTGGCTCTGCATCGTCAGCCATATCTTGATATTTTCTGCTAAAGGTAGAAATCCGCAGAGGCTTAAAAAATATGTCAATATTTCAGGCGGTGGACTGTTAATAGTTTTCACCCTCTTCACCCTCGCGAAACGTTTTTTAAATCAGCAGGGATAGCGTTGATTTGCTGCGGTTCGTAAGCGCCTTTACCTTGATGGTAAAGGCCCGTGTCAGGTCACGTGCTGTGATTTTATAAGCGTTTCTGGCGTGCCATGTGTATAACTGTCGCCTTAGCCATATAGGGTGTTCACATCACACCTGTTCTGGACAGTATTGCGTTATTCCGTGGCTATCCGGCTGCAATAAGAACCCACCATGGCCCGGAGTTTATCTGCCGGTCAGTGGGTCAATGGGTCAGTGGTTTTTTGAGTATGGCGTGGAGCTTCGGCTGATTCAGCGGGCGAGCTAACACAGAACGGCTAATTGAGAGCGTTAACGGACAATGTCGCGATGAATGGAATAAACACGGGTTCAGCGATATTGTTGATGCCAGGAAAATCATTAACGACTGGCGGCAGCATTATAACGAGCGTCGCCCACATTCAGCACTGACTTATCAGACGCCATCAGAGTTTGCAGCACAGTGGCGAAGCGGGAAATGTGACAGTAAGAGAACAGGTATTACTAACTGACCGTTGTCGTTAATCCTGCGGGATTTCAGTCAAAAAAAGACTTAACGTTCAAGGGTGGTAGCGTAGTTTTGATAAATAATTTTGATAAACGCCAGAGCGCTCATAAAAAAACGGGAACCAACAGGCTCCCGCTCTTATTCAGTCCATAGACTAAATTACATATTCGCGATAATCGCGTCACCAAACTCTGAACATTTCAGCAGTTTAGCGCCATCCATCAGACGTTCGAAGTCATAGGTCACGGTCTTGGCAGCGATTGCGCCTTCCATGCCTTTAACAATCAGGTCTGCGGCTTCGAACCATTCCATATGACGCAGCATCATTTCCGCTGACAGGATTACGGAACCTGGGTTCACTTTATCCTGACCGGCATACTTAGGTGCTGTACCGTGGGTCGCTTCGAACAGCGCGCATTCGTCACCGATGTTTGCGCCAGGTGCAATACCGATACCGCCAACCTGCGCCGCCAGGGCGTCGGAAATGTAGTCACCGTTCAGGTTCATACAGGCAATAACGTCGTATTCAGCCGGACGCAGCAGGATTTGCTGCAGGAAGGCATCAGCGATCACGTCTTTAACAACGATCTCTTTACCGGTGTTTGGATTTTTGAACTTCATCCATGGGCCACCGTCGATCAGCTCGCCGCCGAACTCTTCTTTCACTAGCTGGTAACCCCAGTCTTTGAATGAGCCTTCGGTGAACTTCATGATGTTGCCTTTATGAACCAGGGTCAGTGAATCACGATCGTTGGTGATGGTGTATTCCACTGCCGCACGCACCAGGCGCTTGGTCCCCTCTTCCGAACATGGCTTAACGCCAATGCCGCAGTTCTGTGGGAAGCGAATTTTCTTCACGCCCATTTCTTCGCGCAGGAATTTGATCACTTTGTCCGCTTCAGCCGTGCCCGCTTTCCACTCGATACCTGCATAGATATCTTCGGAGTTTTCGCGGAAGATCACCATATCGGTATCTTCAGGACGTTTAACCGGGCTTGGTGTGCCGGTGTAGTAACGAACCGGGCGCAGACAAACGTACAGATCAAGTTCCTGACGCAGCGCAACGTTCAGAGAACGGATGCCGCCGCCTACTGGCGTTGTCAGTGGACCTTTGATCGCTACGCGGTATTCTTTGATTAAATCGAGGGTTTCTTGCGGCAGCCAGACATCCTGACCGTAAAGTTCAACCGATTTCTCACCGGTATAAATCTCCATCCAGGAGATTTTACGCTCGCCGTTGTAGGCTTTTTTCACAGCGGCATCAACCACTTTCAGCATCACTGGTGAAACATCAACACCGATACCATCCCCTTCGATGTAAGGGATAACCGGGTTATTTGGCACATCCAGTTTACCTTGATTCAGGGTGATTTTCTGACCTTCCGCCGGAACAACTACTTTGCTTTCCATTAACCTCTCCTTCGAGCGATTTTTTGTTAATGATTTGTAAGATGCGCGTCAATACTACTTGAATATTGACGCTACGCCAATCACCGCAATTTCGCGTTATAATGCGCTGAATGTTTCAGACTGCAAAGCGTATGCGAAAAACTACTCAGACTTCTCAACCAAATAAACGATTCAGCCGACAAACCCGTCCCGTACAGCGCAAGGCTGTATCCCCCCCTGCCGTCCGGCGCGTGCTCCTGTTCAATAAACCCTTTGATGTGTTGCCGCAGTTCACCGACGAAGCCGGCCGCCGCACGTTAAAAGATTTTATTGATGTCAGCGAGGTTTATGCCGCGGGTCGCCTTGACCGCGACAGCGAAGGACTGATGGTGCTGACCAACGACGGCACCTTGCAGGCCGCGCTGACCCAGCCCGGCAAGCGCACCGGCAAGGTGTATTTTGTGCAGGTCGAAGGCGTGCCGGAAGAGCAGGATCTGCAGCCACTGCGGGATGGGGTTACGCTGAAAGATGGCCTTACGCTGCCAGCCGGCATTGAAAAAGTAGTGGAGCCTGACTGGCTATGGGCACGCCAGCCGCCCATTCGTGAGCGCAAAGCGATACCGACGCAGTGGCTGAAAATCACCCTGTTTGAAGGGCGTAACCGTCAGGTCAGACGCATGACCGCCCATATCGGCTTCCCGACATTGCGCCTGGTGCGCTATGCGATGGGTGACTTTGTACTGGATAATCTGGCCCCTGGCGAATGGCGTGATATCAGCACCTTAGTCCAGGCACTGTTATCATTTCCATAACTTCAAGTTAACAATTCCGGAGGATTGATGTTTAAACCGCATGTCACCGTAGCCTGTCTGGTCCAGGCTCAGGGTAAACTGCTCGTTGTTGAAGAACGGGTGAACGGCGTGGCAACCTGGAATCAACCTGCAGGTCATCTGGAAGCGGACGAAACCCTTCTGGAAGCCGCGCAGCGTGAACTCTATGAAGAGACCGGTATCGAGGCCGCTGTGGAGTATTTTATTGGTATTAACCAGTGGATTGCCCCCGATAATACGCCTTTTGTGCGGTTTCTGTTTGGTCTGGATCTGGACACCACCCTGCCCACCGCACCGCAGGACAGCGACATTGATTGCTGCTGGTGGCTGGCGCCAGAGCAGATACTGACGGCGTCTAACCTGCGTTCGCCGTTAGTGGCAGAGAGCGTGCGCAGATGGCAACAGGGCGTGCGCTACCCGTTAGACCTGATCAGCCCGTTCAACTGGCCGTTTCATGCAGGTGCGCACCCGACTTCAGCGTGATAGAATGCGCCGCCTGTTTTATTGTTTTGCGAGCTTGTGATGTCTGATAACTGCCAGAAAAAAGTGATCGTCGGGATGTCCGGCGGCGTCGATTCTTCCGTTTCCGCCTGGTTACTGCAACAGCAGGGCTATCAGGTAGAAGGCCTGTTCATGAAGAACTGGGAGGAAGACGATGGCGAGGAGTATTGTACCGCCGCTGACGATCTGGCGGATGCACAAGCCGTGTGCGACAAACTTGGTATTAAACTGCACAAGGTAAATTTTGCTGCAGAATACTGGGATAACGTCTTTGAGCACTTCCTTGAAGAGTACAAGGCGGGTCGCACGCCAAACCCCGATATCCTGTGTAATAAAGAAATTAAATTCAAAGCGTTTCTGGAGTTTGCTGCAGAAGATCTCGGCGCAGACTTTATTGCCACCGGACACTATGTCCGCCGTCAGGATATCGACGGACGTAGCCATTTGCTGCGCGGCCTGGACGGTAACAAGGACCAGAGCTACTTCCTCTACACGCTCAGTCATGAACAAATTGCCCAAAGCCTGTTTCCGGTGGGCGAGCTGGAAAAACCCGAAGTGCGCCGCATTGCTGAACAGCTGGAATTAATCACGGCAAAGAAAAAAGACTCTACCGGCATTTGTTTCATCGGTGAACGCAAATTCCGCGAATTCCTGGCACGCTATCTGCCCGCTCAACCGGGTGAAATCGAAACCGTTGATGGCCAGATTGTCGGTGAGCACCAGGGGTTGATGTACCATACGTTGGGCCAGCGCAAAGGGCTGGGCATCGGCGGCATGAAAGAAAGCAAAGACGATCCCTGGTACGTGGTTGATAAAGATGTCGCGCGTAACCGCTTAATCGTGGCGCAGGGCGGCGATCATCCGCGTTTGATGTCGGTGGGCCTGATTGCTCAGCAGCTGCACTGGGTGGATCGTCTGCCGGTTAACGCCCCGCTGCGTTGTACGGTTAAAACCCGCTACCGCCAGACCGATATCCCCTGCGAGATTATTCCGCAGGGCGATGACAAAATTGAAGTGCGGTTCGACGAACCGGTTGCCGCGGTAACACCGGGGCAGTCTGCGGTGTTCTACCTTGGTGATGTCTGCCTGGGTGGCGGCATCATTGAAGAACGTTTGCCTTGGGTTGCCGCATAATACCGGCGCTAATAACGCGTAAACTGGAGTGACCGTGGCAAAAAACTATCAGGAAATTACCCTCGCGCTGGCGGGCATTTGCCAGGCTGCCCATCTGGTTCAGCAGCTCGCGAATCAGGGGCACTGTCAGCCTGAAGCGCTGACGGTTTCCCTGCGCAGTGTACTGGATCTTAATCCGGCATCCACGCTGGCGGTGTTCGGTAACAATGAAGCCAACCTGCGCCTTGGGCTTGAAACCCTGATGGCGGTGCTGAACAGCAGCAACCGTAAAGGTGCCAGCGCCGAGCTGACCCGTTACACGTTGAGCCTGATGGTGCTGGAGCGTAAGCTCAACGCCAACAAGCAGGCCATGACCACGCTGGCCCAGCGCATCAGCCAACTCGATCGCCAGCTGGCGCATTACGAACTGGAATCAGACACCATTCTGAGCGCGATGGCGGGCATTTATGTCGATGTCATCAGCCCGCTCGGCCCACGTATTCAGGTCACCGGCTCGCCGGCCGTCCTGCAGAATTCCCTGTTACAAAGCAAAGTTCGCGCCACGCTGCTGGCCGGTATTCGTGCCGCCGTACTGTGGCAGCAAGTTGGCGGAGGCCGACTGCAACTGATGTTTTCGCGCCAACGCTTACTGCGCGAAGCCAAAGCCCTATTATCCCGCCTGCCACTGACTTACTGAGTCCGTGCGGCAAACACCGTTAAATAAATCAGGAGTTGCACTGATGGAATTATCCTCTCTGACCGCCGTCTCACCTGTCGATGGTCGTTACGGCGATAAAGTCAGCCCGCTGCGCGCGATCTTCAGCGAATTTGGTTTGCTGAAATTCCGCGTTGAGGTTGAAGTTCGCTGGTTACAAAAACTGGCTGCGACCGCAGAGATCAAGGAAGTTCCTGCATTTGATGCGGACGCAAACGCTTTCCTTGACGGAATCGTTGCCAGTTTCAGCGAAACGGATGCGGCGCGCATTAAAACCATCGAGCGCACCACCAACCATGACGTAAAAGCCGTTGAATATTTCCTGAAAGAAAAAGTCGCTGACGTGCCTGCACTGCATGCGGTGTCTGAATTTATTCACTTTGCCTGTACCTCTGAAGACATTAACAACCTGTCTCACGCCTTAATGCTGGAAACGGCGCGCCGCGATGTCATCCTGCCCTACTGGCAGCAGTTGATCGCCGCAGTAAAAGGTCTGGCACAGGAATACCGTGATATCCCTCTGCTGTCACGCACCCACGGTCAGCCCGCAACGCCCTCTACCATGGGTAAAGAGATGGCTAACGTGGCCTACCGCATGGAACGCCAACTGCGCCAGCTGTCGCAGATTGACGTGTTAGGGAAAATCAACGGTGCCGTCGGTAACTATAACGCCCACATCGCCGCTTACCCGGAAGCGGACTGGCATCAGCTGAGCGAAGAGTTTGTGACCTCGCTGGGCATTACCTGGAATCCTTATACCACCCAGATTGAGCCGCACGATTATATTGCCGAGCTGTTTGACTGTATCGCCCGCTTTAACACCATCCTGATCGACTTCGATCGCGATATCTGGGGTTATGTGGCGCTCAACCACTTCAAACAGAAAACCATTGCGGGCGAAATTGGTTCATCGACCATGCCGCATAAAGTTAACCCGATTGATTTTGAAAACTCAGAAGGCAATCTGGGCCTGGCAAACGCAGTGATGCAGCATCTGGCAAGCAAACTGCCGGTTTCACGCTGGCAGCGCGATCTCACCGACTCTACCGTCCTGCGTAACCTTGGCGTGGGCGTCGGTTATGCGCTGATCGCCTATCAGGCGACCCTGAAAGGCATTTCTAAGCTGGAAGTGAACCGCGATCGCCTGCTCGACGAACTGGATCACAACTGGGAAGTCCTGGCAGAGCCGATTCAAACCGTGATGCGCCGCTACGGTATTGAAAAACCGTATGAGAAGCTGAAAGAACTGACTCGTGGCAAACGCGTTGATGCGGCCGGTATGCAGGCCTTTATCGACAGCCTGGCGCTACCGGAAGAAGAAAAAATTCGCTTAAAACAGATGACCCCGGCAAATTATATTGGCCGCGCGATACAGATGGTTGACGATCTGAAATAATATCCTCTTTGCAGACCGGTTCCCGCCGGTCTGCGTTAACCTGCTGTTTAGTTCATTTCGCATATACTTATTAAAATTCGTTTCGATCTGATGCTAAAGGAAATCCTATGCGTGTTCTGGTTGTGGAAGATAATGCCCTGCTGCGCCACCATCTTTCGGTACAACTGCGAGAAATGGGTCATCAGGTTGATGCTGCTGAAGATGCCAAAGAAGCCGATTATTTCCTCCAGGAACATCTGCCCGATATTGCGCTGGTTGATCTGGGATTACCCGACGAAGACGGCATGTCTTTAATTCGCCGCTGGCGCAATGACGCGGTGCGTCAGCCTATTCTGGTGTTGACCGCGCGTGAAGGCTGGCAGGCGAAAGTGGAAGCGCTGGAAGCCGGTGCAGATGATTATGTGACGAAGCCTTTTCATATTGAGGAAGTCGCCGCTCGTTTGCAGGCATTAATGCGCCGCAACAGCGGTCATGCCTCGCAGATTATTGCTATGGCCCCTTTTCAGGTCGATTTATCCCGTCGCGAACTCACCATTAACGACCATCCCGTTAAGCTGACCGCGTTTGAATATACGATTGTCGAAACATTAATTCGCAATGCGGGCAAAGTCGTGAGTAAAGATTCCCTCATGCTGCAGCTTTATCCCGATGCAGAATTACGTGAAAGCCACACGATTGATGTATTAATGGGACGCCTGCGTAAAAAAATTCTTGCGCTGCATTCTGATGAAGTTATCGCTACCGTTCGCGGCCAGGGCTACCGCTTTGATCTCTGATGATGTCGTGGTTTAAACGCTATCGCCCTGTCTCGCTGCGGACGCGCTTCTTACTGGCCTCCGCAGCCATTGTATTAATCCTCTCCCTTTCTTATGGCATGGTTGCGGTCATTGGTTACGTGGTAAGTTTTGATAAAACCACCTATCGCGTCATGCGCGGCGAGAGCAATTTATTTTTTACCCTTGCACAGTGGAAAGATAATAAGCTCACTATCGCCCAGCCTGAGCGCACTATGCTCAATTTCCCCACCCTGGTGTTTATTTACGATGAACATGGCAAGCTGCTCTGGCAACAGCGCGATGTGCCGGAAATTCGTGAAAAGATCCAACCCGAATGGCTGTTAAAGCCCGATTTTTATGAGATAGACACCAGCACCAGTACCAGCCGGGCCGCCATGGGCGATAACCTTAGCGCGCAGCAGCAGCTTCATGCCTGGGATAATGACGACGACGATCAGGACACCTTTACCCACTCGGTGGCGGTAAACCGTTATGACGCCACGACAAACCTGCCCGCCTTAACCATTGTGGTGGTCGATACCATTCCGCAGGAGCTTCAGCATTCCGATGTGGTCTGGTCATGGTTCAGCTATGTGCTGGCGGCTAACCTGATTTTAATCGTGCCGTTACTCTGGCTGGCGGCACACTGGAGTTTGCGTCCGATTGGGCACTTAACGCTTCAGGTGCGCGAGCTGGAAACCGGGCAGCGTGAAAACCTGGACGATAATCCGCCGCAGGAGTTACGCTCGCTGGTGCGCAACCTTAACCTGTTGCTGACCAATGAGCGTCAGCGTTACACCCGCTACCGCACGACGCTGGCTGACTTAACCCACAGTCTGAAAACCCCGCTGGCGGTGTTACAGAGTACGCTGCGTTCGCTGCGCGGGGGTAAAGAGCTGACGGTGGAAAAGGCCGAGCCGATCATGCTGGAACAGATCAGCCGCATTTCGCAGCAGGTAGGATATTACCTGCACCGTGCCAGCATGCAGGCCGATCACAATCCCCTGCAGCGCGATCTGCATTCGGTATCAGGTTTGCTGGACAGCCTGTGTTCGGCTCTGAACAAGGTTTATCAGCGCAAAGGCGTGGAAATCACCCTGGATATCTCGCCGGAAACCACCTTTTTTGGCGACCAAAATGATTTTATGGAAGTGCTGGGTAACGTGTTGGATAACGCCTGCAAATACTGTCTGGAATTTATCGAAGTCAGCGCCCATCAAACCGAGCACGCCTTGCACCTTTATATTGATGATGACGGTCCGGGCATTCCTGAGAGCAAACGCGACATGATTTTTGTGCGCGGGCAGCGAGCGGATACCTTGCGTCCCGGTCAGGGGCTGGGGCTGGCGGTGGTGCGCGATATTCTCGAACAGTACGCCGGTAAGGTTATCGCCTCCAGCAGTCCGCTGGGCGGTGCCCGCATGGAAGTGGTGTTTGAGCGTCAGGAAATGGAACATCGCCGCGAGTAGTTCAGGCTGTGGGCTGTTATACTGGCAGGTATTTACAGCCCTTAGCGGAATCTCTTTATGGATTATCAGCTCGATCTCAACTGGCCCGATTTTATTCAGCGTTACTGGCAAAAGCGCCCGGTGGTGCTGAAGCGTGGCTTCAAGAACTTTATCGATCCCCTCTCGCCTGATGAACTGGCGGGATTAGCCATGGAAAATGAGGTCGACAGCCGTCTGGTCAGCCAGCAAAACGGCAAGTGGCAGGTCAGCCACGGTCCGTTTGAAAGTTATGATCACCTCGGTGAAAACAACTGGTCACTGCTGGTACAGGCGGTGAATCACTGGCATGAGCCTTCCGCCGCGCTGATGCGTCCTTTCCGCTTTCTGCCGGACTGGCGTTTAGACGATCTGATGATCTCCTTCTCGGTACCCGGCGGTGGCGTTGGCCCCCACTTTGACCAGTATGACGTCTTTATCATTCAGGGTACCGGCCGTCGCCGCTGGCGGGTCGGGGAAAAAGTGCCGCTGAAACAGCACTGTCCTCATCCAGACCTGCTTCAGGTCGAGCCATTTGACGCCATCATCGATGAAGAGATGGAACCGGGCGATATTCTGTATATTCCACCGGGGTTCCCGCATGAAGGCTACTCGCTGGAAAATGCCCTGAATTACTCGGTCGGTTTCCGCGCACCAAGCGGGCGTGAGCTGATTAGCGGCTTTGCCGATTACGCGCTGGCCAATGAACTGGGCAGCCTGCGTTACAGCGATCCGGATGTGCCCACGCGTGATTGCCCGTCGCTGATTCTGCCGCAGGAGGTTGAAGGCCTGCGCAAGGTGATGCTGGATGTCGTGAATCAGCCGGAACACTTTGAGCAATGGTTAGGTGAGTTTATTTCACAGTCCCGTCATGAACTCGACGTGGCACCGCCAGAACCGCCTTACCAGCCGGATGAGATTTACGATGCGCTGCAGCAGGGTGATGTCCTGTCTCGCCTTGGCGGCTTACGTGTTCTGACGCTGGGCAATGCCGTTTATATCAACGGTGAACGAGTTGAGTGCGCGCACCCGGCCGTGATGACCGTGCTGGCACATAACCATGAAATCGCCCTTGCGGATCTGGGTGATGCGCTGGACGATCCTGCCGTGCTGGCACAGATCGCTGGCCTGGTGAACGCCGGTTACTGGTTTTTTAGCGCCGAATAAGCCCTCGTCCGTTACGACTGATGTAAAGGCCGCATTGTTCCATTCAGGACAGCGCGGCCTTTTTTATTCAGGCTTTTTTCTGTCCCGCCAGCTCGGCCAGACGGACAATCACATCCACCGACTGCGCCATAATATTCAGCGAGGCAAATTCATGTTTGCCGTGATAGTTGTAGCCACCGGTAAACAGGTTAGGACAAGGTAGCCCTTTCCATGACAGCGACGAACCGTCTGTGCCGCCACGAATCGGTTTCACCACCGGCTCGATGCCACAGTCGCGCATCGCCTGCAGCGCCAGCTCAATGATATGCGGGAAAGGTTCGACTTTTTCGCGCATGTTGCGATAGCTGTTGCTGATCTCCACGGTAACAGAGCAGTCCGGATGTAATCCCTTGTTAATGTCAGCCGCCACCTGTTGCAGCGTGTTTTTGCGCTGTTCGAAGGCTTCAGTATCGAAGTCACGGATGATGTAGTGCATTTCAGCATGCTCGACCGTGCCTTTCATCTGGTGCAAATGAAAGAAGCCCTCATAGCCGTCCGTGCACTCCGGTTTCTCGCCAGCAGGCAGCGCGGCATTGAAACGGGTTGCCAGCTCCAGCGCGTTAACCATCACGTTTTTAGCAGAGCCGGGGTGGACGTTATTACCGACCACTTTGACCAACGCCGAGGCGGCATTGAAGTTTTCGTATTCGAACTCGCCCACATCGCTGCCGTCAACGGTATAAGCCCAGTCAGCCGCAAAGCCTTCGACATCGAAATGCGATGTCCCACGGCCAATTTCTTCGTCCGGCGTAAAGGCGACTCGAATCGCACCATGCGGAATAGCGCTTTCTGCCAGCCGCGCCATCGCCGTCATAATCTCTGCAATACCGGCTTTGTCATCGGCACCCAGCAGCGTTTTACCGTCGGTGGTAATCAGCGTGTGTCCGATCAACTTATGCAATACCGGAAACATCACCGGCGACAGCACTTCATCGCCATTCCCCAGCGCAATATCGCCGCCCCGGTAATTTTCGATGATCTGCGGATTGACATTTTTCGCGGTGAAATCCGGCGACGTGTCCATGTGTGAAATAAAACCGATAACCGGCGTTGGCCAGTCAACGTTTGCCGGTAATGTGCCCATCACACAGCAGTGATCGCTCAGGCTCACATCCACAAAGCCCAACGCCAGTAGCTCTTCCTGCAGCTGACGGGCCAGCATCCATTGCCCTTCGCTGCTGGGCACCTGACGCGCCTGAGGTTTCGCCTGAGTTTCCACTGCCACATAACGCAAAAAGCGTTCAAGTAATTGCTTCATATATCATCCTTAAAAATTGCCGCCAATTATTATTAACAGACGGGCAAGAGGTCGCGTTGCGTCAAATCATTATCGTTCAGGTTAGCCCTGCTGCGGCAAATTAAGAATGCCAACGGGCATAAAAAAGCCTGCAATGGCTGTTTTTTTGCGGCACGTTGCTCAGGTTTTCCCTCGCCGCAGCCTGTTGAGTGCCAACTGTGCGAAAACAGGGCCGGTTGCACCGCGGGCAGAACGTGAGCTGAACAGGGACAGGTTAAGCACGGCGTAAACCGAATCATCGCGAGCGATAACAACATGATATGGCGGTATCGCTGAGGCGATCAGGAAAACAGAGAATGACGGAATGCTACCGGAAACGGAATAAACAGCGGGCGAACGGTCCGCTGTTTATTCCGTGGCGTGGTGCTTTATTTGTGTAGCCCGTGCAACAGTTTATGTACAAAGGCAGGCACCACGTCGCTGGCCAGCCCATAGTGACTTTCGGCAAATTCATTGCCAACCAGGCTGGGCTCCAGGTTCAGCTCTACCGTATGGGCGCCCTGCAGTTTTGCCTCGTGGACAAACCCGGCGGCCGGATAGACATGACCCGAGGTGCCAATGGCGATAAACAGGTTCGCCTGCTCCAGCGCCTGGTAGATCGCTTCCATGCCGAGCGGCATTTCACCAAACCAGACGACGTGCGGACGCAGCATCGAGGGAAACTGACAGCAGGTGCAGCGATCGTCTGGCGTCACATCTTCCTGCCAGTCGATAACCTGACCACTGCTGGCACAGCGCACTTTTAACAGTTCACCGTGCATATGCAGCACGCGGCTGTTGCCCGCGCGCTCGTGCAAATTATCGATATTCTGCGTGACCAGCAGAAAGTTATCGCCCAACACCTGCTCCAGCTCGGCCAGCGCCAGATGGGCGGCATTGGGTTGAATTTCCGGCTGCTGTAACTGCTGGCGGCGAGCGTTATAAAAACGCTGGACCAGGGCCGGATCGCGCCGGAAGCCTTCTGGCGTGGCGACATCTTCAACCCGGTGTTCTTCCCACAATCCGTCGGCGGCACGAAACGTGTTGATGCCCGATTCTGCAGATATCCCAGCACCCGTTAAGACAACGATTCGCGGCAACGGGTGCGCCGCCAGCTCGGCCTGGCGATCGCGTTCGAAAATACGCTGACGAAAGCGCTGATGCACTTTCCGGCGCGTTTTCTTCAGGCGGGCAAGTCGTAAACGGCGACGAGGTGTACGCATAAAGTCTCCTGGTGCGGTCGCAAAAAAAAAAGCCACCGCGGGTCAATATATTTAGGGCAATCGGGCCCGGTGATCGGTGTAACGTTAATTCGCCCTGCTGTCAGCGCGGATCAGTCATGCGACGCCCGGGGTGCCGCATGACGCGCTTACTGTCCGCTCAGCACGCGAGCGGGATCGATACGACTGGCGCGCCGCGCCGGATACCAACTCGCCAGCAGGCTTAGCACAATAGCGGTAATCAGCACCGAAAACACGTCCAGCCAGTGTAATTCAGACGGCAGGAAGTCGATGAAGTAGATATCGCCCGCTAACAAATGGTGACCGGTCAGGGATTCCAGCCCTTTCATCAGCGAAGTGAGGTTGAGCGCCACCAGCACGCCGACCACCACACCGCTTACGCTACCCAGTAAGCCTGCCAGCAGGCCGTACCAGATAAAAATGGCGCGGATCAGCCCGTCTTTGGCACCCAGCGTGCGCAGTACGGCAATGTCGCTGCTCTTGTCTTTCACCGCCATAACCAGCGTGGAAACGATGTTGAAACAGGCAACGCCAATCACCAGCACCATCGCCAGATACATGATGGCGCGAATCATTTGGATATCGCGGTACATATAGCCGTAGGTGCCAATCCAGCTTTTGATATAGACGTAAGAGTGCGTCACTTCTCCGGCCGCCCGTACCAGTTTTGACGCCTGGAAGGGATCGTTCATTTTCAGGGCAATGCCGGTGACGCTGTCGCCCATATCCAGATATTGCTGTGCGTCAGCAAGCGGCACTAAGGCCAGGCTGTGATCCAACATGCCGCTCAGCTGCAGAATGCCGCTGACCTGCAGCCGGATACGCTTGGGCTGCAGGAGCTTATTATCGCCATCATTGTTCGGAATCATGATGGTGATCCAGTCGCCCTGCTTGACGTTAAGCGCCTGCGCAATGCCACCACCCAGGATGATTTGCTTTTTACCCGGCGCAAAGGTCGACCAGGCATTGTCAGTGACAAACTGCGGAAGCGCGCTTAAACGCGGCTCCTGCGCGGGATCAACCCCTTTAACCTGCAGCGCTTCCATCTTTGCGCCACTTTCAATCAGTCCGGTAAAGTTAATGTAGGGTGCTGCTGCCGCAATGCCGGGAACCTGCTCAATGGGCGCAATCATCGACTGCCAGCGCTGAAAAGGCTGATTGACGGCTTCGATTTCACCGTGCGGCACGACGGCCAGAATGCGCTTGTTTAGCTCACGCTCAAATCCGTTCATGGCGCTGAGACCAATGATCAATACCGCCACGCCCAGCGCAATCCCGATGGTTGAAATAACGGAGATCAGTGAAACCATTCCTCCCCGACGGCGGCCACGGCTAAAACGCAGCCCCAACAGCAGCGATAACGACGATCCCATCAGACAGCTCCTGCAAGGATGATCCGGTCGCTTAACTGACCGTCACGCATCTCCATCTGCCGCGACATGCGTTTCGCCAGATGCAGATCGTGCGTCACCACCAGAAACGCGGTTCCCTGACGCACATTCAACTCACCTAAGAGTTCGAAAATAGCATCGGCGTTACGGGCATCCAGGTTACCGGTCGGCTCATCGGCCATGACCAGGCGCGGGCGGTTAACCAGTGCCCGGGCGATAGCCACGCGCTGGCGTTCTCCCCCGGAAAGTTCTGACGGGCGATGCGCCGCGCGATGTTCCAGCCCCACGGCCGCCAGCATCTCCCGCGCGCGGGTTTGCGCTTCGCCTTTGGTCACTTTGCCAATCAGTAACGGCATCGCGACATTTTCCAGCGCGGTAAAGTCCGGCAGCAGATGGTGGAACTGATAGATAAACCCGAGTTCGCGGTTGCGCAGCTCCGCTTTGGCAGACGATGACATACCGTTCAGTGAGCGACCGTCAAACACCACTTCGCCCGAGGTGGGCGCATCCAGCCCGCCCAGCAGGTGCAACAAGGTACTTTTCCCTGAACCCGAACTGCCGACAATCGCCATCAGTTCACCGGGTTGCACATCAAAGGTCACATTGCGCAGCACGTCGGTCTGCACGCTGCCTTCCTGATAGCGTTTGCACAGGTCACGGCACTGCAACAAAGGAGAGTTACTCATAGCGTAAAGCCTCAGCGGGTTGGACGGCGGCAGCGCGCCATGAAGGGTAAAGCGTAGAAAGCAGCGCAATAATCATTGCACTAAAGGCGATAGTGACGACCTGCCACACATTGATATCGACGGGCAGCGCCGCGCCATCCAGGAACAGGCCAATGACCGGCATCAGATGATTAAGCTGGCTGGCTAACAGCACGCCAAGCAGCGCACCGAGCAGCGTGCCGATGATGCCGGCGCTGGCACCCTGCACCATAAAGACGGCGACAATCTGACGGCGGGTTAATCCCTGCGTTTGCAGGATAGCGACTTCGCCCTGCTTCTCCATAATCAGCAGGCCCAGCGAGGTAATAATGTTAAAGGCGGCAACGGCAATGATCAGGCTCAGCAGCAGCCCCATCATATTTTTCTCCATGCGCACGGCCTGGAACAGGTCCCCTTTGCGTTCGCGCCAGTCCTTCCACACCATGCCAGGCGGTAAGGCCTGCTGAGTGACGCTGTCAACCTGTAACGGTTTATCCAGCCACAGCCGCCAGCCCGTAATGTTCCCCGCCGGATAACGCATGATGCGTGAGGCATCCTGCTGATTAACCAGAATCTGGTAACCATCGACTTCACTGTTAGCCGCATAGGTTCCGGCAACGGTAAACAGACGCTGGCTCGGTACCCGGCCCATCGGTGTAAACTGACTGACGGACGGCACCATCAAGCGCAGCATGTCACCCCGTTTGACGCCCAGTTGCGCGGCCAGCTGTTCACCCAGAATCACCTTGTATTGCCCCGGCTGTAGCACGCTTTGCTGCGTGTTCACGAGGTAAGGCGTCAGCGGATCTTTTTCATCCGGCTGAATGCCTAACATCACGCCAACCGAAACGCTGTGTGAGCTTTGCAACACCACGTTCGCCGTGGTTAACGGCGCAATGCGGTTAATCCCCTTAAGCTTCAGGTCGGATGCCGGGAATTGTTGAGGAGTAATGCTGCCTTTGTCGCTGGTCACCAGCGCCTGCGGCATCAGGCCCAGGATGTTGCCCTCAAGCTCTCGCTCGAAACCATTCATCACAGACAGCACAGTAATCATTGCCAGCACGCCAAGCGTGATACCAATGGTGGAGAGCCAGGAGACAAAGCGACCGAAACGGTCTGCAGCTCTTCCGCGCATGTAGCGCAGACCGATAAATAGCGCGACAGGTTGATACATGGAATCCAATGTACAGTTGCTGGAAAATAAGTAGAGAGGATGATAAAGGAGCGGCTCACTTTATGAAACCTCTAACCCTCTGAGTCTGCTGCAAAGTTGTATCAGAATAGGTTATCAGCGGGTTGATGCACAGGATTAGCCTATAAAGATGATGTTAATCGTACGATGATGCAGCGTAAGAGCCGATATAATCATTACCGTAAAGAGATGACGGCAATGAACGTTACTCTGATGTACCCGTTTGACTTTCCTGCGAACGTTGTTCGCAAAAAAGATTTACACACAGCAACCCTTTAGTCACGCCTGCTTTAAGGCGAAGCGGTAGAAAAAATCTCCCGCAGAGGTGATCCCCATGGCGTATTATGGAATGATTACGCCCTGGTAAAAATGGAGCAACCTCGAGATCTCATGTCCGAACCGACTCGCTATACCCTGCCCGTGAAATCTGGCGATCACCGCCAGCTCGGCCAGCTGACTGGCGCTGCGCACGCGGTTGAGTGTGCCAGCATTACCGAGCGCCATACTGGTCCGGTGTTAATGATCACACCCGATACACAAACCGCCCTGCATCTGCTGGACGAGATCCGTCAGTTTACCGACTTGCCGGTCGCGCATCTCGCGGACTGGGAGACGCTGCCCTACGACAGCTTCTCGCCGCATCAGGACATCATTTCGGCACGCCTTTCCACCCTGTACCAACTGCCCACCCTGCAGCGCGGCATGCTGATTATGCCGGTGAACACGCTGATGCAGCGCGTTTGTCCGCACAGCTACCTGCACGGTCATGCACTGGTCATGCAACAGGGCCAGAAACTGTCACGCGATCGCCTGCGCGATCAGCTTGAGCAGGCGGGTTATCGCCATGTGGATCAGGTGATGGAGCACGGTGAGTACGCAACCCGTGGTGCTTTACTCGATCTGTTCCCAATGGGCAGCGAGCAACCTTACCGCATTGATTTCTTCGATGACGAAATCGACAGCCTGCGCCTGTTTGACGTCGACAGCCAGCGCACGCTGGAAGCCGTTCCCGCGATTAATCTGCTGCCGGCCCATGAATTTCCCAGCGATAAGAACGCCATTGAGCTGTTCCGCAGCCGCTGGCGTGAAATTTTTGATGTGCGCCGTGAGGCCGAGCATGTTTATCAGCAGGTGAGCAAAGGCACCCTGCCCGCCGGTATCGAGTACTGGCAACCGCTGTTCTTTGAACAGCCTTTACCTTCGTTGTTTAGCTATTTGCCCGACAACACCCTGATTGTTAACTGTGGTGATCTGGAAGGCGGTGCAGAACGATTCTGGAATGATGCCAACGCGCGCTATGAAAATCGCCGTGTTGATCCCATGCGTCCGCTACTTGAGCCTGCCACGTTGTGGCTGCGCCCGGATGCATTAATGGGTGAGCTGAAAGCCTGGCCGCGCATCCGTATGACCCACGACGTTCTGCCAGCGAAAGCCGCCAATACCAACCTTGGTTATGAATCCCTGCCGGATTTATCGGTTCAGGCGCAGGCGAAAGCCCCGCTGGATAACCTGCGCCAGTTCCTGGAGCAGTTCAGCGGCGGTGTGGTGTTCTCCGTGGAAAGCGAAGGTCGCCGCGAAAGCCTGCAAGAGCTACTGGCGCGGATTAAAGTGCGCCCCAAGCCGATTCATCATCTGAATGAAGTCAGCGCTGGGCAGCATACCCTGATGATCGGTGCCAGCGAGCGTGGCTTTGTGGATACACAAGGCAACCTGGCGCTGATTTGTGAAAGCGATCTGTTGGGCGAGCGCATCATCCGTCGCCGTCAGGATACGCGTCGCACCATTAATCCGGACATATTGATCCGCAACCTTGCGGAGCTGCA
Organism: Pantoea allii; assembly: GCF_002307475.1. Taxonomy (GTDB): domain Bacteria; phylum Pseudomonadota; class Gammaproteobacteria; order Enterobacterales; family Enterobacteriaceae; genus Pantoea; species Pantoea allii. Next base: position 427,708 of record NZ_NTMH01000040.1, on the reverse strand, counting down.
CCCCGGTCAACCGGTGGTGCACCTTGAGCATGGCGTGGGGCGCTATATCGGCATGACCACGCTGGAAGCGGGCGGCATACAGGCGGAGTACCTGATGCTCTCCTACGCCAACGATGCCAAGCTGTATGTGCCGGTTTCCTCGCTGCACTTAATCAGCCGCTATGCGGGCGGTGCCGATGAAAACGCGCCGCTGCATAAGCTGGGCAGTGATGCCTGGTCACGCGCCCGCCAGAAAGCCGCCGAGAAAGTGCGTGACGTCGCCGCCGAGCTGCTGGATATTTACGCGCAGCGCGCGGCAAAAACCGGCTATGCGTTTAAGCACGACCGCGAGCAGTACCAGCTCTTCTGCGAAAGCTTCCCGTTTGAAACCACGCCCGACCAGGCCCAGGCTATCAATGCCGTGCTGAGCGATATGTGCCAGCCGCTGGCGATGGATCGTCTGGTGTGCGGCGATGTGGGCTTCGGTAAAACGGAAGTGGCTATGCGTGCCGCCTTCCTGGCTGTGGAAAACAATAAGCAGGTTGCCGTGCTGGTGCCGACCACGCTGCTGGCGCAGCAGCACTATGATAACTTCCGCGACCGTTTCGCCAACTGGCCCGTGCGTATCGAAATGCTGTCCCGCTTCCGCAGCGCCAAAGAGCAGAATCAGATATTGCAGGACGCCAGCGAAGGCAAGATTGATATTCTTATCGGCACCCATAAGCTGCTGATGAGCGATATCAAGTGGCACGATCTGGGCCTGCTGATTGTGGACGAGGAGCATCGGTTCGGCGTTCGCCACAAAGAACGCATTAAGGCGATGCGCGCCGATGTCGATATCCTGACGCTGACCGCCACGCCCATTCCGCGTACGCTGAATATGGCGATGAGCGGGATGCGCGATCTGTCAATTATCGCCACACCGCCCGCGCGCCGGCTCGCGGTAAAAACCTTTGTGCGGGAATATGACGATCTGGTCATCCGTGAGGCGATTCTGCGTGAAGTCCTGCGCGGCGGGCAGGTTTATTACCTGTATAACGATGTCGAAAATATTGAGAAAGCCGCTCAGCGGCTGGCGGAACTGGTGCCAGAAGCACGGGTTGCCATCGGTCATGGGCAAATGCGCGAGCGCGACCTGGAGCGGGTGATGAACGACTTCCATCATCAGCGTTTCAATGTCCTGGTGTGTACCACCATCATTGAAACCGGTATTGATATCCCAACCGCCAATACCATTGTGATTGAGCGTGCTGACCACTTCGGGCTGGCGCAGCTGCACCAGTTGCGCGGGCGCGTAGGCCGCTCACACCATCAGGCTTATGCCTGGCTGCTGACCCCGCACCCAAAAGCCATGACAACCGACGCGCAAAAACGTCTGGAAGCCATCGCATCACTGGAGGATCTGGGCGCAGGCTTTGCACTGGCCACGCACGATCTGGAAATTCGTGGTGCCGGGGAACTGTTGGGTGAAGAGCAAAGTGGTCAGATGGAAACCCTGGGCTTTTCACTCTATATGGAACTGCTGGAAAATGCGGTTGATGCCCTGAAAGCGGGCCGGGAACCGTCACTGGAAGATCTCACCAGCAACCAGACGGAAGTCGAATTGCGGATGCCCGCGCTGCTGCCGGAAGACTTTATTCCGGACGTCAACACTCGCCTGTCACTGTATAAACGCATTGCCAGTGCCGAAGCAGAAGATGAGTTGCAGGAGCTGAAGGTAGAAATGATTGACCGCTTCGGGCTGCTGCCCGATCCGGCCCGTAATCTGCTGGATATTGCCGTATTGCGAATGAAAGCCAAGGCCCTTGGCGTGCGTAAAATCGAAGCCAGCGATAAAGGTGGCTATTTCGATTTCGCGCCGCAGAACTGCGTGGACCCGGCCTGGCTGATCGGCCTGCTGCAAAAAGATGCGCGGCAGTGGAAGCTTGAAGGCCCGACGCGCCTGCGCTTCACCCGTGAACTGGCAGAACGCAAGGTGCGGATGGAGTGGGTGCAGTCGTTTATGTCCCAGCTAATGGAAAACCGTATCGCCTCCTAGCCCGCCACATGGCGAACAGCACCGCAGTGCGTGCATAAAGCCGCCTTAATGAAAGGCGGCTTTTTTTTGCCTGAATTCCCGCGTAATTATTAAGCCTGTGCGGCTTTCACAGAAATTGCGCGTGTGAGGCGCTGCCCGAATCTTCTTTATCGGGCCAGCGGCGGGGCAAACTGCAGCGCACCTGCGATACGGTTCCAGGCATTGATGGCCCCAATTGCCGAGGTCAGGAACATCACCTCCTGCGGTGTAAACAGGGTGCTGAGGTTATTGTACAACGCGTCCGGCACCGGCTGCTGTGACATGAGGGTTAACGCCTCGGTCCATGCCAGCGCCGCCGCTTCACGCTCGGTGTAAATGCCTGCATCACGCCAGGTTGCCACCAGATCGATTTTAGCCGCAGCCAGCCCTGTTTTACGCGCTATGTTGAGATGAAACTGCAGGCAAAAGGCACAGCCATTAAGCTGTGACGCCCGGAGCTTAATCAATTCAGTCAATGACTTATCCAGGCCAGCGTTGTCAACCGCCTTGCCCAGCATGCTCAGGGCAGCGACAACTTCCGGCGCCGCCCGCTCAAACGTGGACCAGTCACTTCGGTTGTGAGAATGCGATGTCATAAATAATCCTGTCTGTTAATATAAGAACTCGAACAACAATATAAGAGTTCTTATATTATGCGCAAGTCAGGATCGCACAATCTGCCGCTGCCAGGCCCCGGAGAAGGTATGCGAGGCACGAAAGGCCACATTGGCTACCTGCTCCGCCAGGCACATGCTGTTCACAAGATACGGATGGAAAATGCCTTAAAAGCCACCGGCCTTACCCTGCCCCAGTTTTCGGTACTGACCATGCTCGCCGCCTATCCGGGCGCATCGGGCGCGGAACTGGCCCGGCTGTCGCTACTGACGCCGCAGACAATGAGTGTGATTGTCAGCAACCTTGAGCGGGCAGGCATGATCCACCGTCGTCCTCACGACGAGCATGGCCGAATCCAGATCATTGGTCTTACGGATGACGGATTGCAGGTGCTGGCACGCAGTAAAGCCGCCGTGCAGTCGGCAGAGGCCGGTTTGCTGTCCGGGTTGTCCCATGAGGATGAGGTGGCCGTGCGGCGCTGGCTGGTTAATGTTGCGACCTTGCCGACTAAAGAGGAGTGAAAGCTGTGTTATCCCGGCTGATCCCGCTTCGACTTATCGCAGAACCGTGCTGGCAACGGTTTTTTAACGCGCCGTGAGGCTGGCGAATCAGGCAACCTTTTCGGTTAACGTAAAATCCTCAGCCATAAAAAAAGCGCATCCAGGGATGCGCTTTTGGGTTTCATACTGTGCTGTGTGACCGCAATGCGGCAATCTTTGCCCTTGTCCCTTATGCTTTATCGCCGTTCAGGATTAACTGTCCGTTACGGTCTACCGGGATACGCGTACCGGGATCGTTTTCCATCCGGATTTTACCCTGCTGGTCGCCGATCTTGTAGGTGACGTCATAGCCCAGCATTTTTTCTTGTTTGTCGTATACGGTTTTACAACGCTGTTCAGAGGTCGTGTAAGTATCACGATCCTGCATACCGCTCTGAACCTGGTTGCCCGCATAACCGCCCGCAAGCGCACCGGCTACCGTTGCGACGTCGCGTCCACGACCACCGCCAAGCTGATGGCCCAGAACACCACCGGCTACCGCACCCAGTACTGAACCGGCGATACGGTTTTCATCCTGAACCGGACGACGGTGCGTCAGCGTCACGTTACGACACTCCTGACGCGGTTGTTTAATCGATTCTTTAATAGGTGTTGCTGACAGCACCTGTGCGTATTGAGGACCGCGATCAAACACGTTAATGCTTGCTACGGCGGCAACACCCAGTGCCGCTGCCACGCCAATACCGATACCCGCTAACATTGATTTATTCACAGGAAGTTCCTCCTGAAAGTGTTACCGCGCATTCCTGCCGCTGGGATATCCCTTACAGCTCTGGCAGAACCGACGTGCGCGACTCGCCGTTTGGTTGAGATAAGTTTTACAGATGTAAAGCTTTTGCAATATCAGATAATGGGAAGAAAATCGTGCAGGAGGGCTTAGTGCCACCTTTTAGGAGAGTTCTGAGCAGTCGATAGAGGCTAAAATACCGCGCTGATTTCATTATTTTCAGGAAAGTTAATAGTGAAATCAGCGGGTTAAATACAATCTTACTGGTGCGTTTAGTGAAGTTTCAAACGGGGACGAATGACCCGGTTAAGGCTGCCTACCACCATCATCAGCCCGGTTTTGATATAACCGTGCAACGCCACCTGGTGCATACGGTAGAGAGAGATATAGACGAACCGGGCAATGCGCCCTTCTATCATCATGGAACCTCGCATCAGATTCCCCATCAGACTTCCAACGGTGCTAAAGCGTGACAGGGACACCAGCGAACCATGGTCTTTGTAGACATACGCTTTAAGTGGCTTGCCCTGATACTGCAACAGGATGTTATGCAGCGCACAGGAAGCCATCTGATGAGCGGACTGGGCGCGCGGCGGCACAAATCCCCCACCGGGTAAGGCGCAGGAGGCGCAATCGCCGATAGCGTAGATATCTTCATCCAGGGTGGTCTGGAGCGTCTCTTTCACCACCAGCTGGTTGATGCGGTTGGTTTCCAGTCCGCCGATCGCTTTCATAAAGTCAGGGGCTTTTATGCCCGCCGCCCAGACCATTAAGTCCGCTTCGATAAACTCGCCGCTTTTGGTATTCAGGCCCAACTTTTCCGCGCTGGTCACCATCGTTTGTGTCATTACGCGCACGCCAAGTTTGGACAGCTCCTGATGTGCCGCGGACGAAATGCGCGGCGGCAGGGCTGGCAGAATACGTTCGCCCGCTTCCACCAGCGTGACGTTCAGCGCCTCACTGCCCAGCGCTTTGTAGCCGTAGCTGTGCAGTTGCTTAACCGCATTGTGCAGTTCTGCCGAGAGTTCAACGCCGGTTGCGCCTCCGCCGACAATGGCAATGTTAACCTTCTCTACCGCACCTTCGCTGGCAGAGAATTTCAGGAACAGGTTGAGCATTTCATTATGGAAACGGTGCGCCTGCTGGGGGCTGTCGAGGAAGATGCAGTGATCTTTAACGCCCGGCGTGCCGAAGTCGTTTGAGGTACTGCCCAGCGCCATCACTAACGTGTCGTAAGCTAGCTCGCGCTCAGGCACTAACACTTCGCCCTGAGCGTTGACGACTTCGGCCAACTGGATGACTTTTTTCTCACGGTTGATGTTGGTCAACGAGCCCAGTTGGAACTGAAAACCGTGGTTACGGGCATGCGCCAGATAGCTCAGGGCATCAATGCCTTCATCCATTGATCCGGTCGCCACTTCGTGCAGCAGCGGCTTCCACAGATGGCTGTGGTTACGGTCGACCAGGATAATCTCGGCTTTCTTTTTACGTCCCAGCTTATGCCCTAACTGCGTGGCCATTTCCAGGCCGCCGGCACCACCGCCCACAATAACAATTTTCTTAACAGATGTAGTCAACAAAGACCCCCTTAAATTGTGAACCAAAAGTTAATCAATGGTTAAATTAAACCTTAATAAACATAGGGTTGGCGACATAATTTCGCTATCTGCAGGCAGAATAGCATGGCGGGCAGAGCGGAGCCTCAGAAAATTGATGTACATCAAATTTAGCAGACAGTTCCTGGCAGAACCGGTCAGGCGATCGGGCACCGCCTGGGTGCCTGATACGTTAATCCGCAGTTTTGAAGGCTTTCAGACGTTGCAGATGCGGCGAGATGTTGCGGAACTTGTGGCTTTCGCTTTCGTCCCAGACAATCGGATAGTAAGGATCTAACAAGGCAGCGGTGCGCTGGCTGTCGAGAAGCTCATCATGGCGGGATAAAATCGTCAGGCAGCGGTCACGGTTGCGTTCACGAAAGTCACTCACGCACTTGGTGGCGATATCCTGGTACTCTTCCGGCCGGTCTATTTTGCCTTCCATGTTTTCATGCGGGAACAGATTGGGATTGAAAACGGCCTGGCGAATCGCACATAAAAAACCAATCCGCTCTGACCAGTATCCGCCCAGTCCGACACCACAGATAAGCGGGCTTGGGTCATCGCTCAGGCTGAGGATTTTATCGGTTTCTTTGAGCAGAAACTGCATGTCATGTTTGGGATGACGCGTACTGTAACTAATGAGCCTGACATCGGGGTCAATAAACTGCAGTTGCAGCACTTTTTCATGGTTGCCCGGACTTGAGGAGTCAAAACCGTGGAGATAAATAATCATGGTTATCCTTAAGGGTCATCATGCCGGGCAACCTGTGTTTACCGCCTGGCGTTACAAGGCTGCTTTATGCGCCAGCCAGCGTTCCTGCAGTGCACTCAACTGCTGTGCATTGTGTTTCCAGCGGCTACTGGCCTTCAGGCTGTCCCGGCTAAAGGTGCCCCGATGGTACAACTGCACAACCGGTTCCGCCTCGATCAAGGTCAAATTATCCATTACGCTCACCGCGCCCTGGCGATCGTTACAGACCAGAATCATGTCGCAGCCAGCAGACAGCGACTGCTGTGCACGTTCAGCATAGCTGCCCATTACCGCCGCGCCTTCCATTGAGAGATCGTCAGAGAAAATCACGCCCTTGAAACCCAGCTCCTGACGTAGCACCGTTTTCAGCCAGTAAGGCGAGCCGCTGGCAGGCAGCGGATCGGCTTCTGTATAGATCACATGCGCGGGCATAATGGCGTCCAGCGCCTGTTCACTAATCAGCGTGCGGAATATCGCCATGTCGTGCTCACGCAGTACGGCTTCACTGCGGTCATCACGCGGCGTCTCTTTATGGGAATCTGCGCTGACCGCCCCGTGACCGGGAAAATGCTTCCCGGTGGTTTTCATCCCCGCCTCATGCATACCGGCAATAAAACGTCGCGCCATCGCCAGCGCAATAGCCGGATCTTCATGGAAGGCGCGGTCGCCGATGGCGGCGCTGATATGGCCGATGTCCAGCACCGGGGCAAAGCTGATATCAATATCCATGGCGATCATTTCGGCCGCCATCTGCCAGCCAGCCTGCTGAGCCAGCTCGCCTGCCGTGGTCATATCATTGAGCGCCGCAAAAGACTGCATGGCTGGCAATTGAGTAAAACCGTCACGAAAACGCTGTACGCGTCCGCCTTCCTGGTCCACCGCCACCACCAGACGTGTGTGCGAGGCCGCACGAATCTGACGCACCAGTTCCGCCAACTGAGCGGGATCGTGATAGTTACGGGCGAATAATATCAGTCCCCCCACCAGCGGATGGCGGAGGATCTCGCGCTCTTCCGCATCCAGTTCGAAACCTTCAACGTCCAGCATTAAGGGGCCGGGAAAACGTGTTGTCATAACCTGAATCCTGTCTCTCGGCGTAACGCCGTTAAATCTGTGACCAGCTCTGTTGAGCCAGCTGTTGTAAATGCTCATCGCCACTCTGTTCAGCGCGCAGTTGATACCAACTGGCCATTAACAGATGCAGCCAGGGCTGCCAGCGTGAAACCTGCCGCTGCAGTGAGGCCAGCGGTAACTGCATGAGCGCCGCATAGTCACGCAGCCAGTAGATCTGTTGAGTCGGGTCCGACAAACAGACGGCGGCCAGCTCAAGCGCCACATCGCCGTCTGCGGCATATTCCCAGTCAATGAGGTGCAGCCCCTGTTCTGACTGAATCAGGTTAGCGGGATGCACGTCCATATGCAGAGGAGCAAGCCGTAATGGCCGCGGCTCGCCTTGCTGCGTTAGCCGTTGTAGCTGACGCAGCCAGCGATGATGTCGCTGCTGGCAACGCTGCCAGTATTGCCAGAGCAAGGGCAACAGAGATAAACGATAACCGGTGAGCGGCTGCTGATGAAGCTGTTGCAGTAGCGCAAGGACCTGACGCCGCCCGGCACGAAACCCGGCATCGCTCATGACCTCTCCCTCCTGCCATGGCAGAATAATGCCATGGCGGTTGGCTGCCAGCGGAGCCTGCACCAGACCGCTGGGCCGTAATTTACGCAGTAGCCGCCCTTCGCGCTGGCGATTAACAAAAGGTATCGGCGGCTGTGGCGCCGGACGGAGAAGACGTCGTCCCTGCTGGGTGACGATGTGACAGCTCTGCCCGGTTAATCCCGCTAACGGCGTTACAGTGACCTGTTGCTCACCGATAGTTGCCGTGATCAGTTGCAGAAACGCCGCATTAATTCTGGGCGACACCGTCACCAGACCAGATAATTTCGCCCGTCTGTACCAGCATGAGCTGCATCTGTAAGGTCGGTGCTTTTACATCGCCCTTCGCCGTGCTGTACAGCACGTACTGTGCGTTCAGGTTACGGGCCAGGCCAATCGCTTTACTGCGCGAGTTCAGGCTGTCGTCCGGCGACAGCCCCAGCGTTTGTTTCGCCTGCGCCAGTTGTTCTGATGACACCAGGCTGAACTTACCGTTGTTATTCAGCGCGTTCTGAATAGCGTTCGTTGCCTTTTCACCCTGCAACGCACCATTGGTGCTGTTTTTGATGCGATCGACCAGTAACACGCTGCCCGGTGTAACGGTGGCGGCACGAACCATCTGCGCAACCAACGGCTCAACGCTGGCATCCCAGTTAATGGTCACCAGCTTAGGCGGTTGTGGAACAGGTTGCGGTTGTTGTACCGGTTGTTCCGGCTGAGGAACAGGCTGAACCGGCTCCACAGGCTGAGTGGGTTCAACGGGTGCAGGTTGCTGCTGTTTTAGCACGCAGCCAGAAAGAATAAGCGCCATCAACAGCGCGCCAGTACGATTAACACTGCGAATCACGTAACAGTCCTCAGAGATAGATATAGAGACGAACCTTGCTGGCCGTCAGGTTACCCAGTTGCGAGACGGCAGCAATGCTTCCGTTCGGGGGAACCGTGACGATCTGTGCGGGTTCACGCGGCGTTATTTCAAGCCCTTTGTCGTCGTACCAGTAATAACGATAATGCACAACCACCGGCGTTTCACGCTGATTGTAAAGTACGCTGCTGGCGCGTTTCTGACCGTCGTGGTCATCCAGCGTCGGCTCGTCAGTAATAATGCCCGCCGAGAGCACCGAGGACTCCATCACCAGCGACTGCGACGTATTAATCATCGGTTTATCGCTGCTGCAACCGGTAAGGCTCAGCAGCACAACAGGCAGGCAGATCAACCATGAACGCATAGCAAGGTTCCCTTAAGGGATCAGTGTGACAGCATCGGGCCAAGCGGCTTGCCGCCCACCAGATGCATGTGGATATGGTAAACTTCCTGACCGCCATGTTTATTGCAGTTAACGATCAGGCGATAGCCCTGCTCGTCAATGCCTTCTTCACGGGCTATCTTCGCGGCAGCCGTGAACATCCTTCCCAGTGCCTGCTCGTGTGCCGCCTCAACATCATTGGCGGTCGGAATCAGAATATTGGGCACAATCAAGATATGCGTGGGCGCCTGAGGTGAAATATCACGGAAGGCCGTGACCAGTTCATCCTGATACACCACGTCGGCGGGAATTTCACGACGGATAATTTTACTGAAAATCGTTTCTTCAGCCATAGAGCAATTCCTTTAGCCTGGAGGGTAATACCTCAGTATGCGGGAGAAATTCGTTTTCTTTCAACCTCAGGCTGTTTTTTCTTATACCAACTGGCTGTGTTTAACGCATTCCGCGGTTTGCCTGGGCGCGAAAACTATTCCCCCCCTTTTCTCGCCGCCTTCCGCCCTAATTTTCACACTTTCTTTTATTGCCTGCCTGGCCGCTTATTGCTGTCGCGCAGATGGACAGCGATACACAGCAAAATGCGGCGCGGGTGGAAGAAACAGCGACGGCGACCGCAAATTTGCAACTGTTATCGGACCAGCTATTGCAGACCACGGCAAAATTTGTGACTCGCGAAGCCCTCTGATGCCTCTGAGAGCCGGTTAGCACGGCCTTCTTTCAGATCTGTCGCGCTTCCAAATGGCAAAAAAAACCGCGTTGAGCAGTGACTCAACGCGGTTCTCGCGGTGCAAAACGGCGCTATGCCTTTTTACATACTACGGATGTAATCATCCATATCGGTTTTCAGGTTGTCGGATTTTGTGCCGAAAATCGCCTGAACACCTGAACCTGCCACCACGACGCCACGCGCACCGAGGTTTTTCAGTTCAGTTTGATCCACTTTGCTCACATCGGCGACGCTGACGCGCAGACGCGTGATACAGGCGTCAAGGTTAGTAATGTTCTCTTTACCACCGAATGCAGCCACCAGTTTGCCCGCCATTTCACCGCCGGTCGCTGAAGAAGACTGTTCGCTTGCGCTGTCTTCACGTCCTGGCGTTTTAAGGTCCAGCTTAACAATCAGGACACGGAAAACGGTGTAGTAAATTGCGGCATAAATCATACCGACGATAGGGAACAGCCAGATTTTGCTGCTGTTACCACTGAGGACGATAAAGTCGATCAGACCGTGCGAGAAGCTGGTGCCATCACGCATACCGAGCAGGATACAGATAGGGAATGCCAGACCTGCCAGAAGCGCGTGAATGACATACAGGATTGGCGCAACGAACATGAACGAGAACTCGATTGGCTCGGTAATACCGGTCAGGAACGAGGTCAGCGCAGCGGAGATCATGATACCGCCCACTTTGGCACGGTTCTCAGGTTTGGCGGAATGCCAGATTGCAATCGCCGCGGCAGGCAGGCCGTACATTTTGAACAGGAAGCCACCGGAAAGTTTACCCGCAGTCGGATCACCCGCCATATAGCGTGGGATATCACCGTGGAATACCTGACCTGCGGCATTGGTGTACTCACCAATCTGCATCTGGAAGGGAACGTTCCAGATATGGTGCAGACCAAATGGCACCAGCGCACGCTCAACTACACCGTAAATACCAAATGCCACAACCGGGTTTTGGTACGCCGCCCACTGGGAGAAGTCCTGAATCGCGGAACCGACCGGAGGCCAGATAAACGACAGCACCAGACCCATCGCAATCGCCGCCAGACCGGAGATAATCGGTACAAAGCGCTTACCGGCAAAGAAGCCCAGATATTCAGGCAACTTGATGCGATAGAAACGGTTGAACATATACGCGGCAATGGAGCCGGCAATGATGCCGCCCAGCACCCCGGTATCGGCAAGGTGTTTCGCCTCAATTTCCGCCGCAGGAAGATGCAGCACTAAAGGTGCTACCACCGCCATGGTTTTCACCATGATGCCGTAAGCGACAACCGCGGCCAGGGCTGAAACCCCGTCGTTGTTGGTAAAGCCCAGTGCCACACCAATGGCAAAAATCAGGGGCATATTGGCAAAGACCGATCCACCCGCTTCCGCCATGACCTGCGAGACCACCGCAGGTAACCAGATGAAATTGGCTGAACCCACACCTAATAAAATACCGGCGATCGGCAGAACCGATACCGGTAGCATTAGCGATTTACCAACTTTTTGTAAGTTGGCAAAAGCGTTTTTAAACATAGCGTGAAACTCCTGAGTATGTGTGCGTTTTTCGCGCAGCGCGCGTGGTAAAGAGGGAGGTGCTTTACCGGTTGGCGTTATCCGCCATTTTGATTTATTACGAAGGGTAAAATAAATTACCCTTCGTTACTTTGACGGCTATCACGTTTCGCAAATCAGAACGCTAAAGCACGTAACAATAGTGATTTTATTGAGTATTTTTCAGGCAAAAAAATTGACCCTGTATAAAAAAAACAGGGTCAACCAATAATATTTCGTATTTATTACAGCACCTGAAATAAATCAGGATGCGCTGGTCAGGCGGCTCATTGGAATATGAAACAGCTCAGAGAAGTTCTGTGTGGTGGTTGCCGCTAAGGTTTCAATGTCCACGCCCTTTAGCACCGCTACATAGTCAGCAACATCTCGCGTGTAAGCAGGCTGGTTCTCTTTACCCCGGTACGGCACGGGGGCCAGATAAGGGGAATCCGTTTCGACCAGAATGCGATCGAGCGGTACATAGCGCGCCGCGTCACGAATCTGCTCTGCATTGCGGAAAGTAACAATGCCTGAGAAGGAGATGTAGAAACCCATATCCAGCAGCTTTGCCGCTGTCGCCTGATCTTCCGTAAAACAGTGTAGTACACCGCCACAACGTTCGACCTGTTCTTCCTTCAGGATGGCCAGCGTGTCTTCACGTGCATCACGCGTATGCACGATAATGGGCTTGTTCAGCGCAATCCCGGTACGGATGTGTTCACGAAACGATCGCTGCTGCTGCGCTTTGGTTTCCTGCTGATAGTAGTAATCCAGCCCGGTTTCGCCCAGCGCAACCACCTGAGGGTCGGCGGCCAGACGACGGAATAACTCGACATCATACGGCGCTTCCTGGTTCAGCGGATGCACGCCGCAGGAGAGCGCGATATTTTCACGCTCGCCTACCAGCGCTTTCAGGGTGCTAAAGCCGGGTAAGGTCGTGGCAATCGCCAGCATAAACCGGACGTCACGCGCCGCCGCTTTGGCAATAACATCATCGAGATCGTGATGGTTTTTTTCATAATCCAGGCCATCGAGATGACAATGGGAATCAACAATAAACATATTTTTCTCAGTAAATTAGCCAGGTACGTGGGGCTTCAGATGGTCCGCCCAGCTCAGTAACCGGTCAGTTAACAGGAGTTCACGATTCACTGCCGTAACCTGTAACAACGTTTCACGGCAGCGCATCCAGTCATGGGCGCTGTTATTGAGCGCCGTTTGCGAGAAATGCTGCGCCAGCATCGCCACCACGTCCTGGCGATCCACGTTGGTGAGCCACTGGCTCGCGCCCTGTTGCCATTTCATCGCATCCAGTATTAATGACAGCAGCCAGCCGATACGCGCCGCACCGTTGTCAGCGTTCAACGCTGGCAGCAATTGCAGAATGTCCTGTTGCAGGGCACTCGCCAGGGAATCGCAGAGTTTTTGCCGTGCCTGCCAGAGTCCGTCCTCCAGCAGGGCCAGCGCCGCACCGGGTGCACCGGCGCTCAGTCGCAGCGCCGCCAGTAAGTTCGCCTCATCATGCGCGCCTTGCTTTCTGAGCCAGGCCAGACTCACGTTTTCGTCCGGCGGTGGCAACGTCAGCACCATGCAGCGGCTTCGTAGCGTGGCCAGCAGGCGGGACGGTTCCCGGCTGCTTAAAAAAAACCAGCTATTCGCTGGCGGCTCTTCCAGGGTTTTCAGTAAGGCATTGGCCGCCGCTTCACTGAGCTGTGCCGCATCCGGTAGCCATACCACTTTGGCCCCGCCCTGCTGCGCATAGTGATACATTTTTTCCGTTACCTGCCGCACGGCATCAATGCCCAATGTGGCTTTGCCTTTTTCTGCTTCCAACCGGTACCAGTCAGGATGGGTATTTGCCTGCATCAGTTGGCAGCCATGGCAGTGGCCACAGCTTTTTAATCCGTCACGATGCAGACACATCAGCCAGCGGCTTATTCCCCACACCAGCGCGTCATCACCCATGCCATCAATCGCCTTAACTAACAGCGCGTGATGGGCACGGCCATCCTGATGCTGACCAATCACCTGGCGATAAGGCTGATTTAGCCAGGGATACCAGTTCATGCCTGCTGTTCCGCCAGCCAGGCCGTCAGGGTGGATTGCAGCGCGCGGGTCACCTGCTCAAGCGGCTGGGTAGCATCGATCGTCAGGATGCTGTCGTCCGCAGCAGCCAGCGCCAGATAGCGATCACGTGTGCGTTCAAAAAAGCGCAGTGACTCCTGCTCAATCCGATCTAATTCCCCGCGAGCGCGGGCACGCTGTAATCCGGTTTCCGGCGTGACATCAAGATACAGCGTCAGGTCAGGACGAAAATCCCCCAGCACCGTATCACGTAAGGTACGCATCAGTTCGGCATCCAGCCCGCGACCACCGCCCTGGTAAGCCTGGGACGAGAGATCGTGGCGGTCCCCTACCACCCAGGCACCGCGCGCCAGTGCGGGTTTAATCACCGTTTCCACCAGCTGTACGCGCGCGGCATAAAGCATCAACAGTTCCGCTTTATCGGTGACCTGCTCGCCCGCTATGCCCTGCTTGACCAGCACGCGCAGCTGTTCTGCCAGCGGTGTGCCACCGGGTTCGCGGGTAAAGACAATGTCCTCTATGCCACTGGCGCGCAGTGTTGCGACAACCGCATCGCGCGCTGTGGTTTTCCCTGCGCCTTCCAGGCCCTCAATAACGATAAACTTACTGTCCATTTTTTTCCTTTAACTCAAGCCGGTAGGCCTGCACGGCCTTGTTGTGGCTGGCAAGATTAGTGGTGAAGGTATGCCCACCTTTGCCATCCGCAACAAAATAGAGATAGTCGGTTTTTTCAGGATGGGCGGCCGCGATTAAGGAAGCTTTGCCTGGCATCGCGATGGGGCCCGGCGGCAGGCCACTGATGATATAGGTATTGTACGGCGACGGCGTCTCCAGATCTTTACGCGTCAGCGTGCCAGTATAGGCCGCTCCCATGCCGTAGATCACGGTAGGATCGGTTTGTAAACGCATCCCCACGCGCAGACGATTAATAAACACAGAGGCCACTTTGGCCCGCTCTTCGCTGACGCCAGTCTCTTTTTCGATAATCGACGCCATAGTGACCATCTCCTGCTCATTTTTATACGGCAGGTTATCCATCCGGCCCTGCCAGACTTCATCAATAGCCTTTTTCATCCGTTGATGCGCGCGTTCCAGTAAGGCGACATCGCTGGTATTGGCGGTATAAAGGTACGTGTCCGGGAAGAAGCTGCCTTCGAGTTCGTTTTCGTCCAGCTTGAGCGTGCTGGCAACGGTCGCGTACTTGTCGTCCTGCAGCGTATGTTTCACATAGGGCGCTTTGCGTAATTCACTCAGCCACTCTTGCAAACGCTGACCTTCAACAAAGCGTAGCGGGAATTGCGCCTCTTTACCGCTGGCCAGTAGCTCCAGCGAGCTGCGTACCGTCATCGACGGCTCAAGGCGATAGGTTCCGGCTTTAAATTTGGCCAGCTCTGGCTCAAGTTTAAGCAATGCACCAAACCAGATGCTGTGAGGAATGATGTGCTGGCTTTCCAGCTGCGCTTCTAAGGCGACGCGACCGGTCCCTGCCGGCAACGTATAGATCTGTTCCTGGGAAAGGGTTAAGCGGCTGGCAGCGAGTTGTTTCACCTGCCAGTAGCTTACGGCTGCCGCGATGAGCAGGATGACCAGCACGCTCACCAATATTTTTTTGCTTCGGCTCATTATGCTTCCATTATCTTTCTACAGCTTGCCTGTAGCTGGTTAAACAAGGTGCGCTGGTTGAATTCCACCGCATCAAGTTGTCGAACGGATAATACCGGCATCAGCGCATTGCATATGACGATTTCATCAGCTGCCAGTAGCTGCGCTAATCCCGCCTGTACCACCTGACAAATTTGGCCTGCGGCACGCATTTCCGCTATCAGACTCCGCCGCATAATGCCGTCAACGCCCGCCTGATCCAGCGCCGGAGTAAAAAGCGTACCGCCGCTTCGCCAGAATAAATTAGCCGCACAGCATTCCACCACCCAACCTTCAGTGTCAAGCACCAGCGCCTCATCAGCGTCTGTCTGCTCAAGATGGGCACGAATCATCACCTGCTCCAATCGGTTCAGGTGCTTAAGACCGGCAAACTGTGGCTGCCGAGCCAGACGTACCGGGCTGACGGCCAGTTTGACGCCGGTTTGCTGTAACCTTGCATAATGCGCTGGCCAGGCGGATACCGAGACGATTCGCGTGGGGCCGCTACAGCCTGTGCGGCTGTAGCCGCGCCCACCGCTGCCGGCGCTGAGGATGACTTTAAGCACTGCCCTGTCATGTCCGCTCGCCGCCTGTTGCATCTCCTGCGCCAGCGCAGACCAGTCAACACCACTCAGCCACAACCGTTCACAGCTTTGCTGCAACCGCTGCATATGCATGTCAAACAGGACGATTTTGCCCTGGCAGACGGCGGCGGTGGTAAAGCAGCCGTCGCCAAACTGTACGGCGCGATCGCTGGCCGCCAGATGGGGTTGTTCAGTGCCGTTTATCCACATTGCCCTTACTCCGGTGTCAGCATGTTGTTCAGCGATGGCCGTGATTTTATCGTTTTTTCTGGGCCACTGAATAGAAAAAAGGCCCGCATTGCGGGCCTTTACAGCAATCATAAACGCGATGTTTAGATTTTACGGAAAATCAGCGAGCCGTTGGTGCCGCCGAAGCCGAAGGAGTTACAGAGTGCGTATTCCAGTCCCGAAACCTGACGTGCGGTATGCGGTACGAAATCAAGATCGCAGCCTTCGTCAGGGTTATCCAGGTTCAACGTCGGTGGAACCGCCTGATCGCGCAGGGCCAGAATCGAATAAATCGACTCAACCGCGCCCGCCGCACCCAGCAGATGGCCGGTCATGGATTTGGTCGAGCTGACCATCACCGTCCTGGCTGCTGCACCAAAAACCGATTTCACGGCCTGGGCTTCTGCTTTGTCACCCGCTGGCGTTGAAGTACCGTGTGCATTGACGTAACCAATCTTGTCTGGCGTCATCTGCGCATCACGCAACGCGTTGATCATTGCAGCGGCTGCACCTGAACCGTCTTCCGGCGGTGAGGTCATGTGATAAGCATCGCTACTCATCCCAAAGCCCACGATTTCCGCGTAGATTTTTGCGCCACGTTTCTTAGCATGCTCGTACTCTTCCAGTACGATAATGCCCGCCCCGTCACCCAGTACAAATCCATCACGGTCTTTATCCCAGGGACGGCTTGCCGCCTGAGGGTTTTCGTTGCGCGTCGACAGCGCACGCGCCGCGCCGAATCCACCTACGCCAAGTGGCGTACTGGCTTTTTCCGCACCGCCCGCCAGCATCACGTCAGCATCGTTATACGCGATGATACGTGCAGCATGACCGATATTGTGCACGCCAGAAGTACAGGCGGTCGCAATGGAAATGCTGGGGCCTTTTAAGCCATACATGATGGTGAGATGACCCGCCACCATATTGACTATCGTGGAAGGCACAAAGAATGGGCTAATTTTACGCGGGCCGCCGTTCACCAGAGAAGTATGGTTGTCTTCGATCAGACCCAAACCACCGATGCCCGAACCAATTGCTGCGCCAACCCGGCCTGCATTTTCATCGGTCACAACCAGACCGCTGTCCTGCATGGCCTGAATGCCTGCCACGATGCCGTACTGAATGAAGTCATCCATCTTGCGTTGATCTTTACGAGAGATAAAGTCATCGCAATTGAAATCTCTTACCAGACCTGCAAAACGTGTTGCATAGGCGCTGGTATCAAAATGGTCGATCAGGTTAATGCCGCTCTGACCGGCAAGGAGAGCACTCCAGGTAGACTCTACGGTATTGCCGACAGGAGACAACATGCCAAGACCAGTCACAACTACACGACGCTTAGACACGTTCGTCCTCCAGGGAGGGATAAAAATGACTATTGAGGGGCAAACATAAAACTCAGGCGGTCAATTGACCGCCTGAAGATATTCATTAGCCTTTATGGCTATTGATATAGTCGATCGCTGCCTGAACGGTAGTGATTTTCTCAGCTTCTTCGTCTGGAATTTCAGTATCAAACTCTTCTTCCAGAGCCATTACCAGCTCAACGGTATCAAGAGAATCGGCACCAAGGTCTTCTACGAAAGATGCAGAGTTGGTCACTTCTTCCTCTTTCACACCCAGCTGCTCACTGATGATTTTCTTAACGCGTTGTTCGATATCGCTCATACTATTTAATTTCCTATCAAAACTCGCTTTCGCGATGGTTTTCGTAGTGTATAAAATGTTGAAAAAGATGCAACAAAATCCCGGCTGGTCGAACCACGATTTTACGCTATTGTGCGGTTTTATCCGCAAATAATGCAAATGATTTCGTAATTATCAGACCATATACATGCCGCCATTGACGTGCAGCGTCTCACCCGTGATGTAGGCTGCTTCGTCAGAGGCTAAGAATGCAACGGCATTAGCAATTTCCTGCGCTTCGCCTAAGCGACCCGCTGGGACCTCCGCCAGAATACCGGAACGTTGATCTTCGTTCAGTGCCCGCGTCATGTCGGTCTCTATGAAGCCCGGAGCCACGACGTTGACGGTAATGCCACGTGACGCGATTTCCCGCGCCAGTGATTTGCTAAAGCCAATCAAACCTGCTTTTGCTGCAGCGTAGTTTGCCTGACCCGCATTGCCCATGGTTCCAACAACAGAACCGATGGTGATGATACGACCCATGCGCTTTTTCATCATGGCACGCATCACCGCCTTAGAAAGACGGAATACCGATGTGAGGTTGGTATCAAGGATATCCTGCCACTCATCGTCTTTCATACGCATCAGTAGATTATCACGCGTAATGCCTGCATTATTGACTAAAATGTCCACTTCGCCAAATTCCGCGCGAATTTTCTCTAAAACACTGTTTACAGAAGCGGCATCCGTCACGTTTAACAGCAGACCTTGTCCTTTATCGCCAAGGTAATCACTGATAGCATCGGCACCACTTTGGCTGGTTGCAGTACCGACCACTTTCGCACCGCGTGCGGCCAGGGTTTCTGCAATCGCACGGCCGATGCCGCGGCTTGCGCCAGTTACCAGCGCTACTTTACCTTCAAAGCTCATGATTTTCCTCTTATTCCTGTGCAAGCGCCGCAGTCAATGACGCAGTATCGTTCACCGCTGCTGCGGACAGGCCGTCTACAATGCGTTTTGTCAGACCGGTAAGGACTTTACCTGGTCCCATTTCAAACAGCTGAGTGACGCCCTGAGCGGCCATGGCCTCGACGCTTTCTGTCCAGCGTACCGGGCTGTAAAGCTGACGAATCAACGCATGACGAATCGCGTCTGCGTCCGTTTCTGCTTTTACATCCACGTTATTAATAACCGGTACCACTGGCGCATTAAAGGTGATGTTTTCCAGCGTCAACGCCAGTTTATCGGCTGCTGGCTTCATCAGCGCGCAGTGGGAAGGAACGCTCACCGGCAACGGGAGCGCACGTTTTGCACCTGCCGCTTTGCAGGCTGCACCCGCGCGTTCAACCGCATCTTTGTTACCGGCGATCACCACCTGGCCTGGCGAGTTGAAGTTTACCGGCGAAACGACTTCGCCCTGCGCACTCTCTTCACAGGCTTTTGCAATGGCTGCATCATCAAGACCGATGATCGCCTGCATAGCGCCGGTGCCTTCTGGCACGGCTTCCTGCATCAGTTTACCACGCAGTTCAACCAGCTTGATCGCGTCCGCAAAATCCAGCACGCCTGCGCAGACCAGCGCTGAGTACTCACCCAGGCTATGACCTGCCATCAGGGCAGGCTGTTTGCCACCCTGTTGCTGCCAGACACGGTAGATAGCTACCGAAGCCGCCAGTAGCGCAGGCTGTGTCTGCCAGGTTTTATTTAACGCTTCAGCAGGTCCCTGGCTGACTAACTGCCACAGATCATAACCGAGGACGTCAGAAGCTTCACGAAACGTGGCTTCAACGGCCGGATAAGCAGCAGCCAGTTCCGTTAACATGCCCACGGTCTGTGAGCCCTGACCTGGGAAAACAAAAGCAAATTGCGTCATTTTCAGTTCCTGTCAATCAAAAGCGAACCAGCGCAGAACCCCAGGTGAATCCACCACCAAAGGCTTCCAGCAAAATAAGTTGTCCGGGTTTGATGCGGCCATCGCGCACGGCCTCATCCAGCGCACTCGGCACAGACGCGGCTGACGTATTACCATGACGATCCAGTGTGACCACCACTTTTTCCATGGTCATGCCCAGTTTTTTCGCCGTGGCGCTGATAATACGCAGGTTAGCCTGATGCGGCACCAGCCAGTCCAGCTCTTCACGCGCAATGTTATTTGCCTGCAACGTCTCATCAACAATGTGCGCTAGCTCTGTTACCGCCACTTTGAAGACTTCGTTGCCTGCCATCGTCAGATAAGCGGGTTGATCCTGATTCGCACGATCCTGATAAGGCAGGGTCAGCAATTGGGCATAGCGGCCGTCCGCGTGCAGGTGGGTTGAAATGATCCCCTGCTCTTTGCTCTGACCCAGCACCACGGCACCCGCACCATCACCAAACAGGATGATCGTACCACGATCGTCAGGATTGAGCGTACGCGCCAGGACATCAGCTCCGATGACTAACGCATGCTTTACCGCACCATTTTTAATATATTGATCGGCCACGCTTAACGCATAGGTGAAGCCAGCACAGGCCGCTGCAAGGTCAAACGCCGCACAATCTTTGATGTCGAGCATCTGCTGAATCATGCAGGCAGAGCTTGGGAAGGCATGACTGGAAGACGTGGTTGCGACAATAATCAGCCCCACATCATTGGCGTCGACGCCTGCCATTTCCAGTGCACGCTGTGCAGCCTGATGTCCCATGCTTGCGACAGTCTCATCCGGAGCAGCAATACGGCGCTCACGAATGCCGGTACGGGTAACAATCCACTCGTCCGAGGTCTCCACCATTTTTTCCAGATCGGCATTGGTGCGGATCTGGCTGGGCAAATAACTGCCCGTACCGATAATTTTGGTAAACATCTAGGCTTTGTCACTCCTGGCTAATACAGCGTCCAGACGGGCGGCAATGCGTTCAGGAACCTGCCGCCTCACCGTCTGCTCGGCCTGATTGATCGCCACGGCAAAAGCATGTTGATTTGCTGCGCCATGGCTCTTTATCACTGTCCCGCGTAATCCTAACAGACAAGCGCCATTGTACTGGTCGGGGTTGAGATGCCCGAAGCGCCTGGCCAAACGCTTTTTAATCCAGCGCCCCAGCAACGTCAGCCACCACGACCGCTTTTCACCTTCCCCTGACGACTTGAACAGGGAAAGAAACATTCTTACTACGCCTTCCATGGTCTTCAGTGTGATGTTTCCAGCGAAACCATCACAGACCAGCACATCCGTTTTGCCAGTCAGTAAATCGTTACCTTCGAGATAACCAATGTAGTTAATCTGCGGCAATGCTTTGAGACTTAACGCCGCATCGCGGATGCTTTCAAGCCCTTTGTGCTCTTCATGACCAATATTGAGAAGTGCCACACGCGGATTCGCAATGCCCAGCACTTCTTCCGCCATAACTGAGCCCATCACCGCAAACTGCACCAGCATCGCACTGTCAGAGTCGACATTGGCACCTAAATCTAAAATGACCGTTTTTCCCTTCTGCTGATGGGGTAAAACGGTCATAAGCGCCGGACGTTTAATGCCGTCCAACGGCTTAAGTAATAGTGTCGCCAGCCCCATCAGCGCGCCCGTGTTGCCGCTGCTGACGCAGGCCTGGGCCCGCCCTTCTTTGACCAACTCTAACGCCACTCGCATTGAACTGCCGCGGCTGTTACGGATGGCTTGTGCGGGTCGCGCATCACTTGCAATAACTGATTCGGCAGGCACAACCTGCAGTCGCTCCAGTAAGGAGGAATCCGCTTTGGCAAGCAATGGCGTGAGAATGTCGGGATCTCCGACAAGAAGAAGGATAATTTCCGAATGAGAGGCCAGTGCCTGCAATGCTGCAGGCACCGTCACGCAGGGGCCGAAGTCCCCGCCCATGGCATCGATAGCCAGGGTCAAACGTGCCAAGGTATCGCCTTGCTAAGCAAAGAACTTACTTAACGATAACCTTGCGACCGCGGTAGTAACCATCCGCAGTGATGTGGTGACGCAGATGAGTTTCACCAGAAACTTTATCTACTGACAGAGTGGCAGTGGTCAGAGCATCGTGCGAACGACGCATACCACGCTTAGAACGGGTGGGTTTATTCTGTTGTACGGCCATGGACCTTACTCCTATTACTTACGCTTTAAACTGGCTAATACGGCAAATGGGTTTGGTTTTTCTGCCTCTGCAGGCAACTGACCAAACACCATGTCCGCCTCGGACACTTCACAGTGTTCAGAATCGTGCACCGGAACCACAGGCAGCGCGAGAATAACTTCATCCTCGATAACTGCCAGCAGGTCGATCTCACCAAACTCGTTGACATCAACCGGCTCGTACGCTTCCGGCAACGCCTCGGCCTGCTCGTCAGACGACACAGGGCTGAAGCAATAGCTTACGTGTACATGATGTGGAAAAACCTGGTTGCAGCGTTGACACCGCAGCGTAACTTGTACTTCAGCAGTACCCGTCAGTACTGCCAGACGCTGGTTATCAACCGCAAACGACATGACACAATCTACATCACTGTCCACACTAACGACCGACTCAGCGACACGCTCAACCTGTTGAGAGGTATAAACACCTTGATAATCGAGGCGTTTCTGAGCGGTGCGGACTGGGTCCAGCGTTAGGGGTAATTTTACCTTTTGCATAGGGCGCGCATATTAACTTTGTAATCACATAGAGTCAAAGAAAAAGGCCGTTAAACAGCATCTTTCAACCACTATTCGCATCCAGTGCGGCGCACAGTTTAAAATGACTGTCACCAATTCGCTATCAATATTGAAAAAAAATGACAGCATCGATTCTTTTAGCATCAACCTCCCCCTTTCGTCAGGCGCTCCTGGCCCGGCTGGGCTTGCCTTTTACGGTCGCCTCTCCCCAAACAGATGAGACGCCGTTAGAGAATGAACGCGCAGAGGCACTGGTGACGCGACTCGCCATCGCCAAAGCACAGGCGCTGGCCGGGAGCTACCCCGACCACTGGATTATTGGCTCTGACCAGGTGTGCGTACTGGATGACGTGATAACCGGTAAGCCCCATACCGAGGCAAACGCGGAAGCACAGTTGCGTGCCGCCAGCGGTAACCGCGTCATCTTTTATACCGGGCTGGCGTTATATCACCCTGCCAGCCAGCGCTTAATGCACTGCTGCGAACCTTTCACCGTGCATTTCCGGACCTTAACCCAGCAGGAAATTCGTGCGTATATAAAGAAGGAGCAACCGCTGCAGTGCGCGGGCAGTTTTAAAAGCGAAGGACTGGGGATTTGTTTGTTTGACCGCCTGGAGGGACGCGATCCGAATACGCTGGTGGGCTTACCGCTGATTGCGCTGACCAACATGTTGCGCGAAGCAGGCATCAATCCATTAGAGGACTGATGCCCCGTGCGTCAGCTCTTCTGCTGGCGCAGCTTCGTCAGGCAGTGCTGTAACTTATCATCCAGCGGCGCTTCCATGCGCAGCGTTTCACCGCTGTTGGGATGAGTAAAGGTCAGCGCGGCCGCGTGCAGGAACAAGCGGTTAAGCCCCGTGGGAGCCAGTTGGCTGTCAAACGCCCGATCGCCATAGCGGTCATCAAACGCAATCGGATGACCGGCATGTAAGGTATGCACACGAATCTGATGGGTGCGCCCGGTAACCGGGCTGGCTTTGACCAGCGTGGCACCGTCAAAGCGCTCTTCCACTTTAAAACGGGTTTCTGAAGGTTTGCCTTCTCCGCTCACCCGCACCATGCGCTCACCGCTTTGTAGAATATTTTTCAGCAGCGGAGCCTGAACCACTTTTAAATGTGAAGGCCAGTTGCCCTGTACCAGCGCCAGATAATCTTTCTGCATGCCCTTCTCGCGCAGCTGTTCGTGCAGCGAGCGCAAGGCAGAACGTTTTTTAGCGACCAGTAAAACACCGGATGTGTCCCGGTCCAGACGGTGCACCAGCTCCAGAAAACGGGCTTCGGGACGCAACGCGCGCAGCCCTTCAATCACGCCAAAGCTTAGCCCACTGCCGCCGTGTACCGCCGTCCCGGAGGGCTTATTCAATACCAACAGGTGGTCATCTTCAAAGAGGATGGCGTTTGCCAGCGAAGCCACTTTTGCCAGCTTCGGCGACACGGCTTCGTCATCCCGTTCGGCCACGCGCACCGGCGGAATGCGGACCTCATCGCCCTCTTCAAGCTTGTACTCCGGCTTAATGCGTTTCTTGTTCACCCGCACCTCGCCTTTACGCACGATGCGATAAATCATGCTTTTTGGCACACCTTTTAAATGGGTGCGCAAAAAGTTATCAATACGCTGTCCGGCATTTTCAGCCGTGATGGCGACAAATTGTACGCCGGGATTCTCTGTTTTCATGGCGGCGATTCTAAATAGTGTCCCCTGATAGCGCCACCCCTTTTTCTGTGCTTAACTCTCTGCGTCCCCTCAGAACGGGCAATGTGATTGCTGTGATTTACAGCAGCACTGGCGCACTTTCTGTCGCAGGGTTCTTAAAATGTAAAGAAAATTGATCAGTGAGTTAAAGTCGCCTTGCTATATGAAGGTTAGCAGTGGAATAATGCTTAGGTTTCTTAGCTGAAGATTCAGAGAAGAAAACAGCGAAATTAGTTATTTTGTCGGATTGAGCAGACACGCAGCAATGGCGTAAGACGTAATGCGAAATCAGACAGTTAGCGGGCTGCGGGTTGCGGCCTGGACATGAGATGGAGTGCTCGGGTTTACTGAATTATCTCTCGCATTTCCACTATCTGGTGCTGTTGTTCCTTATGAAAAACAGGCCACCGACGTTATTTGCGCCCCTCGCGCGGTCGATAACCGTGAGGTTGACGACATTGCACTAAGTCACGGGGCCATCGGTTGATACTCGTCCAGGGTAACTATGCCCGCAGCTTTAATCACTCATGAAAGAATAACGAGTACGTCACGATGAAAAGAATGTTAATTAACGCAACTCAGCAGGAGGAGTTGCGCGTTGCCCTGGTTGATGGTCAACGTCTGTACGATCTGGATATCGAAAGCCCAGGACACGAACAGAAAAAAGCCAACATCTACAAAGGTAAAATTACCCGTATCGAACCCAGCCTTGAAGCGGCCTTCGTCGATTACGGTGCAGAACGTCACGGTTTCCTCCCCCTGAAAGAAATTTCCCGCGAATACTTCCCTGCTCACTACAACTCTCACGGTCGTCCGAATATTAAAGACGTGCTGCGTGAAGGTCAGGAAGTGATTGTTCAGATCGATAAAGAGGAACGCGGCAACAAAGGCGCGGCCCTCACTACCTTTATCTCTCTGGCCGGTAGCTACCTGGTATTGATGCCAAACAACCCGCGTGCGGGTGGGATTTCACGTCGGATTGAAGGTGATGACCGTACCGAGCTGAAAGAAGCCTTGTCGGCACTGGAACTCCCGGATGGCATGGGGCTGATTGTTCGTACCGCTGGCGTCGGCAAATCTGCCGAATCCCTGCAGTGGGATCTCAGTTTCCGCCTGAAGCACTGGGAAGCCATCAAAAAAGCCGCTGACAGCCGCGCTGCGCCTTTCCTGATTCATCAGGAAAGCAACGTAATCGTGCGCGCGTTCCGCGATTATTTACGTCAGGATATCGGTGAGATTCTTATTGATAACCCGAAAGTCCTGGAGCTAGCTCGTCAGCATATCGCTGCCCTGGGTCGTCCGGACTTTACCAGCAAGATTAAGCTCTACACCGGTGAGATCCCGCTGTTCAGCCATTATCAAATCGAATCGCAAATTGAATCCGCTTTCCAGCGCGAAGTCCGCTTGCCTTCCGG
This sequence comes from Pantoea allii, assembly GCF_002307475.1. Classification (GTDB taxonomy): domain Bacteria; phylum Pseudomonadota; class Gammaproteobacteria; order Enterobacterales; family Enterobacteriaceae; genus Pantoea; species Pantoea allii. The sequence continues at coordinate 402,334 of NZ_NTMH01000040.1, read as the reverse complement.
CGGGTCGATCGTTATCGACAGTACCGAAGCGCTGACTGCCATCGATATCAACTCCGCACGTGCGACTCGCGGCGGTGATATTGAGGAAACCGCCTTTAATACCAATCTTGAAGCCGCCGATGAGATTGCCCGTCAGTTGCGTCTGCGCGATCTCGGCGGTCTGATCGTTATCGACTTTATTGATATGACGCCCGTTCGTCACCAGCGCGCGGTTGAAAACCGTCTGCGTGAAGCCGTACGTCAGGATCGCGCTCGTATTCAAATCAGCCATATTTCACGTTTTGGCCTGCTGGAAATGTCCCGCCAGCGTCTCAGCCCATCGCTGGGCGAGTCCAGCCATCACGTCTGTCCGCGCTGTAGCGGCACCGGCACCATTCGTGATAACGAATCCCTGTCATTGTCTATTCTGCGCCTGATTGAAGAAGAAGCGCTGAAGGACAACACCAAAGAAGTGCATGCCATTGTGCCGGTTCCGGTTGCCTCTTATCTGCTGAACGAAAAACGTGAAGCAGTGAATGCTATCGAGAAACGTCAGGGCGGCGTGCGTGCGGTCATCGTTCCTGACGACAGAATGGAAACGCCGCACTACTCCGTTTTACGCGTGCGTAAAGGTGAGGAAACCCAGACGCTGAGCTACCACCTGCCGAAGCTGCATGAAGCTGAGATGGCGATGCCATCAGAAGAGGAACATGCCGAACGTCGCCGTCCGGAGCAACCTGCGCTGGCAGCGTTTGTGATGCCTGATGCGCCGCCGGCACCTGCGGAAGCCTCTCCGGATGTGGTTACCGCTGCTCCAGCGTCGGTTACTGAGACCGCCCCTGCTGCTTCGGCAGCACCTGCCAGTGCGGGCCTGGTAAGCCGTTTGTTAGGTGGATTGAAAAAACTGTTTGCTGGCGAACCTGCTCCAGCTGCTGCCGAGCCTGTTGCTGAGGTTTCTGAACCGCAGAAAGCCAGCGAAGAAGAAAATGGCAATCAGCGTGGCGATCGTCGTAACAACCGCCGCAACAACAATCGTCGCGAGCGTACGCCACGTAATGGCGACAGCACGCAGCAGCGTGAATCCCGTGATAACCGCGAATCTCGTGACAACCGTGACGCTCGTGATAACCGCGAGCCTCGCGACAGCCGCGAACCGCGTGAAGACAATCGCCGCAACAAGCGTCAGGCACAGCCGAATGAAGCGCGTGACGATCGTCCGGTACTGAGCGACGAAGCCCGTCAGCAACGTGATGAGCAGCAGCAACAGCGCCGCGAACAGCGTGCTGAACGTCAGCGTCGCCGTCAGGAAGAGAAACGCGCCCAGCAGGATGTCAGCACCACGGTTGAAGAAGCCGTTGAGGTTGTAGCCCCGGTCGCTGTGGATGCGCAGGAAGATGAGCGCGTGCAGGTAATGCCACGCCGCAAACCACGTCAACTGACGCAGAAAATCCGCGTTGGCGAAAACACTGACCAGCCTCAGGTGGCGGCTATTGAGTCAGCTGAACCTGTTGAAGCTCGTCAGGTTCAGCCTGTTGTTGAAACCTCGCAGGTTGAGGAGACGGAGGAACATGACGGTCGCGATAATGCCAATATGCCGCGCCGTTCACGCCGTTCGCCTCGTCATCTGCGTGTCAGTGGTCAGCGTCGCCGTCGTTACCGTGATGAGCGTTACCCGACGCAGTCCGCCATGCCGTTAGATGCCGCCTCGGCTTCTCCTGAAATGGCCTCGGGCAAAGTCTGGGTTCGTTATCCGGTCGCGCAAACGAATGAAGAGCAAACCCTTCAGGACACAGCGAAAACGACGCCAGATTACCACCGCGAAGAAACGGCACCAGCCATTGCACTGCCTGTCGTGACTGATGAAGCCCCTGCTTCCCAGGCTGCACCGGTGCAAATTGCTGAACCGCAGGCTGAAACTCCGGTTACTGTGGTGAATACTGATGATACCCACGCGATTGATGCGCCGGTGAATCATGAACCCGCGGTAATTCCAGCGGCCGTTGAAGCCCGTGCTGAAGAGATTGCGCAACAGGCACAGCCTGCTGACGTTGCCGAAGAACCTGAGGTTAACGCACCAACCGCAGTAGCATCCGCCGCAGTAGAAACGGCGCAATCTGCAACGGCAGAACATGCCGGCACCGACGTGAGCGCAGCGACCGAAGCCCAGGTGGAAGAGGTCTTAAACGCGCCTGTCGCCGCTGAGGAAACCCTCACTCCGGTTAGCGAACCTCATGCGCCGGTTGCCGCACGCGATGTTCCTGTAGAGGCGGTTAACGCCAATGTCGAAACGCGCTGGAAGCATTTTGCCTCTGCGCCGATGACTAAGGCACCTGCACCTGCATGGCAACCCGAGCCTGCGCCTCAGAGTGACTGGCAGCGTCCTTCTTTCCAGTTTGATGGCAGAGGATCGGCGGGCGGCCATAGCGCCACCCATCAGGCCACTGCACCTGCTACCAAGCCGTAAGGCCAGGTAACGGTATCGACAAACCCGGCTCCGGCCGGGTTTTTTATTGCCTGTTGTCTGCTGTATTACGAAGAGAAAGCCACTTTTGTGCCCTGGCGACTGCATGTGGAAACTCCGGGCTTTGTCGCCAGACAGTCAACCCCTCTGCCAGCCTTCGTAGCCGTCCATTGCCTGTCCCCTGCTAGCAGCCTTACCTCTTCATCGTCGGCGAGCCAGCTTTCCCCCTTATCCCACCACCAGCGTGTCGTTATGCCGGGCAGAGTATTTAGCCTCAGCCCTGACTGATACGCCACCGGACGCATCAATACCGACCTCCGTGAAAGGGCGAATATCCAGGCAAAAAAAATCCCACCATCCCTTATCGGGAAGGTGGGAAAAACTAAGCGCACCCGGTTAAAGTACGCCCAAATTTCGTTTTATGAATTTAACTGAAACAGTGACATCTGAGACATATCGGTAAAGGTCTTGTAAGAAGCCTGCAGCGCCTGCTGTTGCATGGTGTAGCTGGAGATCGCCTGGGTGTAATCAACGTCCACCAGGCTGCTCATCTGGGAATCATAAATTACCTTGCGATCGTCCCCCTGCGCATTCAACGTATCTAACTCTTTCAGCTGGGTACCGATCTCGGAACGGACGCTGAGCACGTTGTTAAGCGAGTTGCTCAGGCCACGGCTGGTTTTATCCATTGCCGCAGAAAACGTGGCTTTCGTCGCATCGTCCGCGCCGTTTTGCGGCACTTTCAGCGCACTGATGGCGCTGTCCAGCATGTTAAACACGTTCGTTTCACTGGTACCGCCGTTAGGCTCTTTCACCGCATTGCTGGTAATCGACATCACGATGCTGTTGCCGGTGTGACCGATGGTCATTGTACGGTCAGTGTCCACTTTCTGGGTAATCGCATCGGTTCCGCCCTGATAAGTGACGCCGCCCGCACCATCCACAAACGGTGGGCTATCCGTTTTGTAACCTGCAAAGATATAACGTCCGTTGGCATCTTTGCTGTTTACCTGATTGAGTAACTGCGCACGAACCCCTTCCAGCTGCGTGGCATAAGAAGCACGGTCGTCGTCGCTTAAGGAACCATTAGCGGAGGCCACAATCATCGACTGCGCGCTCATGATGCTGTTCGTGACGCCATTAAGGGTGTTTTCTTCCAGCGATAATCCCTGGTCGGCAAAGGTACGCGCGACAGAATACTGGCTTGCCTGCGCCTGCGTTTGCGACAGCACGACCGCACGAGACGCGGCAATCGGGTCGTCTGAAGGATTAGACACTCTGAGTCCGGTGGAAAGCTGTTTTCCCGCATTTAACCAAGAGGACTGCGCATCGCTAACGCCGCGAACCTGCTGGTCAAAAATCATATTTGTACTGAGTCGCATGATGTCCTCTGCTTTTAGTTGATGCTAAGCAGGGCGTCAAAAACGGTGCTGGCCGTTTTTAAAACCTGCGCATTCGCCATGTAATATTGTTGGTATTTCGTCAGGTTCGCGTACTCTTCATCCAGGTTCACGCCAGAAACAGATTGCTGGCGGTTGGTTAGCTGCGTCACCACGTTTTGCTGCGTCGTGCTGGCGGTTTTGAGTGCCTGGGTTTTGTTGCCGATGGTACTCACCATCGCGCCGTAAGCCTGGGAAATCGTCGCGTTGCCGTTAACGACTTTGGCATCCTGCAATGCCAGCAGCTTTTGCGCATTGCGGTTATCACTCTCACCGCCGGTCGCGGCCGCCGCGGCGATTTGTGATCCGCTGGTAATAGCAACCGACATGCCGTTAACCACGTTCTGAACCGGTTTCACCAGGAAACTGTCTTTGGCGTTTGGCGTGCCGTTGACCGTCAGGCTCATCCCATCCAGGTTAAGCGTCGTAGCGCCGCCCGAGGTAGTGGGTGTGAGCGTGGTTTTGGTGTTATCTGACAAACGTGTCGCTGACCAGTTTGTCCCGTCATAGCTGACGGTATAGTTTGATGCCTGCAGGGCACTGGTGTCAGTCCACGCTGCCGTCAGGGTGGCAGAAGAGGTATTTTTGCTGTTCCCCTGCACCGTAGGACTGCCGATATTAAAGAAGTCGACGCCCTGATTACCGTTGCTGTCGAAGCCTTGCTTGTGCACGGTGTTAAAACTGGTCGTAAAGGCAGCCGCTAACTGGCCCAGTTGGTTTTGTGCCAGGTCCAGATCCTGCGAACGGAAGCTCAGCATACCGCCCAGCGACCCCGTGGTCAGAGACGATTCCGGAATCTCCACGTTGCCAGCCTGAGGGTCGACATAACCTACTGTGGTGCGCGTCAGGTCACTGCTGGACGGCATGGCCACCAGCTTGGTGGACTGAAAACCATTCACCAGTGACGTGCCGTTCGCCATCGAAACCGTATAGCTGCCGTCTTGCTGTGACACTGTCACACCAACGATATTATTCAGGCCGTTCACTAACTGATCGCGCTGATCAAGCAAATCATTCGGTGTTGCACCGTTAGCCGTGCTTAGTTTGGCAATTTGCTGGTTAAGATTCGAGATCTGCGTGGTGAAGGTATTAATCTGATCGACGTTAGAGGCAATATTGGTGTTCACGCTGTTTTGCATGTTGGTCAGGTACTGCGCCTGAGTCTGGAACTGGTTAACCAGCCCCTGCGAGTTGCTGAGCATCGACTGGCGCGCCGCCGGATCGTTGGCGTTACTGACCACGTTTTGCATGTTGCTGAAGAAGCCCTGAATCGCCGTTGACAGGTTAGTGGTCGACGTCGACATCAGATCATCAATATTAGATACCTGCGAATACTGGGTATTCGCCGCATTATAATTGGCCGACGATCCGCGCAGCTGAGCGGCGATAAAACCGTCATATTCACGCTGAACACCGGTGACGTTAACACCATTGCCGTAATAGCTTTTCCCCTGCAGGGTACTGTTTGCTTCGGCCAGAATGGTGGTCTGACGCGAGTAGCCCGCGACAGTGTAATTACTGATATTGTTACTGGTCGTGCTTAAGGCGGCCTGTGCGGCACTGAGCCCGCTCATTGCGGAGTTAATTATGCTGGACATCTCGGTTCCTTACATTCCCCCGTTGAACGGGTGGCTGTCATCAGTGTGGTCGCCAACGTACGCTGGCGCGCCTGGCTCTTGTTGTTATTATCGGCATGCTTAAGTGAAACTTGAGGCCGAATAATCAGAACAGGGTGCTTAAATCCTGGCTATACGCTTTAACCACTTTTTCACCCATGCTCTTGAATTGCTGAATCATTCCAACCAGTTTCTGTGCATATTTTGGATCGGTCGCATAACCGGCAGCCTGCAATGCCTGTGCGCCCTGCTCCGCGCTCTGCGCATTCGTTACGGCCGCATAACGTGGATTGTTTGAAATCAGTTTGACGTAGTCATTCAACGCTTCGAAATACGATCCGTAAACGCGGAAGCTGGCGCGCACTTTTTTTGCTTCGCCATGCTCGTATTCCGTGGTCATGATATCGGTTGTTTCACCCTTCCAGTTGGCGCTGGCTTTAATGCCGAAGACGTTGTAACTCGGCTTACCGTCACGGGTCAGGATTTGACGTTGCCCCCAGCCGGACTCCAGCGCAGCCTGCGCCAGAATCAGGTGGTGCGGAATCCCGCTCTGCTGGCTGGCGGCCTGAGCAGGCTGCGTCAGTTGGGCAATAAAATCGCGGCTGTCGCCGGGCAGTCCCGTTGGCGAGGCTGGCGGCAGACGCGGCATGGCTTTACGCACCATCTGCTCCAGTGGCGTTGCCCCGATATTGCTCATAATGAAACTGTTATCCAGTTTCATCGGAACGGTGCCGGCGGTCTCATCCGGGGCTTTGGCGGGTTCCATCTGTTTCACGATGATATCCGCCAGGCCCAGGCCACGTTTTCCGATGTCTTGCGCAATCTGCTGATCGTACATTGAAGTAAAAAGTTTGGTCTGTTCATTGCTGAGTACGCCGTCCTGCGGTAACGCATCGCGCATACTCTTTAGCATCATCTGAACAAACATCCCTTCGACCTGCTGTGCCACCTGCAGCGCTTTTCCTTTCGGATCGGCGGTGACCTGGCGTTTAAGGTCGTTCAGTGAGCGGCTGTCAAAAGCCGCATTCATCAGCGATTGCGCATCATTCATCAGATAATTTCCAGTTTAGCGCGCAGGCAACCCGCGCTCTGCATTGACTGCAAAATAGACATCAGCTCGATAGGCGATGCGCCCAGGGCATTCAGTGCACGTACCACGCTGTTCAGGTTGGCGCTGGAATTCACCCGTTGCAGGGCACCGCCGCTCTGACGCAGGTCGATCTGTGTATTGGTGGTTGCCACGGTTTGTCCACCCGCCAGCGGTGTATCAGGCTGGCTGACGTTCTGCTGCTGATTAACCGTCACAGACAAGTTGCCCTGCGCCACTGCACAGGTGTTCAGTTTCACTTCACGATTCATCACGACAGAGCCGGTACGCGAGTTGATAATCACTTTGGCATCTTCAACCGGGACAGACACGTCGATGTTCTGAATCTCGGCCAGCAAGCGAACCTGTGCACCGTTGTTAGGTGATACGCGTACCTGAACGGTGCGGGCATCCAGCGGCTGCGCAGAGCCGTAGCCACCACGTCCATTGATCGCATCCGCAATACGTTGCGCCATAGAGAAATCGGCGGTGTTGAGCTGCAGGTTAATGGTGTTTTGCGAGCCAAAGTTGCTCTGCAATTCACGCTCAACCGTCGCGCCTTCGGTAATACGTCCGCCGTTCAGTTGGTTAACCTGAACACTACTTCCCCCGGCAGAAGCACCCGCACCACCGACCAGGATATTCCCCTGAGCCAGGGCATAAACCTGGTTATCCACGCCTTTCATCGGTGTCATTAATAAGGTCCCGCCGCGCAGGCTTTTGGCATTACCCATGGATGAGACAACCACATCCAGCGTCTGTCCCTGACGGGCAAACGAGGGCAATTTAGCCGTGACCATTACAGCCGCTACGTTTTTGAGCTGCATGTTAGTGCCGGGCGGCACGGTGATGCCCAACTGGGACAACATGTTGCTGACAGTCTGCGTCGTAAAGGGTGTCTGAGTGGTCTGGTCACCCGTACCATCCAGACCTACCACCAGCCCATAGCCCAGCAGTTGGTTGTCGCGCACACCTTGTACGGTGGTTAAATCGCGGATCAGATCGGCGTGAGCCATCAGACTTACGCCTAACAGTAACCCCAGACCGACACGCCATAATGCTAACTTTTTCATTGAAACCTCTTAGAACGGCGAGATGTTCAGGAAGAAACGCTGCAGCCAACCCATGGTTTGCGCTTCATTGATATAACCATTTCCGATGTACTCAATACGTGCATCGGCGACGGCCGTTGACAACACCGCGTTACTGGCGCTAATGGTGCGTGGGTTAACCACGCCCGAGAAGCGGATAAACTCGGTGCCCTGATTAATGGCAATCTGTTTTTCACCGACCACGTGCAGGTTGCCGTTCGACAGAACCTGATCCACGGTCACGGTGATGGTGCCGGTAAAGGTGTTGTTGGCAGACGCGCCGCCTTTACCTGCGAAATCATTTTTGCCACCTGCCGCAAAGTTGGCTTTTTCACCTGCAGCGCCTGCCAGACCGGCAAGGCCCGTAGGTACGGCGGTAATGCCCAGGCTACCGCTGCCGTTTCGGCTGGCGTTAGAGGACGAACTTTTGCTGGCGCTGACGTTTTCTTGCAGCGTGATGGTCAGCGTATCGCCGATATTACGTGGGCGACGATCCTCAAACAGCGGCTGATAACCGTAGTTGAGCGGCGCGACGCCCTGAAAAATTGAACCGTTCACCACCGGTGGTGCAGATGGCAACGGCTGAGCCGTGGTCGCCCCTTGCACCAACGGCGTGCGCGGTACCAGTGCACAACCGTTAAGAGTGAGTAGCAGGCTTGCTACTAACCAATGTCCAGGCTTGAGAATATGTTGCATCGCCACGGAGTCACGACCTTATAAATGACTATTCTTCAGGCCAGCCTGAGCCGGCCCTGTTCGCATTACAGCTGCGTTAACTTCGCCAGCATCTGATCGGAGGTGCTGATCGCTTTGCTGTTAATTTCATAGGCGCGCTGCGTCTGGATCATGGTGACCAGTTCTTCAGCAACGTTAACGTTGGAGGTTTCGGCATAGCCCTGATACAGCAGACCTGCGCCGTTCTGGCCAGGCGTGCTGTCAGTCGGTGCACCGGATGCCTGGGTTTCTTTGTAAAGGTTTTCACCTACGCTATCGAGACCGGCGTTGTTGATAAAGGTGCTCAGGGTTAACTGCCCGACCTGCGCGGCCTGAGTTTGCCCCTGCTGCGTGACACTGACGACACCATCACGCGACACGGTAATGCTGGTGGCGTTGGCTGGAATCGTAATGCCTGGCTGTACCGGGAAACCGGAGTTGGTCACTAACTGACCATTCTGATCCACCTGGAACGAACCATCACGGGTGTAAGCAGACGTACCATCTGGCATCTGGATTTGGAAAAAACCCTGCCCGTTAATGGCAATATCTTTCGAGTTGTTGGTCTGCGACAGGTTGCCCTGTGTATGCAAACGCTCAGTCGTCACCGGACGCACACCGGTACCAATTTGCAAACCTGATGGCAGCGTGGTTTGTTCTGATGACTGGGTACCCGGTTGACGCATTGTCTGGTACATCAGATCTTCAAATACCGCACGTGAACGCTTAAAGCCATTAGTACTGACGTTTGCCAGGTTGTTGGCGATAACGTCCATGTTCATCTGCTGTGCATCAAGACCGGTTTTCGCGATCCATAAAGAACGAATCATGTATTTATCCTCGTGCCTTAGCTGCCGATGCTCAGCAACTGATTGGCTTTTTGTTCGTTTTCGTTGACGTTAGAAATGACCTTCATCTGCATCTCAAAACGTCGGGCATTGGCGATCATATCGACCATGGTCTCGACCGGTTTAACGTTACTGCCTTCCAGAACGCCAGGCATCACCTGCATGGTGGGATCGGCCTGCAGCGCGGCGCCGCGTGTAGCCTGCGTCGCGGCGGTTGGACGGAACATGCCATCATCCCCGCGCTGTAACTCTTTACCTGTTGCCTGAACCAGCTTCAGACGACCCAACTGCACCGTGGCATTCGGTGAGTCGCCTGCGTTAAGTCCGGTAATAGAACCGTCAGCCGCAATGGTGACCTCTGTGCCTTGTGGGATCACAATCGGACCACCGTCGCCCATGACGGGATTGCCCTGCACCGTCAGCGTGCCGTCCGAACGGATTTGCATATTACCGTTGCGGGTATAGGCTTCGCTGCCGTCTGCCGTTCGTAGTGCAAGCCAGCCGTCCTGCTGCATCGCCACATCCAACGGACGTTCGGTGTAGTCCATTGCACCCTGACTCATATCGGCGCCCGGCGTGGACGCCGTTACCAGCGTACGCGTTGGCAGCGACCAGCCAGTAACCGGTACAGCACGCAACGCGTTCAACTGCGCCCGGAAACCGGGCGTTGATGCGTTGGCGAGGTTGCTGGCGGTAACCGCCTGCTGATCCAGTGTCTGACTGGCCGCGCCCATCGCGGTATATATCGCGTGATCCATAGAGCAATCCCGTTAGCGAATTAACGTAAGTTGACCAGGGTGTTAAGGATCTGGTCCTGCGTTTTGATGGTCTGCGCGTTCGCCTGGTAGTTGCGTTGCGCGACGATCATGTTGACCAGCTCTTTACTCATATCAACGTTCGAGGACTCCAGCGCACCGGCGGTCAGTGAACCAAATGTTCCGGTGTTCGCCAGGCCAACTGCAGCCTGTCCAGACGCATTGGTTTCCGACCAGACGTTGTCACCCTGAGATTTCAGGCCTTCCGGGTTAGAGAAGCTCGCCAGAACGATTTGTCCCAGCAACTGAGTACGTTGGTTGGAATAACTGCCGGTGATGGTGCCGTCATTGTTAATGGCGTAGCTGGTCAGGTCGCCTGGGGCATAACCGTTTTGCGTGGCGTTACCAAAGGTGGTCGCACCGGTGTTTTGCTGCAGGCTGCCCACAAAGTTCAAGGCCACGGTCGTGCCATTTGCGCCATTGACACCAGGAATGGTGATACTGGCTGTGCTTGGCGTGGTTGAACCCGCGACAACGGCGCCTGTCGCATCCAGGCTGGACACACCGGTCATTTGACCGTTGGCATCGTAGGACATCTGGTAGTTACCCACAGCGGAACCCGCGGTTGAGTCAATGCCATGAATCTTCCAGGTGTTGTTTGCCGTCTTAACAAAATACATGTCAAGCGAGTGGGCGTTACCCTGCGTGTCGTACATGGTAATCGTGTTTTTAGCACTGTACGTTGTCGGGTCAGTGGCTGAAAACTTGGTGTCATCCAGCGTTGCAGACGTTGAGTTCAGCTTTGCCACCTGGTTAGCCGTGGTGGTCGCGTTCGCAGACATCTGCGTGGTTGGGATTTTAATCGCAACCGGGTTGGCACCGCTTTGAATCGTTGGCGGCACGCCTGATGCCGGATAACCGGTTACATTCAGACCCTGGGTATTCACCAGGTTACGGTTCTGATCGAGTGTGAACTGGCCGTTACGTGAATAGGAAACCGCGCCCGCAGAGTTGGTCAAACGGAAAAAACCGTTTCCGCTCAGCGCAACATCCAGTCCACGGCTGGTGGTGGTGGTTGAACCATCGTTAAAGTTCTGGATAACGGCGGCAACTTTTGTACCCAGACCTACGTTAGAGCCGGCGAACATGTCGGCAAACGCGATGGTACTGGATTTGAAGCCCGCTGTGGCGGAGTTAGCGATGTTGTTACCGATAACGTCCAGGTTACTTGAGGCAGCGCCGAGACCGCTGACCGCTTGTGAAAATGACATTTAAACCTCTCCTGTCTACAGGTGAATCAGAGAATCTGACGTACGTCGTCAAGGGTGGCGGAGCCCATGGTGCCGAGATCCAGTGTTGCGGTATTACCCGCCGTGCTTACGCCATTGACGTAGGCATAATTAAGTGGCTGTGCTACCTGTTGACCGCTGCTGTTACTGGCAGCAATCGCAACTTTGTATTTACCGTCTGGCGCAACGCTGCCATCAGGTAATTTTCCGTCCCACGAAAAGGTGTGTACGCCCGCAGTGAGTGAACCCAGGTCCTGGGTACTGACCACATTGCCTTGTGCGTCACTGATCGTCGCCGTGGCGGTGGTCGCTGCGTTAGTCAGCTCAACGCCAAACGGTGTCGTGGTGCCTTTGCCTACCAGGATCTGGGAGCCATTGACCATCACCCCATGTCCAATCAGCGTGGAGCTCTGCAGAGACTGGCTGGTGCTGATCTGGCCGGAAATCGATCCCAGCGTGGTATTCAGTTTTTCAATACCGCTCAGGGTGTTAATCTGTGCCAGCTGCGTCGTCAGCTGACTGTTATCCATTGGATTTGTCGGGTCCTGGTTTTGTAACTGTGTGACCAGCATGGTCAGGAACTGGTTTTGCAGGTCCTGAGAACTGTTCCCCGTGCCGGTGCTGGACGAACTCAGTACCGTGGGGTCCAGCTTTTCATTAACGCCTACCGAGATAGCCATTATTTTTCTCCGTTACTGACCCAGGGTCAGCGTTTTCATCATCATCGACTTCACGGTGTTCAGTACCTCGACGTTAGCCTGGTAGCTGCGTGACGCCGACATGGTGTTCACCGTTTCGGCTACCACATCCACGTTAGGCATTTTCACGTAACCTTTGTTGTCTGCCATTGGGTTACCTGGGTCGTAGACCAGTTTTGCCGGTGTAGGATCGTCCACGACCTGCGCCACTTTCACACCACCTGTCGCGGCACCGGGAGCAGCATCGGTCTGAAAAACGACCTGTTTTGCCACATACGGCTGTCCGTCCGGGCCGGTCACGCTGTCGGCGTTAGCCAGGTTACTGGCGCTGACGTTTAATCGCTGTGATTGCGCGGTCATTGCTGAGCCGGCAATGTCAAAAATATTAAGCAAGGCCATAATTATTGCCCTTGTAACACGCTCATCATGCCTTTGATTTGGCTACTGATAAGCGTGAGGTCGGTTTGATATTTCAGGCTGTTATCCGCGAACTGCGTACGTTCGCGGTCCATATCCACGGTGTTACCGTCGGCAGATGGCTGATCCGGAATGCGATACAGCATATTCATTGACGGTGCCGAGTTCGTCTGCGCTTCAATGTGACGCGACGAAGTGACTTTGAGCGCCAGGCTACTGCCTTCAGCACGTCCATTCGCCATTGCCCGATTCAGCTCGCTGGCAAAGTCGATATCCCTGGCCTGATAGCCCGGGGTGTCGGCGTTGGCAATGTTAGATGCCAGAATCTCCTGACGTTGAGCTCGCAGGTTAAGGGCTTCGGTACCGAAATGTAGCGCCGCATCGAGTTTGTCGAGCATGCTTCCTCCGCAAATGAGAATTTCGAGTTGGCAGCTTAATCGGGAAAAAGCAAGAGTCATCGTCTGAATAACGCCTCAAATCGTCGCTATTTTTGCTCTTGAGTTTTTTTTTAAGCGCGTACACTCGTTGACATCATCAGTGAGGAAAAGCACATGCGTGGATATCCAGCCCTGTTAGCCGGCCTGCTGGCCCTGTTTGCCTTACCCGTTATGGCAGGCGATTTCAGTGCCCAACTGAACCAGTTTTTTAAGGCGCGTGATCCCCAACACGCGGCAGGCATGAATGTGGTTATCCGCACGCCGCAGACGCAGTGGCCAGCGTGTGACGCGCCACAATTTACCCTGCCGGGCAACAGCCGGGCATGGGGCAACATGAGTGTGGCGGCTAACTGCGGTGAGAATCGCCGTTATATTCAGGTGCAGGTACAGGTCACTGGGGCGTATGTGGTCGCTAAAAACGCCATTCCCCGTGGCAATACCGTTAGCAAAGATGATTTCCGCATTGAAAACGGACGTCTGGATACGTTGCCTCCGCGCACGTTGCTCAACGATGAGTCAGTAGCGGATGCGGTGGTCTTGCGTGATATCCAACCGGGGCAACCTGTAAGTCAGTCTATGTTGCGCCAGCCATGGCGCGTTAAAGCAGGCCAGGATGTGATGGTGGTGGCCAGCGGAGACGGGTTTGACGCTAGCGGTGAGGGCAAAGCGTTGAACAATGGCACGATATCGCAGTGGGTTCGGGTACGTATGGGAAATGGTCAGGTTGTGAGTGGTCGTGTGAGCGATGATGGGAAAATTCTTATAACACTATAAAACATTAAAGAAGCCTGTTTATCTGCCGATAGAAGAATCAGCTAAGCGATTACGCTATTATGATTCAGGTGGCAGACTCCCCTGACCTCACAGGAGCCCGAATATGAGCATCGACAGAACACAACCGTCTAAGCCCGCAAGCACCGTGCAAACACGTGACAGCAGCGAGCAACAAACTGCCCGAGTGCGTCAGAGCAGCAGTACTACTGCAACCACGCCTGCAGCCGCCCAGGTTAACCTGAGCAGTGCACAAGCACAGCTTATGCAGCCCAGCAGCCAGGACATTAATGTCCAGCGCGTAGAACAATTGAAAACCGCCATTCGTAATGGCGAGTTGAAGATGGATACTGGCAAAATCGCCGATGCGCTAATTGCCGACACTAAGGCGTATTTAGAGGGTAAATAATCCCCATGAGTAATTTGCTGACCACGTTAGATAAGATGCAGGAAGTGCTGGTGTCTCTGGCCACCGTGCTGGATGAAGAGCAACAACAGCTGTCGTCTGGAATGATCAACAGCAACAACTTGCAGCGCATTACAGAAGATAAAAGTGCGCTACTGAGTACGTTGAATTATTTAGACGAAATGCGTCGTAGTAACGAGAAAAGCCTGGGTACATCTGCCCCTTATCGTGGTCAGAGTGACATGGCGCGCCGCTGGGAAGGTATCCAGCAGCACACGCGTCGGTTACACAATGCAAATACTCACAACGGTATTTTGTTGCAGCATCAAATTACCTTTACCCATGACGCTTTAGACGTTCTGAAACCTCACCAGACGCAGGCGTTTTATGGCCCGGACGGGAAAGGACAAGGGCAGGCAACGCTAAGCCGTAAAGGCTGACCGGTGTTGCTGTCACTCCCCAGAGACAACCTGTTGTCTCTGCCGGGTGATGACAAACCTTAAGTCATCCGTCTTGAAAAGACCGTCATCTCACAGGGATGACGGTTTTTTTATATCCCAACGCCCGGGTCTGAACCCGCCTGCGCGCTGCCGTATCGATTCTTTCGGCGCGGGCGCCTCGCCATTTATGAAATTGCAGACTGATATCAGGCTTGCCTGAGACGTGGCAATAAACACAGGCAATTCCGTCTGATCATGGCGGCTTCACCCGCCATGTCCTTCGCGCTGGAGATAATAGCCGCTTAAGCCTGACGTGCATCTCACCTAAAGAGAAAACACGCATCCCGTCGGCCACTCTTGCTCCTGCTTAAAAGGCCTCCCAGTTTTCATGTCCGACGTCAGGCACAGTCAATACTGCGTCAACGGATTTGGCTACCGCAGAGAAAGGGGGAAGGGAATGAGTTACAGAGTGGTTTTCGATTTTGAAAACTGAAACGGCCTGGGTCAGTTTATCGGCCTGATCTTCGAGCGAAGCCGCCGCCGCCGAGGCCTGTTCAACCAACGACGCATTCTGCTGTGTCACAGCATCCATTTCGGTAACAGCCTGACTAACCTGCTGAATGCCCTTGCTTTGTTCATCGGAGGCCGCCGCGATTTCAGAAATAATGTCATTCACCCGGCGAAAAGATTCAACTGTTGCCATCATAGTACTGCCCGCGTCGCTGACAAGCGCAGTGCCGCCGTTAATCAGCCCGACAGAAGCCGAAATCAGTGTTTCGATTTCTTTTGCCGCCTGCGCGCTGCGCTGCGCCAGGTTGCGCACTTCACTGGCAACAACGGCAAAACCACGGCCCTGTTCCCCTGCCCGCGCGGCTTCTACCGCCGCATTCAGCGCGAGTATATTGGTCTGGAAAGCAATGCTGTTAATAACGCCAGTGATTTCTGCAATCTTTTTCGAGCTCCCGGAAATGTCGTCCATCGTTTTTACAACGCGGTTCACAATGTCGCCGCCCGTCTGGACTTTACCCGACGCGTCAGATGCCAGCTGACACGCGTGATGAGCATTGTCTGCGTTTTGCTTCACCGTCGCCGTCAGTTGCTCCATGCTCGCCGCCGTCTGTTCCAGTGATGCGGCTTGCTGTTCTGTCCGGGACGAAAGATCGCTATTGCCGGAAGAAATTTCTCCCGCACTCTGGAGAATCGCGATTGCGCCAGTGCGCACCGAGCCGACCGTATTCGACAAGGAGGACTGCATCAGTTGAAGACTGGACAGCAGCCGGCCCGGCTCGTTGCGTCCACAGGCGGAAGGCCTGGCGGTCAGGTCGCCATGGGCGATCAGGTCAATACGGAACAGAGACTGCCGTAACGGGGTAATCACCACCCTTTTGAGTAACACAAAAGCGAGTAGCACAACCAAAACTGACGACACAAAAGCCGCTAACATGGTGATATAACCTGTCTTAACCTGCTCTACGGCCTGCTGTTTTATATCCTGAGAGCGCTGATTCCGCATCTGAATCGCTTTCATCAGCACATCTTTATAGGCCCTGTCGAGGGTGTCGGCCTCGGTTTCATCTGCAATGATCTCTTCAAAACTGCCCTGTTTGGCCGCCTCGATCATCGGCAGCAGTCCCTTATGAAGATAATCGTTAAATCGGGACTGAAGCTGCGCATCAAGATCGATCCCGGCTTGCGTCTTAACGGCGCGGCTAAGATAAATGTTGAGTCCTTTCTCGGCCTTCTTAACGCTGGCATCGGTGGCGAGTAAAAACGCGTTATATTTGTCGGTGTCCGCAATGCGCGTGGCAGCACCCGCCTGAATGATATTCAGCCTTGCTGAACGCATGTGCGTTGAACTGTCAAGCAGCCCCTGCCGAACCTCAATTTCATCAGTCGAAACGTCAAGCGAATGCCTGCCCTGGCTCAGAAACCAGGCGGAAATACTGCTGCTTAATACGAACAGAAATAAGATGCTGCCGAAGATCAGACTGAACAATGGAATAAGCTTGAGGTTGTGCCAGAGACTTAGCTTTTCGTTTTCAGTGGCGTTGGTGTGCATTTCCCTTCTCTCCTGTTGATGATTGACTGACTGTATTCATCGGCAGTACGGGAAAGGGTTTTATGCAAAAATCTACTTTTGAATCAATTTATTACAACATTAGCATTTTCACGATCCCGCTTTTCCAGATACGAAAGATCAACGAATAAACCGTGAATTATTGATGACAAATCTCAGTGAAACGCTTTTTTCTCGCTACATCACAGGTTGTACCTTCATCACAACGCTTTATTCATCAACCCTTGCCATAACATGAGCCGGTATCACCTGCGCTTAATAGCGCAACCAGGAGCGTTGCATCATGGCTGTCATTGAGTGAGGCCGAGGGAACGCCGTACCTCACCTTGCTCTGCGCCTGGGCAGTAAAAAGCCGCAACGTGATCCGTTGCGGCTTGCATAAAGGGTTAACACATCACGCTACGCTCAAGGCATTGTTACATTCAGACGGTCGTGCGTCGCGCATAATCGCGCAGGCGAAAGCCCATCAGCCCAAGCGCCAGGAAGTAAGCGCCACCGCCAACGGCACAGACCAACGCCAGCCGCAGCAAACGCCACAGCATGTTGCCCTGCTCCCAGACAGGCATCCAGTAGAGCATCGCAAACAGCGCGGCAGCCATTATCACGACAGCCACCAATAAACGCAGTAAAAAACCTACCCATCCCGGTTGCGGCTGGAAGATTTTCTTTTTACGCAGTTGCCAGTAAAGCAGCGCGGCATTCAGACAGGCACCCAAACCAATTGAGAGCGCCAGCCCGGCATGCTTAAGAGGGCCGATAAAGGCCAGATTCATAAGCTGGGTCACAATCAGCGTTACAATAGCAATTTTGACTGGGGTTTTAATGTCCTGACGTGAATAGAATCCCGGTGCCAGTACTTTCACCACAATCAGGCCCATCAGGCCGACCGAATAGGCGATCAGGGCGCGCTGGGTCATCGCCGCATCAAAAGCGGTAAACTTGCCATACTGGAACAAGGCGATAGTCAGAGGCCCGGACAACATGCCTAACGCCACCGCACTGGGTAACGCCAGCAAAAAGCATAAGCGCAGGCCCCAGTCCATTAAGCGTGAATATTCATCATGATTGCCACTGGAGAAACTTTTCGCCAGTGACGGCAACAAAATGGTTCCCAGCGCAACGCCCAGTACGCCGGAAGGAAACTCCATCAGGCGGTCAGCATAATACATCCAGGAAACGGAACCAGACACCAAAAAAGAAGCAAAAATGGTGTTGATGATGAGCGAGATTTGACTGACCGACACGCCCAGAATCGCGGGTCCCATTTGACGCATAACGCGCCATACACCGGCATCACGCAGGTTGAGACGCGGCAGGACCAGCATCCCCAGTTTTTTGAGATGGGGTAACTGGTAGCCCAGTTGTAACACGCCGCCCACCACTACGGCCCACGCCAGTGCCATAACAGGCGGATGAAAGTGCGGTGCGGCAAAAAGGGCAAAACCAATCATGCTGACATTCAGCAAGGTTGGCGCAAATGCGGGAACGGAGAAACGGTTCCAGGTGTTCAGTATCGCCCCGGCGAGTGACGCCAGGGAGATCAGCAGAATATACGGAAAGGTCACGCGCAACAGCGCGCTGGTGAGGGCGAATTTATCTGCGGTGTCCGCAAACCCCGGCGCGGTCACCAGAATGACCCAGGGCGCGGCAACCATTCCTGCCACGGTCACCAGGGCCAGAGCCAGGGTAAGCAGCCCCGATACGTAGGCCACAAACAACCGGGTGGCTTCTTCTCCCTGCTTACTTTTGTATTCCGCCAGAATGGGGACAAAAGCCTGCGAGAACGCGCCTTCCGCAAAAATACGTCGCAGCAAATTGGGCAGTTTAAACGCCACAAAGAAGGCGTCAGTGGCCATGCCGGCGCCGAATACACGCGCCACAATGGCATCACGGGCGAAGCCCAGCACGCGGGAAAACAGAGTCATAGAACTGACCGCTGCCAGCGATTTCAACAAATTCATAATTGACGGGGCATCCTGAAAAGAATCGGCTAAATGCGTGACTTAGCACGGGTTAGGTCACAGCTCGGGCGATAGTCTACTGCCATCGTACGAAATGACCAGCGCTGAGTGTTACAAGGCATTATTCCCGTTCGGCATCGCGCCACATCGATTCGACCACGCGTTGCGCCAGCAGGGCCTGCTCGCCGCTGGTCTCCGGCTTTGTCTGATTTTCGACACATTGAATAAAATGTTCTGCCGCCCCGACAAAACCGCGTTGGGCAAGATGGCTCTGCCATGGCGCAGGCGGTGTGATGATCACGCCCGCCCCGCGCTCCTCCTGCCAGTCGCGCATATCCAGAATATCAATGCACTTGCCCTCCCCTACCGCGCTGATGCGTTCACGCTGGCTTCCTGCACGACGATGCATGCTGGTGGTTACCTGCACCTGACCGGCATTGAAATGGTGCTCAGCATAGAGCATTTGTCCCTGTTCATTGGTGGCGATATGTCCCTGCCGGGGAAGCCTGCGCCCTCCGGTCAGCCACAGCGCGGTGTCGACGACATGAAGGTAATCATCCAGTAAGGTGAAGCGAAGATCATGCGGCCCTACGCTGTCGCCGCGATGTTTCTCAATGCGCAGTGAGGCAACGGCGTCCATCTCCGCCTTGAGCTGCTGATAGCGGGGCGCAAAACGGCGGTTAAAAGCCACCATCAACCGGCGCTGTTTCTTTTCGGCCAGCGTCACCAGCATTTCAGCCTGGTTAAGGGTTTCCGCCAGCGGTTTATCCACACACACATCCTTTCCTGCCAGCAGCAGCGCATGCACCACTTCGTAGTGGCTG
This sequence comes from Pantoea allii, assembly GCF_002307475.1. Classification (GTDB taxonomy): domain Bacteria; phylum Pseudomonadota; class Gammaproteobacteria; order Enterobacterales; family Enterobacteriaceae; genus Pantoea; species Pantoea allii. The sequence continues at coordinate 383,024 of NZ_NTMH01000040.1, read as the reverse complement.
GCGGTACTGGTATGAACAAACACGGCATCACAGGCGGCAGCAAGATCATTCAAAGACCCGAAACACGGAATACGATAACGTTCACAGACGACCTGCGCTTTTGCCTGATTAGGGGAAAAGGCACCGACCAACTGCCAGGATTGAGCCTGAGACAGAACCGGCAGCCAGGCCTTTTGTGCAATACCACCCAACCCGACTACACCAATGCGAATCGTCATCTATTGTTCTCTTTCCAGTAAAAGCGCCAGTTGCGCCTGTAAGTCTGCAACAGACTGCTCCAGCAACGTCACGCGTTCCAGTAGCGCAGCATCATCCGGGACGGCATCAGCCTGAGAGGGTATTTGCTCCACGTCGCCGGCAAACAGGTGCATAAAACGGCTTTCACGTTTGCCGGGTTCGCGGGCCAGGCGCACCACCATCGCACCGTCCTCGCGCGATGCCAGCCCTTCCAGGGTCTGTTCGACTTCGGTGACATCTACAAACTCATGCAGGCGACCACTTCGCGTGCGCAGTTCGCCCGGGGTTTGCGCCCCGCGCAGGAACAGTAATGTGAGTACGGCGACTTCTGCACGACTCAGTTGCAAATGACCAAAAGCTGAATTGCAGAAACGCTGTTCGTATTTAACGACCCGTTGACCGAAGCCGCTGTTAGACGTGACCAGGTGTTTTTTTACCAGTAGATCGAGTTCAGCCTGCACGTCGCTTTCGCTCAGCCCCATAACCGGTTCGCGGTTTGATTTCTGATTACAGGCGGTCACTACGCCGTTTAATGAGAGCGGATACTGTTCCGGTGTAGTGATTTGCTTTTCCAGCAGGCAACCCAGAACGCGCAGGGCCTGCGCTGATAAGGCCATCTTCATTCAGCATTCCTCTTCTTACCCACGACGATTAGGTGTCCATTCTTTGCAGGTTAACGCCGTGAGGACATGATCCTGCCACTGGCCGTTAATCATTAAATAATTTTTAGCATATCCCTCTTTTTCAAAGCCCAGGCGCGCCAGCAGATCACCACTGCGCTGGTTGTGCGGCATATAGTTAGCCATGATGCGATGAATATATTGTTGCCGCTGCATGTACGGGATCGCCGACTGTAGTGCCTCAAACATCATGCCCTGCCCCTGCCACTTCTCACCGAGGGAATAGCCGAGATAGCAGGCATGAAACGCCCCACGCAGGACATTGCTAAAGTTCGCCACGCCGCGGACTTCCGTTTCGTTGCTGTCCATCAAAACAAAGTAGAAAGCTGAACCCTGTTTGTGCATCTCTGCAATCAGGCCCAGCCGGGCCTGCCAGCCAGACGGATAGCAGTGGCTGTCATCACGTACCGGTTCCCAGGGTCTGAGAAAATCGCGATTTTCAGCATAGTAGTCCGCTAATCGCCACGCATCACGTTCGTGAACCAGTCTTACCACCAGCCGCTCGGTGGTGAGTCGCACCCTCAGCGCGGCAGAACGATAGCCAAACATCATCTCTCCTGAAATCCATGGCGGGAAGGAAATGCCAGTCTTTGATAACATTCACTATAACCGCCGCCAGGTCTGCGGTAAAACGTTACACACACAATGGCCGCCGGGCTGTTTGTTTATCATCCGACACGCTGACCGATTAGGTGATCGGAATGGTTTTACGCTGACCGGCATGATAAAGGCCGCGTCTGATGTCGCCGTGGTTTTCATCCCCTCCTTGCTTTGCCTTGACAGCATCAGCCCCTGACAAAGCCGCCTGACTTGCGCCAGAAGGCGCATTTACCGGACAAGCTCAGGCCGTGCATTTATGCCTGTGGGACCTCCAGCGCCCTGGCTGAAAGGCACATACGGCAACGCCATCTCAGCCCATTCCTGATGACAGACTGCCTGCATTCAGGCAGGCTATGGCGTGATCTACTTTTTCATTTAAATGAGGGAAATATGAAGAAGGCTTTTTACGGGCTGATTGCCCTGTTTTTAGCGGTATTGCTGAGCGGCTGTAATCAGTTAACCCAATACACCATCAGCGAACAGGAAGTGAATCAGGCACTGCAAAAACACAATAATTTCGAAAAAGACATTGGTGTGTCGGGACTGGTTAATGCCCATATCGTGCTGAATAACCTCACCAGTCAGATTGGTCGTGAGGAGCCGGGTAAGGTCACGTTATCGGGTAATGCCAAGATCAATGTGTCCTCGCTGTTTGGCCCACAGCAGGCCGATATGCAACTCAAGATGCGCGCCCAACCTGTGTTCGACCAACAGCAAGGTGCCGTCTACCTGCGTGATATGGAAATCGTGGATGCGCAGGTTCAGCCAGACAAGATGGCTTCTATCATGAAAACGCTGACGCCCTACCTGAATCAGTCGCTAAAAAGCTATTTTGACCAGCAGCCTGCGTATGTGCTGAGCGCCGACCGCAGTAAAGCTGAATCGCTGGCGAAAAAATTTGCTAAAGGTCTGGAAGTTAAACCTGGCGAACTGGTGATTCCGTTCACCGATTAATGCTTTACCGATGTCTTGATCCCGCTTCAACTCCGCGCTTTTCGGCGCGGATTTTTTTTGAGATGCAAAAACAGGTGCAAACGGTTGCCTGAGTCCTTATGCTTATAACCCGGCCCAAACACGCCATTCGTTTATCCTTCATGCCGGAGCCGTATTAATGACCGCACAACCTCAGCAACTTACTATCCGCCGCCCAGATGACTGGCATATCCATCTTCGTGATGACGATATGCTTAAAACCGTGCTGCCTTATACCAGCGCGGTCAATGGTCGTGCCATCGTCATGCCTAATCTGGTTCCGCCGGTGATAAGCGTCGCAGCGGGCGAAGCTTATCGCGATCGCATTCTGGCCGCGTTGCCTGATGGTCATGCTTTTACGCCGCTGATGACCTGCTATCTCACTGACTCGTTAGATCCTGAAGAACTGACACGCGGCTTCCGTTCCGGGTTGTTCACGGCAGCCAAGCTCTATCCTGCTCATGCGACCACCAATTCCAGTCATGGCGTCACCAATATTCAGTCAATTGCCTCGGTGCTGGAGCGGATGCAAACGCTGGGCATGCCGCTGTTGGTGCACGGTGAAGTCACCGACGCGCATATTGATATCTTTGATCGCGAAGCCCGCTTTATTGAAACGGTAATGGAGCCGCTGCGTCAGCAATTTCCTGCGTTGAAAGTCGTGATGGAGCACATTACGACTAAAGACGCGGCGGAATATGTGGAAAGTGCCAATGAAAATCTGGCCGCCACCATCACCCCTCAACACCTGATGTTCAATCGTAACCATATGCTGGTCGGCGGGATTCGTCCTCATCTTTACTGCCTGCCGATCCTGAAGCGCAATACACATCAGCAGGCTCTGCGTAAGGTGGTAGCCAGCGGTCATCCACGCGTCTTCCTGGGGACCGACACGGCACCGCACTTAAGTCATCTGAAAGAGAGCAGTTGCGGCTGTGCAGGCGTCTTTAATGCGCCAACGTCCCTGCCCGCTTACGCGACGGTATTTGAAGAGCTCGATGCCCTGCAGCATTTTGAAGCGTTCTGTTCTGAGAATGGTCCACGCTTCTATGGCCTGCCGCTTAATCAGGACCAGATCACGCTGGTGCGTGAGCCGTGGACAGTGGCAGAAACCATTGAGATGGGTTCACATCAGCTGGTGCCTTTCCTTGCCGGTGAAACGCTGAACTGGCGCGTAAAATAATTTCACTTGCCTCCCGATTAATAATACTGTAGTTATATACAGTATCTTATACGGAGGCTTTTATGCGTGTTGAAATTACCGTTGCCAAGACCCAACCTCTTCCCGCTGGCGCGATGGAAGCTCTGAGCCAGGAGCTGTCGCGCCGCATTGATGAACACTTTCCGCAATTCACGAACCACGTCAAGGTGCGTTACGCCACGGCTAACCAGTTAAGCGTTCTGGGTGGTGATAAAGATACGCGTGATCAAATCAGCGAAATCCTGCAACAAACATGGGAAAGCGCTGACGACTGGTTTATTACCGATTAACCGCTACTGTGCTGTTTTTTGCCGGGTTTCGCCACCCGGTTTTTTTATCTTCATTTAAAGTCTGACTAACCGCTCGCCCCATCTGGACTCCGAATGATCAATGCCCTATGCTGGCGCTGATCATGCATAAAAGGAGTTGCATCCCATGACTACAGACAAACCAGAAGAAGCGATGACCTTTGGCGAGCTGTTAACGCTTATCGGTGAACAGCAGCGTCGTTTAACGGTGCTGGAAAATGCATTCTCCAGCCTGATTTTCTGTCTTGATGACCGGGCCAGTCAGTTACTGGTGCATAATCTTTCTCTTGAAGCGCAAAATCAAAACCATGATGAGCAGCTGCAGCAGCAGTTTGCCCGCCTGGCAGAGACGTTACAAAAGCGCAGCGGCACGACAGGCGCTGAAACCTCGCTTATCTGACGTGGTGTCAACGAGGGATAATAGGCCATTTTTATTGTTCAATTAGGACGATTACTGCCCCAGCATTCAGGTATTATATCTTCTCAGCCTTACCGTTTTAGAAACAAATATTCTGCTTTCAGGCGTTCCGTGATACGTTTAATCAGTAAATCGCTATTTTGCTGTTATAATTGTTTCGCAGTGGAAATTAAAAAGCCGCATTGAACCTCATCATGCACTTCGTTTAACGAGTAATAAGGAGGTTATAATGGACAGTCGCAAAGATGTAATTCAGACCCATCCACTGGTGGGCTGGGATATTAGTACTGTTGACAGCTATGATGCGATGATGATCCGTCTGCACTCCCTTTCGTCGCAAGATCAAACTGAAGAAGACGCAGACGTTGGCCCTACCTACTGGCTGACGACTGATGTAGCAAAGCAGTTCATCTCCATTCTTGAAGCGGGTATCGCTAAGATTGAATCTGCCGAGCAGATAGAACGACTACTAAAGAAGCATTAATACTGCTGCATCAGCAAGGCACCCTCCAGGGTGCCTTTTTTATTGGGCTTTCTGGTATGCTGTTGATTATGTAACCCTTTCAGGAGTTCCATTTTCATGATTTACGATCTTATTGTGGTCGGTAGCGGTTCCGTTGGCGCAGCCGCAGGCTATTACGCCACACAAGCGGGCCTCTCCGTGCTGATGATTGACAGCGCACATCCGCCCCATACTCAAGGCGCTCACCACGGCGAAAGCCGCCTCATCCGTCATGCTTACGGAGAAGGCGAACGCTATGTCCCTTTGGTTTTGCGGGCACAAGCATTATGGGATGCGCTGGAACAGCAGGCTGGCGAACGCATCATGCACCGTTGCGGCGTCTTAAATATCGCGCCCGCGCATTCCGAATTTATCCAAAACGTCATCAATAGCGCAAAAACCTGGCAGCTTGCTGTCGAGGTATTACAGGCCGAGGAAGTCCGAAAACGCTGGCCACAGTTTACCGTTCCCGATGGTTATCTGGGCGTCTTTGAACCTCAGTCCGGCTTTTTAAAAAGCGAACAGGCCGTACGAAGCTGGATTCAGCTGGCCGAAAAACAGGGCTGCGCGCAGCTGTTTAACTGCCCGGTGACGCAAATCAGCCGCGAAGGCGATTTACAGCAGGTCACCACTCTTGACGGCATTTATCGCGGTCGCAAGATGCTGGTGAGCGCAGGCACATGGGTGAGCAAACTGATACCTGACCTGCCGGTATCACCAACACGTAAAGTCTTTGCCTGGTATCAGGCGGATGGGCGCTACAGTGAAAACAATGCGTTTCCGGGGTTCACCTGTGAAATGGCCGATGGCAGCCAGTATTACGGCTTCCCCGCCGATAACAACGCCCTGAAGGTAGGCCGCCATGACGGTGGTCAGCTGATGACCCAACCGGAAGACCGCAAACCTTTCGGCAGCCTTGCCGCCGATGGCAGTGAAACATTTCGCTTTTTACGCCAGTTCTTGCCTGGCGTGGGCGTATGTCTGCACGGCGAAGCCTGTAGTTATGATTTCAGTCCCGATGAAGATTTTATTATCGATACCTTGCCGGGCGAACCCAATCGTCTGGTGATAACCGGCTTAAGCGGCCACGGATTTAAATTTGCCAGCGTGTTAGGTGAGCTCGCCAGTCAGTTTGCTCAGAACCAGCCTTTTGAATTTGATCTCTCACCGTTCAGGCTGTCACGTTTTCATTAAAAACGGTGCGGCGAACGGGATTAACCTGGCGCCGCGCTGACATAAATTTACACTCAGCGATTTTTTACGTTTTATTCCCTCGTTATCTCTCCATTACCGGCCAGTTTTGTCCCCTTTTTGACTTTTTCATCCATTCTGGAATTTTCTCATTCAATAATATTGTGCTTACCCGATTCACTTCGCGAGTCGATTTCATCAGTACACAAGATATTTATAGAAAAGTAAGCATTATTGCTTTTGTGTTTCATTCTGTAGATTCTTATTTCCACTTATTCTTAAGATGCCGCTGCAAAATGTCGCTAAATAATTCATCCAGCCATTATGGATTGCTCTCTGTTTTCTTACACTGGTCAATGGCATTGGTCATTTATGCCATGTTCGCACTGGGTTTATGGATGGTCGGTCTGAGCTATTACGATACCTGGTATCACAATGCGCCAGAGATCCATAAAAGCATTGGTGTCATGCTGATGCTGGCCCTGATTATTCGTCTCCTGTGGCGCGTGATTTCCCCGCCGCCCAAACCCCTGAGCAGCTATTCTGCCGCCGTACGTATCAGCGCGGTCGTCGCGCATTGGTTACTTTACAGCCTGCTTATCGCCATTTTATTCAGCGGTTATTTAATCTCTACCGCCGACGGCAAACCCATTTCCGTATTCGGGTGGTTTTCCCTGCCTGCTCTACTGACCGGCGCGGGCGAACAGGCAGATTTAGCGGGAGATATTCATTTATGGCTGGCATGGAGCATTGTGATCCTTTCAGGCTTACATGGCCTGGCCGCGTTAAAACACCACTTTATCGATCGCGATATCACCCTGAAAAGGATGCTGGGTCTGCGCATCCGATCAACCTCTGAAAAGGAAAAGTAATATGTTTAAGAAAACGCTTCTGGCCATCACAAGCGCCGGTTTACTGCTGGGTTCACTGACCGCCAACGCGGCTGATTATAAAATTGATAAAGAAGGCCAGCACGCCTTTGTTCAGTTCCGTATTCAGCATTTAGGCTACAGCTGGCTGTACGGCACCTTTAAAGACTTTGATGGCTCATTCAGCTTTGATGCCAATAACCCCTCGGCGGATAAAGTGGATGTCACCATTAACACCAACAGCGTGGACACCAACCATGCCGAGCGTGACAAACACATTCGTGGCCCGGAATTCCTGAATGTCGCAAAACATCCGACGGCGACGTTTAAGTCCACGGCAGTGAAAAAAGAGGGCGACAAGCTGGCCGTAACGGGTGATTTAACGCTGAACGGCGTGACAAAACCGGTGACGCTGGAAGCCAAAATGATGGGCGAAGGTAAGGACCCATGGGGCGGCTATCGTGCCGGCTTTGAAGCCGAAGGCGAGATTGCGCTGAAAGACTTTAACATTACCCAGGATTTGGGCCCTGCTTCTCAGAAGGTTGAATTAATCATCTCAGTGGAAGGCGTGCGTAAGTAATAACAAGCCGCCTGAAGCCAGGCTTCAGGCGGCGGCGACTATTTGCGGGTTGGCGCTGGAATAGTCATATTCAACAAACCACGCGACTTATTGAAGATTTTATTCCCGTTCTCACGTCCGGCGCGGCGGGCACGTTGTTCTTCAGGTGACAGGCGCGCTTCCTCCTGGCACAGCGGGCTACAGCAGTGCTCGTACTTTTCCGCACAACTTTCACACTGGATGAACAACAGGTGGCAACCGTCATTGACGCAGTTTACGTGGGTGTCACAAGGCGTACCGCACTGATGGCAGTTAGATAACACATCATCTGAAATGCGCTCACCCATACGTTCATCAAAAACAAAGTTTTTACCTTTGAAGCGTACCGGTAAATTTTGTTCACGTGCACGGCGGGCATATTCAATAATGCCGCCCTCGACATGGTAGACATCCTCAAAACCGTTATGCCGCATCCAGGCGCTGGCTTTTTCACAGCGAATTCCGCCCGTGCAATACATCACGATTTTTTTATCTTTCTTGTCCTTGAGCATGTCCACAGCCATGGGCAGTTGCTCGCGGAACGTATCGGCGGGCACCTCAAGCGCATTGTCAAAACGCCCCACTTCATACTCGTAGTGATTTCGCATATCGACGAAGACCGCATCAGGATCGTCGAGCATGGCGTTCACGTCTGCCGCCTTCAAATAGTTGCCAACATCGCTGGCATCAAAGGTCTCGTCATCGATGCCATCGGCAACAATGCGGTCACGCACTTTCAACCGCAGTACCCAGAATGATTTGCCATCGTCGTCGAGCGCAATATTCATTCGCAGGTTATTCAACGCCGGATCAAAGCCGTACAGAAAAGCTCTCATCGCCTCGTACTGGCTGGCGGGAACGCTGAGCTGTGCATTGATACCTTCGTGCGCGACGTAAATACGGCCAAACACCTTTAACGCGGTTAAACCGAGGTACAGTTCGTCACGAAACGCTTTTGGATCGGCAATAGTGAAATACTTGTAAAAAGAGACTGTGGTGCGCGGCTCGGTTTCAGCCAACATACGCGCCTTCAGCTCTTTATTGGAAACAAGGTTATGTAACACTGGCATGGTGTTCGTTCCTGTTATCAATAGAAGAAATTTAGCGCGCACATGATACCTGAATTGATAAAAATGCGAAGCGTATAAGAAAAATTGATAGTTAAACCTGTACATTTTCGGTGGCCCGAGTACTTATATCTCTCTTTTTTCACTCCCGGCAACAATCTGCGAAATGTTGTAACATTTCAGCAGTGGGAAAAAAAATGGCACAATAACCGCAACTGACGAAAAACAGCACCGCTGGTGCACGACGCAGGATAATAATATTTAAGATGACCCAATTGCCTCAATTTTCACGTGCGCTTCTTCATCCCCGCTATTGGTTTACCTGGCTGGGTGTCGTTTTACTGTATATCCTGGTATTGCTGCCCTATCCGCTGCTCTATGCGCTGGGTAGCGGCATTGGTCGCCTTGCCAGACGATTTATGAAACGACGCGTTGCCATTGCTCGCCGTAATCTTGAACTCAGCTTCCCGGATATGCCCGATGTCGATCGCGAAGCCATGATCAAGCATAACTTTGAATCGGTGGGCATGGGACTGATTGAAACCGGCATGGCCTGGTTCTGGCCCGACTGGCGGATTCACAAATGGCACAAACCTTCTGGTCTGGAACACATCCAGCAGGCGCATGACACCCAGCGTGGCGTGTTGTTAATTGGCATGCATTTTTTAACGCTGGAGATCGGCGCACGGATGTTTGGCATCCACAATCCCGGCATCGGCGTTTATCGGCCCAACGACAACAAACTCATCGACTGGCTGCAGACGCGAGGCCGCATGCGATCAAACAAAGGGATGTTAGATCGCAAGGATCTTAAAGGCATGATTCGGGCGTTGAAGCGTGGCGATATTATCTGGTACGCACCCGATCATGATTATGGCCCGCGCAGCAGCGTATTTGTGCCCTTCTTTGGCGTCGAAAAGGCGGCAACCACCGTGGGTACGCATATGCTCATTCGTACCGGTAAACCGGCGGTTATTCCCTTTGTACCGCGTCGTCTGCCTGAAGGGCGCGGCTACGAGTTGATTATTTTGCCTGACGTGAGCGCTGACTTTCCGCTGACCAGCGATGAAGACACCGCACGGCGCATGAATAAGGTGGTGGAAGACGGTGTGCTACTGGCACCTGAGCAGTACATGTGGCTACACCGTCGTTTTAAAACCCGTCCAGAGGGGGAACCCTCCCGCTATTGAGTCCACTGCGGCGTCGCGGTCCGTGCCTGTAGCGGACCGCGACGCCGCTGCGATGGCGCAGCCGATGACGATGACGATGATAAACGACAGTGACATAAGAGTGACATCAGCCCCAAGGGTTGTGTACGCTCTGATTCAGCAGTAGAGATCGTGTTAGCATCCTTAAGCATGGTGTTCCACCGGAAACCACGCTGATAACACCGCGAGCGCTGCCGCTTAACTGATTCATTACGGAAAAATTCATGCTCTGGCTTATCTCGAAATATGCGATCACCGCCCTGATGGTGGTGATTATTTCTGAAGCGGCCAGGCGCAGCGATCGCCTGGGTGGACTGCTGGCGGCGCTGCCGCTTGTCACTATCCTTGTGCTGATCTGGATGAAAATTGAAGGACAGACCCAGGCGAAAATTGCCGCTCATGCCTGGTATACGTTTTGGTATGTGGTTCCGACCCTGCCGATGTTTATCCTGTTTCCTTTTCTGTACCAACGCACCGGCTTCTGGCTCACGCTGGGACTCAGTTGCCTGATCACCCTCGTCCTGTTCGTGCTGTGGGCGTTATGCCTGAAAAGGTTTGGTATCGACCTGCTTTAGCCCGTCGTTCCCATCTGGTACTCAACCCAGCAGGCTTGCATACAGAGCCGTTATTCAGCCAGTAAACGCCTCTTATGGTGCAGTTTATGGCCCGAATTTCTGACCTGCGCAGCGTCCTGACTTTCCCTCCTGAAATTTTGGTCTATTCTTCACTGAAATCACGTTAATCAGGCAAGGAGAGAAGCATGAGTATGTTCACTACACTGGAAGAAGCGATTGAGGCTGCACGTGAAGAATTTCTCGTCAGTCATCCGGATATTGAGCAAGACGATGCCTCAATCAACCAGTTTGGCCTGCAAAAATATGTGATGCAGGATGGCGACATCATGTGGCAGGCAGAGTTTTTTGAAGATGAAGGGGATTCTGGCGAGTGTTTACCGGTGCGCAGTGGTGAAGCCGCTCAGGCTATTTTCGACGGCGATTTCGATGAAATTGAACTGCGTCAGGAGTGGTTAGCGGAGAATACACTGCATGAATGGGATGACGGTGAGTTCCAGCTTGAGCCCCCGCTGGACAGCGAGGAAGGTAAAGCCGCTGCACAGGAATGGGAAGACGACAACAGCGACTCTGACCGCAGTTACTCATAAGGTCCGTGGCTGGCATCCACCGGTATCAGTAAAGTATCGACCACCAGCGACAGCGGCAGGTCGAGAATCGTGATCACCCGCCATGCGCCATCCCGGATATCCCACTTTACGCCAGAATAAAACTGATTACCGTGTCCCTGTCCGGGCACGGTACGGCTGATAATACTGCCGCAGCCGCTCAGGGTGACAACAGCCAGGGATAACGCGGTTAATTTAGCGAATTTATTCACAGTTGTGACCCAGATTAAACAGCCGCTATTTTAATCACGAGTGAGGCTGGGTTGCCATCCCATTTCGGTAAAAGTGCAAAATAATGTTGCTGTCTGTAACCTGACGACAGGCATAAAAAAAGCGGCATCTCTGCCGCTTTTTAAGTATTACGCCTGATGCGGTAGCGCATCGGGGTTGAGAGGGAGTTTTTGATAACTCTCTACCCACTGATGATACTTCTCACCGTTTTCCCACAAGCGAGTATGCACACGAGCCAGCACCACCGGATCGCTGATCAGCTGCAGACGCTGCTCCCGACTCAGTTTTTCCGGTGCATCACTCAATGCCTGATCAACCCGGCGATCGCGCGCATAATCCAGCAACTGACTCTGCTTATGACGTGAGGTGGCCAGTGCCGTCGCCAGGGCGTTAAACGCCGGATGGAACAGCGCATGCATAAAGCCATTTTTCAGCGCACGTTGACGGTTCAGCTCCACATAGCGGTCTGTGTCTAACAGCTCCTTCGGCGGATCGTACTCCTCCGGTATCAGGAACAGCTTCGCGTTCTTACTCTTAATGCCAAGGCCTGAGCGGCTCGACATCACCGATACAAAAGGTGACAGAATAAGCGAGAACACGATAGGTGCCAGCCACCACAGGAAGTTGAGATCCAACCAGCCCATGCCGGCGGCCCAGACGATACCTAACGCCATTTGTGAACCGTGGCGCTTAAAGGCTTCGCTCCATGGCGTTGCATCATCGTCACGCTGTGGCGAGTTCCACACCACTTCCCAGCCCAGGAACGCGCTGACCACAAAAACGGTGTGGAACAGCATACGTACCGGCGCCAGCAGTACCGAGAACAGCATTTCCAGCAGCAGAGACACGAACAGACGCAGTGCACCACCGTAAGGTTTCGCCCCTTTGCACCAGATCAGCACGACGCTCAGCAGTTTCGGCAGGAACAACAGTACCAGCGTGGTTGAGAACAGGGCTATCGCCAGTTCAGGACGCCACTGCGGCCACACCGGGAACAGCTGTCTTGGCTGCAGGAAGTAGGTCGGCTCCATCAGCGTATGTACCACCTGAAGCGCGGTGGACAGTGCCAGGAACAGAAACCACAACGGTGCTGACAGATAGGACATCACGCCCGTCAGGAAGACGGCACGGTGAACCGGATGCATTCCTTTCACCAGGAACAGGCGGAAGTTCATCAGGTTACCATGACACCAGCGGCGGTCACGTTTAAGCTCGTCCAGCAGGTTTGGCGGAAGCTCCTCATAGGAGCCCGGCAAATCATAGGCGATCCAGACGCCCCAACCGGCACGGCGCATCAAGGCCGCTTCAACGAAGTCATGCGACAGGATGGAGCCGGCAAACGAACCTTCGCCAGGCAACGGTGCCAGCGCGCAGTGCTCGATAAAGGGTTTCACACGGATGATGGCGTTATGGCCCCAGTAGTGCGACTCACCCAACTGCCAGAAGTGCAGACCGGCGGTAAATAACGGCCCATAAACCCGGGTAGCAAACTGCTGGCAACGCGCATACAGCGTGTCCATGCCCGACGCTTTTGGCGATGACTGAATGATACCGGCATTAGGATTCGCATCCATCATGCGCACCAGCCCCGTCAGACATTCCCCGCTCATGACACTATCGGCATCCAGCACCACCATATAGCTGTAGTTGCTGCCCCAGCGGCGGCAGAAGTCATCAATGTTGCCGCTTTTACGCTTCACACGACGACGACGACGACGGTAGAAAATCTTGCCTGCGCCACCGACGTCACGGACCAGTTCCATCCAGGCTTTCTGCTCAGCAATGGCGATGTCGGCATCATAGCTGTCGCTCAGGATGTAAACATCAAAATGCTCAGCATTACCCGTGCGTACCACGGATTCCCAGGTCGCCCGTAAACCGGCGAAAACGCGTCCCACGTCTTCGTTACAGATCGGCATGATCAGTGCGGTACGGTGCTCAGGATTAAGCGGTTCATCCCCGACGGTAGAGTAAGAAATACTGTATTTATCCCGGCCAATCAGCAGCTGCAGAAAGCCCATCAATGCCGTCCAGAAGCCCGCCGACACCCAACAGAACAGAATCGCAAACAGGAACAAAATCCCGGTCTGCAACACATAAGGCAGGATCTGCATGACAGACTGCTGCCAGTTCTGGTTGATCATGTCCATGGGGTCCAGCAACGTCCAGCCCTGGTAAGGCAAAATGGTTTTCATATACCAGGTGGCGACCACGGTCTGCATGATGGTGAGGATCAACAGGATATAGCGGCGAATGGAGCCAACGTGACGCCACTTTTCTTCGGCGCGCTGCTCTTCGACCGTCGCATAACGGGGCACAGACTTATGGCCACGTAATGAGTCCCAGGCACGTGCCAGCGGATTTGTTCGCCAGGCTTCGGGGAACATCAATGAACGCTTCACTTTCGGCATCGCCTTAAGCGTGGTGCGATCAAGATAATCCTTGCCCAACTGCTGGCCGTCAGCGAGAGAATCGGACCAGGCCATTTCCACGCGTGACGATACCGACTTTAAGGGTGCATCGTCAGGACGATCGCTGGCAGCCACATCCCGGCCCAGCGATTCGTGTAACTGGTGAAACGTCTGCGCGTTTTGTAATGACGCAGCCAGACGCATTTTTCCTGCCGCATCCAGCGGCAGGGCTTCTACATAACGTTGAGGTGTAAAAGTCAGATTATTCATTGGCAGGTAACTGATAGCTCCAGGTTTCCGTCAATGTTTTGTCACCGCTCACCAGCGCTGCGCGCATCTCCGTGGCCTGCTTGTTATCTTTAACACGCAGACGCAGTACCAGACGCCAGCCTTTGGTCACCGGATTGTAGCGAACGCTTTGTTCCACCACTTCACCGTTTTTACCTACGCTGACCTGCGGTGCAACCTGGCTGTCGGCAGGCATTTCACTCATGTCTTTCCCAACGAAATCGATGGTGAAGGCCACGGTGCCATCCGGTTGACGGACTAAATTTGACTGCTTCACGTCGCCGGCTGAACGCAGAGTATCTTTCACCCAGGCAACATCGTCAGAATGCAGTTTGTTTTCATTACGGCCAAAGTGCAGACGATAGTTGAAATCCATCGCTTTGCCCGGTTCTGGCAGGTTTTCCGGTGTCCAGAAAGCCACGATGTTATCGTTCGTCTCGTCGGCGGTTGGAATCTCCACCAGCTCAACGCGCCCTTTGCCCCAGTCACCGAGTGGCTCAACCCAGCCGCTCGGGCGCAGGTCGTAACGGTCATCCAGATCCTGATAGTTATTGAAATCACGGCCGCGCTGTAACAGCCCGAAGCCTTTAGGATTTTCAATCGTATAGGTGCTCACGGCCAGATGGCGTGGGTTATTCAGCGGACGCCAGATCCACTCACCGTTGCCGCTGTGAATCGACAGACCGTCTGAATCATGCAGTTCAGGGCGGAAATTAGACACTGGCGATGGCTGGTTGCGGCCAAACAGGAACATACTGGTTAACGGTGCAATGCCCAGTTTACCGACGCTGTCGCGTAAATAGACTTTGGTCTGCACATCCACCGTGGACTCCTGGCCCGGGTGAATCGTAAAGCGGTAAGCACCGGTTGCGCGTGGCGAATCCAGCAGCGCATAGATCACCAGCTGCTTGTCCTGCGGTTTTGGACGCTCAATCCAGAACTCTTTAAAACGCGGGAACTCTTCGCCTGAGGGCAGCGCAGTATCGATTGCCAGACCACGGGCAGACAGACCATAGACCTGGCCTGCACCAATCACGCGGAAATAGCTGGCGCCGAGGAAGCTGGCGATTTCGTCATCTTTCTTGTTCTTACTGTTCAACGGATACAGGACTTTGAAACCGGCAAAGCCAAGGTTTTTAACCGCATCGGCATCGTGTTTCACATTGCCGAAGTTGAAATAATCAGGACTGTATTTGATTTCACGTACCGTATTGGCGGTGATCTCGTTAATTTTCACCGGCAGATCGAAGTACATCCCCTGATGATAGAATTCGAGTTTGAACGGCGTACGCAGTTTGCCCCAATACGCTTTATCGTGGTTGAACTGAATCTGCTGGTAGTCAGCAAATTTCATATCACGAAATTGAGAGGGTAAATTACTTTTTGGCGCTTCGAAGCTTTTTCCAGACAGATCTTTGGCTTGTTTAGCCACATCATCAAAGTTAAACGCCCAACTGTTGTTGGCATACAAAGCCAGCAGGACTGCCGCGCCAATCCAGCGCATTTTCGTCAGCCCAACATTATTTTTTACTTTAGTCAGCACATCCCCCCCTTTCGTGTGCTTAATACAAACCCGCTTATCTTAATGGATAATTCGGCTTTCCGACAGCTTATGCGCAACAATGTTCCCGATAATCCGCTACTCAGGGGGTGATTTTAGGACAATTAAACGTTACGGGCTCAACTGAGATTCAACTGATAGTAAACTCTGTTATCTGCAGCTAGAATTTCCTTCCGACATAATACGGTTTCAGGGCGAAACCGGCTAAAACGTACTAACGAACTGGAACTTTATGAGTACAATAAAAACTGAGCGTGAATATTTTCTCGACTCCATTCGGGCCTGTTTAATGTTATTGGGCGTGCCGTTTCACGTTTCCCTGATCTATTCGTCACAGAAGTGGGCCGTTAACAGCAGCGAAGCCTCGCTCTGGCTCACCACCCTCAATGATTTTATTCATGCGTTCCGCATGCAGGTCTTTTTTGTCATCTCCGGCTACTTTTCTTACATGCTCTATCTGCGCTATCAGCCTCAGCGCTTTCTGAAAGTGCGTTTAGAGCGGGTTGGCATCCCGATGCTGACAGCTGTGCCACTCATCACGCTTCCGCAGTTTTTTATGCTTAAGGCATGGACAACAAAGTACGCGGACTGGGGCACGCTTCCCCTGTACGACAAATTCAACAACCTGATGTGGGAGCTGATCTCGCACCTGTGGTTTTTACTGGTGCTGTTGATTCTTACCACATTGGGGATGATAACCTTCCGCTGGCTGCGCGATCAGAAGCGTAACATTGATTATCAGCAAGTGGGATGGAGTAAGCTGGCGCTCGGCCTGGTGGTCTGGTGTCTTCTCTGGGGCGGCTTTCGTCGTATTGTGTTTTACACTCACCCTGCGCTGTTAAGCGACGCACTGTTTAATTTTGTCGTGATGCAGACCCTGTTTTACCTGCCCTTTTTCATGTTGGGTGCGCTCAGTTGGAAACATCAGGCATTAAAACAGCTGTTTGTGCGAGTGAATCCGGTGCTGTTTATCGGCGCTGTGCTGCTGCTGGTGGCTTATATCGTCAACCAGCGGACGAGCAGCGGTGAGGGCTGGTTGTATGAGCTGGACGCGTTAATCAGCAGCATGATGGGCCTGTGTATGCTGAACGTCTGTTACAGCCTGGGGCATAAACTGCTTAACTCGCATTCTCCACGCATCATGTACCTGGTGAACGCCTCGCTGTTTATTTACCTGGTGCACCATCCCCTGACGCTGTTATACGGGATCTACGTTACGCCAGTGCTGCATAATAATACGCTGGGCTTTCTGCTGGGCCTGGTCATGGTGTTTGGTGTCTCATTTACGTTGTATGAGTTGCACCTGCGTGTTCCTGTACTGCGCTTTCTGTTTTCCGGTAAACCATAGAAGCGATAACAAAATAAGGCGATCGCTGACGATCGCCTTATTTTAGAGCAGCCACTCGATAGGTAAGCGCCACACGAGTCGAACTTGTAAACGCTGCCACCATGAGCAGCCCGGTTCATGCTTGTGAATCACCTGCTGCGCCTCGCCTGGATACTCCAGCCAGTTCACCCTGCCCCACTTATCCAGTTGTAAGGTCCAGGCGCGATCGCGCATTGAGTCGCTAAACCGCTGGTGCGTGTCGGCGGCCAGCTTTTCACTTTCGATCACCAGCCCCATTTCGGTATTGAGCACTGCGGAGCGCGGATCGAAGTTAAACGACCCGATAAACAGTATCTTTTCATCTACCGAGAACGTCTTCGCATGCAGGCTTGAACCGGAGTTACCGGTTAAGCCGCGATCGTGCGGCGCGTCGTTCAGCCCGGCCTGAGGTTTTAACTCGAACAGCGAGATACCGTGCCGCAGCAGCTTTTTCCGCCATTTCGCATAGCCCGCATGCACAATGGATACGTCGTTTGCCGCCAGCGAGTTGGTTAAAATAGCAATCTTCACACCTTTGCGCTTTAAGGCCAGCAACTGGGCAACGCCGGCGCGGGTTGGCACAAAGTAAGCGGAAATAATGTCAAACTGACGCTGGGGCGTGCCGATCACTTCCAGCATACGCTGTGGCAGGAGTGACCTACGGCGGGCTTTCCCTAGCCCTTTGCGTGGATCATCGCTTAACAATCGCGTCTTTGCCCAGACAAAGGGTAAGGTGTCCTGCGTCAGTTGGTTAATCAGCGAAGAGTGATCCAGCCGGTCAAGATAATGCTGTACTGCCTCGCTGTCTCGCCATTCCGGTGGCAGCACCACATCAGGATGCTCCATGGCCTGCTGTTCCAGTACCTCGTTCAGCGGCGAAACCGGTTTACTGTTCCAGTACCGTTCAAAGTCGTCTGCCACCTCGTTAACCACTGAACCGATAGCCAGCACGTCAAGATCGGCAAAAAGCGGCTCATTGCCTGTACCAAAATATTCGTCGCCAATATTGCGTCCTCCCACGACCGTGGTGACGCCATCTGCTGTGAAGCTTTTGTTATGCATACGCCGGTTAAGGCGAGCAAAGTCAGTGAGATAACCCAGGGCACGTAAGGTACGAAAGGAGAACGGATTGAACAGTCGGACGGTGATATTGGGATGATGATTAAGCTGGGCCAGGGTATCGTCCAGCCCCGGCGTATTGTTATCGTCCAGCAACAACCGCACGGTGACACCGCGATTCGCGGCCTCCAGCATGGCGCTAAACAGCAGCCTGCCAGACATATCGTTTTGCCAGATATAGTATTGTATATCCAGCGTCTTCGCGGCTTTCTCCATCAGCAGGAAACGGGCGGCAAAAGCATCGAGTCCGTCGCTGAGCGGATGAATACCGCTCAACCCCGGATGCTGCTGACAAAGTGGAACAAGCCGTTGTTCAAGCCAGCTCTGCTGTGATGGGCTCTGGGGCAGTTCAAACGCTTCGGTCATGGATATTCCCTAAATCATCCTGTCATTTATTATTATTCCTCCGCGCGACAGCGTATGCCAGCGTCGGTTGCACATCAGACATGCTGATGGCAGCGTTTTTTAGTCTAGACTTAGTCGAACGATCTGTGACTGAGATTTGTCTGGCAGGAGAGGAATATGAGTAACCCGCCCTTAACTGACGACCGATTACGCCATCATCCCCGCCTGTTCCAGAGTTTTTTTCAGGGCAGCTTCCCCTGTTCCACCGCCTGCCGTACACCGGGCAAACGGCTGGATATGGTGATCAGCAGTGGGCACGATATGCTGCTCAGGAAAGACTATGCCGCGCTGGTCGACCTGCGTGTGTTAACCGCGCGGGACGGCGCACGCTGGCACCTGATTGAAAAAACACCCAACCAGTATGACTGGAGTAGCTTTCTGCCCATGGTCGAAGCGGCTCGGGATAATCAGTTACAGGTTATCTGGGAACTGGCCCACTTTGGCTATCCCGACCACATTAATATCTGGAAAGCGGGCTTTGTCGACCACTTCGAACGTTATGCCCGGGAAATGGCAAGGGTGATTCTCGATCAGGGTATCCAGCAGCCTTTTTTCACCCCCATTAACCAGATCTCATTCTGGTCATGGGCAGGCGCAGACGTTGCCTGGTTTAATCCGCATGCCAGCCAGCGCGGTAAAGAACTGAAGCGGCAACTGGTTCGCGCATCCCTGGCCGCCATCCAGGCTATTCGCGAAGTGATCCCTGATGCCCGTTTTGTGCTTACCGATCCACTGGTACAAATTGCCCATCATCCTGACAATCCAGACAGCAAACCCGGGGCTGATGCACAGCACCAGGCGCAGTTTGAAGCCTGGGATATGTTAGCCGGTCGGCTTGATAAGGAACTGGGTGGGCGCGAAGATTGCCTGGATATTCTGGGGCTGAATTACTATCCCGATAACCACTGGTTCTTCCCCGATCAGCCGATGGATAAAGACGATCCCGTACGCGCCCCGCTTCATCTTCTCCTGGCCCAGTACTGGCAGCGTTACCAACGCCCGATGCTGATAGCCGAAACCGGTGACGAAGGCGAAGCCCGCGCGAGCTGGTTACAGGAAGTCAGTGAAAACGTTGCCGTCGCGCTGGACCAGGGCATTGCTATGGAAGGGATTTCGCTTTACCCGGTGGTGGAATACCCGTCATGGGCAGATGACAGGCGTTCGCCGGGTTCACTGTTGGGCCTGGCCGATCCCAATGGCAACCGCACCGTGCATGAGAACCTGGCACTGGTGCTGCGGAGCCAGCAGATAAAATTCAGTAAACGCGATCAGACCTGACGCGACGGGGGTTTGGGATAGCAGGTCTGCGTGTCAACGCCTTCCAGCGGTGGGGCCTGATGGCTGTCGTTTAGCCACGTCACCACAAACAAGAAAGTGACACCGATCAGGCAAGCCGTCAGCAAGCCAATAATTGCAATCAGTTTATCATCTCTCGATTCCATCCCTCACTCCTTTCAGGTCCGGTTGATAAACACTAGCTCATCCAAAGCGTGACGATCAGAACAAAAATGATCAGCGTTACCGACGTCACCGCAAGCACCACAATCGCAAAGTGAGCATCGGCAAGCGGCTGAACCACGGGTTCATCGTGCTCTTCTGGTGGGCTGGGTAACAACATGCTCTTCCTGGTTAACGCGTGACGCAAGGCTACATTTGCGGGTTACAGTGTAGAGCAATCTTATTCAGTAATCCGTTCTTTTACAAACCTACGCAGAGGAGACGATACGGCCAAAAAACGTTGACCGCTAATCACTGCTTCACCGGCTCGCGCGAAGACGCGTTTTCGGCAGACCAGCCGCCGCCCAATGCGCGATACAGCTCAATTTGCGCCTGCAACAGATTATTTTTGACCGTGACCAGATTCAACTGGGTTGCAAACAGGGTACGTTGTGCATCCAGTTCATCCAGATAAGAGGCATAACCGTTTTGGTAACGGTTGGTCGCAATGCGCAGCGCCTCGGCAACAAACTGTTCCTGCTTCTGCAGCGCCGCCTGCTGAGCTTCCCCCTGACGGATCGCATCCAGTGCATTATTCACCTCGGAAAACGCGTTACGCACCACTTTCTCATAGCTGTACAGGGCCTGATTCCGCGAGGCCATGGAAACATCGACCTGAGCGGTCAAGGCTTCACGATTCAGTAACGGCGCCAGAATACTGCCCCCTACACTCCACAGGCGGAAGGGATCGTCCACCAGCTGGTGCAACACGGAACTCTGCAGCGTGCCGGATGCGGTCAGGTTAATCCCCGGCAGCAGCTTCGCTTTGGAAGAAGCCAGCGTGGCATCGGCGGCCAGTAGCTGACGCTGCGCCTGCACAATATCAGGACGGCGATTTAGCAAGGCAGAAGGCAGCACGCCCGGCATGACCTGCGGCATAATGGCAGTGAATTCGCGCTGGCGAGCGATTTCTCGTGGGTTCATGCCCACCAGGATGCTGAGCGCATTTTCCTGTTGCGCAATTTGGTGCTGGAGCTGCGGCACCTGGGCTTTGGCAGATTCATATTCTGATGACGCCTGCATCCACTCAAGCCGTGACGTGTAGCCCGTTTCGAACTGGCGTTGCGCCAGCCTGAGCGAGTGACTCCGCGTTGCCAGTGTGTCCTCGGTAACGCGCAGCTGCTCATCAAGCGCGCACAGCGTCATATAACCCGATGCAATGGAACTGGCGATGGTCAGTTCGGCTGCCGAGGCGGCGGCCTGTTGTGCTTCCAGCGTTGCCTGCGACGCATCGATCGAACGGCTGCGTGCGCCCCACAAATCCACATTGTAGCTGGCCTGCAGCTGTCCCTGAAAAACGGAGGTGTCATTAGGCTGACCGGTTGCCGCGGACAGCGCACGCTGACGCGTTGCAGCCACGCCCCCGCTCAGCGTCGGGAAGTCGTCCCCCTGGGCTGCACGCAACTGGGCCCGGTATTGATCAACCCGCGAGCGGGCAATCAATATGTCTGGATTATTGCGTAATGCCTGGCTCACTAACCGATTGAGGTCTGGCTCGCCAAACGCCTGCCACCATGCCGCTTCCGGCGGCGCAGAAGGCCCAACCTGCTCACGCCATTGTGGCGGAATCGGCAAAGATGCCGGGGCTTTGTCGACCTGGGTACTGCATCCCGCAAGGACGATCGCCAGCAGGCCTGCGGCTACGCGATAGCCCATCATGGCGTTTTTTCTCCGTCTGTGCTTGCAGCCGTATCAATACTGACTTCAACCGACATGCCGGGACGAAGCTGCTGCTGAACCTCCGGCGCGACATCAATACGTACCGGAATACGCTGCGCGATTTTGACGAAGTTACCGGTCGCATTGTCCGGCGAGATGGCGCTAAATTCTGATCCCGCTGCGGGTGAGAGATATTCGACGTGACCGTGGAATGTTTTACCGTCCAGCGCATCAACACGAATCGTCACCGGCAATCCGGCACGAATATGGGCCAGTTGGGTTTCTTTGTAATTGGCGATAATCCATTTATGGTTCGGCACCACCGACGTCAGGCGCGTCCCGGCCGTCACGTAGGCACCTTTACGCACCGATAACTGCCCCAGCTGTCCTTCATCAGGTGACGTAATGCGCGTGTTAGCCAGATCGATCTCTGCCAGTTCCAGCGCCGCGTTTGCACTGGCCACATCCGCCTCCAGCGAGGCGCGGTTAACAATGACCGTTTGTAAGTTCTGCTGGGCGACGGCAACCTGTGCTTCGGCCTGATGCAACTGCGCCAGGCCCTGTGCATTTGCCGCCCGCGCCGCATCGCGCTCGCGAACCGAGAGCGAACCGTCAGCAGCCAGATTTTCGACACGTTTAAGGTCCAGGCCGCTTTTCACCGCCTGTGCTTTGGCGTTTTCCAGCGCCGCTTTATTACTTTGAATGGTTGCCTGCGCGCTGAGACGCTGCTGCTGATTATTACTCAGCGCCGCCTGCTTCATTGCCAGTTGGGCCTGGGCCTGGTGCAGGCGCTGACGATAAATACGGTCGTCAATCGTCATCAGTAACTGGCCTTTTTTTACCGGCTGCAGGTCAACCACATTCACGGCCGTCAGATAACCGCTGACCTGCGGGCTGATAAACGTGACCTGCCCTCGGACATAGGCGTTTTCCGTGCTCTGCACGGAACTGGTGAAGGGCCAGAGCTGCCAGGCATACAGAATCACCAGCACGCCAATCACCACAATACCGCTGCCTAAGGCAATGGAGAGAATACGACGGCGATTTGCCCGGTCGCGCTCTGCTGCCTGAAGTTCATCCTGCTGACTCATTATTGCTCCGTTCGTTCTTGTGCGGCGGCAAGCTGACGCTGCTCTGCCAGATTGAATGTGGCCTGTCGCCAGTCGAGATAGCGCCGGCGGGTTAAGCGCCACAGCACCCACATCAGGGTGATCAGCGCCAGCGCGGCCGTCAGCAGATAGGTGTCGTTATAGGCCAGCACGTTGGCCTGTAAGGTTGCGACTGACTGAAGCTGGCTGATGCTTTGCGCACTCAGCAGCGCACTGTCGCTGATTTGACTGTTAAACAAAGCACCATATTGATTAAGCCGTTCGCTGACATTGGGGTCCAGTAACGACAATTGATCGCCGAGCAGGCTGGAGTGATATTTTTCACGCCACGTCTGAAAGGTCCCCAGAATAGCCGAGCCGATTAAGCCGCCCAGGTTTTGGCTCATGCCGAACAGCACCACAAAACTGACCAGGTTTTTAGGCTGGGTCACTACGCTGCCGATCCCCATCAACATCGCCGGGGCCATAAAAAAGGCGCTACCAAATCCCAGTAAAAACTGACTCAAGTACATGTTATTGGCACGAGTGACCGGACTGGACTGCGCATCCATCAGAGAGGCGATGATCATCACGATGAGCGACACCACAATCGGCCAGTTAAGATGGGTAGGTTTAATGGTCAGCGCACTGGCTGCAATCCCGGCAATGACACCGGCGATGATGGCAAAGGCCAGGCCGTGCATCTGATCATTCTGTAGACCCATCTGCTGTAAAAAACCTATCGCACCGGTATTCTGCTCCGCCAGCACGATACGAATCATGATCATCACAATGCCTAAACGCACGATCGACCCGTTGCTGAGCCAGCGCGTGTTGATCAGGGGATTGCGGCGGTTATGCTCAATCACAAATGCGGAGACGATCAGCACTAATGCCAGCGCAGCGCATATCCCCAGCCACGGTGTGCTAAACCACCATTCAATGCGGCCAAGCGACAACACGCCGCACAACAGCGCCATGCCCGGAGCCAGCAGCATAAAGGTGACGAAATCCATCTTTTCGAACGCCTTGATGCGATCGCCCGGCGGCAACTTAACCACCAGCACCGCGCCCAGGGCAATCAGGGCTAAGCCCAGCTCAAACAGGTAAAGCCCGCGCCACTCTTCAAGCTGGAGCAATTCGCTGGAAAAGAGCCGGGCCAGCGGAATCGCTAACTGAGAAACGGTCAGGCCGATGACCAGCGCTTTCAGGCGATGTTTCGCTGGCCACGCCTGGACCTGATAATAGATGCCCAGCGAACTCAAAGCAGCCCCCACCATGCCATGTGCCGTGCGCACAATAATCGCCGAGCTGAGATCGTTGGCAAAGAGATGGAAAAAGGCGACCAGCACGTAAAGCACCAGAAAAGCTTCGGTAAACACCCGCAGTCCGAACTGCTGGCGAAATTTCACCAGCAGCAGGTTGATGGAGATATTCCCCATCACATACACCGCCGGTAGCCAGGCGATTTCATTCGAATAAGCCGCAAAGGTGCCCTGCAGATTCGTCAGATTGGCGCTGACCAGCGCATTGCTTAAGGCACCTGTCAGGGAGATCAACAGGCCGATTAAGCCAAATGCCAGGCGTTTAGGCGTTGAATGCAGCGGGGTGGAAGGTGACCCCGGCAGCATGGGTTTTTCATGTGGCAACCATTCACGCGCAGCGTAGGGATTGCGCCGGGCCATAATTACATCGTTCCCATTCGGGTCAGAAGCGTCTCTAACACGCGCTCAACAATCACCAGCTCCTGAGGATCGATCTCAGCCAGCAATTCAGTACGCAATGCATCGGCGTGCGTTTTGACATTCACAAAGGCTTCGTTGCCCTTTTCAGTCAGAACCAGATGGCGTTTGCGACGATCTTCAACGGGCTGTACGCGCATCAGCAGATCCTGTTTCACCAGGCGGTCTATTAGCGGCACCATGCTGGCATCCTCCAGCCCCATCCGCTGCGCCAGCTCAGTTTGCGTAAGCCGCTGAGGCTCGCTGGCGATCAATCCTATCGCCATCCAGCTGCTGGTGCTTAATCCGCTGTCTTTTAAGTGACGATCAACGGCCAGGCGCCAGGCATGGGCGGTAAGATGCAGTAAATGCGTAAAGGTACGGTTAGATGACATTTAAGTAGCAACCTAATGATTAGAGTTCTAATTAGTTGAATAAGTTATTATACGCAAAGCAAATTGCGAATGAAAAGTGCCTAATCTGTTAAATAATGGATAATCGCGGCAGAATGTTCAGGTTGATACTCTCGTAAAAGTCCTCTGGAGTAAAATGCGTGTGAAAGATTCATCAGACTGCTGGGTTGATTTACGTCGCGATCCGAACAGCGGCATTGAATCCATACGGGCGCATTTTACCGGCCATGCCTACGATCCTCACTGGCATGACAGTTATTTAATTGGCGTGACGGAACAAGGGGTGCAGCAGTTCCATTCACGACGTCAACGTCACCAAAGTCGCCCCGGCACTGTCTTTATGTTGGAACCTGAAGAGCTTCACGATGGCGATGCGATTGATGCGCAGGGCTTTACCTACCGTATGCTGTATCTGTCACCTCATCATCTGCATCAGCATCTTGCGCCCGCCAGTCTTGATGGCCCGCCTTGCGGAGAACTGCGTTTTGCCACCACGCTGCAGGATGATGGTCAACTTTCCTGGGCAGTCTGGCATGCGTTTGAAGCGCTGTGGCACGATCATCCCCAACTCATTAAAGATGCGGCGCTGGACCGTTTATTCCGGCAACTTCGTCACTATCCTGTCTGGCATGGTGCGAAAACGGATGCGGCTCTGTCGCTGGCGCATCAGGCTCGCGACTGGTTGATCGCTTATCACGCGGACAATCCCGGGATTGCACAGCTGGCACAGGCCCTCAACGTTGATCGCTTTCGTCTTTCCCGGCTGTTTCAGCAGCAATGGGGCTTACCGCCGCACGCCTGGTTAGTACAGTGGCGGCTCAGCCAGGCACGACGTCGGCTGGCTATCGGTGAATCGCCTGCACAGGTTGCAGCCGAACTGGGTTTTGCCGACCAAAGTCATCTGGGCCGCTGGTTTAAGCGTGCCTGCCAACTGACTCCCGCCCGTTACCAGCAGCTGTGCACAAATCTTCCAGACGCCTGAAAAGAGCCTTGCCACAATGGCTTTTTGTCTCAGGAGAAGAACATGACAGAATCACGATGTGTAATGATATTGAACAGCGCGCTACCCACAGGTAAAGCGGCAAATGCCGCAGCCGTCATCGCTCTGACGGTGGGCCAGCGTCATCCTTCTCTGACAGGTGAAGCCCTTGAGGATGCCGACACGCGGCGCTTTCCCGGTCTGATTCCCGTAGGTATTCCCGTGCTGGCTGCAGATGTACACCAGCTCAGTGCCTTATGGCATCAGGCTGAAGAGGCGGAATGCGACATTGTGGTATTCCCGGAAGAAGGCCAGTCGACCACGGATTACGGCGCGTTCACGGCCGCAATGAAGACACTGCCGGCGGCAGAATGGCGTTTACTGGGTATTGCGGTAGTCGGTGACAAGAAAAAGGTGCGTAAGCTGACGGCAAAACTCAATCTGTTTGGTTAACGCTGTCGGGGAATGCTGTTTTCGTGAAGAAATTGTTAGTTTGTACACATTTTGTTGTACACATTGCCTGCAAAAAAATTATCTAACCTATTAATTAATAGGCGTTAGCATTTTTTGTCTAATAATTTACTTGTACAATTAAAGTTTCATTGTATAACTTTACAGCCAACGAGTTGTGATCACGACTCTGTAACGAATGATGCATCTGCGTCGCCTCTGAAGGTGTAATGGATTTCCACCCTCAGAGGTTTCTTTTTTGACCATCTGGACCTGTTTACGGCGTTGGGTTCCATTGTATTTTATGCGATGGCTTTTAGGTCTGTTTGTCCTGCTGTCCGCCCGGATAGCTGGCTATTTGAAAGGCTAACACATGCAAAACACACTGCCCCAAACTGATAAAGAGATTGCTGAATATTTTACCGTTGCGGCACATAAGCCTGACAGTGATATGGAAATTCTTGGAATGGTGGTCGCAGAAATTCTGCAGTCAGGGATGGCCGTTAATAACAAAGCGATTATTTCTAAACTGATTCATCGTCTTGAACTGGAACGTGACGAAGTTTCACTCGATGTTTATCGTCACCTGCTGGAGCTGGTGGTCTACAAAACACCTGACGACTTAACGGTATAATCCCTGCTCCATGGATGGAGTCATTTCTCTTTCTCTGGCTTCTTCGTTTATCGATCGGTAACATCTGCCCCTCATTATATCCAGTCTGCCTTGCCTTTCGCGCAAGATGAAAATAAAAGAGCCTGCACAACATTATGATTCAACAAAATGATGTCGCCACCGCTGCGGTTGTGGAAAACGATATCAGTGTGAGGCGCGTATTGCGTTCGCCTGCACTGCTTACCCGAGAATGTCTGGCTGGCGTGATTACCGCCCTGGCATTGATCCCGGAAGTCATCTCGTTTTCTGTTATCGCGGGTGTCGATCCTAAAGTCAGCCTGTTCGCCTCGGTGGTGCTTTGCCTGACGCTGTCCATTCTTGGCGGCCGCCCTGCCATGGTGACCGCGGCAGCGGGATCGGTGGCGCTGGTGATTGGCCCGATGGTACATGTACATGGCGTGGCCTATATCCTGCCTGCGGTGGTGATGGCCGGACTGATTCAGATTCTGTTTGGTGTGACAGGCATGTCCCGGGCGATGCGCTACATCCCACGTTCCGTGATGATAGGTTTTGTTAATGCCCTTGGGGTTTTGATTTTCTTTGCCCAGGTGCCTCATGTCTGGGGCCAGTCACCCTTGGTATGGGCGCTCTTCGCCGTCACTCTGGCGATTGTGCTGCTACTGCCACGCGTGCTTAAAAGTGTTCCTTCTCCTCTGGTCGCCATTGTTGTCGTAACTGGCGTGGCGCTGTTGATGGGCTATCGCGTACCTGATGTGGGAGATGAAGGCCCGATGAGTGCCGGGCTGCCCGATTTCACGACCTTAGCCGTACCGCTCGATCTGCACACGCTGCAGATCATCTGGCCCACCGCCCTGAGTATTGCGTTTGTCGGTCTGATGGAATCGCTGCTAACGGCCAAGTTAGTTGATGACCTCACAGACACGCCTTCCAGCAAACGCCGTGAATCATGGGGACTGGGCATAGGTAATATTCTTGCTGGCTTTTACGGCGGAATCGCGGGATGTGCGATGATCGGGCAGACGATCGTTAACGTGGAATTAGGCAAAGCGCGCAGCCGGGTTTCGACGGTGGCTGCAGGCCTGGTCCTGTTACTTCTGGTCACCGGTCTGAGCCATGTTATGGCTAAAATTCCCATGGTGGTGCTGGCCGGAATCATGATGGTCGTCGCCGTGAAAACCGTCAACTGGCATAGCCTGCAACCTGCGACGCTGAAACGGATGCCCTGGTCGGAAACCCTGGTGATGGTGTTGACGGTCGGCATAACGGTGTTGACGGGTAATTTGGCTCTCGGGGTACTGGCCGGCGTTATCGTTGCGATGCTGTTATTTGCACGCCGCGTGGCGCATGTAATCCATGCCGAAAGACAGCTAAGCGAAGATGGCCAATCAGTGCGCTACTTCGTGCGCGGACCGCTGTTTTTTGCCAGCAGCAACGACCTGTTTGAGCACTTTGATTACGCGCACGACCCGCAATCTGTCACCATCGATTTAACCCATGCACAAATCTGGGATGCATCAACCGTGGCGGCACTGGACGGTATCGAATACCGTTACCAGCGCTATGGCACCCAGGTCACAATTGAAGGCCTGGATATGCGTAGCAGCGACTTTCATCGGCGCTTAACCGGCAATCTGGGCTAAGTGCCTGGCCTGCTGCTTCCGGGCAGCAGGCCGACGGTCAGGCTTGCTGCCGCCGTGCTCTGTAGCGGGCAACCATGGTGATCAGCGCCTGATAAAGCAGTCCGGCATAAAGACTCATTAAAATCGCCAGCCCAATCTCTTTACCCTGCTGCTGCCATGACATAAACCACATGAAGACGCCCCACAGAACCGAAAAAATCAGCCAGCCTCGGACGAATTTCAAAATGCCATTCATAACATCACTCCTCTTTATTGATGCGCTACCTTAGCGGGAGTTGTGGTAAAAAACCGGATCACTGTCGCGAGATGAGAAGTATCTCAAAAAACAAACAAATGGGCTTCGTCGCTTCGCTTTTATCCTCCGCCACCCTATTTTAATAACGGTCGTCTACAATTAGCTTACTGTTAATTTCATAAGGGAAATAGCATGAATCGTCGTCTGACCTTTTTCGCTGCTGTTTTTGTAACATCCACGCTCACCGCCTGCGCGCCACCGCTGCCAGGTCCGGGTTGTGCTGCGCCGCCACCACCACCGCACGATCGTCGTCCTCCGCCACCGCCTCCTGCACCGCCAGGACAGGCATTCGCGCCGCCGCCGCCCGGACAAGCTGAAGCGCCACCACCACCACCGCCTACCACGGGTCAACAGACGCCGCCGCCACCAGCGCGCACCTGGTAATCCGGCAGCAAACCATCACACAATTTATCTCTAAATCACGCATAGCCTGACCGCAGCGTACAACCATTCGGTCAGGCTGATTTACCTGAACAGAAGTGATCAGGCTGAGGAAAACGGCCTTAAATCATTCCTGATTTACTGACTGTGAGCGATAAACGCGCCTGACGTGGACGAGTTCCGCCAGGGTTATCGCCGGACGTAACAGCAACTGAAGACTGCCGACCACAAATAACCAGGTGCCGCCGGTCATCAGCGAATCGAAGAAAAAAAGAATGCTCCCCGTCAGAAACCAGATAGCGATAAAAAGATCGTTGAGTGCGCCAAGGGCGCGGTAGCGACGTTCTATTATGATGTGGTCTGAACCGAAATCGATTTCTGCTTGATGTCCGGGCACGGCCTGTCCTTATCTTTTACTGGTAAAAACGACTTATGATAAGGTTAGTGCATCGAAAGCCACAATAAATGCATCATTCCCAATATCTGCATCTTACCCTGGAAAACAGAAACCTTCGCTCGTGAAAAGTAAAGATAAGCAGCCCCCACACTCCCCTATTCTGATCTGAAAATCAGCACGAGATTGACCTGAATTTTATGTCGTTCATCATAAATAGGGAAAACTCCTGTAAAGAAACGATTAGCAGACGCATTCGAAAATGCGTCTTAAGATAGTCTCTCATAAGGAGGAAAATCTGTTCTTTACTGAATTTTATCCGCCTGAATGGTCACATTGCCTGTATTATCCGCACAGTTGTTATCGCCAATATAAGCGATGAGATAATAATTACTTCCAGCCACGTTGATCTGTTGTGAAGTGCTGCTGATCGAAGAACCCCACCTTGCCGTGCTCATTCCACCAGCCATGTTTACGTGGTCAATCTGACAAGACGTGCCAGAAGCACAATTGGCGCTGTTTGAGGTCAGGTAAATGTTATATGTACCCGCATCAAGATTGAATTTCAGTGGTGAACCGCTTTGAACTTTGCTGTTAACAGCTTCAGGATCAAAGCAGTTGTTTTTTGCATCTACGACAAAAGATGCAGCCTGACTACCAAACGACAGTGATACTAAACTTAATGCGATGAGAGTTTTGAATTTCATTGTTGTGACTCCAGTTTAATTTGACGTGAATGCCTGAGCACTGTTTGGTCTGCATTACACGGACCTTGCGCTCCATTTCATACTGCATTCAGGCTTATGCGATTGCCACGGACATACGTCCGGCTATCGATAGCACGTCACTGGGATTGGCAGGCATGACGCAAAGTACCAACCTCACGCTTCTTCTAGTGGGTTTGTTTGCGGCTTTTTTAAACCGGTTTCGGCGCTACATTACGTGGTGAAGAAATTATGTCAGGCAGGTGTTGTAAGGTCAGGCGTTGATCCGATCAACTTTCGTTTCCATTGGATGATTTAACGATAAGCATAACGTGGAGTGAAACCTGGATGACTGAGATGTGAACGCGCAACGGCAATCGAAAAACGTAACACCAATAATAAAACAGGGAATGGATAGGCGATCCTGCCGCTGTACTGCAACTGAAGCATTTGCGTTATTAGCAGAAAATTGTCACGACCTGATTAGCACGCCAGGAACAGCTGAGGGCCGGTCCACAGACCTCGGCGTAACGCTCCACAATGCGAACGTGATGAGTGTACTGAAACACACATCAGAATCAGATTTTTTTAGACAGAAAGAGAAATGGCGTCAAGAGGGGATGTCGGGACTCAGGGACTCAGGGACTCAGGGTGATACTTGAGGCACATATCCATAGCAAAACCACTTGAAATTATAGGAAATAGTAAAAATCATCGTCATCTCGCGTTTTATTATGGTCTGAGGCTTAAGCTTTCAACGTTCCTGCCGATAATCAAAATGTAATTGATAGTACCTTATATTTATAGCCCGTTTCGCTATGCCCACATCCGAGTGGGCTTTTTTATGCCTGCCGCATGCACATCGTGCCTTTTACTGATCAAAAGTCATTCAGTTATATCTAAAAGACAGGATCACTGTATGCTTGCACAGTCAGTCGAGACTGACTGCTGGATTTTCCCTTGTAACAGTTTCTGCCTGTGTAACGCAGGCCTTTTTAATTTATTGCCTTGCCTGCTCTGACAAATTCAGCTGCCATTCTGTAGACCTCAGCCTGAAGCGGATTAGTTTCCTTTTCCATCCACTCTTCAAGTATTTCAGCAAGTTCCAAATCAAAAAAATTATCTTGCACATCAAGCAGTTCTAGTACGGCTTTACCGATAGCGGTGAAGATGACATAGGGCCGTTCATCATAGTCGTCCATGTGTGCCTAAGTTGTGAAACGGATGTGCATCATAGCACATTAAATGAACAATTAATTTTATTCCTGGCATCACGGCTGCGGTGCTTTTCTGGTTCACTCCTGCTGACGCTAAACGTTATCGTTTATGCATCTGGCTTTATCCTTAACGCCTCGCACCAGTGTCTTCCGTTTCCGTTCCGGCACAGCCTGACTAAGCCTTCCACCGCGACATTTCCATGCAGCAGACCATTTACGAACGGCTCTGTGATCGATACCAAAGCGCGTTGCCGTAACCTTATGCCCTCCCACCCCGGAAAGATAATGCTGTACGACCTGAACCTTAACGCTGAGAACATACTTGTTCATAAAACTGCACCTTACTAAGTCGCGTTTCAAACTGTTGGGGTGCAGTTCACGTCTAAACCCTGGTTTAATTTTTGTATCTTTTTCGATGTTCTTTGCATACGTCGATCACTGTCCCCATAGACTTCCCAGGATAAGGATGATCTCTTACTTCAGTCTGAAACCCAGCATCTTTAGGGGGCACCAGGTGATCAACGGTAATGTTTTCCAGCTTCGTCCACATAGGCAGGCTTAACCCATCATGCTCAATAATGGCCTCGATAAACGCGACAGCAAACACAATCTCACCAGCTTCGTCCTGAATGATTTCGTACTTGAAGTATTTATCGTCCACATTGTTGATGTAGATAGTTTTAGCAACAGATAAACAAGTCATGAGCGCCTCATTTCATAAAAAAAATTAATAGATTAGCTCAACATCCATGACATGGTGAGCCTTGAACCTATCTTTTGAACTTTTTTTTATAAAAAATGTGAAAAATCACTAATGTGTATCAGTTCATAGCCAATATCGTTTCTGTAGCGCTATCTGATGGTTTTAACAGCTCTGGCTTAAAGCCAGGCAAGAAGCAAAAGCTGCTTTTCCTGGACCAGATTTCAATTTCACTTTTCGTGACTTACAAGCAAAAGGGATATCGCATCTCGATGGCAACATTTATACCAAACAGGAAATTTCAGAGCATAAGAACGTGAAACAAACCGCACGTCACAGCAGGAAGATCGTGGTTGTGCTGGTTGTCGGAGGTCAGAAACAGGATTGATATATTAGGAAGACATATTAGGACGTGGGACTTTAAAAACAAAAAACCGCCCAAAGAGGCGGCTTAAACGACATTGCTACTACTTGATTTTATTGGTGTTTCAATATGGTGCCCGGGCGGGACTTAAACCCGCACGACCTTGCGATCGAGGGATTTTAAAAGCTATTGAGGCTTCTTATCAATCATAATCTCATGATACATAGCGACTTTTAACGTAACTATGCCAGCGCATTACTGCTACATAATTTGTTTTTACCGCCACGAAAATCACCAGTCGCCAGGGCTTTCATCGTATATTTTTCGCACGGCAAACTTAAAGATATAGTACCCAATAACCAGCCCCATTAAACTCGCTACGGCAAGGTAATATTTGTATACGTTATGAGAAAAAAACAAATACCAACCCACATAGATGAGCGATAGACCACATATGCCGATACCGATGCCTTGAACAATGCGAGATATAGCAGCAAGCAGAAAATTTTTCATATTTTTACTTTCTCAAAAAAAAAGCAGCACGTTTGGTGAAATTTTTTTCTATCTGTTACCCAAAGCTGTGCAGCGTCTTCAAAGGGTCTGGTTTTATCAGCCACTAAAAAATAAAGGAGATCCATATCACCCATGCGCCTTAAGGTGTCATAGATTGAAGGGTTTCTTCGTTGTAAATCTCTCGATACGTAAATCGCACGCGACATTGCAGCCCCTAGAGACATGATACTGCCGATAGTTAGCCCGGAGGCAATACGAGGAATTAAACGTGAAGAGAAAAGATAACCCATGTTGGCAGTAGCCAATTGGTTGAATGTCATGCGGCCAACAAAATTCCCGCCTCCCTTAGCGGAAATCTCTTTCATCTTAGTGAAATCAACGTGTTGAAAAAAATTATCCATAAAAATTTTAATAACTTTTTCAAGATTATGCCTGGACGCCATCCCATGCTTTACTAATCGTATAAGTCTTTCTTTATCAAGAGAATTTACATATCGATCAT
Source organism: Pantoea allii (assembly GCF_002307475.1). Lineage (GTDB taxonomy): Bacteria > Pseudomonadota > Gammaproteobacteria > Enterobacterales > Enterobacteriaceae > Pantoea > Pantoea allii. Next base: position 349,461 of record NZ_NTMH01000040.1, on the reverse strand, counting down.
CAGTATGGAAGAAATCATTGCCCAGGTAATAAAAATCGACGGGCAAGCTCATAAATCCCTGTATAAACCCCCGAAACATGTTGCTGTCCAAGTGAATAGCTTCTGCCATTTGATCAGCCAGCTTTCGCGCACTTATCATCGTTACCTCCATGTTTCCGACATAAATGACTATCTTCAAAGAAGATTATCTTAACTTTTTTATTAATAGTTTTCACACTTACGCTGACTATAAAATCATTAAAACTATAAACGCTGCTTGTTAAGCATAACCTAATGAAATATAAATTATTTTTCCTTTGAATACATCAGCGTTTGGCTAGCATGGCTCATTCGAGGTTTGTTAGCTCGAATCAAATACGTGCGCTGTAAAATTACAACCACCTCGATCCGTATTGTGCAAAAGATTGCAATGTTCTTATCATCTTTCTTATGCACCCTAGCCTCCCGCTTTTGGGCCGGAGACACAAACATCTGTAAATTATAAAGCCGCCTGCGTCAGTCAGATCCTTACGGTAATCATTTAGATCATTTTTACATCATAAGTTTATCTGCTCAGTTTACTGACGCTCGGACGCTGACTTTTGCAAACGCTTGTAAAACTGTCTAACCGTCTAAAGACAGATTATAAAAATGCCATCGCCAAGTCATCGCCATTTTGCTGCCACTGCCGAATTTCAGGCACAAAAAAACCGCCCAAAGAGGCGGCTTAAACGACATTGCTACTACTTGATTTTATTGGTGTTTCAATATGGTGCCCGGGGCGGGACTTGAACCCGCACGACCTTGCGATCGAGGGATTTTAAATCACTTTTTTTAACATTAAAAAACATAAGCTTAAGCCACTATTTCATAACTAAACAGTAATTTCCCAACCTTTAAAATCATTGACTTATGAGTTAAGTTTCGCCTAAATTATGAAAATATTTAAATATTTTCTTGGCGATATCCTGTGGATTCCTTAACCTTTCTCTCCTCAATTATTAAATCACTTGCCTGGCCATCAGTAGTAATTTTTATACTCTATTTTGGCAGAAACGATATCCTTAAACTTGTCAGAGATCTCAAATCACTAAAATACGACAAATTTGAGCTTTTATTCGAACAAAGAGTAGAAGAGGCTGCTTCCCAAGCTGATGTAATAGCAGAAGAAAACCCTGAAATACCAAACGAGGACTATCAAGAATTCAGTTTCCTTAGCCCTTTTGAGGCTGTGATGAAATCTTATAATAAACTATTTGAAGCTTCTTACTTAGCTTTTGACAGGTTATCTGACTCTGGTAGAATTCCTAATAATATATCCACTTCATTAAGAAGAAGACCTGCTTATTTATCTCGCATAGCTAAAACGTTTCGTGATTCTGATTTGATCGGTGAAGACGAATTCATATTGTTCCATGAATTGCAATCAGTTAGAAACATGGCTGCTCACAGAACAGATTTGAAGATCACGCATGAAAGCGCAAAAAGCTATGTTAAATCGGTATTCACATTAATAAATAAAATTAAGAATTTTTCTTAAAACACTGTCATGGGGTGTCAGGGGTCGGAGGTTCAAATCCTCTCGTGCCGACCAAATTACCCTTAAAAAGCAGCCTGTTACGGCTGCTTTTTTATTGCCTGCGATTTTCGATGGTAAAACAATGGCAAAATGATGGTAAAACTCTCCCTCATTTTACCACTGGCAGATCTGCAAAACGGGTCGTATAAGCAGGTGAAAGCATCTCGCGTTTCATGTCCCAGGACTTTTCAATTCCCTGCCCTGCAAAAAATAAATTAGCCTTGCCGCTCTGGTTGAGCCCATCAACAACACGCATCAGGGCTTCGCTGTTGGGCTGTGGCCTGTATTCATCAAACAGATTGAGCTGAGACACTCCCTGGCTGAAAAAGTCGCCCAGCATCACTCCTGCTTTCATATAGCGATGACCGTCGAGCCATATCTGATCCAGAGCGTCCATAGCTACCCGGATAATGTCACGGGTATCGTTAGAAGGTGTGAGCAATTTTCCGTTGGCCTGATTGCCATAAAATACTTCTCCCTCTGCATGCGGGCTGGTACGGACAAATACGGCTATCTGTTTGCAGTACTGCCTTTCTTTCCTCAGCTTTTCTGCGGCTCGTTCTGCAAAAGCACACACGGCCTGACGCATATCCATGTATTCGGTGATACGCGAACCAAACGAACGTGAGCACACTATCTGCTGTTTAGTTGGTGCGAACTCTTCAAGCTCTAAGCAGGGCTCTCCACGCAGCTCCCGGACGGTGCGTTCAAGCACAACGTTAAAATGCTTGCGAATGATATACGTGCTTTGGTCAGCCAGGTCTTTAGCCGTGGTGATACCCATGGCATTTAGCTTTTTACTGATACGGCGACCAACTCCCCAGACATCCTCAACCGGCACAAGCGCCAATAATTTTTTTTGCCGGTCTGTGTTGGACAAGTCCAGAACGCCCCCTGTCTTACTCCACTTTTTTGCGGCATGGTTAGCGAGCTTCGCAAGCGTTTTGGTTTGCGCTATGCCAACGCCGACAGTAAGGTGGGTTTCCTTTTTAATTCTGGCGCGAACCCTTCGCCCCAGAGCATCTAATGAGGTCAGGCGTTGCATGCCATCCAGGCACATGAAAGCCTCGTCAATTGAGTATATTTCTACAGCTGGAGCCATGTCCTCCAGGGTCGTCATGACGCGATTACTCATATCGGCGTAGAGCGCATAATTGGAACTGAAAACCTGCACACCATGACGTCTGAACTCATCCTTCAGCTTGAAATAGGGTGCCCCCATAGGTATCTGCAATTTCTTGGCTTCGGCAGAACGGGCTATTACGCAGCCGTCGTTGTTACTCAGAACGACAACCGGCTTTCCTTTCAGGTCTGGCCTGAATACCGTTTCACAACTGGCGTAAAACGAATTAACGTCAACCAGGGCGAACATCAGAAGCCACCATTAGGATTAAAAACCTGAAACACGCGCTCTTCGCCTTCAGAGGTTGAGATGTCGCGGAAGGTTGTTGTGTGCGTTTCTACCCACTTGTTGGCGGCGCGAAGCGTGTAATGCCAGTTAAGGAGATCTAGCTCGCGGACAAAGTCGAGTGTGCTGAGTGTGTAGCGCCCTTGGCTGTCGCGCTTAATGGCCTGGCGAAAGGCAATCATGATTTCGTAGTCACGGGGCATTGTTTTACCCTCCGATTTTTACTGTATATAATCACAGTAATATCAACCCGTGAAATTGATCAAGCCGATGTGGATGTGAGATTTGTAAAGGTGTTGGTAGGAAAGGGATTTTATTTTGAAGGGTACAGGGCGAGTGACTAAGCTTTAATCACCCACCCCGTAAACCTGCTGAGACAGGAGCGGCTGAGTCATTGCCCGGTCGCCGGGCTTTTTTACGATCCTGTTTCTTCGTTGTTGACCGGTTCTTCATTGGTAGGGACATCAAATACAGGTGGCTTCTCTTTACGGGGAGACTCCTGTTCAATACTGATATTTTTGATTTCTTCCGCCCTCTTGCGGATAACTTCCAGAGTTTTCAGTGCCTCGTCGGGTGATTCTGCAAGCTGGTAAAGAATCTCAAAAATAGTCTTGATGGCTTCAGTGTGATAGGCAGCCGCAGCGCCGGCTGTGTTGAGGTATTTGAAATCAGGGATAACTGTGCCGTCCATGAATTTTCTGTCACCATTATTGGTAATAGCCTCAGGACAAATTTTTTCCACATCCTGTGCAATAAGGCCAACCTCTCTTACTCCATCCTTTTTATCGTATGTTGTTCCTCTCCACGACAGTACCGCTGAAAGAGGATCGCTGACAGTCTTGATTTTAGTCTTATGGCGCTCATCTGAACCGTTAACCCATGAGCCAGGAGCCGACGCGTTGCCCGAGCGCTGGAATTCCCAGGAGCCCACATTCGACATCGCCATGAAGTATGACTGAATACTCGTATCACCTGCGCGTCGAATACCTGTTTGAACAAGCTCGTCATACCAGCGATAAACTGTCCAGCCCACAGGCGTACCGGTATTCCCGCCAGAACCTACGTTGTTTAATTCTACACGGTTTCTTTCTCCTGCCCCTACAGCAAGACCACCTGTAGCAGGGCCGGTGATAGGTCCTGTTGTAGTTATGGCTCCGTTTACAGTGCCGCCGGACTTTTTGTCCAGAGTATTAAGCCGTACGTCATTTCCTTGCGCCACCGTATTAGCGGAAGTTCCGTAGCCAACACCAATATTGTCTCGGGCAGCCGGTATATTAGGTAAATCAGCAAGGTTACTTGATTTATCGAGTTTATTTTTGTACTGATTCGCCATGTAACCCCAACTCGGGCCAGTGAACACAGTTCTGTCCGGGCGGATTACATCTACTGACTGCACGTCACTGTAAATTTTTTGCCAGTTCTGGAAATCGAGAATGCGTCCACGCGCTACACTGGCAAAGTCATTAAGGATTTTTTGCGTAATAGCAACCAGCAAAGAGGCCGCTACAGAATTCCAGGCTAACCCGCTGGTTGTCGGGCCATCGAAAGCTACGGCAAGCGTCATTTGGGTGTCTGATGTGATGCTAGCAGCTACCAGTGTGTATGGTGCGCCGCCTACCGTGACGTAAACGAAATCGCCCGTCTTTAGCTCTGTAGTAAAGCTGGTACCGCTTCCGTTTACTGTTGCTGAGTTGTTGGTTAATGCGATAGTGCCTGCTGCCATGGCGATCTCCGGGCAATAAAAAACCCGGCTCAGTGGCCGGGTTATTTGTGATTGGTTTGTTGCTTATTTTTCGCAAGTAGACTGCGTAAAGTTGGTTTTTGATACCCACTTCCAGCCGAAAGGGTTTCCGGCGTAATACTGTGTCTGGTTGGCCTGCTTTCTGACGCCGTAAATCTGAACAGTGGTATCCTGACCACCGATGCTGGCAGTTGCAGTGCACTGTACAGGCGGCAAAGTCTGACATCCAGAGATAAATAATAAAGTAAATAAAACAGCAATTAATTTCATTTTTTCTTCCTTAAACTGGTTTCCAGTGTTTTAATTCATTATGTATATTATTTCAAACAGAATATTCAATCATGACGATCTAATATTAATACCTTGACATATCCACAGCAAAAACTCTGTTTCGAAAGTTGGAATACGTAACATTGCTTACACCACCGGTGGGAACACCTTTGTCTAATATTGAAGCAATAGCTGAACTATTTCCATCATAAAGTGATCTGGCATAAAAAACTGACTGAAAAGGATAGGCCTGCCCACCCTGATTGATCACACCGGTAATTAATCCTGTCATTACCGGGCTTACGGCCCACCGCCCTGAGAGATTTACCGAAATTTTGTAGCCAGCATTCTCATCCCCTTCTGTTCCGAGATTCTGAACATTACTGAGTACTTTAGACTGATTATGAATGATGCAACGACGCGGAGAGGCATTATCAAAAATACCTATGCCGAATTTAGGAGGATTTTGATACTGGTATCCAAATGTGTATAGGGTTATAACGCATGATCTGTTATTGCCTCCGTATGTAAGGACTCCTCGATTTTGGGTGTCTCTGGAATAGAAAGCATAACCATCACCTCCAGATGCATCATAGTAAAACAACCTTAGAACGTTATCGTTCTCATGCACCACCGCCGATCCTAACCCACCTGAAGGTATAGAAAAAGTTTGTTTTCCCATCAGTGTTAATGGCATGGTCCCTTTAATGTAAAAGGGATTACCAGAATTATCAGAAAGAGCAACCCCGAAATCCATATTCTATTTCCTGACAAAAAAAAGAAATGTTCCTGCATAGGCCTGTAGCGTTCCTGTTGAGTAATCAGAATCGCCTGCGGAACTGATGCTGAAATTATTGCCTGAGATACTTACCCTTCGCCTTCCCTTGGGCGAAGTACCCATATTAGCCTGAAAGGTATAATCAAGATAATAGCCAGCCGGAACCTGAAAGGAAAATGATCCGCTTTGTTGACCATTTGCCACTTCGAGGGTCCCGGCTACCAGAATTCTCACTATTCCGGTATTTGTATCTCGGCCCTGAGCATCCCACGTTCCAAAACCCCAATTAGCCATCAAAACTCTCCAGTTAAACGCCCAACCTGAACCAGCGAACCATCAGCAGACAAAACTGATATTCCGGTATTTGTCTGTTTATACTTTCCTTCGCCAGAAACGGATCCATAGTTTTCAATAACACCGGTCTTGAAATTGATGCTGAGGCCCACCTGATTCTGAACGTAATTATCAGACTGGAGCACATCAGTAATATTCCCCCTTCCTATCCATGCAGTACCTATGAACGCCTGGCTGATAAGCACCTGACCGTCTTTTACAACGAAGGGTGAATACACGTTATTTCCACTGCCATTGATAACGACGAACTGGTTAGCATTGACTGCAAAACGCGTGTTGACCTGAGAGCCGTTGATGGTCACAGCAACAGACATACCCGCGTCATAGTTCACGCCCCCATAGCTGATACCCGCCTTCAGCGTGTAAATGGCCGATCCGCCGTTAGCATCTGCATATGCGGTCATTTTTTGCTGAATGGCTGCTGAATTATCCGCGATTGCCTGATTAGTGGATTTGAATCCGGCTGTAACGGTTGTGTTCAGATCAGCAACAGAGCTCTGCGCATCAGCAGCAACCTTTCTGGCCTCAATGATTCCGGCACGGTTCTCTCCGTAGTTCGCCCACTGCTGCTCTACATCGTCATAGTTGGCGAGAATGCTTTCAGCGAGTGCTTTCGGGTCGGTAATGAGCGGCGTCAGCAGCGCCTTGCCGTCTTCAGACTGAAGGTATTCTTCAACCACGCTACCTATCAGCTCGTCAGCGTTGACGTTGGACATACCCGCTTTAAAACCTGTCCAGTCACCGGTATTCCCGATTTTGTCCACCAACCGGGCGCGGTACCAGCGACGAACGCCAGCAGACATCGGTCCGTGCTGATAGCTCACACCCGGATAGGGTACATAAGCAAGGAACTGTGGATTCTGTCCATCAGCGGTTGTGGCAACCTGAATCTCGGTGTAAGCCGTGTCGCCTGAGCCATCAGGAAAGCCCCATGTGACATCAATAGCCCATACCACATTGTCTGTGGCCATCAGGTTAACCGGCGTTCCCGGTTTGCCCGCCTTGCCCGTGATTGTCGTGCTGTCGGAAAATCCCCAGGGTGAAGAGACCTCAGCGGCATTCACCGCCCTGACACGCACGTCATAAACACCGCTGTAAACGCCCCGGATGCTGAAGCTCTGTGCGCTGGTCTGGCTGACGTTAACCCAGTCGCCCTTGTCCTTGCGCCACTGAGCCACGTAGCTGATTGCACCCTCTACCCTGTCCCATGTGGCCTGCATGGAGGCAACAGACAGCCCCTGCTCAACGTAGCTGACCTCTGCCAGTTTGATATTAGCCGGAGCCTTGAGAACATTTATGGGGGTGACGGTGATCGGCGCTGGCTCAATTCGAACGCCATCATCAATATAGCGGTACTTGTTCGGGTCGTGCTGGACGCCCGCGACAGTAAACGTGCCATCGTCATTGCTGGAGATAGAAGTGACGCGGAAATACTGGATAGCCAGATTGTCACTGTCTATCGCCCAGACTGCACCGGCAACAGGCTGGGTTCTGAACGCCGTAGCAACCGTTACTGTTTTTTTATCATCACTGACGGCAGATATTGTGCGTGTCTGTGCCGTTCCGTCTGGCAGATTCGCCACAAGCCTGTCGCCGGCGGCGTAGTCAATGGCGCGGTCAAGTCCGAAGCTACGCCCGTTAACCGAACTCAGCCGCCCGCCGTTTTGCCTGCCGCTTCGGAACGGATCAGCAACGCCGATTATTTCAGCCGGAACCGGAATATAACCGTCCAGGCCAACGCCGAAGGATACCGTGCCGTCTTTGGCGTTCGACAGAATAGCCCAGCGGCCACGGCGGTGCGCTTCACTCTGTGACGTACAGCCAATCGCCGTCAGGCTCATCTCCCGGACGTCATAGCGCTGCACCAGCTCTGAATCGTAAACACCCTCAACCGTATCGGAATAATGGTTGACCGGGTCTGACCAGCTAACCTGACAGGATGAATAGCGGTTCTTGTAACTGCCTCCGGCGTAGCTGAACATGCCGTCAATGACGTTTGCGGCGTGATAGACAAAATCCACATCAACGTTGCCGTTTGAGTCCACCTGCGGCACGTCTGCGTTAATGAATATCTGGTTATTTCCCCAGAAGGTAATGCCACGAAAAATGGCAGCAATATCCTTCAGAACGGTGTAGGCGTCCTGCTGGCTCTGGATGAATACATTACAGGTAAAGCGCGGTTCTGTGCCTCCTGCGCCGTTTGAAACCGGCTCATCGCAGTACTGCGCAATGCTGTAAAGCTCCCACTTATCAATCATGGACGCATCAACGCGGTTACCCATGCCGTAAATTTTATCCAGCACCAGGTCGTAGAAAATCCATGCAGGATTGTTGGTATAAGCGTATTTAAAATCACCAGACCAGCTACCGCTGTAAGTGCGGCTTACAGGGTCATACGTGGTCGGAACGCGCACCAGCTTGCCTTTGGGCTTGCAGGTTACTTTTGGGGCCTGACCGTTGAACTGCTGCGCATTAACTTCAATATAAAGCAGGGCAGTATTGGGATAGCGCAGCTTGCTGTCGATGACCTCTGCGAACGAAAAAACTTTGAAAGCGTTAATGAGCTTTGAGGAATTCGAATCTGCAGTGATACGGCGCACGCGCACCGACCAGCCGCTTGTTGCACGCGGGAGGGTGATGCGGTGATCGCGCTGGTATTCCGATGTGGTTTTGCCGCTGAAACGACCATCCACAACCTGCACCCATGACCCGCCATCGGTTGACAGGTCGATTGCATACTGCGTCACCGTGCCGACCATGTCGCCGTTGTCTTTGTACTGATACTGCAAGGGAAGGCTGAGTTTGATGCGCACGGCATCCAGCGACAGGTTGGTATACTGGCGCGTCCAGGGCACAGACTGTGTGACGGTCACGCCAACGGACAGCTCGTTATCCACTTCCGGCATGCCCGGAATGTAGGTCTGGTCCTGCGTGCCCTTCCTCCAGTCCCACACCACGCCAGTGAAATTATAGGTGCCGTCATCATTGGCAAGCTGCGTGTCGTTCAGGTAAATCTGCTGCGCCGTTAAGTCTCCCTGAATTTCGCCTTCAGAGATTGCAACCAGCAGTTTTAATTTGGCGACGGAAAGCAGGTCGTCTGGCTGCTCAACGGGCGTGTGCGCTTCACCGCCGCCACCGCCCTTGTTACCCTGGTATATGATTTCGCCGTCAAGAAGCCGCATATTTCACCCATAAAAAAAGCCACCCGGAGGTGGCCTGTCTGATTCTGAATTTTACTGCTGATCGCTGGTAAAACTGCCCGCGCTGATGATCGCACCGCCAATTTCCCGCTGGCCGTAAAGCACCGGCACCGGATAACCCATTGCAACGGTGTTGACCGGTGCGCCAAAGGCATAGTTGGGTTTGTTATCGGTGCTGGACGATGCGCCTACGTTGTACTTCGGCTGCGGGGTCAGCATCTGCACCACGCCGCCCAGCAACATACTGATACCCAGCCCGGTTAATGCCGTGGTCACACCGGTTGCCGCTGCGGCGCTCAGTCCAAAGGCCGCCAGTGATGCGCCTGCCGTGAAATAAGCAGCAACGAGCGCAACAGCGCCGATAACGACCTGAAGCATGCCCCCGCGCTTGGAGCCTTCAATAATGGGTTCCATCTCAAACTCAGCAGACGCTGAGCACATATCAAACTCCTGTAGCGAGATATTGTCTCTGCCACTGAAAAAAGCAAAACGGACACCGTTAAGATGCGCGTTAGATACGTACTTTTTGAAGCCCGGCACCTGTGAACACATAGCGCGGATAAGTTCGCGCAGGTCTGCAACGTGGAAACGGTGAACCGGCCCAAACTTTTTTGCCATGATCCCTTTTAAACGCATCGTTTTAAGCATCAGCCAGCTCCTTTCGGCGCACGACACGCACGGTGCGGTTACGCCAGTAATCGCCATAGGGAACGCGCGTGGATAAATTGCCCGAGTTATGATGAAGAATGAGGTTGTTACCCAGATATATTGCCGCGTGGTTGGTGACGGGCGACTGAATGCGCATCATGATCATGTCGCCTTCGCGCATGTCCTGAAGTGGCACCTCGATAAAGCCCTCAGCCTGCCAGTTATCGTCATAACGGTTTTCTTTGCCGTTCAGCCACCATTCATAATCCACCGACCAGTTATTCAGCGTGATGCCGTGTTCCTGACGGTAGTAATCCATGATGAGCGTCCAGCAGTCAGCAAAGCCCAGCACCCACTGACGCCCGACCAGCTCACGTTCCCCCCGCGGGCTGATGGTGCAGAAATCGCCGTCCGGCCACGACATGATCCCCCACTCCACGCCGGAGTAATCACACTGCACACGGTCACGTTCAGACGGGATAAGCTGAGGCACATCCGGGTGAGAGTGAATAACCATCAGAACTGAACCCTGCTGCTCAGCCTGGCGTTTTTCCTCTGGAGAGATTGCAAAATGCTCGGTTGGATTATCTGAAATATTTTTGCAGGGGATGTATCTCTGCGCCCTGCCTGACTGAACCACCAGCCCGCAGGCTTCTTTCGGATATTCAGCGGCCACATGCTCGGTAATTGCCGCCATGATTTTTTCGCGCATCGCTATTTCCCCTGAAGGTTAGCAGCGGGGAAGCCGCCGAATGGCAGCGGTTCACTGTCACCAAAACGCGCCTTGCAGTCAGCCAGGCGACCACCGCAAACGTCCTTTGACGGGTCTGATGTTGCCGAACCGTCTTTGCCGAAATAACGGGTGCCTGCATAGTCACAGCCGGTTCCGGTACGGTACCAGCCACGCATACACCAGGTGCAGACAGGCGTAATCTGACGCGAAGGTAGCTGCAGGCTCTGAATGTCAAATGGAGAACAGAGCTCAAAATCGACCTGATTGCGGTTTTCGGCGGTCTTGGAATTGATGTAGAAAACCTGAAGCCGCTCTTCCTGTGGATTGGCGTTGGCGTTGCCCTCTGTCCAGTTGGCCGCATCAAGGTATTTCACCATCGTTGTGTGAATTTTTACCTTTGCCTTAACCATATCGTCGAACTGAAGGCAAAGCGCAGTGACGTAGTTACCCACGTTGCCGACAGAAAGTTTTGGCGTGGGCTGAGAACCGGAGCTGGTCATTTCAAGCCCGGTCAGCTCGTAAGGGTGTGGATCGTACTCGTTGCCCTGCCAGATGATGGAGGGCAGGTTTTCCGTAGCAAAAGATTTCCAGCCCTCGGCTGAGATGTTGTAGGCATGGAAGCGGAGAACGGTATCTAGCCCGAAGGCCGTACCGTCAATTTCTATCAGATGCACCAGGCTTCCCGGCTCCAGCGTCTGAATATCCTGATTAAAGCTCATTTTTCACCCATAAAAAAAGGACGCCGGAGCGTCCTGTTGATGCGTGACATGTCACGGCGCGAAAGCCTGCTCAAACGTGAAGGCGATCTCCGCAAAGCTGCCGTTAACAAATTTTGGATTGATGGAGTCAGCCTTAACGCGATAAAGGTTTTTCTCTCCCCAGGGGTTAGTCCACCAGAATGACGCTGTAACGTGGCTGCGTAGAAAAGTGCGAACCTCTGCCATAGCTGTTTTGTTACCGTTACACGTCAGCGACCATGATTCTGACTGATCGTTAATCCCCCGGCCTGCCACCTGTTTGTAGCCGTCTCCGAACTGCGCCTGTATGACTGAGACTGCAACCTGCTCACTGGCTTCTACCCGTGCGCACCAGGTAAATGTGTCTGTAGCCATAAATTCCCCTTAAGCGGGCCTGTAGAGCAGACCACCCGGTGATATTTCCTTTTTAATCCGTTCAGTCAGCGTGGTTTCAACGATGCCTTTAAGCTGTTTCGCCGCACTCAGGGTACCGCTGGCTGATGCATCACCCGAAGACTCGCCCTGGACGACACTCACCGATGCATTTACAACAATACCGCCGCCATTACTGCCAGCGCGATCAACGCCTGATGAGAATGCAGGTGTGCCATTACCCACCACGCCGCCATCGGCGTAGCCTTTCATCATGGAGTAAAGGTTGGAAACGCCAATGCGTTCAGTGGCTTCTTTGGTAAACACGAACTCGCCTTTATGCACCACGCCAGCAGGCTCATGTTTTCCACCCCATCCGGTAAATCCGCCACCGTCATAGCCGGTATAGCTGGTTGCAAGCCCCATGGCCCCGGTAGATGCTGCCCCTGCTGAGCCAGCCGCCACGCCGCCGAAGCTTCCCGCCACCGAGCCCAGAATACTGCCCAGTGACGAACCGCTGCTGCCGACTGCATTGACAATCGCAATCTGAAGCGCGACCTTCGATATCATCTGAAGCACAGACAGGCCCCACGACTTCCAGTCGGCTTTACTGCCAACCAGCATGGAAGACATGTTATCAAGCGCACTGCTCATGGTACTGGTAATGCCCTGGGAAACTGTGCCGGCCACATTACTGACGCTCTCAAGCCAGTTTTCGTAACCTTTACTGATACCTGAGCGCCAGTCTGCATCAGCCGCCGCGATGGCTTTATATTTGGCGTCCAGCTCATCCAGTGCGGCTTTCTGAGCGGCAACCGCCTGTGTCCCTTTGTCGGTCTTGTCGAAAAACCGGTTAATCTGCTGGGTTTCATCAAAACGGGAACGTTGACGATCGCTCAGCCCGCGGGTTTCAGTCGTCAGCGTCGATTCGTCACGAAGCTTTCTGGCGGCCTGCGTTAAATCCTTTAACGCTTCAGCCTGCTCATTCTGCTTTTTAACGTTTGCATCGGCCTTCTGCGTCCAGCGCTCAAGCTCTGTCGCATTGTCACGGATGCTTTTACGCTGCTCTTCTGTCCATTTGGTGCCTGCCTGATGAGAAGCAGCATAAAGCTCTGAGGCTTTTTCACCCTGTGTTGCCCTGACCTTCTGCACCTCAATGGCTACGCTCAGATCGGCAATTTTCCGGCTGTACTGTTCAGCGGTTGTGGCCGCTTCACGCTCTGCCTTGTTTTTTGCGTTGGTCGCGGAAGTGTCAGATTTTTTGGCTTCTGAAACTTTCTGCGTATTGTTGTACTCATCCTCCAGCGCCTTGACGTACTGCATGGAGTACTTAGCATTTTCAACGCCAGTACGTCCCATTTTTTCCAGGTCAAACTGAGCCTGTTTCCTGACTTTCGCCAGGCCAGTTAATCCGGCCAGCTCAGCGGCCTGTTGCTTCTGCTGAAGTGTCTGCTGATCCGGCGCACTCACTGCCGCCTGTGGCACAGCCATTGGTGACCTGACCAGGCCATTACGTGAGGCCAGAAGCTGGTTACCCAGCGAAAGCAGACGGTTAAACTCGGTGTTTTCGCCGTTCATGCTCACCAGCGACTGGTAAGCGGCATTCTGCCGCCATGCCTGTTCGCGTATCAGATCATTACGGCGGCGCTCAATCGCCTCCAGCGCCTGCTGAATGTCAGCAGAGCGGCCGCGAAGCTGATAAAGCCGCTCCTCCTCTACCCTGAGATTGCCCGTGAGGATCGCCATTGCACGGGTTATGTTGGCCTCATTTTCGCTGCTGAGTCCGGTACTGCCCCGTGCGCTGCTGAGGTCGGCCATCTGCTGCTTAACTTCGGCAACTTTGGCCTTCTGCTCGTCAATCAGGCGGTTTTGTTCGTTCAGCGCCTCAATGGTTTTGCCCCGGTTTTCATCGACCTGTGGCAGCGCCAGCGACTGTGCCTTTTTTCTGACCTCATCAATCGTGCTGCCGTATTCCTGCGCGGACTTTCTGGCCTGCTCCTGATTCTGATACATCGTGTACCAGGCACCGGCACCGAGCAGCACCAGCCCCGGAATGCCGCCAACCAGCGACAGCAGACCAGCACCCGCCGTTTTCATCAGCCCCACTGCCGATGTGGCGGCGTTAAGCGATTCCTGTGACGTGGTGACGGCACGGTTTGACAGCACCAGTTTCGCGTTGGCCGCAATCATCGCACTGCGCTTTTCGGTCAGGTTCTGCGTGGCGAGTGCGGAGGCGTTGGTGTTTTTGGCCACGTTAGCTTCGGCCAGCGCCAGATTAAAATCAGAGCGGGCTGCTTCGGCATTCGCCAGCGCCTTACGCTGTGCCTGCACGGCGGCAACCGCCTGGGCATCGGCAAGCGCTATCTGGTTTCTGCGGTTTTCAAGCAGCGCGGCGGTAGCACTGGCAACGCCGGCAGTCATCCCACCAAAATAGCGGGCAACGCCTACGGCAACCAGCACGCCAGCGGCGGTTGCCACGTTATTGATGTTGCCCGCAAGACCGTCAAGGGTGCGGGCCAGCGCGGCTGATGCGCCGGTTGCCTCGTTGGTGCCGCCCACCCACGCCATAAAGGCGTTTTCCACTTTCTGAGCGGAGCCGCTTACGGAAGCAGGCAGCGTGTCAAACTCTTTGCGCAGCAGTTCGACATTGGTCAGGATCGGAATAAGCTTGTCGGTCGTCAACTGACCGTTGTTCGCCATGTTGCGCAGACCGCCAATCGTGGTGTTCAGACCGGTAGCCAGCAACTTTGCCAGCCTGCCGCCGTTTTCCATGATGGCATTAAATTCTTCACCGCGCAGGACGCCGGAGCCCAGCGCCTGACTGAGCTGTGTAATAACAGAACTGGCTTCTTCCGTACTGGCACCGGAAAGCTTAAGCGAGGTCGCTACGGTTTCGGTTACTTTCGCAACGTCCTGTGACGCATACCCCGCATCACGCAGTGATGACGCGATACGGCTGTAAAGGTTGGCGTTGGCCTCAAAAGACGTACCTGTCCGCTGGCTGACGTCCATCAGCGTTTTCTGTGCGCTGGTAAAATCCTCTGTTGAGGTAGATGCCAGCTTAAGGCGACCGCTGAGCTGATTCCAGGTATCGGCATAATGGATAAGCTGGCCGGTTGCAAATGCACCGGCAAAAGCACCCGCCATGCCGGTAGCAGTGGCCCGCACTGAGGCAAGCTGTGAATTAAGTTCTGTCAGCGCCCGCTGTGATTCACGCGAGGACGCCGCTGCCCTGCGCCCTCCCTGCTCCATCGTCTTGTAATAATCGGCACCCATACGTGAAGCGCGCGAAATCTCAGACTGAAACGAGGATGAGTTTGCAGAAATTTTGATAATGAGTTCGCGGAGCGTAGCCATTTTTTACCCTTTATGTCCGGTTACGCACAGAGTTCGCCGAGAAAGTTTTCCAGCCCGTCAGATTCTTCCTGCTGCTGATCGCTGTGGCCCCACCTGAGCAGGAGATCGTCAATGCTGAACTTGCCGCCCTGAGCGTTAAGCGTGGCAGCAGCAACCTGCGCCGCCTGAATGTCGCCGCGCCTGTCACCAATCGGGCTGATGCGGTCAAACTCGATCCACATTCTGAGTTCTGAAGCCGTCAGTGAAGTCTTGAGTTCGTGCAGCGTGCGCCCCAGACGGAGCGCAAGCGTCATCAGGAAGAACATGCCGGGCGATTTTACTTTGCTTCTGCGTCTGCCTGTGACGTGCTGAGCTGAAGGGCCTGCTTCAGAAGGCGGGCATGAACGGGACCGTAAATGCCCTGAACCTGCTCACGGTCTTCAGGCAGGAATACCGGCATCATGTCTTCATCCAGGACCACGTCAATAAACAGCATCACATCGGCTTTGATGTTGCGGTGTGCGATCTGCGCCGGAGTCAGCGCGTCTTCTTCTTCGCCTTCTTTAAGAGCAGGGCGAATGACGGATTCCCACTCAAGCCACGCCTGTGACGAGGGTTCGCGGATGTTTACACGCACACCCTGCCATTCTGGCACGGTGACGCTGGCAGTACGGAAACCGGACGATGGAGCAAGCGCCAGAGCGCGAAGTGAAGCCGGTGATGCTTTGTTCTGTGCTGTTTTGGACATTTCATAATTCCTGCTGGCGTCGATGCCATATATAAAAGATGAAAAGCGCCCGCAGGCGCATCAGTGGAAATTAAGAACCGGGCTGACTGGCCTTGATCGGAACCGGCTTGCCTTTCACACGCAGGGAATAGGTCGCACTGACCACCGCCGATGTGCCCGCCGTCCAGGAACTCTGACGGACCTCAACCAGTACGTAAAAGCCGTTACCGGACGGGAACAGAATCCGCAGGGCGCGGAGTTCGTCGTTTTCATAGGCGGTCTGGAGTGACATCTGCGCCTCTTCATCGCCCACCCAGTTACGGGAAATGGACATTTCAGCCGGTGCAGCCAGGCCGTTAGTCTGCTCCTGCTCGGTCGAGCAGAGCGTGGTCACGTCAATATCTGACTTCTGACCGCCCGTGTAGGTGATCTCCTTCGTCGCACAGGCGGCTTCCAGCCACTGCGCATTGACTGGATTGGCAACCGTCACCGGGCCAGATGACACGCCAAAGGTCATCCCCTTCGTTTTTTCATACTTACTGGACATGCTTTTCTCCAAAATAAAAAAGCCACCCGAAGGTGGCATGGTGATTTGGTGTGGATCAGTTGATAATGCGCACGTCGAGCATGGCGCGGTAAAGTGCCGTGTCCGGCTCGTAGCCGTTAGTGTCGCTCATGTCGCTGTAACCGAGCGGCTCAAGCGCACTGCGGACCTCTTCACGAATTAGCCTGGCCTCATCGATACTGCTGGCGTAAACATCCACCTGAAGCGAAGCGGTTTTCTCTGCCGGACCGCACAGCACATCCGCTGAAACTTCAGTGATGATGGAAAAAACCACCCACGGCGCGGTGACTGTCGGTTCGCCCTGCGGATTGAGTGGCACAACGTAGGGATAAACCCTGCCACCTGCTATACCAGCCAGCAGCGGGTAAACGTCTGCCTCTTTCATTTTGCCAGCACCTTATCGATTGACCGGTTCGCCACCTCAAAGGCCGCTTTCGCCGCATCTTCCTGTCGGGCGTCATAGGCCGGGCGCAGAAACGGCACAGGCGGCATCTTTGACGTGCCCAGTTCCAGAAAGCGCCAGTAATAAGCATTATTGCGGTCACCCGTTTTCATCTTACCGTCACTTTTACCCGTAACCGGGTTAGTGCCGCGCACATGTACACCAGAAGCAATACCGCCATCGCGCTCCCGGAGCGTGGCCACAACGATATTACGGGCCAGCCGACCGGTTTTGCGTGGGGCGCGCTTTTTGGCTTCGTCACGGACCACCGTGGCGGCGGCGCGTGTCGCGTCACGAAGAACTTTACGATTTTCGGCTTTACTGAGCGTATTCAGGTCATCTGACAGGTCAATAAGGCCGGAAAAGTCGAGTCGCGTGTCGATCATGGTTCAACTCCCTGCTTACACAAAATTTCCAGCCTGACACCCTTGCTGTCTGGGATTGGTGGACCTGAAACGTTCAGGACCTTTCCTTTAAATGGCCCCGTCAGACATAAAATCCTTGATGCTGCTGTGATATCGCTGCGATAGCGCATCCAGACCCTGATCGTGGATTCTGCCCTTTCGGCATCGGCGGTCATCATTTCCCGCCCGCTGATACCCTTTACCTCTGCCCTGACCGTTGCAACATCAATCCACAATTTCTGCGGTTGCCCGGACAGTGAGCGTGATGTTGTGAAGTTCTGAATTGTTACGCGGTCCCTTAACCGGCCTGCCTGCATAATCCCCCCTACAGACCGTAGATGCGGTATGGCTGAAGCAGTGATTCAACCGCCAGAGGCAGCGTTGACACCGAAACACCCGTCACGCTGGCCTCACGGTTTTCGTACCAGTGACCGACAAGAAGCAGCACCACCAGCCGGATATCATCATCAAGAAGAAGGCCGTTTTCGTCGGTGGAAAATCCAGGGTCGGCGTTGGTTTCGTAAATATTACGGCGTGTCCACCGTTCAATGTGACGTTTTGCAGCACCGATATAGATGGTCAGCAGCGAATCTTCGCTGGTATCGTCAGTATCAATACGGCAATGCTCCCTGACGGTATCGATTGAAACAATCATGGCTGAATCCGTTAAAAAGCGGCCCGGAGGCCGCGTTGATATCAGCTACCTGAACCGCTCAGGCTACCCCAGACAAACGCTTCAGGACGATACACCGCCAGAGCAAGGCGCTCCTCGCAACGGATGGTGATCATGTTTTTCTCAAAGTCGTCCTGGTTTTCGCTGGAAACCACTACGTTTGCGTCTTCACGATCAAAGAGCTGCGCACCTGCATTAAAGGCACCTGTCAGAAACTTGCCCAGGAATTGCGCGGCCTCGGTCGCCACAACTGGCAGACCCCACAACGTTGGCGAGGTAAGCTGAGCCGGGTTAGCCAGGATGTAGCGGCCCAGATCGTCTTTGCTCAGTTCAATGCCAGCCCAGTCGGTAAAATGCAGGACGTGACCGGTTGCCGGGAAGCGGGCAAGCTGCGCCTGAAGCATGGCAAGACGCAGAACGTCGATGCTGGTCTGTTTTTTTACGGCAAAGGCCTGTTTGAAAGTCACCGCCTGCGGGATGATGCCTTTCAGGTGTGCGCCGGTACCGTCACCGAACAGAATTTCCTGTTCTTCGACATACTGAAGGCCGTAGCGCATTTCGGCATCCACAGTTGACTGAAGCTGTGCAAAGTCGTCCAGAATCTGCTTTGACGCCTTGAACATATGCGCAATGGTGCGAACCGGCGTAGTTTCTTCAGCAAATTTGATATCGCTGTAGGGCTTGGTGGTGTTTTCCGGCACTACGGCCGCGTTATTCGTGAATCCGGTCTGTTTCACGTAATAAATAGTGTTGGACTGCGTGCGGCCCGGCGCAATCAGGTCGCGGATGAACAGTCGCTGTTTCGGTGCGGTATCGATACCTGGCAGACGCTGTGGCGCCACAATCTGGCCCGGTACGTCAACGGTTGTCAGCGCAGCTTTTACCGGAACCGAAATGCGCTTGCTGCCTTCCAGGCTGGAGCGAATATCCTTCATGGCCTCAGCAGATACAAACTGCTGTCCCACGGACTGGATCACTTCTTTAGCTGCGTTAAGCGGCATACTGGCTACGTGCTGTTCCAGTTCGCCTACAGAAGATTTCAGGGTTTTAAACGCATCATTGAGCGCATTATGCTCAAGTGCGATTTTATCCACAGCAGCTTTGGTTTCGGTAGAAAGCTGACCTGAGTTTTTCGCTTCATTCAGTGCACTTTCGGCTTTCTGGCTGAATTCAGCAGACACTTTTTCCAGCTTGTTTGAGACTTTCGTCAACAGATCGTTTACATCAGACATGCTTTTTCCTTATTCGCCGAGCGAAGCCAGCGCGTTTTTGAGTGAGTTAAGTGCTTCAGGGTGGATTTCATCGACAGCGCCCGGCTTGTCGTTCTCTTAGGTGGCAGCGCCCGGCTTGCCACCTAAAGCCTTGAGGTGCTTCCGGCGCTCAGAGCGGGGCATCCCGCCCTTAGCCAGAAAAGCATCAATTTTTCTCAGCGCGGCGGCGGGGCTTTCGTCGTCGCTGGTAATTTCATCGGCTGACAGCAGTGAATCAGCAAAACCTTTATCAATAGCATCGCTGCCGGAAATAAAGGATTCGTTATCCATCAGGGTTTGTACTTCGCTCAGCTTCAGCCCGGAGCGGGCGGCGTAAATATCTGCCATTGCCTTATCAAAAGGCTCAAGCGAGTCCGCATAAGCGCGAAAGTCGTTGCGGTTTCCGGCTGCAATCGTCCAGCAGTTGTGGATCATCAGGAACGCACCTCGCCCCATCTGAATCTCATCACCAGCCATTGCGATTATTGACGCCGCTGAGGCCGCAATGCCCAGCACCTTGACAGTGACCTTGCCTTCATAGGTGACAAGAAGGTTATAGATAGCCAGCCCTTCCCACATGTCACCGCCTGGAGAGTTGATGTTAACCGTCACATCACCGCCGCCAATGCTTCTCAGCGCACCGGAAATCCGGCTGGCCGTAACGCCATCGCCAAACCAGTCCTCGCCAATGGTGTCCAGAATGGAGATCGTGTTATCACCAGACTGGCCCGCTGCACGAATGCCACCGTCCCACCGTTCAAAGGCTGCTGTGGGAAGCTCTGTATTCTGACGTGCAAAAGGACGCCCCTCCGGTGCAACCGGAAGCGTTTTAATCGTCATCTGGGGTTCTCCTAAGCCGCTTTTTTAAGCGGTGAATGTTCCGGTGGAATATCCGGGAAGAGGAAAGCGTGAAGCTTCATCAGGTTACTGGCCTGAACACCAGCGTTGTTTTCACGTAACTGATCCAGCGGTGTGAGGTTAAGCTGCACGGTGTAGATATCGCCACCCTCAATCGGTGGAAGATTTTCCAGACGGCGCACATCGTTACGCGACATCCAGCCATTCTGTAGCGCGGTGGTGTAGTACGCCGAGCGGCCTGCCGTGTCTGCCCGGAGCAACCCTTCAACAGAGAATTCAGCAAACACATCGTCGCTGCCGTCGAGCAGACAGCGTGATATCTCCTGCTCAATGTTGACCAGCAGCGGGCGAAGCGTGTTGGTTAGGAACAGCAGGTTCATCCCCTCAACGCTTGAAGCCCAGCTACTCTGCTTGGTGGTATGCCCGACCATGAAAGGTGGCACGCGGAACCATCGACAGATTTCTTCTATACTGAAAGAGCGCGACTCCAGCATCTGAGCAGCTTCAGGATTGATGGTTACGCCCTGATATTTCATTCCGGCTTCAAGCACCATCACCTTTCCGGCGTTTTTCGAACCGATGAATCGCTCTAAATAACCTCTAAGCCTTTCACGCTGTTTATCGTCCAGGGCGGCATCTGAAGAAAGAAAGCCGGAACTCTGCAATCCGTTTTCAAATATTTTTGCTGCCGCTTCTTCTACCGACATCGCTGCGCCGATCACATCCCGTCCGGTCATCATTGGCATCAGCCCGCAAACGCCGTCCAGGCCAAACCCACGGATATGCATAATGTTCTGAACCGGAATCTCCCGCTGCGTTTTCACTTCCGTGTAGGTGTACTGAAGACTGCCATTGTCGAGCCTTTTTACGACCATGTTTTGAGGAAGCAGAGGCACCAGCGACACCAGCTTTTTACCAATCATCTTTTTCTCAATGAAAGCGTTGCCGCGCAAACATATCGACGCAACGACTGACAGCATGAATCGCGATGGTGTCATTTCAAGGTTTGGGCGGCGGCACAACACCTGATATACGGGGTTATCCAGCGCCAGCACTCGCGATCCGTCAGGCTGACGCTGATAAACCTTAAGCGGAAGCGTGGAAACTGACTCGCTCAGCAGGCGGGTGCATGCCCAGACTGCTGACAGGCGCATTGCTTTATCTGCGGAAACCGTTTTTCCGCTGCTGCTTTTACCCCACCATTCCTCCCAGAACGTGCCGGTAGTCAGGCTGATGGGCACACCCAGCCAGTTCAGGAGCGCACTTTTAACGCGCCCCGGATGCCTGTTTTTTTTCATCAGAAACCTACCATGATCGGGTTATCAAAGAACCCCGTTAAGTCGGGTTTGTCTTCCCCACCGTTCAGTATGAGGCGGCTAAGTCCTGTAAACATGGCTACCGGACCGTCTATCTTCGCCTCCGGCGTGGACTTGTTGGGGAAAATATTCTCGTTTCTGTCAGGCTTTACGGTGACGTTACTCATCATCCAGTTCATAACCGGGTGATTGTCATGATGAATTTTTCCGGCAAAGGTCATGGCCTCGGTTTCTTTCATCGCTTCTGACAGGTTTTTTACCGTCTGTGCGACCTCAACCATTGGCACTCCTTCATCACGCATCGCGAGGCTGAACTGAACGGCTCCCCATGGGTCAAAACCTACCTCACGAAGATTTTCGCCGCTTAGCCAGGCAATCAGGTCTTCTTTAATGACGGCGTGATCCACAACGTCACCATCGGTTAGCGTCAGTGCACCGGTTTCGCTCCAGTCCCGGTAAAGCTCTGCCATCTGACGAGAACAACGCTCCAGCCGCCCTTCAGGAAGCCAGAATTTAAAGTCTGCATGAACGTGACCGCCTGGCGCACGCCAGATTTTCACTGCGGCACAGATATCAATCTTGTTGGCAAGGTCAACACCCACCCAAAGCGGGTAGGTTTTAAGCTCATGCTCAGGAGCCAGTGGCGGGCAGGCCTCCCACTTCATCATGTCAATCCACGCGGATTCAGCCGTGACCCATATATTGAGGTGCTTTGTCAGAAAGTTATTTCGTGCAGAAACCTGCTCTCTGGCTTTTTTTGCCAGGCGACGCATATCGTCCCAGCGTTTGCACACCCCCAGACCCGGATTGGCCTTCTGCCATACCGACTCATCAAAGGGATCGTCTTCATCATCCAGCGTATAAATGATGGCAAAGAAAGAATCATCCTCAACGATACCGTTAAGCACCTTAGTGGCGTAGTCGCGGGTGTCGTAACAGATTCCCTCTTTATTAAATCCGGCTGTCGTGATGGCAAACAAAAGTGGCTGTGAGCGTGCGCCGGTTGCCGTTTCAAGCACATCCCATACCGCACGGGTGCGGTGTGCGTGAAGTTCATCCACGATTGCGCAGTGAATATTCAGGCCGTCGAGATTGTTGGCATCGCTGGAAAGTGGCTCAAATTTGGAAGCTGTGCGCTCCTGAAAAATCGCCATCTTGTTAAATTCCATCAACCTGCCCAGGGCGGCTTTTGACTGCTTGATCATGTTAACTGCATCGTTAAACACGATTCGGGCCTGGTCGCGAGTCGTGGCCGCAGAATAAACCTCTGCGCCACCTTCGCCATCAGCACCTGCCATATAAAGCCCAATGCCGGAAGAAACTGTCGATTTGGCATTTTTACGCGCTACCTCGTTGTAAGCTGTACGGTAACGCCTGACCATAACCGGCCGGTTTTTTTCGTTAATAACCGGCTTTCCCGTCTGTTCGTTGATTAATGGAATTACGAAGCCAAAAATATTTATCAGAATAAAGATGTGCCAGTCCATCAGGTCAATGGGCTTACCAGCCAGATCGCCTTTGACGTGAGGCACAAATTTATAAAAGTTGAGAATATGCTGCGCACGGCTCTCACTGAAAAAGATATTGCGCTGCTCACCGTCTTTCAGGTCATTGAGGAAACGGGTGCAGGCCTGCTTTACGTATTTTCCGGCAACAATTTCCCCCGCCACAACCCTTTCGGCGTAGCGTATTCCGTCACTGACCTTTGCCATTATTCTCTCGCTTTAAGAAATTCGTCGAACGGGTCAACCTCTCCGGTACCGCCCGTATTCACTTTGCTGCGTGATGCGGGTGTCATACCGAATTCCGACATCATGCCCCTGAGCCGTTTCCACGCATCAGCCATCATGGCAACGCGGGGGTGAGCTTTTATCAGCGTGTCGCCCGTCTGTGTTTTGGTGGTGTACGTCTCGCCTTCTTCATCGAGATAATCACGATGTGTGCGCCATTCAATATAAGCCCCGATCAGAAGTTCCAGCGCCATGCCATCCAGCTTGGTAATTACGCCCATGCAGTCGAGTTCGTCACCCAGCCGCTTGAACCAGTACTTTTCCTGCTTGCTGAAATGCTTCGGAGTTGTGGGTACCCCAGAGGGCGGTTTAGGCTCGTTCTTGTTGACGGCCCGTTTCGAAGGGTTACCCCTCACCAATTGCAGATGGGTAGGGGTTTTCGGCGGTCCTGGCATAATCGAAAACTCCTATCAATCGATGCTTGGGGGAGCCCATAAAAAAGTTTTCTAACCTGCGGCGATGCGGAAAAAGGTTAGGCGGCGGTCCTTAAAGGCGAGAGGGGTGAACTTTCGACCCGCCCTCCCCCTGATAAATGATAATGGCTCTCATTTGAGGTGAGATAGTTACATTTGAAACCACTTTGATGATATTGATTCTCATTTAAGCCTTTCTTTTGCGGTTTTTCTGCGGTGGCAGGGCCAGCACAGGGCCTCAAGGTTGGTGTCATCATCGGTACCCCCATGTGCTTTGGGTACGATGTGGTCAACGGTCTTGGCTGCTGTTGGCCTTCCGCTTCTCAGGCAGTTCTGGCAGAGATGCCGATCACGCTGCAGGACGCGGGCCCTTATCGCATCCCACTTGCTGCCATAGCCGCGATCATGCCTGCTCTGCCCCTGCTGATGCTGCTCCCAACCATGATTGCGGTGAGCTTCACAGTAACCTGAGCGGTCAGTTGTGGTCTTAGCACAGCCGTGCTTCCTGCATGCTCTTGGGATCAATGCTGGCATCAAGCCTCCACGCCCTGCGGCGCTGTGTGCGTTGCTCATTGTCCGGGTGCCGCTCAACGGTGTTCGAGTCTGCATGGTCAACAAGTGAATAGCATGGATAGATAACGTCGCCGCCATAGGCATCACCAACGGCGTAGTCTGCTGGCTTTGCGCTGTCCCACCTTGTAAGAACATCACTGATACGATGTTGCGGTATGCTGTAACAGACGCCGTGTATCAGCCTGCTCATGATTATGTAGTCTGTCTGCCGCTGGTCGCTTTCAATAAGCTTTGTTGCCACCTCAAGCTGATACTGTGGTGGCCTGCCGGTGCCTAAATAGAAAGACAGCAAATCATCAGGGAATCGGTCAAGCCAGGCTGCTACCTTTTCGGTGAAGCAACCTACCAGCAGCGCATCGTCTTCCAGTATCACTACAGGGCAATCCTGCTGGCTGGCCCACTCAATGGCGCGGCGGTGATTCCAGTTTGCGCCGTGCTGGCCTTCATCAATCAGCAGGTGAGCACGCAGCGACCACGCCAACTGTTCTGCCTGATGGCGGCGCGAGTGATGGCCGACGACGACCAACTTTACATCACTCATAGTTGACCTTTTTCGCAAGCAATAAAAAAGGCCGCCGAAGCGACCTTAATGTATTTTGGTTAAATTAGAGATGCTGAGGCACTTTCATTTCATCAATTGTTTTTTCAGTTATCTCGAAATTGTCATCGGTATATTTACCACCCAATGCATCTAATGGGTGCTCAGTTAAAAATTCTTCCTTCGCAGCAGACGCCTTTTCCATCGAGGTGAAAATACCTAAAACGTGGAAGTCGTCGTAGTTAACATATTCCAATACGTAAACTTTCATAGAACCTCTACTTGTGCCGCCACCAGGCATAATCCTTACCCACACCTTCAGATTTAAACACGGTATGCACGCGCGGGCCAGTCACAAGCCTGTCAGTGTATCGATGAGCGACTATGCCGAAAGCGATCATATCGCCAACGGATGCCGCTGAGTGCTCTTTGCCCCAGAACCGCAACGATTCGATGTGGTAATACAGCCGGACAATGCCATGCGCTATTGCCATCACATCATCGCGGGTACCACCAAGCAGTCCAGCGTTTAACATCACATCATTGCGATGCTCATCAATGAATGCCTGACAGATAGCTTCGGGATGATTCTGCTTAGCCCATGTGTCGGCGTAAGTCTTGGGTTCAGAGCCAACGTAAATCTTGCCCTCTTCCATTTCCTGCCATGGCTGCTGAAGCATTTCTACATCAGTGCCATCGGTACACCAGACAAAGTGATATTCAGGGTGATCGCGTAAGTGCTGCCAGATATGCAGCCAGCGCCGGAAATAGACATTCATCTTCACATCAGGCACACGAAATAACTCCGTATCAGCCGGAACAGTGTCCAACTCATCAGCCAGTACGATGCGGCCACAACCACTGAGCGATGCCGCCCACTTAGCCAGCAGGTCATGTGAAGGTGTTATCTTTGTTCCGCGCTGTGGGTCCGGCTGGCTAGTCAGTAACGTGGTGATGACGACATTGCGTTTATCGCGGTACTCAGCATATCCGGTGTAGCCGCTATTACGGCGCTCATTGTGGATAGTCACATTGCGCTTAACCTGAGCTTCACGGTCTGGCTTTGGTACAGAACGCTCAACAGCCTGATGCTCATCAAGCGAGTAAATTAACTTTTCCGAACCAACTACATCAGCGAACGCCCATGACGTGAGCCCGGCATTGTGAATGCGTAACGCTAAATCTGAATGCTCATACATGCCGCGCTGATAGATGGGGTCAAACCCACCTACCTTTTCAATCACGCTGCGATGGTAGTAAAGCATCACGCCGCGCTGCCCCGTATAGGCAACGTGCTTATCGTCGCGGTATAACACGGCTATGTCGTTAAGCTTCTGACCTGTCGCTAAGTCCTGAAACTGATAGGCAAGATGCGGCTCAGGTGAATCGATATAGGGCAGTTCCCAACCACCAGCTACAGGGTGAGCATCGTCATCCCACAAAAATAAATGCTCGCAGCCCGCATCCATCAGCGCCTTAAGGCTGGCGTTCTTTGATGCCACGATGCCGCGTGACACGTCACGTCGAATAACTCTGACGCCAGAGGGAACAGTTACCGGAATGTTAGAACCGTCATCAATAACAACCACCAGCGCACCAGCAGGAAGAAACTTAAGCTGATGCTCGAGGGCGCGGGATAAAACGTCATGTCGGTTGTGTGTGCTGACGGCGATGCCAATATTCGATACGCGTTCAGTTATGGGCGCGTACTCAACGCCATCAATGCACACTTTCATCCAATCACCTGATTTATATTGATTACTTAATGTATGAATTTATTTCAATTTGAAATATAAGATTTCATTAATAAAATCTTATGGCCTCAATCTTGTGGCAATTCCCTTAAGGGGGTTTTATGTCTTTAAAGCCTGGTCAGAACAGTGGTAAAGATGGCGGTGTATACCAACAGATTGGCCCTCGTGGAGGTAAAACCGATAACTACACTACTATTCCTGACAATCACACAGCTCCACCAACCAGCAAACCCGGCGCAACATGGGAGCCGGTAAAGCGCACCCCTGATAGTAAGCGTTAAATATATATAACCGGTCGATAGGCCGGTTATTTATGGGGCGATAGGTGGTTGATAAAACAATTTCAGGAGAAGACTAATGGTTAGAGTCGAAATCGCCGGTATCTTTTACGACATTGGTAAAGAGAATGGCATCTACTTTGCGCGAGCCTCATCAGGTCAGTCACCTGTTGGAATGACACTTGAAGAACTCAGCAAAGGACTGGCAAACGTAACCGGGCTTAAAGAGGAAGACGTGTATCAATATTTACTCAGCCTTGACATCTAATTTCCTCATCGGGCGCATCTTTTGAGCGCCTTTTTTAAATACTCAGCAATCTGAATCAGGACGAGCAACAGCACGACAGGCATACATACATGCTTTCTTCATTGCGGCTTCCGCTTCACGGCACCATTCGTATGCATCGTAAGGATAGTCATCACGTGGAAGCTGGCTGAGATCGCTACCATGCTCGCGCATCAGGGAGATAAACTGGCGGCTCAGTTCTTTAAACTGATTCATCTTGCCAACTTCACCATGCGATAAAGTTCGGTAGCCTTTAACTGTGCTTCCGTCCTACTGTTTAGCCTCACTCATTTTTTCACTTGTAATGATTGGAATCTTGGAAGCCAACATCAAATTGTTCTTAATGGTATAATCCCTGATGTCAATTTTGACTTAACCTCCGGGACATAAAAAATGAAAATTGAAGATAAAAAAAAGTTATTAGTTTTGACAGCCCTTGCAGATGTGTTCCCCTCACCTCTTTCTGACTGGGAAAAGTTAGATGAGTCTATCGGAGATCATCTCGAACTTACTGGTTACTTAGTTTATCTGAATGATTATGGCTACATTGTTGGGGACATTAAGTTCACTCCCTATGAAACTAATTACCCATGGCACTTAGACTTGCCCACCATCCGCATTACAGCAAGCGGACTTGATCATCTTGAGCAATTGGATAACGAAGAAAAAGCAACTTCTTCAGGCTCGGGCTTGATTAGAAGAGAACGGCGCTACTAGTTTTTAATAGCCAGTTTGATAACTGGCTAATTTTCAATTTTCCGAATAGCAGCTCTATCTATAATTCCTTGGGCACAATGCCGTATAGCTCTGGATTGAGGTTTAAGCTGTCACCGAACGCTATCGGCACTGCTCTAAGATGTACCTCTGCAGATATCTTACTTTTGACTGGTCGCTGATAATTCCGGCTCGGATACTGAGAACGTTTGATCCAGCAACTGGAGAGAGTTCGACGGTTCCTGCATTGCCCATGCTGCCGGAGGTGGTGGATTGCGGTTTACATTCGCCTGTGACCCGCACCCGGCCACCAGCAGCCAGCTTAGCGCGAAGCCTGTCATTTTCAGCGTTCGCATCATCTAACTCCTTGGTATATTTCGCATCGAGGGCAGCAACGTCTCGCTGACGCACCTGCATGTCATTAATCGTGGCATTTGCCAACTTTAGTTCGCCGGAGGCCTTATCCCGCTGCGATTTAAAATCAATGGCATTGCCGCGATAATAAAAAGCCGTGCCAGAGGCTGTCAGTAACGCAATCACAAGCAGGACAATTAAAGCTATGGCTGTCTTAGATATCATCAGGACCGTCCGCCAGGCACATCGAGCGCTCCATATCGCGGCGGTTCATCAACCCGCGCCATTTCATCCCGCCCGCATAAACCCATCGGCGCAACTCTTCGCAGGCACCAACCTGATCGCCCGCGTTCATCTTTTTGAGTAGCGTTGATTTTGAAAACGCTGAAATGCCTACGTTGTAAGTGAAACTGTAAAGCGCCGCCTGCTGGTAATCATTGAGAGGCACTTTAACCATCTCATTCACAGCCTTTTCTACAGGCTTAAGGTCACGAATAAGCAGACGATCACATTCCCTGTCCGTATAGCGCTTGTTCTTAATGATGTCTGAGCCCGTATGACCATCACAGACTGTCCAGACGCCAGCAACATCCTTGTAAGGCTCGTATACCCGCCCTTCAACACCGTCTTTACCGCCAATAAAAACTGTCGCGATTAACATGGCACCGCCACCAGCAGCGGCTATCAGCTTATTACGCAGACTGCCTGATATAGCCATGCTTATTCCTCCCCAAGTTTTTCTGACGGGATGTAACCGCGTTGCTCAAGGGCTTTGATTTGGGCCAGAGAAACTTTTCTTTTGAAGTAGACGTTTATGGCAAAGGTCAGAATTGCAACCACGATGCCTGATATCACTCCTACAGCACTCCACTCATCAGGGCTAAGCCGGGTGAGCAACCCGTTAGCCACTGTTCCAGCAGAAGCGCCATAAGCAACGCCAGTTGCAAGTTTGCTCATATCGATACTCATGCTCACCTCCGCTATTACGGTCGGTGCTGTGTGGGGTTTAAAAGATTGCGCATCGCCACTGCGTCAAAGGGTAAGTGGTTGCTGATTGGCGAGCGCAAAAACGAAAAAAGGCCGCACGATGGCGACCTCTTGGATTTTGATCGGGCACAAAAAAAGCTCACATATGTGAGCTTAAATGTTTCCAAACTGTTTATTTTATCTAACCAATCCGATATGTTGGTATTGGATTTTCCCTGTGTTCGCTACTTAGCATCTCCAACTTCAGATATCTTCGCAGGATGGTGAAGTTGGGGACTTTTTTTCTAGACAGAGCCTCGAATCTTCACTTAAGAGCCATCAAGGAATCATTCAGCAAAACTAATGCTTTACCCCAACCAGAACAACTAACCTTAAGTGCAACTATAGCTATACTAAAGTTTAGTAAACTAAGAGTAAGTCATTACTTTTCAATAAGCTAAAAACGTATTCTTTCGTAATCCATCCATCATAAATCCCTGACGCATTCCGCGATAGTTTCTTTGCCCGTCGGCAACAGGGTTAATCTTGCTGTGAATATCACAATATGAAAGGCGCTACAGGTTTGCAGTCCTGGACAGAGCGGTTTAACCGTCTGCGCTCAGTGCCTTTGGTATTGTGTGGAAATGAAAAAACCCCGCCAGTTGGCGAGGTTTCTAATTTAAGAAGCTATGCGTTGTTACCACTCTTAACAGATTACACAGAGAAATTCGTAACGAAAAGCAGATTAAGCGGTTTTTTGAAAAATAGTTTTCTGAGTCGATTCATCCATCTCAAGCCGGGCATCTGTCATCAGTATGCAGGCATCAATAAACGTCTCTGCGATCATCAACTTTTGACGCACTTTCCCCTCTGAGCATTTAAGCCATCGGGCAATCGTCGATTTGGAAACGTCATAACGGTAGTGCGCCATAATCAAATCCAGTTCATCCAGGCGACCAACCTTTTTGAGCATTCCCACAGCGGTATCAATAATCATGCCGTCATTGTCACAGCACGAAGGACGGCTACTGGTGCTCTTTGGCAGCAGTGTAATAAACATGGGGCTTGTTGGATTCCAGCCCACCTGAGTACCCTCACATGCAGCCCAGCCACCCCAACGCTCTAATACCAGTTGAATGTCACGCATATTAAATCTCCTCCACACACTTTATTTTTTATCTGTCCCAATAACGCCAACTGCAATAGCGTGATCAAGAAACCGGAATAACAGTTCGATCTGACTGCCGTAATTCGACTCAAAAAGTTTTGGGTCGCGGTGTAACTCGTCGTGATGCGCCCTGCAAAGCGGAATCACGAATAAATCATGTGCCTTTGTTCCCATACCTCCCTGACCGTGTCCAATGATGTGATGCGGATCATCTGCCTGATTAGCGCAGCATGCACATTTCTGCGCCTTAACCCACTGTGTGTATTTCTGGCTCTCCCAGCGCTTACGCTTAGGCCGCCTCATGAATGACTCAGGCGATTCAGGGTCAGCGACGAGAGTGATTATCTTTTTGACCTGCTCAGCGGCCCTCTGAATAACCTGTTGAGGCTGGCTTTCTGGAGCAATATGCGATTCTTTAAGCTCACCTGAGATAATCTTTACTGGCATACGCAAAACACGTCGTGCCGGTGCTTCAGGTATCAGGTCGATAAGGTCATTCAGTGAGGCCCACCAGCACAGCTCGGGCAGAGTAAGCTGATGCTCCCCATGCAAACCGAGTTGGCTGCAAACCATCCTGATTATCCACAGCGCTGTGTTTCCTTTAGCGATGTTGTCCAACTTGCCGGGTGTGCCATGCTCCCTGAACTGATTATCGTGGCTGTAGCACAATGAAACCAGGCCGGATTCAGTTTCGTGAAGCGTGTATTCATGGTGATGCCATGTTGCATCGTCATGCCACTGGCAGCAGCCAAAGCTACGAACGAACCCAGCCAGGCCATTAGGTCCACCAGCGGCAGCTATAACGCGATCATGGCTGAAGAACGGGGTAAGGGATGGCTCGTCAAGTAGCGGCTGTGTGCCGTCATTGATCCTGCCTGATGGAAGGTCAGCCATATCCGGTGTAGGCGTGCTCACCAGAACGCGGCCACGAAACATCCCCATCAAGTCTGAGCCAGGCTTGAGCAGCACTATCCCTGTGCGCGGAGCAACCTCAGGCGTTAGCAGTGCTCTCACTCATCACCCCTTTCCGCTTTGTGAGCCGTCCACAGCCCGCCAATCCACTGAACGCCTTTGGCAGTGAAGCGTGACTGACTGAAGGCATAATTTGAATCGGTAGTGGTGCCGGTTCTGACTTCAAACCGACCGGCTTCGATGTGCTGGCTATAGGGGGTCATGACACCATTGAGTCGGTACATGATCCGGCTATCAAGCAGGAACAGACGAAGCTCTGGCTCTTTGGCCTCAAGAAGTTTTGCTACCTGACGGAATGTCATTGAACCAGTAGCCGTGACGTAACGATCCACGAAAGCGACCTTTGGCGCGGCTTCGGTAAGCTGTAGCTGCAGGCGCTCCTTCTCCTCTTCCATTTCGGCGGCCAGGCGAAGTGCCTCAGCAAAGGTCTGCGGGATTTTAGCTGGCTGGCTTTGCTCTAACTCATGCAGCCGCTTAATCACTTTCATGCGGAGAATGGCACTGTAACCGGTGATGAGGCATTCGGTATGCTCACGGTCGAGGTGATACTCAGTCTGCTGGCGGTTCATGGTATCAAAATAGATACGCTGAAATTTCAGCGCATCTTCCCCCAGGTCATCTAGCATACGGCGAATATCAACAGTGACATTCTTGTG
This sequence comes from Pantoea allii, assembly GCF_002307475.1. Classification (GTDB taxonomy): domain Bacteria; phylum Pseudomonadota; class Gammaproteobacteria; order Enterobacterales; family Enterobacteriaceae; genus Pantoea; species Pantoea allii. The sequence continues at coordinate 317,629 of NZ_NTMH01000040.1, read as the reverse complement.
TTCTTTGCCTGTAAGGTCGGCAATCTCACGGCTGGTCATGATTGGGGCTTGAATGGCACTGACTACAGGCGCATTAGCGCCCGCTGATTGATTTAGCATTTTGAACTCTCCACACACTTTACACGCATTATTTTTAAACGGCCCCGCCCCATCACCTGCAAGTGAACGGGACCAACCTTTACCAGAGGCATCTGCAACATATCCCCGGTATTTGCACTATAACCGCTATTTAAATTCATTTCTCCCAAAGTTGAACGGGCTGATAGTCACCTCTGCTTTGCCCTGTTTAACCTGCTCTCCCCACTCTACAGTGAATCGCTTTATCTGCCTGTCATCCACCCATACGCCAGCATGCGTAAGGCTGTCGAACAGCGCTTTCTGGTAGTTATCCAGGTCGCGATTGCGCTTGTCTGGCGGGTACAGCAACACGGAAACTTCCACGTTCACTGTAATGGGCTGAGGGCGGCGCTTGAGCTGCGTAAGGATGGCTGCGATTGCGTTGGAACGAAAAGAGCGCCCGGAGGCGCTAATTTTCATACCCGTATTCGTAGCCCGCCAGTAACCGTTAACGCTTGGTGGAAATGGCAGGGTTAATTTCATGCAGCAGTACCCTCTTCGCCTAAAAGCTCTTTGACGGCTCCACGCAACAGGCGGACGTTTTCCCAGCAGTTCGGGTCTGTCTGCTCCACCAGCTCAATGAACTCACCAACGGTGCAGGGTTTAACAAGGCGGGTTTCAACCAGCACTGAATGGAAGCGGCGGAATCGGAAGCTCTCTTCATCAGGCCCCTCAAACTTTTCAGCAACCCAAAGTTTTAATTCAAGATCGTCATGGTGCTCCTGAATGAGTCGCTTTGCCTTCTGGACGGTTTCAGGCGGAACAACCAACATCTCTGGGCTTTCAACTGAATCTGAGGCCCACACGTGCGCGTATTTTGACTCACTGAAGCTGTATTCGTGCTTCATGCCGAACGCAGCCACAACGCAGGCCATCGTCTCAACGCCGCTATGCTCAAGAATATCAACACGCTTAAGCGGTAACTCTTCGCCGCCCTGCTGCTCCTGCACCAGCTCTGGTTCCGAAGTTTTTTCAGCGCCGGGGATGCCTTCACGGTATTCCGCCAGGATAGACATGATCTCATCGGTATATCTGGAATTGTGATACAGCGCTGTCAGGCCGTCTTCATCATCTCCCGACTGCGCATCGCATAGTAACTCGACCAATCGGCGTGCCTTCTCTGCGTTAAACTTTGGCATCGCGGCGCTTTTGGTCAGTTTCTTTTTGCCCGCGGCTTTGGCCTTTTCCATCTGCTGTTGTGCAACGCTGGAAGCCTTTGCACCATGCTCACGCTGAAGGGCTAATGCAGTGGTCGCTGCTACTTCGCCAGACCTGACCATATCAATCAGCCCATCGCCAACAGTCAGAAGCTGCAGGTGCTGTTCAACGTCAGTGACCGAGCGCTTAACCTTCTTCGCTATCTCTGCAGGTTCCCAGCCCTGATTGACCAGGCGCTGATAGGCAGCGGCACGTTCAAGCGGAAGTAATGCTCTGCCCTGGCTGCTTGTCACCATGAAGGCGATGCGGTCTGCTTCACTGCCAACGAAGTCTTTGCACTCAAGGCGCAGCTCGTGACCAGCTTCCTGAGCCAGCTTTGCACCGAAGTAACGGTGATGACCGTCGATAACCTTGATGCCCTGCTCGGTGACCTGAACGGCAAGCGGCGGCACATGCTCACCAGCGATAAACGCATCACGGAATTCTTCAACGTGGGTTTGGTCGATCTCGCGGACGTTGTAGCCAGGCTCGACGTAAAGCTCATTAACGCTCAGCAAATAGGTTTTGCGGGTAGTGATGTTGGTGCCTTTTTCGTCTTTGCCTTTATAAACCTGAGATAAGTTAGTCATACTGTGTGTAACTCCATAACCAGAGAGATAATCAGTAACAGGATGATTACCAGCACTTCCGGCAATGACCTGTAGAAATATTCGTGTTCTTCAAAGTGGCGTTTAAGGGCTGGTTTCATCTGTGAACCTCCCACTGCCAGTAATCGCTGACTTTCCCACTATTGATGCCGCTATAGTTGCTGCAGCGTATAGCGCCTCTGGCCGCGCACTTGTCGCTTTTGACTTTTGCGACCTGCCGGTTGTGTTCGAAGGTTGCTGTCATCATGGCGTTCAACCAGTTATGGCTGGCGCGAAGCCACAGGCCCTTGCTCTCAAGCTCATTCGCTGTCTGAACGGCTTTGAGATAGTCACCGTTCTCTTCAGGCCGTGGTGCGGTGTTTACCGTAAAGAGCCACTTCTGATTGCGAATCAGGATGAGCTGCTCGCACATCTGAAAAACTGCATCGCGGGCTGTTGCGTACTTAATGCCTGTCTTTTCGCTGATGCGCTTCATGCTCATACCGCCATGAGTGCGGAGGCATTCAAGAATAATTTCGGCGTTGTCCATGAATCCCCCTTAAGCGCCACGGAAGCCCGGAGGCGTCTGGCTGTCTACTGGTGGCAAAGCGGTTACGTCACGCATCCACTTGCCGTTGATGCATGGCGGGCGACCGGCGCGGTCCCACTTTTGTGCTGAACTCAGATAACCGGGAAACTTTCCAGGACGGAAAATGGTTTCTGGCCGAACGAACTCGCTCATCTTCGGGTCTTCAGACCACTTGGCAATGGTGTAATCCACGGTCAGGATCAGCTCATCAGCGCTGAAGTCTTCACTAAGACGACCACGGATAGGACCAAGTGACGATTTCGATTTCTGATAACGCAATCCAGCGGCGCGATTAAGATGCTCAAGAACACGGAAAGCATCCTCGGAACAATCACTGTCGGGTTTCGCAGAAACCTGACAAGAGTCTTTACCTGTAATCTCTGTAGTATTCTCTGTTGTATTCTCTGTAAGATCGGGACAAGTTGACCCGATGGATGGGGACATGTTGGCCTTATCCATGGGGACAGATTGACCTTTTCGAGCAGGACAAACTGACCTTGTCGATGGGGTCAATTTGTCCCCATCGGTCAATAAAGGGTTTGCGTGGTTAATCGCGTAATAATTAGTCCTGTCATGCTGCGTTTTTTTAAGCTGCTCAACATAAATCAACCCCCTGCTTTTTAAGGAAGTTAAAGCCCTCTTTACCGTCTTTTCTGACCAGAACGGGAATTGCTCTGTCCACTCTTCAATGGTGTTATAAACCCAACGTTTGCCGTCATATTCGACGCCAGATGTGGTGTCTTCCAGCCAGTAGCAAATCTGTTGAAGCACAATGGCTTCATTGAGGCCAATGCGGCTGGCAAGCTCAGGGCTCACCACAAGCGGCTTGACCTTAAGCAGTAAACTCATGGTGATACCTTCCTGAACTTCTGGCTGAACAACACACGCGGCAGCATGCAATCATGGGGATAACCAGGACGGCGGAAGATCACACGGTGATTAACCGTATCAACGCCGACAGTTGTGACTGAAACTCCACGCGGATCGGTGTAGCGCTCAACCCATGGCTTAATGACTTCAGTTTCCATGATTCACCCCGGCATCTACGGGCCGACGATAAAACTCTGCCCAGGCTGATTCGACTACCAGACGAGGCACGCACTGGTAGTTGTGGGCCTTGCCTGCTGAGGATATGATTTGCTCATAGACAGGAACGCCAGCCTTATAACGGCAGCGGAATTGCCCTGACAACGGTTTCTGATTTACAATGCTCATGCGATGAGTCTCCACACACGTTGATTTACTCGCACCGAACGCCCTAGGCTGCAACCCGGGGCGTTCACCTTTTATGACCCCTGCTAAATCTGTTTTCATTTCAAATGTCCTGCGCTTCGAACTGCATACCGGCAACATCAGCCTTTCTCCCACTTGATACGAACATGTCCACGGCGTGATCCGCTGTGCCTGCGCTAAACAGTGCGATAAGGCCAAAGAAACCGTGAACCTGATGACTGATTTTCTTACGGAACAGCGCTGACAGGGTTTTGCTTTCGTGATGGTCGATGACGCCATCTGCCATAGCTGCAAGCTGTGCTGTTGCTAACTCACCCTCAGCGGCTTTCACCTTCAGTTGGGTATCAAACAAATCAACCTTGTCCATTTCGCCAGCGGCCTTGATGTCCACCAGCAGCATTCCGTGACGAACGGCCATGAACTCTGCTACGCAATGGGTGCCGGACATAACCTCCATTTGCATCAGCTCATCCAGGGTGAAAAAGCGACTGCCACACTTCTTGTAGAGATGGTTGTGGAACTGATCGATACTCATGCCTAAATCAGCAGCCATGCCTAAGCGACCGTGCTTATGTGCCTTGCACATCTGGCGTACTGCCTGGTTAATCGTGTCTACCATTTTGCTTTTCCTTGGGTAGTTAAATTATTTGTTTTCTCGGGATATCGTTGTGAATCTCTTAGGGTAAAGAATCTGCATTTCAGTGATTTTCCCTTTGAAATAGGTAGTTAGCCTTTCTGCTACATCGACAGATGCGACTTGGATTCCTCTCTCAATTCGACTCAGGTTTCCTACGTCAAGCTGAACTGCAACTGCTACCTGGCTTAAAGTCAGTCCATTCTCAAGCCGGACGGCTCGCAAAGGCGTTTGCGGGATTTGCATTTTTACCTCCTTAATTGCGTAATTCGCATATTATTAGAATGCATTAATTTGCGCAAGATAATTTGCGTATTTTGCAAATGAGATTTGTAATTGGCCTATGAATATAGGAAATAAAATTAGAAGCCTGCGTAAAGCTCGCGGCATGAAAATCGAAGAGCTTGCTGAAGCCGTTGGAGTTGACGGTGCAAATATCTCACGCCTTGAAACGGGAAAACAAAAATCATTTACGGAACAGTCAATTAACAAAATCGCCAAAGCTTTATCTGTGGATGTGAGTGAGCTTTTTTCAACTGGCACTGCTGAAACGACTGTATATAATGACAGTAGGAATATTCAAAAGCAGGAGCCAAACACTATGTATCGTGTTGAAGTCCTTGATGTGAGTGCCAGCGCTGGGCCTGGTGCATTTGCATCGGGTGATGTCATAGATGTAATTCATTCAATCGAATATGTGAGCGAGCACGCGAAGACTATTTTTGGCGGACGCCCCGCATCCTCGATAAAAATGATTAATGTTCGCGGTGATAGTATGGCCGGGACGATCGAGCCGGGCGACTTAGTTTTTGTGGATGTATCGGTACATAGCGTTGATGGTGACGGAATTTATGTGTTTGGTTTTGATGAAAAAATACACATAAAAAGACTTCAGTCTGTGCCTGATAAGTTACTGGTTCTTTCTGATAACCCCCAATACAGAGAATGGCAAATAGACAGGGAAAATGAACATAGGTTTTTTGTCTTTGGTAAAGTCATGATCAGCCAATCTCAAGCTATAAAGCGCCACGCATAACCTTCCCTCCTCAAAGTAAGAAGATGTCGTCACGCTAGGCGATGTCTTTTTTCACACTCAAAATTTGCGATTTACGCATTTTATAATTGCGTATCATGCAATTTTGTTTTAATGTTACTTCATCAGTAGCGGACAGGCAGGACGCCCACGAAGTAGCCGCCCGAGGCTTAAGAAGATCGGGATGATTCGCAAATCAGCAAAAGTTTAGGAAAGAGAGCGTGTCGTACTTGGCGGTTACTCCGGGGCTTTCATCCCATAAGGAGAGCGAAGGTAATGTTCACCCGGTTTAGCCGCACTTTTTTGCACAACGATGAGAGCATTTGGCGGGCGCATAAGGCCGCGCCGCAGAGGCGCTGAGTGTTCTCTTCGTTGTGGCATGTCACAACATCCTTCCAGTGTGTGGAGGCCCGGCTCTGGGTTGTTGCAGTAACCCAGCAGCCAATTAACTAAACCCCAAAAGTTTTATTGCCATCTAAGGCAAGGGATTAGTGCAAACAAAAATCGTGTGTGGAGTATTCATGGAAAAGTCAGACGACCCTATCACCGTTGCCCGTATCACCCTGCCCTATAGCCATCTGCTCAATGGCTGGCTGATGCCTGACGGTACCGTTATCAAAAATCCTATCAAGGCGCAGAACGAAGCTGAGCGCCTTAACTGCAACATCGTTTTTCACTGAGGGCCACCAGCATGTTATCGAATAAATCAAACAAAGAGCTTGTTGAAGCCGGCCATCAGTTCGCTAAAGCGCTTGATGCTGATATTCCACTTACTGAAATTGCAAAGCTCGTCTCTGCCCTTTCTACTCGTCTGGATTGCGCCATCGTCCGTGGTAATGAGTTGCAGCAGAAACTGGACTCAATGGCTGCGGAGAATGCGGCGCTGAAGAAAGCATTAAATCCTGCAGAAATCCCTGAAGAAGCAATCACAGCCTTTGAAGATACAGTTGAGTTTGACCACGACTTTAAAGAAGGCAATAGCTGGACGTGGGTTGATAATGAAAATGAAGTTATCCGGGCAGTATTAGCAGCGATGAGCTTGCCAGAAACCCCAGCGACCGATGCTTACCTGAACTCGGTGCGGGCGGAAGGCATTCACTTTGCAGCTAACCGCATTTTGGCAGCCTGGGAGTGCGGCTTCATCAATGATACCCCGGAGCAAGCCCACGACATTTCAGGCGCGGTATTGAGTGCTCTGGAGTTCCTGCCCAATGCCTCGCCAGAAGAGTTTAAGCGCGATTATGCCGATGAGGTGCGCGCCAGTATCGAAGCCCGCCTACGCTCCGGCACCCATGACACTGCGGATAAGGCGGGTGCCAAATGAAAGAGCACCCAATCCTCCTAAACGCCGAAATGGTTCGTGCAGTTTTGGACGGCAGGAAGACTCAGACGCGCCGGGCTATGCGTATTCAACCTCATGCCGGTGTTCGGAACTCAGTATTCGTTAAATCTGGATTTGAAGACGGGCATGGTAAAGAGCTGGTTTGCCCGTTCGGTGCAGTAGGTGATCGCCTGTGGGTGCGTGAGACATTCGCAACTCTTGGTAACGAAGATGGTTGCCCTATCGATTGGAACAACAATCTGGCCAAAGGTGGAGGCCAAGAGGCGGCGCGTATTTATCGCGCCAGTTGTGAGCAGCGCCCTGGCAATTATGGCCTATGGTCTATCCCTGACGATGCATTCTGGAAGCCTCACACCGAAAACATGCACTACGAAGGTACATGGGTGCCATCCATCCACATGCCGCGATGGGCTTCCCGCATTACGCTGGAGATTACCGGCGTTCGGGTGGAGCGGCTAAACAGCATGACGGAGCGAGATGCTATTGCCGAGGGCTGCGTTGGAGGACATAACTCAATACCCGGATATCACTACAGCGCCACGCCACATGAGCACTTCCATCATGTCTGGCAATCCATCTATGGCGATGACAGCTGGCAGGCTAACCCTTGGGTGTGGGTCATTGAGTTTAAGAGGCTCGATAATGCGGATAAGGCGGGTTGATATGGTTGTCGGCGGTTATACGCTTGATTTGTATTGCGACTGTGAGGTCTGCATACAGCAGACCCTATCAACCGAATACAGGTCAGAGCAGGAAGGATTCAGAACCTTTGCCGGGCAAACTAACGGTGAATGCGTTAGGGCAGCCAAGAAAGCAGGCTGGCTATTTTACAGCAACAGGAGCAAATGTTTCGCTCCAGGTCACAAGGTGGGTTAACCATGACAAATAATTCCCCCAATCCAGTTGATGGTGATGTGCAGGTGCTGACAGAAAGTCAGCGTGATGTAGTAATGCGCGCCTGTCGTGACACGATTAAATACGCAGCCGATTTTAACGAATTAGATGTGCTGATGGCACGTGTTGCGCTGGCAGCACTCACAACCCCACCCGCTCAGCTTTTGCGCCCGGTGGAGTTGCCAGATTGTGTCGATGACTTACACGGCATTGGGCCTGTTATGTCCGCAGATGCGGTAGTTGAAGCATTGCGCCAGCAGGGCTACGAGGTGAAAAATGATTAATTTGCCTAAGAAATGCCCGCCTGAATTTTATAAATTGATTTACGACCAGTTCGGCGGATTTGTTGATTGCCATGCAAATCCACAAACTATTTGGAACGCCGCTATCGCCGAAGTCCAGCGCCTTAACGCCACCGCACAGCCTGTAAGCGCGCCAGAATGGACCAATGAGCAATGTCTGGAGTTTCTTAGCATTGCATTCAGGCACGCTAATATCAGCGGCGATATTGAGATGGATGATATCCGAATGGGTATCAGAATGGTGAATGCAGCAGGTTCGGAGGGTCAATGAATGAGCTGGCTCTTTTCGCAGGCGCTGGCGGAGGAATACTCGGCGGGCACCTGCTTGGATGGCGCACAGTTTGCGCAGTTGAACGTGATGCCTACGCCGCACAAGTTTTGGCGCAGCGACAAAACGATAGAGCACTCCGACCTTTCCCGATTTGGTCTGACGTGTGCAGCTTTGACGGAACAGCATGGCAAGGAATTATTGACGTCATTTCTGGCGGGTTTCCATGCCAGGACATTTCAGGTGCCGGCAAGGGAGCTGGAATCGACGGAGAACGATCAGGCCTCTGGAGAGAAATGGCAAGAATCGTCGGTGAGATTCGACCTGAATACGTGTTCCTGGAAAACTCACCTCTGCTTGTGGGAAGAGGACTTGCCGTGGTTCTCGGTGACCTTGCCAAAATGGGGTTTGATGCTGAATGGTGTTGTGTTTCAGCATCAGACCTCGGAGCGCCCCATCAACGTGACCGTATCTGGCTTGTTGCCTACCCCGCGGGCCAGCATGGGCTCTCACGGAGTGGCATGGTGCAGAGCGAGAACAGGCGATCACCGGCACAACCTGGAGGACTGGTTAGCCCATCAGCACATTCAAAATGGCGGAGAGGAAACGCCTGGCCTGAATGTGAACCCAAACTATGCAGAGTGGCTGATGAAGTGGCCTGCGGGGTGGACAGACTTAAAGCCCTTGGAAATGGACAGGTTCCGCGAGTGGCAGCAAGAGCATTCAGCATTCTCAACAGTAATGGAGTGACTAATGCCTAAATCCCCCGCCGAACGCAAAGCAGAGCAGCGAGCCAGACAGGCCGCTGCCGGTGTCAGAAAGCTGGAGATTGTTCTCGATGAGCAGGAACTGGCAATGCTTGAGCAGAACTGCACCGCTCGCCGTCCGGGGCGTGAGCCCTACGAAATAGCAGAGTATATCGCTCTGCTTATTCGCCAGGACGATGCGCGGGTCCGTAGTCGGATCAAGTCGATGAGTAAGCGCAAGTGCGGTAAGTGTGGTGATTGCCTGCCTGTGCAGGATTGCCCATTGAAAGAAGAGTCGGCCTGTTGGGTTAGCCTGGGCTGGCATGAAACTAAATTGGTTATAGCGCCGTGACCTGTCACGGCTTTTCAAACCTGTTGCAGCGGGAGTGTGTGGGGTATGAATCAGAGCAATAACGAAATTATTTCCGATGCCGACATTGAACAACTGACAGGCTATAAAACGCCTTCAAAGCAATGCCAGTGTCTTAAAAATGCAGGAATATTTTTTATGGTGCGAAGGGATGGCAGACCGCGAACCACATGGCAGCACTTCAATGATCCACTGGCATCGCGTAAGCAGACCACTAATGATATGAATGAGCCAGATTTTGGAGCGTTAGACTGATGGCAAGAGTCAGACAGAACAAGGAAGATAACTGGTTACCGCCCCGCGTTTATCGGGGCCGTTCTGCTTACGAATTTAAGCCTAAAAACGGCGGCACAGTTCGGCTTTGCGACATAGACAGTACGAAGGCTCAGGTCTGGATAGCATACGAAGCACTTATTAACGAACGTAAGCGTGAAGATGCATTCGAAGGCCTGGCAGAATCCTTTTTTAATTCTCCAGATTTTTTCGAATTAGCCAAAGAAACGCAAAAAGACTACCGAAAATACTCGGTTAAAGTTTTGGCCGTCTTTGGGAAGATGCCCCCTGACTCTATTAAACCGGAACACATCCGAAAATATATGGACAAGCGCGGCTTGAAAAGCCGTGTTCAGGCCAACCGTGAGAAGGCGTTTATTTCACGTGTTTTTCGTTGGGGATATGAGCGTGGACTGGTGAAGGGAAATCCTACGAAAGGGGTAAAACAGTACAAAGAGAAGTCTCGTGATCGTTATGTAACACATGAAGAATATGCAGCCTTGTATAGCCTTGCTTCGCCTGTTGAGAAGATAGCTATGGAGCTGGCCTATTTATGTCTGGCGCGGCAGGCTGACGTTCTTTCAATGAAGAAAACCCAGCTTGTTGAGCAAGGGATATTGATCAAGCAAAGCAAAACTTCAGTTGCTCAGATAAAGGGCTGGAGTGAAAGGCTCCGTTCTGTCATTTCCTTGGCAGAGTCATTACCACTGAATAAAGGAATGAGCAGTATTTTTATCATCCACCAGCCTTCCGGTGCCGGTTATACAAGAGATGGTTTCAATGCTAGATGGAGGAAACTTAAGCAGGAAGCAAAGGAGAAATTCCCTGACATCGATTTCAATTTTACGTTTCATGATTTGAAGGCAAAAGGGGTTTCAGATTTGAATGTTGATATTTACGAGAAGCGGGCAATTTCGGGTCACAAGAATGTCGAACAGACGGCACGATATGACAGGAAAATCGCTGTGGTTCCGGTGGTTGGGGCAGAGCTGGAAGCGCTTCATATTCTGAAGCCATATTCTGAAAAGCAGAAATAAAAACAAAAAACCGCCCAAAGAGGCGGCTTAAACGACACTGCTACTACTTGATTTTATTGATGTTTCAATATGGTGCCCGGGGCGGGACTTGAACCCGCACGACCTTGCGATCGAGGGATTTTAAATCCCTTGTGTCTACCGATTTCACCACCCGGGCGAGGTATAACTGGAGGCGCGTCCCGGAGTCGAACCGAGGTACACGGATTTGCAATCCGCTGCATAGCCACTCTGCCAACGCGCCTAAAACTGATATGCTGCCAGGTTGTCCTGACCTGCTAATTTGGAGCGGGAAACGAGACTCGAACTCGCGACCCCGACCTTGGCAAGGTCGTGCTCTACCAACTGAGCTATTCCCGCATCATCTCACCATTCAGTTTGCTGCCTGCTGAAGGGGTCGATTTTTACTACGTTTCATCGAACTTACTGATTTTTCTTAGCTTCTGCAGCAGTGCTGCCGTTCGATGCGATGCATTCTACTGAGATGACGCGATGAGTCAATAAAATTATCCCCACATTGCGTCCGTTTGCTGCTTTTTAAATCGTATCGATCACGGTTCGAGCAAATCCCCACGCGCGGCACTCAAATACTGGAACATTGACCAGAAAGTCAGCACTGCAGCAATGTATAACGCAACAACACCTACGCCGACGACCATGCTGTCCGGACGCCACAGCAAGGCAAAAAGTGAGAACATCTGGGCCGTCGTTTTCACTTTACCAATCCAGGATACGGCGACGCTGCTGCGTTTGCCAATTTCCGCCATCCACTCGCGCAGCGCAGAGATAATGATCTCTCGCGCAATCATCGTTGCAGCCGGCAGGGTGATCCACCAGGCGTGAAAGTACTCCGCAACCAGCACCAGAGCAATGGCTACCATAACTTTATCGGCAACAGGATCGAGAAACGCACCAAAGCGCGTGGTCTGCTTCCAGCGGCGCGCCAGAAAGCCGTCGAACCAGTCAGTTACGGCTGCGACAATAAAGATTAACGCGGTAACCAATGGCGCCCAGTGGAACGGCAGATAGAAAGCCAGCACAAAGAACGGAATAAGAACGACGCGAAACAGGGTAAGACAGGTCGGAATGTTAAATTGCATATGCTGGTAACTGTCTGGATTGGGTGGTGTTTGGCATATGTTCCTACATTGCCCACCCTGTTTCAATGCTAGTGTTTCAACGAGTAGTAGATTTTTTCTGCCAGGGCATGCGATATGCCCGGTACATTTGCGATCTCCTCCACCGATGCATTCATCAGTGGCTGCAGGCCGCCCATGTACTTGAGCAGCTGCTGACGTCGTTTTGGCCCCACACCTTCAATGCTTTCCAGCGCACTGGTGTTTTTGACTTTAGCTCGTTTTTTGCGGTGGCCCGAAATTGCATGATTGTGAGCATCATCACGAATATGCTGGATCACGTGCAGGGCTGGTGCGTCGGGTGACAGCGAAACGCCCTCACCTTCTGCCTCAAAAAATAACGTTTCAAGTCCGGCTTTACGATCGCTGCCTTTTGCCACGCCCAGTAAAATCGGACGTGTTTTGTCCCAGGAAACGTCCAGTTCGGCAAACACCTGCTTTGCCTGGGCCAGTTGACCTTTTCCGCCGTCAATGAGAATCACATCGGGAATCTTGTCCTCCTCGATAGCTTTTCCATAACGACGACGCAGCACCTGATTCATCGCGGCATAGTCATCCCCGGGCGTAATGCCGGTAATGTTGTAGCGGCGATAGTCGGCGCGCAGGGGGCCGTTTTGATCAAATACGACACAGGACGCGATGGTCTGCTCTCCCATGGTATGACTAATATCAAAACACTCCATCCGGCTAATCTTATCCAGCTCCAGAAACTCGGCTAACGCCGTCAGACGCTGATGAATCGTCGAGTGCTGGGACAGCCGCGTTTTTAATGCCGAACCGGCATTGGTTCGTGCCAGCTTGAGATAGCGTGCACGGTCACCGCGAGGCTTACTTTGAATATTCACTCTACGCCCGGCTAATTCCGTCAGGGAGTCGGACAGCAGTTCGCGCTCAGGTAAGGTGAAATCAAGCAAAATCTCGCTGGGCAACGAGCGCATCTCACTGCCCTGCAAATAAAACTGCCCGACAAAGGTTTGCACGACTTCCGCCAGATCGGTATCGGCAGGGACCTTGGGAAAATAGCTTCGGCTACCCAGCACTTTACCCTGACGGATAAACAACACGTGCAAACAGGCCATCCCGGCGTCATAGGCCACGCCAATCACATCCAGATCGTCGCCCTGGTTAGACACAAACTGCTTCTCGGTGACGCGCCTGACGGCCTGAATCTGGTCACGCAGACGGGCCGCTTCTTCAAACCGTAGGTCGTTGCTGGCATCTTCCATGCGGCTGACCAGTAAATTCAGCACCTGATCGTCTTTGCCTGCCAGAAACAGCCGCACGTAATCCGTCTGCTGTGCGTACTCTTCCTCGCTGACCAGCCCGGCTACACAAGGCCCAAGGCAGCGCCCAATTTGGTATTGCAGACAGGGACGTGTACGGTTGCGGTAGACGCTGTTCTCGCATTGGCGAATCGGAAAGACTTTTTGCAGCAACGCCAGCGTTTCACGCACGGCATAGCCATTGGGAAAAGGACCGAAGTACTCCCCTTTTGCGTGTTTCGCGCCCCGGTGCATAGCCAGACGGGGATGGGCATCGCTGCTGAGAAAAATATAGGGATAGGATTTATCGTCACGCAACAGAACGTTATAGCGTGGTTGATAGAGCTTGATGTAATTGTGCTCAAGCAACAACGCTTCGGTTTCAGTATGGGTTACGGTGACATCAATGTGATGAATGTTACTCACCAGCGCTTCGGTTTTTCGGCTGCCTACGTTCGTACGAAAGTAGCTCGTAAGCCGCTTTTTCAGATCTTTGGCTTTGCCGACATAGATAACCGTTCCGGAGGCATCATACATCCGATAGACACCTGGCTCGCTGGTGACCGTACTCAGAAAAATTTTAGGATTAAAGAGGTCACTCACTACTGATTAACGGCTCCGCATTATACAGGCCATGTCTGATGGCCAGATGCGTTAACTCTACATCGCCACTGATATTCAGTTTACTGAACATCCGGTAACGGTAACTGTTAACGGTTTTAGGACTGAGATTAAGCTGCTCGGAAATTTCCGTCACCTTTTGTCCCTTGGTGATCATCAGCATAATCTGCAATTCCCTTTCCGACAAACAGCTAAAGGGAGATTCGGCTTTTTGCGGCTCAATCTGGCTAAGTGCCATTTGTTGAGCAATGTCCGATGCAATATAGCGCTGGCCTGCTTTGACCGAGCGAATTGCGTTCACCACTTCCTGTGGAGCGGCGCCTTTACTCAGATAGCCCGCAGCACCCGCCTGCATCACTTTCGCAGGCAGCGGATTTTCAGTATGAATGGTGAGCATGATAATTTTGATATCGGGATTGTAGCGCACGATTTTACGCGTGGCTTCCAGCCCACCGATACCGGGCATATTCATATCCATTAAAATGACATCGACCTGGTTGGCACGACACCATTTAACGGCATCTTCGCCACAACAGGCTTCTCCAGCAATCACCAGACCTTTAATATCTTCCAAAATACGGCGGATACCGGCACGTACCAGTTCATGGTCATCGACAAGAAGGACAGTGATCAACGCGAAGCACTCCGCAGCTAATTAAGAGGTAGCATTTAACGATTGCAAGCGGCAATCATACCCGTTTTTGCATTAAAAGCCCATATACAAGGTGATGTAAGGAAAGTATTCAATGATTTATATCAACTCATATGGCGGGAGATCGGTTCACAGCGATGAGAAAATGGCTGACAAGATTAAAAATTTAAAAAATATTCATTTTCAATAAGTTAAATAATATCTGATTGATTCAAATAGCACTTTTTTTCACAAAACTCAGCGCCATCACCCTCAACTATTCCCGTCCGTTATTTATTAATTTACCTGAACAAAACGGAGGCGGCATCCTTGGTTTTGTGATGCGCTCAGCAAGCTGTATCCCCTGTGATATACTCTCGGATTGCTATGCGTACAGATTGAAAAGACGACGTTAACCACCAAGGAGACATTCATGAGCGATGAAGATTTCGCTACCTCGCAGGAAACGCAAAAATTATCCGATGAAGTGGCTTGCCTGAAGATGATGATCACATTGATTCTAAAAGGAATGGGCCAGGCAGATGCCGGTAAAGTGATTATAAATATGGAACGCTACGTTAAAACCTTAGGTGACATGCCGCAGGCAGAAGTGTTTAGCAACACCATCAAACAGATCAAAGCCGCCTATCGCCAGTAACGCTAAGCTGCCCCCGTATCCGGGGGCACACATCTAACCATGCGGATGCCAGTTAACCGATACGCCGAGAGAAGGAAGCACCTCTTCCGGGCTGAATCGTCGTGTACCGCGATATTTTTCTGCCAGTGCCGGCTGGGTGACCGGAATACGAATGGCAAAAAGGTTGTCCTCAGACTGAATCAGACCCGGCGTTAATGGCTGATACACGACCTGATGCTGTTCGAACATTTTTTCCAGCATTGGCGTGGCCGAACTGATAATAAATTCAATACCGTTAAGCTCTGCAAGCTGAACGGCATGCCAGAGAATATTAAGCGGCAACTCAGGGTCCACTTCCAGCCGCGCCGAGAAACGCGACATCTCCCATACCTTTTCATGATTAAAGGGTAATACGATACCCTCGGTTTGCTCGGGTTCAGTCCAGGGCATCAACCGCGCACAGCCACTGATGCCACTGCGCACACTCCATGCAATCAACCAGGTTACATCAGAGCGATCAAAACGATCATACTCTTGACCAGGCGTGCTCAGACGCGGTGGAATCGACCAACCTTCACCCCGTGCAAACACGCTGTAACGGTAACTGCCAAGCTCGGCAAGCAAGGAGGATGGCATATCCTTTAATTGCGTTTGAACTATTTTCATCATGCGCCTCTGACATCCCCATGTTTGCAATGATTTCTTTGCGTCTGCCCAAGAACGCATCAGCGCAGGGTAGACAAGTGACCTCAACGAGGGAACTACTAAAGTTGGCAGTTGCTTTTCATTTAAATCAGTCCAATTGCTGCGGCATAGCAGGCAATTTGAGTTTTATTAGAAACATTAAAACGTTTTTTCATATTTTTTTGGTAAAAATTTACGGTGTGCTCAGAGATCGATAAAATAACTGAAATTTCTTGTGAGGTTTTTCCTTCAGCAGTCCATTTCAAAATTTCCAGCTCACGCTGACTAAAATCATTTCCCTGAACCATCAGCGCTTCATCATTCAGGCGTTCGAGCAAGTATAAGCTTTGTTCAGCCAAAAAATGCAGCCTGGCCTCGAGCTCAACTCGCCGACAGTCAGTAATAAAGGGACGCTTTGATCCTATAGATAATATACCAACGGCTCGATTTGATGCCATTGCAGAACACGAAAATCCGCTCAGTAGCCCAAAATTACATGCGTCCTGCCACATTTCTTTTGCGCAACTAAACAGTTCCGCCGTCCATTCGACCCCTCTTCCTGAGCGCTGACAAAGCTGTAGCACGGGATCGATGGCATAATAATTCTGTTCTTTATAACGTTTAATCCATAATTTAGGATAAGTATCGTGCAAATAAACGCGTGGCCGGGTAAAGGGGACGCGGTGCTGGATGAAAAAAGCGAAAAAATCAAAACCCAGTGACTGGATATAATCCTGCAAAAGCCCCTTTAATTCTTGGGTCGTGGCTAATGCCTGAAATTTATTTTCAGTTTCAGCCCGCCAGGAAAAATAATCTTCACTTGTCATATTGCCTCAAATCCCACTGCATGCTTGATATTTTTTCAACAAAAATAATTTACCCTGTGTCATGGCATCATAAAAAGCTTTATTTTCATACACTCTTCAGGTCATTTTACAGGCAAAAAGGTGAAAACAGAGTGTAGAGGAATGCCTCAGGCGATTTGAGTGGCTCGCAACAGACCAAATAATAAGATTTTTCTTATATTTTTTCAATCTTTTAACACGGCGCCTGTTAAGAAATAATACTCAATAAGTTACGATCCGCAACTTATTATCCGTCCTGAGGGCGCTATGACATCGGCGCAAATGCATGTACACATTTTCCGCATCAGCCTGACTGAGGACAGTTTTCACTCAAGCCCAAAACGTGGTATTGCCCCTAATAACAGCCAAACCCAGAGCGCTGTTTTTTACTGTACTGAGACAAGAAGAGGCTGGCTAAAAACTATTCACCGGCGCGCAAAAACACCTGCTGGCGATGCTACGGGTCAGGGTTTTAGTGGGAAGCCTCACATTAGGGGAAGGCAGAATGCCCGACAACATTAATAAGCCTGTCAGGCTCTCACTGTGTTTATAACCTAACGTGCAGCTTTAACAGAAAGGATATTTTATTGAAATAATAGCCTGTTATTATTGTCATATGAAATCCACGCCGGCAGCGATTATTTTAAAGAAAAAAGAAGATATCAACTATCAGGAAAAGCTGTAATTGTTAATCACAACTAACAAGTCACCACTGTGACGCTTTTTCATCTTCATCAATATCACAGCACGACCGTAACACACAAAAAAGCTGCGACGGAAAGTATATTTTTAAATATAAGAAAAAGAAATCAATATAATCATTAACGATTTCATCCGAAAAAAGAGATAATGCATTTTATTAAAAATAAAAAATCAGCAATTAGCATCGGCATTCGTCAGCACACTATCTGCAGAAACCCGCTCCGCGCATGCCTAAATGAAAGTGTGTGGCATGAGCCGTATTATAATCTGGCCCAAGCGCATTGCCAAAAAAGTCACAACCAGACCGCCATAATCCATGAAGCAATAAGGCTTTATCGTCGGGTTGCTGCCAGTTTTTACTCACCACCAGCCGTTGACCATTGGTCAGTCGATAGGCAGTGATATCCCAGGCATCAGCGCTGGCATGTTCACTTAATCTTCCCTGAGTACGATGATAGACATTGCGACACGAATAGCTGCCAACATGCTCAATACCCGCCAGCTTGCTGCCCGATTGCTGCAGAATCTGCTCACTGCTGTGAACGACATACATAGTCGCTGCAACGGCCATCGGACAACTGGCCAGAAAACTGCTGTTGAGAGAAACGGTGCCAAATTTTTGCACCCGGAGCGGATGCTCAAGCGGGCACCGGCCTGTAATGGGCGGCGGTTGACGAAAGTTAACGAATCCCGACTGCTCTGCGCGACGCATCACGTCCAGACAGGCTGCGGGATCATTTTGCAGCCGCTTTAATTTCAGGCGCGTCATCCAGCCAGGTGCGTCGGTCACCGAAAGGGGCGTAAACGGATTAAACTGTGCGGGTAAATGCTCTTTCAACCAGGGCAGACTCATCCACCCTAGCCCGATCAATACGAAAAGCAGGACAAGCGTGCGCATAGTGCCTCTGATGGCGAAACCAAGAATAATGAGCAAGTGTAGAAGCGCGCTGCCTTATCTGCCCTGCCGATGACACAAGGTGATGAAAGATTACCTAATCTGACGTAAAAAACGCCTGCATAAGACAAAAATGCCGCTTTGATGAGAATGTTGTCTGATATTGTTAAAAAATCATTACCGTTTTCATTCCTACTTCCTCTATCTTATGCCAAATTATTTCAGGCAGTCATCCTCAACAGCCATCAGAGCTGACACAACATCAAGACAGGAAAGACAATTTCATGGTTGATCAATCTAATCACACGCAGAGCCCACAAGGCTCAGACACCTTGCGGCGTAATCTGCATAACCGGCATATCCAGCTCATTGCTATCGGTGGCGCTATCGGAACGGGTCTGTTTATGGGCTCGGGTAAAACCATTAGCCTGGCCGGACCTTCGATCATCTTCGTCTATATGATCATTGGCTTTATGCTGTTTTTTGTCATGCGCGCGATGGGCGAATTACTGCTGTCGAATCTGGAATACAAATCTTTCAGCGACTTTGCAGCTGACCTACTTGGGCCGTGGGCGGGATACTTTACTGGCTGGACATACTGGTTCTGCTGGGTAGTCACCGGAATAGCCGATGTGGTGGCGATCAGTGCTTATTTCCAGCTCTGGTTCCCCGGCTTTTCAATCTGGATGAGTGCGCTGCTGTGCGTGTTT
Source organism: Pantoea allii (assembly GCF_002307475.1). Classification (GTDB taxonomy): domain Bacteria; phylum Pseudomonadota; class Gammaproteobacteria; order Enterobacterales; family Enterobacteriaceae; genus Pantoea; species Pantoea allii. Next base: position 298,887 of record NZ_NTMH01000040.1, on the reverse strand, counting down.
GTCTTCCTGGCGTTGAACATTGCCACGGTGAAAATGTTTGGTGAGATGGAATTCTGGTTCGCCATTATCAAAATTGTGGCCATCGTCGCGTTGATTATTACCGGAATTGTATTGGTTTCCATGCACTACCCTTCGCCAGGTGGCGGCACTGCATCCCTGAGTAATATCTGGGATCATGGTGGTATGTTCCCTAAAGGACTCAGCGGATTCTTTGCCGGTTTCCAGATTGCGGTCTTTGCCTTTGTCGGCATTGAACTGGTCGGTACGGCTGCGGCTGAAACACACGACCCGCACAAGGTTTTACCGCGTGCGATTAACGCCATCCCGCTACGCGTCATCATGTTCTATGTTCTGGCCCTGATGGTGATTATGTCGGTCACGCCATGGACAGAGGTGATGGCCGATCGCAGTCCCTTTGTGGAAATGTTTGTCCTGATTGGTCTGCCCGCTGCCGCCAGCATCGTTAACTTTGTGGTATTAACATCCGCTGCCTCATCCGCCAACAGCGGGATTTTCTCAACCAGCCGCATGCTGTACGGCCTGTCACAACAGGGCGTGGCCAGCCGTGCTTTTGGACGTTTATCTGCACGCGCCGTCCCCACGACGGGCCTGTTCTTTTCCTGCTTCTGTTTGCTGTGCGGCGTGGCGCTGATTTATCTGATCCCCAATGTGATGACGGTATTTACCCTGGTCACAACGGTTTCCGCCATTCTGTTTATGTTCGTCTGGACCATTATCCTGTGCAGCTATCTGGCCTATCGCAAAAAATTCCCGGAACGCCATGCGGCCTCGAACTTTAAAATGCCGTTAGGTAAATTCATGTGCTGGGTTTGCATGGCTTTCTTCGTGTTCATCCTGGTCTTACTGACGCTACAGGACGATACTCGCCAGGCATTAATGGTGACGCCATTGTGGTTTATCTTGCTGGCCGTGGGCTGGCAACTGCGCCGACGCAAACACCGTTAAGCGCCGTTAAAAACGCAAAAGCCCGACACGTGTCGGGCTTTTTTTATAGCTGGTCAGCGATATGACTGAAACTGCGTTTTAACGCGCGTTCAGTGGTCGGCAGGCGTTGCGGATGAGCATCCGGTTGTTGTGCCGTGCCCAAACCGAACGTAAAGGTGTAGCGGTTATCTTCACCCATCCGCAAATCGGCGATAGTAACCTGCCCATCATGCTCGCCCATGGCATAAAAGCCGTGACTAAACCAGGCGATGCGTTCTGCAAACGCGTTACCTTTAAATGATGAAAATAACGCAGGATGACGTGGCCGCCATGTGACCTTCACAGGGCGACCGGGCGACAGCAAAGACCAGTAAGCCTCGCCATAACGGTCCGGTATGATAATCACGCTACGCCAGACAACCGTATTTAAGGCCGTTGGCGTTACCAGCACCTTATTCGTCGCAATGCCCTGCTGTTGAAGCGACTGTTTGATTTGGCCGTCTGCGACCTGCTGAATCACAACACTCCAGACCAGATAGGCCGAACTGAATGCCAGACCTGCGCAGTTCCAGCGTAATCCCCGATCGCTTCGCCGCCATAACGCCACACATAACCCCACGATCAGCGGTAAGGTATACAGCGGATCGACGATATAGATGCTGCCAATGGCGTAAGGATGATCGGTAAGCGGCAATCCAAGCTGGGTGCCGTATACCGTCATCAGGTCGAGAAGAGGATGGGTAATAAGCGCCAGCCAGACAGCAGGCCACCAGGTTATCCATGTCGCTCCTGCACGGCAAAGCCGCGCGACCAGCCAGGCCAGTAACGGGGAAATCAGCGTCAGATAAAGCAGCGCGTGACTTTCAGTGCGGTGCAGCGTCATATTGCTGATGGCATCACCGTGATCGATAAAGACATCCAGATCGGGCAATGTTCCCGCTATCGCTCCAACAAGGGCTGCCTGCCAGGCCGGAACGCGGCGTCCCATCACCGCCATGGTGACTGATGCGCCCAGTACGCATTGTGAAACAGAATCCATCAGGCTACTCCGTTGTTTGTTCCTGTATTCAGTATGGCCGCGTTCTCTTAGCGCACCCGAATCCCTTCAATAATAATGCGCTGAACGTTCTCCACCGTCTCTTCGAAAAACAGGGGATTGCTGAGCTTGCTTCCCGTGATGGCTTCGACCTGGCTGGCAAAATCAGCATAGTGCTGTGTGGTTGCCCACAGCATAAAAATCAGGTGTTGAGGCTGAATACCCGCCAGCCGGCCTTCGGCTATCCAGCGCTGTATGATCGCTGTTTTATCGTCCATCAGCTTTTTTAAATCCCCTGCCAGCTCACCTTTTAGCAAGGGTGCGCCCTGAAGCATTTCGAGGCAAAACAGCCTTGATGCCTGGGGATGATCGCGGGACACTTCCAGTTTCAGACGAATATAATGACGAATGGCTCTTAAAGGTTCCTGATCGTGACTGAGTGCGCGCAAAGGTGCCAGCCAGACATCCAGGATCTCTTTTAACACGGCGATATAGAGCGCTTCTTTCGAGGGATAGTAATACAGCAGATTCGTTTTGGAGACGCCGGCATGTTCGGCCACTTTTTCCAGCCGCGTACCGTGAATGCCAAACTGGGAAAAAAAGCTCAGTGCGGCATCCAAAATAGCCGCCCGTTTGGCTGCAACAGCCACTGCGCGGCGCGTGGGCACTGATGTTTCCTTTTTCATAGGCTTTCCCCTTCACGTTAACTGTACGCATCATAGCAACGCACTGATTTTACGCCACTTGTGACGGTACACTTCCCTAAGCGTTAGCACAGGGCGGTAACGCTTAGAGAGCGAGCGCCGAGCGAATCCCGGCCTCTGCGGCTCTTGCAGCAGAAGATGCATTGCTTCAGGCGGTTTGCGCACTGCCCTTCGTCGCCTTCAATCATCCCGCGCGGAGGAAGGGGGAAACGCTTTGCGGCGTTTTAAACGCAGTTCACTCATTATTACGCCGCATACGATAAAGGCCGCACCGAGTATCGCTGTGGCGGGTAAACGTTCTCCCGCGATGCGCCCAACGACGCCCGCCCATACCGGTTCTCCGGCATAGATCACCGTCGCCCGCGTGGGCGACACGCTACGTTGTGCCCAGTTCATCGTCACCTGTATCAGTGCGCTGGCCGCCCCCAGGCCGATCGCACTGAGTAATAACGGTGTCGACAGTGCTGGCAACGTTTCTCCATTGGGAAGCATAAAGCAGAAGGCACACAGTGAAGCGACCGTGAGTTGAACAAAGGTCACACGACGAACATCAACATGCCCGGCAAAGCGGCTGATAAGAATAATTTCGCCCGCGATCGCCAGCGTACTGAGCAGCGTGGCAATCTCGCCCTGATTCAGCGTAACGCGTCCATCCTGCGGTCCCGCGACCAGTATTAAACCGCAAAATGCCAGTAAAATACCTAACCACGCCATTAACCGGGGTGGTCGACGCAGAAACAACCACTGCAGGAGCGGCACAACCGGAACGTACAACGCAGTAAGAAAGGCTGACTGGCTGCTGGAAATGGTCTGCATTCCCCAGGTCTGTAAACCGTAACCACCGGCGATGGTCAGGCCGATAAGCGTCCCCGCCTTGATTTCGCTTCCACTCATGGCGGTGAGATGACGGCGAAAAAAGAGCGCCAGTAATACCGCTGCCGTGGCAAAACGCAACCCGACAAAGAAAAAAGGGCCGGAATGCTGCATCGCCCGATGCACCACTAAAAAAGTCCCGCCCCAGATAACCGTAATGAAAATAAGTACCCATTCCTGACGCGTTATGCGCAGAGTCAGTCTGCGCGTCGTATCCGACATAGTTCACCTGCCTGGTTGATTCAGGCGCTATTGTGGTAAGTGATGCCGGGTAATGCAATCTCATCCGCCATCGGGCTATGAATGAAGGCCAGCAAACGGCGAATCAACCTGTTGCATTAGGTCGTGACAGGCTTTGTTCCTGCGGGGCGAACGCGTCAAGGATTTCAACATGCCACTGCGGGCCAGCATCTGACTACTTTGGCTCGCTCAGCATGCGCTGTTACGTAGCCGGGTTCGCCAGGGCTGTCAGATACCTGACTAATGAGTGTTACCCACAGATAGTGTCATAAAACGTATACCACAAGCGTCAAAATGGCTAAATAACAACCCAAATAGTGATTTTTTAGCCGGGAAGTTACATTTAGAAACAGAGTTATCACTAAGAATAGCCCTGGAAATAGAACAATAACCCCACCAAAAGCCCATTTTCAGCGTTTTTTAAACCGTTACGCTTGCGGCTCTCCAGCAGTTGCTCAAAGCTCTTCTATACTTTTGGGTGTGTTGAATAACCCCCCGGAGAGATCAATGGCTAAGATTCTGGTGCTTTACTATTCAATGTACGGACACGTTGAAACCATGGCTAACGCCGTGGCCGAAGGTGCCCGCAAGGTCCCGGATGCGCAGGTAGACCTTATGCGCATTCCCGAAACCATGGACGCCGAGCGCTTTGCAGAGGTCGGCGGCAAAACGCAGCAATCTGCGCCTGAGGCCACGCCAGAGATACTGCCGCAATACGACGCCATTATTGTCGGTACGCCTACCCGCTTCGGTAACATGTCTGGTCAGATGCGCACCTTCTGGGACCGCACCGGTGGCCTGTGGGCATCCGGGGCGCTCTACGGCAAAATCGCCAGCGTATTTGCCTCCACTGGTACAGGCGGCGGACAGGAACAAACAATTACCTCTGTCTGGACCACCCTCGCCCATCACGGCATGGTCATCGTTCCCATCGGTTATGGCACCAAAGAGATGTTCGATATTTCGCAAGTCCGTGGTGGAACACCTTATGGTGCCACCACGCTGGCGGGCGGAGATGGTTCGCGTCAGCCTTCGGAAGAAGAATTGATCATTGCTCGTTTTCAGGGCGAACACGTTGCCGGGCTGGCAACAAAACTTAAGGACTCATCTTCCTAAAGGAGATCGCTATGTCGAATAGTCAGGCAAAAGCACATCATGTTGGCGAATGGGCCAGCTTGCGCCACACCTCGCCAGAAATTGCCGAGGCCATTTTTGAAGTCGCAAACTATGACGAGCGCCTTGCTGAAGAAATCTGGCGTCAACAAGGCAGTGACGATGTTTTAATCCGCGCATTTGAAAAAACCGATGCGGATGTCCTTACCTGGGACGACAAACCCGTAGAACGCAAAAACGTCTGACAGTATGGCGGGTTATCCCGCCATGCTTTTTTTACTCGCTGACCAAGGAGAGCTGCATGTCTTCCTATCAAAGCATCAACCCTGCTAACAACCAGTTAATGAAAAGCTGGCCTTCCCACGACAGCGCGGCAGTTAGCCATGCGCTGGAAACGGCCGATCACCTGTACCACTCAGACTGGAGCAAAGGCGATATTCAGCCACGCCTCCAGGTGCTGAAAAAACTGGCTGACCTGATTGATGACCGAGTGGAAGAACTGGCAAGCATCGCCAGTAAAGAAATGGGCAAACTGATTGGCCAGAGCCGCGGTGAAGTACAAATTTGTTCTCAGATTGCCCGTTACTATGCCGAGAATGCTGAACGCATTCTTAAGCCACAGCCTTATAACAGTGAACTCGGGGAAGCCTGGGTTGAATATCACCCTATCGGTGTTCTGGTGGCCGTTGAACCCTGGAACTTCCCGTATTATCAGTTAATGCGCGTACTGGCACCTAACCTGGCGCTGGGAAACCCTGTCCTGGCTAAGCATGCCAACATTGTTCCGCATTGTGCTGACGTGTTTGAAAAACTGGTCAGGGAAGCAGGTGCGCCCGAAGGGGCCTGGACTAATCTGTTTATCTCAACCGATCAGGTGGCAGAACTCATTGCCGATGACCGTGTTCAGGGCGTGGCGCTTACGGGTTCCGAACGTGCCGGGAGTGCTGTTGCAGAGCAGGCAGGCAAACATCTGAAAAAATCGACGCTTGAGCTGGGTGGCAATGATGTTTTCGTTGTGACCGAAGATGCTGATCTTGATGAGGCGGTGCGTCAGGGCGTACAGGCGCGACTGAGCAACTGCGGTCAGGTTTGTACTGCCGCTAAACGCTTTATCCTCAATGAGAAAATTGCGGACACTTTTATTGATAAGTTCAGCGCGGCGCTGAATGCAGCAACCCTGGGCGATCCACTGGATGAGAAAACGACCCTCGGCCCCCTTTCCTCCGCGGATGCACGCGATCGTCTGGTAAAACAGGTTGATGAAGCGGTGGCGAATGGTGCGCGGCTGATTACCGGCGGCAAAGCCGTGGCGGGTGTAGGTTGTTTCTACCAGCCGACTGTATTGACCAACATTACGCGCGATAACCCGGCGTACTTCGAGGAATTTTTTGGCCCCGTCGCGCAAATGTACGTGGTGGCTAACGATGCTGAAGCGGTGGCGCTGGCCAACGATTCACATTACGGCTTAGGCGGTTCGGTGTGGACCCAGGATATTGCCCGCGGTCGTAAGCTGGCCTCTGCCATTGAAACAGGCATGGTGTTTATTAATTCGCAAAGCGACACGTCCGCTGAGCTTCCGTTCGGCGGAGTAAAACGTTCCGGTTATGGACGCGAACTTTCCGACCTTGGCATTAAAGAGTTTGCTAACCAAAAGCTGGTTGTGGTTGCAGGCTGAGCATAGCGTTGCCATAAAAAAACCCCGTATTGACGGGGTTTTTTATTTTCAGGTGCTGAACAGGATCAGTTCGCTGCCGCAGGTTGCTTCGCATCACCATTTTCAGTTTTGGCTGGCGCAGTATTGGCGGTGGCATTATTGCTTCCCGCCTGTGGTGCAGCACTGTCAGCCTTAGCCTTATCATCAGCCGCTTTCTGCGCTGCCGCCTTATCTGCCCTGGCTTTTTCGTCAGCCGCCTTCTGAGCAGCGGCCTTCTCTGCCGCCGCCTTGTCAGCATTAGCCTTATCATCGGCTGCTTTTTGAGCAGTGGCTTTGTCAGCAGCGGCTTTATCCGCTTTGGCCTTTTCATCAGCCGCTTTATCGGCAGCGGCCTTGTCAGCCTCCGCCTTTTGCGCTGCGGCACTATCGGTTGCCGCTTTGGCATCGTCAGGTTTCGCCGCTGCAGCGGGCTGTTCCGGCGCCGCAGGCTGCAGTGCTGTGCCCTGAAGCGAGCTGTTTAATACCTGGGCAAACTGATCCCAACTGCAGTAACCGTTAGCGTCTGTCTGGCAACCTGCCAGTTGCAGCGTCACGCGCTTAGGTGGCTTCTTCAGGCTCAGTACTTCTGCATCGCGCAGTTGATCGGCTGTTTGATAAACGTATTCGATTTTCAGCAAATCTTTGTTGTTTTTCGCATCGTGCCAACGCTCAAACACCACCTGCCCGCCGATCGGCGTTTTTTCGTAGGTATCAGGTAATTCATAAGGCTTAACCTGTAACGCACTCAGCAGTGACGCAATGTTGGAATCATGCCCAACCATCAGCGTGACTTTTGGCGAGTCTGACTTTTCCTGATCGATAAGCTGGCTGCGAATGTAGTCCACCAGCGGCGCAGCGACATCGCGTGCCACATCTGGCGTGGTGAACAGCACATCCTGATAGCCATTTTTAATGGCTGAAAGCGCCTGCCACTGTTCAGGCGTTTTGATTTGTCCCCAGGCAACCTGATCCAGCGGGAAGCCTTCGTAATATTGCAGCGTAAAGGCATCCATGAGTGAATTGCCCACTTTAAGTGGCCCGTTCACGCCAGGCTCTTTGCCGTTTTCCGCGATAAATGTGTTCTGACCCGTGCTCAAATCGCACTGCTTTTTGTTGTTACAGGCGGGAGACGATTTGTAATCAACAATCTTCTCAAGACGCTGGAATGCAGGTTTCAGTGACAGTTTTTCATTGGCTGCGGTCATGCCCGCCAGCGCTTTTTTGATGAATTCTTCATTACCCTCAGTGATAACCGGATTAAATACCGGGTCCATGCTACCCATTTCATCCTGATGGGTAACAGCAATATCACAACCTGGGAAAGCACCATTCACAAAGAACTGCGCCGTCGCCACGGTGCGCTGCAGACTGTTTGCATAAACAAAGACGCTGTTGCTGTCCGGGCAGACGCCGTTCTTAACCAGTCCCTGCTGCGCAAGCCACTGACGCGTATAATTACCCATATACACTTCCAGCACACCGCCTTTCGTGGTCAGTTGTCCACCCGGAACATCCCATTCCGGCCAATTTTTTTTCGTGGACTGTGCCAGCACGCTGCCGTTATCCGCAAGCGGTGCACGCAGGTTATGGCGGCTGAACATCAGCACCTGTTGTAACTGCATATCGTTGTCAGCGGCGTGTGCCAGCGTCCCAAGCGGTAATGCAGCAAGTACCGACAATGCGCAAAGACTCAGTTTCTTGATCATTGTGCCTATTCCATTCATTCAGTAAAAAAACACTCTGGCTATCAACCGATTAGCACGCATCAGAGCGACGTGGCGAATAGTGTAACTCAGCTTGCCCCCGAAAAGCGCCAGGCAACAGTAAAAACAATTAATGGACTATAGCAGAGATGCTGGACGCCGTTCAAAACCGTACAGTTTGCTGAAAACGAAGAGATAATTAATGACAGGTGGGGAGGAAGGAATAAAACGAAACAGGCCAGCACGCTGTGCTGGCCTGTAAAATGTGGCGGAGGAAGAGAGATTCGAACTCTCGGATGGTTTCCCATCGGCGGTTTTCAAGACCGCTGCCTTAAGCCGCTCGGCCATCCCTCCGGATTGTAACACTACTGCAAAGGCAAGATGCTATTACTCTGTCTTGCCGCTTCATGCCTGACTGGTCAATGAAGTGGCGGAGGAGGAGAGATTCGAACTCTCGGATGGTTTCCCATCGGCGGTTTTCAAGACCGCTGCCTTAAGCCGCTCGGCCACCCCTCCGCAATGACGCGCACTATAAACATCCCCTATGGAGATGTAAAGCCTGTGATAATCCGTTCGCCTGAAAAACAGCCAAATTCGCGTTATTCGTTGGCTAAATCGCCATTCTGCTCAAAGAATTAACGCGTTAACGCGTAAAGAAGGGTAAAACGGCTTTTCCCTCTCTATAGTGCTGCGTATTCTCAGCACATATTTGGTGTTCTGCCTTACAGGAGCGCAACATGGACAGAATAGTTTCTTCATCATCGCGACAGTCATTACTCAGCACACATAAAGTGCTGCGTAACACCTATTTTCTGCTGGGCCTTACGCTTGCCTTCTCTGCGCTAACGGCTACCGCCAGTACGCTACTGGCATTACCGGCTCCCGGCTTGATTCTGATGCTGGTGGGCTTCTATGGTCTGATGTTCCTGACCTATCGCCTGGCTGACAGCCCTATGGGCATTTTAGCCGCGTTTGCCTTTACAGGCTTCCTGGGTTACTGCCTGGGGCCCATCTTAAGTTCCTTCCTGACCGCGGGAATGGGTGACGTGATCGCGCTGGCATTAGGGGGAACGGCGCTGGTGTTCTTCTGCTGTTCAGCCTACGTGCTGACAACGGGTCGTGACATGTCCTTCCTGGGCGGCATGATGATGGCGGGCTTCGTGGTGTTGCTGGTTGCCGTTGTGGCTAACCTGTTCCTGCAACTTCCGGCGCTGCACCTGGCGATCAGTGCGCTGTTTATCCTGTTCTCTGCCGGTGCGATTTTGTGGGAAACCAGCAACATTATTCATGGTGGCGAAACCAACTATATTCGTGCCACGGTAAGCCTCTATGTTTCCCTTTATAACATCTTTGTTAGTCTGTTAAGCATATTAGGTTTTTCCCGCAGCAATTAATCGCCGCAGTTGAAGCGATGAAAACCCCGCCCCGGCGGGGTTTTTGCTTTTTCTGCGCTGTCAGTTTGGTAAACTGCAGCCCAAATAACGATGAGGAAGCACGATGAACTACAACGGTGACGAAATCGCTGTCGATGCCGAAGGCTATTTGAAAAACCACCATGACTGGAGTGAAGGGCTGGCCCGGCAGATTGCGGAAAGTGAGGCTATCGTGATGACTGATGCCCACTGGGAAGTGGTGCACTTTGTGCGTGACTTTTATCTGGAATTTAATACCTCGCCCGCCGTACGTATGCTGGTAAAAGCCATGGCGAAAAAGTATGGCGAAGAGAAAGGGAACAGCCGCTATCTGTTTCGCCTGTTCCCGGAGGGCCCAGCTAAACAGGCGACAAAAATTGCCGGCCTGCCCAAGCCCGCAAAATGCCTTTAATCAGCCAGTGGTAAAACGCTGTGGGATGTCGGCGGGCTGATGCGGCTCCACCCACACGTTTTCCACCTGTGCCGTGCGCGGCCCTCCGGCCTTTAACCAGGCCACTAAAGCCTCCACCTGCTCTGCTTCACCACTGGCCAGCACTTCAACGCGGCCATCATCGAGATTACGCGCATAACCCTTTACGCCGAGCGCATTGGCTTTCGCCTGCGTGCTGTAGCGGAAACCCACGCCCTGCACGGTGCCCTGTACCCAGGCTTTGTAACACACCATCGCCATGGTTCTCTCCTGCTGTTCGTTGCAATTTGCCGTTATCCACTGGACAATAGCGCCTCATTTTTTCAGGTAAGCATAGCAAACTATGACAGTTCGATTGATTCTCGCCAAGGGACGTGAAAAGTCCCTGCTCCGTCGTCATCCCTGGGTTTTCTCTGGGGCGGTCGCCCGTCTTGAAGGTAAAGCCCAGCAGGGGGAAACCATTGATGTTTGTGACAGTAATGGTAAATGGCTGGCGCGTGCCGCTTATTCACCTCAGTCACAAATTCGCGCTCGCGTCTGGAGCTGGCAGCAGGACGAATCTATCGATATCGCTTTCTTTGTCCTCCGTTTTCAGCAAGCACAAATCTGGCGCGACTGGCTGGCGGCACGCGACGGACTGGACAGCTATCGCCTGATTGCCGGCGAGTCCGACGGCCTGCCTGGCGTAACCATCGATCGCTTTGGCCACTTTTTGGTGCTTCAGTTGCTGTCTGCCGGGGCCGAGTATCAGCGCCCTGCCATTATTTCAGCGTTGCAGCAGTGTTTTCCGGATTGCGCTATCTACGATCGCTCCGACGTCGCGGTTCGTAAAAAAGAAGGGCTGGAGCTGACGCAGGGAACCGTAACCGGTGAACAACCTCCCGCGCTGTTGCCGATTACGGAACATGATATGAAGCTGCTGGTGGATATCCAGGGCGGCCATAAAACGGGCTATTACCTGGATCAGCGCGACAGCCGCTATGCAACACGACGCTATGCAAAAGACGCTCGCGTGCTGAACTGCTTTTCGTATACCGGGGGTTTTGCCGTCTCGGCGTTAATGGGCGGTTGTAGAGAAGTGATTAGCGTTGATACATCACAGGATGCGCTGGATGTGGCACGTCAAAATGTTGAGCTGAACGGATTAGATGTTTCCCGTGCTCAGTTCCAGCGCGATGACGTCTTTAAACTGCTGCGCCGCTATCGTGATAATGGTGAGAAATTCGATCTCATCATCATGGACCCGCCAAAGTTTGTTGAAAATAAAAATCAGCTTATGGGCGCCTGCCGTGGCTATAAAGACATCAACATGCTGGCGATTCAGTTGCTGAATCCCGGCGGAATGTTACTCACGTTCTCCTGCTCGGGCTTAATGGCTACTGATCTGTTCCAGAAAATCATCGCCGATGCCGCACTGGATGCAGGCCGTGACGTACAGTTTGTTGAGCAATTCCGTCAGGCTGCGGATCACCCAGTGATTGCCACCTATCCGGAAGGCCTTTACCTGAAAGGTTTCGCCTGCCGCGTCATGTGACTTGAAAAGACTGTTCTCGCCCCCATCTATGATGCAGGACAGTATTTTTCGGAGGTCATCATGATTGCCAGTAAATTTGGTATTGGTCAGCAGGTTCGTCATCGGTTATCCGGCGTGCTGGGTGTGATTGTCGATGTCGATCCTGAATACGCGTTAGATGAGCCACAGTTGGATGAGATCGGAGCAGTCGATACCATGCGTAGCGCGCCCTGGTACCATGTCGTGATGGAAGATGAGCAAGGCAGTCAGGTACATACCTACGTCGCCGAAATTCAGCTTGCTGGAGAAACCAGCCCGGAACATCCCGAGCAGCCGTCGATGGATGAACTGGCTGCATCTGTGCGTCAGCAGCTTCAGGCGCCGCATTTGCGTCACTAACAGCAGGCGGCAATCTGTTTGCCGCCGCTGCATTTAATGCCCCAAACCCAGCCGTGGGATCTCAATTTTGGGGCAGCGATCCATAATAACCGTCATCCCCGCATCCTGGGCCAGCACCGCAGCCTGCTCATTGATCACACCCAGCTGTAACCAGAGCGTATCTGCTCCCACTGCAATGGCATCCTGCGCCACGCCCCAGGCCGCTTCTGAATTGCGGAACACATCCACCATATCAATTTTTCCAGGGACTTCCGCCAGTGAACCATAGGCGGTTTGTCCTAACAGCGTTTGGCCTGCCAGCTTAGGACTTACCGGAATCACCTCATAACCCTGGTCGAGCAAATACTTCATTACGCCATAACTGGGACGTTCCGGGCGATCGCTGGCACCGACTAAGGCAATACGCTTTGTCCGGGTCAATACGTCGCGAATAGTCTGATCATTCATGCGCTTCTCCTTTGAGTCTGCTCTTCATTGTAGATGAGCCTTGATACTCATGACGTGAGTTGCAAAGACATATTGTGCCGCTTCGTTAGAATAAATATGTATAATTGTAAACTTAATGCCATAATGTAAGAATTTGCTACATCCATCCACTGTCAACCGGAGTCGAAATGAAGCTGTCAATGGCTGTAACGGGGTTCATTGCTCTCCTCGTTTCGGCATCCTGCTCTGCAATTACCCTGAAACTTGATCCCCAGATCACCTTGATGGTTTTAGATGGTCGGAAGATTTCTGGTTCACTGCTGAAAGGGGCTGACAGTTTAGAACTGGAGCGTGGTCAACATCAGTTTTTATTTCGGGTAGAACAACAGCCGGGTGACAATAAAACCGTTGCGCAACGCTATCAGTCTGTCCCGATGATTGTGACCTTCTCAGCCCAAGCAAAAACCATTGCCATCCGCCTGCCGCAGCTCAACAATCCAAGGGAACGTCATAATTTTGACCGTTCACTGGCCTTCAGGCTGGTGGATGAAAAAGGCAAAGAGGTTTTTAGCGTGCGCGACCGTCTGCCTGTCACAGCCGGTGCGGATGTTGAAAAAGCGATGGTCGATTACAATCGTATGGGATTAGCGGCTTCTGTACCGCAATTTGCCAATCTCGCCTCGCCATCCCCGTCTGCACAACTCACCGCCGACCTTGCCTGGTCTGTTGACACCACGACTCCGTCACTTCAGCACTGGTTTCAGCGTTTCGATGAGGCCACTCGTCAGCAGTTTATAAATCTGGTCAAAATGTTGCGGGCAAGTTGATAGTCTGAAATAGCACGAGGTAAACTGCTGCAACGGGCGATTTGCTCCTTTGCATCAGGATGCTGTTATGGAATACACCCTACGTACCCTTGGAAAACAAAAACATATCGCGCTGGTCGCCCATGACCACTGCAAAGCCTCTCTGCTGGACTGGGTCACACGTAATCAGCCAGCGCTCGAACCCCATATTCTCTATGCGACAGGCACCACGGGTAATCTGATAAACCGTCACACCGGCCTGAACGTCAATGCGATGCTGAGTGGCCCAATGGGCGGAGATCAGCAGGTTGGCGCATTGATTGCCGAGGGTAAAATTGACGCACTAATGTTTTTTTGGGATCCGTTAAATGCGGTTCCTCACGATCCTGACGTCAAAGCCCTGCTGCGTCTGGCCACGGTATGGAATATTCCGGTTGCAACCAATCGGGCAACTGCCGATTTTATTATTCAGTCGCCGCTGTTTGCTCAGTCCGTCGATATACGCATTCCAGACTATGAACGCTACCTGGCTGAACGTCTGAAATAACTCAGGCTTTGCGCAGCACCGGCACGTCCAGTTCACGAAATGCCTCGACAAAGACCGACGGTTGCTGCTTATCGAAGAGCAACCAGACCTGCTGTCGCGCGCGCGTGAGCGCGACGTAAGCCAGCCTGCGCTCTTCTGCATCGGGAAAGGCTTCAGGCTGAGGCAGCAAGCCTTGCTCAATAATTGACTCGCGCTGAGCCGCGGGAAAGCCCTCTTTGCCTTGTTGAAGCCCCAGCAGAATCACGTAATCGGCCTGCTGGCCTTTGCTGGCATGAATAGTCAGAAAGTCGATGTTTAATTTTGGCCAGCGGGTTTTGGCTTTATCCAGTAAATCCGGGCGCAAATAGTGATAGCGTGCCAGTAGCAGCACTCGCTCATCGGGTTTTGCATAACCACTCAGTTTATTCAGCAGCGCCTCCAGCTGATCCTGGGGCAACAGCGCTATAGACTTTTTATTGCCTTTAATCAGGCTGTTTAAGGGCTTACGCAACTGATGCGGATTTTGCTGAATAAAGCGATTGGCAATCTCGCCAATACGATCGTTGAAGCGGTAAGTGGTGTCCAGCACGCAGCGGTCGCCCTCACCGAAATAGTGATGAAACGCCGTTGTCAGGCTCATTTCAGCCCCACTGAAGCGATAAATCGCCTGCCAGTCATCCCCCACAGCAAACAGCGTGGTACGCTTGTTTTGCTGGCGCAGTGCGCTCAGTAAGGCCGCGCGTTGCGGGGAAATGTCCTGGAACTCATCCACCAGAATATGCTTCCACGGGCTGATAAAACGGCCCTTTTCCAGAATCGCGACGGCCTGGTGAATCAGCCCTGAAAAATCGACGGCGCCCTCATCCTTAAGTGCACTCTTCCAGGCTTTGAGCAGCGGTGCCATCAGTTTGATCCGTTTACTGAACAGGTCGCGTAGCGCGTCAGGGACATCCGCAATCATGGCGGCCTGCGCGCCGCCGTGCATGCGCATCAGACTCAGCCAGCGTTCAAGGCGGGGAGCCAGGCGCTCAGCTAACCGATCATCTTGCCAGAATGCACCTTCGCTGATCTCCCACTCCAGTTCATCACGCAGCCATTGCCGCCAGCCATTGGCCTGAGCCTTCTTTTCGTTACACTGTTGCCGCCAGTGCTCGACCAGCAACGCCCGGCGTGCGCCGGCGTCGCTTTCCAGTTTACTGATAACAGGCTGTTTATTGCTGCCTTCGCGAATGATATGCAAGGCCAGGGAATGAAAAGTACGCGCCTGCATATCGGCCACATCTAGCCGACGTTGAATGCGGTCATTCATTTCTTCAGCCGCGTGACGGCCAAACGCCAACAGCAGAATTTGATCGGCGGAGGCGAGCCTGCGCGCTAATAACCAGCCCGCGCGGGCAACCAGCACGGACGTTTTACCGCTGCCCGCACCGGCAAGCACCAGCACCGCATCTTCACCATTGACCACGGCTTCGGCTTGTGAGGTATTAAGTGGTGTGGACTCAACCGTGGCGAAGAAATCCTGATAGCGGGTTAACATCGCGGCCGTCCAGTCGCGGTTGCGCTGGCCGATTGCCGCGTCACCCTGCTGTAACCAGTGTTGGCAAAATGCCCAGTTTTCACGGCAGGAATCAAAACTCTCAATGCGGGATAGCGGCAGGGGTAAGGCATCGAACTGCTTAAGTATCTGGTTCTTAACGGCCTGCAGTTCACTGCGCTTTAACCAACGGTCCTGCTCGCTGAAACCTTGAATTTCCTCACGCAGATCCTGTAATACCGCCGCGCATACCTCACTCATTTCATGGCTCCATGCCTGCCATGACTGCATAAGGTAGTGGTAGAAACGTTGGGTCTCCTGCCATTCGGTACCATGCAAACGCACAACTTTACCGTCCGCCAGCAAAAACTCCAGCTCTCCCCAGACCATGCCACGCTTACAGGTAATGTCGGACAGTTGGTTAAAGGGGAGCAGATATTCGTGTTTATCACCGCTGACTTCAACGCCAGCGGCCAACAGGCGAACCCGATTGTAGGGATGCTGGGCAAGCCGTTTGCCCATGGATGTTGCTTTAAGTTCCACGCCGACACCAACGACCGATATAAAGAGTAATCGGAGTTTACCTGTCAGACTCTTGACGCTCCAGCCTTAAAACACGGTAAACTGCGACATATCTTGCGGAGTGCAAAAGGAAAAGCGGGTTATGCGCACTGTTTTAAATATTCTCAATTTTGTTTTAGGTGGATTCTTCACCACGCTCAGTTGGTTGTTCGCAACGCTTATCAGCATTGTACTGGTATTTACCCTGCCGTTGACGCGCTCCTGCTGGGAAATCACCAGGCTCTCGTTTCTGCCGTTTGGCAATGAAGCGGTGCATGTGGACGTCCTGCGCCCCGACAGTAAAAGTCACATCATGAATACGGGGGGAACCTTCCTGAATATCTTCTGGCTGATTTTTTTCGGCTGGTGGCTGTGCCTGTCCCACATTTCAGTCGGTATTGTGCAGTGCATCAGCATCATTGGCATTCCAGTAGGTATCGCAAACTTCAAGATTGCCGCCATTGCACTCTGGCCGGTAGGTCGTCGGGTTGTCTCTGTCGAAGAGGCGCGTGCCGCGCGTGATGCCAATGCCCGTCGCCGCTATTAATATTCTGTCTGGATGGCGCAAGTATTTTTTTAACAGCACCTGGCGTTACCTGCTGCGTATCCTGTTCGCCTTGAGCGGATGCGCAGCGGTTCCCTGGTTACTGCAGCAGATTGACTGGACCATTCCTTTGACCCTTGGCGTGGTCGCCGCCGCGCTGGCCGATCTGGATGATCGGCTGGCTGGGCGTTTAAAAAATCTGTTAATCACCCTGTTGTGCTTTTGTATCGCTTCGGTTTCAGTAGAGCTGTTATTCCCTCACCCGCTGGCCTTTATTGTCGGCCTGGCCATCTCCACCTGGGGTTTCATTCTGCTGGGCGCGCTGGGGCAGCGCTATGCCACCATTGCTTTCGGCGCATTGTTGATTGCCGTTTACACCATGCTGGGCATCGGACTTTTTTCACAGTGGTATATGCAGCCCATGCTGCTGCTGGTCGGCGCGCTCTGGTATAACCTGCTGACGCTGCTGGGGCACATGATGTTTCCCGTTCGCCCGGTTCAGGAACAACTGGCAGCCAGTTTTTCTCAGTTAGCGCACTATCTTGATGCCAAAGCCAACCTGTTTGATCCTGATGCCGATGACCAGGACGATGCGACTTTTGTTGAGGCGGCCATGGTGAACAGCCAGCTTGTCGCCCAGCTCAACCTGACCAAAACAACCCTGCAGAGCCGTTTACGTGGCGACAGGGGTTCGCGTGGCACCCGACGGAGCCTGCACTACTATTTTGTCGCCCAGGACATCCACGAACGCGCCAGCTCGTCTCATCTTCAGTACCATTTACTGCGCGGCAACTGGCGTTATAACGAAATTCTGTTTCGCTTTCAGCGCCTGCTTAACATGCAGGCTCAGGCATGCCGGCAACTGGCCCGCGCGCTTTTACTGCGCGAACGTTGGGAACATGACAGTCGTTTTGAGCGCGTTTTTGAGCGTTTACACAACGCTATTCAACGTCTTGAACAGAGCCATCCGGATGCAGCCCATACCGGCGCGCTGTTTTGGTTATTACGTAACCTGCAAGCGATTGATGCGCAACTGGCCTCTATTGAGTCTGAGCAGGCACTGGCGGACGATCCGCAGCACAGCGACAATATGCTGTCGCGCGAGGAGCTCAGTGGCTGGAGCGACATTAAGCTGCGCCTGAGCCGCCATCTGACGCCCGCCTCTGCGCTGTTTCGTCATGCTGTCAGGATGTCAGTGGTGATGTGCGTCGGATATGGATTTATTCAGATTACCGGTCTGGAGCGCGGCTACTGGATCCTGTTGACCAGCCTGTTTGTTTGCCAGCCCAACTACAGTGCGACCCAGCGCAGACTGGCACTGCGCATCGGGGGAACGCTGGCAGGCATTGCTATTGGCTTGCCTTTACTGTGGCTGGTGCCCTCTGTGGAAGGCCAGCTGTTTTTGATTGTCGTGACCGGTGTCCTGTTCTTTGCGTTTCGCCAGGTGCAATACGCCCAGGCAACCTTGTTTATTACCCTGCTGGTTCTGCTTTGTTTTAACCTGCTGGGTGAGGGTTTTGAAGTGGCATTACCCCGGGTCGTTGATACGCTGCTGGGCTGCGCGCTGGCCTGGCTGGCGGTCACCTTTATCTGGCCTGACTGGCGCTTTCGCCAACTTCCGGCCGTTGCCACCCGAACGTTGAATGCCAACTGTCGCTATCTTGATGCCATTATGGAGCAATATCATCAGGGTAAAGACAATCGTCTTGCTTATCGTATTGCCCGTCGTGACGCGCACAACGCTGATGCCGAGCTGGCATCGGTAGTATCCAATATGAGCAGTGAGACCCGCACCAGCCTTAAACTTCGGGAGTCGGCGTTTCAGTTACTGTGCCTGAATCACTCCTTCCTGAGCTATATCTCTGCGCTGGGCGCGCACCGAGACAAAGTGACGCAGCCTGCCCTGCTGGCGCTGCTCGACGATACGGTATGTTATGTCGAGGATGTGCTGCAGACGGATGTGGTCAGTGACAGCCGGGCAGAAAAAATGCGTATTGAACTGGTGCAGCGCATCGCGCAGCTCACTACCGAGCCGGACCCACGTGCGCCGCTGGTGCTACAGCAACTGGGTTTACTGGTCGCGCTGATGCCCGACATTGCACGCCTGCGACGCACACTGGGCAAACGCTAACGGCCTTTTTCTTTCCCCTCCGACATCATCAGTGCGGCCTGATACCACTCGCCTAACTCGGTTTTAATGGTTTGCGGCAGCGCCGCCTGATGATGACCGGAAATCGCCCCTTCAAGCGCTAACAGCGTTTTGAGGCCAAGATGATGGTTGTTGCGTCTCAGTTTTAACCAACACTGTTTGGCCCCTGCTTCATGCAAGTGTTTTACGGTACAGATACCTATCTCATGCAGCATCATTTCCAGTCGCAGACTGACATTCGGCAGGTCTTTTAAACGCACCTTGCCCTGGCGGTCATCTTGTTCACGCCGGGCGGTTTCCAGTGAAGCGGCAGACAGCGCGACCAGATGCTCTGGGTGAGCCCACAGGTTGTCATCGACCTTATAATAATTCAGGCTGACCGCTATCCCGCGTTTGCGAAACGTAAGCGGTTCCAGCGGCTGTTCTGCCACATATTCCCGTAATTCTTCACTGGCGCGTAAATAGAGCTGATCTTCCTTTATCAGTGCAAAAACGACCCGTTCAACCGCCAGGGCATAGCCACCAAACTGGGTACGGGATTGAACATGACCCAACGGGGCCAACTGCTGTATTGAGCGCAGGATGACCCGCTGCTGTTTCTTCATATCATCACCTCCTTGTAACAAAAACCTGTTAAAAACGTTACTATTCAGACGGTTAGAAGATAAGTAAATTCAGTAACAGGTTCAATGAATAAATCCGTTTAAACACAACCTTGTGCAAATTTTGCGAGGCATTTTCAGAAATTCAGGTTGATCTTTATCCAGGATGTCATTACTGTATATCCATACAGTCAACTGCTGAGTGATTAATTTATGCGCACCCAACATACCAGTAATGTATGCTCTGCTCACCGTTACGCCTTGTCCTCTGTTCCGGCAACGCACGGAGGCTGGATCACTGAATTACGTTACAGCGAACAGCCTGGCATGATGCAGATGCTGTTGTTACCGCTGCTACAGCAATTGAGTCAACAATCTCGCTGGCAACTGTGGTTAACGCCTGCCCATAAGTTGAGCCGGGCCTGGATGCAGGAATCGGGTTTGCCACTTGAGAAAAGTATGCATATCGCCGATGCTGAACGTTACAATGCTGTAGAGGCCATGATTAAAGCGTTACGCACAGGAAATTACAGTGTTGTTTTGGCCTGGATTCCCTACGAACTGGATGAAGATGAACGTCGTGAACTGGAACTTGCGGCGGCGGAAGGGAAAGCCCTGGGGCTCATTTTGCGGTCGGGTGAAACTCCCAAAACGGCAGTAAGACCAGAAAGTTCGCTAAAAATTCAGTCTGATTTGTTTCATTAAGTAAAAAATGAGATTTATCTCAACAGCTTTTTTATCTGACTAAAGGCTAAGACACTGATTCTGCTCCCCCCAGTAATGACAACGGCTTAGCCCCCTTTTTGTGGGGTAAGCACCCCACAGAAGTTCAGGCTAAATTGTTAGAAATTATGTATAAAACACTGTTTTTTTACATAAGTGCCTCACATCACACTTGTAAGTTTCCAATCTCGTTGTAGACTTTATCTCGCCAGGGTGCTCAATAACCTCCGTTTTTTGCGGTAGAGTCATAAGCGAGCGTTTTGACCCGGCGAAGGATTAAACCAAGAGCAACCTTTATGCTCATTGCCTATTTGGATGATAACGAGGCGCAAAATGAAAAAGACAGCTATCGCAATTGCAGTGGCACTGGCTGGCTTCGCTACCGTAGCGCAGGCCGCCCCAAAAGATAACACCTGGTACACCGGTGCTAAACTGGGCTGGTCTCAGTATCACGACACTGGTTACTACGGTCACGGTTACCAAAACAACGACGGCCCAACTCATGAAAGCCAACTGGGCGCGGGTGCGTTCGGTGGTTACCAGGCTAACCCATACCTGGGTTTTGAACTGGGTTATGACTGGTTAGGTCGTATGCCTAATAAAGGCAACCAGGTGAATGGCGCATTTAAAGCACAGGGCATCCAGCTGGCTGCCAAACTGAGCTACCCAATCGCAGACGATCTGGACATCTATACCCGCCTGGGTGGCATGGTATGGCGTGCAGACTCTACTCAGCAGAACGTAGCTACTGGCACTCGCATCAGCGACCACGACACCGGTGTTTCTCCACTGGCAGCTGTTGGTGTTGAATATGCGCTGACCAAAAACTGGGCAACCCGTCTGGATTACCAGTGGGTTAACAACATCGGTGATGCACAGACCGTTGGTGCTCGTCCAGACAACGGCATGCTGAGCCTGGGTGTTTCTTACCGCTTCGGTCAGGATGATGTTGCTGCACCAGCTCCGGCTCCAGCACCAGCGCCAGCGCCAGTGGTTCAGACCAAGCGCTTCACTCTGAAATCAGACGTCCTGTTCACGTTCAACAAGTCGACTCTGAAGCCAGAAGGTCAGCAGGCTCTGGATCAGCTGTACAGCCAGCTGAGCTCAATGGATCCTAAAGACGGTTCAGTAGTTGTTCTGGGCTTTACCGATCGCATCGGTTCAGAGCAGTACAACCAGAAACTGTCTGAGAAACGTGCTCAGTCAGTAGTAGATTACCTGGTATCTAAAGGTATCCCTACTAACAAGATCTCTGCTCGCGGCATGGGTGAATCTAACCCAGTTACTGGCAACACCTGTGACAGCGTGAAAGGTCGTAAGGCCCTGATCGACTGCCTGGCGCCAGACCGTCGTGTAGAAATCGATGTTAAAGGCATCAAAGACGTTGTAACTCAGCCACAGGCTTAAGTTATACGTGATAAAAAACCCCGCTAATGCGGGGTTTTTTTTGTCCTGAATATGAGATGGCTCATGGGGTTTTTGCTCTGAAGCGGCTGTCCAGATGGTACGCCCACTACTCTTTTTCAGAACCCGAGTTGCCTAATATCGCCTGCAGATCCTGCTTCAGCGTCGACATTTGGCTGGCGTACTTCTCTTTGCGTTCGGCATCTTCGATGAGCTGTACGATGGTTTCGGACAGCGTACTGTTGCGGCGCTGCGCTAATCCCGCCAGCCGTTGCCAGACCAGGTATTCCAGATCGATTGATTTTTTACGTGTGTGCTGATGCTCAGCATTGAAATGGCGCTTTCGCCGGGCACGGATAGTTTGCTTAAGTCGGTTGTCCAGATCGGGATGAATATGCTGGTTGATCCAGTCGTTAATTTCTACCGGATTATTTTCCATCACCAACAGCTTATCGACCGCGGCCTGCGCAGCACTGAGTTCCAGGTGACGCGTGATCAGCTCACCTTCCCGATGTTTTTTCACCAGGTATTTCCACTTCCATCCACTTTCAAGATTTTCGAGCTGCTGGTATTTCATCGGAATCTCATCGTGATCACGTAACGAACTAAGAATAACAGCTTTTTTACCGGATGCAGCAACGAAAAACATGCTGCCAGCGTCACAACATCTGATTGAACTCTGCAGTGCTTAAGCAAGGTGAATCCTGTATAATCTCGCTTTTCTCAAAACAGACAAATGCGATTATTTTGACCAGCACTCAACTTACGTGGCAAACCTTACAGCCGGATAGTACGCAATATCAATCCGTTTTCTCCCGAATTGCTGACGAAGAGACCGATGCCTTAGCAACGGTACAGCCCCGACTGCTGAACGCGCTGGCCCATTTACATCATCAAAGTCAGGGTTTCCCACTGCTGCTGGTTCGCAGCCAGGAAAACCGTGACTATCTTGCGTTGATAGCTGATGCAGCACAACGCGTTATGGGCCATTCGTCAGCACTGTCCGGTGGTGACTACCACATCATGGCCGACAACGTTACCTTGCAGCCGCCAACCGACAGCCAGCGCCCGTTTACCAGCCAGGGTGGCATTCACTATGCTGACTGGATCGAGCAGGAAGCGCTGTTTGGCTGTGTTCGGATGCACAAAGATCGTATTCAGCTTGAGCCGGGCCTTATTCATCGTGCTAACGGCGGAACACTGGTACTTTCACTGCGCGCATTGCTCACTCAGCCGCTGCTGTGGCTGCGGCTGAAAAAGTCTATTGAACAAGGCTACATTGAGTGGTTGTCGCAGGACGAACGTCGTCCCCTGCCGGTTTCCGTTCCCCCGCTTCCGCTTCAGCTGAATCTGGTGCTCTGCGGTGAACGTGACACACTGGCTGATTTTCAGGAGCTGGATGCTGAAGCTCACGAAATGGCGATTTACACTGAATTCGAAGAAAATATTCAGATCCTGGATGAAGACGACATGCTCGCATGGTGTCGCTGGACAGTCGATCTTGCCAGCCAGGCGGATATCGCCGTCCCCGATGAAGACTTCTGGCCAGAACTGATCAAAGAAGGCGTCCGTTATAGCGGCGATCAGGAAACCCTTCCGCTCTGCCCACGCTGGCTGCTGCGCCAGCTGCGTGAAACCACCCTGATGGGTGACACGCTCAGCGCCGAAGCACTGCGTGACGCGCTGGAAGCACGGCTGTGGCGTGAGAACTACCTCAACGAACGTTTGCGTGATGAGATTCTGCAGCGCCAAATTTTGGTCGAAACAGAAGGTGAAGTCGTTGGTCAGATAAACGGCCTGTCAGTGGTGGAATATCCCGGTCATCCGCGAGCCTGGGGCGATCCCTGCCGTATTACCTGCGTGGTGCATCCCGGTGACGGTGAATTTACCGATGTCGAACGCAAAGCGGAGCTAGGTGGCAATATTCATGCTAAAGGCATGATGATTATGCAGGCCTACCTGATTGCTGAACTGGAGCTGGATCAGCAACTGCCGTTTTCAGCGTCGCTGGTGTTTGAACAATCTTATTCCGAGGTGGATGGCGACAGCGCGTCGCTGGCAGAACTGTGCGCCTTGATTAGCGCCCTTGCCAGCGAGCCCTTGAATCAGCAGGTTGCTGTCACCGGCTCGGTCGATCAGTTTGGTAATGTGCAACCGGTTGGCGGACTGAATGAAAAGATCGAAGGGTTTTTCGATATCTGCCATCAGCGTGAACTGACCGGACAGCAGGGCGTCATTATTCCTGCCTGTAACGTTCGTCACCTCAGTCTGAACCAGCAGGTGGTCAGCGCGGTCGAAGAGGGACGTTTTCATATCTGGGCAATCGATCGTGCTGATGAAGCGCTGCCTCTGCTGACAGGTAAAATATGGAATACGGAAGATGGCGAAGGCGAATGTCTGCTGCGTACGATTCAGGAACGCATCAGTCAGATGAACCAACCAGAGCCTTCACCACGATTCTGGCCGCTGCGATGGCTTAACTGGTTTAACCACCGCTAATCCCATTTGCTCAGCATACAACTGTTCGCTAATATTCGAGATTCACTAAAAGAAGGCTTATTGAGAACATGGTAGATAAACGCGAATCCTATACCAAAGAAGACCTGATCCTGTCTGGTCGCGGTGAACTGTTCGGCGAAAATGGTCCGCCGCTTCCATCCGGCAATATGCTGATGATGGACCGCGTGGTCAAAATGACGGAAGACGGTGGTAAATACGATAAAGGCTTCGTGGAAGCTGAGCTGGATATCAATCCGGACCTGTGGTTCTTTGGTTGCCACTTTATTGGCGATCCGGTTATGCCTGGTTGCCTGGGTCTTGATGCAATGTGGCAGTTGGTGGGCTTTTATCTCGGCTGGCTGGGTGGCGAAGGCAAAGGTCGTGCGCTGGGTGTAGGCGAAGTAAAATTCACCGGCCAGGTTCTGCCAGAAGCAAAAAAAGTGACGTATCGCATTCACTTCAAACGTGTCATTAACCGTAAGCTGGTGATGGGCGTTGCCGATGGTGAAGTGCTGGTTGATGGTAATCTCATTTATACCGCCAGCGATTTGAAAGTGGGTCTGTTCAAAGATACCGCAGCATTCTGATACGTTCCCCGCAGAAATGAAAACCTCCGCTTGATGCGGAGGTTATATCCCTTTTCAGTGACATCCGGCTACGCAGCAGCCGACCTGTCCTCCATGGCTTGTCGCCAACCTCCCAACCAGTGAGACTTAGCGTCTATCATTTGATACGGACACATCTCTTTAGAGCGTCCTGTAATGCCAGCTTGATAACCACGTGAGTGGGCGCGCTCAAGGCGGTCTCGTTTCTGTCTCTTCATACTCCGTGTCCCTCATGTAAGGTATGTGGAATCTGGTGGAAAGAAAAAGATGGCTAATAAATGTTCAGCCACCCTTTTGTTTTACTCGCTCTGTATGAAAAGATCAATGCGCAATCTTCACGCCAATGTCACAAATGTGACCTGAACCGGACATAAATTTTCTGTTTCGTGATGTAAGCCTATTGCTTTATCCGTATGATTTATATAGAAACCTTTGATAACGTCAAAAAACTTATACGATTCGAAACAATAAGTTAACTAAAAGCCCGTCCCCGCTGAATGGGCTGTGGCAGCGTTACGCGCAATCTGTTGAGCTATCTGCTGCCAGCCCTGGGCAAGGGTTTTGACTAACGCATCATAGCCATCTTCTCGCTGTGGCAGTACCAGACTGAACGCTTGCTTTGTGAAGCGTCCCTGATGTTCCAGCGTCCACTGCCCGCTAATCACCACCTTGCCGTCATACCTGCCCTGGAAGTCGTTTACCGTCACGTTCAGCGTATCGTGTTCTTGCCCGATTAACGTCTGAGTGACCAGACGACCCGGCAAGGCTTTGGTGAGATTGGTAATTAACGTTTGCTGGAGTTGCTGATCAAGCGGACTGGCCCACAAATTATTGGCGGCTATAACGTATTTTACGTCACTGGTTTGATAAACCAGGCCGTTACCCGCCAGATAATCCGGTACGACCACCTGCTGCACCCACAATGTCGGCTGTGCGTTTGCCTCACTGCTGATCACCTGCATCGAGGCTGCCCCTGAGGGCAGCTGATAGTAAGTGGTATTCACCGTGCTGCTACAGGCACTCAGTGCGAGAGCGGCCAAAAAAACGAGTCCTTTTTTCATTGTTTCGCCCTCTTCGGCTGGGGATCCTGTCCCGGTTTTGCTTCAAACACTAACGCATTACTTTTGGCATTTAGCGTCTTCAGCACTGGCTGCAGTTCACGCAGCACCTGATCAAGCCGTTGCATATCGCCCACCAGCTTGCTGTAGGCAGGTGAACCTGGCTGCAATCCTTTCATACTGCGGTTAAGCTCACGTAGCGTCTGCTGGGTCTCTTCGGGCAGTGTTTTCATCGCCGGACTACTGGTAACGACGTTGATATTATCAATGGTACGTTGCAGATCGCGCAGGGTTTTCTGGCTCTCCTTCAGCGTTCCGGTTGCTTCCGACACCATATTGTTTAGCGGTAAACCGTTAATTTTATCCAGCGCAGCCATCAGTTTCTGCTGAATCTGGCTCAAGCCGCCGCTCACCGTCGGGATCACTTCATAACCCGCCACTTTATCCGGGCCTTTATACACCGGTGCATTGTCATAGAAGTCGATATCGACAAACAGCGCGCCAGATAACAGGTTGCCGGTCTTCAACGTGGCGCGCAGGCCGTGTTTCTTACCATCCTGGAGATGCTGTTCAATGTCGAAGTTTTCACCCAGACGGCTAATGAAACGGTCAGGTTCAATGCGAATCAACACCGGCACGCGGTAGTCGTTATTCAGCGCCTGCGCAGTGCCTGCATTCATAAACGGCACTTCTGAAACCGTACCCAGACGAATGCCGCGGAATTCCACCGGCGCACCGACCTGCAGTCCGCGAATCGAATCCGAGAAGAACAATAAGTAGTCGATATGCGTGGTATACAGAGAGTCCTGAATACTGCGTTGATCGTCAAACAGATGATAATCCGCATGATTTTGCGCCGCTTTGCCTAAATCCCAGCCATCTGGCACATCAAAGCTGACCCCGCCGCTGAACAGCGTGGTCAGCGATCCCATTTCAACCCGCATGCCTGACGCCGACATATCAACGGCAATCCCGCTGTCTTTCCAGAAGCGCACATTGGTGGTCACCAGGCGGTCGTAAGGGGCGGCGATAAACAGCTGATAGGTCATCATGCGTTTATCGGTATCAAAACTGCTGGTTTCAACGGTGCCAACACGATAGCCCCGGAACAGCACCGGATCACCCGCGTTAAGCTGCCCCGCTTTTTTACTGTCGAGGATAATGCGGATGCCCTTCGCATCAGGCGGCGCTAAAGGTGGCGCATCCAGCAAAGTATACTGATCCAGGGGTTCTTTTTTGGTACCCGGCTGGAGCTCAATATATGCCCCGGACAGCAGCGTACCTAAACCGGTAATGCCTTCACGACCCACCTGGGGTTTAACCACCCAAAATGCGCTGTCGCTGTGTAGCAGCTTTTCCATACCGGCATTCAGTCGGGCTTTAATCTCAACATGGTGAAGATCGTCTGTCAGTACCGCACTTTCAACCACACCCACGTTAACACTGCGGCTTTTTATGGTGGTTTTACCCGCTTCAATGCCCTCGGCGCTCTCGGTAATCAACGTGACTTCCGGTCCCTGATGGCTAAAGTGATAAAAAAGAATCCAGCCGCCAATTAACAGCGTAACAATAGGGACGATCCATACCGGAGACCAACGCTTGATCTGATCCACTTTGGCATGACCGTGATTATTTTCCGTCAAGATGCGGCTCCTTCATGTTTTTTTCACCAGCACGATCCCAGGTTAAGCGCGGGTCAAACGTCATTGCTGCAATCATGGTCAGAATCACCACCAGCGCAAACAATACGGCTCCCCATGCCGGGTAAACTTTCATTAACTGCCCCATACGCACCAGCGCGGAGAGCACTGCAATCACAAAGACGTCAATCATTGACCAACGTCCAACAAATTCAACCACCTCATAGATCAGGTGCATTTTATGGCTGTCACGCTGCCCGCGCCCGCTGGCATCCCAACACAGCCAGCCAATCGCCAGCATTTTCAGGGACGGGACCATAATACTGGCGATAAAAATAACTAACGCCACCGGATAAGAACCATCGCCCCAGAGTAAAATCACCCCGGCCATAATATTGGAAGGCATCGCCGACCCCAGCGTTTCGGTAATCATAATCGGCAGCAAATTGGCGGGGATATAAAGCATAACGGAGGTGATCAGCAGGGCCAGCGTCCACTGCAGGCTGTGCTTGCGGCGCGCATCGGCAACCACGCCACAGCGCGGACATTCCCGCTGCGTCACCGGCAAGACCGCAGTACAGCACGGGCAGGAGCGCAGGCCCTGTTTTAATCCACTGACACCGGCTTGTGGGGCATGAGGCAAAGGCGGCATGGGTTCAATGTGCTGCCACAGCCAACGGCGATCCAGGCACTGAAACGCCCGTAGCTGTAAGAGACAAAACAGGCACCACGGCCAGAAGCTGGTTTCGAGACCGATTTCACCATAAGCCATTAACTTCACGAAACTGACCAGCACGCCAGCCATAAAGATTTCTGCCATGCCCCAGTTGCGCATATGGAAAAGACTTCGCGCCAGCCCCAGTTTCAGGCTGACAGGCATTCTGACCTGATTGACCAACAGGACAATCGTGATCATGCAAAAGGCGGGAATGGCCTGGACAAACAGCAGGAACAACGTGGCCAGGCTGGCGTAATCATCGGCCACCATCACCCTGGGGATTTGCATCAGGCTAATCTGGCTGGACAGCCCGGCGACTTTCATGGTGATAAACGGAAACAGATTCGCGAGCACCAACATAAACAGTGCAGCCAGTGCATAACCGGTCGGACGTTTACGCGGCTCCGACCAGTTCACGGTCAGGGAAGTATGGCAGCGCGGACATGACGCACGTCTGCCAACGGGAATGTCCGGCAGTTTTACCATTAAGTCGCACTGTGGACAAAGCATCCACGCGTTCGTTTTCTCTGCAGAACACATTCCCGGACCCTTAAGCTATGCGCCGTTTCTCATAGATTCCAGCTCTTCCCAACGCGCAAAAGCGGTTTCCAACTGCTGTTCGACGTCAGCCAGTTCATCTAACACCGGCTGCGTTTTATCGTGTGGCTGACTGAAAAAATCCGGATGACTCATCCTGGCCTGCAGCTCGCCAATACGCGCCTCTAACTGTTCCAGTTTTTGTGGCAACTGTTCCAGTTCACGCGTGAGGTTATAGCTTAGTTTGTTCGCGTTACGTTTGGCAGCGTCATTTTTAGCATCGGCTGGCTTAAGGGCACTATTTGCCCCTTTTACTGCGCCCTGCCCCTTTTGCTGTTTATAAGCCGCACGCTGCTGCTGCGCGTCATGGTAGCCGCCGACAAAGGTCCCTATCTCACCGTTACCTTCAAAGATCCAGCACTCGGTGACGGTATTGTCAACGAACTGACGATCGTGGCTGACCAGCAGCACGGTGCCCTGGTAGCCATCGATGAGCTCTTCCAGCAGTTCCAGCGTTTCCACATCAAGGTCGTTGGTCGGTTCATCAAGAATCATCAGGTTACTGGGGCGCAGGAACAGACGCGCCAGCAGCAGGCGGTTACGTTCCCCACCCGACAGCGCCCTGACGGGGGTCATCGCGCGTTTTGGATGGAACAGGAAGTCCTGCAGGTAGCCCAGCACGTGGCGCGGTTTACCATTGACCAACACTTCTTGCTTGCCTTCCGCCAGGTTGTCCATCACTGTCCGATCGGGATCGAGTTCGGCACGGTGCTGATCGAAATAGGCGACCTCAAGCTTGGTACCCGAATGCACACGACCGTGATCGGCCTTCAGCTGTTGCAGCATCAGACGCAGTAAGGTGGTTTTTCCACAACCGTTCGGCCCAATCAGGGCAATCTTGTCGCCGCGCTGCACCTGGGCAGAGAAATCTTTTACCAGTTGCTTGCCGTCCACGGCGTAATCCACATTTTCCAGTTCAAAGACAATTTTACCAGAACGTGATGCTTCACCGACCTGCATATTGGCTTTGCCCATGACTTCACGGCGCTCTGAGCGCTCGCGGCGCAACGCTTTTAACGCCCGCA
Organism: Pantoea allii; assembly: GCF_002307475.1. Classification (GTDB taxonomy): domain Bacteria; phylum Pseudomonadota; class Gammaproteobacteria; order Enterobacterales; family Enterobacteriaceae; genus Pantoea; species Pantoea allii. Next base: position 269,409 of record NZ_NTMH01000040.1, on the reverse strand, counting down.
CGCGGCCTTCATTACGCGTACGACGCGCCTTGATGCCTTGACGAATCCACACTTCTTCCTGCGCCAGCTTGCGGTCAAACTCGGCGTTTTGCATCTCTTCAACGCGCAAGGCTTCTTCTTTGCCTTCCAGATAGGTGTCGTAGTTACCCGGCCATGACACCAGCTTGCCACGGTCCAGATCCACAATACGGGTGGCCATATTGCGGATAAAAGATCGGTCGTGAGAGATAAAGACGATGCTGCCGCTGAAGGTTTTCAGGAACGTTTCCAGCCAGTCGATCGTTTCAATATCAAGGTGGTTAGTTGGCTCATCCAGCATCAGCACGCGGGGATTACTGACCAGCGCACGTCCCAGCGCGGCTTTACGCAACCAGCCGCCGGATAAAGAGGACAGTTCGGTGTCCGGCGACAGACCAATCTGCTGCAGCACGTCCATGATACGGCTTTCCAACTGCCACAAATTGTGATGATCCAGAATCCCCTGCAGGCGCGCCATCTCGTTGAGATTTTTATCACTCGGATCGTCCATCACCTGATGCGAAATCGCATGGTAGGCTTTAAGATGCTCCGCCTGCTCTTCTACGCCTTCGGCCACAAAATCATACACCGAACCGCTGATATTACGCGGTGGGTCCTGCTGAAGCCGTGCCACGACCAGATCGGTTTCATAAATAATGCGACCGTCATCCAGCGGCTGCTCGCCATTAATGATTTTCATCAATGTGGATTTTCCGGCACCGTTACGGCCCACCAGACACACGCGCTCATTTTCTTCGATGTGCAGTTCGGTATTGTCTAACAGCGGCGCATCGCTAAAGGACAGATAAGCGCCGTGGATACTAATTAATGACATGTAACTTATTCCTTACCAGCATGAGTAATCAGCCAGCAGTTATGAATTTGGCGGTTACGCGCAAAATCCTGTGACAGGGTTTTCTGAGTGATGTCCTGAGCCTGGAGCCCCAATGCCTTAAGGCCATCCAGATCCATTTTGAAACCACGTTTGTTATTCGAGAACATGATGGTACCGCCTTTACGCAACAGGCGTTTCAGGTTACGCATCAGCATCATATGATCGCGCTGCACATCGAAACTCTCTTCCATACGTTTTGAGTTGGAAAATGTAGGCGGATCGATAAAGATCAGGTCGAAATTCTCATCGCTCTCGTTCAGCCAGCTCAGGCAGTCGGCATGAAGCAGGCGATGTTGACGGCCGGTCAGGCCGTTGAGCCGCAGGTTACGCTCGGCCCATTCCAGATAGGTGCGCGACATATCCACGGTGGTGGTGGAGCGCGCGCCGCCCAGACCCGCATGTACGCTGGCAGAACCGGTGTACGCAAACAGATTCAGAAAATCTTTGCCCTGGCTCATCTGGCCCAGCATCTTGCGGGCAATGCGGTGATCGAGGAACAATCCGGTATCCAGATAGTCGGTCAGGTTCACCAGGAAACGGGCGTTAAACTCCTGCACTTCAAAATAGTCGCCCTTCTCGCTCAGCTTTTGATACTGCGCTTTGCCCTTTTGACGTTCGCGGGTCTTAAGAATTAAGCGGTTTGATGGCAATTCAAGCACGCTCAGCGTAGCGCTAATCACATCAAACAAACGCTGACGGGCTTTGTTCGCGTCGATGGTTTTGGGTGGTGCATATTCCTGCACGACCACCCAGTCCGCATAGCGATCCACGGCCACATTATAGTCCGGCAGATCGGCGTCATAAATGCGGTAGCACTCGATGCCTTCCTGACGCGCCCACTTATCCAGCTTCTTGAGGTTTTTGCGCAGACGGTTCGCGTAATCTTCAGCAATCTGATTACCGCGCTCAGCGCTGCTCGCCGACAGCTGATAGTTTTTCTGTACACAGTCCAGCGGGCCGTTTTTGGCTTTGAACTGACGGTCGGCACGCAGTTGCAGGCAACTCAGCAGCTCGGGAGACGCGCTAAACAGCGACAAATTCCAGCCAGCAAAATGCTGCTTCATCAACCGACCAAGCTGACTGTGCAGGGCAATAAGCGCAGGCTCGCTTTCCAGACGTTCACCGTAAGGTGGGTTACTGAGTACCGTGCCCAGCGTTTCTGAATTAACGGGATTCTGCAGCTTCAGCAGGTCCTGTTGTGCAAAGGTGAAGTGTTCAAAGACACCGGCGCGGCGCGCGTTCGATTTTGCCCACTCCAGCACCCGGCCGTTATTGTCATAACCAAAAAAACGCGCCTGACACGCTGCGGTGCCGACACGCGCCCGCGCCTGCGCGTCGCTCTTAACCTCTTGCCACAGGCTTTCGTTAAAACCAGACCAGGCGGTGAAGCCCCACTGATTACGCAGTAAACCCGGTGCGCGGTCGCAGGCTATCAGCGCGGCCTCAATCAGCAAGGTCCCGGAACCACACATTGGATCAATAAGCGGCGTGGTGGGCTGCCAGCCTGAACGCATCACAATCGCTGCGGCCAGGTTCTCTTTCAGCGGCGCCTGTCCGGTTTGCTGACGATAACCGCGCTGATGTAAGGCACTGCCGCTTAAGTCCAGCGCAATGCTGGCGCGATCGTCGTCAAGCCACACGTTGATGCGGATATCAGCCTGTTCGCGATCGACGTCCGGGCGTGCCAGATTACGGCGGGTAAAGCTGTCGACAATCGCATCTTTCACGCGCAGTGCGCCAAACTGGCTGTTGCGAATCTCATCGTTGGTGCCGTTAAAATGCACGACAAAGGTTTTATCGCTGCCGAACATGGCTGGCCAGTCGATGCCCTGCACCCCAAGGTAGAGATCGAGATCGCTGTAAACGCCAACCTCAGACAAGGGCAGCAAAATACGCGAAGCCAGACGACTCCACATCAGGCTTTGGTACATAACGCGGTCATCGGCTTTGAAGTGAACGCCTCCCTGTACCACTTGCAAATCCTGCGCGCCCAGCGCGTCCAGCTCATTTTTTAACAGCTCTTCGAGCCCACGCGCCGTGCTGGCAAACAGAGAATTCATATCGTCACTTTTTTACTCTTGAGAAAATTGTTGCGCATTATAGCGAATCGCAGACCTATGTCATAAAGTTAGCTTCTTTTGTCTTGCGCGCCTGCTCCTGGAGACCTTCATGATTACGCTTTCCCGCCTGTTTATCCATCCTGTCAAATCCATGCGCGGGTTACAGGTATCACATGCCTGGGTTGCCAACAGCGGGTTAACCTATGACCGTATCTTTATGGTGACCGAACCTGACGGTACCTTTATTACTGCGCGTCAGTTCCCAGAGATGGTGCAGTTTACGCCGGCCATTACGCCAGAGGGCTTGTTTTTACAAGCGCCCGACGGCAGCCAGTCGCTTATCCGTTTCGTAGACTTCACCCAGGATGAGCAGCCGACGGAGGTCTGGGGCAACACCTTTACCTCACGCATCGCGCCAGACAATATTAACCAGTGGCTGAGTGGTTTTTTTCCACGAGCGGTACAGTTGCGCTGGGTCGGGCCGCAGCCCTCACGTCGCGTGAAGCGCTTTACAGAGGTGCCACTGAGTTTTGCCGATGGATATCCCTACCTGTTAGTGAACAACGCGTCGTGGCAGGATTTACAGCAGCGTTGTCCAGCCAGCGTGCGGATCGAGCAGTTTCGCCCAAACCTGGTGGTGAGTGGTGCACCCGCCTGGGATGAAGACAACTGGGCTGAAATAGCTATCGGTCAGGTAAACTTCTCCGTTCCTAAGCCTTGCAGTCGCTGTGTTTTTACCACGGTTGGCGTTGAAAGCGGCCAGAAACATCCGGATGGCCAACCTTTGGCCACGCTCCAGGGATTTCGAACGGCGCAGGATGGCAGTGGGGACATTGATTTTGGCCTGAATCTGATTGCGCTCAACAGCGGTATTATTCGTGCCGGAGACGAGGTCAGGATAACCAAACGCCAGCCGCCGCGCGCGTACGGACCGGGAGAGGTGGTCGAAACGCTTAAGCCGCAACGGCAAGCGCCCCAGCAGGTCACGATCACCTGGCAGGGCCAGCGCTTCAGCGGCGACAATCAGCAGGTTTTACTTGAGCAGCTCGAAGCGCAGGGCTTCCGCATTCCTTATTCGTGTCGGGCTGGCTTGTGCGGCAGTTGTAAAATAACGCTGGTTGAGGGAAAGGTAAAAGCCTTAAAGCAGAGCGCCATCCGTGATGATGGCACTATATTGAGTTGCAGCTGTATTCCGGCGGGTGATATCGACGTGGTATGAGTTACACCGCGCGCGCATAGCGCGTGGCTTTTTCCTGCTTGTGGGGTTGCAGCCGATCGTTCATCACTTTAATCGCATCGCCAAGAACCATTCCCTTGCCCGCCAGCGTCAGCGCGGGCTGTGCCAGCAAGCAGAGCGCGGCGTTGTCGCCATTTTCGACCACCAGCAAACGCGCCTGTTCGCCATTTTCAGCCAGCGTGACCTCGACCATTTCGCCCACAGCAGGCTGCATTGACTGACGGTGCGCCGAGAAATGCCAGCTTTTTGGCATCAGGGGTTTCAGAAAACGCGCAGCAACCAGCGCATTTAATACCAGTTCAGCGCGTTGATCGCTGTTGAGCGGGCTTTGACGACATTTCTCTTCAAAGGTGAAATAGAGTGCAGCATCATCAACACAAAATCCGGATTCGGTGAAAGCATCCGGCGTCAGCATTTTACGTGCATAGCGGGAACGAAAAAGCATACCGTCAGCCAGATCGAGCATCATTCGGTCGTGCTCTGCGTCGTAATACCAACGCCATTTGTCATCGGGTTTAATTTTCATCATGTGCCCTGTATTTACCGCTACGCTAAAAGCAAAAAATCCATCAAATAAAAATGAATGCTGAAAAATCGTGCAACAGGACAAAATATAAACGAGCCGGAGGGATAAATAAACCCCCCAGCGCATTATTATGACGAATGTCTTAGATATGGCTCACGATATCTTTAATTAAGCCCGGCCCTTTATAAATAAAACCAGAATAAATTTGAACCAGCGTGGCGCCTGCCGCTATTTTTTCACGCGCCGCGGTAAGCGAATCAATGCCGCCCACGCCAATAATTGGCAATCGTCCCTGTAATTCTTGTGACAGCCGCTGAATGACGGCGGTGCTGCGAGACTGTACCGGACGACCACTTAAGCCACCGATTTCTTCGCCATATTTCAGACCATTTACCAGCGACCGATCGAGCGTGGTATTTGTCGCAATAACGCCATCGATCTGGTGCCGTATTAAACTGTCAGCCACCTGGATCAATTCTTCCTCAGAAAGATCCGGCGCGATCTTTACCGCCACCGGCACATATTTGAGATGCCGTTTTTCCAGCTCTTTTTGTTTCGCTTTAATGGAAAAGAGCAGATCGTCCAGTGCCTCGCCATATTGCAGCGAGCGTAAACCTGGCGTATTAGGAGACGAAATATTGATAGCGATATAACCCGCATGGGCATACACCTTCTCCATGCAGATCAGGTAATCATCTTTGCCCTGCTCTACCGGCGTATCTTTATTTTTGCCAATATTGATCCCCAGTACACCTTTAAAACGGGATTTTTTCACGTTTTCCACCAGATTATCGACACCGAGGTTATTGAACCCCATGCGGTTAATAATCCCTTCTGCTTCGACTAAGCGAAACATGCGCGGCTTGTCGTTGCCCGCCTGAGCGCGTGGCGTAACCGTTCCCACTTCAACAAAGCCGAATCCCATGGCACCAAATGCATCGATACACTCGGCATTCTTATCCAGGCCCGCGGCAAGGCCAAGGGCATTGTCGAACGTCAGCCCCATACAGCTAACCGGACGCGAGGGTAAATTCTGGCGAATGAACATTTCCAGCGGTGTACCGCTCATAAAGCGCAGCTGCTGAAAGGTGAGATGGTGCGCACGTTCAGGATCGAGCCTGAACAATGCCGGTCGGACAATTGAGTAAAACATGCACTCTCCTGGAAGACGGAAGCGATGGTGAAAATCAGTGCACAGGAAATTGTGCGCCAGAATGGTAAGGTGCTCTGGCGCAAAAGTAAATCGCGGGGCGTTAAGCCAGGGGACTGTTTAAAGCAGTTTTGATCTTACACAACGGAATCGTTTGCTGTACGTGAATTCAACCTGTCGGGGAACGCATAGTCACGCCAGATTTTGTGCCGCACCATGATGCCGAAAATGCCGATGCAGACCAATACTTCGGCCAGCACCATCGACCAGGCCGCGCCGACGGCACCAAATTTCCACGCCAGCAGGCAGCAAACCGGGACGTTAATCACGCCCGCGACCATCATCACCATCATGCGTTGCCGTGCCAGCCCATGGGGGATCAAAATCTGCAGGCCCGCCGGATACGCGATATTGCCAAACAGGAAGCAAAGTACAAAGACGCGCAGCACATCGGCTGAGGGCAGGAAGTCTTTACCTAACAGCAACGCGACAACCTGATCGGCAAACAGCCAGGTAAAGATCACGATAGCCAGGCTCAGCGCAAACGACAGCATCAGGCTTTTCCGTGTTGCTGCGACCGCCGCCGCTTTGTCGCGGCCAAACAGGTGACTGACGCGGGGGAAAAACGCGCTACCAATCTGCTCTGGCACCGAGTTCGCGGCCTTGCGTAACCGATCCGCACCGTTGTAGATCCCCACCATGTAATGGGAGGTAAAAGAAGCCAGAATCACAACGTTAACACTGTTAAACAGATTGGCGCCCGCGATAGCAATAAACACATCGGCACTGTCGGTGATGCGCTGTTTGATTTCGCGTGGCTCAAAGCGATACGCGCCAATCACCTTCATTTCCAACACAAATTTCAGCGTGATGATGGCGTTGATAATCGACACCGCACCCGGTATCAGGGCAGCCAGCCAGGTATCCTCTGGCGTTTTCACCAGTAAAAACGTCAGTGGAATGGCACAAAAATTACCAAAGGTCGCGATGACAGCCGTTTTGCCCAGCTTTTCGAACCCCTGCATTAACCAGCCGAATGAAAACAGAGAGCCGATTAAGGTGGTGCAGTTAGCCAGGATAATGAAGAACAGAGAATGCCAGGACGGATTAAACCAGGTCGCCGTGAGTAACGTGCCGCTGGTCACCAGCAGCAGCATCAGCTTGGCGTTGAAGGTCGACCAGAAAAGCTGGGTGACACGCGTTTTATCGTCCCGGTGATGGGCAATGTCCTTGGTGGTAAAAACATTGAATCCCCAGTCAGAGATGGTACTGCAGTAAAGGACGCAGGCAATCGCCAGCGCCAGAATCCCCATATGATCCACCCCAAGCACACGCGCCAGATAGGGTAAGGTCGCCAACGGAAACAGGAAGGAGGCTCCCCGGTAGGCCAGTAAAGATAAGATATTGACTACTAAACTTTTGTCGAGCACTTTTGCCATGTCACAACAACCTTATACACATTGCATGTCTCACCTTCTCATTTCGTTCAGGTGCAAACAACATCAGGGTCCACTTTTAGGAATTACGGAACGCGTTTGAGTTCTTTTTTCACTTTATGGCTTTGCAATAAAATGAAGGTTTCCGGACTGTTTAACAGCAGCCATTCTTTAAGGCTGCTGGCTTTAATTCGGCGGCCCAGATAACGAATCGCATTCAGCACATATTCCGGTACGGGCGTTTGGTTGTAGAGCGACAGATAGATCATTAAACGAAAAGAGTGAATAAGGTAGGCTTTTTCCAGTGCCTTCTTTAATTCACCTTCTGCCCGTGAACTGCACAAGGTGTTGAAAGTGGCAATAAAAGCATTGTAGCGCTGAAAGAAAAAGGTAGGACTTTTACTGCTGTTGGTCAGCGACCCACTACGAATGCGCTGTTTGTAATACGTCTGCTGGGTTACCCATGCCTGTTTGCATTTCATAAATACCGATAAGGTAAAATTATGATCTTCATGCACGCGATCGACAAAGCGCAAATGATGCTGCTGGATAACGGTTTTTCTCAGCACGTAATTCCAGGCTGCAGAGGTATAGGAGCCGTTATGAAGCAACGCTAACAGCACATCCTGTGGCCGCTGAATGCCAGACAGGCTGTGCCTGACTTTAGGCCAGGTGATGTGCGGTTTATCTTCCCGGTAGGCGCTGGAATTAAAACAAAATAAATCGGTATCCGGATAATTTTCGACGACCTGAGTAAGCTCACTCACTAATCCGTCCGCCACCACATCATCAGGATCGCAAAAGAAAACGAACTGCCCTTGCGCCACTTCTACGCCTTTATCGCGCGCATTGCCTGCACCGCCGTTGGCTATTGTGATCATTTTCACCTGAGGAAGATGACCATAGTGCTGTTCAACTAAGGCTACCGTTCCATCGGTAGAGCTGTCGTTAACAATGATAATTTCGTTTGGCGCGCTAATTTGCCGTAATAATGAATCAACGCATTCGACAATATATTTTTCAACATTGTAAGTGGGAATAATGACCGATAACAGGATGTCAGACATACGAGATTTCTCTGCTGTTAGAAAATGACAAATAAAATCCACCAGCCTGAGACAGGCACTGACCAAGGGCGAATAGTAATTTTTAAAATAACAGGCGCTTACATTGAGCAGAGACATTTTACTGCCTGAATCAATAAAATGCCTGTCTCAATGTCGGCAGGAAAAGGCGATCAAAAAAAACATCGTTAGCGGTTCTAAAGAATAACTGACAGATAATCACGCCCCTGTTTAGAAATCATTTAGAAATCATTATCTCATCAGGACGTTTTGGCTGCGCTATCTGTAACCAAACATGAATTACCGTTAAAAAATTCATGTAAAATGCCCGTAATCCCCATCCCTTCCATGCAACTAATCCTAATACTTCGCCGGGAGCCAAACGAAATCACGTTGAATCATCGACATTTTTTACCCTTTCTTTTTTTGTATCGCGTAAAAAACAACAACACCGTTTTTCGTTTCATTCTTTTGTTTCATTATTTTGATATTCAAGTAACCAAATGTACGGATTCTGGGGATTTCATGGCGTTTATTCACCCGGATTAATGTATCAATGCCCCCTCCCTGCTTTTTTTAAGATTTGTCGTATCGGTTTTATCTCTCAGTCCTGACGTTTTTATCTGAAATCCTTTTGCAATTTTTACCTTTAGATTGTCAGAAAAATCATTTAAGCCCTGCCGTTGCCTCTGCCAGGATGAAAGCCTCAGTTCTCAACAAAAGATAATCAATAACTTTCAGTTATAAGGAGTCGTAAATGAGAGTGCTTACCCTGGCAGGTAGTCCGCGGTTTCCTTCACGGTCCACGTCGTTGTTAGCGCTATGCCAGCGCAAACTGGAAGCATCCGGCGTTGAGGTCATTCCGTGGAACATCCATAACTTTCAACCTGACGATCTGATCAATGCACGCTTTGACTCCCCGGCGCTTTTAGCCCTGAGCGAAGATCTGGCTCAGGCTGATGGCCTGGTCATTGCCACGCCTGTCTATAAAGCCTCTTTTTCGGGGGCGCTAAAAACCGTTCTCGACCTGTTACCTGAACGCGCGCTGGCTCATAAAGTGGTGCTCCCGTTGGCCAGTGGTGGAAGCGCCGGTCATATGCTGGCCCTGGATTACGCGCTTAAGCCAGTTTTAAATGCCCTTAAAGCTGAAGAAGTGCTTCACGGGGTTTACGCCGAAGATAATCAAATCAAACATTACGACCGCCAGCCAGAACTGGACCCGGTGCTGGCAAGCCGTCTGGATGAAGCGGTGCAATCGTTCTGGCTGGCGTTGTCACGACGTCATCAGCCCGTTGCCCTGGCCGTGTAAGGATACAGAGATGAAACGACTAGTCAGCGCGTGGTTAATGGCAGGGATGTTTGTAGCAGGGGCACAGGTTCACGCCGCAGAAGCGCCGCCCGCCCAGGTTCGCATCGGCTATCAGAAGGGGTCGGTCAGTATGGTGCTGGCAAAAGAGCACCGCCTGCTGGAGACGCGTTTCCCCCACACGACAATTCAGTGGATTGAATTTCCGGCCGGACCGCAAATGCTGGAAGCGCTGAACGTGGACAGCATCGATATTGGCAGTACCGGCGATATCCCGCCGATCTTCGCACAGGCCGCAGGAGCAGACTTACTGTATATCGGCTCCGAACCGCCGAAGCCCAAAGCTGAGGTCATTCTGGTCAGCCAAAACAGCCCGTTAAAATCCGTTGCCGATTTGAAAGGCAAAAAGGTGGCCTTTCAGAAAGGCTCCAGTTCCCATAACTTGCTATTGCGCGCGCTGGAAGAAGCGGGTCTGAGTTTCAAGGATATTCAGCCGGTTTATCTGACGCCTGCTGATGCCCGAGCAGCCTTCCAGCAGGGCAACGTTGACGCCTGGGCGATATGGGACCCCTATTATTCCGCCGTCCTGCTGCAGGGTAATGTCCGCGTATTGAAAGACGGCACCACGCTGAATCAAACCGGGCCGTTCTACCTTGCGACGCGCAGTTTTGCACAGGACCACAATGACTTCGTCTTAGCGACGTTAAAAGCCTTCAGTGACGCAGAAGCGCTGACGCGTAGCGAACGCGATCAGAGTATTCATCTGCTTTCTACATCGATCGGTCTGCCTGAGGCCGTCATTGCCAGCAACCTTGACCATCGCCCGCCCAGCCCGGTCAGCCCGGTGAGTGCGCACACGGTCGCTTTGCAGCAGAAAACCGCCGATCTGTTTTATGCCAATCATCTGATTCCCGTGAAAGTATCGATTGCCGAGCGCATCTGGCATCCCCATGCCGTGACGCAATAAGGAGAGAAAAATGAGTGTTTCCGTATTTTGGTTCCTGCCAACCCATGGTGACGGACATTACCTTGGCACAGCTGAAGGCGCTCGCCCGGTTGACCATGCTTATTTACAACAGGTGGCACAGGCTGCCGACCGGCTGGGCTTTGGTGGCGTTCTGATCCCGACGGGCCGCTCCTGTGAAGATGCCTGGCTGGTGGCGGCATCGTTAATCCCTGTGACTCAGCGTCTGCGTTTTCTGGTGGCCCTGCGTCCCGGTGTGATTTCGCCCACCCAGGCTGCGCGTCAGGCTGCAACGCTCGATCGCCTTTCCAACGGACGTGCGCTGTTCAACCTGGTGACCGGGGGCGATCCCGAGGAGCTGGCTGGTGATGGCGTATTTCTCGATCACCGCGAGCGCTATGCAGAATCGGCCGAGTTTACCCGCGTCTGGCGGCGCGTGCTGGAAGGCGAAACGGTAGATTACGAAGGCAAGCACGTTCATGTGCGAGGCGCTGGTCTGATGTTTAAGCCGGTACAGCAGCCTCGTCCGCCGCTGTGGTTCGGGGGTTCTTCAGAGCCCGCTCAGGATCTTGCCGCCGAACAGGTTGATGTTTACCTCACCTGGGGTGAACCACCTGCCCTGGTTAAAGAGAAAATTGAGCAAGTGCGGGCGAAAGCCGCAGCACAGGGTCGGCAGGTTCGGTTTGGTATTCGCCTTCACGTGATCGTACGTGAAACCAATGAGGAAGCCTGGCAGGCAGCCGACAAGCTGATCGCCAACGTGGATGATGCCACCATCGCCAAAGCACAAAGCGCCTTTCAACGCACCGACTCGGTGGGTCAACAGCGCATGGCTGCTCTGCACGGCGGACGCCGCGATAAGCTGGAGATCAGCCCTAACCTCTGGGCCGGCGTCGGACTGGTGCGCAGTGGCGCAGGCACGGCGCTCGTTGGCGATGCGCCTACCGTGGCGGCACGGATGAAAGAGTATGAAGCCCTGGGCATTGAAACCTTTATCCTGTCGGGATATCCGCATCTGGAGGAAGCTTATCGCGTCGGTGAGCTGCTGTTTCCTCATCTGGATCTGAATATTCCTCAGGTCCCGCAACCGCGGGTAGTTCAGGCGCACGGTGAAGCAGTTGCGAATGATTTTACGCCTGAGAAAAAAGCCGCCCGGGCCTGAGGAGATAACGATGACCAGACTACGTAAATCATTCTCAGCGGCGCTGGTGCCCTGGCTGCTGCCGGTGTTACTGGTGGTGGTCTGGCAAATTGCATCACAGACCGGCTGGCTGTCTACACGTATTCTGCCAGCACCGGAAAAGATTGTGATCACCTTCTGGCAGTTGGCCGCCAGTGGCGAGCTCTGGCAGCATCTCGCCATCAGCAGTTGGCGGGCATTGCTAGGCTTCAGCATTGGCGGTTCCCTCGGTCTGCTGCTGGGATTGATCACCGGCACCTCGCGGCTGGGTGAGCGCCTGCTGGATACCTCACTACAAATGTTACGCAACGTGCCCCATCTGGCGCTAATCCCACTGGTTATCCTGTGGTTTGGCATCGATGAATCCGCCAAAATTTTTCTGGTGGCGCTGGGCACGCTGTTCCCTATTTACCTGAATACCTACCACGGTATTCGCAACGTGGACCCAGGCCTGGTTGAAATGGCGCGCAGCTACGGTCTATCCGGCTGGAGCCTGTTTGTTCAGGTGATCTTACCCGGCGCGTTACCGAGCATCATGGTAGGCGTGCGCTTTGGACTGGGATTAATGTGGCTAACGCTGATTGTGGCCGAGACGATTTCGGCTAACGCCGGTATTGGCTATCTGGCAATGAACGCCCGTGAATTTCTGCAAACGGATGTGGTGATGGTTGCCATCATTCTTTATGCCCTGCTGGGAAAACTGGCTGATGTCAGCGCATTACTGCTGGAGCGTGTCTGGTTACGCTGGCATCCGGCTTATCAACGTAAGGAGCAAACCGCATGATTAACTCCGCTATCCCGGCGCGTCTCAACGCGGGTACGCCCGTCGGTGTGAAGGGCGTCAGTAAGAAGTACGGCGAGCGCACCATTCTGAATCACATCGACCTGCATATTCCTTCCGGCCAGTTTGTTGCCGTAGTGGGCCGCAGCGGCTGTGGTAAAAGCACCCTGCTGCGCCTGTTGGCCGGGCTGGAAAACAGCACCCAGGGCCAACTGCTGGCAGGTAATGCGCCGCTGCAGACTGCGCGCGACGAAACCCGGTTGATGTTTCAGGATGCCCGACTGCTGCCGTGGAAAAAAGTCATTGATAATGTCTCGCTGGGTCTGCGTGGCAACGCATGGCGTGAGGCCGCACGTGACGCGCTGGAGGCTGTCGGACTGGCTGACAGAGCACACGAGTGGCCTGCCGCGCTCTCCGGTGGTCAGAAACAGCGTGTGGCGCTGGCTCGGGCGCTGATTCACCGTCCCGGCCTGCTGCTACTGGATGAGCCGCTGGGGGCGCTGGATGCCTTAACGCGGATCGAGATGCAGGAGCTGATCGAATCGCTCTGGCAGCAGTACCACTTTACGGTTCTGTTGGTTACCCATGATGTCAGTGAAGCGGTCGCGATGGCTGATCGGGTGTTACTGATAGAGGAAGGTCAGATAGGACTGGATTTGCTGGTCGATCTGCCCCGCCCCCGGCGACGGGGTTCAGCGCGTCTGGCAGAGCTGGAAGCGGAAGTGCTGGATCGGGTTATGCGTCGCGGCGCAACAGACAAACCGCCACGCTATGCGCAACAGCGTTAATCAAACGGCGGGCTGTTAACCCGCCGTTTTTTATCAGGCGTTCAGTGCCTTGGTAATTTTCTCGTACAGATCGCCAGACAGTTTATCCAGACCTTGCAACTGCTCCAGCGCCTGACGCATCAGCGCCTGGCGGTTAGCGTCATAACGTTTCAGACGAATTAATGGCTCAATCATACGCGAGGCCACCTGCGGATTGCGGGTATTAAGATCCGTCAACATCTCCACCAGGAAGCGATAACCACTGCCATCTTCGGCATGGAACGCCGAGGGATTACCTGAAGCAAACGCACCAATCAACGAGCGAATACGGTTGGGGTTACCCATACTGAAGGAACGGTGCGACAGTAAACGACGCACGTTGAGTAACGCATTTTGCGCCGGGCTGGTAGCCTGCAAGACAAACCATTTGTCCATCACCAGGCCATCCTTGTGCCAGCGCTCATCATAGTCCGCTAACAACGCATCACGGCACGGTAACTGTGCAGCCACCGCAGCAGTGAGTGCGGCCAGGGAGTCCGTCATGTTATTGGCATGCTGGTATTGCGCCTGCACCAGTTTATTCGCCAGATCCATGTCCCCGAAGGCCAGATAGTAAAGACAGATATTCTTCAGCGAACGTTTACCAATGTCTGCATGATCTACATGGTATTCGGCCTGCTGATTCGCATGGTAAACGGCAAAGAACTCATCGGCCAGCTCACGGGCCAGCGTACGCACCAGCGCCTCACGCACCAGCGCAATGGCCTGCGGATCGATAATTTCAAACAGCTCGGCGATTTCGTTTTCACTTGGCAGCGATAAAATCAGGGCGGTGAGCGCCGGATCGCTGTCGGCATCCAGCAACACCGTGCGGAAGGCATCTGCGACATGCAGTGGCAATGACAGATGCTGGCCTTGCTGATGACGCGCCACGTTGAGGCGCAGGTAAGTGGCTAACAGGCTTTGTGCGGCATCCCAGCGTGAAAAGTCGTTGCGTGCATGGCGCATCAGGAAAGTCAGCTGCGCATCGCTCCACTTATAATCGAGCTTCACCGGCGCGGAAAACTCACGCAGCAGTGACGGCACTGGCTGGAAATAGACATTATCGAAAACAAAGGTCTGGAACTCTTCCGTTACGTTCAACACGTTATGCACCGGATGGCCGTCACGCTGAAGCGGAATCACCTTACCCTGCCCGTCATAGAGTTCGATATCCAGCGGGATATGCAGTGGCAACTTCTCTTTCTGCTCGGCCGTCGGCGGCGTGTGCTGGGTAACATGAAGCGTGTACTGTTCCAGTTCCGGATTGTAGTCATCGCGCACCGACAGCGTTGGCGTGCCCGACTGACTGTACCAGCGACGGAACTGAGAGAGATCGATATTAGAAGCGTCTTCCATAGCCTGAACAAAATCATCGCAGGTGGCTGCGCTGCCGTCGTGGCGTTCGAAATACAGCTGCATCCCTTTCTGGAAATTCTCTTCACCCAGCAAGGTGTGCAGCATGCGGATCACTTCAGAGCCTTTTTCATACACCGTTAAGGTGTAGAAATTGTTCATTTCGATCACCTGATCCGGGCGGATCGGATGCGCCATTGGGCTGGCGTCCTCGGCAAACTGCGCGCCGCGCATGATGCGCACGTTATCTATGCGGTTAACCGCGCGCGATCCGAGGTCGGAGCTGAACTCCTGATCGCGAAAGACGGTCAGGCCCTCTTTCAGGCTCAGTTGGAACCAGTCGCGACAGGTTACGCGGTTGCCGGTCCAGTTATGGAAATACTCATGACCAATGACCGCTTCAATCCCCAGATAATCTTTATCGGTGGCGGTTTCGGCTTTTGCCAGCACGTATTTGGAGTTGAAAACGTTCAGGCCTTTATTCTCCATCGCGCCCATATTGAAGAAGTCCACGGCAACAATCATAAAGATGTCGAGGTCATACTCCAGGCCAAAGCGCTCCTCATCCCACTTCATGCTGTTCTTCAGGGAGGTCATCGCCCAGTCGGCACGATCCAGATTGCCGCGATCGACAAAGATCTCCAGCGCAACATTGCGACCAGAACGCGTGGTAAAGCTGTCACGCAGTACATCAAAGTCACCTGCCACCAGCGCAAACAGATAGCACGGTTTAGGGAAAGGATCCTGCCACTTTACCCAGTTACGGCCCTGATCATCTTTACCGCTGTCAATGCGGTTGCCGTTTGACAGCAGGTAGGGATAACGGCTGCCGTCAGCGATAATGGTAGTGGTAAAGCGCGCCAGCACGTCGGGGCGATCCAGATACCAGGTGATATGGCGGAAACCTTCGGCTTCGCATTGGGTGCAGAGCGCTTCACCGGATTTGTAGAGCCCTTCAAGGGCGCTGTTACGGTCAGGATGGATATCATTGACGATTTTAAGCGTGAAGCTGTCCGGTAACTGACTTAATACCAGCGAACCCGCGTCTTCATGCCAGGCTGTCCAGGCCTGACCATTGACTTCCAGCGACACCAGCGTCAGATCTTCGCCATCCAGACGCAGTTCAGCCTGGTGGTCTCCCTGACGTTTAACCTGACTCACCGCCGTCACCCGCGTCGTCGTTTCATCCAGTTCAAAGGTTAAATCGATATCGGTGATGGTGTAGTCCGGCGCACGATAATCGTGTCGATATTTTATTTGTGGCTGCTGCGTCATATTCCGTCTCGCATGTAGTAGTTATTCGTCAAAGTCTACGCATTCGTCGCTAAAGTAAAAGTATAAGCATTACTCGTCAAACATCTAAGCATGATGCGCCGAGCTTAGCATGCACAATGCATGTATCAGATAAAATGGCTACAATTTGTTAACAATGACACATTTCGTCCTCGACTCGCTATCCTCAAATATGCTGTGATCGCTCTCTGTTAGTGATTTATACTTTTGCGTCTTTTACGACGTTAAACACACCGGGCTCTGCGCCACCGAACAGGATGCTGAAACGCGCCATGACAGGACATGCTTCCCCGATACTGACTTCGCTGCTGGATACGGATGCTTATAAGCTTCATATGCAGCAAGCCGTATTTCACCGTTACCATGATGTCACGGTGGCCGCGGAGTTCCGCTGCCGTAGCGACGAGCTGCTGGGTTTTTATGCTGACGAGATCCGTGCGGCAATAGATGCCATGCAGGCGCTGGCACTCACCGAGGCTGAATATGTCTGGTTATCTGACCTGCCCTTTTTTGCTGATGACTACCTTGGCTGGCTGCGAAACTTTCGCTACGACCCACAACAGGTCGAAGTCCAGAATCACCATGGCAAGCTGGCTATCCGCATCCAGGGCCCCTGGCGGGAAGTCATCCTGTGGGAAGTCCCACTGCTGGCGCTGATCAGCGAAGTGGTTCACCGTCACCGCACACCCGCCATCAGCAGCCAGCAGGCCGTGGAATTTCTGCATCAGAAACTGGACAGGTTTCAAACCCAGGTGGCCGACACCGATATGTCACGTTTCCGATTGATGGATTTTGGCACCCGACGCCGTTATTCACAGGACGTGCAGGAATCGATTGTCAGCACCCTGAAACAGGATTTTCCGTGGCTGATGGGCACCAGTAACTATGATCTGGCACGCCGCCTTGAACTTACGCCAGTAGGTACTCAGGCTCACGAGTGGTTTCAGGCTTTTCAGCAAATCAGCCCGGTGCTGGCGAACAGCCAGCGCGCGGCCTTACAGGCCTGGCTGGATGAATATGATGACAAGCTGGGCATTGCTTTGACCGACTGTATTGCCATGGATGCCTTCCTGCGCGATTTCGGTCCGGTCTTCGCCCGGCGTTATCAGGGACTGCGCCACGACTCAGGTGACCCGGTTGAGTGGGGCGAAAAAGCCCTGGCGCACTATCAGCAGTTGGGTATCGATCCGCTCACGAAAACGCTCGTGTTTTCGGATAATCTCAACCTGGAGAAATCGCTGGCGCTCTATCGTCATTTTGGCCAGCGTACCAACGTTGTATTCGGCATCGGCACGCGCCTGACCTGCGACATTCCCGGTGTTACGCCACTCAATATCGTGATCAAGCTGGTGCAATGTAATGGCAAGCCGGTCGCTAAGCTCTCTGACAGCCCAGGTAAAACGATCTGTCAGGACAAAGCGTTTGTTAAAGCCCTGCGAAAAGCCTTTGACCTGCCGCTGGTTAAAAAAGCCAGCTAGCCTCTTTGTTATCGGGGCGTTAACGCGCCCCGCCTTCCTGGCATTAAATCTGATATTCCCCTGAATTTTGCTTGTTTCCTGTTGACTCACAAGTAACATAGCTAAACCCCAGTCTGGGGAATTCATTCACACACTTCTTCTATATAGAGAGATATTTATGAGCGTAGTGCCTGTAGCGGATGTACTGCACGGTCGCGTCGCGGTTGACAGTGACGTCACCGTACGTGGTTGGGTGCGTACCCGAAGAGATTCCAAAGCCGGTCTTTCCTTTATCGCTGTCTATGACGGCTCCTGCTTTAATCCCGTTCAGGCTGTCGTCAATAATTCTCTGAATAATTATCAGGACGAAGTGCTGCACCTGACCACTGGCTGTTCCGTCATTGTCACCGGTAAGGTGGTTGCGTCGCCGGGTCAGGGTCAGGCATTCGAAATCCAGGCGACAAAACTGGAAGTGGTGGGCTGGGTAGAAGATCCCGACAGCTACCCGATGGCGGCAAAACGCCACAGTATTGAATACCTGCGTGAAGTCGCGCACCTGCGTCCGCGTACCAACCTGATTGGCGCTGTAGCCCGGGTGCGTCACACGCTGGCACAGGCGCTGCATCGCTTCTTCCATGAGAACGGTTACTTCTGGGTCTCCACGCCGCTTATTACCGCCTCCGATACCGAAGGAGCCGGTGAGATGTTCCGCGTCTCAACCCTGGACATGGAAAACTTACCGCGCAACGATCAGGGTAAAGTCGACTACTCCGAGGATTTCTTCGGTAAAGAAGCCTTCCTGACGGTGTCCGGTCAGTTAAACGGTGAAACCTACGCCAGTGCCCTGTCGAAAATCTACACCTTCGGCCCGACTTTCCGCGCGGAAAACTCCAACACCAGCCGCCATCTGGCAGAATTCTGGATGCTGGAACCGGAAATCGCTTTCGCCTCATTAGACGATGCGGCAGCCCTGGCGGAAGCCATGCTGAAGTATGTCTTCCAGGCCGTTCTGAATGAGCGTGCGGACGATATGGCGTTTTTTGCCGAACGCGTAGACAAGGATGCGATTAATCGCCTGGAGCGTTTTGTTACTACCGATTTCGCCCAGGTCGATTATACCGATGCCGTCGATATCCTGATGAACTGCGGTCAGACCTTTGAGAACCCTGTGTCATGGGGCATCGATCTGTCCTCTGAACATGAACGTTATCTTGCCGAGAAGCATTTCAAAGCGCCGGTGGTGGTTAAAAACTATCCGAAAGATATCAAGGCGTTCTATATGCGCCTGAACGACGACGGTAAAACCGTGGCCGCGATGGATGTGTTAGCACCGGGCATCGGTGAAATCATCGGGGGTTCTCAGCGTGAAGAGCGTCTGGATGTGCTGGATGCGCGTCTGGAAGAGATGGGTCTGAAAAAAGAAGATTACTGGTGGTATCGTGATCTGCGTCGCTATGGCACCGTGCCACATTCAGGTTTTGGATTAGGTTTCGAACGTTTAATCGCCTATGTCACCGGCGTACAAAATGTAAGAGATGTTATCCCCTTCCCACGCACGCCTCGCAACGCGAGCTTCTGATTTTCAGCATTAAATATAAGAAATTCATATATATAAAGAGGTCGGCATCGCCGGCCTTTTTTTATTTTTGTAAATTTTGATATGTCTCACAAAGTTCCGTTATTTTTACATTTTGTAATACATATTTTATATTTGAAACAAGATTACGACTTTTGTAGCATTTTCGCAGTAGAATTACCCGGTGGGGGATGGAAAGATGCGTGCAGACACAGGAGACACCAAACTTCTTTCAAGGTTCACGTAAAGTTTTCTTGACGGCAGTGGCAGGTGTCCAAATAACTCCAATGAGGGTAATAAATAATGATGAAGCGCAACATTCTGGCAGTGGTTATCCCTGCTCTGCTCGCCGCCGGCGCAGCTAACGCAGCAGAAGTTTATAACAAAGACGGCAACAAGCTGGACCTGTACGGTAAAGTGGATGCGCGTCACCAGTTCTCTGATAACGCAGGCGATGACGGCGATCAGACTTATATTCGCTTCGGCTTCAAAGGCGAAACCAAGATTAATGACCAGATGACCGGTTACGGTCAGTGGGAATACAACATTCAGGGTAATAACTCTGAAGGTTCTGACGCGCAAAGCGGTAACAAAACCCGTCTGGGCTTTGCCGGTCTGAAATTCGGTGATGCAGGTTCAATCGACTACGGCCGTAACTACGGTGTGGTTTATGACGCAATCGGCTGGACCGATATGTTGCCAGTATTCGGTGGCGACTCAGGTTACTCAGACAACTTTATGAACGGTCGTAGCGGCGGTCTGCTGACCTACCGTAACACCAACTTCTTTGGTCTGGTAGATGGCTGGAACTTTGCGCTTCAGTATCAGGGTAAAAATGATCGTACCGATCCTCGCCGTGCGAATGGTGATGGCTACGGTATTTCAACCTCGTACACCTCTCCGATCGGAGTCGGTATCGTAGGTGCTTACAGCAGCAGCGATCGTACTAATAGCCAGGCTAACGGTTCAGTCAGTAATAACAACGTTGTAACCTCTCAAGGTGCTGGCGTTGGTGCTGGTAAGCGTGCAGAAAACTGGGCAACTGCTCTGAAATATGACGCTAACAACGTTTACCTGGCAGCAATGTACGGTGAAACCCGTAACTCTACGCCAATCAGCGGAACTTTTAACGTCAATAATACAGTAATTAGCGGCGACGCTTATGCTAACAAAACTCAAGAAATCGAGTTAGTAGCACAGTACCAGTTTGACTTCGGTCTGCGTCCATCTCTGGCCTACGTTCAGTCTAAAGGCAAAGATATCGAAGGTATCGGCGATGCTGATATCTACAAATACTTCGATGTGGGCGCAACTTACTACTTCAACAAAAACATGGCCACCTACGTTGATTACAAAATCAACCAGCTGGACAAAAACAACCCACTCGGTCTTCCTGATGATGACGTAGTTGGTGTTGGTCTGGTTTACCAGTTCTAAGTTTGTTGATGCAGTACAAAAAACGGAGCTTCGGCTCCGTTTTTAATGCCGTTTTCTTGCCCTCTCCCCGGTTATTTCCCCCCAACAACATAAGAACGGGTAATTCTGGCGCACAGACGATGAATTTTATCGCAAACGGTTGGCATTTCGCCGTGCTGACGTTAACCTGATGGTTCATTTGCTAAAGTTCACGCTACTGGACCCGACTCATGTTTGAATCGATCTCTGCTGCACCCGCTGATCCTATCCTTGGCCTGGCCGATCTCTACCGTGCCGACGACCGCCCAAATAAAATCAATCTTGGTATTGGTGTTTATAAAGATGAAACCGGGAAAACGCCGGTGCTCACCAGCGTTAAAAAAGCAGAACAGTACCTGCTTGAAAACGAAACCAGTAAAAATTACCTGAGCATTGACGGTCTGCCGGATTTCGCGCATTGCACGCAGGAATTGTTATTTGGCAAAGGC
Organism: Pantoea allii; assembly: GCF_002307475.1. GTDB lineage: Bacteria > Pseudomonadota > Gammaproteobacteria > Enterobacterales > Enterobacteriaceae > Pantoea > Pantoea allii. The sequence continues at coordinate 248,400 of NZ_NTMH01000040.1, read as the reverse complement.
AACGCCCTGATCGCGTCGGGCAGAGCCCGTACGGCGCAGACGCCGGGCGGTACGGGTGCACTGCGCGTCGCCGCAGATTTCCTGTCCACCCAGACCGCCGTTAAGCGCGTGTGGGTGAGCAACCCGAGCTGGCCAAACCACAAAAACGTGTTCAATGCCGCCGGGCTTGAGGTGTGCGAGTACCAGTATTACGACGCGGCTAACCATACGCTGGACTTTGACGGCATGCTGGCCTCGCTGAAAGAGGTGAAAGCTGGTGATGTGGTGCTGTTCCACGGCTGCTGCCATAACCCGACCGGTATTGATCCAACAGCAGAGCAGTGGCAACAGCTGGCACAGCTCTCCCAGGCCAACGGCTGGTTGCCCCTGTTCGACTTCGCCTACCAGGGCTTTGCCCGTGGTCTGGAAGAGGATGCGGAAGGGCTGCGCATTTTTGCTGCCAGCCATCAGGAACTGATTGTCGCCAGTTCTTATTCCAAGAACTTTGGCCTGTATAACGAACGTGTTGGTGCGATTACATTGGTTGCCGGCGACGCCGCGACGGTCGAGACCGCGTTTAGCCAGGTGAAATACACTATTCGCGCTAACTACTCTAATCCTCCGTCACACGGTGCCGCCGTCGTTGCCACCATCCTGGGTAATGACGCGCTGCGTACTATCTGGCAGCAAGAGCTGTCTGATATGCGTCAGCGCATCCAGCGCATGCGTCAGCTGTTTGTGAACACGCTGGCGGATAAAGGCGCACAGCAGGATTTCAGCTTTATCATCAAGCAGAATGGGATGTTCTCATTCAGCGGACTGACCAAAGATCAGGTCATCCGCCTGCGCGAGGAGTTTGGGGTTTATGCCGTTAATTCGGGCCGCGTGAACGTTGCCGGTATGACGCCAGATAATATGTCTGCACTGTGTGAGGCAATTGTCGCCGTACTTTAGGCTGATACCGCATAAAAAATGGGCCGCTCTGGCCCATTTTTTATTGCAGGAAAGGATTGGTCAGACGTTCACGTCCCAGCGTTGACACAGGACCGTGACCGGGTAAAAACGTGACATCGTCGCCTAGCGGCAGCAGCTTATTTTTTATCGCATCGATGAGATGCTGATGATTGCCCTGCGGGAAATCAGTGCGCCCTACACCACCGCTAAAAATCACATCACCCGAAATCAGTAAGCGACCTTTGGCATCAAAAAATACAATGTGGCCTGGCGTATGTCCCGGGCAGTGCAGTACGTCAAGCGTGACCTGGCCGACCTGAACAGTGTCACCTTCCTCCAGCCAGCGATCCGGCGTCAGTGGCGCGCAGTACTCAAGACCAAACATTTGGCTTTGCGTGGGTAATGATTCCAGCCAGAATGCATCCTGCTTTTGCGGACCGACCAGCGGCACCTTCCAGAATGCAGCCAGTTCCGCCGCCGCCCCAACGTGATCGAGATGACCGTGCGTAAGCAGGATCTGTGCGGGCTTTACCTCAAGCTGTGCCAGCGTTTGCTTGATGGTCTCAGCATCGCCACCCGGGTCCACAAGGGCGGATTCGCGCGTGGTTTCACACCAGATAACCGAACAATTCTGCGCAAAGGCGGTGACGGGGATAATGTGATAGTTCATAACGCTCCATGGTCGGCACCCGCAGCGTTGCCGACGTTACTACCAGTGCCTGACGGGACCGGTATCAATATGTACAAAGTTGCTGCTGGGGTAATATCCTACACCACCGGCTCGCATTTTTAATGCGGCTTTGCGAACATTCGCCAACGTCACCCCTTCAATATGAAAATCCATCGCCTGGCCTTTGGTGTGGTAACTGTGTTTTGCCACACCAGGTCCCGATTCCCGCAGCATATTGTTTGTCGCCAGTGAGCGATAGCCGGAGACGAGCTGAACGGGTTTGCGCGTTTCTAACAGCGCCTGAAGGCGATAGAGCTGGTCAAACAGATGGGGATCGATACTTTTTGTTTTATTGGCACGGTAGTCGCGGAAAAAGTGGTTCAGGCGTGACAATTCACTTTTGTCGTAACTTTTACCGTTAAAAAATTCAGTTTTAAGGGTTTCGCCAGTGTGAAGATTATTGAGCGTTAAAATCCGTGGACGTGAAGTGGAGAGTGAAGCCATCGCGGTCTCTGGCAGTAAGGCCAGACCGGCAGCGGCACTTCCGCAAAGCAGCAGTTTGCGACGTAAAGAATCGATTGTAGACATGGAGCGGTTTACCTGAAAACAGAGTCAAAGACATGTGCAAAAAACGTACTGGCGGAACCATAACTTCCTGGCGCTAGCACGTCAACCCATTATGGGCAAGTTTGGAAGGCGGCTCCAGATAAAGCCGCCTTAATGACAGGACTGAATCACGCAGAGGCCGTGCGACTAACGATTAAAAATCAACCATTAGAGCAACAACTGTTGCGCACGACTTAAGACCTGGCTGGCTGAACGCGCCGTATTATCATAATTGTAAATATCTGTACGGAACTGCGTTTTACCGTCATCCGCGACCCAGGCCGTTAAATAATACAGGTTGACCGGGATGCGATGGCGAATAGGCACATAGCGCGTGTCACCCTGCTTAAGCGTGTCAGAGATACGGGCATCGTTCCAGCCGACATCCTGCAACAGAATACCCGCCAGTTCTGAGGCTTTATTGACGCGCACGCAGCCCGAGCTTAGCGCACGAATATCGCGCTGGAACAGGTTGTGGTTCGGCGTATCATGCAGATAAATCGCATCCGAGCTTGGCATATTAAACTTATAGCGACCCAGCGAGTTGGTTTGACCCGGTGCCTGACGTATGCGGTAAGGGAAAGAAGACGCGGACACCATGCTCCAGTCAATCATGCTGGGATCGATGACTTCAGAATCGGCACTCCAGCCAGACAGCAGGGTATAACCGTGCTTATACAGATAGGTGGGGTCCTGTTTCACCTTAGGAATAATGTCCTGACGCACCAGGTTGGTCGGCACATTCCACGGCGGATTCAGCACCACATTATTCAGTGCGCTTCGCATCAACGGCGTTTTACGATCTGGCCGGCCCACGATAACCCGGGAGGACAGAACTTTTGTGCCGTTGTTGTAATAGTTCAGCGAGTAGTTGGGGATGTTAACCATAATGCCGTTGTGCATATCATCCGGCAGCAGGCGCAGGCGCTGAATATTCAACGCCAGTAAGGCAGCACGCTGCTGGGGTGAGACATTCAGCCATTCACGTGTGCGCAGGCCAATCGCCCCATCGGCGTCAAGTCCCTGCCACTGCTGAAAGCGTTTTACCGCCGCCACCAGGTTGTCATCATAGACGTTCACACCGCCCGGTGCCGCGGGGGCATTTTGCACATTGCCTGAAACATCGGGCGTGGTGGCGGGTATATCATTAACCGTCACTGCCGAAGGACTCACGGCGACAGGCTGCTCGCTATGGCTGGCAGGAACGGGCGCGGTGGGAACGGCATCCTCATTGGGCGCAGGTACGGCAACCTGAGCGCTTAACATACCGCTGCGACGTAATATTTCGCGTAAGGCCGGCACATCGTCACTGACCTGTCCAGGTCGTAAGGTGTCACGATTTTTAATTTGCGGCCAGGGCTGTTTATCTTCAAGCAGACTCTTCAGCGCCTTGTGCATCAAGGGATACTGCGGATGCTGCGGCACCAGTGAATTGACAAAGGCCAGCGAACTGCCCGCATTCACCGCATTCTGCCATGCATTGATCACGGACACCGACGGTACCGCCAGCTTGTAAGGGACGGTGCTGTACAGCCAGGTTTCCCCCTGAACAGGCACCGTTGACACAAACTGCAAATAGCCCAGCATCGCATCGGACAGCGTTACGTCGCGGGCAAAATCTTTAATCGTCGGATCGGTCAGGCGATCGACCCAACGGGTAAACTGCGGCTGGACACCGGAAAGCGCAACCTCCGCCAGCTGCTGCTGAAACTTTTGCACAGCGTCAGGATCTTGCCAGATCGGCTGCATATTTCGCGCAGCATACAGGGCAGCCAGTGAAGCGCCATAAAAAGGCTGGTTATCGCCTGAAAAAGCCTGTCGGATCTTCTGCTGGCTCTCGCTGACGGACAGGGCTGCATGCGTCATTTGCGTGCCCGGCATGGCAGCGATGATAGCGGCCTGAGCCATGGCACAAGGAATCAGCGTTAGTGCCAGCGCAAGCCACGAACTAACCTGATGAATTTTTAAGCTTTTATTCAGTAACATCCCTGCCCCCTTCATTAATCTACCGCGCAGCATGTCAGGAAACGGCTGCGATCGGGCTGTTACCCATATTATTGAGTATACGAATAAAAACGGCATTTGCCTCCTGTGACAAATGCCGTTACCAGATTAACCAATGGCGCTGTTTTTGACTATCTCTGCATCATGAATATTATGTCGTGGTTTCGCTTGCTGGATCGGCTTCGCTACTGCGTTTCGCAGGCAGCGGATCGGCGGCAAATCCGCGTAATCCCACCACGTGAACGTGCTCGGTATTATTAAATACTTTACGCATCAGTTTATAAGTGGTGCCCTTCTCCGGACTGATATTCTCTGGTGCCGCAATAACCAGCTGCATCTCCAGACGCTCACAGAGTTCAAACAGCGTCGCGATAGAGCGTGCATCCAGACGTGCGGCTTCATCCAGGAACAGCAGACGGCAAGGTGAAATATCTTTACCACGCAGGCGGCGTGATTCCTCTTCCCAGCTCTGAACGACCATAACCAGAATCGACATCCCGGTACCAATCGCCTCACCGGTAGACAGCGCACCACTTTCTGCGCGCAGCCAGCCGTCCGAACCACGATTGACCTCGACTTCCATCTCCAGGTAATTACGGTAGTCCAGCAGCTCTTCACCAATGGTCTGCGGCGTGCGCTGGCCCATATCAATATGCGGATTCAGACGTTGATAGAGCTTCGCCAGCGCTTCCGAGAACGTGAGTCGGTTGCTGTTAAACAGATCCTGATGCTGTTCATGCTCTTCAGACAACGTATCCAGCAGCATCGCGTGGGTTTCCCGCACGTTAACGTTAAGCCGAACGCTGCGCACCTGACCAAAGCTAACGGTTTGTAACCCCTGGTTAAGCTGGCGAATACGGTTCTGTTCACGCTGAATCGTTTTACGAATAATGTTCGCCACGCTGCGTGAACTGATCGCCAGAGTTTGCTCACGGGCCGTCAACTCCTCCGTCAGCCGATTGAGTTCAATCTCCATCTGCTCAATGGCTTCAACCGGATCGTCGGTGCGAATAATATCCTGACGGATACGTTCGCGCAGATGTTGATACACGGCGATGAAAAACTGAATCTTACGTTCCGGACGTTTAGGATCTTCAGACAAACGCAGCACGTCGCGCAGATGTTCGTTATCCGCAACCGCCAGGCGCAGTGCGCCCAGTGCCTTATCCGACATGGAGCGCAGTTCATCGCCACTGAGATAAGCCAGTTCACGGCGATGCAGACGGCGTTCCACCCCGTTGTCTTTAACCAGACGCAGTACCAGGCACCAGCCCGCTTTGGCGCTGACCACCTGTTCACGGTTCTGGTGATAGTTACGTTCAAGCTGGCGCAGCTTTTTCTGCAGGTTGTCCATCTCTGCTTCGCAGAAGGTGAGCTGTTTCTCCAGCTGATTGCGGCGGGCGCGGTTGTGGCTCAGCGCCGTATAAAGCTCGTCACGGCGGATTCGCGCGCGTTCTTCCGCGCTGGCATCGGCCTGAACACCAATGTCCTGCATTTCCTGCTGCAGCTCTTTCAGCATGTCGCGCTTGGCATCATAAGCACTTTTTAACGATGCCAGCACCTGCGAATACTGCGTCAGCTGCGACTGATGCGCGCGCAGGCGTTCACGCGTGCGGCTCCGTTCGGCTTCGGCCTGCTCCAGGCGCTGCCGCAGTTTATCGCTCAGGTCGTTGTTGCCGCCCAGCATGCCAGCCGAATCGTCATAACTAAAATGCGCCCGGCGCTGTACCACTTCCGTCAGGGCAAACGCCTGCTGACGCGCATTGCGCTGCTGTTGCTGCGCCTGCTGGTAATCCGCCTGCAGCTGTTCATGCTGTTCAGGATCGCTTTGCAGTACCGCAATCATCGGCTCAAGTTTGGCCAGTTTCGTCCCATGTAAATGCAGGAAACGTGCGGCCTCCTGCGCCTCTTCGACCTGCTCGCGAATCTCTTCACAACGATCCGCCAGGGTTTCATCCAGCAACAGGTTAATGCGCGGCAACAGGCGGTTAAGCTGTGCAACGCCCTCTTTCGCCAGCTCAAACTGCTGACGCTGCTGCTGATTGTTGCTTTCATGTTGATTGAGCGCACGTTCCAGCTCACCGCGACGGGCGCCGAGCTGACGGATTTGCGCTTCAGGATCGTCATCAAAGGCCACCGCAAGGTGACTGCCGATAAAGCGGCTGAAAGACTGGTGTAAACGTTGCGTCTTCTGAACGTCAAAAGATAACGTGGCATAGCGTTCCGCCAGGCGATCGCGCTCATTGTTAAGCAGCTCGAGTTGGTTTTCGCGTGCCGCCCGACCAAATAAAGGAATTTTTGGGAAGCGGGAATAGCGCCACTGACGCTCGGCGACTTTCACTACGACCGCGTTTTGTAGCTCGTCCACGCTGAACACGCTGTCATCGAACGACTGGGGATCCCCTTCGATCAGGTACAGATCTTCCGGGCACTCTTCTAAGCCATCCAACTGCTCGCGCACCAGCGACAGGTCGGGCACCACAATGGCGTGGCGCGACGGGCCATACAGCGCGGAGAAGTAAGGTGCATCGTTCAGCGTCACGTCATCATAAATTTCTGACAGCAGTACGCCGCCAAACCGTTCGGCAAGCTGATTCAGGCGAGGATCTTCGGCACCGCCCGGCTGGCTGAGACGTTCAATTTGCTGCTCAATTTCACGTTTGCGCGCCGCCACTTCGTCACGTTCAACGGTGGTTTCACGCTCGCGTTCCAGCAACTGCTGCATGTATTCGGTCACGTCCTGGCTGCTGGCCAGTTCCTGACCGGTTTGCTCACTGAGCTGAGTCAGGATTTCTTGTGCTGCCAGCCAGTGCGGCGCGCGCGCGGTCAGCGACGTGATGCGTTCGCGCAGCTGCTCAAGTTCCTGGCGCATCATCATGCGCTGTTCGCCCGCGTCAGCCACGCTGCTGTTGAGCTGCTCGATTTGCGCTTCGAGTTCACGCTGCAACCCTTCCAACGCATCAGGCTCGTAATGCTGGCCCTGGCGTTTACAGAACTCTGCCAGCAGACGTTCGGCTTCCTGTTGTTCACGCAGACGCTGTTCAAGCTCATTCAGGCGCAGGCGCAGTGAAGAAAGCTGATCGGCATGGTGACGCTGATTGCTGGCATCGCGCAGCAGATCGCGACCGACTTGCCACGCCTCTTTGCGGCTGACGTCACCGGCAATGCTGGTGACCAGCGACAACGCCTGCTCAAACTGGCTGTGAGCCGCTTCCGCTACGCTCAGCTTCTGCTCAAGATGCAACAGTTGCCCCGTGGCTTCTTCTTCTTTCGCCTGGAAGCTGGCCTGCCATTCGGCAGCATTTTCAATATTCAGATCCGGCAGCTGGCACAGCGATCGCGCACGTTCCAGCGCCTGTAATGCCTGTTGGTACTGGATCGCCCGGGTTTGTTGCACATCCAGCGCCTGCTGAAAATCGGCCAACTGACTTTTCAGCTCATCGACTTCCAGTTCGGCCGCCTCAGCACGGGCCTCATTTTCTTCCTGGATTTCACGCGCTTCGGCAACCACTTCGCTCTGCTCTTCCAGACGCAGCGTAAGATCCTCGATATCGCTGTCATACCGGGTAATCTTCTCTTGCTGGCGCATCGCCGTTTGCACCAGATTCAGGTGATCGCTGGCCGCCTGATAATCGATTTCGAGATCGCTTTCCGCCCCGCTGTGTTCGGCCAGCTCACGCGCCATTTCCACATGACGGAACTGTTCAGAGGCCAGCTGTTTGCGGCTGCTGAACAGCTCATTGCGCAGTTGTAAGGCGCTATCAAGATGAATGCGTCGCTCATTGGCGTGACGCATGTAGTCTGCCGAAACGTAGCTGGTGGCTTCAGAAATCAGATGCTTGAACAGGTCACGATCGGACTGTGTCACGCGGATGGCTTCCAGCGTCATGCGGTTTTCGCGCAGTGCCGCTTCCATATCCTGAAACGCTTTGCGCACGCCGCTGTTTTCCGGCAACAGGTAATCGCGCAGAGAGCGGGTAATCGCACTGGAGATACCGCCGTAAAGTGACGCTTCGATCAGGCGATAAAACTTGCTGCGATCGCTGGCTGAACGCAGGCGACGCGGCACGACACCGAGATCAAACATCATGGCATGGTAGTCGGTGACCGAGCTGTACTGACGGAACTGGACGTCTTCCAGTGCCTCAACGCGTTCTTTTACCTCGTTAAGCGGTAAAACACGTGCCTGACGGCTGTTAAGGATTTCCGTGAGCATATCGGTAGGCAGCGTATCCGTGGGCAGCCCATGAATACTGAAAGGCTTGATATCGACCTTCTTATCACGTCCGGCGATCTGCTGCAGTCTGACACCCACGACAACGCGTTGATGACGGGAATTGACCACGTCCAGCATGGCATAGCAGACGCCGGCGCGAAGTTTACCGTGCAGGCCTTTATCGCGTGAACCCGAGGTGGCGCCGGCTTCGGTAGTGTTACGGAAGTGCAACAAGGTTAAGTCAGGAATCAGCGCCGTGACAAAGGCCGCCATGGTGGTTGACTTACCTGCCCCGTTCCCACCCGACAGCGTGGTGACCAGTTCATCAAGATCAAAGGTTCGGGCAAAGAAACCGTTCCAGTTGATCAGCGTTAGCGAACGAAATTTGCCGCGTTCAATCATGCCTGTTCTTCCTCCGCGATATCACCCGCATCGCTGTCATTCTCTTCACTGTCTTCCGCCTCAGTCGTGGCCGTTGCGTTGTCCAGCAACATTGCCTCGCCGTCACGAATCAGGCGCAACTGCGCTTCCCGCGGATCATCACCGCTGCGCACATCGGCACCAAAGCGAAAAACAGACTCGATAATACGAAACTTGCTGCTGTCATTGCCAAAGAACCACACCATACCAAGACGACGCAGGCGGCTTAAGGAAGCCCGCATTTTTTCCTGCAGCTTGGCACGATCGAGATCCGAGCCGGTTGAGCGCTGGTTAACCAGCTTCAGCAGTTTGCTTTCATCAGCCAGGGACAGCAGCTCGTCATACAGCTCCTGCTGGGTAAAAATACCTTCGTTCGCCAGACGTTCCGGGCTGAGATAGAGATAGCACAGGATTTTACCGACCATCATATCCAGCTCAGACAGGACAGAGCGAGGAATCAACGTGGTTGAGCGTGGACGCAGATAGAAGAATCCCTCTGGCGCGCGGATCAGCTCAACGTTATAGCGCGTATAAAATTCTTCCAGATACTGCTGGTAATCCATCAGAAAAGCGTGGTTATCCAGCTCTTCAATACCAATGTGGCGTCCGGCACGCAACTGACTGTCCAGCGCCGGAAAAATCGGATTTGCCAGTGCCTGTGCCAGTTTAACCGGCATCACTTGTTCAATATTTGTCGATGACATGTGCCTGCACCTTGGCTCCGTAATCATTAATGGCTTGCCATTCCACAGGCAAACCGGCTAAATCGGCTTCCGCTACGCCGAGTCGCACCGCCTGATCCACTACGATGCGCGCAAGGTCAAAGTGACGCGCGCGTGGGTATTGGGCCAGATAGTCGCGCATTACCACGGCGAGGTTGAGCGGTTTTTGCTGCGTTTTGTAACTCTCTAAGGCTTCTTCAATCATGGCCGCCAGTTGCTCGCGAATTTCATTAAATTCTTCAAATTCCAGCTCGGCAGGCAGTTCGCCCATAACTTCGTCATTACGCAGCGTCAACTCGTCATCACGCATATCGTAAAGACGTTCGGCGTTGGCATAGGTCAACGCCCAGGGCGCATCAAAATAGTTCTGTACGGAAACCCGCAACCGCTGAGCAAAAACGCGGTTTTTGTCCATATCGATGGCAGTACGAATAAATTTGTGGACGTGGCGATCGTAGCCAATCCACAGGTCGATGGCCTGCTGCCCCCAACTGGTAATGCGGTCGAGTTTGCTTTGCAAATCGAAGACCAGTTTATCGACGAAGCCCAGATCCGGGCTATCCAGCGTCGCATCCTGAATACGCAGCAGATTTTCCTGCAGCTTGTCGCCCGCCGCCTCAAGCGTATCCTGCAGCTCGCGCAGTGTGCCTGAGGTTTCCGACAGCAACATTTCACAGCTTGAAATTGCGGCTCGCCAGTCTTTGTTCAGCAGTTCAGCAATATCGGATTTCACCGCCTGCTGTTGCTCATCCATCAGGCGCTGTGTCATATCAATGCTGTCGAAGATTTCAGCCACCGAGTATTTCAGCGGCGCGAACACGTTGCGGTGCCAGTGAAATTCGTCGCCATTTTCCTGAGCGGCATCCGCGGCACGCTTCAGTTCCGCAGCAACAATGGAAAGTTGCATAGACAGGCGCAGCGTGGAGAACTCACGCTGGCGGATATAGTAATCGGTGATGCCGATGGCCAACGGCGTCAGGCGATAAATGGCATTGCCCTCGGTTAACTCACTGGTAAAGCGGTTTAACAAGCGCTGACGCACCATATCGTTGATGGCGTTGTTGGCACGCACCAGGACGGTTTCACTGGTTTGCTCAAAGGCTTTGCTGACGTGACGAAACGCATCAATCAGATCGCCTTCGCTCATCTCTCCGTCCATGCGCTCGCCGTTTAGCGTGGCGATAGCCAGCAAAAAAGCCAGACGTTCAACTGGCAGCGCAAGGGAGAAGTCATTCTTGCGCGCCCAGGATACCAGTTCCGGTACCGTCTGGGAAAATTCACTCATAATTCGTCCTTCTGCCCGGGTTTGCGCGCGGTCACGTGGATGTAACGCCCTAAGCTTAAAAAGGGTTCCTGGCGGCAAAAGCGCCGCTCCATCTCAATAATTTCGTCGTCACTCTTTGGCTCGCCTTTAGGCGGCTTCATATAATCACTGAATACACGAATCCCGGCACGCCGTTCAATCTGGAAACCACAGGCTTCCAGCCAGCGATACACATCATCGGGATCGCGAGGATAATCCGGTGACAGCGTGCGCTTCTTGCGTTTGGTTAAGTTGGTACGCAGATAGCCAAAATTACCCAACGTCAGGGTGCGTAATGTTAAACCATGCAGGTTGTAAAACATCAACGACAGCACGCCGCCGGGCCGCAGTGTATCAAACAAGGCTTTTAACACGGCTTCAGGTTCAGCAACCCACTCAAGCACAGCGTGAAACAATACCAGATCCACCGGCTTAACCAAATGTTCACCGACCTGCTGCGCGCTAATTTGTTTGAATTGCATGTGGTGGCTCACACCCAGCGCCTGGGCATTTTCCTGCGCGCGGCGTAACATTTCACCTGACAGATCGCACAGCACGACCTGATGGCCCCGCGCCGCCAGCCCGCTGGAAATTTGCCCTATACCGCCGCCCGCATCCAGCACGCTCAGGGAAGAGGAGGACAGGCTGGGAAGAATCGTTTCCAGCTCATCCCACAAGATGGCCTGACGCACCTGGCCTTTGGTTGTGCCGTAAATATTTTGCGAAAATTTATCCGCGAGATCGTCAAAGTTACGATCCTGCATGGCGTGGACTCCGGTATGCTGCGGTGAAACATATGCTATTTTGTCACAGGTACAGTAAGAATGAAGCTTTCATCCCATTCTTGTGCTCTGGCTGCTGTTTTTTCGGACAACAAGAGGTTTTTTAAATGTTTTTTATGCTGAAAAAGGCAGTGGGTAACGTATTACTTCCCCTGCCTTTTCTGCTTTTACTTATGGCAGTGGGCATTTTACTGCTTTGGTTCAGCCGCTGGCAGAAAAGCGGCAAAATAATCATCTCAACCAGCTGGCTGGTGTTATTGCTGATTAGCCTACAACCCGTTGCAGACCGCCTGCTGCTGCCGGTGGAGTCGCACTATCCGACCTGGAATGGCAGCCAGAAAGTGGATTACATCGTGGTACTGGGCGGAGGTTATACCTATAACTCTGCATGGGCACCCAGTTCAAACTTGTTGAATAACAGTTTGCCCCGGGTGACAGAAGGCGTGCGCCAGTGGCGGCGTAACCCGCAGGCAACAATGATATTTACCGGTGCCGCTGCAGGGCATAACCCCAAAAGTAATGCGTGGGTGGCCGCACAGGTCGCCGAAAGCCTTGGCGTACCTTCATCACATATCCATACATTGGATCAGCCCAAAGATACTGCGCAGGAAGCCCAGGCGGTCAGCGCCCTGATCGGTCATCAACCCTTCCTGTTGGTCACATCAGCGAATCATATGCCGCGTGCCATGCGTTTTTTCCAGCAGGCAGGACTCGACCCGACGCCCGCGCCGGCTAACCAACTGGCGATTACCTCCCCGTTAAACTGGTGGGAGCGTGCTTTCCCTTCTCCTCTGTGGATGGGCCACAGCGAGCGCGCTATCTATGAAACGCTGGGCAGCCTGTTACAGCGCTTTAAAACCTCTGCTGAGGACACTGGCCCGTAAACATGCTGAGTGATACGCCCAATAACGCGCGTATCACTCAACCATGGTTTTCTGTTTGGGGCCATATCTGGACGGGTGCATCCTCAGGCAAGCGCCGCGAGGGGTAAAGCGCGACGGCTCGACTCAGCCGTGCATGGCAGCACGAACGCGGATCAGATCCTCTGGCGTATCGACGCCAACGCCCGGTACCGTTTTTGCTACCGCGACATGAATCTTTTCGCCATACCACAGCACGCGGAGTTGCTCGAGAAGTTCGATCTGCTCAAGTGGACAAGGTGCCCAGCCTACGTAACGACGAATAAACCCTGCGCGGTAGGCGTAAATGCCAATGTGACGTAACAGCGTATCGCCGATCCGATCGCGCGATTCAGCATAGCGCTCACGGTCCCAGGGAATGGTCGCGCGTGAGAAATACAGCGCGTAGCCTTTTGCATCCATAACGACTTTAACGGCATTGGGATTAAATGCTTCTTCCGCATCGGTAATCGGCACGGCCAGCGTCGCCATACCTGCTTCAGAATGCGCCAGGTTGGTCGCTACCTGATGCACGATTTCCGCCGGGATCATGGGCTCATCGCCCTGAACATTGACGATAATTTGATCGTCTGCAAACTGATACTTCTCAATCACCTCGGCAAGACGTTCCGTGCCTGAATGATGGTCGGCGCGCGTCATGCAGACTTCGCCCCCTGCCGCTTCGACAGCGCTGGCTACATCAGGGTGGTCGGTCGCCACGATCACCCGGCTGGCACCGGATTCTCGTGCGCGCTCCATCACATGTACCACCATCGTCTTGCCATGAATATCGACCAAGGGTTTACCGGGTAAACGGGTTGAGGCATAACGAGCAGGAATGATGGCAATAAAACTCATGGATGGATCTCTTCAACCGATAAGGTACGGGCTTCATTTTCCAGGAGAACCGGAATGCCATCGCGCACAGGGAAAGCCAGCGCATCCGGCTTGCAGATCAGTTCTTGCTGTTCGTTGTTGTAGTACAGCTTGCCATTGCAAACCGGGCAGGCAACGATTTCGAGTAAACGGTGATCCATATTTCCTCCATCACGGACCGAGAGCGTAAGCGCTAAAGCATATCACAGCGCTGACAAGAGCGGGTAAACCGCACCGGGTGCGGCATCACGGATTATCCAGTTGCCACAACGTTGGCCAGTGCGCCAGTAACGCTGAGGGTGCCTGCTGAATCGCGACCGTCTCTGCGCCCTGCCAGCGCGCAAAGCGGGTTATTGCGCGTTGGGCATCCTGCAAAAATGACGCAGTGACCGGGACGTTTTGTTCCAGCCAGATATTTTTGATTTCAAGCTGGCGCGACGCGCGGAGCATCCGTGCATCAAGCCGGGCTTTAATTTGGCCGCGATGCAGTAAGGGTAAGACAAAGTAGCCATATTTACGCTTAGCGGCTGGCGTATAGCATTCAATACGGTAGTCAAAACCAAAGAGTTCCAGCGCCCGTTTCCGATCCCAAACCAAGGGATCGAACGGGGATAACAGCGTGGTATGTGTCGCTTTCAACGGCGTCGCTAATCCGGGCAGCGCACTCTGATGCAGCCACATTTCTCCCATACCATTAACCTCGACCGGAATAATTTCTCCGGCCTCCTGCGCCCATTGCATAAACACGTTGACGGGTGCACGTTTCAGCCGGTAATAATCCGCCAGCCACTCGCGGCGAAAAATCCCCAGGCTGCGTGCGCTGTTTATAAGCATTAATCGGGTTGCTTCGTCCTCGCTGATGGCATGGATCGCATCCTGCCAGTCAGGCATCACGCGGGCGCGTAAATCGTAAACACGCTGAAAATTTCGCCGTTCCGACACCATCAACTCACCGGCACTAAACAGGTTTTCAAGATGCCGCTTGTGCGGTTTCCAGGCCCACCATCCGGGTTTATGATTTTTTCCGCTGGCAAAATCGGCCGATCTTACCGGTCCGTTATCGCGGATATACGTCAGTAACTCGGCGATCTCCTGCTGATATTCGGCAGCCCACTGCGCACTGTATTTCCAACCCAGACGTTCAGGCGACAGCATGCGATGTCGCAGTAGTTTGTAATCGTTGCGCGGAATAAAGCAGGCTTCATGGGCCCAGTACTCAAATATCTCGCCCTGAGCAAGAGCCTCATCTAGCCAGGAGGACGGATAGTCGCCTAAACGACTAAACAGCACCAGATAAGGGCTTCGGGCAACCACATTGATGGTGTCGATTTGCAGCAAAGACATCTGGGTAATACAGTCTGGAATGTCCTCACGGCGTGCCCGGCGGGCAGCGGGACGAAGCAGGCCCTGTGCCGCGAGTTGAATATTGCGGGCCTGCTGTAGCGAAAGTGAATGTGTGCTCATTCTCTTCCTTATCTGAAGGGGATTTTAGTGCGATGCCCGGTGTGAATACGTGCCGCAAAGGCGTTCTAAATCGTCTAACAGTGCCATTGCCGCTTCAGCTTGCAGATGAGCATCTACCGGTAAATACCACCAGGCAGGTTGCGCGAATGCGCGACACTTTACTGCATCTTTTTCGGTCATCAGCAGCGTCTGCTCCGGCAGCAGCAGACGTGAAAGTTCGTCTTCGCTATAGGCATGGTGATCGGCGAAGGCGATTTCCGCCACGGGCGTTAAACCCTGCTGTTTTAAGGTGTTAAAAAAGCGAGGTGGATGACCGATTCCCGCCATCGCAACAACGTCTTGAAACGCGCTGAGTGGACGTTGCTCACCGCTAAGAAGGTGGGTCGCCATGCCCGGGCGCAGTTGCATGGCAATTTCACCCTGCTGCGGTTCGCCGCCGTTGACGATAATGGCATCTACCGTATTCAGGCGCGAAGCACGTTCACGCATCGGACCCGCGGGTAGCCACCAGCCATTACCAAAACGGCGCACACCATCCACCACCACGATTTCCCGATCGCGCTGCAATGCGTAATGCTGCAGGCCATCGTCGGTGACAATCAAATCCAGTGAGTGATGTTCCAGGAGCGCCTCAATGGCATCACGACGACGAGGGGCGACGGCCACTGGCGCAGACGTGCGCTGAGCGATCAGAACAGGTTCATCCCCTGCCTGTTCGGTCGCCGTGTCGGCCGTAACCCGCAACGGATAACTGTCTGCTTTGCCGCCATAGCCGCGCGAAATCACACCCACCCGTAATCCGCGCTGTTGCAGGGCTTCTACCAACCAAATCACCACTGGCGTTTTACCGTTCCCACCAGCAGTCAAATTACCCACCACGACCACAGGCAGCGGCGCGCGCCAGCTTTTACGCCAGCCGCGTTGAAAACTGAAGCGAATCAATGCCGTGATAGCACCGTACAGCACACTGAGTGGCCATAGCAGTAACCACAGGGGCGATCGGCCACTCCAGATGCGCTCAATCATTGGCCAAATTGCATTTTATGAAGTTGTGCATAAGCGCCTTTTTCCGCCAGCAACGCTGCATGCGTGCCGCGCTCAATGATTTTGCCCTCTTCCACCACCACAATTTCATCCGCTTTTTCGATAGTAGACAGGCGGTGTGCAATAACCAGGGAGGTACGGTTTTTCTGTAACTCGTCCAGCGCTGACTGGATGGCACGCTCAGATTCCGTATCCAGCGCAGAGGTCGCCTCATCAAGAATCAGGATTGGGCAGTCGCGCAGCAGCGCGCGAGCAATGGCGATACGCTGGCGCTGACCGCCAGACAACAGCACGCCGTTCTCACCGATCACGGTATCCAGGCCTTTATCCATTTTATTGATAAAATCCATGGCATGGGCCATGGTCGCCGCCTTTTCAATTTCCGCGCGGCTGTACTGCTCGCTTCGCGCGTAGGCGATGTTATTGGCGACGGTATCATTGAACAGGTGCACATTTTGCGACACCAGTGCCACCTGATTACGTAATGAGGATAAGGTGTACTCGCGCAGGTCGTGACCATCCAGCAAAATGTCGCCCTGCTGAATATCATAAAAACGCGTCAGCAGGCTTGCAATGGTGGATTTACCCGAGCCTGAGCGACCAACCAATGCCACCGTTTTTCCTGCTGGCAGCATCAGATTAATGTCTTTCAATGCTGGGGTTTCACGACCGGGATAGGTAAATGTCACATTACGGAACTCGACATCGCCTTTGGCGCGGGTAATTTCACGCTTACCGGTGTCAATTTCCTGTTCGCTGTCCAGGATTGAGAACAGCGTCTGGCAGGCTGCCATGCCGCGCTGGAACTGAGCATTGACGTTAGTCAGCGACTTCAGTGGGCGCATCAGGGCAATCATCGAGGAGAACACAACCGTTATGGTACCAGCGGTCAACGTATCCATTACGCTTGGGAAACTTGCCGCATAGAGGACGAAGGCCAGGGCCAGAGAGGCGATCAGCTGAATGACAGGATCGGAGATCGAAGACGCTGAAACCAGCTTCATGCCCTGCTGGCGCATACGGTTGCTGACCTTAGCAAAGCGCTCAGATTCAATTTCCTGACCACCGAAAATCAGCACTTCTTTATGCCCTTTCAGCATTTGCTCAGCGCTGGTCGTCACCTGCCCCATGGTGTTTTGCATCGATTTGCTGATGTTACGGAAACGTTTTGACACCATGCGAATGGCAAATGAAACGATGGGGGCCAGCACAATCAGGATCAGTGACAGCTGCCAGCTGTAATAAAACATCATGATAAACAGGCCAATAATCGATGCACCCTCACGTACCACCGTCACCAGCGCACCTGACGACGACGAGGCAACCTGCTCAGAATCATAGGTGATGCGCGAGAGTAGCGTGCCCGTGGACTGTTGATCGAAGAAGGCTACCGGCATGCCCATCATATGACTGAAGAGGCGGCGACGCATATTCATGACTACATTGCCCGACACCCATGAAATGCAGTAGCTGGAGATATAGCTGCTCACGCCACGAATCAGCATCAAGCCAATGACTGCCAACGGCATCCACAGCATTACGGACCTGTCCGCTTTACCAAAGCCGTCATCCAGCAAAGGCTTCAACAGGGAGAGCATTAACGTATCGCCTGCGGCATTAATAATCAGGGCCGTAGCCGCCACAATTAAGCCAGCTTTGTTGGGTGCGATCATCGGCCAGAGTCGACGGAATGTCTGCCACGTTGAGAGATCTTTATCTTGATGCATTATTTATTCACGTTGTTGGAAATAGCCGGTCATTCTACCTGGATTCGCGTTTGACGCCAAACCACTGATGATACCAACGGGGCATTAATTGCTCTCTGAGGGTAAAAACCTGTATTTTTCCCTTATTAACCCTGATGCTTATCTGTCCGGATTGCCCCGTATCGAGCCAGTCATAGCCATATTCATGGTAATGCCGCAACACAGGTTTCGCCGGCATCCGCCATGCATTATAGCGTGCCAGCGACGCCATCGCGGTGCTACCGGCGACGCTGCGCAGCAGTAAGCGAGACGACGAGGTACGGCTGCCATGGTGAGGAACCTGCAGGATATCAGCCTTAAGCTGCTGCTTTTCCAGCCTGACCAGTTGCTTTTCAGCCGGGCTTTCAAGATCGCCGGTCAATAACAGCCGGACTTTTCCATCATCCACCCTCACCACGCAGGAGTCGTTATTTTCGCCCGCGTTCGGCGCGGTGAGCGGCCAGAGCACCGTAAAATTTAGCTGTTTCCAGCGCCATGCGGCACCGCGAACGCAGGGTAAATGCTGGTGGCCCGCTAAACCGCTACGGACCTTCATTGTGGGCCAGTGTTGCAGAATGGCAGATAACCCACCGATATGATCGAGGTGTTTGTGGCTCAGTATGACCTGCTGCAATTTAAGACCTTTGCGTTGCATCCAGGGAATAATAACCCGTGTTCCCGCATCACTGTTTTGCCAGCGCGGCCCCGTATCGTACAAGACAGCCTCACGGCCCTGACTGATGACCACGCTCAAACCATGCCCGACATCCAGCATATCAATGCGCCATTCCCTGTCCGGTTTATCGTGGCGGGAGAACATCAGGGCCAGTGCGACAGCACTGCAGCTCCACGGCAGGCTGAATAGTACGCCAGTGCGCCAGACAAGCAGACCGCCCCAGACGATGAGCATATAAAAAGTCGCCCCTTGTAGCGGCCACCAGCCTGGCGGCAACAGAGCCAGGCCGGTTAACAGAAGACGAAGCGACACATCTGCCGCCAGCCAAAGCCACATGGATAATTCCGCTACCGGCAGCAGCATCGCAAGCAGTATCAACGGCACCGTGATGAATGACACCACCGGGATGGCCAGCAGATTCGCGATTAACGCCGTCATACTGATGCCATTAAATAAGCTCGCCTGTAGCGGCAGCATCAAAATCATCATCCCCAACTGTAGGTGGAGGAGCTGTATCGGCAACCAGCGGCGTGCGTGGCGAAAGCGCGCCACCAGTGGAAACCAGTGATACCAGGTCAACAACATGCCAACGGCCAGCACCGAGAGCCAGAAGCTGTCCGAGAGCACCGTCAGCGGATCGATAGCCAGCAGTGAGCCTACGCACAGCGTCCAGACCTGCCAGCCACTTAACTGCACGCCAATGAATCGTGTTACGGCCCAGAGAGTCAGCGCCAGCAATGCCCGCTGCGCAGGTGCATGAGCCCCCGAGAGCCAGGTATACAGCGCGGCAAAAATCCAGCTAATGACCACGGGATACCGATAACCAATACGGCGGGCCGGAAACAGAATCTGGCTACCTCGGGCGAGTAACCATCCCGTCCCTGCTGCCAGTGCGATGTGCATGCCTGAAATAGCCATCAAATGTGCGGTGCCCGTGTCACGCAATAATTGCCGGGTAGCTTCACTCAGGTTGTCCCGGATACCAAACGCCAGTGCTTCAAGCGTGGCGGAGGCAGGCAACAAACCGTTTTGCTGGCGATGATAATGTATAAAACGCCAGCGCCAGCTGCAGGATGGATGCGTGATGACCTGCGAAATAATGCGTCCTTGTACAGGTGCATGGTTCGCCATGGCGAAACGCTGTGCATCAAAATCGCCTTCGTTGAGCCGGGCATGCACCGCCCTCAGCCTGAGCATCATTTTCCAGCGCTGACCCGGGCAATATTCACTGCTGTCACCCGGCACCGAGAGCCAGGCAAAGCGAGGTGGGAAAAACCTCTGGTTGCCCTCTTTGAGCAGTCTGACTCTGATGCGGGAATGGGTCTGATGTACATCCTCAATTTGCACATCGAACATCGCTGGCCGGGCAATCATCTTTTCGGTGTCGTTTACCAGAGATTGTGCATTGAAAAGCGACCATGCAGCGAGCAGCAGCGTCACCCCTGTCATACGCACGTAGCGGAGAGGCAACTGCATCAGGCAACCGCCACTCAGGAGCAACAGCACCGTTATTAACGGTGGTGGAAGCCGGGGTAATAGCAGTAAAGGTAAACTGCTCACTGCAGCGATTCTTGCCAGTGCAATCCATGTCAACATAATGCATCTCGCTCTTGTCGTAGCGCGAGTATGCCGCAGGGCTATTCTTGATAAAGCACGCTATGGGCAAAATGAGGGAAGCGTCGAAGTGAATATCGGCGGTTGCAGTCGTGCGGCTTTTTTCTGGAAGACAGGTTCAGTGTCAAAATCAGGCAAAAAAAAACGACATCCGGAGATGTCGTTTAGGCGGTTCGGTATCGGCTTAGCCGTAAATGTTGGCACGATCACGCAGCTCTTTACCTGGCTTGAAGTGGGGAACGTATTTACCTTCCAGATCCACTTTGTCACCCGTTTTCGGGTTACGGCCAGTGCGCGGAGCGCGATAATGCAACGAAAAGCTGCCGAATCCCCGGATTTCAATGCGTTCGCCCTGTGCCAGCGTAGTGGCCATGTGCTCAAGCATCTCTTTGACTGCATCCTCAACGACTTTCGCCGGTATATGAGTGTGCTGTCCCGCCAGCCTTTCAATCAGTTCTGACTTGGTCATGTAACCTCCGGTTAATCCCTACAGGAATGTATGACAGCTTTTACCGAAACCGGGCGAATAAATCCGCCCGGTGCAAGGTCGATTACTCGCCTTTAGCCGCTTTGAACGCTTCAGCCATAGCGCTAGAGAAGTTGCCTTCTTCCTGTTTGGTGTTAACAGTGTTGATGGCTTCTTTCTCGTCAGCCTGGTCTTTCGCACGAACAGACAGGCTAACAACGCGGTTTTTACGGTCAACGCCGGTGAATTTAGCTTCAACGTCGTCGCCTACGTTCAGAACCAGCGTAGCGTCTTCGATGCGGTCCAGTGAAGCTTCAGAAGCGCGCAGGTAACCCTCAACGCCGTCTGCTAATTCAACTGTAGCACCTTTAGCATCAACTGCAGTCACTTTACCGGTGACGATGGCACCTTTCTTGTTCAAAGTGATGTAGTTGTTGAACGGATCTTCTGCCAGCTGTTTCACGCCCAGAGAGATACGCTCGCGCTCTGCATCAACCTGCAGTACAACGGCAGCGATTTCGTCGCCTTTTTTGTACTCACGAACGGCTTCTTCGCCAGTCGCGTTCCAGGAGATGTCAGACAGGTGAACCAGACCGTCGATGCCGCCGTCCAGGCCGATGAAGATACCGAAGTCAGTGATTGACTTGATTTTACCTTCAACGCGATCGCCTTTGTTGTGGGTCTCGGCGAACTGCTGCCATGGGTTAGATTTGCACTGCTTCAGACCCAGGGAGATACGACGACGCTCTTCATCGATGTCCAGAACCATAACTTCAACCACATCGCCTACGTTTACAACTTTAGACGGATGGATGTTTTTGTTGGTCCAGTCCATTTCTGAAACGTGTACCAGACCTTCAACGCCTTCTTCGATTTCCACGAAGCAGCCGTAATCAGTCAGGTTGGTTACACGACCAGTCAGCTTGGTGCCTTCTGGATAACGCTTAGCGATAGCCACCCATGGATCTTCGCCCAGTTGCTTCAGACCCAGTGATACACGGGTACGCTCGCGGTCGAATTTCAGCACTTTAACGTTGATTTCATCGCCAACATTCACGATTTCGCTTGGATGCTTAACGCGCTTCCAGGCCATATCAGTGATGTGCAGCAGGCCATCAACGCCGCCCAGATCAACGAATGCACCGTAGTCAGTAAGGTTCTTAACGATACCTTTAACTTCCATGCCTTCCTGCAGGTTTTCCAGCAGCTGATCGCGCTCTGCGCTGTTCTCAGATTCGATAACCGCACGACGTGAAACCACGACGTTGTTGCGTTTCTGATCAAGCTTGATCACTTTGAATTCAAGCTCTTTGCCTTCCAGGTGCAGCGTGTCACGCACTGGACGCACATCAACCAGTGAACCTGGCAGGAACGCACGGATACCGTTCAGCTCAACTGTGAAGCCACCTTTGACTTTGCCGTTGATAATACCGGTAACAGTTTCAGCTTCTTCGTAGGCTTTTTCCAGCGTGATCCAAGCTTCATGACGCTTAGCTTTCTCACGGGACAGCAGAGTTTCACCGAAGCCGTCTTCCACTGCGTCCAGAGCAACGTCAACTTCGTCACCAACCTGGATTTCCAGTTCGCCGGCTGCGTTTTTGAACTGCTCTGCAGGAATTGCAGATTCAGATTTCAGGCCCGCATCAACCAGAACAACGTCTTTGTCGATAGAGACAACGACGCCACGAACGATGGAACCCGGGCGGGTTTCGATTTCTTTCAGGGATTCTTCAAATAGTTGAGCAAAAGATTCAGTCATATTGATAATCTTAGGATTCTTCAATTTAACGTCCATCTGACTTCATGTCGGATGGGGTTGTTTCACATGCCCTGCACCGGGTCCATGGCACAGGGTTAATAAATTCGTTTACGCCAAAATATCAGATGCCCAGCGTCTTTCGGGCATAATTCAGCGCCTTATCAATAACTTGCTCGATAGACATCTGTGTTGAATCCAACACTAATGCGTCTTCAGCAGGCACCAATGGCGCTATAGCGCGGTTGCGATCGCGATCATCGCGCTCTTTTATCTCGGCTAAAAGGCGATCAAAGTTAACATTAAAGCCCTTATCCTGCAACTGTAGCATACGTCGCTCTGCACGCACTTCCGGGCTGGCATCAAGGAAAATCTTGACGGGGGCGTCGGGAAAAACAACGGTGCCCATATCACGGCCATCGGCGATTAAGCCGGGGCCTTCGCGAAAAGCACGCTGGCGGCGCAATAGAGCCTCACGGACGCGGGGAAAAGCGGCAACGCGCGAGGCGGTGTTGCTGACTTCCTGGGTCCGAATTTCGCTGGTGACTTCTTCACCTTCCAGAATGACCTGCATCTCGCCGTTCTGAGAGATAAAGCGCACATCCAGGTGAGCAGCAATGGGAACCAGTCCCTCTTCAGACTCAATATCGACCTGATGATGTAATGCGGCTAAGGCCAAAACACGATAGATCGCGCCGGAATCCAGTAAATGCCACTGCAAGGCTTCCGCCATCGCTTTGCACAGGGTGCCCTTTCCCGCGCCACTTGGCCCATCAATAGTTATGACCGGGGCAGTTGCTGTCATCATTCCCTCCTGTTGCTGCGCGCATTTTGGCCAGTTGGCCGTCACAAATGTCGGGCATTATACGCTGCCCTGCGACGCTTCGTTACCCTTTAGAGGGAAGGTGATGCGAAATTTCGCCAGAAAAAGGACTTTTCTGGCCTGCTGAATGGGAATGAGAAACAGGCCCGGCGAAATACTCACCGGGCGAGGAGATCAGGCATTCTGGCTGATTTTTGCCAGTTGCTCGAAATAATCAGGGAAGGTTTTTGCAGTACAGCCAGGATCCAGAATGGTAACGGGCGTCTCTGATAACGCCACCAGCGAGAAACACATTGCCATACGGTGATCGTTATAAGTTCCGATCGCGGCATGCGTCAGCTGAGCCGGGGGCGTAATACGGATATAATCGTGCCCTTCTTCGACTTCAGCCCCGACTTTACGCAATTCTGTTGCCATAGCCGTCAGGCGATCGGTTTCTTTAACCCGCCAGTTATAGATGTTACGCAGTTGGGTGGTGCCCTGAGCAAACAGTGCAGCAGTCGCGATCGTCATAGCCGCATCAGGAATGTGATTCATATCCATATCGACAGCCTGCAGTTTGCCCGCTGTACAGGCGATGTAATCATCACCCCACTCGACGGATGCGCCCATTTTTTCCAGAACATCAGCAAAGCGAATATCGCCCTGTACGCTGTTACGACCAATACCGGTCACGCGCACGGTGCCACCTTTAATCGCTGCCGCCGCAAGAAAATAGGAGGCAGAAGATGCATCGCCTTCCACCAGATAATCTCCCGGTGACTGATACTGCTGTTTTCCTTTAATCAGGAAGTGCTGGTAGTTTTGATTTTCAACCTCAACGCCAAAGCAGCGCATCAGGTGCAGCGTAATATCGATATAAGGCTTAGAGACCAGATCGCCTTTAATGCTGATTCGCGTGTTCTCTTCAGCTAAAGGGGCCATCATCAGTAACGCGGTCAAAAACTGACTGGATACGCTGCCGTCTACGGTGACTTCACCGCCAACAAAGCCACCACGCAGGCGAACAGGCGGATAATCTGTATTCTCAAGGTAATCAATCTGGGCGCCCCCCTGACGTAACGCATCGACCAGATGCCCAATCGGCCGCTCTTTCATTCGCGGCTCGCCCGTGAGCACCACATCCTGCGCCCCAAGGCAGAGCGCCGCTGCCAGCGGGCGCATGGCCGTGCCAGCATTGCCCAGGAAAAGCTCAACCGGTTGTGCAGCCAAAAGAGGGCCGCCCTTTCCTGTCACTTCGCAAACGGTACGATCGTGGGAAAGGGTGAAATCCACGTCCAGAGCCTTGAGCGCATTAAGCATGTGCTTAACATCATCACTGTCCAGCAGGTTAGTGAGTCGGGTTTTACCCTTCGCTAATGCGGCCAGCAGCAACGCACGGTTTGAAACACTCTTGGAACCGGGCAAATTAACCGTGCCATTAACGCGAGCAATGGGCTGAAGGGTCAGGGAATCTTGCATGTGAAACTCAATCCTCAAAAAAACGACAACTCCGCCGGATGGCGGAGTCGGGTGTCAGCAGTCCCGCTGACTGGGGAATAATCAGCCGTGGCGACGTTCGAAATCAACCATGAAGTCTGTCAGCGCTTTAACGCCTTCCAGCGGCATGGCATTGTAAATGGATGCCCGCATGCCGCCGACAACGCGGTGGCCTTTTAACGCGTGCAAACCGGCTTTTAATGACTCGTCCAGGAACAGGCTGTCGAGTGACGCATCCGCCAACTGGAAAGGAATATTCATTCGCGAGCGGTTTTGCAGCGCAACATCGTTACGATAGAAATCACTCTTGTCGATCAGATCGTAAAGCAAGCCCGCTTTTGCCTGATTAATCTTCTCAATTTCGGCCACGCCACCTTTCTGCTTCAGCCACTTAAACACCAGTCCACTCAGGTACCAGGCGAAGGTGGGCGGTGTATTGAACATCGAATCATTTTCTGCCAGAACGCTGTAATCCAGGATAGAAGGCACGCTCTTATGGGCTTTACCTAACAGATCGTCCCGGACAATGACCAGGGTAATCCCCGCCGGGCCAATATTTTTCTGCGCACCCGCGTAAATCACGCCATAGCGACTGATATCGATAGTGCGGGATAAAATCGTGGAGGAGAGATCGGCAACGACGACTTTGTTGCCAAAATCAGGTTCTTCATCAATGGCAACGCCGTCGATGGTTTCGTTAGGACAGAAGTGCAAATAGGCGGCCGTGTCACTGACATCCCACTCACGCATCGGCAGAATGGCACGCTTACCCTCAAGGGTGGTTTTGACATCCAGGGTACGTGGCGAGCAATATTTAGCCGCTTCTTTAATAGCGCTGTGCGCCCAGTAGCCGCCGTCGGCATAATCTGCACTGGTGGCGCTACCCAGCAGGTTACCCGGTACCGCAGCAAACTGCGCGCGTGCGCCACCATGGCAGAATAAAACTTTGTAATTAGAGGGTATTTTTAGCAGATCGCGGAAGTCCGCCTCTGCTTCCTCAGCCACCTGAATAAATTCTTTACTGCGGTGACTGATCTCCATTACGGAAGTTCCCAGGCCGTGCCAGTTTGTCAGTTCTTGTTCTGCACGGCGGAGCACTTCGCTCGGCAGCATCGCTGGCCCAGAGCTAAAATTATAAATTTGCGTCATTTCCCTCACCACTGTCATATAAAACGGTTATGAATAACGATTCGGTTTTATCACTGCATTCTGGTGGCTGCAATCATAAATCTAACACCGGTCACATTTTTCCAGCACATCGCACCGAAGGTTATATTACCAATGCAATCCAACACGAAATATTGTGAGGCGAGTTCCTTTCGTTCAGTCTCGGCATTGGCAGATAAACCAGGGTATGAGAAAACGTCCGGTAAAATTGCCGCGCCTTGATAGCGAACAGGCAGCAAAAAACGTATCATTGCGCGCTTTACGCACCCTATTTTACAGAGAGAGCGGCACCATGACGCAAACTTTTATCCCGGGCAAAGATGCCGCCCTGGAAGACTCCATTACGCGTTTCCAGACCAAACTGCAGGATCTGGGCTTTAATATAGAAGAAGCCTCCTGGCTTAATCCCGTTCCACACGTCTGGTCTGTGCATATCCGCGACCGCGACTGCCCACTCTGCTTTACCAACGGCAAGGGTGCCAGCAAGAAAGCCGCCCTGGCTTCGGCGCTGGGTGAGTATTTTGAACGTCTGTCCACCAACTACTTCTTTGCCGATTTCTGGTTGGGTAACAGCATCGCTCAAGGCGATTTTGTCCATTACCCCAATGAAAAGTGGTTCCCCCTGCCTGAAGATGACAGCCTGCCAGAAGGCATTCTGGATGCGCGTCTGCGCGCCTTTTACGATCCTGAAAATGAAGTGGCTGCGTCAGATTTGATCGATCTTCAGTCGGGTAACCACGAGCGCGGTATTTGCGCCCTGCCTTTCACGCGCCAGTCCGATCAGCAAACCGTTTATATTCCGATGAACATCATTGGCAACCTGTACGTATCGAACGGCATGTCAGCCGGTAATACGGCCAATGAGGCACGGGTTCAGGGATTATCTGAAGTCTTTGAGCGTTACATTAAGAACCGTATTATTGCGGAGTCTGTCAGCCTTCCCACCATTCCTGAGTCGGTGATGGCACGCTATCCTGCCGTGGTGGAAGCCATTGCTCGCCTGGAGGCGGAAGGCTTCCCAATCTTTGCTTATGATGCGTCATTAGGCGGTAAGTACCCGGTTATTTGCGTCGTGCTGTTTAATCCTGCTAACGGTACCTGTTTTGCCTCTTTCGGCGCGCATCCGGACTTTGGCGTGGCGCTGGAGCGTACCGTCACTGAGCTGCTTCAGGGCCGTAGCCTCAAGGATTTGGACGTCTTTACGCCGCCTACCTTTGATGATGAAGAAGTGGCTGAACACGCTAACCTGGAAACACACTTTATTGATTCAAGCGGCCTGATTTCCTGGGATATGTTCAAAGAGACGGCTGATTATCCGTTTGTGGACTGGAAATTTGATGGCACTACCGAGCAAGAATTCAGCACGCTGATGGCGATTTTCGCGGCCGAAGGTCAGGAAGTCTATATCGCGGACTACGAGCACTTAGGTGTTTATGCATGCCGCATTATCGTGCCTGGCATGTCAGATATTTATCCGGCTGAAGACCTGCTGCTGGCTAACAACAGCATGGGCGCGGGCATACGTGAAACGCTGCTTGCCCTGCCTGGAAGCAACTGGAATCCGGAAGAGTATCTCGATCTGATTTCTCAGCTGGACGAAGAAGGTTTTGATGACTTCACCCGCGTCCGCGAGCTGCTGGGTCTGGCAACGGGTAAAGATAACGGCTGGTACACCTTACGCATCGGCGAGCTTAAAGCGATGCTGGCGCTGGCCGGTGGTGACCTGGATCAAGCGTTAATCTGGACAGAATGGACCATGGAGTTTAACGGCTCCGTTTTCAGCCCAGCACGTGCAAATTACTATCGTTGCCTGCAAACCTTGCTGCTTCTGGCCATGGAAGATGAGCGTAATCCACTGGAATATCATGCTGCCTTTGTACGCATGTATGGTAGTGAGGCTGTAGAAGCAGCCTCTGCGGCGATCAGTGGTGAAGCGGCCTTCAACGGGCTCCAGCCGGTGGACAGCGATCTCACCGCTTTCCCTGCCCACCAGGCGCTACTGGCGGCTTATGAGAAACTGCAGCGTGCTAAACGTCGCTACTGGGAAAACGCATAATTATTTGCGGCATTTTGTCAGATTAAGTTTGCGATAAACGCAAAGGCACTAATACTCATTAGTGCCTTTCTTTTTTACCCATTAAGCATTTCAGTTATTAATAGATCATCGTTTTTATTATCCAGAATAAAAACAACACAATAGAGATATTTTGTTAACAGCAAAGTGACATCGACAGGTGCAGCACCTCGTCAATTAAACAAAATCTGTATTATTTAAAATAAATTTAATTGTTTATTTTCAATAATTTATTCAAAAAAACATTCTTTTTTGTCAAGATTTTTCCGCCATTGCCCGGCCGAACATGATCTAAATCAACTTCTACCTCTGTTGCCTTTGTTATTATTTTTTCAGACAACTTTTGGAGTGAGTTAGTGTGAAAGCTGACAATCCTTTTAACCTGTTATTACCCGCCGCGATGGCGAAAGTTGCTGAAGACGCTGGCGTTTATAAAGCAACCAAGCATCCCCTGACAACGACCTTTCTCGCGTTTACTGCGGGCATGTTCATCTCTATCGCTTTTGTGTTTTACATTACGGCCACCACCGGCAGCGGTGAAATGGCCTACGGTATGGCGAAACTCATCGGCGGTATCTGTTTCTCACTGGGCTTAATCCTTGTCGTGGTCTGCGGTGCCGATCTGTTCACCTCTACCGTGCTGATTGTGGTCGCTAAAGCGAGTGGCCGTATCACCTGGGGGCAACTGGCACGTAACTGGATTAACGTTTATTTAGGTAACCTGGCCGGTGCACTGTTTTTTGTGACACTGATGTGGTTTTCCGGTGAGCATATGGTGGCCAACGGCGCATGGGGTTTAAACGTGTTGCAAACGGCCGACCATAAAATGCATCACACGTTTATCGAAGCCGTTTGTCTGGGCATCCTGGCAAATTTGATGGTCTGTCTGGCGGTCTGGATGAGCTATTCAGGGCGCACCTTAACAGATAAAAGCCTGATTATGATTTTGCCGGTGGCGATGTTTGTTGCCTGTGGTTTTGAACACAGTATCGCAAATATGTTTCTGATTCCTTTCGCCATCATTATTCGTGATTTTTCTGGCCCTGAATTCTGGCAGGCCGCTGGCACGACCGCAGCCCAGTTCCCGGCCCTCTCTGTAAAAAACTTTATTTTCGACAATCTGATTCCGGTCACGCTCGGCAACATCATCGGCGGCGGCCTGTTAGTTGGATTGACCTACTGGGTAATTTACTTACGCGGTGGGCACGAAACGCACTAATCCTGTCTCGACGGTGCATCACAACCCGATATACCCGAGAGCAAAAGTCTCCTTAAATAAGGCAGGTATAATATGACCGAACTTAACGCAAAACTCGCCTCAGCCTGGCAAGGTTTTACTGAAGGCGAATGGCAGAACAGCGTCAACGTACGCGACTTCATCCAGAAAAACTATACGCCGTATGAAGGCGATGAATCTTTTCTGACAGGTGCCACCGAAGCCACAACCAAACTCTGGGAAAGCGTGCTGGAAGGCATTAAAGTTGAAAACCGCACTCACGCCCCCGTAGATTTTGATACCGATCTTGCTTCTACCATTACGTCCCACGATGCCGGTTACATCAACAAATCGCTGGAAAAAATTGTTGGCCTGCAAACTGAAGCCCCATTAAAACGCGCCATTATTCCCTTTGGCGGTATCAAGATGGTCGAAGGCTCATGCAAAGTTTACGGTCGTGAACTTGATGCCGCGCTGAAAAAAACCTTCACTGAATATCGTAAAACCCATAATCAGGGTGTGTTTGATGTTTATACCCCAGACATTTTACGCTGCCGTAAATCGGGTGTATTAACCGGCCTGCCAGATGCCT
This sequence comes from Pantoea allii, assembly GCF_002307475.1. Lineage (GTDB taxonomy): Bacteria > Pseudomonadota > Gammaproteobacteria > Enterobacterales > Enterobacteriaceae > Pantoea > Pantoea allii. Next base: position 218,853 of record NZ_NTMH01000040.1, on the reverse strand, counting down.
ACGGCCGTGGGCGCATCATCGGTGATTACCGTCGCATCGCGTTATACGGCATTGACTATCTGATGGCCGATAAGTTTGCTCAGTTTACTTCCCTGCAGAGCGATCTGGAAAATGGCGTAAACCTGGAAGCCACTATTCGTCTGCGTGAAGAAATTGCTGATCAGCATCGTGCGCTGGGACAGATTAAAGAGATGGCAGCCAAATATGGTCACGATATCTCTGGCCCAGCCACCAATGCCGTGGAAGCGGTTCAGTGGACCTATTACGGCTATCTGGCCGCAGTAAAATCGCAAAATGGCGCGGCCATGTCGTTTGGTCGTGTTTCAACCTTCCTGGATGTGTTCATCGAGCGCGATCTCAAAGCAGGCAAACTGAATGAAGAGCAGGCTCAGGAACTGATTGACCATCTGGTGATGAAACTGCGTATGGTGCGCTTCCTGCGCACGCCTGAGTATGATGAACTGTTCTCTGGTGACCCTATTTGGGCTACTGAGTCGCTGGCCGGTATGGGTGTTGATGGTCGTACGCTGGTGAGCAAAACCACCTTCCGTTTCCTGAACACGCTGTACACCATGGGGCCGTCACCCGAACCTAATATGACCATTTTGTGGTCTGAAAACCTGCCGGTTAACTTCAAAAAGTATGCGGCGAAAGTGTCTATCGATACCTCGTCACTGCAGTATGAAAATGACGACTTAATGCGCCCTGACTTTGACAACGATGACTACGCGATTGCCTGCTGCGTCAGCCCGATGATCGTCGGCAAGCAAATGCAGTTCTTTGGTGCCCGCGCGAACCTGGCGAAAACCTTGCTCTACGCAATCAACGGCGGCGTGGATGAAAAACTGAAAATGCAGGTGGGTCCAAAAGAAGCCAAAATCACCGACGATGTGCTTGATTTCGACATCGTGATGGCACGTCTGGATCACTTCATGGACTGGCTGGCAAAACAGTATGTCACTGCATTGAACATCATCCACTTCATGCATGATAAATACAGCTATGAAGCGTCGCTGATGGCACTGCATGACCGTGATGTTTATCGCACCATGGCATGTGGTATTGCTGGCCTGTCTGTCGCTGCGGACTCACTGTCTGCAATCAAATACGCGAAGGTGAAACCGGTACGCGACGAAGACGGTTTGGCCATTGATTTTGATATTGAAGGTGAATATCCACAGTTCGGTAACAACGACCCACGCGTTGACGACCTGGCTTGCGACCTTGTTGAACGCTTTATGAAAAAAATTCAGCAACTCGAAACCTACCGTCACGCAGTACCGACCCAGTCAGTGCTGACCATTACCTCTAACGTGGTTTACGGTAAGAAAACCGGTAATACGCCAGACGGTCGCCGTGCAGGCGCGCCTTTTGGTCCAGGCGCTAACCCGATGCACGGTCGCGATCAGAAAGGTGCGGTGGCATCCCTGACCTCGGTCGCTAAACTGCCGTTTGCTTACGCAAAAGATGGTATTTCCTATACCTTCTCTATCGTTCCAAACGCGTTGGGTAAAGATGACAACGTGCGTAAAACCAATCTGGCAGGATTGATGGACGGTTACTTCCATCATGAGACCAGCATTGAAGGCGGTCAGCATCTTAATGTGAACGTCATGAATCGGGAAATGTTAATGGATGCGATGGATAACCCTGAAAAATATCCTCAGTTGACCATTCGCGTCTCCGGTTACGCCGTACGCTTTAACTCGCTCACTAAAGAGCAACAGCAGGACGTGATTACCCGTACCTTTACACAGTCCCTGTAAGTACGTTAGCCACTACGCTTATCTGAGGCTCCTTCATGGAGCCTCTTATTCAAAGTCTGCTTTGGTGGTTGTCTGAGATACGGATAACAACCAGAATCGATTTCCTGTTCAGAGCACGCCAGAGAGTGTGCCACCTGCTCCGCAGGCTTACCTGGAGAATACATCGCAATGTCAGCCATTGGTCGCATCCACTCATTTGAATCATGCGGAACCGTAGACGGTCCCGGTATTCGGTTTATCACCTTTTTCCAGGGCTGCCTGATGCGCTGCCTTTACTGTCATAATCGTGATACCTGGGACACGCACGGCGGTAAAGAAATCACCGTTGAGGCGCTGATGGCGGATGTTCTGTCCTATCGTCACTTTATGAATGCATCAGGTGGCGGGGTTACCGCATCGGGTGGCGAAGCGATTCTGCAGGCCGAGTTTGTGCGCGACTGGTTTCGCGCCTGTAAAGCAGAAGGCATTCATACCTGCCTTGATACCAATGGCTTTGTTCGCCGCTACGATCCGGTTATTGATGAATTACTGAACGCGACGGATTTGGTCATGCTGGACCTCAAACAGATGAATGATGAGGTTCACCAGATCCTGGTCGGCGTGTCCAATCATCGCACGCTTGATTTCGCCCGCTATTTACAGAAAAAAGGGAAACGTACGTGGATCCGTTTCGTCGTGGTGCCCGGCTATTCTGACGATGATGACACCGTCCATCGCTTAGGCGCTTTTACTCAGGATATGGAAAACGTTGAGAAGATAGAGCTGCTGCCTTATCACGAACTGGGTAAACACAAATGGATTGCGATGGGTGAAGAGTACAAACTTGATGGGGTGAAGCCGCCCAGTAAAGAGACAATGGAGCGGGTAAAAAACATTCTCGCCAGCTACGGGCATGAAGTGATGTATTGATGACGATGCCGGGAATAGTCACCCCGCTCAATTCACCCCACTCACAGAAACGAATCACCCAACCCTCGGGCTGCGATGTGCCAACGAAGCACAGGGCAGCCCTCTGAGAAGTCGGTCAGGCATGCGCCACGGGCGTGGCATGGTGATCGGCTTTACGCAACAGCATAACCAGGTAAACCAGCGCCACTGCCGCAATCATTACAAACAGCACGCGGTCAGAATAACTCTGCATCAGCATCGCGGTCATGCTTGGACCGGCCAGGCTGCCCAGCGTATAGCTCAGCAACAACGCCTGATTCATTGCCACCAGTTCGTGGTGTGCAACGGTTTCACAGGCCCACGACATCGCCACGGGATAAAGCGTAAAACCGGCCAGCCCCAGTACAAACAATGCGGGTGCCATCGCGGCATTGGTCAGCATCGCAATAGCGCCCAGGATCACCACAAATACCTGCACACGCAGCACCATCATGCGACCAAAGCGATCGGCCAGACGACCAATCGGCCACTGCCCGACAATGCCTGCACTGACCAGTAGCGCCATCCAGTAGCCAACGTTCGCGTCACTCATGCCTTGGTGGGAAAGATACAGCGGCATCAAACCATACAGCGAACCCAAAACAATACCTGAGATGATGCAACCGTTGATGCCAAGGCGAGAACTGCGGCGACGCAGCATAGGTAAAATGCGTCCACCCGGCAGCGCTTCAGCTGGGTCGCTGTGGGTGGCAACCTGAGTGAAGATGAGCGGTAAAATGGCACAAATCACCGTCGCGGTTACCCAGGGGATCACACTTAACAACGCAGTCGAAAGCTTGCTTACCAGCAGTTGGCCGGCAACCGTGCCCAGGTAATACACGATCATATAAGCAGCCAGCAGTTGTCCACGGTTGCGTACCGTGCCGCTACATAATAAAGCGCTTTCAACCACGACCCAGACTAACGCGCAACCGATGCCCGCCGTAAAGCGTAACAGCGTCCATGACCAGAATCCCGACATCATCATCATGCACAGCGTGGCCCCGGCAAACAGACCGGTAGCCAGATAATAGCTACGGTTAAATCCATAATGTTTGATCAACCAGCCCGCCGTTAAGGTCCCGAGCAGATTGCCGGTATAATATGACGAACTCACTACGCCCACCTGCCAGGTAGCAAGAGCATCATGCGTCAGCCAGAGTGGAACCAACGTATTCAGCACAGCAATAGAAACTGTCATTAATAACAGGCCGCAAAGCAGCAATATCACAGGACGTGACCAGGTCGACATAGGGATTAAAAACCAAAAGAAATGAAGGAAATTGCGCGCAGTTTGCCATTGCGTTTTTTAAAGTCAACGGGGAGAAACAAACCTCAGCACATTTTGCTGCCCGACAATTTAATTTATTTATCTTCAGTAAGTTAGCGGAATATTTTACGCCGAGGAAAATAAAGCTATCTCTATGATAATGTAGATTTTTACGCTTCCGGCAGCGCGATACATCGATAACGTTTATTTGTGATAAATGCTTATGCGGTTCGTAGACATCGTTCCGCCATTTGGACCAAAAAAAAACCCAGCGGGCGCTGGGTTTTTCAGAGGATAACGGGCGATTAACCAATAAATTCCAGGCCCTTCATATAAGGGCGCAGTACCTCTGGCACGGCAATGCGGCCGTCTTGCTGCTGGTAGTTTTCCAGCACCGCCACCAGGGTGCGGCCCACAGCCAGACCGGAACCATTTAATGTATGGACCAGACGCGGCTTTTTATCCTGCTTATTACGGGTGCGGGCCTGCATACGGCGGGCCTGGAAATCCCCCATATTTGAGCAGGAAGAGATTTCACGGTACGTATTCTGCGCCGGTAACCACACTTCTAAATCGTAGGTTTTAGTGGAACCAAAGCCCATATCGCCCGTACACAGCAGCACTTTACGGTAGGGCAAATTCAGCAGCTGTAAGACTTTTTCGGCATGACCGACCAACTCTTCCAGGGCATCCATTGAGGTTTCTGGCGCGACGATCTGTACCATCTCGACTTTATCGAACTGGTGCATACGGATAAGTCCGCGCGTATCACGGCCATAGGAGCCCGCTTCAGAGCGGAAACACGGCGTATGAGCCGTCAGCTTCAGCGGCAGGTTCTCTTCCTCGACGATTTCATCGCGTACAAGGTTGGTCAATGGCACTTCTGCGGTAGGAATCAGCGCATAGTGGCTGCTTTCTGATTCTTCTTCCAGTGGTCGGGTATGAAACAGATCTTCACCAAACTTAGGTAGCTGTCCTGTTCCGTACAACGTCGCGTGGTTAACCAGATAAGGCACGTAGGTTTCCAGGTAGCCATGCTGCTCGGTGTGCAGGTCAATCATAAACTGGCTAAGCGCACGGTGCAGGCGGGCAATCTGGCCTTGCATCACGACGAAGCGTGAACCGGTAAGCTTTACTGCCGCGGCAAAATCCAGCCCTTTCGCGGCTTCGCCCAGCTCAACATGATCTTTTACCTGAAAATCGAACTGGCGTGGCTCACCCCAGCGGCTGACTTCCTGATTCTCGCTGTCGTCTTTGCCCAGCGGCACTTCATCCGCAGGAATATTCGGCAGCGCCAGGCTAAAGTCGCGGATCTGATTTTGCAGTTCATCCAGTTCTGCTTTGGCAGCATCCAGGCGTTCGCCCAGGCTGTTCACTTCCTGACGCAGTGGCTCGATGTCTTCCCCACGTGCTTTGGCCTGACCGATGGATTTGGATCGGGAGTTACGCTCGGCCTGCAGGTTTTCGGTTTCTACCTGCAAGACTTTGCGACGCTCTTCGAGCGAACGCAGCATTTCCACATCCAGTTTGAATCCTCGGCGTGCCAGTTTTTCTGCGACTGCGTCTGGCTCATTACGCAGCAGATTGGGATCGAGCATGCTTATCCTGTGTATTTATGAGTTAAAAGAAGGGACGCATTCCTGCTGGAATGCGTTGAAAACATTGACCACATTACCGCAACGTCTGTTTTAGCGGTAGCGTTTTGTCTGGCTATTTTGATCGAGTTCAGTAAGCCAGGCCAGCTTTTCGCCAATTTTGCCTTCAAGACCACGTTGTGTTGGATGATAGTAACGTGTTTGTGCCATTTCAGGGGGGAAATAGACCTCGCCAGCCGCGTAAGCGTTGGCTTCATCATGGGCATAGCGGTAACTTTCACCCAAGCCCATCTCTTTCATTAGTTTAGTGGGCGCATTGCGCAAATGGTCGGGGACATCAAAATCGGGATGGTCGCGCGCATCACGCATCGCGGCCTTAAACGCGTTATAAACGGCGTTACTTTTTGGCGCGCAGGCCAGATAAACAATGGCTTGTGCAATCGCCCGTTCCCCTTCCGCGGGCCCGACGCGGGTAAAACAATCCCAGGCCGAAATCGCAACCTGCATACCGCGAGGATCGGCGTTGCCGACATCTTCAGAGGCAATCGCCAGCAGGCGACGTGCCACATAGAGCGGATCGCCACCTGCGGTAATAATCCGTGCGTACCAGTAGAGGGCAGCATCGGGTGCCGAACCGCGAACTGACTTATGTAACGCAGAAATAAGGTCGTAAAAACGGTCGCCCTTGTTATCAAAGCGGGCAGAACGCTCACCGGCCACCTCGGTTAACAGCTGTGGCGTTAATTCCCTTTTCCCGTCCGCGCGTGTTTCGGCCATATCCGCCATCATTTCCAGCGTGTTCAGCGCACGGCGCGCATCGCCGTTCACCAACTCAGCGATCATGCGCCGCGTATTATCCGGTAACAGGATATCGCTGTTGCCATAGCCTCGATCGGCGTCCTGCATAGCCTGGTCAAGTACCTGCTCGATGTCCTCTGTGGTCAGGGACTTGAGCAAATAAACGCGGGCGCGTGACAACAGGGCGGAATTAAGCTCGAAGCTGGGGTTTTCGGTCGTTGCACCAATAAAGGTGATTGTGCCGTCTTCAATATGCGGCAGGAAGGCATCCTGCTGGCTTTTGTTGAAACGGTGCACCTCATCCACGAAAAGAATCGTGCGACGGCCGGCCTGCTTGCTCAGGCGCGCACGTTCTATCGCTTCACGAATTTCTTTGACGCCTGATGTGACGGCAGAGATACGTTCAACGTCCGCGTTACCGTAGTGCGCGATAATCTCGGCCAGTGTGGTTTTGCCTGTTCCTGGCGGTCCCCAGAGAATCATTGAATGCAAATGGCCAGCCTCAATCGCGCGCGGCAGCGGTTTACCCGCAGCCAACAGGTGTTGCTGACCAATATAGTGCTTCAGGGTTTCTGGCCGCATACGCGCGGCCAGTGGTTTAAAATCTTCGCTGGAGAAATCCAGGGACAGGTTACTCACTACCACCTCACTGACGTTGATCATCCACCGTGACGCCTTTAGGCGGGGTGAAAGTGAATTTATCCGGGCTGATAGGGCCGTTTTTCTGGCTCTTTAACTGGTAGTTACTGCGCTGCCCATCCTGCTCTATGGCGCTGAACTGATTGATGGTGCCGTCTGGCGTCACATCAATCGTGAACTGCTTGAGATTGCCATCGCTTTTCTTCGGCGTCAGTTCAAATTTGTCGCCCTGCTGCTTGACGTTATATTGCTTCCAGTCACTCGACTGATTACGGGCAATCAACATAAATGGCGTATTACTGGTGGCATTTTTTAACAGGCTTACCGTGGCCTGTTCTACAAACGGGTTGTAGAACCATAACGATTTTCCGTCAGAGATAATGACGCTCTCGTCAGGCGCGGTCATGTGCCAGTTGAACAGGCTGGGGCGTTTAACCCACAGCTCACCTTCCCCGTCCTGCACGTTAGCACCGCTGCCATCGGTAACCTTTTGAGTAAAGCTGGCGTGGAAGCTGTTTACTTTATTTAAACGCTGTTGCAGGTCAGTCGATGCATCAGCGAAAGCGCTGGCTGAACCCAAAGCGGCCATCAGGCCGAAGGCGATTACGCGTAATTTCATCTGCTTAAATCCTTATTAAATCGTTTCCCGTTGATAACGATACTAAGCCTGGTCGCTGTCCTGCATTTAATACAGGAGAAAAAACCGAAAGCCTAATCAACTATGGGGGTTAACCGCTAAAAAACAATGAGCCAGCAAGAACTGGCTCATTGATTTATGTTTCAAAGCTTATCGCTCAGGCTCTACATATCATGTGGCGGTGGTGACAGAACTTCGCGGTTACCGTTATGACCCGGCGCCGAGACAATCCCTTGTGCTTCCATCTGCTCAATGATGCGCGCGGCGCGGTTATAGCCGATACGGAACTGACGCTGAACCCCCGAAATAGAGGCGCGACGCTTGTCTACCACAAAGCCCACCGCCTGATCGAACAACGGGTCCAGTTCTTCATCGCTGTCGATACCGCCTGCACCTTCGCTCTCTTCACCCGCTGTAATGCTCTCAATGTATTGCGGACGGCCACGCGCTTTCCAGTCCTGCACAACGGCATGAACTTCCTGATCGCGCACGAAGGCACCGTGAACACGGACCGGCATGGAGGAGTTTGGCGGCATATAGAGCATGTCACCCATCCCCAGCAACGACTCCGCGCCGCCCTGGTCGAGAATAGTACGCGAGTCAATTTTACTTGATACGGTAAAGGCAATACGGGTCGGGATGTTCGCTTTGATCAGACCGGTAATCACATCCACCGAGGGACGCTGGGTTGCCAGCACCAGGTGGATACCTGCCGCACGTGCTTTCTGCGCCAGGCGGGCAATCAGCTCTTCCACTTTTTTACCCACGGCCATCATCAGGTCGGCGAACTCATCCACCATCACCACAATGTAAGGCAATTTTTCCAGCACCGGTGGCGTCATGTCCATACTGTCGCCCGGTTTCCAGAACGGATCGGGAATTGGACGGCCCATCGCCTCCGCCTGCTCAACTTTCTCGTTGTAGCCCGCAAGATTACGCACGCCAAGCGCCGACATCAGTTTATAGCGGCGCTCCATCTCACCGACGCTCCAGCGCAGCGCATTCGCCGCATCTTTCATATCGGTGACGACTTCGGTGAGTAGATGCGGAATGCCTTCATAGACCGACAGCTCAAGCATTTTCGGGTCGATCATAATAAAGCGCACTTCTTCCGGCGTGGCTTTATACAACATGCTGAGAATCATGGCGTTCACACCGACTGACTTACCCGAACCGGTGGTACCCGCTACCAGTAAGTGTGGCATTTTCGCCAAATCGGCCACTACCGGCTGACCGGCAATGTCTTTACCCAGTACCACGGCCAGAGGTGAAGGATTGTCACGGAATTTTGGACAATCCAGCACTTCACGTAAGTAAACGGTCTGACGATGCTTATTCGGTAATTCCAGTCCGACATAGGGCTTACCGGGAATCACTTCAACAACGCGCACTGCCGTGGTCGACAGTGAACGGGCCAGATCGCGTGACAGGTTAGAAATACGCGCGGCTTTCACGCCAGGCGCCAGATCCAGTTCAAAGCGGGTAATCACCGGGCCTGGAGAAATGCCGACGACTTCCGCCTTAACACGATAATCGCCCAGGCGTGATTCAACCAGACGTGCTGTCTGCTCCAGCGCAAACATATCAACCGGCTCCTCTTCGACAGGCGGCGCGGTTAACAGATCCAGCGAAGGCAATGGCGTGGAGGGTTTTTCCAGCGGCTGCTCATGACGCATCAGGAAAGGGTGAATCAGGCTATCATGCAGCGACGGTTTTGTGTCTTCGACGGGTTCTGGCTGTTGAACAGGTGCCACGAAGGTATCCGACACCACGCTCTGTGTCGGCACCGTTCTCTGGGCTGCCGCCTGTTCTGGTGCGGCCTGCATTTGCTGCCACGGCTCATGTTTTGCCGCCACGTCATCCGTTTCAGGCGCAGCCGCAATGGTGAACAGCGGCTCAACAGGTCCATCGTCGACCAAATCTTTCATCGGTGAGAAATCAAAAGCCGCCGAGGTATCCAGATTGAAAACCGGTGCGTTGTTGTCGGGCTCCGCCTCATAGCGCTGTTGCTGCTGTTCGGCGAACTGACGTGCCAGCGATGCCTGTTGCAGTGCCAGTTCATCGTCCTCGTGCTGCTCATCCTGTTGCCAGCGCTCGCCATAACGCTGTTGCTGTTCCGACTGAAACGCGTGGCGTAACTCGGCCTGTTGCAGCGCGTCTTGCTCCTCTGCAGACCAGTCCGGGTTGTGCGTATCCTCAGGCACTGGCTGAGACGCGGGGCTTTCAGACAGCTTCGCTTTCTCTTCCGCCATGCGCTGCGAAGGCAGTTTGATCCCATAGGAGGCCAGTTCGCGTCGGGTCGGTAATTTCACCGGATTCGGCCGGGGCAGCGCCGGGCCAATCCCCTGCTTCACCTGCGGATTCGCCTGATTCTCAGGTACCGGTTCAAACAGGGGCGACATCGATGACGCCTGCTTTGCGGCAACGGCTGATGTCACCGCGCTGCTCAGCGTCGCGGCAGAGGCTGCCTCGCGCCAGTTGCCCATTTTCGGCTCATCATCCTCATAAGCCGTAAAGGGGCTTGAGGATGCAGGCGTTTCATCCGGCATTTCAAAACGGTACAGAGGCGGTTCGCTCACCGGTTTATCCTGCGGAACAGGATCAAGCGGCGCAGCATTGCGCACGGGAGTAGAATAATGTGCTGCCGATTCCTGCGCGGACGCGGCGGAAAAATGGGCGGATTGTGCAGGTACAGCGCCCACTGGCTGAGCGACAGGGGCTACTGACTGTGCGGTCGCCGCATTGGACAGCGCCGGGGCAACGGCAGGCTGCTGGGTCGGCACCGCAGCGGACGCCACCGGCATATCGGAAGCATCGACGGTTGCGGCGACGGCGGCGCGAGTGGCTGTTGCCGCCTTAGCCAGCAGCGGATCGTGCTCATCCAGATCGGGCTGAGCTTTACGCGGTGCGGCAAGCAAAACGTCATCGTCTTCATGCGGCTGAGCGTGAAGGACAGGCACAGCCTCTTCATGATGTTCTGCCTCATCCTCTTCCTGCCAGGGTTCATCATGGCGTGAACGGTTGCTGGCAAAGGTCAGCACGCCCATAACAACGCCGCCGATTCTTTCCGCAATGGTTAACCATGACCAGCCGGTATAAAGCGTAATCCCGGCAGCCCAGATGCAGAGCAGCGTCAGCGTTCCGCCTGCTGGACTAAACCAGGGCGAAATCGCATTACTGACAAGACTGCCGATGACGCCACCCGAGGCAAAATACCAGATGTCGTCAGCATTGAGTGCCGCCATACCGCAGGTGGTCACCACCAATGCCAGTACGCCGATTAAGCGTAAACCGATGGCGAAATAGTCAAAGTAGTCCTGATTATCGCGCTGGCGAAACGCTATCCAGCACAGCCCCAAAATAACCGGCGGAATGGCGTACGCCATCACACCAAAGATGAACAGTAAGGTATCAGCCAGCCACGCGCCTACCTTGCCACCAATATTATGGATAGGTTCATGCCAGGCCGTCTGCGACCAGCTCGGGTCGGAAGGATTAAAACTGACGAGGGAAACCATCAGATAGATGGCAAACAACGCCACCAGGATGAGCAACGCTTCCAGCAGACGGCGTCCACTGCTCAGCGACTGTAACGAAACGTCTTTATCTTCTGTGTATTCCTGGCTCAAGAGAACTCTCCAGGTGCCTGTAAAGTAAGAAACAACAGCGCCGGGCTCACCCGACGCTGGTCCTGTATGTATTCACAGGAGTGTACCGAAATTTCACAGGCTTTGCACCTGCCACGCATCAGCGCGTTTTGATCACCAGACGGTTACTCTGTTTGACCTCTTCCATCACCACGTAAGTCCGCGTGTCGTTTACACCTGGCAGGCGCAGCAAGGTTTCACCCAGCAGCTTGCGGTAGGCGGACATATCAGGCACGCGCGTTTTAAGCAGGTAGTCGAAATCACCAGAAACCAGGTGACACTCTTGAGTTTCCTCAAGTTTTTGTACGGCGGCGTTAAATTGTTCAAACACATCTGGCGCGCCACGATTCAGAGTAATCTCAACGAATACCAGTAATGAGGCGTCCAGGTAGTGAGGGTTAAGTTGCGCAGTATAACCAAGGATGAATCCCTGGCGTTCAAGACGACGTACACGCTCAAGACAAGGTGTAGGCGATAATCCTACACGTTTGGAAAGTTCCACGTTTGAGATGCGACCGTCTTTCTGCAATTCATTCAGAATGTTTCTGTCGATCCTGTCGAGGTCTTTACCGGGGCGTTTCTTATTATCTACCATTATTATTGTCTCTCTTAATTCCTTCCCTTTACCTGCCATCCCCTGAAAACGCTCATTGTTCGGGGCATTTTTTGAAGTGAAATAACAAAGTCTGAGTGCGTTCGCACCTATGTGTATGACGCATATTGCCTGTCCACATCATGCGTCATGACCCATATCAGACGACAAAATTCGTTCGGCACATTGCCCAAAACCCGGCGGCAAAACCCGTTTTGTTCCGAAGATGTCATTCGCTTCTTACACTGTTTTCGCAAATGCGCAGGCGATTGTCAAAGTAAAATGTCTAAATTCAGGACAAGATGCCAGACACTTCGCTGGGTCACTGTTTTTAAATGAGTATTTTCGTGCGGCATGGTGCAACGAAATGAATTTTTGCCCCCTTTTGGCACAAGTGACAGGCGAAAAACGTATTCATCGTCTACGCCGTTTACAGCAATCGCCAACAAAAGCGCGCAAGTGTTGTCAATGATGCGGCTTATTCCCTACAATCGCAGACTATGTCAGGCGAATGAAACTGAGGAACGCATGAGTACGGCTAAACACAGTAAGTTGCTCATTCTGGGCTCTGGTCCAGCAGGTTATACCGCAGCCGTCTATGCTGCACGCGCAAATCTGAATCCGGTATTGATTACCGGGCTGGAAAAAGGCGGACAGCTGACCACCACGACGGACGTGGAAAACTGGCCGGGCGACCCGCACGATCTGACAGGTCCGTCGTTAATGGAACGCATGCACGAGCATGCTGAGAAATTTAACACTGAGATTATTTTTGACCACATTCATAGCGTTGATCTGCAGAATCGTCCGTTCCGTTTAACCGGTGACAGCGGCGAATACACCGCAGATGCGCTGATTATTGCCACGGGCGCGTCGGCGCGCTATCTCGGCCTGCCGTCAGAAGAAGCGTTTAAAGGCAAAGGCGTTTCAGCCTGCGCCACCTGCGATGGTTTCTTCTACCGTAATCAGAAAGTCGCCGTTATCGGCGGCGGTAATACGGCGGTAGAAGAGGCACTTTATCTGGCCAATATTGCCGCTGAAGTGCATTTGATTCACCGTCGCGACAGCTTCCGTGCGGAGAAAATTTTAATTGATCGCCTGATGCAAAAAGTCAGCAACGGCAACATCGTGCTGCACACTCATCGTACGCTGGAAGAAGTTGTGGGCGATCAGATGGGCGTGACCGGGCTGACGCTGCGTTCAACGCTGAACGATGAAACGGAAGCGCTGGAGGTTGCTGGCCTGTTTGTGGCCATTGGCCATAGCCCAAACACGGCGATTTTCGACGGTCAGTTAGCGCTTGAGAATGGCTATATCAAGGTGCAGTCAGGACTGCACGGCAATGCCACCCAGACCAGTATTCCGGGTGTGTTTGCCGCGGGTGACGTGATGGATCATATCTATCGCCAGGCCATTACCTCTGCGGGTACTGGCTGTATGGCTGCCTTAGATGCAGAGCGTTATCTTGATGGTCTGGTTAAGAACGATAAGTAAGTTGTTAATAACCTGATCTTAATTGTTTGAGGCGACTGTTTTTCAGTCGCCTTTTTTATTATCACCATGCTAAATTCATGCGCCAGGCGTGAGGGACTTGCCTCATTTCATTTGTCTTCGCCACAGTGGGTTTCGCATGAACAAATCGCGGCAGCAGCACCTTACCCGTTGGCTTCGTCAACAGCGCCATCATGCCGGTCCCTGGCTACGACTTGCCTCACTCTTAGGTTCAGCAGGCGCACTACTGATTATCATGCAGGCCTGGCTGCTGGCTTCGTTACTGCAGGCACTTATCGTCGAGCAGCAAGCGCCGCAATCCCTCCTGCCCCGCTTTATGTTACTGCTGTTGTGCTTTGTGCTGCGCGCGGTGCTGAACTATGCCCGCGAGCAGGCAGGCTTTCGGGCCGGTCAGGCCATCCGCCAGGCACTGCGTAAACAGGTGTTGGATCGTTTATCCGATCTGGGGCCCGCCTGGATACAGGGCAAACCCGCAGGCAGTTGGGCAACACTGCTTCTGGAACAAACCGAAGATATGCAGGCGTACTATGCGCGCTATCTGCCGCAGATGACGCTGGCAGCGGTAATCCCTTGCTGCATTCTGATTACCCTGTTCCCCCTGAACTGGGCCGCCGGATTGATTCTGCTGGCTACGGCACCGCTGATTCCGCTCTTTATGGCGATGGTGGGCATGGGCGCGGCCGATGCTAATCGCCGCAACTTCCTGGCCCTGGCACGCCTGAGCGGTGACTTCCTTGATCGCTTACGCGGGCGGGAAACGCTGCGGCTGTTTCACCGGGCTGATGCAGAGAAGCAGGCAATTGCCGCCACGACGACAGATTTTCGTCAACGGACGATGGAGGTTTTACGCCTGGCCTTTCTCTCCTCCTCAGTGCTGGAGTTTTTTGCCTCATTAGCCATCGCCGTGGTGGCGGTTTATTTTGGTTTCTCGTACCTGGGCGAGCTGCATTTTGGCGATTACGGTAAAGGCGTCACGCTGTTTGCCGGTTTCCTGGTGTTGATTCTGGCCCCCGAATTCTTTCAACCTCTGCGCGATCTTGGCACCTTCTATCATGCTAAGGCACAGGCAATCGGCGGTGCCGATGCCCTTGAGCGGTTTATGCAGGACACACCATCGTCAGACAGGGCTTCAGGTAATGTCGCGTTTAGCGCCACTTCGCCGCTGGAGCTGGTTGCTGACAACCTTGTGGTATGCGCCCCCGACGACAAGGTTCTGTGCGGCCCTTTACATTTCACCCTACGGGCAAGCGGGCGCGTGGCGCTGGTCGGCAAAAGCGGTGCAGGAAAAACCGCGCTGTTAAATGCCCTGCTGGGGTTTTTACCCTATGAGGGTTCGCTCAAAGCCAATGGCATTGAGCTTCGCGACATAGCACGACGCGACTGGCATCAGCATCTTGCCTGGGTTGGACAAAACCCACAGTTACCGGCCGCAACGTTGCGTGAAAATATCGTCATGGACGCGCCCCTGGATACTGAACGACTGGACAGGTTAACCGCAGCCTGTGGCATCAACGAATTCCTCCCCCGGCTGCCTGAAGGGCTGGATACCGCGCCTGGCGATGCCAGTAACGCGTTGTCCGTGGGACAGGCACAGCGTATTGCGGTAGCGCGAGCGCTGTACAAACCGGCTCAGCTATTGCTACTGGATGAGCCTGCCGCCAGCCTGGATGCGCTAAGTGAACATCACGTTATGCTGGCGTTAAATCAGGCTGCAACGCAGCAAACCACCCTGATGATTACGCATCAGATTGATTCGCTGCAAGACTGGGATGAAATCTGGCTCATGGAGGAAGGAAAACTGGTGCAGCAGGGCCACTGGCAGCAACTTACCTCACAGCCTGGGCCGTTCCGTGAATTGCTACAACATCGTCGTCAACAGGAGTGCATCTGATGTCTGCTCTGCGTCCTTTTATGCGATTGTGGCTGCGTCATCCCTTCCGGCTGACGCTGGGAATGGTTCTGGCCATCGTCACGCTGTTAGCCAGCATTGGCTTGCTGACCTTATCCGGGTGGTTTCTGGCGGCCTCGTCTGTCGCTGGCGTTGCGGGACTGTACAGTTTTAACTATATGCTTCCCGCAGCAGGTGTGCGCGGCGCGGCAATTATCCGCACGGCGGCCCGTTACTTTGAACGGCTGGTCACTCACGACGCGACGTTTCGGGTGTTGCAACATTTACGCGTTTTCACCTTCAGTCGTTTGATTTCGCTGGCACCCGCTCAGCTTGCAGCCTTTCGTCAGGCGGATCTGCTCAACCGTTTTGTCGGTGATGTCGACACGCTGGATCATCTCTATCTGCGGGTAATCTCACCGCTGCTGGGTGCGTTTATCGTCATTGTGGTGGTGACGGTCGGTTTAAGTCTGATTGACCTGCAGCTGGCTCTCACCCTGGGCGGTGCCCTGCTCGCCCTGCTCTGCATCTTGCCACCGCTCTTTTACCGCCTGGGCGCACCGGCGGGCGTTGCGATTACCCGTCAGCGCTCGCACTGGCGCGTGCAGTTAATGCACTGGCTGGCAGGCCAGGCTGAACTGACGTTATATGGTAATGCTGCAGTCTGGCGTACCAGACTCGACAGCAGTGAACAACAGTGGCAGGAAGCACAGCGTCAACAAGAACGTTTACAGGCGCTGGCGCAAAGTCTGTTACTGATATGCAGCGGCATGACGGTTACTGCGCTGCTCTGGCTCAGCGCAGAGAGCATTGCGCAGCAGCAACTTCCCGGGCCATTCATTGCGCTGGTGGTATTTTGTGCCCTGGCCGCTTTTGAAGCCCTGGCCCCGGTCGCGGGCGCATTTTTGCCACTGTCTCAGGTGATAACGGCGGCCCAACGCGTCAATGAAATTATCGAACAAACACCGGCGATTGTTTTTCCCTCTAAAACCGTTATCCCTTCTGGTGCATTACACGTAAGCCTACAGGCGCTTGATTTTTGCTATCCGGGACGCCCTGAAAAAGTGTTGAATCAGTTTTCATTAAGCATTGAGGGGGGAGAACACGTTGCGCTGCTCGGACCGACCGGCTGTGGAAAATCGACATTGCTTGGGCTGCTTACGCGCGCCTGGGATAGTCAGCAAGGTGAGATTAGGTTAAACGCAGTTCCCCTTACTGAGTGGGATGAGGCGCAACTCCGGCAACGCATCAGCGTTGTCACCCAGCGTGTTCATCTGTTCAGCCAGACCCTGCGTGACAATTTATTGCTGGCCTGCCCCAACGCCAGCGACGAAACCCTGACTGCGGCATTAATGCAGACTGGTCTGCAGACCCTGCTGGATAACGAGGAAGGATTAAATGCCTGGCTGGGCGAAGGCGGTCGTCCGCTGTCTGGGGGCGAACTGCGACGTCTGGCGCTTGCCCGTGCCCTGCTGCATAACGGCGACCTGTGGCTATTGGATGAGCCAACGGAAGGCCTTGATGCGGCGACCGAGCAGCATATTCTCGCCTTGCTGCAGCAGCTTACGGCAGGCAAAACCGTCATTATGGTCACTCACCGTCTGACAGGCCTGGCACAAATGGACAGAATTTGCCTTATGGACAGCGGCCGAATCATTGAGCAGGGAAATCATTCCGAATTAGTCGCAAAAGGTGGACGTTACTGGCGTTTCCAGCAACGCTTTGCGTTATAGTTTCGTGCAAAAGCTGATGGATAACGTAACGCGATGAGACTGGTTCAACTGTCACGGGAATCGTTGCTGTTTCCTCCCCCGGAAATGGCCCTGCGCGAGCCCAATGGTCTGCTGGCCATGGGCGGCGATCTTTCGCCTGCCCGTCTGCTCAGCGCCTATCAGCAAGGTATTTTCCCCTGGTTTTCGCCGGGCGATCCGATTCTGTGGTGGTCACCCGATCCCCGTGCGGTGTTGATCCCTGAACATTTTCATCTTAGCCGCAGTATGAAACGCTTTCATCAGCAATCGCCTTATCGCGTCACCATGAATGAAGCCTTTGCTGATGTCGTTGAGGGCTGTGCCATGGGCCGCGAAGAAGGAACCTGGATCACCTTTGAAGTGAAACGCGCATGGCTGAAACTCTATGAGCTGGGTCATGCTCACTCCATTGAAGTCTGGCGCGGGCAACAGCTGGCAGGCGGCATGTACGGGCTGGCGCTGGGCCAGATATTTTGTGGTGAATCCATGTTCAGCCTGCAAACCAATGCTTCAAAAACCGCACTATGGGTTTTTTGTCAGCATTTCATTAAGCACAAAGGACACCTGGTGGATTGTCAGATACTTAATCCCCATACGGCATCGTTGGGCGCGGTCGAAATCCCGCGTGAGGCTTACCTGGAATCGGTAAAAAACCTGTCATCTCAACCCGTTGACAGCGGCTGCTGGCTCAACCAGACCCTTTTTTAAAGCTCGCGCAGATGTTTTGCACACACAAAGTCGGTTAAGTGCTATAATAGCGGCGTTTGGTATGTCGTCCGCGCTTGAATTTCAAGCCGGAATTGCCAGGCTGGGAATCTCATCGCACTCTCGGGACTGTTTCAATCGTGCGCGTGTTACCGGTTGATTCAGATTCTTAGCCCGCTAATCCCCCGCAGACGTCACATAAACACCCTAATTTAACCGACATGCTCGCGTTATAAGCGAAGCACGGCGATGCGTTGGCTTTATTGCCGACGGTTCTTTACATAACTCGTTGAATTGGGCATTATCTTGCCGGTTCAACTGAAAGGTAGTACACCCAGAGGATTCGATGGCCAAAGAAGACAATATTGAAATGCAAGGTACCGTACTGGATACGTTACCTAACACCATGTTCCGCGTAGAACTTGAGAACGGACACGTGGTTACCGCTCATATCTCCGGTAAAATGCGTAAAAACTACATCCGCATCCTGACGGGCGACAAAGTGACTGTCGAGCTGACCCCGTACGACCTGAGCAAAGGCCGCATTGTCTTCCGTAGTCGCTGAGTTGCGTTGATGCTATTGCCTCCAACCGAGGCAATAAAAAAAAGGCCGGATAATATCCGGCCTTTTCTCTTTCCGTCACACAGTGCTTAGTGCACAGTGCCTTCCGCTTTACGTTTTTGCGCACTCAGGAAGTGATAAGTTAACTGGCCTTTCTCTTTATCCAGTGCAACCGATACTGAACCCCCTTCCACCAGCGAACCAAACAGCAGTTCATTGGCCAACGGTTTCTTCAGGCTTTCCTGAACGGTACGCGCCATTGGACGGGCACCCATCGCTTTGTCGTAGCCTTTCTCTGCCAGCCAGTCACGCGCTTCATCACTGACCTCGAGTGAAACGCCTTTAGCATCCAGTTGGGCCTGCAGTTCAACGATAAACTTGTCCACCACCTGATGAATGACTTCGGCCGACAAGTGGCTGAACCAGATAATGTTGTCCAGACGGTTACGGAATTCAGGCGTAAAGATTTTTTTAATCTCTTCCATTGCGTCAGTGCTGTTGTCCTGATGAATCAGGCCAATAGATTTACGCTCGGTTTCGCGCACGCCAGCATTGGTTGTCATCACCAGTACCACGTTGCGGAAATCCGCCTTGCGGCCGTTGTTGTCGGTCAACATGCCGTTATCCATTACCTGCAGCAACAGGTTAAACACATCCGGATGCGCTTTCTCAATCTCATCCAGCAGTACGACGGCATGAGGATGTTTGATCACCGCATCAGTCAGCAGACCACCCTGATCAAAGCCAACATAGCCCGGAGGCGCACCAATCAGGCGGCTGACGGTGTGACGCTCCATGTACTCGGACATGTCAAAACGCAGCAGTTCAATCCCCAGCGCTTTCGCCAGTTGAACGGTAACTTCGGTTTTACCGACGCCCGTTGGACCAGCAAACAGGAATGAACCCACCGGTTTGCGATCCTGTCCCAGACCTGCACGGCTCATCTTGATCGCTTCGGTCAAGGCTTCAATGGCATTATCCTGACCAAACACCAGCATTTTCAGGCGGTCGCCCAGGTTTTTCAGCGTATCGCGATCGGTGGCGGACACGCTCTGCTCCGGAATACGCGCGATACGCGCGACCACGGTTTCAATATCAGCCACATTTACGGTTTTCTTGCGTTTGCTGGCTGGCATCAGGCGTGCACGGGCACCCGCTTCATCGATAACGTCAATGGCTTTATCTGGCAGATGGCGATCGTTGATATATTTCACCGCCAGTTCGACTGCCGCACGCACGGCTTTCGCGGTGTAACGAACGTCATGGTGCGCTTCATATTTGGTTTTCAGGCCGTTAAGAATCTGTACCGTTTCTTCTACCGACGGCTCGGTAATGTCGATTTTCTGGAAACGGCGCGCCAGGGCGCGATCTTTTTCAAAGATGTTGCTGAATTCCTGATAGGTCGTGGAACCCATCACGCGGATTTTACCGCTAGAAAGCAGTGGTTTAATCAGGTTGGCGGCATCGACCTGCCCACCCGATGCTGCACCCGCACCGATGATGGTGTGAATCTCATCAATAAACAGGATGCTGCTGTTATCCTGCTCCAGCTGTTTTAACAGGGCTTTGAAACGTTTCTCAAAGTCGCCACGGTACTTGGTGCCCGCCAGCAGAGAGCCGATATCCAGAGAATAGATGGTGCAGTCCTTCATCACCTCAGGCACGTCACCCTGCACAATGCGCCAGGCTAAACCTTCCGCAATGGCTGTTTTACCGACACCGGATTCCCCCACCAGCAACGGGTTATTTTTACGGCGGCGACACAGAACCTGAATAGTGCGTTCCAGCTCTTTGTCGCGACCGATCAGCGGGTCAATTCCGCCAACGCGAGCAAGCTGATTAAGATTGGTGGTGAAGTTTTCCATACGTTCCTCCCCGCCTGCTTGCTCTTCGTTAACCGGGTTTTCAGCACCAGGTGCCTGGCCAGGTTCGTCTTTACGCGTGCCGTGAGAGATGAAATTCACCACATCAAGGCGGCTGACTTCGTGTTTGCGCAGCAGGTAAGCCGCTTGCGACTCTTGCTCGCTGAAAATAGCAACCAGTACGTTCGCACCGGTAACTTCACTGCGTCCGGATGACTGAACATGGAAAACCGCACGCTGTAGTACACGTTGGAAGCTGAGCGTCGGTTGCGTATCACGCTCTTCTTCGCTGGCAGGCAGCACAGGCGTGGTCTGTTCAATGAAGGCTTCGAGTTCCTGCCGTAGAGCCACAATGTCCACCGTACAGGCTTCCAGTGCCTCTCTGGCCGACGGGTTACTGAGCAACGCCAGTAACAGATGCTCGACGGTCATAAACTCATGACGGTGCTCACGCGCTCTGGCGAAAGCCATGTTTAAACTGAGTTCCAGTTCTTGATTGAGCATTAGGCACCTCCTCCAGTTAATCGCTCTGACCTGCTTCCTGTATGGAGAGAGGCTCAGGCTTTTTCAAGCGTACACAGCAACGGATGATGATTGTCCCGCGCGTAATTATTCACCTGCGCCGCTTTGGTCTCAGCGACCTCTGCGGTAAATACACCACAGATTGCTTTACCGTGGTAGTGAACTTTCAGCATCAGTTGCGTTGCACGTTCAATATCATAAGAAAAGAACTTTTGCAGAACGTCAATAACAAATTCCATAGGTGTATAATCGTCATTATTCAGAATGACTTTATACATGGAAGGCGGTTTTAACCCTTCGCGTACTTTTTCGTCGGCTAAGTGTTCAAAATTTAGCCAGTCATTTGTGTTTGCCATAGTGTTCCGTTGTGATTCTGTGCATCGTCATCAAATCCAGGGTCATCTGTAGAGTTTAACACGTGTGTCAAGTGCACTGCCGCTAATGCATTCTCAGGCAAAAAACCCTGCACGCGACCTGTATCACAAAATTTCAAATAGCGTTAACTACCTCAAATTTTGATGATTTTTTCCCCACGTTGCCCGGTGCTTTGCTTGACGACAGTGGCAGTTTCTCTACATTCTACCTTCATAAGCTGATTGAGTTTTAATCAAACCCGACTCACGGCTTCAGTGACCTCACCTACTTATAAAATGTCTTGCGAGGGAAGTAAAAGCATGGAGACAGGTACCGTTAAATGGTTCAATAACGCCAAAGGTTTCGGCTTTATCTGTCCAATCGGGGGCGGAGAAGATATCTTCGCACACTACTCAACAATACAGATGGATGGTTACAGAACGCTAAAAGCGGGCCAGCAGGTTCATTTTGACGTTCATCAAGGCCCTAAAGGCAACCATGCCAGTCTGATTGTACCTGTTGAAGTGCAACAGGCCGTAGCCTGAGATCCCCCCAACGTTGGACCGCTCCGTCAAC
The DNA here is from genome assembly GCF_002307475.1 of Pantoea allii. Lineage (GTDB taxonomy): Bacteria > Pseudomonadota > Gammaproteobacteria > Enterobacterales > Enterobacteriaceae > Pantoea > Pantoea allii. The sequence goes on along the minus strand of NZ_NTMH01000040.1, from coordinate 197,250 downwards.
AATGCCAGCCTGCCGCGCTGGCATTTTTACGCTGTAACCCCTATCCCGCTTTGCCCTGCGCCAGGGTAATCACCTGGGAAAACATCTCCCGTAGGCGTTCCGGGATTGCCTCGCTGCCGCGTTCGGCTGCTGCCATAGCGACCGTGATAGCCAGTTCAGGTTTTGATGCACGATGAATAGCTTTGGTAATAATACGCCTGGGATTGACAGGTACGTTTAACGGCAGGTGCGCTGCCTCATGATACACATCACTAAAGCCATGTTGGTAAAGGAACTGCTCCATATCCGCCGCCGGGAGCTGCGTCAGGTGATGCTTCTCGACATCATGAGGCTGGAGCTGGCTGCGCGCCGTGGCTGCATATTTTTTCCCTGCCATATCCCCGTCAGTCAGCACATGCCAGGCAATGCCCATACGTCGGGCAAATTTTAACAACGGTTTTAGCCCGGACTGTGCAAACTCAATGACTTTAATTCCTTCAGCGGCGAAGTGAAAACCGCATTGTCGCGCCATTTCGTTGATGATCCAGACTTCGGTTTCACCTTCAACCAGAAGCCAGCAACGGGCAAACAGGGCTGAAGGCCGGTTGACTTTGATATGGAAGCCGATGCGGCGGCTCTCTTCCGCACTCAGCCCTTCGGGACCAATGCGCCATGCCGCCACGCGCGTTGGCTCACGCACCAATCGGCAAACGTTCTCCACCGCGACCTGAGAAAGCAGCTCTCCAGAATTGGTCGTCGCAATCTTCTGTAACGGGAGCAGCGTGAGAAGGTTCCATGCTACGGATAACATGATGGGATGCAGCCGGGTTTCCGGATCTTCAATCAGCAACAACGGCCGGGCGCCCGGTGCCAAAGGTTCGCTTCCTCGCGCCTGGACCAGCAAGCTAAACATGCGCAATAAAATAAGTTGGCGGCTGCGGACGTCCGTGGCGGCAATCAGATGATTCAGCTGGTCCAGTGAACGCCAGCCCTGAATACCGTCACGTGATTGTGGATCGACGCGGTGCATCTGTCCGCCATTCTCAGGATGCTGGACCAGAAAGTAGTGTTCCATCAGCTGCTGCATGGTCTGTAATCCCTGACGCAGCATGTCATTACTCAATTGCTGTGGATGCTGTTCCAGATCCCGAGTCAGTTTATCCAGCTCTTTCGCCAGTTGATTCAGGGTGGAAAGACGGGCATCAATACCGCTTTCGACCGGGCGAACACGTCGGCTAAAACGTGCATCGCGCAGCCGTAATACTGGATTCATGCGCAGCAGATAACTTATCGCCGCCGCACTTCCCTCTTCCGCTAGCACATGACCATGGCTATCGATAAAGCGCCGTGTTGAGGTGATCTGGCCGTCACGTCGCCGGGCGTGCACGCTGTAACTCAGTCGGCGTTGTCCCTGTTCGGCGGGTTGCCAGAACGGCTGTAGCAGGTCGCTGTTTTCCGCGTCGTCATCCGTGAAGTGGAAAACGACCGACAGGCGATGAACCCGATCGTCGACCTCGCCCGGCGTAAAGTGAAAATCGTCAGGAGAAAACACATACTCACGCGAGTGGGGCGACAGCAGCAGGCTGAGCGCGTCCAGCAAACTGGATTTACCCCAGGCGTTTTCGCCAATCAGCAGGTTTATACGCGTCAGGGGTAAAGAGAGCTGATTAATGCCGCGAAATCCCCGGATATCGATATGTTCCAGAATCATAGCGTTTTTATCCTCTTTGTTGTCCGCAGAATGAAGCGGCTTCATCAGGCGGTCAAGTCACTTTGTTGTAAGGGTTTACTCACCTGGGCTTTTTCGCTAGCGTGTCGAGACTTTCGACATGGACGAACCGATCAATATGTATTCCGGACTCTTAATTATCCTGTTGCCCCTGCTGGCAGGCTGGCTGTTACCGCTTCGACACGTGACGTTTCTCAAGGCCGTCAACCGACTGTTAGGCTGGATGGTCTACGTCATTTTGTTTTTTATGGGCATCAGCCTGGCCTTTCTCGATAATCTCAGCAGCAATCTGCTTACGGTGTTTTATACCGCGGCAGTTACAGCGACATGCATTCTGCTATGTAACCTGCTGGCGTTGCATTGGCTGGAGCAACGGCTGCCCTGGCAGCACAGTCACAAACCGCAAAAGCTTCCTTCACGTCTGCATATGGCGCTGGAATCACTCACGTTATGTGGTGTGGTTGTCGTAGGCTTTGCGCTGGGCCTGACCCAATGGCCCTGGCTGCATCATGCCGCCGCCGCCAGTGAATATGCATTAATCTTTCTGCTCCTGCTGGTGGGCATTCAACTGCGCGGTAGTGGGATGACGTTGCGCCAGATGGTCTTAAACCGTCGTGGCATGATGGTCGCGCTCGCGGTGCTGATCAGTGCGCTGCTGGGGGGAATGATCGCGGCTCTGGTACTGGGACTGCCGCTGAAAACCGGGCTGGCCCTGGCCAGTGGCTTCGGCTGGTACTCTTTATCGGGGATTCTGATGACGGAAGCCTTCGGCCCGGTAATTGGCAGCGCCGCCTTCTTCAACGATCTGCTGCGAGAGCTTATCGCGATTATGTTGATCCCTGCGCTGATCGCCCGTCACCGCAGCACTGCACTGGGCTTATGCGGCGCAACCTCTATGGATTTTACCTTACCGGTTTTGCAACGGGCAGGCGGTACAGAAATCGTCCCGGCCGCGATTGTGCACGGCTTTGTCATGAGCCTGCTGGCACCGGTACTCATCGCCCTGTTCTCCGCCTGACCGCCCAATTCAACTTTTGATGCAATTTTTTACGGTTGAGTTGAATCAGCGTCGTCTACGCTTCTTTGAGTTGTTTGATTCTGCTATCCCCTGGATGGCGACGGATTACCAAGGAGAAGAAGATGAAACAAACCGTAGCGGCGCTGGTGGCCAAAACCCTGGAAAACGCCGGCGTAAAACGTATTTGGGGCGTCACAGGTGACTCACTAAACGGCCTGAGTGACAGTCTGAACCGAATGGGCACCATTGAGTGGATGCCAACCCGACATGAAGAAGTGGCTGCCTTCTCGGCAGGCGCAGAAGCGCACGCCAGTGGCGAACTGGCGGTGTGCGCCGGCTCCTGTGGTCCCGGTAACCTGCATTTAATTAACGGGCTTTTTGACTGCCACCGCAACCGGGTGCCCGTACTGGCGATTGCCGCGCATATTCCCTCCAGCGAAATCGGCAGTGGTTATTTTCAGGAAACCCATCCTCAGGAGCTGTTCCGCGAATGTAGCCACTACTGCGAGCTGGTGTCGAATCCCGAGCAACTGCCACAGGTGCTGGGCATTGCCATGCGCAAAGCCATTCTGAATCGCGGCGTATCCGTGATTGTGCTGCCCGGTGATGTGGCGCTGCAGCCAGCACCGGAATCCGCACGCGCAGACTGGTATCCGCCGCAGTTGCCGGTCGTGCTACCGTCCGCCGATGAGCTGTCTACCCTGGCGCAAACCCTGAACGGCGCGACCAATATTACGCTGATGTGCGGCAGTGGTTGTGCGGGTGCACATCGTGAAGTCGTCGAGTTGGCGGCGATGCTGAAAGCGCCAGTTGTGCATGCGCTTCGCGGTAAAGAGCACATCGAATACGACAATCCCTATGATGTCGGCATGACCGGGCTGATTGGTTTCTCCTCAGGCTTTCATGCCATGATGAATGCGGATACCCTGGTGCTGCTTGGTACCCAGTTCCCTTACCGCGCCTTCTACCCTGAAAAAGCGAAAATCATTCAAATCGATATTAACCCCGGCAGCCTGGGCTCGCACTGCCATGTGGATCAGGCCTGTATCGGCGATGTCAAAACCACGCTGCGTGCTCTGCTGCCCAAACTGCAGGTCAAAACCGAGCAGCGTCACCTGGACAGTGCACTGAAGCATTATGCCGAGGCGCGTAAAGATCTGGATTCGCTGGCAACAGCCAATGATGACCAGCCGATTCATCCGCAATATGTGGCACAGCAAATCAGTGAGCTTGCCGCCGACGACGCGATTTTCACCTGCGATGTGGGAACCCCAACCGTGTGGGCAGCACGCTATTTGAAAATGAACGGTAAACGCCGCCTGCTGGGTTCCTTTAACCACGGTTCAATGGCAAACGCGATGCCACAGGCGATGGGCGCACAGTCACTTAACCGTGACCGCCAGGTCGTGGCGCTATGCGGCGACGGCGGATTCAGTATGCTGATGGGCGATTTCCTGACTGTTGCCCAGTTGAAGTTGCCGGTAAAACTGGTGATTTTCAACAACAGCTCTTTGGGCTTTGTCGCCATGGAAATGAAAGCTGGCGGTTACCTCACCGATGGCACCGACTTGCACAATCCTGATTTTGCCGCCATTGCTCAGGCCTGCGGCGTGAAAGGCATTCGGGTGGAGAAAGCCTCCGAGCTGAATGGCGCGCTGGAACAGGCCTTTGCTCACGATGGCCCGGTTCTGGTGGATGTGATTACCGCGAAAGAGGAACTGGCGATGCCGCCAGAGATTAAGCTGGAGCAGGCCAAAGGGTTCAGCCTGTACATGTTGCGCGCCATCATAAACGGTCGCGGTGACGAAGTACTTGAACTGGCAAAAACTAACTGGCTGCGGTAAAACAGATGGATGTTACAGGCGGGCTCTCCGCCCGCCTGGCTTTCCGCTGCCCAGGAGCACAATGTGATTGATCTACGCAGTGATACCGTAACCCGTCCCAGCGCTGCCATGTTACAGGCGATGATGACGGCTGAAACCGGCGATGACGTTTATCGGGACGATCCCACCGTTAACGCACTTGAAGCCGAAGCGGCACGACTGAGCGGCAAAGCCGCTGCGCTGTTTTTGCCAACCGGTACCCAGGCCAACCTGGTGGCGTTAATGAGCCACTGCCAGCGTGGTGAAGAGTACATTGTGGGCCAGCAGGCACATAACTATAAGTACGAAGCAGGCGGCGCAGCGGTGCTGGGAAGCATTCAACCCCAGCCCATTCTCGCTGCCGCCGATGGCAGCTTGCCGCTGGATGTGGTGGCCGAATTTATCAAACCCGACGATATCCATTTTGCGCCCACCCGACTGCTTAGCCTTGAGAACACCCATCATGGCAAAGCCCTGCCCGCAGCCTATCTGGAGCAGGCGTGGCATTTCACCCGCGAGCATAAGCTGGCGCTGCACATTGACGGGGCGCGTATTTTTAATGCCGTCGTGGCGCAGCAAACCACCCTTGAAAACCTTGCCCGCTATTGCGATACGTTAACCATCTGCTTGTCGAAAGGCCTGGGCGCGCCCGTGGGTTCGCTGCTCTGTGGCGATGCGGATTATATTGAACGTGCGCGCCGCTGGCGCAAGATGACAGGCGGCGGTATGCGCCAGGCTGGCGTGCTGGCCGCGGCTGGGCTGTATGCGCTGCAACATAACGTTGCGCGTTTGCAGACCGATCACGAGAATGCCGCCTGGCTGGGACAGGAGTTGCAGAAAATCGGTGTCGAGGTGACCGAGCAGCAGACAAATATGTTGTTCGTGCGCGTGCCGTCAGACCAGGTTAACGCGCTGGGCCAGTGGATGAAATCCCATGATGTCCTGATGAGCGTTGGTCCCGTCACCCGAATCGTCACCCATCTGGATGCTGAGCGCCCGGTGCTGGAAAAGGTACTGGCCTACTGGCGGGCGTTTTTAGCGCAGCATCGTCCCGATGCCGCCGTCAACATATCTACCCTGCCGGCGTCCCCTTACGCGGGTCGCTAGATTGGAAGCGCAGTAACCGCCGGTTATTGCGCTTCCCCATATTTTTCCAGCAGCGCCTCCGCAATCGCCAGCGTTTCAGCATCCGCGAACCCCTGATAGTGAGCAGGACGGAAATGCATCTGAAAAGCCGCAATCAGGTTCTGTTGCTCACGCGCCGTCATCCCTTCGGTTACCTGATAACCGTAACGCTGCAAACGATCAAGCAGGAGGGGAACCGGAACGGCTGCTTCACGATCTTGCCCGGCTAAGTAAAAAGCGACGCGTTGCGGATCGGGCCAGGCCCCGATGCCCTGTTCAGCCAGCTGCTGCCACGGAAACTGCGGGCCTGGGTCCTGTTTACGCTGAGGAGCGATATCACTGTGGCCCACGATATTTTCCGGCGCAATACCATAACGTCGGGTGATGTCGTTGATGAGGGCGATGAGGGCGCGGATTTGCCCAGGCGGAAAAGCTTGCCACGTCAGCCCGGTGAGCGTCCGGCGATAGCCGTTATTGACCAGCTCGATACCGACGGATGTGTCATTGATGCGGGTTGCGCCGCGCCAGAAACTTGGCCCGGCGTGCCAGGCCAGATCCGTCTCCGGTACCAGTTGCCAGATAATGCCCTGGCCCTTACGCTGCGGCGGCTGACGGGGAATAAGATAATGGACGCTGACCTCACGATCGGTCAGCGTCGCCAGAGAAGAGGAAAAATCCTCGGCGGTATAATGTATCACCACCACTTTAACCCGTGGTCGCGCGCCCTGTGCAGGGTGACGCAGATCGACCCAGTAGCCTGGTCGCGATTCTATGCCCGACTGACAGCCCACCAGCAGCCAGACCGTCAACAGCAGTAGCAACCGTTTCAACGAATAATAACCGCCGTGCCCGTCACGCTCACCATCAGCATACTGCTGTCTTTACCCACGGTTTCGTAATCGATATCTATACCGACCACCGCATTGGCCCCCAGCGCGTTGGCCTGCTCTTCCAGCTCTTTGAATGCGATCTCCCGCGCCTTGCGCAGTTCTTTTTCATAAGCGCCCGAGCGGCCGCCAACGATATCGCGGATACCGGCGAAAAAATCGCGGAAAATGTTAGCACCGAGAATCGCTTCCCCGGTCACTACGCCACAGTAATCCGTAATGCTGTGGCCTTCCAGCGTGGGCGTCGTCGAAAATTTCATCCTGTTCTCCCGTTGCGTAAACCGACCAAAGGCTCTTTCACCTAAAAGCAGAACTATACTCTATGTTAAAAAGGCACCTTGCCAGAGAACAATAAGGAAATCGAGATGAGAAACAAAGGTTTTGCGCTTTTGCTCCCGGCCGCGCTACTGCTGAGTGCCTGTACGACAGTAGAGCCGGTAACCAAGGATAATGGCCCACGAACCGCCCCTTGCATTGAAGGCGGCCCGGATACCGTGGCACAAAAGTTCTATGATATGCGGATTGAACATCCTACCTCCGGTCTGCCTGATAGCACGACACTGGCAAACTATCGTCCCTACCTGAGCGAAGGGCTTTATCATTCGCTTCAGGAAGCGAGTCAAAGCCAAAATGCCGCCAAATGGCGCAACGGCGATGTGTTCTCCAGCCTTGCTCAGGGGCCCGCTCAGGCTGACGTTGCCGATGCATCAACCATCCCGAACCGGGATGCCCGCAATATTCCGCTACGGGTAAAAATGAGCCGCGACAATAAGCAGTGGCAGGATGAAGTGCTGATGATCCACCAGGGCAGTTGCTGGGTGGTGGACGATGTGCGCTATGTCGCAGAGGGATCGCATCCCGAAGGCGGTTCGCTGAGCCAGATGCTTGAAAAGGCGAAAAAATAAACCCTGTTCGTTCTCACGTCTGATTCACTTTAACGTCTGAAAGCGCCGGCCTGAAGGCCGTGCGTTTTCAGACGGCATCCTGTCTGCTTTCCAGAAACGCCTGCCGGTCACCTCACAACATCTTGTGCTAATCTTTTGGGTGTTTACCGCTTATTCGTAAATTTTAAGCCACCTTAATTGCATAACTATTTTGGTGACGTTAAAATCCGCAAAACTAATAGCTATTCAAAATTGGCGCATGAGTATTCAACTAAACGCGATTAATTGTTTCTACGGTGCTCATCAGGCGCTGTTTGATATCAACCTGGACTGTCCGCAGGGCGAAACGCTGGTGCTGCTTGGCCCAAGCGGCGCAGGCAAAAGCTCGCTGTTGCGTGTGCTGAATCTGCTTGAGCATCCCCGCTCCGGTCAGTTGCACATTGCAGGTAATGATTTCGACTTCAGCAAAACCCCTTCTGAGGCCGCGATACGTGAACTGCGTCAAAACGTGGGAATGGTTTTCCAGCAGTACAATCTCTGGCCGCACCTGACCGTGCTGCAAAACCTGATGGAAGCCCCCTGCCGTGTACTGGGTTTAAGCAAAGCCGATGCCCGGGCCAGAGCCGACAAACTGCTCGATCGCCTGCGTCTCACCAGCTACAGCGACCGCTTTCCTCTGCACCTTTCTGGTGGACAGCAGCAGCGCGTTGCCATTGCCCGCGCGCTGATGATGGAGCCGCAGGTGCTGTTATTTGATGAACCTACCGCCGCGCTGGATCCCGAGATCACCGCACAGATCGTCAGTATCATTCGCGAACTGGCGCAGACCCAGATTACTCAGGTGATCGTCACCCATGAAGTGGAAGTGGCACGTAAAACGGCCAGCCGCGTGGTGTACATGGAAAACGGTCACATTGTGGAACAGGGCGATGCCAGCCGCTTTACACAGCCGCAAACCGAGGCGTTTGCACACTATCTTTCGCACTAAGTCAGGATGCTAACAATGAAAAAAGTCGTACTTGCTGCACTGCTTGCCGGATTAAGCCTGAGCGCTTCCGCTGCCGAAACCATTCGTATTGCTACCGAGGCTTCCTATCCTCCTTTTGAGTTTGTTGATGCGAATAACAAAATTCAGGGCTTTGATGTCGATCTGGCTAATGCGCTGTGTAAAGAGATGGATGCGACCTGTACGTTCACTAATCAGGCGTTCGACAGCCTGATCCCCAGCCTGAAATTTCGCCGTTTTGATGCGGTGATGGCCGGCATGGACATTACGCCTGAACGTGAAAAGCAGGTGCTGTTCAGCAAACCTTACTATGACAATTCTGCCACCTTCGTTGCGCAAAAAGGCAAAGTCGCCAGCATTGAAGCGCTGAAAGGCAAGCGCGTTGGCGTACAGAACGGGACGACCCATCAAAAATACCTGACTGATAAGCATTCGGATATTACCGTGGTGCCCTACGACAGCTACCAGAATGCGGTGCTGGATCTGAAAAATGGCCGCATTGATGCCGTTTTTGGCGACAGCGCAGTCGTCAACGAGTGGCTTAAGCAGAACGCTAACCTGGCCCCGGTGGGTGAGAAAGTGACCGATAAAGACTATTTCGGAACCGGTCTGGGCATTGCCGTTCGTCAGGGAAATACTGAGCTGCAAAGCAAATTCAATGCCGCGCTTGATAAAATCAAAGCCGATGGCACCTACAAAACCATCTACAGCAAATGGTTCCAGCAGTAATTTCTGATGAATGAAATAATCCCGCTTGCAAGCGCCGCCGGCATGACCGTCGGCCTTGCTGTTTGTGCCCTCATCGCTGGCCTGGTGCTGGCGATGATTTTTGCCGGCTGGGAGTCGATGCGGCTGAAGCCGCTGGCATGGATCGGTACCGCTCTGGTCACGCTGATTCGCGGCCTGCCGGAAATCCTGGTTGTGCTGTTTATCTACTTTGGCGCATCACAGGTGTTACTGACCTTATCCGATGGCGTTGTCCTGAACTTCGGCTTTTTCAGGCTGCCGGTTCAGATGCAGATTGAAAATTTTGACGTCAGCCCGTTTCTCTGTGGCGTGATTGCGCTGGCGATGCTCTATGCCGCCTATGCGTCGCAAACGCTGCGCGGCGCGCTGAAAGCCGTGCCGATTGGGCAGTGGGAATCAGGCCAGGCGCTCGGCATGAAAAAGTCAGCGATTTTTGTCCGCCTGATCATGCCGCAAATGTGGCGTCATGCGTTGCCAGGCCTGGGAAACCAGTGGCTGGTGTTGCTGAAAGATACCGCACTGGTGTCGCTGATTAGCGTTAACGACCTTATGTTGCAGACCAAAAGTATCGCGACCCGAACCCAGGAGCCATTCACCTGGTTTTTAGTGGCGGCGGCCATTTACCTGCTGATCACGCTATTCAGTCAGGCCGTGCTGCGTCGAATTGAATTGCGCACTACCCGTTTTGAGCGGGGGGACCGCTGATGCTGCACTATCTACCCGAACTGCTGAAAGGGCTGAATACCAGCCTGAGCTTAACCGCCGCTTCCCTGGTCATCGCGCTGCTGCTGTCGCTGATGTTTACCATCGTGCTGGCCTTGAAAACGCCGCTGTTTTCGCCGCTGGTAAAAGGCTTTATTACCCTGTTTACCGGCACGCCGCTGCTGGTGCAGATCTTCCTGATCTATTACGGACCGGGGCAGTTTCCCAGCCTGCAAACGGTGCCCTGGTTATGGCATCTGCTGTCGCAGCCATGGCTGTGCGCCATGCTGGCGTTGTCACTCAACAGCGCGGCCTATACGACGCAGCTGTTTTACGGTGCCGTTCGGGCGATTCCTGCGGGTCAGTGGCAGTCCTGTGAAGCGCTGGGCATGACGCCCCGGCAAACCCTGCGTGTTCTGCTGCCTTATGCGTTTAAGCGCGCGCTGTCTTCCTACTCCAACGAAGTGGTGCTGGTGTTTAAAGGCACATCACTGGCGTTTACTATTACGCTGATGGAGGTGATGGGGCATGGTCAACTGCTGTATGGCCGAACCTATGACGTCACGGTTTACGCGGCTGCCGGGCTGATTTACCTGTGTGTTAACGGTCTGCTTACCCTCATGATGCGCCTGATTGAGAAACGCGCCCTGGCGTTTGAACGGCGGAATTAATCCTTCGGCAGGGCAACCTGCCTGATTAATTTTATAATCATATTTATTGAATAAAAATTCATTTACTGGCATCGTGTGGCGCATTCACTTGCTGTGTTATTGATGGCTAACGGGAGCCTGTAATGAAAAAATGGATGATTGCCGCCGTACTGGCAAGCCTGGCGGTAAGCGCCCAGGCAGCTGACAAGATTCGCTTCGCCACCTCTGCTACCTACCCTCCTTTTGAATCGCTGAACAGCGACAACCAGATTGTGGGTTTCGACATTGACCTGGCGAAAGCGCTGTGTGCGCAGATGAAAGCGGAATGCTCATTTACTAATACGGCGTTTGACAGCCTGATCCCTTCGCTCAAGTTCCGCCGCTATGACGCCGTCATTGCAGGTATGGACATCACTGCTGAACGCAGCAAGCAGGTTGATTTCACCCAGCCCTATTACGCGAACTCCGCCATCGTGATTGCGCCGAAAGGGAAGTTCAGTTCTGTCGATGCGTTGAAAGGTAAACGAATTGGCGTTGAGAATGGTACGACGCACCAGAAATATCTGCAGGACAAGCACCCTGAAATTACAGTCGTGGCGTATGACAGCTATCAGAATGCCATTCTGGATATGAAAAGCGGTCGTCTTGACGGCGTATTTGGTGACAGCGCAGTCGTCAATCAGTGGTTAAAAAGTAACAGCGAACTGGCCAGCGTCGGTGAGCACGTAACGGATGCAGATTACTTTGGTACCGGCCTGGGCATTGCGGTACGCAAAGGTAATGACCCACTGCGCGATAAATTTAATCAGGCTCTGGCGGCGTTAAAAGCGAACGGTAGCTGGCAGAAAATTAATCAGAAATGGTTCCCTGAATAAGTATTATGGGCCAGCGGCGTGTTCTGCTGACCGGTTCTGCACTGTCCTCAGTTCAGCAGATTACCTGACTGGCCCACCCAGCCGTTGATGCGTCAGTAGCGTCAGCACTTCAAAATGCGCCGTATGCGGGAACATATCGAACAGCTGTACCTGTGTCACATCGTAATCGCTTAGCCGGGCAATATCCTGCGCCATCGTCTGCGGATTACAGCTTGAATAGAGCACATAGTCAGGCGCCATCGTGCGGAGATAATCACACAGCCCCTGTCCAATCCCCCGGCGCGGCGGATTCACCAGCACCAGCTGCGGCACCGCATCACGCTCAGTGGCAAAGGCGGTGGAATCGAGTGCGGCAAAACTGACGTTATCCAGACCCAGCATTTGTGCTGAGCGTTGCGCGCAGGCAATGGCTTCAGCACTGATCTCGATCCCGGTCAGCTGTATCTCTGGTGAAGCGCAATGCAGGCCAAATCCTCCCACGCCGCAAAACAGATCCCACATGCTGGTAATCGGCAGCTGACGCACCCAGTCGCGCGCCGTCGCGTACAGCGCACTGGCCACCTGGGGATTGGTCTGGAAAAAACTTTGGGGCCGTATCCACAGCGGAACACCGTTAAAAACGTCGGCCAGCGACTGCATTGGCGTCAGCGCGATCTCCTCATCCCCTTCCAGAATGGCCATATGCACCGGCTGGATGTTGACTGAAATCACTCTCAGCTGCGGCAACTGCTGCTGTAGCCAGGGCAGTGCGTTTCGCAGTTGCTCCAGCTTGGTGTGCGATCGCAGAACAAAGCGCAGCATCATCCCGCCCTGGGTACTTTCGGTCAGCAGCAAATACTTGAGTTCACCGCGCTGCCGTTCGATGTTGTAAGGGGTTAAGCCTGCGCGCGCGATAAAGGGTTTTAAGCTCGCCAGTACCGGGGAAAAGCTGTCGGGATAGAGCGGACAGGCGCAAAGATCCGTCGCCTCACCGTTACGCTGTACGATACCGAAAATCGGACGCTCAACGCTGCCGCTCACCACCATCTTTGCCTTATTACGGAATCCTTGCTGGGCCGACGTGACCGGCGGCAGCCAGTGTTTAACCGGAAACGCGGCCAGCAGCTGAGTCAGCTGGGACTGTTTCTCATCAAGCTGCTGGGAATAGGGTTTTTCGAGCCACTGGCAAGAGCGGCAACGGTTAGCGTCATAGAGCGCGCAGTGCATGGTAAAGCCTGTGTTAACGGTCGGAAGGGTTGGCGGAGCGCGATTGTATCACCGCTTACGGAAAAATGCGCGGCTGCTGGCGGGGAGAAAAAGCAGCAACAGCACCACCAGATCGGGCAGTTTTTGCAGCAGCGTGCGATGGATAATCTGCAGGTTATTATCCCCTTGAATGCTGAAGATTTCCGGGTAGATCCAGCCGGTGGAAGCCATGAGCATATAAAACAGCACCACGATTTGCGCTACGACAAATCCCCAGCGCCCCCGGTTGCTGCCGCGCATCAGGGTAAAAGCACAACGCAGTTCAAATAAGAAAATGACCTGACTGGCGATAAAGATCAGCGTGGAATCCCATGACTGCGCACTGCGGTGCACAAAGTTGGCTATTTCGGCGTAACCCAGCGCATTAGCCAGCATCAGCACGCTCAGACAGCGCGTGGCAATAATCGCCACGCCAGCCACCGTGACGGGCACCGGGGCTGAGGGTAAAACAGAGCCGTGCTTAAGGGTTTCCGACATGCCTTTTACTCCACCATGACGATAAAGAGGCTGGATTAACCAGCCTCGTCACAGAATGGCAAAAGTCGGCGGTTTTAGCCACGTTTCGCTTTCTGAATATCGCTTATACGCTGCTTTTCTTCATGAGCCATCACGCGCCAGGCAATAAAGCCCACGATGCCCACGACGAACAGGATCAGGGAAGCCAGCGCGTTAATCTCCGGATTCACCCCACGTCGCACCGTGGCGAAAATAGCCATCGGCAAAGTGGTGGCACCCGGCCCGGTCACAAAGCTGGCAATCACCAGGTCATCCAGTGACAGCGTAAAGGCCAGCAGCCAGCCCGTCACAATCGCTGGCGCAATCATCGGCACCGTAATCACAAAGAAGACTTTCAACGGCGTCGCGCCCAGATCCATCGCCGCCTCTTCGATAGATCGGTCCAGCTCCCGCAGGCGCGAGTTAATCACCACCGCCACATAAGCGGTACAGAACGTCACGTGTGCCAGCCAGATGGTGAGCGTACCGCGTTCCGTTGGCCAGCCCAGCGCATTCCCTAAGCCGACAAACAGCAGTAACAGCGACAGCCCGGTGATCACATCAGGCATCACCAGCGGTGCGGTCAGCATAAAGGCAAAGCCGTTATGACCACGAAAGCGCCCAAACCGCACGATAATCACCGCCGCCATCGTGCCCAGCACCACCGCCATCGAGGCTGAAAGCCCGGCAATGGTCAGGCTCAGCAGCACCGCATCGATCATGGCATTGTCCTGAAACAGCACCCGATACCAGTTGAATGAAAACCCTTCCCAGACCGTCACCAGCTGCGAACTGTTGAAGGAGTAAACCACCAGCAGCAGCATCGGCGCATAAAGAAACAAAAAGCAGCAGGCTAAAATCGCCGTACGCCAGGGAGAGCGGATCGTTGGCAGATTGTTCATCCCTTCTCTCCCATTTCACGGTTTTGATGTTTGTGGAACCAAATAATCGGCAGAATCAAAATCAGCAAAATGATCACCGCCAGCGCAGAGGCCACAGGCCAGTCACGATTGTTAAAGAACTCCTGCCAAAGAATACGGCCAATCATAATACTGTCCGGACCGCCCAGCAGTTCGGGGATCACGTACTCGCCCACCGCCGGGATGAACACCAGCATGGAACCGGCAATGATACCGCCCTTTGTCAGGGGCACGATCACGCTGAAGAAGGTTTTCAGCGGGCGCGCGCCCAGATCCAGTGAGGCTTCCACCAGCGAATAATCGATTCGCGTCAGCGCGGTATAAATAGGCAGCACCATAAAGGGCAGATAGCAGTAGACAATCCCGATATAGACCGCCGTATTGGTATACAGAATCACTAACGGATGGTCGATCACGCCCGTCCACAACAGAAAGCGGTTGAGAATACCATTGTTGTTCAGCAGTCCCATCCAGGCATAAACCCGCACCAGAAACGACGTCCACGACGGCAGGATCACCAGTAACAGCAGGACAGAACGCATTGAAGGCTTGCTGTGCGCCACGGCCCACGCCAGCGGATAACCAATCAGCAGGCAGATCACGGTGGAGATAGCCGCCACTTTTAACGACTGTAAATAGGCGTCGATATACAGCGGATCGTCGCTCAGCGTGACATAGTTGCCCAGATTCAGCACCAGGCTGAGTTGATCGTCAGCCCAGTTGACCAGCTCGGTATAAGGCGGAATCGCCCGGGCAATATCCGCGAAGCTGATTTTCAACACAATCAGGAACGGCAGCAGAAAAAAGAGAATCAGCCACAGGTAAGGTAATGCAATGACGAGCTTGCGCCCGTGCTGCATCTTTATGCGCGTTGCCCAGCGCTGCAACGGCGTACCGAGCAGCTTAGCCGGGGCTTTCGTGCGTTGAAAAATCTGGTTCATCGCGCCTCCTTAAACCGTCAATACCACGCAGCTGTCACTGTCCCAACACAGACGCACTTGATCGCCCCAGGTCGGTAACCCTTTGCGGTAGCGATGTGCATTTTGTAGCTGGGCACTGAGCATCTGGCCACTGTGCAGGCGAACATGGTAAATGGAGAGATCGCCCAGATAGGCAATGTGGACCACCTCACCGTCAGCAAAGTTACAACCATCGGCAGGCACGTCTTCGCACAGCATCACTTTTTCAGGGCGCAGGGCGACGTGAACCGGCACGTTATCCACCACCGATACATCTGAATCGACTTTAAGAGGATGCTTCAGGCCGGGGCTGTCAATCACCAGACCGTCTTCCTGACGTTCGCGCAGCAGGCCTTCAAACACGTTTACCGAGCCGATAAACTCGGCGCTGTAGCGGCTGGTAGGATGCTCGTAAATCTCTTCCGGCTCACCGATCTGCACGAATTTTCCGCGGTTCATGATGGCAATACGTCCTGCCATCGTCATGGCTTCTTCCTGATCGTGCGTCACCATTACACAGGTCGCCCCAACGCGCTCCAGAATGTCCACCACTTCCAGCTGCATGCGGTCGCGTAGCTTTTTGTCCAGCGCCCCCATAGGTTCATCCAGCAGCAGCAGTTTCGGCCGCTTCGCCAGGCTGCGCGCCAGCGCCACGCGCTGACGTTGACCACCCGAAAGCTGGTGCGGTTTGCGTTTGGCAAATTCCTGCATGTGTACCAGCGACAGCATTTCTTCGACGCGTTGGGTGATTTCCCCTTTTGCCAGTTTGTCCTGCTTCAGGCCAAAAGCAATGTTCTGCTCTACCGTCATATGGGGAAACAGCGCGTAGCTCTGGAACATCATATTAATAGGACGTTGATAGGGCGCGACATGCGACAGATCGTGACCATCCAATACAATCTGGCCGCTGGTGGGCTGTTCAAACCCTGCCAACATGCGTAACAGGGTTGATTTGCCACAGCCGGACGCGCCGAGCAGGGCAAAAATCTCGCCTTTATAAATGGTCAGGCTGACGTCGTCCACGGCATGCTGGCCGTCAAAGGATTTGGTCAGATTACGAATTTCCAGCAGCGGCGTTAACGCTTTTGCTGTTTTATTTTGCGGGCGAGGGATGGCATCGTTCACGAATGTAGTTCTCCGGAGCCAGGCGGAACAACGCGGCAAACAGTGCCGCTAAAAATGGCACAACAGAGGCCTGTACTGCGCCTCTGTTGCTGTTGCATAACATATGCTGTCGAATTACTTACCGCTTTTAACCTTAGTCCATGCACGTGTGCGCACGCGATCCAGTTTCGGGTCCTGAATCTTCAGCACAAACAGTTTGGCCATCGCATCCGGTGTGGGGTAAATACCCGGGTTGTTACGGATATCGGCATTAATTAACGGCAGTGAGGCTTTATTGCCGTTGGCGTAATTCATTTTATTCGACACGTCAGCAATGACTTTCGGATCCATGATGTAGTTCAGCCAGGCGTAAGCCGCATCAATATCTTTTGCGTCTTTAGGAATCGCCATCATATCGAAGAACGCGAGTGCGCCCTCTTTCGGTACGCTGTAACCAATGTTGACGCCATTCTTCGCTTTCTCCGCGCGGTTTTTCGCCTGAAGAATATCGCCCGACCAGCCAATGGCCACACAGATATTGCCGTTCGCCAGGTCGTTAATATATTGCGAAGAGTGGAAGTAACGAATATTGGGACGCAGCTTCAGCAAGAGATCCGTCGCGGCACCGGAATAATCTTTCGCATCGCTGCTGTTAGGATCTTTGCCCAGGTAGTTAAGTACGGTGGCAAAGATCTCTTCGGGCGCATCCAGGAAAGAAACGCCACAGCTTTTCAGTTTTTCCAGGTTTTCTGGCTTCATCACCAGATCCCAACTGTTTACCGGCGCATCAGCGCCCAGCGCGGCTTTAACTTTTTCGACGTTATAACCAATTCCGGTGGTGCCCCACAAATATGGAATGGCATATTTATTATCCGGGTCATGCTGGGCGACTTTCGCCATCAAGGCAGGGTCCAGATTTTTATAGTTTGGCAGTTTGCTTTTATCCAGCGGCTGAAACACGCCAGACTGAAGTTGACGTCCCAGGAAACTCGATGAAGGCACCACGATGTCATAGCCGGTGCTACCAGCCATCAGTTTGCCTTCCAGGACTTCATTGGAATCAAACACGTCATAGACCACTTTAATACCGGTCTGCTTTTCAAAATTAGGCACGGTATCTGGCGAAATATAATCCGACCAGTTATAAACGTGCAGCGTCTTATCTTCCGCCATGGTACTGGCTGAAGCAGCCATCAGCACCCCAGCCACCACACCTGACAACCATTTTTGACGTTGGTTGAACATGCTTTTAATCCTCCTGAGCGGGTTATAACAACGCTGCACATCAGTGATTCGGTTTTGCGTTTAGTGATTAAAAATCAGTTACACAATGAATCATTATTCAGTGGACGTTTAATAGTAAAAACCTATACCTGCACGGCATTCTCACTGTTGTCGCCGCCCCGCAAGCATAGCCCCCCCGTTCAGGGTTAACCAGATCTCAGCGTAAAAAACGCCTGAACTCAATATTTTATGCATGTTTAAGCTATGAGGTTCGGCTTTTATGGCATAAACAACGTCATTAATCTGGCAATTAAGGGCTTAATGCAGAATAAAACATTACGGTTATAAATTAACCTGTGTTGTTCACAATTGATAACATTAAGAATTACAGGCGCGGAACCGCAAAAATCGTCGTTGTGGCGTCAGCCAGGAGGGGAAATACGTGGCAGGTAACAAAGGGCGCGTCGGAAATAAAAAAGCCGTCAATGATGACGGCTTAATCAACGCAGGGGTTTAATGCAGGACAGAATGCATGGCGCTGCTTGCAACATGCTCTTCATCTTCACCTATCATCAGCAAATTATTGGCAAAGGCTTCCATGATGACCATGGAAATCTCTTCTTCACTCTGCTTCATAAAATGCGAGAACTGACCGAAGGTTAACCCGGCCGTGGTCATCATTGACTGGCAAACAATAAGCTTAGGCAGATTGTCATCCTGTATATCGATGAACGCCTTAACCGTCAACGAACTGGCGTTGATTTGCGATAAGTCACCCACCAGCGGAATTAATGCGGTCGGTTTGACTTCCGCCAGTGCTGAAAACAGAATGACGTTATCGACCAGGTCGATTTTAGCGTCAAACACCCCGTCGAAGTTTTGCATATGCGGCAAATGAAGCGCCTGGCAAGCATCACATTCAAACCAAGTGATATTTTGCTGATCCAGCCAACGACGCAGCAGGTCGATATCCGGAACGACAAGAGAATCCATTGTAAAATCCCATGGGGTGATAAATAAGCGACCTAGCTTACGGAAAAACCGGGTGAGATTCCACGAAAACCACTGGAAAACGCGGGTCAACCCGCGGTTTTAGGACGGAGCCCGGGGGTAGCATGCCGTTCAATGTGGTCGATCATCATGCCTGCAATGTCCAGACCGCTTGTGGTTTCAATGCCTTCCAGGCCGGGAGACGCATTTACCTCCATGACCAACGGGCCACGTTTTGAGCGCAGAATATCCACGCCTGCCACATCCAGTCCCAGTACAGCGGCAGCTTTTACCGCCATCTCACGTTCCTGCTCGCTGATGTCAACCGTACAGGCGGTACCGCCTCGATGTAAATTCGAACGGAAATCCCCTTCTTTCGCCTGACGCTCAATGGCTGCCACGACACGATCGCCGATCACCAGGCAACGCACATCGCGCCCACGCGCTTCCTGGATAAACTCCTGCACTAAAATATGTGCATTAAGCCCGCGAAAGGCATCAATGACGCTTTCTGCCGCCTGGCGCGTCTCGGCCAGTACGACGCCAATGCCCTGGGTTCCCTCGACCAGTTTCACCACCAGCGGTGCACCGCCCACCATGGCGATCAGGTCCTGAGTATCATCCGGAGAAGAGGCAAAACCCGTTACCGGCATATCTATCCCGTCCCGGGCCAGCAGTTGCAGGGAACGGAGTTTGTCGCGCGCGCGGGTCACAGCGGCGGATTCGTTTAACGGATAACTGCCGCACATTTCGAACTGGCGTAACACCGCGGTGCCATAAAAGGTAATACCGGTGCCAATGCGCGGAATAACGGCATCGAAATGCCCCAACAGCTCGCCGCGGTAGTGAATACCGGGCGAGGCGGGGTTAATGTTCATATAACAAGAGAGAGGATCAATGATCTGCACAAAATGACCGCGCTGTTCGGCGACGTCACGTAAACGGCGACAGGAATAAAGCGTTCCATCGCGCGACAGAATGGCCATTTTCATCCATCAAAATCCTTGCGTTAAATTAGCGTGTTGCCCAGCCCTGCTGATGCAGGTAATCCAGCATAAACGGGCGGGTTTCTTTGATGATCAGGCGCTGAATCAACTGGCTCCAGGTTTCGCTACGCTGATTGCTGTCGCGTTGTTCATAGTAGATCGCCGTACGGCTATCGTAATCAGCCAGCACTGCCGGGTCCACAGGTTGATAACGATTTTCATGTACCAGCATCGACTGCGGAATACGTGGTTTCACATCCGGCACGGATTCAGGATAGCCCAGGCAGAAACCAAACAGCGGCAGCACAAACTTTGGCAGCCCCAGCAGCTCGGTTACCTGGGCGATGTTGTTACGAATACCACCAATAAATACGCCGCCCAGCCCCAGGGATTCTGCTGCTACCATGGCATTCTGCGCCATCAGTGCTGTATCCACACAGCCGAGCAGCAGCTGTTCTGCCCGGCCTAACTGGGCATCCGGGCAGATTTGCAGATGACGATTAAAGTCCGCGCAAAATACCCAAAATTCCGCCGCATCGGCCACCCACGTCTGGCCGCCCGTCAGGGTAACCAGTTGATCGCGTAACGCCGAATCGGTCACGCGTACAATGGATGAGCACTGCAAAAAGCTGGATGTGGACGCCGATTGCGCCGCAGCAATAATCGCGTCACGCTGCTCAGTACTCACCTTCTGGTCAGTGAAAGAACGGATTGAACGGTGGCTGCACAGTAAATCGATAGTCGGTGTCATAAAATCTCCAGCTAATTATCTTTTTTTTCAGATTGGTTGAACAACTGCGGCGCCAGTGCTTTGGCACAGCGCCACATCAACAGCCAGGCGGCAGGTATCATCAGCATAATGCCGATGATAAACAGCGCGGTCGCTAAGTGCTTACTTCCGGCACCGTTGGGCAGGCCAGGTAACCAACGGTTAACCACGACCAGCGCGCCGACAATAAGCAAACCGCCCAGCGCTTCCATTGCCAGTATGGTCTTAGGCAACGTTGCGATGTTCCGCATAGCTTTCTCCTGCCTCAAGGCTAATTGACTCTCAATTATGGATAACATCCCTTAAATTGCACATCAGTGGTTTCAGCTCGCGCCCTGACTCACTTTGTGGATTCATAGGATGCAGGCATCAGACTAACAGGTAAATCCTGCTTTCTTTAAGCGCGACGAGCGGGCATCATTATCGGCTTTCCTGACTTTGTCGTGTGATCATCATCACACAACGTACCTCGCAAGGAGTTCTCAATGATTGCTGTTATTTTTGGTCGTCCCGGCTGCCCTTACTGCGTTCGCGCCAAAGAACTGGCGGATAAACTGCAGGCCGATCGTGATGATTTCAACTACCAGTATGTTGATATTCAGGCGGAAGGCATCACCAAAGCCGATCTCGAAGCCAGTGCGGGCAAACCGGTCAGCACCGTACCGCAGATTTTCCTGGACGATCAGCATATCGGTGGCTACACCGAGTTTGCGGCGTGGACAAAAGAGAATCTGGGATTTGTTGCCTGAGCAACAGAGGCGATAACCTGAATGTGCGCGCTGGCGTGATGCCAGCCGCGCCTTAATGAAATGGCTGACCTGACTCAACAGGATAACGGGCAGTACATAACCCCGTATAAGCACTTAACGTCTGGACGCGGCGATCAGTCGCAGCAACCGCACGAGTAGTGCACCGCATCCCGCCCAAAACATGCCGCTCAGGCTCCAGATAGCAATATAATCCCATCGGGTAGGCTCAGCGAAAACGCCATGCAATAACAGCGCGGCCAGTAGCGTCCCGGTAAACGCCATAATCAGCGTGCTTTTTAGCGGTGCTTCTTGCTGCATCAGCGCCATTAATGCACCAGGTAGCAAAAAAAGCAGCAGTTCAGGCTGGCCGTGTAACACCTGCTTATCTAACAGCCGGAAATCCTGGGTAAACATAAAGATTAAACAATAAAACACGCCACCTGACAGGCAGGTTGCCCAGAAATAATAACGCTGCGGCATAACTCCCCACTCATTAAAAACTCGCCAAAACATCGTCTGTGACCTTGCTGAGCCCGGTGGAAATAAAAATAAACAGCCGTTTGCCATACGAATGAAAGTCGCCAATGGCTGAGAATGGTTTTTCTGATTAGAATATTGGCCTCGTTACCTTTTCAGAAATCGATGATCGCTGAAGGTAATCTTACGGCTTGCTCAAGATAGCGAAAAACAAGCCTCTCTTCAATAGGTTACAAGTAAACAAGAAGTTAAAATGTTGAATGTTAACATCGCAGAATTGTTAAGAGGTAATGACATTCTGTTATTATTTTTCGTGCTGGCTCTGGGACTTTGTCTGGGGAAATTACGTTTTGGCTCGGTGCAACTCGGCAATTCCATTGGCGTATTAGTGGTTTCGTTATTATTAGGCCAGCAGCACTTCTCGATGAATACGGATGCCCTAAGCCTGGGCTTTATGTTGTTTATTTTTTGTGTCGGTATTGAAGCGGGTCCCAACTTTTTTTCTATTTTCTTTCGGGACGGCAAAAACTATTTCATGCTCGCCATCGTGATGGTGGTCAGCGCCCTGCTGTTGGCCCTGGGATTTGGCAAATTCTTTGGCTGGGATATCGGGCTGACCGCGGGCCTTCTGGCCGGTTCCATGACCTCTACGCCGGTGCTGGTCGGTGCAGGCGATACGTTGCGCCAGAGCATCAGCGATCCTAAACAGCTCAGCATGATGCAGGATCAACTCAGTCTGGGCTATGCCGTTACCTACCTGATAGGGCTAGTCAGCCTGATTTTTGGCGCTCGCTATCTCCCCCGTCTGCAACATCAGGACTTACCCACCAGCGCACAACAAATTGCACGTGAGCGCGGCCTTGACGCTGACAGCCAGCGCAAAGTGTTTCTGCCGGTGATTCGTGCTTATCGTGTGGGCCCGGAGCTGGTGGCATGGAGCGGCGGTAAGAATCTACGTGAGCTCGGGATCTATCGCCAGACAGGCTGCTATATCGAACGTATCCGCCGTAATGGCATCCTCGCCAGTCCGGATGGCGATGCGGTGCTGCAACTGGGGGATGATATTTCGCTGGTGGGCTATCCGGATGCGCACGCGCGACTGGATGCCAGCTTCCGTAACGGAAAAGAAGTCTTTGACCGCGATTTGCTGGATATGCGGATTGTGACCGAAGAGATTGTGGTAAAAAACCACAACGCCGTAAACAAGCGGCTGAGCAAACTCAATCTTACCGATCACGGCTGCTTTTTAAACCGCGTGATTCGCAGCCAGATTGAGATGCCAATTGACGACAATATCATGCTCAATAAAGGCGATGTGTTGCAGGTCAGTGGTGAGGCGCGGCGGGTAAAAAGTGTGGCGGATCGCATTGGCTTTATTGCGATTCACAGCCAGATAACCGACCTGCTGGCATTCTGTGCCTTTTTTATCATCGGCCTGATGGTCGGGTTGATTACGTTTCAATTCAGCAACTTCAGTTTTGGCATCGGTAATGCCGCTGGGTTACTGTTTGCCGGCATTATGCTGGGCTTCCTGCGCGCTAACCATCCCACCTTTGGCTATATTCCGCAAGGTGCGCTGACGATGGTTAAAGAGTTTGGGCTGATGGTGTTTATGGCAGGCGTTGGCCTGAGTGCCGGGAGCGGTATCGACCATGGCATATCGGCTAACGGCGCGCTGATGCTCTTGTGCGGTCTGTTGGTCAGCCTGTTACCGGTAGTGATTTGCTACCTGTTTGGCGCTTATGTTTTACGCATGAACCGCGCGCTGCTTTTCGGGGCCATTATGGGTGCACGCACCTGCGCACCGGCTATGGAGATTATCAGCGATACGGCGCGCAGTAATATCCCTGCGCTGGGCTATGCCGGCACCTACGCCATCGCGAACGTTTTGCTGACGCTGGCGGGCACATTAATCGTTATTATCTGGCCGTTACTGTCCTTATAAAATTTTTTTACTGACGTCCAGAACTTTTTTTACCGACCACAGTCTGAATAAGTGCCACTGCTTTTCTTTGAAATCCCCAAATTGTGGAGCCCGCTGGTCTTTTTCCCAGCGGGTTTTTTTATGCCTTGCATCCTGCCCGCCCCACTTCAACATTAAAACTTCACCAAACTTAAACCATTTTGCAACCTTAGTGCAGATTAAGAACCTTGTGATGGACTCTCTGCCCGTCTGCACGCAGGATAGGTAGCTTATTTTGTTAGCAACATGTGCTAGCAGATGCGACAGACTCAATCTGCTTTTGCCCGTTGGCTTAAGCCCTTTTTCCGGGATTGAGAGAATCTGAACATCAGTAAGAGGAAACGACCACGTAATGGAAGAATTGAACCGCACCCTGTTTATGGCGATTAACGCTACCTCAGACTCACCTCACTGGTTATTGCAGCTTGCCCTCTTCATAGCCAAAGACGTCATTGCCATTGTCCCGCTGCTGATTGTGGCATTGTGGCTGTGGGGACCGCGCGATCAGGTGGCGTCACAGCGAGTGCTGGTGTTAAAAACCGGCATCGCGCTGCTCTATGCATTAGCCATTTCCTGGTGCGTGGGACAACTGTTCCCTCATCCGCGTCCGTTTGCGATCAACTTCGGCCATCAGTTTCTGGCACACGCTGCCGACGACTCGTATCCCAGCGATCACGGCACCACGATTTTCACCTTTGCGCTGGCTTTCCTGTTCTGGCACCGGCTCTGGTCGGGCATTATCCTGATGGTGGTCGCCACTGCGATTGCCTGGTCACGTGTTTATCTTGGCGTGCACTGGCCAATGGATATGCTGGGCGGTTTTCTGGTGGGAATGCTGAGTTGCCTGGCGTCGCACCTTGCCTGGCAGCTGTATGGCGAACGTCTGCTTAATATCATTAACCCGTTCTATCGGGCGCTGTTCGCTTTACCGATACGTAAAGGCTGGACACAAGGTTGACTGGCCCCGGCATAGGTTGACACGTTATGCTTTTTGAAGCGCCTGACGCACTGCATCAGGCGCTTTGTATTTCAGCGACAGGTGGGGGCGCTGACCGTTGCAGATTTTACCGATTCCTCCACGGGCGCTACGCTGCTTTGAAGAGTGCCAGTCAGGTTGGTCATATTTAAGCAGCCAGTTCAGGACGGTGGAGCAATCCTGAAGACCATAGCGTTCCTGAGCCTGAGTGTATGTCATTCCGCCTTTTTCAACCTCCTCAACAACAGTCAGTTTAAAGGACCGAGAGTCGTCCCGTTATATACGTTTAATAAACGCATCACATTCTGCTGAAAACCCAGGGAAACCGTGTCAACGCTATTCAGGACGGTTCAACCGTATAATTTAATCAACGGCATAAAGAACAGAGGTCTGCCTGTGAAACCGAAAATATGCTACGCCAAACCTCACGTTAAGTGTCCGGTAAATGCCATTTTTCCATTAAAAAGACACCATTTTTAGCGTGTTTGTAACTGTCCATAATATTCGTATTTATAGGGGAAAAAAGTTGAGCGTGTGAAATCGTTCAGTTGAGTCTCAAATCCTGTCTATATTCTCTTTAAACTTTCGGCTGTTAGTTATAACTGATAAAGCTGCCCGTCTCTGAAACCAAGATTCTGTCAAATCAATATAAAAAAGTGCAAGTGCATGGATCATTTTACTCGTTGGCTTTACTTCGTTATTCAGCCTCGAAAAAAAGACCCGACCGCCGCCAGTCATAGGCCTGTCATGATGGATAGAACTGATAAATGAATATTTTCTTAACAGGTGTTCAGTTAGTACAGCCGTAACAGTAAGAGAAAATGTTTTCGCAGGGCACATGCGTTTGCCAACGCCAAAAGGTATATAGCAATTGTCAGAGGTACTTATGTTATTCCACCTGTCCGGATCAAATCTTTCAGGATCAGTAAATCCCACTTGATGTAGCTTAACGAAGTCAAAAATTAAATTAGTCCCTTTATCAATCGTTAATCCGTTCACCATAAACTGTTTTTCTTCTGTGACTCTGTTAGTCACGCCGAAGAGAGGATACAACCGCAGAGATTCGTTCAATACATTTTTCATTGATGCTTTGTCAAAGTTTCGCCGTCGTATCTTTTGCTGCTCAACGGGGTTTTGAGCAAGACTCACAATGGTATGTGCAACAAACTCTGCAATCTGTAGCACCCCGGTATGAAAAAACGCCCCCATTAATATTTTGGCGACCTGTTCATTGGTCACATCCTCAGATACTTTGCCGCGCAGGGTAGTGATAATATCAGGTGAAAATTGAGCAGTGATATGTCTGAGGACCTTTGCTCTGAGCTTTTCATCAGGCATTTTAATAAATGAAATACTTTCTTTAAAAGAGATAACATTTTGACTAAGAAAATCACGCTCTTCAGGTGATGGTAACCTGGCGAAGAGTTTAAGATGAAAAAAATCGACCATCAGCATTATTATTTCATTCCTGATAATAGCAAACCCATATTTCTTTTCTGATAACAGGCCAGAACCGCGCTGACGTATAATATCAGTGATACACTCTTCAATATCAGCCCTTGTCATCATTAATTTCGGATAAACTATTTTCAGCAGTTCAGTGTATAATGGCGATTCATCCATATTTTCCACATGCCAGTCTACCGGCATATGAAAGTATTCAATAAGCTTGCGGGTTGTACCTTTTCCTTTATACGAATTATTCTTTAGCAGTAATTTAACCTCATCGCTGCTAATCTCTGAGCAGGGCAGCCGGATGCATTTACTGGATTCAATGAAGACTTTTTCCCTCTCTCTTATAGCCTTATCTTTGATATTTTTGTAAAGCCAATGCATAATAAAAACCCTCAGAATATGATCAATGAAAAGTGAGTCTACAGATTATCAGGCTACATCAGGGGAGAGGCCATACAGGTTCATAATCGTCGAAAAAAGTGTGCAATCCAATTTCGCTCATTTCAAGTGGCGGACGATCATCCTTTATAGGTTTGAATGCCGGGAGTTTGTCACCCCATTCGATAGCACGCTGAATGCATTCTGCTGCCCACTCATAATGTGGTTCGAAATAGGTTCGGCGTGGAATTGCACATCGAATTAATTCGTAGGGTGCTTTGAGCCGACTTGCCGCATCCATGGGTTTACTGACATCAATGCGACCTCGTTGCAGAGAATCCATAGCCGTTGAAGCAAATCCTCCCTCAATAAAAGCCTGGGCAGATAAACACGTTGCTGGTCCCTGCGTATAATCAAGATGAGGAAGGCAGCGACCAGCGTCAATATATACCGCAAAGCAGCTGGCGGGTTCCAGAATATGAATACCTCTTTTTTTACAGGCATTGGCAAAGTAATCGACCTGGCGCTGTCGATCCTGGAGATAATGATCGTTAACCCCTTCAAGCAACCCGACTGCAAGACATTCAAGGTCACGCCCGGCAAGCCCACCATAGGTAATATAACCGTCAGTACGAATAGTTTTAGGGTGCATTTTTTGCCAGTAATATTTGTTTCTTAAGGCAATGAAACCACCCATGTTAACCAGCCCCCCTTTTTTTGCACTCATATGGCAGCCATCAGCATAGGAAAGCATCTCGTTAACAATATCCAGACAACTCCTGTCGCTATAACCTTCTTCATGCTGTTTTATTATCCATGCATTCTCCGAAATCCTGGCGATATCAAGATATAACTGTGTGTCTCTTTTATTATATTTATCAATGATTTTACGAACCTTTTTAATATTATCCATTGAGACACATTGCCCACCATTAAGATTATTAGGGACAACCAGTTCCACCAGAGGTATTTTTTCAGCATGTTCAATAAAGTACTGTTCAAACTTTTCAAGATCCATATTACCTTTGAACCAGCCGGTATTTTCCCGGTCAAGGTAGTCGGGGCAGAGAAAATCGACAGGTTCAGCACCTCGCTGAAATGTCCACGCGCTGGTAGTGGTGAAATGAGTGTTCGATGGCACCTTATCACCGGGATTGACAAAAATTTCATAAATTGGCGCTTCTGCTGAACGCCCCTGGTGAGAAGGGATGATATAGGGCATGCCCGTAAAGCGCTGGCATACCTCTTCTAAATGCTCATAGCTCCTGCAGTTAAAATAAGATTCATCACCCTCCATCATTGCTGCCCATTGCCTGTCGCTCAACGCACCTGTTCCGGAATCTGTCACCATATTGATGAACACATATTTTGCAGGTAATAATCTCCCTGAATACCCGTACTGCTGCATGATTTCTTTTCTTTTTTCTCTGGTGGTAGGGATAGAATATTCAATCGTTTTGATTCTGTAAGGAGGAGCCTTATCAAAAGGTAAATCGGTCTGGAGCAGCATGTCTTGCGCACTTATTCTCATTTTATTCTCCGATTAAAAAAGGGATATTAAGGATGATCAAACAGGGGTTCATACTCATCGAAGAAAGCCCGTAGACCGATATCCTTAGGATCTAAAGCGGGTCTGATATCACTCATTTTTTGACGAACATAGGGCGGAATTTTCTCTCCCCAGCACATCGCTTTGTAGAGTGATTCAGCGCACCACTCATAATGCGCATCGGTATAAACCCTTCTGGGAAAGGCGCAGCGAATTAATTCATAAGGCGCCAGCTGTATTTTTTGTGTATTAGTCGGATCTTTACTGTCTTCACGCCCCCGATGCAGCGAGTCCATAGAGGTAAAGCCGACACCGCCTTCAATAAAGGCCTGTACACACAATGCCGTACCCGGCCCATTTTCTTTTCGTATATGCGGCAGGCAATGCTCCGCCATTATCCATACGCCCAGCGTACATGCTGGATTATACGTCGCGACACCTCTGGTCCTGCACGCATTGGCAAACAGGTCACACTGCCTTTGTTTATCCTCCAGATAATAATCATTGACGCCTTCTACCAGCCCAACAGCCAGGGCTTCGAGATCGCGTCCTGCCATGCCGCCATAAGTCATGAACCCATCAATACGTATGAGCTTTGGCTGCAAACGTTGACAGTCCGTCTTATTTCTTAATGAGATGAATCCCCCCGTATTAACGAGCCCTGCTTTCTTCGCGCTCATATGGGCGATATCGGCGTAAGACATCATTTCACGTACAATTTCCTTACAGCTTTTATGCCCATAACCCTGCTCATGTTTCTTTATTATCCAGGCATTTTCTGATATTCGGGCAGAGTCAAGACATAGCAAAACATCTCTTTTTTTGTACTTATCGATGATATCCCTGACTTCTCTTATATTTTGCATCGAGACAGGTTGCCCTGCACACAAGTTATTTGGCACCACAAGCTCAACCAGGCCAATGCGCTCACCGTGCTCAATAAAAAGGGCTTTCATTTTTTCTGTATCGATATTACCTTTAAACCATGAAGAATTATTCTCATCGAAATATTCAGGGCAGGTTAAATCTACCGGCTCGGCTTCCTGGTAATAGCAATGGGCGCGGGTAGTTGTGAAATGACAGTTTGAGGGTACAAGATCGCCTTTTTTCACAAAGGCCTCGTAAATTATTGCCTCACCAGAGCGTCCCTGATGGCAGGGCATAACAAAATCCATACCTGTAAATTTTTGCAATACATCCTGCAGAGGATACCAGCTCTTTGAGTTGAAATACGACTCATCCGCCAACATCATGGCAGACCACTGGCGATCGCTCATCGCATTCGTACCCGAATCGGTACACATATTCACATACACATACTCAGCAGGCAGATTTGGTACCGACCAGTTGAATTGCTTAATAAGTTCTTTGCGCTGAACTCGGGTCGTTGGAGTAACATATTCAACAACTTTGACTCTCCAGGGCGGGACTTTGTCATATGGGATATCGCTGGGGAACAACATCTCTTCATCTGTTATTTTCATTGCTTATTATTCCATTAAGTTAAGCAGACAAATTAAATTCATCTAAAATGCAAAGCCATGATTCAGTATTTAAACTAGAAACGACGTTGGCCAATACAGGTGAGCATTCCGGGTGAGAGCGTGATGAACTCTCCATTTTTTAACTTAGTTAAAACCTCATCAAAAACACGCTCTTCCAGACTGCTTCCCTGAAGGATATGGTTTCTCAAATCATTTAATGTTAAATACCAGAACTCACTCATTGGCGTGTTGCGACTTATCGGGGGAAAGAATACTTCTTCTTGAATATTGACTATTCCTGACGATTTAAATTGAGACTTAAGGCTTTTGGACCAGTTAACATCGGTTCCAATTGAGTCGATTAAGACTCTCCACATTACGGACATAAGTTGATGGAATGCTTGCTCTTCCGGATCTGCTGCAGGGGCGACAATATCAGAAACAACGAGCCAGCCTCCGGGCTTTAACAATTCGTATATCTCTTTTAAAATTCGCTTCCGCTCGCGCAAATGCATCAATACAAACCTGACATTAATGATATCAAATTTTTCGATATCCATGACCTCGTTAATATCATGCTGGATTACTTTTACTTTATCAGAGAGAATAAATTTCTCTTCAAGTAAATCAACCAAATGATCAACAGCGACAACCTCGCTAACGTTTGGTTGTTCGGCCATCCATTTAACTATACTCCCGCTTCCTGAACCTATATCGAGGCATCGCATTCCCGGACGGGTAGTTATTTTTGAAAGCTGCTTTTTGGTTAGAAAATCATAGGTTTTTGAAACCAACTCAAGGCGATGCATCTCCTTAAGATTATCCTGCCGAAAAACATGCTGACCGTAGTTTCCTTTCATATTTTCGTCCATATAAAATCTGCCTCAGGATATTATCTGCGATTCATATGCGTTGCTGTTAGTGGTATCGATTACAGTTTTAAATGCTAGTTAAGTTTTTTTGGATAATAAAGTTAAAGAACCTACTTTTCTTTATTTCGTGATTAACATCCCAAATCTGCTCTTTAAAACCAATATCACCTGTTACCAATATAAATTATTTTTATTTATTAAATATAAAATAAGTGAAAGCAAAGTGTTGCTTTGAGTGCCGAGCGAAAAACAGGCGTTAATTGCTACGTTATCAGCATGTCAATATGACGTTAGAATGATTGAGTTACGTGATGGTTATACTTTATCTGGAATTGCAGAAATTTGTTGCTGCTATGTGAGAAATAGCTATCGCAGGCAGGGAACAGGTAGTTATTTACTCACTTTTGCTAACACAGTTTGTTGGCGGCAACGATATAACACCTTATATAGCGATCACTATTTTTAGTTTGAAAAAATTAAATCGAGCATAAATATTGATCAACATCAATAAATTATCATTTAAATTTATATTATTCATGTATACGCACTTGATAAGCAACTTGCATATAATTGTTTGTATTTTATTACTAACTTAATATGGCATTTATTCACACAGTGGGTTATTTCCAGCGTGATGATTTACACAGGTGCAGGCGGTTGCATGTATAGCCGTTGCTCTACGCAACATAACCCATTCATAAGCATCAACTGCATTAATGTACACTTGCCCCAGAAAAAGGACAGGGCCCTGAAATGAGGTTGTAAGATTTTCGCCGTGATCGCGCGAGCTTAGCGATTTTGTCAATGGTGCTGTACTGGCCGTTTATCAGGGCTCGTACTGAGCACGTCGAACGTCTTTCCACAATCTGACCGGCGGACTTTCATCCGGGTATGAAACAGAAGATATGGAGATTGAAA
Organism: Pantoea allii; assembly: GCF_002307475.1. GTDB lineage: Bacteria > Pseudomonadota > Gammaproteobacteria > Enterobacterales > Enterobacteriaceae > Pantoea > Pantoea allii. The sequence continues at coordinate 166,273 of NZ_NTMH01000040.1, read as the reverse complement.
ATGCAGCGTCGGATGTTCCGACTGGCTGCACTATGGAGTGTACTGGCGATATCACCTGCGATGAAGACAGATGCCCGGCCAGCGCAACAGGCGCCAGCCGGTCAACCCGTTCTGCCAGGCCCCGCTGATGAAGATGTTTTTACAGCCATGTCAGTGCAGCCCTACTGCAGTGTTCTGCGATTGCATGATCCGGAATGACGGTATAACAACAATCAGCAGGAAAGCACTGCTGTAGCGTTTTGCTGCCAGAGCAGGTCCGTAAAACTCACCCAGCCATCGGGTGGAATACGGATTTACCGGTACAGAACAGCACAGATATCATCAATGGCAGTTTCTTATGTCCAGATTCAAGATGCCTCTGCATGGCGGCCACCGCATATGATGAGGCGAAATGCCCTGTGTTTATCGAGTGACGACTGATGCGCAATGAGCAGGTGGACGTAACCATCACCTGCGTTAGCTGAACCACTTCCCGAACCAGCCGTTAAACTTCATCATCACAAAATCAATGATACGGTTAAAGAAGCCGCCTTCCGGCACATCCTGCAGCACCACCAGCGGACGCTGTTCAATCGTTTTGCCGTCCAGTTGAAAATCAATGGTGCCGACCACCTGGTTTTTCTTCAACGGCGCCTCTAGCTGCGGCGATGTCAGGCTGTAGCTGGCTTTCAGGTTTTTCATCTGCCCTTTAGGAATGGTCAGTGCCGCGTCTTTTTCCACGCCAAGATTGACCTGATTCTGTTCGCCAAACCAGACGCGCTGCTGGGCAAAAGGGGCATCCGCTTTAATTGGGGTCACGGTTTCAAAAAAGCGGAAACCCCACGTCAGTAATTTTTCACTCTCGCGGAAGCGAATGGCATCGCTGGCGGTTCCCAAAACAACCGAGATCAGCCGCATATCGCCTTCGGTGGCGGAGGCCACCAGATTATTACCGGCACCTGAGGTGTGACCGGTTTTGATACCGTCCACCTTCAGATTGCTGCTCCAGAGCAGACGGTTACGGTTTATCTGACGGATGTTGTTAAAGGTAAACTCTTTTTCCTTGTTCAGGGCATACTCTTCCGGCACATCGCGAATCAACGCCTGACCAATCAGCGCCATGTCGCGCGCGGTACTGTACTGCCCCTCGGCATCCAGGCCATGCACCGTCATAAAATGGGTGTTTTTCAGGCCAAGCGCGTTGACATAGTTATTCATCAGGCCAATAAAGGAATCCTGACTGCCAGCCACATAGTCCGCGAGTGCGATGCAGGCATCGTTCCCGGACTGGATCACAATGCCTTTGTTCAGCTCATGCACCGGAATGCGGTCACCGGGCTTAAGAAACATCAGCGAAGAACCGCGCAGTTTGGGGTTGCCGGTAGCCCAGGCATCCTGCCCCACCGTCACCATATCATCGGGTTTAATTTTGCCGGATTTGATTGCCTGCCCGACCACATAGCTGGTCATCATTTTTGTCAGGCTGGCAGGATCGAGCCGCTGATCGGCATTCGACTCTGTCAGAACTTTACCGCTGGCGTAGTCAATTAAGATCCAGGCCCTGGCATCAATTTGAGGCGCGGCGGGTGCCTGTTCAGCAAAAACAGCCATCGGCGCGATGAGTAACAACGAGGTCGCAGCGATGCGCCGCAGGGGAGATGAAAAGCAAGTATTTGTCATGGGCTTGGCCGGATTGTCCTTTGTAAAACGAAAGTCAAAGGCTTAACACCTTCTGTGAGAACGCTACCCGCTGGCGTCAATGAAAAAAACCGCTTAATCGTAAAGTTTTATAGATTTTAGTAGATTAACCCTGGTCTGAGCGCCGCGCGCGTGCCATTTTCCCTCACGAATGTCGCACATAAAAATGCGCTAAATTCTGATTTTTTAATCAAAAAGTTAAGGCCGTCACAAAACTGGGTTAACCTGACTTTATTCAATCGAGGAGAACCCCCTATGGATTTAGCCCTGTTTGATCTGGATGAAACGCTGATTAGCGAGGACAGTACCGGCCTGTGGCTGCGCTGGCTGGTCTCACAAGGCTTCGCCTCCAGTGACCTGCTTGATGAAGAACAGGAATTAATGCGTCAGTACTATGCCGGAACGCTGTCCATTGACGAGTATATGCGTAAAACCCTCTCCCCTTTAGCCGGGATGGCAACGATGACGGTGGAAGGATGGGTTCGGCGCTTTATTCACCGCGATATTATGCCGCGCGTCTTTCCTGAAGCGCGGGCGCGTCTCGACTGGCATCAGGCGCGCGGAGACAGAATTATCGTCATTTCCGCCAGCGGCGAGCATCTGGTGAATCCGATTGCCAGCCAGCTTGGTGCCTGTGGCGCGCTGGCTATCGGCGTGGAAGTGGTGGATGAGCGCTACAGCGGCAATACCTATGGCACCATGACGTTTCAGCAGGGCAAAGTGAAACGGGTGGAAGAATGGAAGGCTGAGCGCCCTGCGGAACAGTACGCACATACCTGGGCCTACAGTGACTCCATGAATGACCTGCCCATGCTGGCGCAGGCCGATTATGCACACGTGATAAACCCGGCCGAGCCACTGCGCCAGGAAGCCGAAAAACGCGGCTGGCAGGTCTGCCACTGGGTCCGCTAATTTAACCGCGGGACGCGCTGGCGTCCTGCTTCAACCCTACCTTCAGCAATTTACCCTCGGCTTCATCTGTTAAGACATAAAGATAGCCATCTGGCCCCTGGCGGACATCGCGGATGCGTTCATTTCGCCCGTCCAGTAAGCGTTGCTCTTCCACCACTTTCTCGCCGTTAATGTGCAACCGAATCAGGTTCTTCTCTTTCAGCGCCCCGATAAACAGGGAGTTTTTCCACTGCGGGAAACGCGCGCTGTTATAAAAGGCCATACCACTGATCGCCGGTGAGACTTTCCAGTAAAACGCGGGCTGTTCCGTGCCCTCAACGTGCGTGCCTTTAGATTCCGGGACCTTACTGCCGTTGTAATCAATACCGTAGGTGGCCAGCGGCCAGCCATAGTTTTTGCCCTTCTGGATGATATTCACCTCATCTCCACCGCGCGGACCGTGTTCACTTTCCCACATCGTCTGTGTCCAGGGATTCAGCGCCAGCCCTTGCGGATTGCGCAGACCATAGGCCCACATTTCTGGCCGCGCGCCCTGCCTGTCAACGAAAGGATTATCTTTTGGCACGCTGCCGTCCGCGTTCAGGCGCAGCAGTTTGCCCTGAAGTTTATCGAGGTCCTGTGCGGCGCTGCTGACAAAGTTGTCGCCAAAGGCAATCCATAAAAAGCCCTGACGATCAAAGGCCAGCCGGGTCCCGATGTTGTTACCGCTTGAGAGGCGCGGCGTTTGCTGAATTACCTCATGAAAATCGGTTAACTGGCGATTATCGTTACTGAGTTTGCCGTAGCCCACCACGGCGCCGGCCTTGCCGTTGCTGTCCGCTTCGGTATAGCTGAGCCAGACGCGGCGGCTCTGCGCAAAATCGGGTGCCAGCACCACGTCCAGCAGTCCGCTCTGACGCTGCGCCCAGACCTTCGGCACGCCCTGAATCGGTTCGGACAAGCCGCTGTCTGGCCGCCAGCTGCGCAGCTGACCGGATCGTTCGGTGATCAGCAGGGTTTGATTATCCGGCAAAAACGCCACTGACCAGGGATGATCCAGCTTATCCTGGAGCACCTCAACCTTGAGTTCATCAGCCCACAGCGGGCTGGAAAAGAGTAGCGCGCCACTGAATAACAGCGGGATCGAAACACGAGACATAGCCTTCTCCTCACAGGGTGCAGTGTTGTTAAGCGTAGTCAGCGGGTCGGGGATGCTGTTAAGGATTTACAAAAGATTAAACAAGGTGTTGGCAGCAGGATGCGCAATGGCAGGCGCGGGAGAAGCCGACCGAAAAGGTATCGTGAAGAGAAGAGACCGCCCGCAGTAAGATAGCGGGCGGAAGCGGTTATTCGAAACAGGTGTCCGGGTTTTCCGCCAGTGAGATAAACTCTTTACCGCCTGGCGTCAGAGCCAGAATCGTGCCGCTTTCAATATCGTACACCCAGCCGTGCAGCCGCAGCTTACCCTGGCGTAACCCGACCGATACCGACGGGTGAGTTTTCATGTTGTTTAGCTGGGCAATCACGTTTTCCTGCACCATTTCGTTGAGTTTTTTCTCAGGCGAATCATATTCACGCTGCTCAACCACCGCTTTTGCCGCATCGGCATAACGCAGCCAGTGCTCAACGGCTGGCATCGAATCCATACAGGCACAGGAGGCGATGGCGTTCATTGCGCCACAGTTGGAGTGACCACAGATGATGATGTCAGAAACGCCCAGCGCCATGACCGCGTACTCAATGGTCGCTGACACACCGCCCGGCTCCGGGCCAAAAGAGGGCACAATGTTGCCCGCATTGCGGATAACGAACAGCTGCCCAGGTTCCTGCTGCGTCACCAGTTCCGGCACCAGACGGCTGTCTGAGCAAGAGATAAACAGCGCTTTTGGATTCTGGTTTGATGCCAGACTTTTAAAAAGCGCTTTTCTTTCGGGAAAGACTGTCTGCTGAAAACTCAGAAACCCGTTGATGATCTCTTTCATTATTTCGCTCTCACATTATCCACGTCATGATCTGAAGAAACGGTGCCTTCAGTACTTGTTAAGCGATTCATTATTAATGAAAACAAGCAAATATCAACCGAGAATCTGGGCAAAAGCCCCCAGTAAAGTCAGGATTGTTAAATATTTATTCCCTCCAGTTATTAGGTGTTTATTGGAATTTCTTTTACAGAACGGTGAGTTAGTGCTTTCCCCCCGCCCGCCTGCTCTGCCGTTTCGTCAACGGCAACCGCGCCTGACCTTTACCGGTTTTTGCGTTACTTTACGCTTAACCAATCCCTTACAGATAACGCTACAATTTTCATCACAACACAGGTAAAATCGCGCGCCATTGCTGTGCTGAACCGGAAACCACCTTATGTCCACTACGAATACACTGCCGCCGCGCGTAGGATTTGTCTCGCTTGGCTGCCCAAAAAACCTTGTCGACTCCGAGCGCATCCTGACGGAACTGCGCACCGAGGGCTATGAGGTGGTGCCACGCTATGACGATGCTGAAATCGTTATCGTCAACACCTGCGGATTTATCGACAGCGCCGTACAGGAATCTCTGGAAGCGATCGGTGAAGCCCTGAACGAAAACGGCAAGGTCATTGTGACCGGCTGTCTGGGCGCTAAAGTCGACCAGATTCGTGAGGTGCATCCAAAGGTGCTGGAGATCACCGGCCCACACAGCTATGAACAAGTGCTGTCGCATGTCCATCGCTACGTGCCAAAACCGCAGCATAACCCGTTTCTGAGCCTGGTGCCGGAACAGGGCGTGAAGCTGACGCCGCGCCATTACGCCTACCTGAAAATTTCTGAAGGCTGTAATCATCGCTGCACCTTCTGCATCATCCCTTCAATGCGTGGCGATCTCGACAGCCGGGCCATTGGTGAAGTGCTGGATGAAGCGAAGCGCCTGGTTGAAGCCGGCGTCAAAGAACTGCTGGTGATTTCGCAGGATACCTCTGCCTATGGGGTGGATGTGAAACACCGTACGGGCTTCTGGAACGGTGCGCCGGTTAAGACCAGCATGGTGAGCCTGTGTGAGCAGTTAGCGAAACTCGGCGTTTGGGTTCGCCTGCACTATGTTTACCCTTATCCGCACGTTGATGACGTCATTCCACTGATGGCGGAAGGCAAAATTCTGCCGTATCTGGATATCCCGTTACAGCATGCCAGCCCGCGCATCCTGAAGCTGATGAAACGCCCTGGCGCGGTAGAACGTACGCTGGAGCGCATTAAGCGCTGGCGTGAAATTTGTCCTGAATTAACGCTGCGCTCAACCTTTATCGTCGGCTTCCCCGGTGAAACCGAAGAAGACTTCCAGATGCTTTTGGACTTTATTAAAGAAGCCCGTCTGGATCGCGTTGGTTGCTTCCAGTACAGTCCGGTTGAGGGCGCAACGGCTAACCAACTGCCCGATCCGGTCGATGAAGCCGTTAAGCAAGCACGTTATGACCGCTTTATGCAGTTGCAGCAGCAGATCTCTGCCGAACGCCTGCAGGAAAAAGTGGGACGTGAAATTATGGTCATCATTGATGAAGTGGATGAAGAAGGCGCGATTGGTCGTAGCATGGCAGATGCGCCTGAAATCGACGGCGCCGTCTACCTGAATGGTGAAAGCAATGTTAAGCCGGGCGACGTCCTGCGCGTGAAGGTTGAACACGCGGACGAATACGATTTGTGGGCCAGCCGCGCTTAACCGTACTTCTGCTGGTGCGCTTTCTTGCGCGCCAGATAGTCATCGTCTGCACGTAACCTGTCCCAGTACGCTTTGAAAATGGCCGCCGCAGCGGCCTTTTCTTCGTCCCTGCCTCGGGGCAGCTCCTTGCCATCCGCAGCGTATTTACGGCCGCCTTTGTGGTTGCTGTAGCGACGGGCGCGGGTATAACCCATCTGGATAAATTTGCGCGCCATGTCCATCCCCACAAAGTCATCCTGCTGACGATAGGCTTCGAACAACGTCATGATTTCTTCTGCAGACGCTTTCGCCACCTCAACGGTGCGAAAACGCCAGTGCGGTAAGATTTCGTCTTTATAGGGCTGGACCATGAGCACGCCCTGCTCCCCGCGGCCAACCTGATAACGTTCAGGCTGTTTGCGAAAATCGATGGTGCTGAAGTCTTGTTCGTAATCAAAAGGTTTCATGTCTTGAGTTTAGGATCAAGTGCGTCACGTAGCCCGTCGCCAAGCAAATTAAACGCTAAAACAGTGAAAAAAATCGCCAGCGCCGGAAAAACCGCCACGTGAGGGGCGATCACCATATCGGCTCGCGCTTCGTTCAGCATCGCGCCCCACTCGGGTGTCGGCGGCTGCGCGCCCAGCCCCAAAAACGACAGGCTCGCCGCCGTGATAATCGAGGTGCCGATGCGCATGGTGAAATACACCACAATGGACGATACCGTGCCGGGTAACAGGTGGCGCAGAATGATCGTCCAGTCGGAGGCACCAATGCTTCGTGCGGACTCAATATAGGTTTGATGTTTCAACACCAATGTATTGCCGCGCACCAGACGGGCAAAGGCCGGAATACTGAAGATTGCCACGGCGATAATCACATTGCTGATACCGGTGCCCATAATGGCCACCACAGCAATGGCGAGCAGAATACCGGGGAAGGCAAACAGCACATCGCATACGCGCATGGTTATCCTGTCCCACCAGCCTTCGTAGTAGCCCGCCAGCAGGCCCGCCAGGGTGCCAATAAACGCGCCTATCGCCACGGAAACAAAACCGGCAATCAGCGAAATTCGGGTGCCCACCAACACACGACTAAAGATATCGCGCCCCAGTGAATCCACCCCAAACCAGTGCATAAGCGAAGGGCCGTCGTTCAGGCGGTCATAGTCAAAGTAATTTTCTGCGTCGAACGGCGCAATAGCCGGAGCCGTAAAGGCCAACACAATCAGCACCAGCACGAAGACGCCAGCCAGCAATGCCACGGGTTGATGGCGAAAACGCCGCCAGAATTCCCGCCACGGTGTTCTTACCCGGTTGCCGTTTAACAGCGGCATCGTTTTAAGTGCCGCTTCCCGTCGCCAGTTTTTCATCAGGTGTCCTTAAAGCGAATCGCCGGGTTAATGACGGCATATAACATATCGACAAACAGGTTAATCAGGATAAACTCCAGCGAAAACAGCAGTACCTCCGCCTGAATAACGGGATAGTCGCGCATCTGCACCGAATCCACCAGCAGACGACCCAGCCCCGGCCAGTTGAATACCACCTCGACCACAATCGAGCCGCCAAGCAGGAAACCAAACTGCAGGCCCATCATGGTGACAACCGGAATCATGGCATTACGTAACCCGTGTTTAATCACCACACGCGACTCACGCACTCCCTTGGCTCGCGCGGTGCGCATGTAATCTTCCTGCATCACCTCAACAAACGAGGCGCGGGTAAAGCGCGCCATCACGGCGGCGACCGCGGCACCCAGGGTAACAGACGGCAAAATATAGTGCTGCCAGCTATCGGCACCCACCGTGGGCAACCAGCCCAACTGCACCGAAAACACCTGCATCAGCAACATGCCCAAGGCAAACGCCGGAAAGGAAATGCCCGACACGGCCAGCGTCATTCCCAGGCGATCCGGCCAGCGATTGCGCCATACCGCAGAAACAATACCAATCTCCATCCCCAGAATCACCGCCCATACCATGCTGACTAATGTCAGCCACAGGGTCGGCATAAAACGCGCGGCAATCTCCTCTGATACCGGCCGTCTTGACACCAGCGACTGACCAAAATCCCCCTGCAGGGCATTCACGATAAAATGCCAGAACTGCAGCGGCAGCGGCTGATCCAGTCCCAGTTCCTGTCGCACCAGCGCCACAACCGTGGCATCCGCGTCCTGACCCGCAATCAGGCGCGCCGGATCGCCTGGCAGCAAGTGCACAAACATAAACACCAGCACCGCCACGATAAGCAGGGTGGGAATCAGGCCCAACAGTCGTTTAAGAAAATAGTTAAACATGTCACATCCTACACAGCAGCCAGCCGTCGTGGCTGACCTGCCCGGTATCGTCAGCGCAGCTTCAGCACGCACTGAAACAGCGGGCATCAAAAAACCCGCTCAGGTTCCAACTTTGGGCAGCGCCCAGCTGTCGACAACCTGAACGGGCGCGCCGGATTACTTCAGCTCGGCATCGTCAAAACTGAATGACGTATCCGGCATCACATAAAAGCCACTCAGGTTTTTGCTGTGGGCTGAAACCAGCTGCTCCACCACCAGTGGAATCCACGGATGATCGTTCCAGATAATATCCTGCGCATCTTTATAGCGTTCGGCTTTTTGCTTGCTGTCGGTGGTTTTCAGCGCATCCGCTAAATCTTTATCCACTTTAGGGTTGCTGTAGAAGGCCGTATTAAAGATCGCCGGTGGCCAGGCAGCCGTGGCAAACAGCGGCGTTAATGCCCAGTCAGCCTCGCCTGTAGAGGCTGACCAGCCGGTATAAAACATGCGTACGCCGCTCTCTTTCTGACCTTTGCCTTCCACTTCCGCCGCACGCTGTCCCGCATCCATCGCCGTCACTTTCACCTTAACGCCCACCTGCGCCAGCTGCTGCTGAACAAACTGCAGGACTTTCTGTGCTGTACTGTGATTGTGAGATGACCAGAGCGTGGTGTCGAACCCGTTCGGATAGCCCGCTTCTTTCAGCAAGGCTTTCGCTTTGGCGGGATCGTAAGGAATGGGTGGATAGGTTTGTGCGTACTCAATTGACGGCGGTACCACGCCGGTGGCCGGGGTGGCATAACCGGCAAACGCGACTTTGACTAATGCCTGACGGTTAATCGCGTATTCCAGCGCTTCTCGCACCTTGGGGTTATCAAACGGTTTTTGCGTCACATTCAGGCTGATATAACGCTGCATGATCGATGGCGTGGTGACAACATCAAGCTTGCTGTTTTTCTCCAGCAGTTTGGCCTGCTCATAAGGCACAGGAAAGGCAAAGTTCGCCTCGCCCGTTTGCAACATAGCCGCACGGGTATTGTTATCCACCACCGGACGCCAGGTGATGCTGTCGAGTTTTGGATAGCCTTTTTTCCAGTAGCCATCCCATTTTTTCACCTTAACAAAATCGGTCTGGTTCCAGGTCACAAGCTCAAACGGCCCGGTTCCCACCGGATGGAAACCAATGTCTTTGCCATATTTTTTCAGCGCTGCAGGCGAGATCATCACCGCGGCAGGGTGCGCCAGGTTGTTAATAAAGGCTGAAAAAGGCTGCTTGAGTGTGATTTTCACCGTCGTAGGATCGACAGCTTCAGTGCTGGCGATGTATTTGAACAGGTTATAGCGTTTTAGATGATTATCAGGATTGCTGGCGCGATCGAGGTTGGCTTTAACCGCCTCGGCATTAAAGTCGGTGCCGTCCTGAAACTGCACGCCTGAATGCAGCTTAATCGTATAGATCAGGCCGTCTTCGCTCACCTGGTAGCTGTCGGCCAGCACATTGATGCGCTTCATATCTTTATCGAAGCCGAACAGCCCCTGATAAAAGGATTTCGCTACCGCCTGTGACAAGGTGTCATTGGCATCGTAGGGATCAAGCGTGGTGAAATTAGAGGCAACGGCAATCACTGCATCCTGTGCTGCCCACGCGGGTAACGCCATTGCGCTGCTCAGTACGCCCGCAGCCAGTAACCCTTTACGCATCGTTATCTGCATTGTCTTCTCCTTGTAATCCCTGTCTGATTTGTCGCCGCAGCGACCGCTTAATTATTCAGCTCGCGCTCAGGGCGTGACGCGCCACAAAATGGCCGGGGGCCACTTCCCTGAGCGAAACCGTTTCGGGTTCATCGCCCAATGAACGAATTGGGCTGGGAATCTCATCGACTAATAAACTACGCTCGCGCTGTCGGTGCGAGGGATCGGCAATCGGCACCGCCGCCATAAGCTTTTGGGTATAGGGATGCTGCGGATGTTCAAACACCGCCTGACGCGGCCCCATCTCGACAATTTGTCCCAGATACATCACCGCCACACGGTGGCTGATGCGTTCAACGACCGCCATATCATGGGAAATAAACAGAAAGGCGATGCCAAACTCGCGCTGTAAATCGAGCATCAGGTTGATGATCTGCGCCTGAATGGAAACATCCAGCGCAGAAACCGATTCATCGGCAATCACGACTTTGGGATTGAGCGCCAGCGCCCTTGCAATGCAAATACGTTGACGCTGACCGCCGGAAAATTCATGGGGATAGCGCCTTGCGTGCTCCGGTAATAATCCCACTTTCTCCAGCAGCCACGCGACGCGCTGTTCCGCCTCACGGCGCGGCATGACCTTGTGCACCAGTAACGGCTCCATAATCGAGAAGCCGACGGTCAGGCGCGGGTCCAGCGACGCATAGGGGTCCTGAAAAATAAACTGAATATCGCGCCGTAGATGCGCCAGCGCGGGGCCTGACAGATCGTTGATACGTTGACCGTTAAAGGTGATGCTGCCGCCCTGGCTGGCAACCAGCTTCAACAGGGAGCGTCCGGTGGTGGATTTACCGCATCCGGATTCCCCTACCAGCGCCAGGGTTTCGCCCGCATAGAGGTCAAAACTGATATTTTCGACCGCGTGTACCCGCCTTGTCACCCGATTCAATAAACCTGAGCGGATATCGAAACGGGTGACCAAATTACGCACCTGTAAAATCGGTGGCTGGTCATGGCGTACGGTATTTTGCGGCTCGTCCGGCTTTTCATCACTGTCAATCAGGGGAAACTTCGCAGGGAGCGGCTGGCCCCGCATCGCCCCCAGCGCCGGGACAGCGGCAAGTAAAGCACGGGTGTAAGGCTGCTGCGGCGCGCTGAACAGCTGCACCGTCTCGGCATTCTCGACCACTTCACCGCGATACATCACCTGCACGCGGTCAGCCATTTCAGCCACCACGCCCATATCATGGGTGATAAAAATCACCCCCATCTGCATCTCTTTTTGCAGTTCACGAATCAGCTGCAGAATCTGCGCCTGAATCGTCACGTCAAGCGCCGTGGTCGGTTCATCAGCAATCAACAGCGCAGGTTTGCACGACAGCGCCATGGCAATCATCACACGCTGACGCATACCGCCTGAGAGCTGGTGAGGAAAACGCCCCAGAATATTTTGCGCGTCGGGGATGCGCACCCGATCAAGCATGCGCCGCGCTTCTGCCAGCGCCCCGGCGTGGGTTTGGCCTTGATGTAAACGAATGGATTCGGCGATCTGTTCACCCACCGAGAACACCGGATTCAGCGAGGTCATGGGTTCCTGAAAGATCATCGCCATATCGGCCCCGCGCACCTGGCGCATCTGGCCGCGCGGCAGACGCATCAGATCCCGTACCTCGCCGTTGCGGCGACGCAACATAATCTCGCCACTCACCTCACCGCCGGCCTGCTCAATCAGGCGCATCAACGCCAGCGAGGTCACGGACTTGCCCGAGCCGGACTCTCCCACCAGAGCCAGCGTCTTTCCCCGGTAAACGTCGAGTGAAAGGTGGCGCACCGCTTCCGTCACGATGCCATCGTTCTGAAAACGCACGTTGAGATCGCGTACGGCCAGTACCTGATCGTCAGTTAACAGTGTTGCGCCGGGCGGCGTGTTCTGGGCGGTCTCGCGGTCAGCTTTCACGGTAAATTGCCACCTCTGCGGCCTCATCTGCGCGGGCGAAAGCCCGGTACATGCCTTCACTGTTGAAGGGCAGCGCCACGTTGCCATCACGATCGATCGCAATCAACCCACCGCTGCCGCCTAACTCCAGCACGCTGTCGTGAATAACATTCACGCTGGCCTGTTGTAACGAGCGCCCGCCATAACGCATTTGTGCCGCCACATCGTAGGCGGCCAGCGTGCGAATAAACACTTCACCGGTGCCGGTACAGGATACGGCCACGCTGTCGTTGCTGGCATAACAACCTGCACCGGGTAACGGCGAGTCGCCAATCCGGCCCACGTGTTTATTGGTCATACCGCCGGTTGAGGTGGCGGCGGCAAGGTTACCCTCATTGTCCAGGGCGACGGCTCCCACCGTGCCGAACTTACGATCCGGATCAAGCGGATCGCCACTTTGCGCCGCGCCATCATGATCCAGCAGCGCGGTGTCGCTGCCGAGCGCGCGCTGCAGCTGCTCCCAGCGTTCGGGCGTAGAAAAGAAATCAGGTTCAACCTGTTCAAGGCCTTGCGCGCGGGCAAAATCTTCCGCGCCCGCCCCCGTTAACAGAACATGAGGGCTGTTATCTAACAGCGCACGCGCCGCCAGTATTGGATTACGAATCCGGGAAACGCCTGCGACGGCTCCGGCCTGTAACGTCCTGCCATCCATGATGCTGGCATCCAGCTCATGCGTCCCCTGCTGCGTAAACACCGCACCTTTACCGGCGTTGAATAATGGGCACTCTTCAAGCCGACGTACCGCCTCCGTCACCGTATCCAGCGCAGATGCGCCTTGAGCCAGCATGTTCTGCCCATGCGTTACAATCTCGTAAAGCGCCTGACGGTATGCCTGCTCTTTTTCTGCGCTCATCGCCGCACGGGTTATTGCCCCCGCACCACCATGAATGGCGATCGCTGCTTTAGCCATAGCGTTACCCTGTGGTTGCATCAGAAGGAAAAACACTGATTTTGAATGGTTTTAAGTCAATTTAGACCATTTTTGAATATAGAAAGCCCGCTAAAGGTTGTAAAGCGGAAACTGACATTGCGCTAATAACCTTTCGTTGTGGCTTATGCCGATGTGACTCTGAAAGGAAAAGTCACCATAATAGACAGCCATTGCAACAGACAGGCTAAGAATAGAATGGAAAGCTTTACTGCCGGACTGATTTCCCTTGAGGACGCGCAACATAAGATGCTGGCGCAGCTGACGCCCATCACAGAGTCGCTTGAGCTGACCCTGCCAGAAGCCGCCGGGCGCATCACAGCCTGCGCCATCACTTCACCGATAGACGTACCGCCCTTTAACAACGCCGCTATGGACGGTTACGCCGTCAGGCTGGCGGAGGTTGCCAGCGGACAGCCTTTGCGGGTGGCCGGTAAGGCTTTTGCCGGCGCGCCGTTTAGCGGAGAGTGGCCAGCGGGAAGCGTCATCAGAATTATGACGGGCGCGCCTGTTCCTGCCGGTTGTGACGCGGTCGTCATGCAGGAGGAAACCCGCCTGCAGGACAATAATATTGTCATCACCGCGCCGGTCAACGCCGGACAAAATATTCGACTGACGGGTGATGATATCCGTGCCGGTCATCAGGTTCTGGCGGCAGGCGTGCGCCTGGGCGCGGCCGAACTGCCCCTGCTGGCTTCGCTGGGCATCGCCACGGTAAAGGTTTTGCGTAAACTGCGCGTCGCTATTTTTTCAACTGGGGACGAGCTGCAACCTGTGGGCCAGCCCTTAGCGGCCGGGCAGATCTACGACACCAACCGCTTTGCGATTTCGCTGATGTTGCACAAGCTGGGATGCGAGGTCATCGATCTCGGCATTATTAAAGACGATCCCACTGCACTGCGTAGCACCTTTACTGAAGCCGATCGCCAGGCTGATGTGGTCATCAGCACCGGCGGCGTCTCGGTGGGTGAAGCCGACTTTACCAAATCGATGCTGGAAGAGCTGGGGGTGATTAGCTTCTGGAAGCTGGCGATGAAACCCGGTAAACCTTTTGCTTTTGGCCGCCTGGCGAACAGTTGGTTCTGCGGCCTTCCCGGCAATCCGGTTTCTGCCGTCGTGACCTTTTATCAACTGGTGCAACCGCTGCTGGCCACCCTGACGGGGCAAACCGCCTCTGCTCTGCCCGCTCGCCTGCGCGTACGTACGGCGACCGCGTTGAAAAAATCGCCCGGTCGACTGGATTTTCAGCGCGGCGTTCTGCGTCAGAATAGCCAGGGTGAGCCAGAGGTGATCAGCACCGGTGCGCAGGGCTCCCACGTTTACAGTTCTTTTTCTCAGGCCAATTGCTTTATTGTACTGGAACGCGAGCGCGGCCCGGTTGCAGCAGGTGAATGGGTGGACGTCGAACCCTTTAACCCGCTGCTGGAGGGATAATGTTGCCCGAACTGAGCCACGACGAGATGCTGCGCTACAACCGACAGATTGTGTTGCGTGGTTTTGACTTTGACGGTCAGGAAACCTTAAAGGCCAGCCACGTGCTGGTCGTGGGGATGGGCGGTTTAGGCTGTGCAGCCTCGCCCTATCTGGCAGCGGCGGGCGTGGGGAATCTTTCGCTACTGGACTTTGATACGGTATCACTCTCTAATTTGCAGCGACAGATTTTGCATCATGATGCGGATATTGGTCGCAACAAGGTGGAATCGGCCCGTGAAAGCCTGGCGGCCATTAATCCTCACTGTCAGCTGCATCCTGTGCACGGCCAACTGGACGATGAGGCACTCAAGGCGCTTATCGCCCAGCAGCAGGTGGTCGTGGACTGCACGGACAATGTGGTGGTGCGCGAGCAAATCAACCGGTTGTGTTATCAGTTGAAAGTGCCGCTCGTATCGGGTGCGGCGATCCGTATGGAAGGTCAGCTCAGCGTGTTTGACTGGCAACCCGGTGCGCCCTGTTACCGCTGCATCAGCCGTTTGTTTGGATCTCAGGTGCTGAGCTGTGTGGAAGCGGGCGTCATGGCGCCGCTGGTGGGCGTGGTGGGTGCAATGCAGGCGATGGAAACCCTCAAGCTGCTGACGCACTTCGGCTCTCCTGCTCGCTCACGTTTGCTGATGTACGATGCGCTGAGCGCTGAGTTTCGCACCATGAAGGTATCGCAGGACCCCGAGTGTGAAGTGTGCGGTCATCATGATTGAGCCGTTAATTGATAGGGTTCATGCGTAAAGCGGAGGGGGCTGCAGGTCAGGTAAAGAAAGGATGTTAAGCCGGATCGTCGCAGGCAATCCCACCTGACGCACAGACCCAAACGATAACGGGGTAGCTATCGCTACCCCGTTATGTTTATACGATGCCCTGACTGCGCAGGTAATCTTCGTAATTACCGGTGAAGTCCACAATACGATCGGCTTTCATCTCTATCACGCGCGTCGCCAGTGAACTCACGAACTCACGGTCGTGAGAAACGAAAATCAACGTTCCTTCATACATTTCCAGCGCCATATTTAATGACTCAATGGATTCCATATCAAGGTGGTTGGTTGGTTCGTCCATAATCAGGATATTGGGCTTTTCCATCATCAGCTTGCCAAACAGCATGCGCCCTTTCTCACCCCCGGACAGCACTTTGGCGGGCTTTTTAATATCGTCCTGTGAAAACAACAGACGGCCAAGGATGCCACGTACGGCCTGCTCATCATCGCCCTGCTGTTTCCACTGGCTCATCCAGTCAAATACCGTCAGGTCGTCGGCAAAATCGTCTGCGTGATCCTGGGCGTAATAACCAATCTTGGCATTTTCAGACCATTTAACGCTGCCGCTTTCCGGCGTCAGTTCGCCGACCAGGGTTTTTAACAGGGTGGATTTACCAATACCGTTAGCCCCTAATATCGCCAGTTTTTCACCGACTTCCAGCAGCAGATTTAAATTTTTAAACAGTGGACCATTATCAAACCCTTTGGTGATCGCTTCGACTTCCAGCGCATTACGGAACAGTTTCTTGTCCTGCTCAAATCGAATAAAGGGGTTCTGACGACTGGAGGCTTTGACCTCTTCCAGCTTTATTTTGTCCATCTGTTTGGCACGTGATGTCGCCTGGCGCGATTTAGAGGCGTTAGCACTAAAACGGCTGACAAAGGATTGCAGATCGGCAATTTGTGCTTTTTTCTTGGCATTGTCCGATAACAGTCGCTCGCGCGCCTGGGTGGCAGCGGTCATATATTCATCATAATTACCGGAATAAACACGCAGCTCACCGTAGTCCAAATCGGCCATGTGGGTACAGACCATATTGAGGAAGTGACGGTCATGCGAAATGATAATCATGGTGCTGTCGCGTTCGTTTAACACCTGCTCCAGCCAACGAATGGTATCGATATCCAGGTTGTTGGTCGGTTCGTCCAGCAGCAAAATATCAGGATTAGAGAACAATGCCTGTGCCAGAAGAACACGTAATTTAAAGCCCGGTGCAATTTCGCTCATCGGGCCATAATGCTGCTCTACCGGAATACCCACACCAAGTAATAACTCACCCGCACGCGGTTCAGCACTGTAACCATCCATTTCACCATACAGGACTTCAAGGTCAGCGACTTTGTAGCCTTCCTCTTCCGTCATTTCGGGTAACGAATAAATACGGTCACGTTCCTGCTTCACTTCCCATAATTCATGGTGCCCCATGATTACCGTATCCAGCACGCTATATTCTTCGAAGGCAAACTGATCCTGGCGTAATTTACCAATACGTTCATTGGGATCGTAAGAGACATTGCCGCCCGATGGCACCAAATCGCCACCCAAAATCTTCATGAAGGTGGATTTTCCGCTGCCGTTCGCACCGATTAAACCGTAACGATTACCGCCGCCAAATTTTACGGAGATATTTTCGAACAGTGGCTTGCTGCCAAACTGCATGGTGATATTGCTGCTAACTAACACGGCATTGACCTTAGTGAAGAGAGTGGATGGAAAAACGGCGGCTATTATGCCAGATGTGACGTAGCGCACGCCAGCCTCCGGCAAGGATTGCCTGAATGCCCCTTGAAAACGCGACGCTTTTAATTATTGCCCCTGCCGATTTTCGCCTGCTCAGCACCGCGCAAACGCAAGCTGCGGTGGCATTCGTTGACGGCACGGCTTCTGCCTGGCCCAACAGGCGATTAATTAACAGGCCGATGCCAGAAATAGTCAGAGAGTACAAAGGGGTTTTTTAAATAAAAAAAGCCGGAGACATAAATGTCTCCGGCTACCGCTTACAAGGATTGTGTCGATTAATCGATCAGGAAACTGTCCAGGCTTTTACCTTCATCCAGCGCTTTTTTAATTGCCGCTGGGGTACGGCCCTGGCCGGTCCATGATTTCTTCTCACCGTTTTCATCGGTATAAGAATATTTAGCCGGACGTGGCGCACGCTTAGTGCGTTTTTTACCCTGCTCCAGGGCACCTAATAATTCATTAGGATCGATGCCGTCAGCCAGCAGCATTTCGCGATATTTAGATAACTTCTCTTCTTTTTCACGATTCTGTTGTTCTTCAGCATGGGCTTCTTCACGGCGTTCAGTTACAACGACCGTCAATTTCTCAAGAATTTCTTCCAGATCGCTCAGTGGCAGTTCACGAGCCTGGGCACGTAATGTGCGAATGTTGTTTAGAACTTTAAATGCGTCACTCATCACAATATCCTTGATTAAGGGGGTTTAATTAAACTGTAGCGACAAGATTACCTAATTCAAATAAAAAAATAAATTAATTTATTACTACAGATAATTCCGATAGGTTTTTTAAATGCCCGTGAAGTATTCAGGATGCTTATGTGGAGAGATTATTAACCACTAATTAACACTAAATAGCGGCTATCCCCGCACAATGTAAACGATTTCATTGATTACGCTTACTGCATGAATCATGCCTCAGATTTTATAACGTTCTTGCCGGTTATTTTTATCATCCTCAACGAATTTGGATTAAATGCCTTGCCCGGCTGCCCGTTTTTCTTGCCGTCGCCAGAGTGAATTCCACTGAAATAGCCAGCGTATAACGGGGGATTTATCCCGTGGCTCGCGGATAATAGCGGGGTTAATTTTTCTAACTACGTTGATTATGCCGCCCTTCTCTGGCGTGTTGCTGACATAAAAGCACGTGGGCGCGTCAGACAGAAGATAAAGGGCTGGCAGGTCTGGCACTCACACCCGCCGCGCATTTTTTTGCTGGGTAACGTTGTAAAGATAAATAGCAGAGGCTATTTCGGATGCGGATTATCACGGGACTGCACAGGGAAGTTTGATGATTTTTATTTGACGATGTAACGCATAAATAATACATCGCGGGTATCAGTACGGCTTTTTTCCGGCCGTGTCCCGTTACAGGGCCACGGCCAGACCGGTTAATTCACCTGCGTTGCCGGACCAAATACGTCGTACTGCGGCAGTTGCACGTTCTGGTAGGTTTCCCAGCCACCGCCTAACGCTTTGTACAGGGCGACAAGATCCAGTCCACTTTGCATGCGCGCCTGAGTAGCCTGTTCCTGCGCCTGCGCCAGTTGGCGCTGGGCATCAAGTACCTCAAGGAAAGTCGATAATCCCTGGCGATAGCTGTCACTGGCGAGATCGAAGGTGCGTTGCAGCGCGCCAGTGGTTTCATCCAGTGCGGTGACGCGCTGCTGGTCGGCACGGTAACTGACCAGGGCATTTTCCACATCCTGCAGAGCCGTCAGCACCGTCTGACGATAGTTGAGTGCCGCGTTGGCCTGCTGAGCACGCGCCAGCTTCACGCTTGAAACCAATCTTCCACCCTGGAAAATGGGAATGGATAACGATGGCCCCACGCTGTAGAAATGGCTGCTCCAGTCGTCAAGGTAACTCACGTCAGTGTTACGGACACCCAACTGACCGGTCAGCGACAGACTGGGGAACAGCTGGGCGACAGAAACGCCAATCTCGGCGGTTTGAGCATGAAGTGTGGCTTCTGCCTGACGAATATCAGGACGACGTCGTGCCAGCGTAGACGGAATGCCGACAGAGACAAACGCGGGTAATGTGGGCAGCGCTTTCGGCTCACTCAGTTCGGCATCCAGCGCACCCGGCGTTTTACCCAGCAGTACAGCGAGACCGTTCATCGCCTGGCGCGTTTGTGCCTGATACTGCGGCAACTGCGCCTGCAGGCTGCTTAACTGCGCCCGGGCATTTTCCACATTGGTCACCGGTGCCAGGCCGTTACGCTGCTGGCTTTCCGTCAACTGCCAGGTCTGATCGGCCACGGCAATCTGTTGTTGCAGCGTGTTTACCGTTGCCTGCGCGCCGCGCAGTTGAAGCCATGCGCGCACCACTTCCGCTTCGAGCGACACCAGTGCGTCGTTGCGCTGCTCAATAGCCGCCTGCTGCTGGGCATTGGCTGACTCCACCTGGCGCCGCACTTTGCCCCACAGATCCAGTTCCCAACTGGCGTCGAAACTGCCCTGATACAAGGTGACCGGTTGCGTCAGCCCGTTCAGCTGGCTGGCAACGTTGCTGTCGAGCTGGTCGGCACCGTTCGCTTTCAGCAGCCCTTCCAGCCCCAGTTGCTGTCGCGTGACCTTGGCTGAACCGTTAAGGCTGGGAAATAATCCGCCCTGCGCCTGCGATAGTTGCTCACGCGCGCCGGCAATCCGCAATACCGTCTGTTGTAAGGACAGATTACCTTCGATAGCGCGTGCAATCAGGCTGTCGAGTTGCGGGTCCTTAAAGTTATGCCACCAGCGTGAATCCACCGCTGACGTTTGTGGCTTCGAATTTTCCTGCGAATCCAGGGCATGATAGCTGCCCGGCATCTGGGGCTTAGGTGCCTGATAGTCCGGGCCGACACTGCAGCCCGCCAGCGCTAACACCAGCATCAGGTTGAGCGGATTCAGGCGATGCGTACTCATAACTTTCATGTCAGTGTGCTCCTGCACTGCCTTCGCTTTTGACAGGCGACAGCAGCCAACAAAATGGAATCAAAATCAGGGCAACGATACTTAAGCCTGAAAAGACGTCGATATAAGCCAGAATGCGTGACTGGACAATCATCTCTTTATAGAGCTGACCGGTTGCCAACGTGACGGGATCGCCCACCGCAGAGGTGAAGTCGCGGATCGCCTGTGCCCAGTGCTGAACCGTAATATTGAACTGTTCATTCAGCGGCGTCATGTTGTGCACCATATGAGCCGAGCGCGCCTGCTCTCGCTCTGTAATCGCCGCTGTGGACAACGAGATGCCAATCGACCCCGCGACATTACGGAACATGGTAAACAGCGCCGAGGCGTCCGCATTTAACCGTTGGGGGATCGTAATAAAGGCAATGGTGGTCAGCGGCACAAACAGGAAACCCAGGCCAATGGACTGCGCACTGCGCATCAGCACCAGCGTGGTGAAGTCCACATTCGGCGTTAAGCTCGCCGAATAGAAAAAGGCTAATGCCAGGCAGCTAAAACCAAAGGCAATAATATAGCGGGTCTGCACCACCGGCATCAGTTTCAAGACCAGCGGAATGGTCAGGACAATCAACACCGCGCCAGGGGACAGCACTAATCCCGACCAGGTGGCGGTATAGCCAAGATCCTGCTGTGCCAACTGCGGCAAGACCACCGAGCTGCCGTACAGTATCATCGCCATCCCGGCCATTAATAAGCCTGCGACCCAGAAATTGCGATCCTTCATCACCAGAATGTCGACCACGGGCTTGCGGGCATACATCAACCAGTAAATAGCCCCGACGATGCCAACAAGCGCCAGCACGGCAAACAAAACGATAAAGTGCGAGGCGAACCAGTCTTCGTCTTCACCGCGATCCAGCATGACCTGCAAACAGCCCAGGCCCAGCGTAATCAGGCTGATGCCGATATAGTCGATCTTGAGTTTACCCTTGGCCCATTTACGCTCCCACGGCGGATCTTCCAGCAAAGGTAAAATGGCCATGATGGTCAGCACGCCGACCGGGATATTGATAAAGAAAACCCAGCGCCAGCTGTAATTATCCGTAATCCAGCCGCCCAGCGTCGGGCCAATAACCGGTGCCACGATAATGGCGATAGAGGAAAGGCCAAAGGCTTTGCCGCGATCTTCCGGTTTGAAATAGTCGAGCAGCACCGACTGTTGTACAGGCTGAAGGCCACCGCCAAAAAAGCCCTGCAGGATGCGAAACAGAATGATCTGCCAGAGTTCAGTGGCGATACCACACAGGAATGAACAGATGGTAAACATCACGATGCAGATTAAAAAAAACTGTTTACGGCCAAACAGACGGCTGAAAAAGGCAGAGATGGGCAGCACGATACCGTTCGCCACCAGATACGACGTCAACACCCAGGTCGATTCATCGTAACTGGAGGAGAGTGAACCCGCGATATGCGGCAGGGCCACGTTTACGATGGTGGTATCGAGGATTTCCATAAATACCGCCAGCGTGACCGTAATGGCCACTAGCCAGGGATTACTGGCGGGTTTCCAGCTCTGCGATTCGCTCATTCCACGGTTACCTTCGGTTCAACCGATAATCCCAGTGGCAGCGGCCGGTTTGGATCCAGTCCTTTATCAATCACGATTTTTACCGGTACGCGCTGAACAATTTTCACGTAGTTCCCGGTGGCATTCTCAGACGGGAAGGTTGAGAAACGCGATCCTGTGCCCATCTGAACGCTGTCGACGTGGCCTTCCAGCTTCATATCCGGCCAGGCATCAACGCTGATCGTCACTTTGTCACCCGGATTCATCCGCTCCAACTGCGACTCTTTAAAGTTGGCGGTAATCCAGATATCCGGAGAAACCAGCGAGAACAAGGCGCTGCCTGCCTGCACCAGGGTGCCCATCTGCACGTTGCGCTTCGTCACAAAGCCATCGTAAGGCGCACGAACCTGGGTATAAGAGAGGTTTAGCTCCGCCACGTTGAGCTGGGCTTTTGCCTGCTCCACCTGTTCCTGACGTGCTTCAACATTGGTTTCCTGCTGGCGGATTTGCAGCGCAACCTGCGAGGCAACTTCCACCTGCGCTTTGGCACTCTGCAACTGGGCCTGCGCAGAACGCAACTGAGCAGAAGCCGAGTCAATATTGCGTTGGCTGGTAGCGCGAGGATCAACGCCACGCTGACGACGGTAGTCAGCCTGCGCATTCAGGTAATTTGCTTCGGCTTTCGCCTGGTCTGCCAGAGCCTGATCGCGCTGGGCCGGATACTGAACACGTGAGAGCGCGAGCTGCGCCTGGGCCTGGTGCAGTTGTGCCATTGCCAGACCAAGTTGAGCTTTAGCCTGGGCGCGCTGGGCTTCGTTGTCGCTGGGGTCGATTTCTACCAGTAAATCGCCCTTCTTCACCCGTTGGTTATCTTTCACCAGTAACTTGACGACATAGCCAGACGCTTTAGCGGCGATAGTTACCGCATTGCCTTCAGTGAAAGCATCGTCAGTGGTTTCTTCGTTACGGGTGGTAAACCAAAAGAAAAAGGCCACGATCAACATCACCACCACGATAACGGCCAAAATAATTAACGGTTTTTTACCGGGGCGTTTGCGCGGTTTTTCATCGTTATTACTTGGGTTGTCGTGGGACTGGCTGTTGTTATCCGGCGCGTGTTCTGCGTCTTCCTGATGTGAATCGCGGTTGTTGTTCTCGCTCATAGTTTCCGTCGCTGGCTAAGGCCCTCTATCCTGGGCGTAGAAAGTCCACTAAACATTAGATCGAAAACTGACAAAATCCAGTACAACTTTACGTAACTTGAGAAAGGCAGCACATCCTGCACCGTGGCAGGATGTGTCTGGATCAGGCGACGAGTTTTAACAACAGCCAGCCGGTGAGCATGGACCAGGCGAGTAAAGGAACGGAGAACAGGTGGAAACGCCACCAGATGGCGCGATCTTTGGCCATACGTAACGCAATAAGGTTAGCAAGTGAGCCGGGTAACAGACCGAACCCACCGATATTAACTGCCCAGGCGAGCGCTTCCGTTGGCGGCACTTTTTGCAACAGCAGGATCGTCGCAGGGACATTACTGATGATCTGCGACAAGCCGATAGCCAGCAGATAGAGTTCCCCTTTGCCAAGATGGGTAATGGCATCGAAATGTGCCTGCATCACCGGTAAACGCGTCAGCAAGAAAACATCCAGGAACATCACGATGAAGACCACCAGCAGGCTCCAGTCGATATTCAGCAATACCTGACGTGCCATAATCAGGAAACACACCAGAATCAGCAACAGCGCCCAGCCGGTGACATGCCATTCCAGCGCGGCAATAAACAGCAGATACAACACCACACTCACGGCAAACAGGGGTTTATGCCAGCTGTGCTGTTCACTGTTGTCATGCTTTTCAATGGTGCGTTTGGCAAAGCTGAACCAGGTGACGACCAGCAGGCTCAGCAGAAGCCACACCGCCAGCGGTGTCATTTGCAAAATAAAACCGCCCACGCTCAGTGAGCCGTGGCTCCACAACAAAATATTCTGTGGATTGCCCACCGGCGTCAGCAGCGATCCGGCGTTTACCGCCAGGGCTTCAAAGATAATCAAGCGCGAGATAGGTAAATGCGAAAATTTGCGTAACGTCAACGTGAGTGGCACCAGAATAAACAGCGCCACATCGTTGGTTAAAAAGGTCGACAGCAGGGCCGCCGCCAGCACCATAAACAGCGCCAGCGTACGTTCATGCTTGAAGCCCGCAATTAATCGGCCACCCAACACATCAAAATAACCGCTGGTTTCCAACCCCTTCGTCAGGATAAGTAATCCACTCAGGGTAATGATGGTATGCCAGTCCACCGCGGCGGGAAGATCCGGCCAGCGATAATCAGCAAGAAACAGCAGAACAACCCCAACAACGACTAACAAGTGCAATATATGGTCATGCAAAAATGAGCGAAGCACGATGGGCATGATGTCCGGCGCCTTAACTAAGGGTTAATTGTTTTCGTAAAATTTCTGGAATACAGCCAGCGTTTCATCACTCACGTGATGTTCAATGCCTTCTGAATCGCGACGGGCCGTTTCCGGACTGATACCAAGCGCTAACAGGAAGGTTTCAACAATATGATGGCGGGCGCGGCTCTCTTCAGCCAGCTTTTCCCCCTCACGTGTTAAAAAGACACCGCGATAAGGCACCTGCTCAACCAGTCCGGCAGTACCTAATCGCTTTAACATTTTTGCTACGGTAGGTTGCGAAACACCTAAACGTGCGGCCATATCGACCTGACGTGCTTCACCAAATTCACCAATTAAATCAGAGATTAGCTCAACATAGTCATCAATTAGCTCACGACGATGCGCCTCGCGCACCTGCCGAAAACCTTCGACATGCTCTTCAATATCTTTCAGTGGTCCTTGCGGGGCAGAAACCACGCTTTTGGCACGACGACTCATTCAGCTTCCTCTTTATTTTTTCCACACCAGGCCTGCCATGTGGTTTTAGCTGCGCTCATTGTAAACCAGGCGCAAATAAGCTCAAATTTTTCGTCGTTAGCCTTGGCTAAATGATATAGCCAATGCTATATTTGTCGATAATGTAAACAGAGTGATGCATTAAAGCACGATTAGGCCGCTCTGCTTACCGTTGCGTTAAATTTATTGGGAGGTGATGTTATGAGCACCCTGAAAAGCTGTGTTGACTGCAGCAAATGCTTCCAGGCAGAAAAATCAACTTCAGGTATGAAATCCTGGTGGTGCCTGCTGACCCGTTCCCCTTTTACACTGCGCCTGATGTTGATCAACAAACTTCTGGGTAATGAACCGGAAGAACGTCACTGTCAAAAACTGATCTGGCGCGGCTGAAAGCTGATATCGCCTTTTGGCTGACCGCCTGAAGGCGCGGGCTTCTTCTGTTGCCGCGCTGACCCCGCCTGCCGTTTATCTGTGCTACCCACGTACTTCTGTACTGCTTCCGTCCCCTGAATCATCCCTTATCTGCGCCCTTTTTAACAGGCAGAGACCGTCGCCTGCGGTAGCGCGCCCTTCTCTGGCATCGGCGAAGTCCAGTTGCGGATGACGGTTGCGCAAGCGGCAGATTTCTCCGACGGGGCAGCACTCATGGGCAGGCAATCAGCCACTGTGATGCTGTGGCATCTGCGAGCAGGTCTTTACGCCCTATCCGTGCCTCTAAGGCTACAGTGATGCTGTGGTATCTGCGCGCAGGTCTTCACACCCGATCCGGCATTACCCGATGGCTACTCAGATACTCTCTGACGGCTTATTTTTCGTTACCAATAAAAACGGCCCTGAAAAGGGCCGTTTTTTAAAACTCGACTACGCTAACTTAGAAGCTGTAACCTACGCCAGCGATCCAGGTGCCAACGTCAACGCTACGGATGCGGCTCTGCTCATAGCCAACGTCCAGTGCAACGTTTTCCATTGGGTTGAACTGCATACCCGCGCCGTAAGAGAAACCGTAATCGCTGGTGTCTGCTTTGTCGCGTGACGTGGTGTCGTTAGCCTGGTATTTACCGTAGCCAACACCAACCACACCGTAGATGCTTGCCCAGTCATTCAGACGGAATGCTGGACCACCGGTGATACCGTAGTACTGGCCTTTATTGTAGATGCCATCTTCGGTACGATCTTTCTCGGTGTAGGTGAATGAGCCGATCCAACCCAGTGGGTTAGAACCGTCTTCATAACGATATTTCAGGTTGAAGCCGTTTGCTTTGTTAGCAACGCCCTGGTAGTCGCTCTGTGCGTAGCCACCGGTTACGGTGCTCTGTGCCATGGCGGAACCTGTTGCTACTGCTAACACACAGGCTAATGCTGAAAGACATGCAATTTTTTTCATAACCACCTCAAATGTGAAAGTACTTCTCTCCTGACAACGCTGAAAATATAACAAAAAATAGCGAGAAACTCTGCCCGCATTTTGTTGTCTAACACATAGTTTGGTGTAACAGGAAGTTAATGAAGTATCCTATGTCATTCTTTTTTCTTATAAAATACGTCATATGATTGCAACAAACCTCTTAAACAAATTTTCATGCTTTAAGTTAATTCCTAAAAAATCCTGACATTAATTTACTTATCTGCCCGTAATTTTGCTCAAAAACCAACCAAACAGAAAAAATTAAAATCACTTTGCGCCCTCTTTTTGACCTGCATTTCCATTACACTGGTCATCTTGTTAGCTAAATTGATCGGGAAGCGCCTACAGGATGTCAGCCACTTCGTTAAAGTCATTTACGCCAGTCTTCATTCCTGTCGTCGTTCTGCTCATCTCTATGCTGTCACTCCAGGGCGGCGCTTCTTTGGCGAAAACCCTGTTTCCCACTGTCGGTGCCACCGGCATTACTGCCCTGCGTCTGGGATTTGGCACGCTCATCCTGTGCGTCATATTTAAACCCTGGCGGTTGCGTTTTAGTCGGGAACAACGCACGCCACTCATTATTTATGGCTTGTCGCTGGGGGCAATGAACTTCCTGTTTTATCTCTCTATCCGCACCGTCCCGTTGGGCATTGCCGTGGGGCTGGAGTTTGTTGGTCCATTGACGCTGGCGCTGCTCGGCTCACGCCGTGCGCTGGACTTTATCTGGGTCATCCTTGCCGTGGCGGGACTCTGGTTTCTGCTGCCGTTTAGCACCGGCATTGCCTCCGTTGATCCGGTGGGCGCGCTGTTTGCGCTGGGTGCGGGTGCCTGTTGGGCGTGCTATATCTTATCGGGACAGCGGGCGGGCGCAGAGCACGGTGCTGCCACCGTTGCCATCGGCTCCTTGATTGCCTCCCTGGTGTTTGTCCCCGTCGGGCTGACATTTGCGGCAAGTGGCATCTGGCAGTGGAGCGTCATTCCCGTCGCGGTTCTGGTGGCGTTTCTTTCCACGGCGCTGCCCTATTCGCTGGAGATGATTGCACTAACGCGCCTGCCAGCGCGGATCTTTGGCACGCTGATGAGCCTTGAACCCGCAGTGGCGGCCCTGTCGGGCATGATGTATCTGAACGAGAGCCTGTCGGGAACGCAGTGCCTGGCGTTACTGGCAATTATCCTGGCGTCTGCAGGTGCAACCCTGACGATGCGTCCCAGAAAGAGCCAGCTGAATGAGATTGCAGTGGCGGATAACGCCAAGAAATAATGCGCGCCAGCCTGTTGAAAAACAGGCTAAATAACACTAAAAATCATCCTGATAATTATTTTCATCTAAAATGTAATAGAAAGTTAATATTTAGAACATCTACAACCTGCTCATTGAATAATTATTTAACCTTATGATTTTATAATACTTTTACTTGCTGGTAAATTTAACACTTTATTAACTCATTTACGCACTGTCTGACCGTTGCGAAGGCGAATACTATTTCAGCCATTGATTAAGCCAATCCTGCAAAGCCCTGAATCACTGCTATACTCAATCTCGTACTTGATTAGGACAACCATTGAAAGAGAGGACCGAAACAATGAGTACCGCTAAACTGGTTAAAACAAAATCTTCTGATCTACTTTACACCCGTAATGACGTGGCAGATGACGAAAAGAGAGCCACCATTGAGGTGCTCAATCGCCTGGTAGTGGAGTTCATTGATCTGTCACTGATCACTAAGCAAGCCCACTGGAACATGCGTGGCGCAAACTTTATCGGTGTGCACGAAATGCTGGACGGCTTCCGCACCGCGATTACCGATCACCAGGATACCATCGCAGAGCGCGTGGTACAGCTGGGTGGCGTCGCACTGGGTACAACCCAGGTGGTGAACGACAAGACGCCACTGAAAAGCTATCCGCTGAATATTCACAGCGTTCAGGATCACCTGAAAGCGCTGGCCGATCGCTACAGCGTTGTCGCTAACGACACGCGCAAAGCCATTTCTGAAGTGAAAGATGAAGATACCGCAGATATTTTCACTGCCGCATCGCGTGATCTTGATAAATTCCTGTGGTTTATCGAGTCCAACATTGAATAATGTCAGACAGTAGACTGTAAACAGGCGGGGAAACCCGCCTTTTTTACGTCTGTGTTATTATAATTTTATGACTTTGTTAACAGTTTTCACTTCCTGCTCTTCCTGTTTTTCCCTTCTGATGCACACTACCTCTGCACCACCGTAGCACTATGCACCACCATGAAGCACCCAATTAGTGCAAACTCACTTCCCCGTGCAGAATCGTGTCAGCGATTTTGTGTCAGGCAGTCGATTTTATGTATTTTGCAAAGTTGGCATATTTTTTTCATATGATAGCTCGCAAACCTGGGCCTTGACGCCTGGTCGTAATAAGGAAAAATGATGAAATCGTTGTTTAACATCTCTGTGGCCGCGCTGGCGCTGGCCTTCTCCCTCTCTGCTACCGCCGCCGAAAAGAAACTCATCGTCGCCACCGATACTGCATTTGTCCCTTTTGAATTTAAACAGGGTGATAAGTATGTTGGTTTTGATGTGGATTTGTGGGATGCAATCGCAAAACAATTGAAACTGGATTATACCCTGAAACCGATGGACTTTAGTGGCATCATCCCTGCACTACAAACGCGCAACGTTGACCTGGCGTTAGCCGGTATCACCATTACGGATGAGCGTAAAAAAGCGATCGAATTTTCTGATGGCTACTATAAAAGTGGTCTGCTGGTAATGGTTCGCAACAATGAAAATGACATCAAAAGCATTAACGACCTGAATGGTAAAGTGGTCGCAGTGAAGAGCGGCACGGGTTCAGTGGATTACGCTAAGAGCCACATCAAAACGAAAGATCTGCGTCAGTTCCCTAATATTGATAACGCCTATATGGAACTGGGTACCAACCGTGCTGACGCGGTACTGCATGATACGCCAAACATCCTTTACTTCATTAATACTGCCGGTAAAGGCCGCTTCAAAGCGGTAGGCGAATCGATTGAAGCACAACAGTACGGTATTGCCTTCCCGAAAGGCAGTGACGAACTGCGTGAAAAAGTAAACGGCGCGCTGAAAACACTGAAAGAAAACGGAACCTACAACACGCTTTATAAAAAGTGGTTTGGCACCGATCCTAAATAATAACTGAGTCTGCGTTCATTTTTCAGCAGGGAATATTTCCCTGCTTTTTTCCATCGCAACACAAGTGGAGTTTCACCATGGAGTTTGACTGGAGCGTCATTTGGCCAGCCATGCCAGCGCTGCTCGAAGGCGCGAAAATGACCTTAATTATTTCCATCATTGGCCTGGTGGGCGGGTTAATTATCGGTCTGGTCGCGGGTTTTGCGCGCGCGTACGGCGGCTGGATAAGCAATCATATTGCCCTGGTCTTTATTGAAATTATTCGCGGCACGCCTATCGTTGTGCAGGTGATGTTTATTTACTTCGCCCTGCCAATGGCCTTCCCGGATTTGCGTATCGATCCTTTCACCGCCGCCGTGGTGACCATCATGATTAACTCTGGCGCTTATATTGCCGAAATTACGCGCGGTGCGGTGCTGTCGATCAATAAAGGTTTTCGCGAAGCCGGACTGGCGCTGGGCCTGTCGAGCCGTGAAACCCTGCGCTATGTGATTATGCCCTTAGCGCTGCGCCGTATGCTGCCCCCGCTTGGCAACCAGTGGATTGTCAGTATTAAAGATACGTCCCTGTTCATTGTGATTGGTGTGGCCGAACTGACGCGTCAGGGCCAGGAAATTATTGCCGGTAACTTCCGTGCACTGGAAATCTGGAGTGCGGTCGCGATTATTTATCTTGTGATTACGCTGGTGTTGAGCTTTGTGCTGCGCCGCATTGAGAAAAGGGTGAAAATCCTGTGATTGAATTTAAAGACGTCTCAAAGCATTTTGGCAAAACCCAGGTGCTACACAATATCGACCTGAATATTAAGCAGGGCGAAGTGGTGGTGATTATTGGTCCATCCGGTTCCGGTAAGTCTACCCTGCTGCGCTGTATCAATAAATTAGAAGAGATTACCAGCGGCGAGCTGATTGTTGATGGATTGAAAGTTAACGATCCTAAAGTCGACGACCGTCTGATTCGTCAGGAAGCAGGCATGGTATTCCAGCAGTTTCACCTCTTCCCACAGATGAGTGCCCTGGATAACGTTGCATTCGGCCCGATTCGGGTGCGCGGTGCCAGCAAAGAAGAGGCGCATAAACTGGCGCAGAGCCTGCTGGCTAAAGTAGGCCTGGCCGAGCGCGCCCATCACTTTCCTTCAGAGCTATCCGGCGGCCAACAGCAGCGTGTGGCGATCGCGCGCGCGCTGGCGGTCAAGCCCAAAATGATGCTGTTCGATGAGCCGACCTCGGCACTGGACCCAGAGCTTCGTCATGAAGTATTGAAAGTGATGCAGGACCTGGCTGAAGAAGGCATGACGATGGTTATCGTCACGCATGAAGTCGGCTTTGCGCAGAAAGTGGCATCACGGCTGATCTTTATCGATAAAGGCCGTATTGCCGAAGACGGTGATCCTGACAGCCTGATCAGTCACCCTCCCAGCGAACGTCTGCGCGAATTTTTACAGCACGTCTCCTGAGTGATTAACACAGCAGCCCGTTGCGGGCTGCTGTGTTAGCGAGACAGCCGTTGCGCGCGCTGGGCGGCGGGCATAAAGCTCCACGCCAGAAAACGGCTCTGCTTCTGCCCCTGCGCCATATTCACCACGCGCACGACTTCGGTGTCCAGTGCTTTTAGTTGTTTTTCCAGGGCAGGCAAATGCTCTTTACGCGATACCAGCGAGGTAAACCACACCACCTGGTTCGCCATGCCGGCGCTTTCCGCAATCATTTTCCCCACGAAGGCTTTTTCACCGCCTTCACACCACAGCTCATTGTGCTGACCGCCAAAGTTAAGCGGTGCGGCAGGCTGTAAACCCAGATTACGCGATTTGCGCTGGGAACCTGCCGCCGCCTCTTCGGCCGACGCATGAAACGGCGGGTTACAGATGACCGCATGGAAAAACGCATCTTTATTCACCACGCCATTCAGCACCGCCTGCGGATTTTTTTGTCGGCGTAAGCGGATCAGGCGCTGCATACCGGCGTTGGCGGCAACAATTTTACCGGCAGCTTTCAGCGCGGCTTCATCAATTTCGGTCCCGGTAAAACGCCAGCCATACTCAGCGGCCCCAATCAACGGATAAATGCAGTTTGCCCCGCACCCAATATCCAACACGTCCGCCGAAGGGATCTTGCCTTGGTTATCCAGTGCCAGTAAATCTGCCAGATAATGCAGGTAGTCAGCACGTCCCGGCACGGGTGGACAGAGCGATCCCGGGGCCAGTTGCCAGTCAAGTCCGTAGAAAAGTTTGAGTAGCGCCTGGTTCAGCAACATCACCGCCTCAGGATCGGCAAAATCAACCGACATCACGCCATAACCATTTGGCCGGACTTTTGCGGCCAGCGGCGGATGTGCCGCCGTGAGGGCAGCAAAATCATATTCACCTTGATGGCGGTTTCGGGCGTGGAATAGCGACGGGCTGGCTGACTTTTTCATACGTTCTCTCATGTTTTCAGGCGCGCGTACAATACGCTGTGGCTGGCAGAAAATAAACAGCATTCTCGGCTGCATGAAGACAGGGTGGCGGATAAGTTAATGTGCCCTGTGCGGTGGAATCGCCTGTTTGCGGTATCAATGACAGGGAATAAAAGCGCAGGCAAAGAAGGAAGACGTTAGCTTAGCAATAAAAAATGCGCCACCAGCAAACGTGCTGGTGGCGCATCATAAGCCTGCGGGATTATTTAAAATCGACGCGCATTAAATCCTGGATTGGCATACCTTTCGTGGTTTCTACGCAACGATCGATATAGCTGGTAAAGCCTGGCGGTGAACTCATACCCAGGCGCAGCAATTTGTCGTTAGAGAACACCACATTCAGGCGGGCGAACTCACCGTACAGGCGCATCGCGCGCAGCATCAGGCGTTCATTACAAGGCCCATAAATCTTTTTGAAGTTCTTGCGCTCTTTAACGATCTCGCTGAAATCAACCTGCAGATAGTTAGGTGCCAGCGGTGCACTTTTTTCTGCTGTGGCAAACGCCGAATCAATTTCAGAGAAGGTATTGCTGCTGCGTTCACCGGCAGAAATGTGATAAACCATCTCTTTGGTACAGCCATGATCCAGCAGGAAAACCAATGATTTAGCACAGTAATCCACGGGAATCACATCGACGCGGTCGTCAAGTGAGCAGAGGAATTTTTCCAGCTTCATCACCATCTTGAATACCCAGAAAATACTGCCTGACGGCGTACAACCTTCCTGAGAATGACCAACCACGATGGATGGACGGGCAATGACCAGCGGCAGGTGAGGCAGTTCCTGCTTGATCTTGTTTTCAATGTAGGATTTGGAATAGGTGTAATCGACAATGTGATCTTCACGGGAAGACAGCACCAGATCCTCTTTTACGATTTCACCCTGATCCGGCGCGGAAGACATGGCCGTACCAACGTGGACAAATTTCACGAACGCAGGCAGTGCTGCCATTCTGGCGGCCAGTTTGAAGGTTCCTTCAACGTTAACCCGCCAGATATCGTTATTTTCACCAAATGACGCAATCGCCGCGCAGTTAATGACGTGGCTGACCTGATCGATGCGCGCATCATCCAGAAACAGTTCAGGCGCCAGGAGATCGCCGACCAGAATCTGATCTGCGGTCAGGCGCTGAATAGCCTGTGCCGAACATGAAAACTTAGATAAATTATCTTTAACCCTCTCCAGTCCCTGGGTAGCATCGCTGGCTCTGACAAGCAGCAGCAACTCAACATCCTGGCGCATCAGCAATTCTGCCACGACTGCACCACCAACGAATCCAGAAGATCCTGTAACAAGAATTTTTTTCATATCGACCACGAGAACAATTGATGAGGTTGTATATTGCGCTATTTTCGTTAAACAAATACGAAACCTTTGCTAGCACGAAATGTATAAAATGTACTCGTTTACTTTTCGTTTACTTTTGCACCACCTGTTTTCAGTAGCAAAATCGGTAAATAATATTTAACTAACTGATATAAATAAAAATTCATCCGTTAGCACAGAAAGTAACGGCTGTTATTATTCAGGAATAATCCGGTGCCTGATCGAGGCCTTTTTACAGGTTTGCCACGGCAACAGCCATTTACCCACTACGCTTGAATCAGCTTTTACAGGGAGACAACCATGAACAAACGTTATTCTTATCAGCCTCGCGCCGGACATGGGCTGCCGCACGATCCACTCAACGCCATTATCGGCCCACGTCCCATTGGCTGGATTAGCTCCATCAGCGCCAAAGGCATCCGCAATCTTGCGCCTTACAGTTTTTTTAACTGTTTCAATTACCAGCCACCCATTATTGGTTTCGCCAGTAGCGGCTGGAAAGACAGTGTGCAAAATATTGCTGAAACCAAAGCGTTTGTCTGGAATCTGGCAACCCGGCCGCTGGCCGACGCCATGAACGAAAGTTCCATTTCTGCACCCGCCGATCAGGATGAGTTTGCCCTTGCCGGTTTAACGCCCCTTGCCGCCTCGCAGGTTGAAGCCAGTCTGGTGCAGGAAAGTCCGGTGAATTTTGAGTGTAAACTGACGCAGCTTATTCAGTTGCAGGATGCGCACGGCAACGCCCTCGACAGCTGGCTGGTGCTGGGTGAAGCCGTCGCCATCCACATTGATGAAACGCTACTGGAAAACGGCATTTATCAGACGGCGAAAGCCGAACCGATTTTACGCGCTGGCGGCCCCAGCGCTTATTACGGTATCAGTGAGGCGCAGCGCTTTGATTTGGTGCGCCCGGATGCGCGTCGGGGGTAAGCATCAGATTGCATCCGCGGGATGCGCGCGGATGACATTTACTGCGCAGGCAATCTCTGGTGCCAGCCAGCGATCGTCCTGCCAGCTCGGCACCACCTGACGCAGTTGGCACCAGGCCTGAAGGGTTCTGCGTGCCAGCTGTGCTTCACCATGAAACTCCAGCGCCTGGGCGGCCAGCAGGTATTCAATCGCCAGAATTTGATAAACGTTATTCACGGTCTTGAGCAATTTCAGTGCCGCACCGGTCCCCAGACTCAGGTGATCTTCCTGTAGCCCGGACGTAATGTAGTTATCCAGCACGGCGGGCTGCGCCAGCTGGCGGTTCTCAGCACAGAGTGAGGCTGCCACGTATTGCGCAATCATCATGCCGGAGTTGACGCCGGGTTGGGCAACCAGAAAAGGCGGTAAGCCGCTGACCAGTGGATTCACCAGACGGTCCAGACGTCGCTCCGCAATACTGCCCAGCTCTGCCAGCGCAATCGCCAGCAGATCGCAGGCCATGGCAACGGATTCACCATGTGGATTGGCTTGCGAGACCACGCGCCAGGCCTGCGGTGTGCCCAGTACCAGTGGATTATCGGTGCAGGCGTTCAGTTCGGTTTCTATCTGACGCTCTGCATGTGCAAACTGATCGCGACAGGCACCGTGCACCTGCGGCATGGATCGCAGGCTCAGTGCATCCTGCGTCCGAATGCCACTGCTTACCTTTAACAGCGGGCTGTCGCCCAGTAACCGCCGTAACCGCTCGCCACTGCGCTGGATACCCGGACTGGCTTTCAGGGACAGCACCTCTTCGTCAAAAGCCACCAGTTGCCCTCTTAACGCTTCAAAACTCATGGCGCCCGTGACATCGGCCCAGTCCAGCAAACGCCGAGCATCGTCCAGCGCCAGGCAGGCCAGTCCGGTCATGCACGGCGTACCATTAACCAGGCTGAGTCCCTCTTTTGCTCCGGGTCGATAAGGCGTGAGTCCGGCGCGCGTCAGGGCCTCACTGGCGGGCAGGATCTGCCCTTCGCATTCCGCCTCACCTACGCCAATCAGCGTCAGGCTAATGTGTGCCATATGGGTCAAATACCCCACCGACCCCTGTGAGGGCACCTGAGGAGTAATGTGCTGGTTCAGCAACGCCAACAGCCGTCGCACCAGTTCAACCGACACGCCGGATTTTCCGTGGCTGTAATTCGCTATCGCGGCGCATACGATGGCGCGGACTTCCTGCTTCGCCAGCAGCGGCCCGACGCCGCAGGCATGACTTAATAAGGTATTGCGTGACAGCTGACTTAATTCTTCTTCCGCCAGCATGATATTGCACAGCGCACCCAGCCCTGTGTTAATGCCGTAGGCTATCTGACCACTCGCGACGATGTGTGTCACAATCTCCCGGCCCTGGGCAATGCGCTGCCAGGCATGCTCGCTCAGCACCAGTTCGGCATCATGGCGGGCCACCGCGACCACCTCCTGCCAGGTTACGGGTGCATCCCCCCAGATAACAACGCGACTCATAACACAGACTCCGGTGTATGGTGGCTGGAGATAAACTGCCTGAAGCGCGCCGAGCCGCCCTCGCCGAACATCTCATCTGGCGTGCCCTGGCAGTCAATGGTGCCCTGATGCATAAACACCACGCGATTAGACACGTGACGGGCAAACCCCATTTCATGCGTCACCACTAACATGGTGCGCCCCTCTTCTGCCAGACTGCGCATGACCTTCAGCACTTCCCCCACCAGCTCCGGGTCAAGCGCCGAGGTCGGCTCATCAAACAGCATCACTTCCGGGTCCATGGCTAGCGCGCGGGCAATGGCGACGCGCTGCTGTTGCCCGCCTGACAGTTGGGCCGGATAAAAGCCTTTGCGATTAAGCAGGCCGACGCGATCCAGTAATTGCTCAGCCTGGGCGATGCAGGTTTTCTTATCGCGTTTCAGGACATAGTGCGGCCCTTCAATCACATTTTGCAGCACGGTCATATGCGACCAGAGATTGAAGCTCTGAAACACCATGCCAAGGCGTGAGCGCAAACGTTCGACCTGTTTGGGATTAGCGGCCAGTTGATGCCCGCGCGCATGGCGCTTCATTTCAATGGTTTCCCCGCCGACGCTCACCACGCCGGAATCGGGTGTTTCCAGCAGGTTAATGCAGCGCAGCAAGGTGCTTTTTCCCGATCCACTGGCCCCGAGAATAGAAATCACATCGCCTTTATGGGCCTGTAATGAAATCCCTTTCAGCACCTCCATGGTGCCGAATGATTTATGAATATCGCTGGCGGACAGCGTAACGGTGGATGAATCCTGCATCTCATTCCCCTCCAGTGATGGGCTTAACGGCCGCTAACGGCTTCTTTGCGGGCTGATGAACCGGCGTCAGACGACGCTCCAGCAGGGCATACAACTGCACGATAATAAAATTAAGGATCAGATAAATCGCGGCGGCACACAGGAACACTTCCATCGTGCGGTAGGTGCGCTGGATAATCTGCTGCGCCACCCCGGTGACATCCCACACGGTGACCAGACTGGCAAGTGCGGTGGATTTGACCAGCAGAATGGCTTCCGTCGAATAGGCGGGCAAGGCATAGCGCAACATGACCGGTGCAATAATGCGCCTCAGTAGCAGCCAGCGCGACATACCACATGCCATACCGGCTTCCACCTGCCCGGCTGGCACCGCCAGCAACGCACCACGCAATATTTCTGCCGTATACGCTGCGGTACAAAGCGATAGCGCCAGCACGGCACAGCTGAACGGCTCTCGTAAAAATGGCCAGACAAAACTGTGCCGAATCACGCCAAACTGCCCCAGGCCGTAATAGATTAAAAACAGCTGGATCATTAAGGGCGAGCCCCGAAATACCAGAATATAGCCACGGGCAAAACCGCTCAGGATACGCCAGCGGCTCATCCGCAGTGCCAGAATGCCCACCGCCAGCACCCCGCCGCACAGGAATGAACTGATGAACAGGCCGAGCGTGACCGGCAGTGCGGCGCTTAACCTAAGAAAGGTATCAGCAAGAAAGGCAAAATCGATCATGGTGCAGTTCCTTAATGCTGTGCCGCTGTCCGGCTTTGCCAGGCACGGCCCAGCCGGGCTTCCGCGCGCAGAAAAGCCCGATTCGACAGTATGGTTAACAACAGATAGCATCCCCCGCCAATCAGATAAAAGGTGAAGTAGTCACGCGTCGACCCGGCCGCTATCTGACTGGCGCGCATCAGTTCCACGATGCCGGTCACCGAGACCAACGCAGAGTCTTTCAGGCTCATTTGCCAGACATTAGATAAGCCCGGCAGCGCATAGCGCGCCACCTGAGGCAGCAGGATGCGCTGGCGAATACGCCAGCGTGACATGCCTATCGCCAGCGCCGCTTCCACTTCACCGTGGGAGAGCGCCAGCCGAGCGGCACGATAGACTTCTGCCTGATAGGAGCCTGAAATAAGCCCGATCGCCAGAGCACCGATCAGAAACGGCGGCGCTTCAATAAACCCTTCCGCACCGAATAACTGACCGATCTGCGTGATCAGGCCCGATCCACCGAAGTAGAACAGGTAGATCACTAACAGCTCCGGGATGCCGCGAAAAATCACCGAATAGCCCTCGCCTAACCAGCGTAAAGGGCGATGAGACGACAGTTTCGCGGCGGCGATGGCTGAGCCCACGATGGCACCGACCATTAGCGCGACCAGCGACAACAGCAACGTGGTAAGCGTTGCGCTGACAATCAGCCATCCCCAGCCCTCTGCGCCAAAACCCAGCAGGTTCATCATGCTCGACCTCACTTATGGCGTAACGTCAGTTTTAAACCATTTTTCGCTAAGTTCTTTTACCGTGCCGTCAGCCAGCGCAGCCTTAATCGCGTCGTCCAGTTTGGTCTTCAGGTCGTTGTCCGCCATGCGCACACCCATGGCTTCGCCTTCACCCCAGATGGGACCGCCGAGCTGTGGACCGCTGAAGGTCAGGTTGCTGTTGTCTTTGCGTGTCAGCATCGATTTGGCAAAGGTCACATCATCAAACACCGCGTCAATACGTCCGGCCTGCAAATCCAGAATGGCATCGGCGGAGGTGGTGTACTCGCGTATGTCAGCCACGCCCTTGAAATATTTGTCGATAAAAGGCGTATATACCGTGCCGGAAGCAATACCGATGGTTTTGCCTTTCAGCGCGGCTTTTAACGGTGCCAGCGCGGCTTCAATCTCTTTCTCATCGTCGTGCAACTTCGTCACGCCCTTGCCCGGCGGCAACAGCGTGCCTTTGACGGTAATAAAGGTCGCGGGTGTGGAGGCGTAAGGCAGTGTGAAATTGACCACTTTTTTACGATCCGGCGTGATCACGATGGCATCCATGATGACGTCATATTTGCCGGCATTCAGCCCGGCAATCATGCCATCCCAGTTCTGAACCACCAGCTTGCACTCGATGCCCATACGTTTGCACAGGTTGGCCATCAGCTCAGGCTCAAAACCCCCAAGTTTGCCGCCGGGCAGCGTCAGGTTCCAGGGTTCATAGCTGCCTTCGGTGGCTATCGTGATCGATTTCCACTCTTTAGCCTGCACCGCAACGGTGCTGAGCAGCAGGCTGGAAAACAGGGTCGTGAGGCAAAAACGGCGAAACGCTACGTGGTGCTTCATACGGCTTCTCCTGGATGAAAAAGGTTTTAACAGCATCGATGTTGTTTTAACAAAAAACTCACAAGATGATGAGTCATGTATATACAAGTTAACGTTATCGAGTTCATTGTCGGCTTGATGTTTTTGTGAGCCAGACACGATAAATAACAACAGGGTTTCGTTCAGAGGTTACTTGTACATACAAGCTAGCAAAGGCCGTGCCAGATTGGTCGTTATTCTCCCCAGCAGCACAAGGGTTGTGTGTTGCAACAGCCGACAGACGGATGCACAACAAACGTGCAAAGGCTGCACGAATTTAGCGCAAAAACCGTCTGGCGGCAGGTTGTGGGTTCATGTTAAGCGGCGCGGATAAGCACCCTGGGTTTCTGTCAGCCCTTCATAGGGTTTTTGGGGAACCGCCTCAGGGTTTAACCTGACCGCTCAGGCCACCCGCCACCTGCAGACAGCACCTGAACGGGCGGTATCCCACGTGCAGCACGCTGTGCTGAGCGTCATGGTTCCGCGTTATCGGGAAAGGCGTAAAAAGCGGCTGCCGGTAGGCGCGCGTCACGCCCGGCGAGGCAATGCCATGACAATGGGACTGGCGTGACAGACACACATCACGCCCGTTAGTCTCATGTCGCCGAAACAACCCGCCTGGCTGTTTCGGTTGCTCGGATTACGTCTCAGCCCATTTTTCCCTGTTCGAGAAAGCTATGCAGCAGCGGCTTTAACACCTTCTTCAGCTGCGCAGCGCGCGCTTCATGCCAGGTAAACGGCGGGCTTTCATCCATATAGTTGATTTGCGACAGCTCCAGTTGCACAGCCTGAACCTGCTGCTGTGGCTGGCCGTAGGCGCGCGTGATATAGCCACCTTTGAAACGGCCGTTCACCACCCAACTGAACTGATCCTGCGCACTGCACACCGAGGTCAGCCCGTTAATAACGGCGCTGCTGCAGCTGGCCCCGTCGTTCGTGCCGATATTGAGATCCGGCAGTCGGCCCTCAAACAGACGCGGGATTTCACTGGCAATGGAATGCGCATCAAACAGTAAGGCGTAACCAAACTGCGCTTTAATTTGCGCCAGCGTCTGCTGGATCTGCTGATGGTAAGGCTGCCAGATAGTCTGAACGTAGTCCTGGCGCTGCGCCTGCGTGGGGGTTTTACCTTCAGCAAAGGTGGGCGTACCGTCGAACAGGGTTTCGGGAAAGAGCCCGGTCGTGGCGGTGGTATAGAGCGGTTGATTATCGGACGGGCGATTGAGGTCGATAACAAATCGTGAGTAGCGGCCAATGATAATACTTGCCCCCATATCACGGACAAAATCATAAAGTTGAGGAATGTGCCAGTCGGTGTCAGGTAAACTGCGGGCGGCCTCGCTCAGTCCGTCCTCAACGTCCGGCGTCAACAGCGTACCGGCATGGGGAATGCTGACCAGTAAGGGAATGCTGCCCTGCGTGAAATGAAAAGGGGTCATTGTGTTTCTCCGCGATAGATGACGGTACAGGGCAGTTCGCCGCCCAGCCAGTAAACGAGTTCCGCCGGACGTGCCAGCGGCCAGTGGACAAAACTGGCCACTTTGCCCGCTTCAAGCGAGCCGTGACTCGCCTCCAGTCCCAGAGCCTTCGCCCCCCACAAGGTGACGCCTGCCAGCGCCTCTTCCGGTGTCATGCCAAACAGGGTGCAGCCCATATTCAGCATTAAACGCAGCGACAGGGCCGGAGAGGTGCCCGGATTGGCATCACTCGCCAGCGCCATGGGCACGCCATAGTGTCGAAACAGCGCCACAGGCGGACGCTGCGTTTCCCGCAACAGGTAAAATGCACCGGGCAACAGCACCGCGACAGTTCCCTGTTCAGCCATCGCCTGAACATCCTCTTCGGTGGCATATTCCAGATGATCGGCTGAGAGTGCGCCATAGCGCGCGGCCAGCGCCGCACCGCCCAGCGCAGACAGCTGCTCCGCGTGAAGTTTTACCGGTATCCCCAGTGCCTTAGCCCGCTCAAACACCTGCGCAACCTGCTGAGGTGAAAAAGCCAGATGTTCGCAAAAGGCATCAACTGCATCAGCCAGGCCTTCGGCTTTGACCTGAGGCAGAAGGCGTTCGCAGATAATTGCTATCCAGCCATCAGGATTCTGTTTAAATTCCGGCGGGAAAGCGTGCGCGGCAAGGCAGGTTGCCTGCACATCTGCGGCCACCGTGTTACGCAACTGACGAATAGCGCGCAGCATGCGTAATTCACTCTCTTCATCCAGACCGTAGCCGGATTTGATCTCGACGGTGGTCACGCCCTCGGCCAGTAAGCGATTCAGCCGCCAGCGGGCCGATGTAACCAGTTCCGCTTCACTGGCTGCGCGCGTGGCCCGAACGGTAGAGAGAATCCCTCCGCCCTGTGCCGCAATGTCCGCATAACTGACTCCGTTGAGACGTTGTTCAAATTCCTGACTGCGGTCCCCACCAAAAACCAGGTGAGTATGGCAATCGACCAGTCCCGGTGTGATGATACCGCCCGCCAGCCGGTGATGTTTTTGCGCGATAAAGGCAGGCATATCGGCTGCGGCCCCTACCCACATCAGCTTGTCTGCCTTCACCGCCAGCGCGCCCTGCTCAATAATCGCGTAGCGGCCGCCGCGCATGGTCACCACATCGGCACCGGTCCACACACTGTCTACCTGGAGTTCTTCTGCCATTCCTGCCTCTCGTTGCTCTCGCCGTTTACAGTCTGTTTTAAAGTATGTATATGTATATACAACCACATCCCTTGAGGATCAACTATGGCAATTTTTTTTGCGCCCCGCGCACTGCTGGCGGATGGCTGGCATAAACAGGTCCGCATCAGCGTCAGTCCCGCTGGATTGATTGATGCCATCACGCCCGACAGTGATGACAGCCAGGCAACATGTCTGGACGGCGAGGTGATCCCCGCTATCGCGAATCTGCACTCCCATGCGTTTCAGCGCGCCATGGCCGGCCTGGCGGAAGTGGCGGGCGATCCGCAGGACAGCTTCTGGACCTGGCGTGATCTAATGTATCGCATGGTACAGCGCCTGACGCCACAACAGGTCGGCGATATTGCCGCCCTGCTGTACATCGATATGTTAAAAGGTGGCTACTGCCAGGTCGCAGAGTTTCACTACCTGCATCACGACGTTAACGGCCAGCCCTATGCGGATGATGCGATGCTGCAGCACCTGATTGCCGCTGCCGATACCGCAGGGATTGGTCAGACGTTACTCCCGGTGCTTTACAGCTACAGCGGTTTTGGCGCGCAGCCTCCTGTGGCGGGACAGAAACGCTTTATTCAGCAGACCGACCGCTACCTGCAACAGCAGTCGCGCCTGCAGGCGTGGGTGAAAGACAAGCCGCTGCACAACGTGGGCCTCTGTTTCCACTCGCTGCGGGCAGTGAGCGAGGCGCAAATGCACGAGGTGTTAACCGCCAGCGATCGCTCGCTACCGGTTCACATTCACATTGCCGAGCAGGAAAAAGAGGTGAACGACAGCCTGGCCTGGAGCGGCGAGCGTCCGGTGAGCTGGCTGATGAATCGTTTTGAGGTCGATGCACGCTGGTGCCTGATTCACGCCACGCATCTTGATGACAGCGAAGTCACGCGCCTCGCTGACAGCGGTGCGGTAGCCGGGTTGTGCCCGACCACCGAAGCCAATCTTGGCGACGGCATTTTCCCGGCGGTGGACTATATCGCCCAGGGCGGCCGCTGGGGAATTGGCTCTGACAGCCATGTTTCGCTTAGCGTCCAGGAAGAGCTGCGCTGGCTTGAATACGCACAGCGTCTGCGCGACCGCCGCCGCAACCGCATTACGCTGGCAAACCAGCCCTCGGTTGGCGATCTGCTGTGGCAGCAGGCGGCGGCGGGCGGCGCTCAGGCCTGCGGGATTAAGAGTGGTTCCCTGGCCGTCGGGCAGCGCGCCGACTGGCTGGTATTACGTGATGCGGCCTGGCTGGGCAGCGTGGATGAACGCGCCCTGCTCAACCGATGGTTGTTTGCGGGCCAGCGCGATCAGATTCGCGACGTGTATGTGGCGGGCAACCGGGTGATTAGCGACGGGCATCATGCTGCAGAAGACGCCTGCGCGGCTCGTTTCGCCCAGGCAATGGCGGCCCTGCGATGAGACGTGTTTTTTCCCTGCAAAGTTTACCCGTTAGCCGCTGGCGCAACGGCGGGGGCGAAACACGCGAAATTATCCGCTTTCCCCCTGATGCCGCCGACTTCGCCTGGCGAGCCAGTATCGCGACCATTGCCTGCGACGGCCCGTTTTCGACCTTCAACGGGGTGGATCGCACTATTACGCTGCTAAACGGCAGCCCGGTCCTGCTTCACGGCGCGACATGCGAACACCGCTTGCTGCCTGAAGCCCCTTGGGCTTTCGCGGGTGAATGGGCGCTGGAGGCCAGTCTGCAAGGCAACGAGCCGAGTCAGGATTTTAACGTGATGACGCGGCGGGGTGAATGGCGGGCGCAGGCCGACGTCGTGACGGAAGCTGTGGTGAGCGAGCACGGCGTGGCATGGGTTTTAGCCGGAAAATGGCACATCGCAGGTGACACGCGGTTAGACGCACAGCAGGGTGCATGGTGGGTGGATCACACCACCCTGTTACAACCCGACAGCAGCGATGCCAGGCTGTTGTTCGTACGCCTTACCCGTGTGCTTTGAAGCGCCCAAGCAGCTTGTACCGCGAGCCTGGATAAAGCAAGCGCGCGTAGGTCACAATCTTATTGTCGCTCCAGGTCTGGCGACGGATCAGGAGGCACGGCTCATGCTCATCAATCGCCAGGTGTTTACGTTGACGCGCATCTGGCATCACCGCCTCAACAATGTGTTCGCCTGCCGTTAACGGCGCAGCCCGCATCAGGTAGGTATAAGGCGTGAGCGTATGGTAATCCTGGGCCAGATAGTCCGGGGCCAGCTGCGGATTGACCAGACGGTCCTCTAACTGCACCGGCAACTCGTTTTCGTAATGCACGATGAGCGAATGAAACAGCGTTTGCCCGGTGGTCAGCCCCAGCAAAGAGGCCTGCTCAGGATCGGCTTTGTTCTGGCCCATCGTCAGGATTTTGCAACTGTGCTGATGGCCGCGCTGGGCAATTTCATCGGCGATGTTGTGGACTTCGAGCATCGCCGTATAGCCTTTCATTTCGGCGACAAACGTCCCCACGCCCTGCATACGCACCAAAAACCCTTCGCTGGTCAGCTCACGTAAAGCACGATTGATGGTCATTCGGCTTACGCCAAGCTCATTGACCAGCTCGCTTTCGGAGGGGACCCGCTGATTGGCTTTCCAGTGTCCTTCACGAATCTGGCTGACGATGGCCTGCTTGACCCGCTGATAAATGGGCGCCGGTTCATCGCTCATGGCGGCCGCCAGTTGTGCAATTGCCGTATGCTCGGCCATAACGTCTTCCTTTCACTGATAATGCTCAGAGTTTACTGCCTGAAGGGCTGGATGTATATACATTCAGGCGCGCCATCAGCACTTTATCCGTGCACCTGTTGCCTGATAAAGGTGCAGGAATAACGGTGATCGTTTGTCCTCCCCAGAACTGACGCCCGATCATTTTTGTGATCGGTTTGGCACGCCGCTTGCAACTTGTATAGACAAGAATAGACAGTTATGTTTC
The DNA here is from genome assembly GCF_002307475.1 of Pantoea allii. GTDB lineage: Bacteria > Pseudomonadota > Gammaproteobacteria > Enterobacterales > Enterobacteriaceae > Pantoea > Pantoea allii. Next base: position 122,275 of record NZ_NTMH01000040.1, on the reverse strand, counting down.
ACTCGCTTTATTCAGTTGATCAGGGTCAATAAAGATGCCCTGTGGCAACCCAACCCTTGTATAGACAGGAGCAGGTTATGTCAGGTTCGACTCAGGTATTACACCTGGTTCCAGGTAACGTCGATCTCGCGACGTTACGCGCAATTTATCACGGCAACGTCACCCTCAGCCTTGACGATGATGCCCGCCGCGCCATTGCCGAGGCGCACCGTACCGTCGAAGCGATCGTTGCTTCCGGCAGTGTGGTTTACGGCATTAATACCGGTTTTGGCAAACTGGCACAGACACAAATCCCTGCGGCTCGTCTTGCAGACCTGCAACGTAACCTGGTGCTGTCTCACAGCGTGGGGTTAGGGAATTTACTGCCCGATAGTGTGACGCGGCTGGTTGTGGCAAGTAAAATTATCAGCCTTTCGCGGGGTCATTCCGGCGTGCGCATTGAACTGGTCGACGCCCTGTTGGCTCTGTTTAATGCCGGCATCATGCCCTGCATTCCAGAAAAGGGCTCGGTGGGCGCCTCGGGCGATCTCGCGCCGCTGGCACATATGTCGCTGATGCTGCTTGGTGAAGGTCAGGTGCGGGTCAAGGGCGAACTGATCCCCGCCACAGAGGGCCTGGCCAGCGTCGGCCTGACGCCTTTTGTACTTGGCCCTAAAGAAGGCCTGGCATTGCTTAATGGCACCCAGGTTTCTACGGCCCTGGCGCTGCGTGGCCTGTTTGAAGCCGAGAACCTGTTTGCCGCAGGCTTAATGGCGGGCGCGCTATCGTTAGAAGCCATCAAGGGGTCGTTAAAGCCTTTCGATGCGCGTATCCATCAGGCGCGCGGCCAGCAAGGCCAGATTGCCGTCGCCGCCGCGGTCACCCACCTGATTGAAGGAAGTGAGATCCTGGGATCGCATACACACTGTGGCCGCGTACAGGACCCCTACTCTATCCGCTGCGTACCGCAGGTGATGGGCGCCTGCCTGGATAATCTCACGCATGCCGCCCGCGTCCTGCAAATTGAAGCCAATGCCGCCTCTGATAATCCGCTGGTATTCAGCGAAACCGGCGAGGTGATCTCCGGTGGCAACTTCCATGCTGAACCGGTGGCGTTTGCGGCTGACATTATTGCGTTAGCCATTGCCGAGGTTGGGGCGATTTCTGAACGTCGGCTGGCCCTGCTGCTGGATACCGGCCTGTCCGGGCTGCCGCCTTTCCTGGTGCGCGACGGTGGCGTCAACTCCGGCTTTATGATTGCCCAGGTTACCGCAGCGGCGCTGGCATCCGAAAACAAATCACTGGCCCATCCCGGCAGCGTAGACAGCTTACCGACCTCGGCCAACCAGGAAGATCACGTTTCCATGGCGACCTATGCCGCTCGCCGTCTGGGCGAGATGTGCTTTAACAGCGCCGCCGTGGTGGGCATTGAAGCGATGGCGGCCGCACAGGGCATTGAGTTTCATCGTCCCTTGCAAAGTTCTGCCCTGATAGAGCAGGCCATCGACAGCATCCGCGAACGCGTGGCCTTCCTTGAGGAAGACCGCCTGCTGGCTCCGGACATCGAGGCGATGCGTCAGTGGGCAAGCCGCTGCGACTGGCCGCAGGCACTCACCGCATTGTTACCCAGCATGGGCACACATTCAGTTAAATAAGGAATCCGTAATGAGCGAAACCCTGACAAAAGCGGTGGCACGCGAGATTCGTGCGCCGCGTGGAAATGAACTGCACTGCGCCAACTGGTTAATTGAAGCGGCTTACCGCATGATCCAGAACAACCTGGACCCCGACGTGGCAGAACGCCCGGAAGACCTGGTGGTGTACGGCGGTATCGGTAAAGCCGCGCGCAACTGGGAATGTTTTGAGCAAATTTTACGCTCGCTCCAGCTGCTGCAGCCGGACGAAACCCTGTTGATCCAGTCGGGCAAACCCGTGGGTGTATTCCGTACCCATGCCGATGCGCCCCGCGTCCTGCTGGCCAACTCCAATCTGGTTCCCCACTGGGCCAACTGGGATCACTTCCATGAGCTGGATAAAGCCGGGCTGATGATGTATGGCCAGATGACCGCTGGCTCCTGGATTTACATCGGTGCCCAGGGGATTGTTCAGGGTACTTATGAGACCTTTGTCGAGGCAGGACGGCAGCATTACAACAATGATTTAAGCGGACGCTGGATCCTGACCGCCGGTTTAGGCGGCATGGGCGGCGCACAACCCCTGGCAGGCGTGCTGGCGGGTGCCTGCGTGCTGGCGATAGAGTGCCAGGAGTCGCGTATCGATTTCCGTTTACGTACGCGTTACGTCGATCATAAAGCCACCTCGCTGGATGAGGCGCTGGCCCTGATTGACGCCGCCACCCAAGCGAAAAAAGCGATCTCCGTTGGCCTGCTGGGCAACGCCGCAGAGATTCTGCCAGAACTGGTGAAACGCGCGAAAGCTGGCGGACCTAAGCCCGATATCGTCACCGACCAAACTTCGGCCCACGATCCCATCAATGGCTACCTGCCACTGGGCTGGGACGTTGCACGCTGGCAGCAGGAGCGGGAAACAAATCCCAAAGCCGTAGAAAAGGCTGCTCGCGCGTCCATGGCGGTACATGTACAGGCGATGCTCGACTTTTGTCATATGGGCATTCCTACTGTGGATTACGGCAATAACATTCGCCAGGTGGCGCTGGATGAAGGCGTCAGCAACGCGTTTGACTTCCCCGGCTTTGTGCCTGCCTATATCCGCCCTCTGTTTTGCGAAGGCAAAGGGCCGTTCCGCTGGGTAGCGCTGTCTGGCGATCCTGAAGATATCTACAAAACGGATGCCAAACTCAAAGAACTCTTTCCTGAGCATAAGACGCTGCATCGCTGGCTGGATATGGCGCAGGAACGTATCGCCTTTCAGGGCTTACCGGCTCGCATCTGCTGGCTGGGGCTGGGTGAGCGCCATCTTGCCGCGCTGGCGTTCAATGAAATGGTACGCACTGGCGAGCTGAAAGCGCCGATCGTGATTGGTCGCGATCACCTGGACTGTGGCTCCGTCGCTTCGCCAAACCGTGAAACCGAGGCTATGAAAGATGGGTCGGATGCGGTGTCAGACTGGCCGCTGCTCAACGCTCTGCTCAATACGGCGGGCGGCGCGACCTGGGTGAGCCTGCATCATGGTGGTGGCGTGGGCATGGGGTTCTCACAGCACTCCGGTGTGGTCATTGTGTGCGACGGTACGGAAGCGGCTGATGCCCGCCTTGGCCGTGTACTGTGGAACGATCCCGCGACTGGCGTGATGCGTCATGCCGACGCGGGCTACGAGCTGGCACAGACTTGTGCGACAAAACATGGTCTGAACTTACCCATGCAATAAACCACAACGCCGGTATTTTTTGGATACCGTTAAGCTGAAAAAACGCTGTTCCGGGGCGTGCATGTCCGGAACAGCGGAGCGAAACGCATGAACAGGTTTACTCAGACTTAGCGGAGTTCAGCGTAATACGATCTAAAGGCCCGACAATAAAGGTAGGTGGGGAACCAGGTCAGAAAGAACCCGGTAAGTGAGGTTACGCAGAACGGCCCAATATAACCCCCTATCATCATGCGGTTGACACAAACGTTTTTGAACTGGGCCAGCGTGATTTTCTCTGAGACTTTTTTGCCGCCAGCAATCGGCCTGCCATCACCACCATTAGCGTCGATCGGGTGGCTATGGGTCAACGCGCCGCGACTCTACTGGCTGACCGTATCGAGCAGCGCCCGGTTGAAGAGAGCATTATTGATATCGGCTTTCATTTAATAAAACGCGCGTCGGCATAAAATCTGCCACGCCTGCACGCTTGTTTATTACTTATTCCTTTTTGATTTAGCGCATTGTCCATTTTATCGCTTCTGGCGATAGACGCGCTGTCGCGCGGCCTCTAAAGTGAAGCTTCCTGAATGATATGGAGCGCGATACTGCATGACTCTTTCCTCTGCCCTACTCGATGATGCGCTGCGCTGGCGCCACCAGTTTCACCGCGAACCCGAACTGGGCTATCAGGAACATCAGACCAGCGACAAAGTTGCTCATGAACTTGAGCAGGCGGGCTTACAGGTGTTTCGCGGTCTTGCGGGTACGGGTGTGATTGGCACGCTGGAAAATGGCACCGGGCCGGTTATCGGCCTGCGGGCGGATATGGACGCACTGCCAATTAACGAAAAAGGCGATACCGCCTGGCGCTCCAGTAAACCCGGCGTGATGCATGCCTGCGGGCATGATGGTCACACCGCCATTTTGCTGGCGGCTGCGAAACAACTGGCGGCCACGCGCCAGTTTAGCGGCACAGTTCATTTTATCTTTCAGCCAGCGGAAGAGAACCTTGGCGGTGCCCGCAAGATGGTTGAAGAGGGGTTGTTCACACGTTTCCCTATGGATGCCGTTTACGCCATGCACAACTGGCCGGGCTTACCGCTGGGTTCGCTGGCGGTGAACGCCGGTGCGATGATGGCCTCGCTGGACGCCTTTGAAATTACCCTGAGTGGTAAAAGTTGCCATGCTGCTATGCCGGAAAGCGGTGCCGATCCAATGGTGGTAGCAGCTGAGCTGATCCTGGCCCTGCAAACCATTCCGTCACGTCGCCTGTCGCCCCTGTCTTCTGCCGTGGTGAGCGTCACCCAGATTCACGGCGGCGAAGCGATTAACGTCATTCCAGAACAGATTGTTCTGCGCGGCACCGTGCGTTGTTTGCAAGACGATGTACGCAATCGGGTTCATACGCTTATCGATGATTTTGTGACGACGCTGCCGAAACCCTTTGGCGTTTGCGGGGCGATTCGCTGGCTGCCTGGCTATCCGGTGACCACCAATCATGCCGGCCCGGCTCAGCAGGTGCATGACGTCGCCGTCAGGACTTTGGGCGAAGAACAGGCGCGCTGGCAGGTGAATCCCTCTATGGCTTCGGAAGATTTTGCCTGCATGCTGGAAGCCTGCCCCGGTGCCTATTTCTGGCTTGGCGCAGATGGTGCAACCCCATCCGCACCGCTACACAATGCCCACTACGATTTCAACGATGCGCTGATTCCCACCGGTATTCGCTTTTGGCAAAACCTGGTGGAACACGCACTGCCGCAGGATCGCGGTTAAAAACCGGCCGCCGTCAGTCTTTCCAGACCCGCTTCCAGCGACGCACACTGAGCGCTGGCGCGCAGGCAGCAGGCAATTTGCAGTCGGAGAGCCTCAGGAAGAGGACGCTGATGATTCAGCACCTCTTGCGTCCAGCGGGCCGTTTCGGCTGCGGATTTGTCAGTTGGCAACGACACGGCGACTTCCGGCTGTCTCTCCACCCAGACTTCGGCCTGCTGCCCGTCGCCACCCACATAGCTGATGGCCGGGCAGCGCTGCGGATTAGCATAAACCTCGCCTTCTGTCCCGTTCAGCAGAATCGCCGGGGCATCAATCGCGCTAAAAAAGGTTGCGACGCGCGGTACATACTCCGGGTGAGACACGCTCGACAGGCGCAGTGCCTCGCGTTCAGCAAACGGCGTTGCCAGCTTCGCCAGCGTATGGGCGCTGTTACGTACGCCCATCCGCCAACGTAACGACAGCTGTTTTGCCATGGGCGGACAGAGGTTATCGATGGTGATAAAGACCAGCTCACCGTTGTCGAGTTTTGACTGGGCCTGCTCAGCCGTGGCGACCGGCGCGATGCCCAGCGCCGCAAAGACGGCTTCACTGGTGACACGCGTTGCATCCTCACTCACACCATGAACCAGCACGGGAAAACCGAGCCTGTTCAGCACCAGCGCCAGTAATGGCGTCAAGTTGCCCTGACGCCGCGCGCCGTTATAGCTGGGGATGACGATGGGCATCGGCCGACCGGCTGGCGCATGCAGGCGCATCACCCGCGACTGCATCGCCTGATAAAACCCGCGCATTTCCGCTTCGCCTTCGCCCTTGATTCGCAGAGCGATTAAAATGCTGCCCATTTCAAGATCCGGCACTTCGCCGTCCAGCATCGCGCCGTAGAGTGCCACAGCACTGTCGAAATCAATATCACGGGCGTGATTCTTACCCCGCCCCACTTCTTTGATAATTTTATTCAGTTCCATCACGCATTTCCGGTCAGTGGCAACGACTTAACGCCGCTTCGCACGCGGTTTACGCGTGCCGGTATGGGGTTTGGTGCTTATGGCCTCGGGTTCGGGCGTTACCGGCTGCTCAATCGAAAACACCGGCAGCGCCGCTAACAGTCGGCTCCCGTAAGCTTTACTCAACAGGCGGCGATCGTAAATAACGATCTCACCGAAACACTGATGGCTGCGGATCAAACGTCCTACCTGCTGAATCAACGTAAAAGAGGCACTGGGTAAACTTTGCACCTCAAACGGATAACGCTTTAGGCTCTTCAGCCATTCACCCTCGGTTAAAATTACCGGACTGTCTATGGGTGGAAAAGCAATTTTATGAATATGGACCTGGCTAAGCAGCTCGCCTTTTAAATCCAGCCCTTCTGCAAAGGACTGCAGGCCGATCAAAATGCTGGTATCGCCCTGTTCTACCCGTTTACGGTGCAGCGCGATCAGGCGACTGCGCGGCTGATCGCCCTGTACCAGCATCGTCAGACGGAATTCCGGTAGCGCCTCGACAAACTGCTGCATGGCGCGTCCGCTGGCAAACAGCACCAGCACTCCTTTGTGCTTTTCAGCCTGCATTTGCTGGCGAAAAAAAGCCGCCATTTCCGCGATATGTTCCGCTTCATTTGCCATCAGAGGTTCGTAGCGCATCTGCGGGATTACCAACTTGCCTTGATCGACATGGCTAAACGGCGACTCCAGCGCCACAAAACGGTCGCCCGCCTTTTCATTTAGCCCGGACATCTCCTGCAGACGGCTAAAGCTGTTTAATGAGCGCAGCGTGGCGGAGGTCACGACGACATGGGGGATTTTACGCCAGAGCATTTTTTCCAGCTGATCGCAGACGCGAATCCCCGCGCAGTGGAACAACAGATGTGCCTGACCGTCACGCAGTTCCCGGGTAATCCATTTTGAAACTGGCGCACCAGAGGCTTTTTCCATGGCGGCCAGCCGCCACAGTTTGCTGATGGACTCAAACCAGCCAAAGTGGCGATTAAGCTGTAATAAATTGCGGTGTAAACGCACCAGATCGACGCTCCCGGTTTGTTCACTCAGGGCGTTAATCAGCCCTTCACTCAGCCCGCGTAGCCCGTCGCTCAGCTTGAACAGCCGCGCACACAGCGCCAGCAGCTCGTCAGGTAATGCGCCCAGGACAAAGCGAAATTCGCCCGGCTGATTGTGCGGCGGGAGTAACGGGTTTAACGCCTCACCGATGGTCGCCAACAGTTCGCGGAGTTCATCGCAATGGGCTTTAAGACGTTCGGGGTTGGCCAGCGGTGGCGGCGATTTGGGCCGCATCTGGCTCATTATCGCCTCCACCAGCTTCACAAACAGATCAAGCTGCAGGCTGGTCCAGCCCGGCGTGATATCTGCGCTCATCTCCAGCGCATCACGCGCCACTTCCGGCAGATGGTGCCCTTCATCCAGGACCAGCATCAGGTTTTTGGCCGGGGGCAGCACCGATTCGTTTTCCATGGCCGCCATCACCAGCGCGTGGTTAGCGACCACCACATCGACCTGCTCGATTTCCCGACGCGCAATGAAGAACGGGCATTCGCGGTACCAGCGGCAGTGCACGCCAAGACAGCTGGCTTTGTCAGTGGACAGACGTTGCCACAGGCTGTCACTGACGTTTTCCTCGCTGTGATCGCGCAGGCCGTCCCACTGGTAGCGGTCCAGTGACTTTTGCAGCCGTCCGCACTGGACCTGTTCTTCTTTGGTGCTGCTGATCGCCTCATCATCCAGGTAGAAAAGCAGGTCGGCCTGCTGATTATCGTCTGCCACCAGCGCAGCCAGATTACGCGGGCAGACATAGCGCCCGCGCCCAAAGGCCGCAGTAAAGGTTAAATCCGGAATGATTTTCTTGAGCAGCGGCAGATCTTTGCTGAAGATTTGATCCTGCAACGCCACGTTTGCCGTGCTGATCACCAGCCGCTTCTCTTCTGCGCGGCTGACGGCGATGCCGGGAATAAGATACGAAAGGGTTTTGCCCACGCCCGTTGGCGCTTCTACTGCCAGATGGCGGCCGTCATCACCCGACAGGCATTTCGCGACCTCCGCGATCATCTGCCGCTGGGCCGGGCGAGGAATAAAGTCTGGCACCTGTTGCTGCAGCGCTTTATACCACTGTGCTATCTGGCTTTTTAATGCTGCTGTCAGGGCCATGTTAAGATTACCGCTTTACTAAATGGCCTGTATTTTTACACAGTATCGCAGTGCCGTCAGCTTTCAGGTCTGTTTTTTCGTGCTGGCTTCCGAAACGGCGGCGCATGTTGTTGGCTAAACGCCAGGATGCACACTGCCGGTGAGCGTTGCCCAGGGCTTCAGACTGCACGATGCTGACGCACCCGTTCCGGGCGCAGGCTTTTATTGCAGCAGCTTAAACATCACCGTTGTCGCGTCCAGTTCACCGTGAATGGACTGTGCATAGGATGGAATCGACCCCGCGACCTGCCAGTGCAGGGCACGATAAAGATCGCTGGCGACATCGCCCGTTCGCGTATCCAGTACCAGTAAATTTTTCCCCTGCTGGCGTGCCCGTTGTTCGGCCTGCTGCATTAGCCTGCGCGCAATCCCTTGCCGTCGCGCCTGTGGGTGCACCAGCAGCTTGCTGACTTCGGCCCGATGGCCCCCATTGGGCATGGCGCTGTAGTTGAGCATAACGGTCGCCACGACGCGGTCATGCTGGCGGGCGACCAGCAATTCACTTTGGCCTTTTTCCAGCCCATCAAGCTGTCTCTGCCAGAAAAGCTGCATGGCCGCAGTGTCGTCAGGATCGATAAAACCCACGCTGGCCCCGTCGGCGACACAGGCCTGTAAAACCTGCACCAGTTCGGGTAAGACCTGCAGTGCTTCACCGGCACTGAGTTGCTGATATGTCATCATGATTTACACACCACCAGTAAGTAGCGAGCGCCTTCGGTAAGATGCGCCTGAAAAGCAGACGCGCCGGTCAGATGGAAGCGCAGGCTGTCGCCCGGCCCCAGTAACCAGCTCTGGGCACCCATCGTTATGGTCAGTTGCCCCTGGCGCATCCAGATATGTTGCTCCATGCCCTGCAGCGGTGGGGCATCATATTCGATGCGCGCGCCGGGCCGCAGCGTGCCTTCTATAAGTTCACAGCGAAAATTATGGGCGGGCGGTGAAACGTTGCGGCGGCTAAACCCTGTCGCTTCATCGTTCCATACCGGCTGATGTTCACGGGGGATCAGCAGATCGCTGCCCTCTTCGACTTCGCTCAGCAGGCGCGACATCGTCAGGCTATAGGCAACGCACAACCGGTTAAGCAGTGCGGCCGTTGGGCTGGTTTCCCCGCGCTCGATACGCGATAATGTTGGCCGGCTAATGCCCGTGGCGGTAGAGAGTTCATCCAGTGACCAGCCCTGTTTGAGACGCAATTCTGCCAGGCGAGCCGCTAACCGCTGTTCCGTATTATCAAAAGACATTCTTATCTCACTTATGAAAATAAAATCTCATAATTGAGATAGAACAACATTTAAGCGCAGCCGTCAAGTTGTACACCTAAAAATTGGTTGTACAACTTAACAGGCTTCGTTATGGTGGTCTCACTCAGGTCAGTGAAAGAGGTAAATATGACCGTATACAGTATCGGCGATGTCGCCGAACGCTGTGGCATAAACCCGGTTACCTTACGCGCCTGGCAACGACGTTATGGGCTCTTGAAGCCACAACGCACCGAAGGCGGTCATCGACAGTTCGATGAAGAAGATGTTCAGCGTATTCAGGAAATTATGCGCTGGATTGAAAGTGGAGTACCAGTGGGCAAAGTCAAAGCGCTACTGGAAGGTGGAGATGTTGACGCCCATGATGGCTGGACGGCCATGCAGGACGAACTCATCAGCATACTGCGCCATGTAAGGCCGGCTAAGCTACGCAATAAAATCGCCTTAATTGGTCGCGAATATGCGGTCGATGCCCTAATCGATCATGTTTTTATGCCTATAAGGCAGAAGCTCAGTCTTGATCAAAATACCGCACGCACCATGTGCAGCCTGCTGGATGGCATTTTGATCGACTATGTGGCGTTTTGTCTGGCTTGCAATCGTAAAAAAGCCGGTCAGGAAGCGCTGATTATTGGCTGGGGCATTGAAGATCGTACGCGCATCTGGCTGGAAGGCTGGCGTTTATCCCAGCATGGCTGGCGCATTGATGTGCTCGCAGAACCCCTCGACGTTCCCCGTCCGGAGCTGTTCCCGGGGCTGAATATGTTTGTTTTTACGGGTAAAAGACTGACGCGCCGCCAGCAGGAACAGTTGGCACACTGGCAGGAACAGGGATTCTCTGTGCGTTTGCACGACGTACACTGAGACAAAAACGCACGCTCGGCACTATGACGGCTGCCTTGCGCGCGCTATCATCCCCGCCTCGACGTCATCACCCTCAGGTTATTTATGAACTGGAAAAAAACCTTTTTTGCCACGCTGTTCGCCATTATGGCTATCGGCGGCACCAGTGGACTTATGCTGGTTGGCTATTCACTTATCGTTCATTCACGCTAAAACGGCGCTGGAGCCGCTCAAAAAGCCGATCGCTAACGATGGCCAGCAGCGCCACCAGCAACGCTCCCTGAATCACGTAGGCCGTATTAAAACCACTTAAACCGATGATGATGGGCGAGCCCAGGCTTTTTGCCCCGACCGTGGAGGCAATCGCGGCCGTGCCAATGTTGATAATGACGGCGTTGCGTATCCCCGCAATAATCACCGGCGCCGCCAGCGCAAGTTCCACCTGCCACAAACGCTGCCAACTGCTCATGCCTACACCGACCGCGATCTCACGGCTGCTGGCAGGGACACCATCAAGCCCCGCTAAGGTTCCCTGCAAAATCGGCAGTAACCCATAAAGCAGTAATGCCACAATAGCAGGCCATGCGCCAAACCCCATGACGGGCACGGCAATCGCCAGCACCGCGACCGGCGGGATCGTCTGTCCGGCAGCGGCAAGGGTTTCCAGCAGCGGCCGGAAAGCCCGCCCCGCGTGGCGAGTCACCAGTACGCCACTTCCCACGCCGAGCATAATGGCCATCAGGCTGGCGGTCACCACAAGAAACAGGTGCGCCAGGGTGAGCTGCCAGAAGCTGTCCTGCTGATAGAGCGGACGGGCAAGATCGGGAAACCAGGCAGCAAACAGCGGACCGCTGTAAGGCATTGCCGCCAGCAGTCCCAGATAGAGCAGCACCAGCCACAGCAGAGGATCGGCTAACCGTCGCATCACTGGCCCTCTGAATGATGAAGCAGGTCGCTAAAGTAGAGAACGCCCAGGGGTTGCTGATGCGCATCCACCACCGGCAGTTTATCCGTGCCGCGGCTGATAAATTGCGATAGCGCCTCACGTAGCGTCAGTTCAGCGGTGACCGGCTCGGCCTCCAGCCATTCCCCACGGCGCACCGCACTTCCCACTTGCCCAAGCGCCAGCCGCCGCAGCCCCATTTCACTGCGCCCCAGAAAATCACGCACAAAGTCATTGCCTGGCTGGGTCAGCAGTTCTATCGGTTTGCCCTGCTGTACAATCTCACCATCGTGCATCAGTACGATGTTATCGGCCAGGATCAGGGCCTCATCGATATCGTGCGTGACCAGCACGATAGTGCACCCTGAGAGATGGTGAATGCGCAGCATCTCCTGTTGCAGGGCACTGCGCGTCACCGGGTCCAGTGCGCCAAAAGGCTCATCCATCAGTAGCACCTCCGGATCGGCCGCCAGCGCCCGCGCGACACCAACGCGCTGCTGCTGTCCACCTGAAAGCTGATGCGGATAGCGGCTGAGTAAGGCAGGATCTAAATTCAGTAGTGCGATCAGCTCGGCAATACGTTCACGCCGCCGCGCTTTTGACCAGCCCAGCAAAGCGGGCACGGTGGCAATATTCTTTTCAATCGTCCAGTGTGGAAACAGACCAATCGACTGAATGGCATAGCCCATACGACGGCGCAATGCCTGCGCATCCAGTTGGCGAATCGACTGGCCCGCAAAACGGATGTCTCCCTGGTCATACTCCACCAGGCGGTTAATCATTTTCAGTGTGGTCGATTTACCGGAGCCTGAGGTGCCCAGCAGCACGCTAAAGGTGCCCTGTTCGACGGTCAGCGACAGGTTTTTCACCGCGGCTTTACCGGCAAAAAACGTGGTGACGTTATCAAATTGAATCATCTTTTCTCTCCAGCAGGGAAATCAACAGTCGAAATAACGCATCCAGCGTCACCGCCATCGCGATAACCGGTATCACGCCCAGCAGCACTAAATCCAGTGCGTTGCTCAGCAGCCCCTGGAAGATAATCGCGCCGAATCCGCCGGCACCGATAAGGGCTGCCACCACCGCCATGCCCAGCGTCTGCACCACCACCACTCGCACACCTGCCAGCCATACCGGCAGGGCCAGCGGCACATCCACCGCGAAAAACTGTTGTCTGCCAGTCAGCCCCATGCCGCGCGCACTTTCGCGCACCTCCGGCGGCACCTGTTGCAGTCCGGTGACTACGCTGCGTACCAGCGGCAACAGCGCATACAACACTAGCGCAATCAGCGCGGGCGCCATGCCAATGCCGCTGATTCCCCACGTGCCTGTCCATGGAAAGCGTTTTGCCAGCCCAGCCAGCGGGGCGATTAATAAACCAAACAGCGCCACGGAGGGCACCGTCTGAACCACATTCAGCACGCCGAATACGCTGCTTTGCCAGCCAGGATAGCGGTAAAGTGCACTCCCCAGCGGGAAGGCGATCAGCAAAGCAGGCAGCACGGTCGCGGCTAATAGCGTCAGATGACGCAGTAAGGCCGCATCAAACACCGCCTGGCGATTGGCATACTCTTTCAGTAAGGAAAGATGGGCCAGTTGGCCGCTGAACAGCAGCCAGAGGGGAAGAAGCCATACCAGGAGATTCAGTAACAGCTGCCACACTTTATAACGGGTTAACGCCCGTGCGGTGTCCGTGATCAGCAACAACGTGACGGCACTGGCGCACCACATGCCGCTTGCAAAACGGGTGCGTGCTAACTGGCTGCCCTGTTCGGCCAGTATCCTGGCCTGATCGCCGCTGAGCCAGATCATCGCGGCCAGCAGCAGGGCTGCGCTCATTAACTGCAGCGCAAAACGGACACGCGTTGGTCTGGCCCACACCAGCAACCACAGCAAAGCCAGCAGGGGCAGAATCACCATGCCATGCGCCGTTTGCCAGAACATCAGCGGCTGCCCTGCCACCAGACGATTGGCGGCAAAACTGACAAACGGCAGGCAGCTCAGCATCAGGCTCAGTAACAGAACCAGCACCAGGGCCACCGGCTGTCGCCTTGAGCGGTTTAGCGCTTCCTGCGATAGCAACATCGGCTACAGCAGCTTGTTCTGAACTAACCACGCTTTCGCCACGCTGTTGGCATCCTGGCCCTCGACTGCGATTTTGGCGTTCAACTGCTGCAATGTTTTTTCATCCAGCGCGCTGAAAACGGGCTTTAGCCACGCGTCCATTTGGGGGTAAGCCTTGAGGACCGCTTCACGCACGACCGGTGTGGGAGCATAAATGGGCTGAACGCCTTTAGGATCGCTCAGGGTTTTCAGACCCAGCGCGGCAACCGGGCCATCGGTACCGTAAGCCATGGCGGCGTTGACGCCGGAGGTTTGCTGCGCGGCGGCGCCAATAGTGACAGCAGTATCGCCTCCCGCCAGCGACAGCAACTGATCCTGCTTAAGCGTAAAGCCATAAGCTTTTTCGAATGCGGGCAGTGCATCGCCGCGTTCGATAAATTCCGCTGAAGCCGCCAGCTTAAAGGTGCCGCCTTTTTTTAAATAGGCGCTGAGATCGTCCAGGGAGTTAAGCTGGTTTTTCTCGGCTACATCATTGCGCACCGCGATGGTCCAGGTGTTGTTAGCCGGTGCGGGCGTCAGCCACACCAGATGGTTTTTCTCGGCATCCAGTTTTTTGACTTTTTCATAGCCTTCCCGGGCATTTTTCCAGGCACTGTCTTTTTCGTCGTTAAAAAAGAAGGCGCCGTTGCCGGTGTATTCCGGATAGATATCCAGCTCTCCTGCGGTAATTGCCCCCCGCACCACCTGAGTGGCACCGAGCTGGATTTTATTGACAGTTTTGACGCCGTGCTTCTCCAGCACCAGCAGAATGACATTGCCCAGCAGGGAACCTTCCGTATCAATCTTGGAGCCCACCCGTACCGGATCGGCAGCGTGCGCCATCCCCAGACTAAGCAGTAAAACGCTGATGCCGACCAAACCGCGCATGTTTGCCATGTTACTTTCCTTATTAAATCATTCACCTGGAGTAGCGGTTGGCCGTGTGAATACCGTAACAGGCGCGCCCACCGTTTTTATTCGCTGCAATATTTTATTCGCTGCAATAAAAGCGTAGCCTGGCAATCGCATTGCGCGACCTGTTTTGTCCTGAAATCAGATACCGCTAAACCCTGACCGCACTGGTCAGGGTGCGCAGGTTAGGCCGGGAAGTTGAAACGGTCGAGATAGGCAGGAATACGGGGAAACGTATGGAGGAACCAGGGCGTAAACTGCTGCGGCTGCTGCTGCATTTGCTGTGCAATGTCCTGCATCGAGCGATAATCAAATGCGTCCGCCTCTTGCGGATTAAGCTGTGGCAGCTCGTCGCTGACCGCGAAAAACACATGACCGTACTCATGCTCTGTCAGCCCGTTACTGAGCGGCAGGTTATAGCTCAGCTCAAAGATGGGGGAAAGCGACAGCATCATCCCCATTTCTTCACGCAGGCGACGTTCGGCCGCATCTTTGGTGGATTCATGAGGATAAGGATGTCCACAGCAGGTATTACTCCACAATCCGCCGCAGTGATATTTATCACTGGCGCGACGCTGAAGCAGTAGCTCTTGCCGGGCGTTAAAAACGTACACCGTTACCGCGCGATGCAGTAATCCTTTTTCATGCACTTCCAGCTTTTCCATTTTGCCGGTGGGACGATCAAGATGGTCGACGAGGATAACTTCAATAGCAGACATGAGGATTCCTTGAGTTTATTCCTCATTATTCTGGCACAAGATCGGAGGGGTTGAGGGGAAAAAATTGTGCTGTTTATGCACAAATCTGTCAGAGGACGGCCCTTACGGCAGAAAACGTCAGGCCAGCCGAGGCTGGCCTGACTGTCGATTACAGTTTGAAACTCTGTACGACCTGTTCCAGTTGAAGACTCTGCGCTTCCATCGCCTGAGCGGCAGAAGACACCTCTTCCACTAACACGGCGTTCTGCTGAGTCGTCCCGTCAAGCTGTGTGATCGCGACGTTAACCTGCTCGATGCCCATGCTCTGCTCACGGCTGGCGGCCATGATCTCGCTCATCAGCGTCGTCACGCTGCTTACGCCCTGCACCAGTTCGTCCATGGTCTGGCCTGCCTGTTCAACCAGTTGACTGCCTGCATCGATATTAGCGACTGACTCTTCAATCAGTTTTTTAATTTCGCGGGCTGAGTTGGCTGAGCGCTGCGCCAGGTTGCGCACTTCCGATGCGACCACGGCAAAACCCCGGCCTTGTTCGCCAGCACGTGCCGCTTCAACAGCGGCGTTCAGGGCCAGGATATTGGTCTGGAAGGCGATACTGTCGATGACGCTGATGATATCGACCACCTTACGCGAAGAGTGGTGAATCTCGCCCATGGTCGTTACCACCTGACGGACAACCTCCGTTCCGCGCGCCGCAACCTTCGAAGCTTCACCGGCCAGTTGGTTAGCATGGGTGGCATTGTCGGCGTTCTGGCGGACGGTGCCGGTCAGCTGCTCCATTGAGGCCGCCGTTTCAACAATCGAACTGGCCTGATCTTCCGTTCGTGACGAAAGGTTGGTGTTGCCGCTGGCAATTTCACGCGACGCTGCGGATATGGCCAGCGCGCTGCTGCCCACCTGCTGCATTAACCCCTGTAGATAACTGATAAAGTGGTTAAAGCTCTGCGCTACCGCATTAAACTCCGGGCTGTTACTGGCTGGCAGACGCTGGGTTAAATCGGCACCGCCGGTCGACAAGGCTTCGATATTTTGGTTGAGCATGCTCAAACGCTTCATCATTGCGCGCATAAAACCCAACAGTACCAGCAACAGAATAATGGCCAGTGGGATCTGCACCAGACCCAGGCGCATCAGCATATTGTGAGACTGGGCTTTCAGCAGGCTGGACGATACGCTACTGGCCAGATACCACGGGCTGCCCGGAATGGCCTGCAGAAACAGCGTTTGCTCGCCGTCATTGCCGCTGTAAGTGGATTCCGTTGACTTCGTTCCCGCATTAGCCAGCATCGCTTTCAGCGGTGCCGCCATCGGATTTTGCAGATCGCTCAGGTTTTCGAGTTTTGGCGTGCCGTTAACCAGCGCCGCGTTACCCACGACTTTGCCGTCGGCCTCAACGATCAGTACGTCTCCATGAATCGCCTCGCCCATTTTTTTAGCCAGTTGGTTGAAGAAACCCAGCGTAACGTCGATGGTTGAAACGCCCCAGACGGAGCCGTCGCGGTAGATTGCCATGGCGCAGTTGGTACGCGGCTGTGGGCTGGCGGCGTCCTGATAGGCTTTAGCCCAGGCGCACTGCCCTTTTGGTGCCGCCATACCGTCTTTATACCAGGGCTGCTCCCAGTATTTGTCGGCTGCATCAGAGTTCCAGTAGGTATTAACCTGCAGCTTGTTGCTGGTATCGCGCGCAAAAAAGCTGCTGTCTTTCTCTTTACCCGCCTCCCGACGATTGGGTAAAGGCCAGATCCCGCCGCCGAAGACGTTACTGTCCTGATACTGGTTGACCAATGCTGGTAATAAGGTGTCGATGGCGGCGCTGTCGATCACCGACGCGGCCTCGGTGATGGCACGTTGCTGTGCCTGCACACGGTTCATTTGCTCAACAATGCCCGTTGCCAGGGAATCCACCTGATAGCGAATCAGGCGGCTTTCATTGTCGACCAGTTGCGGTGCGACAAACTGGTTGATCACCCAAACAGTGATTAACACTAGCGCAACAAAAAAGCCGATGAGTGTTGCTGTGAAGCGGGATTGCGTGGTCTTTAACATCATTGTTCCCCTGGACCTTTCGTGGCGCTATTGCCTGATCGGGGTTAACGGCACGGCAAAGGGGAACTTGAGTAGACCAGATCACAAATTTAACAAGTCATTTAACAATAAAGAAATTTAATTACGCCAGGTCAGTAACTTTTTTTTAAGCCAGGCGGTATCACCGCCCTGTCTGCGGTGATTATTCTGTCTTCACGACCTGCTCGCGCGGGCGGAATATATGGGTATTCCCGCTGGCGGAGAGCCGCTCACGCAGGTGCTGCCCGCCCTGGGCTTCGCTCTGGGCAAACTGGCGTTCCGCTTCGGTGACAGGCGTGGCCCACAGCAGCGTTGGCCGGTCACCCTCGCGCCGCGGCAACGAAAACTGGGCACTTTCCGGGGCCAGTTCGTTCGCTAACAGGTAACTTTCAAACCCCACCGGTGCCACCTCGGACGCCAGCGTATGTCCCTCACCCAGCCAGGTCAGTCGCGCCCAGGGCAGATGCACAAATTCCGCCAGTGCACTGGCCATCTGTACCGCATTGCTTTCAGTCATCACTTCGCCATCGACCGCCATCGCCAACTCTGCGCGGCGATACTGTGGTGCCAACTCATCAAACAGAAAATCGACCTGCGGCATGGGACGAATACTCATACCCAGCGTCAGGAAATACCAGATGCCCTGGTGATAGTGCTGAGACAGGGCCATGGGCGGCCAGTTACCCTGATCGATAGCATAGTATTTTACCGACTCACCAAACTGCGCCTGATAGCAGGCCAGTAAATCCTGTTGCACCTTGTCCCATTCACTTCCGTCGTGCCATTCACGCCAGAACTGGCGCTGCTGTTCGGCAAGCGCATAGTAATGATTGGTGGAGGCAGACCCGAGCGGTGCGGTAAGGCGGTTCTTTTTGATACAGCCCGCTGAAAAGCTGACCTGTTTATCCTGATACAGGCTCCAGCCTGGGATCACCGCCAGCAGTTGCCCGTAGTACCACAGTGCCGCACCCGCATCGCCCGGTTCCCAGAGTATTTGCAGGCCCGCCGCATCCAGTGGCGGTTCAGCGTCCAGATTACGGCAGTATTCCGCACTCAGCAGAGGGGCAATGCCCTGCTCCATGGCCTGATGATCTTCCTCGACAGGGGCAGGTAGCAGGTTACGTAACCAGCAGCCACGCACCGCAAACTGGCTACGAAACAGATCGGTGGGCCAGATATAGAAATAAGCAGTGCGCGCATCCTGTTCGACAATGGCCGTCAGGGTGCGCTGCTGATTGTGGACTTCAGCAATCAGTGATTGATACGTCATAGCGCCTCGTCAATACTTGAGGAATCCATTTTCCCCGAGGTTAGAGCAGGATCACGTCTGTCGCTATGACAGGCAAGGGTAAAACTCTCAAAGTGGAAGTGTTCAGGCAGGATGAGAAGCAGAGGGGTAAGAACCGCTCCCCCGAAGGGGAAACGGTTCTTACACCCGCACGGCCAGGGACGCTGGCCGTACTGAGGATTACTGGTAGGTAAACTGGGTGTTTTGCGTACGGACAGAGTCCAGACCAATCATCACGTTGAATTTGCCCGGCTCGGCAACCTGCTTCATCTGCTGATTCCAGAACTTCAGCGCATCAACGTCAATCTTGAAGGTGACCTGCTGGGATTCACCCGCTTTCAGCATAATGCGTTTAAAGCCGTGCAACTCTTTTACCGGACGGCTGATGCTGGCAACCGGATCGTTCAGGTAAAGCTGAACTACGGTTGCACCATCCACTTTTCCGCTGTTAGTCACGGTGACGCTGGCATCAATGCTGCCGTTGTGCGCCATTGTTTCTGATGACAGCGTGACCGGCGATACGGTGAACGTGGTGTAGCTCAGACCATAACCAAACGGATAAAGCGGGCCGTTTTCCGCATCATAATAGTGTGATGTGTACTTGTTCGGCTTGGCAAAATTGTAAGGACGACCGGTTGGAAGATGGTTGTAATAGATCGGAATCTGTCCCACTGAACGGGGGAAGGACATCGGCAGTTTACCCGATGGGTTGTAATCGCCAAACAGCACATCCGCGATAGCATTGCCCCCTTCCGTGCCGCTGAACCAGGTTTCCAGCATGGCATCGGCCATTCTGTCTTCATCAACCAGCGTCAATGGGCGACCATTCATCAGCACAATCACCAGCGGCTTGCCTGTGGCTTTCAATGCGGCTAACAGCTTCTGTTGCGAAGGTGGGATCATCAGATTACTGCGGCTGGACGCCTCGTGCGCCATGCCCTGCGCTTCCCCTACCGCCGCCACGATCACATCAGCCTGCTTCGCCTTTTCGACGGCCTCATCAATCATGGCCTGCGGCGAACGCGGATCGACGGCTACGGCCGGTTCATACATGTTGAGGAAGTCCTGAATGCCTTTGTTATCTGACACATTGGCACCTTTGGCATACAGCAGCGTGGCTTTGCCTTCCGTCGCGTTTTGCATGCCCTGCAGCAGCGAAACTGACTGTTTGGCGACGCCCGCCGCCGACCAGCTTCCCATCACGTCACGCTGGCTGTCGGCAAGCGGTCCGATTAAGGCAATGGTGCCGGATTTCTTCAGCGGTAAGGTATCAAGGCGGTTTTTCAGCAGCACCATACTTTTGCGCGCCACGTCACGGGCTTCAGCACGGTGTAAACGGCTTTCCGCGTTAGTGTCCTGCGGATCGCTCTCTTTCGGTCCAAGGTGACTGTAGGGATCGTTAAATAATCCCATATCGTATTTCACGTTTAATACGTGCCGTGCCGCATCATCGATTTCGGCTTTGCTGACGACGCCACGCTTCACTAAGTCGGGCAAATACTGGCTATAGTATTCATCGCTCATACTCATATCGACGCCAGATTTAATGGCGATACGTACCGCGTCCTGCGGATCGCTGGCCACACCATGCTTGATCAACTCTTTAATAGCACCGTGGTCGCTGATGGTGATCCCTTTGAATTTCCATTCATGACGCAGCAGATCTTTTAGCAGCCAGCTGTCGGCCGTGGCGGGCACGCCATTAATTGAATTCAGCGCGACCATCACGCCGCCGCTGCCGGCATCCAGCGAGGCTTTATACGGCGGCAGGTAATCCTGGAACATGCGCTGCGGGCTCATATCCACGGTGTTGTAATCCCGTCCGCCTTCCACCGCGCCGTAGAGCGCAAAGTGTTTCACGCTGGTCATAATGTTGTAGCGGTCCGCGGGGCTTTTGCCCTGCATCGCCTGCACCATGGTGCGCCCCATGGCAGAGGTTAAATAGGTATCCTCACCGAAGCCTTCTGAAACCCGGCCCCAGCGTGGTTCCCGGCTGACGTCAACCATCGGTGCCCAGGTCATATTTAACCCATCGTCCGCCGCTTCATAGGCGGAAATACGGCCCACATCGTGCACGGCGTCGAGATCCCAGCTTGATGCCAGTGCCAGCGGGATAGGGAAAATCGTTCGCTGCCCGTGTACCACGTCATAAGCAAAAAACAGGGGAATTTTCAGGCGACTCAACTGCATGACCTGATCCTGCATCGCGCGAATATCCTGACGCGTTACGGTATTAAAAATGGCGCCAACCTGACCTTTATGGATCATCTCACGCACGGCTTCTTTTGGCGTATCCGGCCCCACGCTGATTAACCGTAGCTGGCCGATTTTCTCGTCCAGGGTCATTTTTTTCAGCAGGTTGTTCACGTAGGCATCACGCGCCTGTTCGGTCATAGGATGGTGAGCGGTGGGCTCCCCGGCAAATGCAGGTTGCATAGCAAGGGAAACAGCGAGGCTAACAGAGCAAATCCATTTCATCAGGTTGGGTTCTCTTAAGTAACTGCGCAATATCGACTAAATGCAGGATGCCATCTTCAGAGCATAGCATGTAGCCTGCCGCTATCACACTGCGCCCAATGCAACTCACGTGCTACAGTAATGACGCATGCATAAGACAAGGGAATTGCCCATGATGACACCTTCTGCCCTGATCGCCGATCTCCGCCGCCTGGTCGGCTCTGGTAACCTACTTACCGAGGCTGCTCACACCGCCCGCTATCGCAAAGGCTTCCGTTCTGGTGACGGAGATGCTCTGGCCGTGGTCTTTCCTGCGACGCTGCTGGAACTGTGGCGCGTACTGCAAACGCTGGTTAATGCGGATGCCATTATTCTGATGCAGGCAGCCAATACCGGCCTGACTGAAGGATCGACGCCACAGGGGAACGACTACGACCGCCCGCTGGTGATTATCAGTACTCTGAGGCTGGATAAGCTACAGCTGATCGATAAGGGCAAACAGGTGCTGGCTTTTCCGGGCAGTACGCTGTATCAGCTGGAAAAAATGCTTGCGCCGCTGGGCCGTGAACCGCATTCCGTGATTGGATCATCCTGCATTGGCGCGTCGGTGCTGGGCGGCATCTGCAACAACTCCGGCGGTTCGCTGATCAAGCGCGGCCCGGCGTACAGTGAGATGGCGTTGTTTGCCCAAATTGATGCCCAGGGACGGCTGAAGTTAGTCAACCATCTCGGTATCGATCTGGGTACCTCGCCGGAAGAAATTCTGGGACGGCTGGACGATGACCGCTGGCAACCGAACGACGTTTTGCATGACGGCCGCCATGCGTCCGACCACGACTATGCCGAACGCGTGCGCGACGTCCATGCCGATACGCCCGCCCGCTTTAACGCCGATGCCCGCCGCCTGTTTGAGGCGTCCGGCTGCGCAGGTAAGCTGGCGGTGTTTGCGGTGCGCCTGGATACATTTGCGCGCGAACCCCAGCAGCAGGTGTTTTATATCGGCACCAATGATGCCAGCGTACTGGGCGATCTGCGCTGTCATATGCTGGCGAATTTTAAAAACCTGCCCGTCGCCGCTGAATATATGCATCGGGATATTTACGACATCGCCGAAGTGTATGGCAAAGACACCTTCCTGATGATTGATAAGCTCGGCACCGACAAGATGCCGCTGTTTTTCACGCTCAAAGGCCGGGTTGATGGCTGGTTAAGTAAAGTATCGTTTATCAAACCCCATTTAAGCGATCGACTGCTGCAACGCCTCAGCCGTCTCTTTCCTGCCCATCTTCCCAGGCGCATGAAACAGTACCGTGATAAATACCAACATCATTTGATGCTGAAAATGTCGGGCGACGGCATTGCGGAAGCACGCGACTACCTGCGTGAGTTTTTTCGCGAGGGCGGTGGCGAGTTTTTCGAATGTGAGGGCAAAGAGGGAGCGCACGCCTTCCTGCATCGGTTTGCCGCAGCAGGCGCGGCGGTGCGTTATCACGCGGTTCATGCTGATGAGGTGGAAGATATTCTGGCGCTGGATATTGCTCTGCGTCGTAACGATAAAGCGTGGTTTGAAAACCTGCCTGATGAGATTACCCAGTCATTAAGCCATCGCCTCTATTACGGGCACTTCTTCTGTCATGTCTTCCATCAGGATTACATTGTGAAAAAAGGCGTTGACGTGCATGCGTTAAAAGAAAAGATGTTGGCCATTTTGCATACTCGCGGCGCGGAATATCCGGCAGAGCATAACGTCGGGCATCTTTATGAAGCCCAGCCGCAGCTGGCCTCGTTTTATCGCAAGCTCGATCCGACAAACAGCTTTAATCCGGGAATTGGTAAAACCAGTAAACTGAAAGGCTGGGCGGTAAAGCAGCCCTGATTGCGCAAAAAGCATATCTACACAGAGAAATACGGGCGGCTGGCAAAAACGGCCGCCCGTTTATTTAGCGAGGCTGCTCGTCTGACGTCAGGTCAGAAGCCGCGTCAGCAGCAACCAGCTGGCGGCGCTCAATAATCATGGTTTGCGGCGTAGACAGCACAATGCCCTCTTTGCGTAAGCGGGTCAGGATATCGAACAGCAGATCGCTCTTTGCCCCGGCGATCTGGCGCTGACTGGCGACGTTGCCGGTGACACTCAGCACAATGCCCTGGGACGTAAGATCTTTGAAAGACACCGAGGGTTCCGGGTTCTCCAGGATGCGCTCGTTTTCCTCATATACTTCCAGCAGGATCTCCCGTACCCGCACCGGATCAATATCCAGCGGGAACGTGAGCGTAATGGTCACTACGCCCTGGGCATTGCCCATGGTGGCGTTACGCACGTTCTGAGAGATGAACTGCGAGTTAGGTACGATCACTGTCGATTTATCCCCTAACTGAATTTCGGTGGCACGCACGTTGATGCGGCGAATATCCCCCTCAACCCCGCTGATCGTCACCAAATCCCCAACTTTGACCGGGCGTTCGGTCAGCAAAATCAGACCGGAAATAAAGTTTTTAACGATTTCCTGTAGACCGAAACCAATACCTACCGACAGGGCACTGACGATCCAGGCCAGTTTGTTCCACTGTAGCCCCATGATTGACAGCGTCAGCAAAATAATCAGGACATAGCCTACGTTGCTGAACAGCGTCACCAATGACATGCGCATGCCGCTGTCCATCGTGGTCTTTGGCAGGAAGTCGTTATCAAGCCAGCGACGTACCGAGCGCAGGATGTAAATGCCGACGATCAGGCACAGCAGCGCGTTAACCAGGTGCGCCGGGACAATATTCAGCGACTCAAGGCCCTTACCGCCCCAAAACTCAATCGCCTTTTGCAGCAGCTCAATCGGGGTTGAGGAGGCAAAAGTGCCGTTCAGCAACGCCAGGGCCACGAACAAGATCAGAAAGGTTTTGCCGATCGCCGCAAGAATGATGGCAACCTGCTGCAGGTGGCGCTCATCTATATTCAGTGAGCCCTGAATGCGCTTGCCCGTGGTGTTATTGACTGAGAAGAGACTTTCACAGCCGTCATTAATCAGATGACTAAGTATGTAAAACGAACCAAACAAAATGCCACACCACACCAGCTCGTAGCTTAAAAACCGCGCCAGCGTGACGTAACCAATCACCAGCGACCCCAGAATCGTCAGGGAGGTCAGCGTCAGGGCCATCTGAATCAGCCCGACCAGCGTAGAGCGCGCTTCCGGCGGCGTTCCTTCCTGGGCCAGACGCCGACGTACGCGCTTGGTGCGCATGCTGATTGCCAGCGCCGTGCTGCCGATGAGCAAGGCGGTCAGGCCATTGGCAAAAATACTGGTATTCAGGCTGGTACCGGCGGTGTAGTTAAAGGACTCCACCGTCTGGAAAATAAACACCAACAGTGCGGTAATCGGCGGGAAAGGTTTCAGGGCCAGCGCCACCTCATTGGAAATGGTGGGTAAACGCCAGCTTGGGCGACGCGTGGACAGGAAGGCACGCCCCAGCCCGGCAATCAAACCGCTATAAACGCTTAATTCGACCAGGCGGTAGATAAAATCCTGCACGTCGCTGGACACTTCATCACGGCGGGTAAAGGCCTGGGACACAAACGCAAAGGTCAGTACCACCGCCGCCAGGCTGGTCAGGGCCACGGCGGTCGCTAAAAAGCTACGGCGCAGGCGTCCTTCCGGCAATTTGTTGATGCTGACCCAGGCTAAAAACTCTTCACCATAGCGGCGTCCCAGCGTCATCACCAGCACGGCGGCCAGCAACCAGCCAATCGTGCCAAGACGCCAGCCCGATTCCCAGGACAACGAGGCGGTATTCTTGAGCTCACTTAAGAAATCGCCAATTTTTTCATCGTCAAGATCCTGGCTGCTAAATACCGGCGACCAGAAACGCGGCCCAAAAATGCTGCCGGAGTTAAGTGCCAGTTTGTTTTTTAGCTGATCGCGACGCAGGTTGACGATTTGCGATGACAGCATCAAGGCGCTGTTTTTAATGCCTTCCGCCTGCTTAATCTGATCGTCGAGCTTACTTTTCTGACTTTCCAGCGCGCTGCGTTTGCGCGTGACGTCTGCCGTCTCTTTTACGCCACTCTCCGGCTTGGGTGCCGGACCAAGCACCGCCAGCTGAGCTTCGAGCTGCTGACGATCGGGCTGCAAAGCCTGAGCAAGCGTATCGGTATTGCCTGATAGCTCCAGCGCCATTTCATTAAGTCGGCTGAGCTTGTTCTCGTCACTTTCAACGGACACCTGGCTCTTAATTTTGTCGAGGATTTTCTGCATTTTGGGCAGATCGACTGACGCGTTGACCTTGGGCTTGTCATCGGGCTGCTGCGTCGCGGGGGTCGCCTGAGCCGGATCATCCGCGGCAACGCTTAACGCAGGCGCAAGGGTGAACGACGCTAAAAATATCAGAACAATAAACGATCGTAACGTAAGCATATGAATGAGATTCCGGCACAGTAATCAGGCGAATCACCCTCGCCATTTGCGGGTAGTTTAGGTGGTCGCCTGCCATGAAACTATAGGAATACCGATCAATATCGACCGGGCCGCCAGCAACGACCCGGCGAGGTTTTATTCTTCAGTAGAACCGCTGGCGGCGTTGCTGGCAACCTCACCCGCTTTCTGTTTTTTGTAGGCCAGCGCAGCAGCCGGAACCGGGGCAGCTTTGCCCGTTTCCAGCCAGTCACGCAGACGATTAGCATCGGCAAAATGAGTATATTTACCAAATGCGTCCAGTACCACCAGCGCGACCGGCCGGTTTTTAATCATGGTGCGCATGACCAGACAGTGTCCCGCTTCATCGGTATAGCCCGTTTTGGTCAGCTGAATGTGCCAGCCATTTTTATAAACTAAATGGTTGGTGTTACGGAACGGCAACGCATAGCTGGGGTGCGTAAAGACGGCGGTTTCTTCTTTGGTGGTACTCAGTTCGCCCATCAGAGGATACTCGCGCGTGGCTTTTAACAGCTTCACCAAATCCTCTGCGCTGGAAACGTTCTGGATCGACAGCCCCGTGGGTTCCACGTAGTGCGTATGGTTCATCCCGAGCGCGCGCGCCTTGGCATTCATCGCCTTAATAAAGGCATTGTATCCGCCGGGATAAGCATGGGCCAGGCTGGCCGCCGCACGGTTTTCTGATGACATCAGCGCCAGCATAAGCATGCTCCGGCGGCTGATCTGGCTGTTCAGCTTCACGCGTGAAAACACCCCGCGCATCTCCGGCGTCTGACTGATATCAACCTTGACCATCTCGTTCATTGGCTGATGTGCATCCAGCACCACCATCGCCGTCATCAGTTTCGTGATCGAGGCAATAGGCCGCACCCGGTCGGGGTGGCTGGAGAATAAGGTTTTGCCACTCGTCAGATCGACAATCAGGGCACTGCCTGAGGCGATTTGCGGCTGAGCAATGGGGGCCATTTGCGACAGCGTGGTGGTCGCCTGTGCTGGAAGTGAGAAAACCTGCCCGGAAACGAGCAGCGCCAGCGTTAACAGTGAAAAGCGAATTTTTGCAGGCATCGTGGAAAAAAGACCCGGTTAAGATTGTGCGCTGTGAAAACACAGGCCGCCGACGACTGAGCAGGCAGAGCGCGGGCTGGCCGCAGCATCATACGCTGAAGCCGTGAACTTTTCCTGGTGAGATTGTTTCTGAGCGTTAAAAAGATGTTGCCGCTGGTGAAGCGGCAACAGGGTGCTAAAACAGGTTCGGGCCGTAGCCCCACAGAATCACCGTCAAGGCCAGTAAAACTTCAAACACCAGTACGCCGATGGCCAGCGTGGAACTGGAAAACCGCAGGCTCTCATCCCGGTCGATATTCAGAAACAGCGGAATGCCCACGTACAAGAGATAACCGGTATACAGCAACGCCAGCGCGCCCGCAAATACACACAGCCATACCAGTGGATAGAGCGCCACCAGGCCGCTTAAAAACAGCGGTGTCGCCACGTAGCCCGCAAACACGGTACAGCGCTGGACGCCGGGACGCTGAGGATAGTCACGCGCCATCCAGTGGATAACCCGCCCCATCACCGCCACGCCGCCCAAAATCAACAGATAAAACAGAATACCTAAGCCCAATGCTGTCAGCATATTCAGCTGTACATACTGCCCCTCACCCAGGTTCCAGCCTGACTGCGTGGTTCCGATCATGGCGCAGATGACCGGAATGGCCGCCATCAACAGAACGTGATGAGTGTAATGGTGCGAAACCGTTTCGTTCTCTTGCTTGATAGTGCGCATTTCCTGATTAGGATGCGCTAACAAACCCCAGACATGGTTCATACGCTTACTCCTCTGATGCAGTTGGGCTACCCCGTTCTGATGCAGGAACCACGTAAGGGCAGCATTGCTTACAGTATAAACGGCAAGGCAATTTCTGTGGACTTTGTGCAAAAAAACGGCAAAAAAGATCGCTTATTAACGCGTAAACGGATGACGTAACAAATCAGGTATAAACTGAAAGAAAATGTCTTCACACAGGGAGTGCATCTTGCATTTGGATATCAACGGATTAATTACGCAGTATGGCTATCTGGCACTGTTTATCGGCTGTATTGCCGAAGGAGAAACATTCTTATTGCTGGGCGGCGTGGCCGCTCATGAGGGGTTACTGCATTATTCCGGCGTGGTGCTGGCGGCAATGGCGGGCGGCATTATGGGCGATCAGCTGCTGTACTGGGTTGGCAGACGCTTTGGTACCCGTATTTTACGGCGCTTTAAAAAGCATCAGGACAAAATTGTTAAAGCCAACCGGTTGATCAAGCGCCGCCCCAGCCTGTTCGTGATTGGCGCGCGCTTTATGTACGGCTTTCGCCTGATTGGCCCGATTATTATTGGTGCAAGCCGCCTTAATCCGCTGAAATTTCTGGTGCTTAACATCATCGGGGCGGCTATCTGGTCACTGCTGTTTGTCACGCTCGGCTATTTTGCAGGCGGCATTATCGCCCCCTGGCTGCACAAGCTCGATCAGCACTTTAAACACCTTTTATGGCTGGCTGCCGCCGTGGTGTTTGCCTTCGTGCTGCGCTGGGCGATTCGCCACTGGAATAACCGTCGAGCTGACGATCAGTAACCCTTGAACTGCGGGTTCGCCAGCATAAAGCCACCGTCAATAATAAAGGACTGACCGGTGGTATAGGTGGCCCATTCGGAGCTAAGCCAGGCCACCATACTGGCAATTTCATGGGTATCACCCGGGCGGCCCGCAGGAATCTCAGGCATTTTGACGTTATGAGCATCGGCATCGGTCATTTTATTCATCGGCGTGGCAATCGCGCCCGGTGCCACCGCATTCACCAGAATATTGTGCGGCAGCAAACTTAACGCCATCGACTTGGTTAATCCGCCTGCCGCATGTTTTGCTGCGGTGTAAGCGACGGAACCCGGCAGCGGCGTATGTTCGTGCACGGAGGTGATATTAATGATGCGTCCGCCCTGCCCCTGCTTAATCATGTTGCGTGCCGCCACCTGCCCGCAGATAAAAACGCCATCCACATCCACGCTAAAGGTCTTACGCCAGTCTTCCCAGGTCACGTCCATAAAGTCGGCTTTGAAATTTGCTCCGGCATTGTTGACCAGAACGTCGATGCGGCCCAGCTTATCGATCAACTGCTGCAGCACTTTGCCTCCGGCGGGTGGATCGGCCAGGTCGAGCTGGATCATCTCGGCGCGTTGCCCACTATCTTCCACCCGTTTTGCCGTTCGCAGTGCGCCTTCTTCGTCCGACCGCCAGGTGATGCCAATATCGAATCCCTGCTCTGCTAACATTTCAGCACAACGACTGCCAATGCCTGAATCCGACGCGGTAACGATTGCCACTTTTCGTTGTGGTGTAGTCATGACGGTCTCCTCTGGAAGTGTATGAAAAGTATATACCGCAATGAAAATTGTGCCCTTAGCGGGCGGAGCAGCGGGCAGGTTAACGATCTGTGCCAGAACGAAGCGGTATGCAGGCACCCGGCTATAGTTAAGGCTGACACTGACAGGGAGAAACCGATGAGTAAGGTTAAACGTAAGATTGACGATCATGGCGTAATAGGCGATTTACGCACCTGCGCGCTGGTCGCAAACGATGGCACTATTGACTACCTCTGCTGGCCGGAACTGGACAGCCCGTCAGTGTTTTCAGCCTTACTGGACAGCGATGAGGCAGGCCTGTTTTCCCTGGCACCCGACTGGCAAAACGCCCGTCGTCAGCAAATTTATCTTCCTGATACCAACATTTTACAGACCCGCTGGCTGTCTGAAGAAGGCGTGGCTGAAATCACCGATTACATGCCGATCTGCGATCGCCAGGATAAGCTGCCGCGTATCATCCGTCGGGTAAAAATGGTACGCGGCCGGGCGCGCTTTAACATGGTCTGTTCCCCGCGTCATGATTACGCCCGTGCAGACACGCGCGCTGAGGTACAACGTGGCTGTATTGATTTTCACGCCACCGATCAGCCGTCGCTGCGCCTGGCGGCGACGGTGGTGATGACGCTGGAAGGCAATCACGCCACCGCCAGCTTTGAGCTTAAAGCCGGTGAACATGCCGAATTCGAATTTGGCAGCGTACGCGATGCCCACATCGAAAAGCTGGCCACCGCGAACTGCTTTGAAGAAACGCTGAGCTACTGGCGTGAATGGAGCAGCCGCAGCACCTATCACGGTCGCTGGCAGGAGATGGTACAACGCTCTGCACTGGTACTTAAACTGTTGACCTCCTGGCAACACGGCTCCATCGCTGCGGCTGCCACCTTTGGCCTGCCCGAGGAACTGGGCGGCGAACGCAACTGGGATTACCGTGCCTCCTGGATACGCGATGCCTCATTCAGCATGTACGCCTTGATGCGGCTGGGTTACGTGGACGAAGCCAGGCACTTTACGGAATGGGTCGGTCGCTGTGTAGAGAACAGCCACCATGATGAAATGCGGCTGCAGGTGATGTACCGCCTGGACAGCAGTACGGATCTTCAGGAGATGTCGCTGCTTAACCTGTCCGGCTATGCCAACTCCAGTCCGGTGCGCATTGGTAACGGTGCCTGGCGGCAAAAACAGTTAGATATTTATGGCGAACTGATGGATGCCATCTATCTTTCAAATAAATACGGCGAAGCCATTTCTCAACGTGGCTGGAACCATGTGTCAGAGATGCTGGACTGGCTGTGCGATAACTGGCATCAGCCGGATGCGGGGATCTGGGAAATGCGCGGTGAGCCCGAGCACTTCCTTCATTCCCGCTTGATGTGCTGGGTTGCCCTGGATCGTGGCCTGCGCCTTGCGATGAAACGTTCACTGCCGATGCCCTATGAGCGCTGGGACAAAACCCGTCGCGAGATTCGTGATGATATCTGGAAAAATTTCTGGAACAGCGAACGCGGGCATTTTGTTTCTACCCGTCACGGTGAACACCTTGATGCCTCAATGCTGTTGATGCCGTTAGTCCGCTTTGTCGGTGCGACCGATCCCGACTGGATCGCAACGCTGGATGCCATCCAGGTGAACCTGGTGAGCGATGGCATGGTACGCCGTTATAACATCCATGAAACGCCAGCAGATGGGCTGACGGGCGCAGAGGGCTCTTTCGGTGCCTGCTCGTTCTGGTATGTGGAATGTCTGGCGCGTGCCGGACGCATTCGCGAGGCACATTTTGAGTTCGAGAAATTACTGAGCTACGCTAATCCGCTGGGTTTATATGCTGAAGAGTTTGACAGTCATGGCCAGGCATTAGGCAATACGCCCCAGGCGCTGACGCATCTCGCGTTGATCAGTGCCGCGTTTTTTCTCAACCGTAAGCTGAACGGGGACATTACCTTATGGCAACCATAAGGGCCTGTTTCCGCCCAAAATGGTAAAGAACAACGGCGGATAACGCAGGTGAGTCAGGTAAAGTATTTCAAAGTGGTTAAAATCCTGATTCACAACATCAGTTTAATGAACATATAATGCGCAGCAGGTCATAGTGACCAGCATGGGTTCGATACATTGACAAGCCTGAAACATGGCGATAAAGACTTGTAAAATATGAAAAAAAGCATTCGCGCGTTCGCTTCACTTGCATTGGCTTTGGCGGCATTCAGTCAGTCAGCCCTTGCTGTTGTTTACCCTTTACCGCCGGCTAACAGCCGTCTGACCGGGCAAAACGTTGAAATTACCATTCCTGAGGACAGTAAATTGCCTCTGGAAGCTTTTGCAGCACAGTTTCAAATGGGCCTCAGCAATATGCTGGAAGCCAATCCGGGCGTTGACGTTTATCTGCCTAAACCTGGCAGCAAACTGATCATCCCACAGCAGTTACTGTTACCTGACGCACCGCGTGAAGGCATTGTGATTAACAGTGCTGAAATGCGGCTTTACTACTATCCGAAAGGCAGCAAAACGGTTGTGGTGTTGCCTATCGGTATTGGTGAACTGGGTAAAGACACGCCGCTGAACTGGACAACGACCGTTCAGCGTAAAAAAGATGGTCCAACCTGGACGCCAACGAAAGCGATGCATGCTGAGTACGCGTCTCGGGGTGAGAACCTGCCTGCTGTCTTCCCGGCTGGCCCGGATAACCCAATGGGGCTGTATGCGCTCTATATCGGTCGTCTTTACGCCATTCACGGTACCAACGCCAACTTCGGTATTGGCCTGCGTGTGAGCCACGGCTGCGTGCGTTTACGTGCCGACGATATCAAGTGGTTGTTTGACCACGTGCCGGTTGGCACGCGCGTGCAGTTTATCAACCAGCCGGTAAAAGCCTCGGTTGAGCCAGACGGTTCACGTTGGATGGAAGTCCATAATCCACTGTCTACCACGGAAGAGCAGTTTAACTCTCGTGAGCTGGTGCCGATTACGCTGACCCAGGCCGTTGGCAAAGTGCTGGTCGATGGCAGCATCAACCAGTCTCAGGTGGATAAAGCCATTCAGAACCGCTCTGGTATGCCCGTTCAGGTTAACGCACCCGAAAACAACGTCGTGCCCGCGCCCGTTCAGATGACCGAAGGTGAAGATGCCGAGCCGAAGGAAGGGCCAATGACGCCGCTGACGTCACAGCCTGCTAATCCGGCCGCTGTACAGCAGGAACCTGCACCTCAACAGTCGCAGCCTGCAGAGCAACAGCAATCTGCTCCGCAGCAGCCTGTACAGCCGCAGTCACAGCCTGCCCAGCAACAGCCCGTACAACCGTCGCAACCGGCTCCAGCGGGTAACGGTAGCCTGTAAGGCTGTCCGTCTTCAGGTTGTTAAAAAGCCAGCGCAGGATAATCCGCGCTGGCTTTTTTTATGACGTCACCCCGGCCCGATCTTACGCGCTCAGGCCGCTACGCCGAGGGTCGTCGAAAGGTCAGCCAGCCTGCCAGCAAGGTAAAAACGAATACGATCAGCACCAGCAGTAAAAAACCGTGCGGATTCGAGGCCAGCGGAATCCCGCCCACGTTCATACCAAAAAACCCCGCCACGATATTAATCGGCAGCGCCAGCACCGTAATGACGGTTAACAGGTAAAGCGTCCGGTTACTCTGCTCCATCAGGCGAGCCGCAATCTCTTCCTGCAGAAGCCGGATGCGCTCCATCAGGCTGGCAAGATCGTTAAGCACCACGCTGAACTCTTCCGTAAACGCACGCAGCTCGCGAAGCGTGTCGCGGTTTAGCCAGGCCGGAGGCCGGTTGAGCAAGCGAAACAGTGCCGCCGGTTCCGGTGCCAGAAGACGCTGAATTCGCAACAGCATACGTCGGTAATGCCCCAGCTCACTGCGGTTAGCTTTAATCGCCGTACTTAATAAGCGCTCTTCTATGCTGTCGACTACCTGACTGATACGCCGCACCACCTGTTCCAGCTGTAACTCCTGCTCGCCAAGAAGATAAAGCAGCAAGGCTTCTGCACTGGGAAAGCTGTGTCGGGTTAACCCCTGCTGCATCTTTTCAATCATCACCGACGGGCGATAACGGGCGCTCACCACCAGATTGCGCCGACACCAGATCCACAGGGTCGCATTTTGCGTACTGCGGTTTTCCTGATTGAGCGTGACATCGTTTAGCACCGCCAGCAACGCGCTACTTTGCTCCGCCAGTCGGGTACGCGGTGAAGCAGAGTGAATTTCGTCGAAGAAGTCATCATCCACCTGGAAGTGACTCTGCACCCAGTTCTGCGCGCGGGCATGATTCAGGTTGATATGCAGCCAGAGAAAGCCGTCGTCAGGCAGCGCCTCCCCGAGTTTGACCGCTTCACGGGCATTCAGGCGGACAGGGAGAGCGTCGGGAGAAAAGAGATAACCATGGATGAGTCCGGCCACATCATCATCAAAATCACGTTTTTGTGGGGGAAGAACAACGTCTGTCGCCATGGCAATCCTGTCAGCATCATCAATAAAGACTCTCAGCCTGCTGCAGTTTTGTTACAGCAAAATGACCTCGCACGGCGTAGATCATTTTTTTGTCACAAAAAGCGGGTATCAAACAGCGTTAACCAGATGTAAATCCGCATCTGCATCCGCTAAGAGGTTTTGCATGAGCGAAAACAGTTTACCCTCTTCAGGTTCGACTCATGGACGCCCTGATTTCAATGGCAAAGGTAGCCGCTTCACAAAAACGATCTTCATTGTTCTGCTGATCGCCGGTCTGGCTTTTGCCGGGTTTAACCTGTTCCACGATGTAGAAAAAACCAATACGCCCGTCACCAGTTATTTGCCGTTCTTTCTGCTAGGCCTTGCGTTGCTGATTGCGCTGGGCTTTGAGTTTGTGAACGGCTTTCACGATACCGCCAATGCGGTCGCCACGGTCATCTATACCCACTCTCTGACGCCCGGTGTTGCCGTGGTCTGGTCAGGGCTGTGTAATTTTCTTGGCGTGATGCTCTCCAGCGGCGTGGTCGCCTTTGGCATTATTTCATTGCTGCCCGTCGAGCTGATATTGCAGGCCAGCAGCGGTAACGGCTTTGCCATGATTTATGCCCTGCTGTTCTCGGCGATTATCTGGAACCTGGGGACCTGGTATCTCGGCCTGCCCTCCTCCTCCTCGCACACCTTAATTGGCTCCATTATCGGGGTCGGCGTCGCGAATGCCATGCTGCACGGTCGCAGTGGCTTGAGTGGCGTTGACTGGGAGCAGGCCCTGAAAGTCGGTTATGCCCTTCTGCTGTCGCCGGTGGTGGGATTTGTCTGCGCCGCCCTGCTGCTGTGGACGATGAAGCTGTTTATTCGTAACCGCCAACTTTATCAGGCTCCGCAGAGCAACGAGCCGCCGCCCGTCTGGATTCGTGGACTGCTGATTCTGACCTGTACCGGTGTTTCGTTTGCCCATGGGTCGAACGACGGACAAAAAGGCATGGGGCTGATCATGCTGATTCTGGTCGGCACCATGCCGATCGCCTATGCCCTGAACCGTTCTCTGCCGTCCGACCAGATACCCCGCGTTGCCGCACTGACCGAAGTCACGGCACAACAGCTGTTGCATATTCAGCCTGCCGCCACGCCCGCGCCTGTTCCACGCGACGTGTTAACCGCGTTTGTCAGCAGCGGGAAACCCAATCCCAACGTTCTGCCTGCGCTGGCCATGACACTGCACGACGTGGGCGATCAAATTCGCCGTTACGGTTCCATGGAAAACATTCCGGCGCAATCCGTAACCAATACCCGAAATCAAATGTATCTGGCTTCGGAGTCCATTAAGCATTTGCAAACCGCTAACGTCGCCCTACCGGATCAGACGCAACGTAACCTGAAAGCCGTCAAGACCGAGCTGGACAGCGCCACGCGCTTTATTCCGATGTGGGTGAAGGTGGTCGTTGCTATCGCGCTGGGGCTGGGCACCATGGTTGGCTGGCGACGAATTGTGGTCACCGTGGGCGAGCGGATCGGTAAAACACATCTGACTTATGCCCAGGGTGCCAGCGCCGAAATGGTGGCGATGGTGACCATCGGTGCGGCCGACGCATTCGGTTTGCCCGTGTCCACCACGCACGTTCTCTCGTCCGGCGTAGCAGGAACCATGGCGGCAAACCGCTCAGGCCTGCAAATGTCCACGCTGCGGAATCTGGCTGTGGCCTGGGTATTAACGCTGCCGGTTTCCGTCTTACTTTCGGCCCTGCTCTACGGGCTGTTTATCCACATCTGACCAGGTGAATCGTCATGGCAACACACGATAACAGTTTCAACCGCGACGCGTTTAATCAGCGTTTATTGCAGGAGTTCTACGACAGCTACGATGAAGAACTGGAGCTGGAACTCGACGATCTGCGTTTTGGCGATACCACGCCAGCCGGAACGGATGAAAAGGCCTGGCGTCGTCACTATTTTCGCGAACTGCTGCGCCTGCAGGGTGAACTGGTTAAGCTCCAGGACTGGGTGATGCGCACCGGTCACCGCCTGGTTATCCTGTTCGAAGGCCGCGATGCTGCCGGTAAAGGTGGCGTGATTAAACGCATTACGCAGCGCCTGAACCCGCGTACCTGCCGGGTTGCCGCACTGCCAGCGCCTAACGATCGCGAAAAAACGCAATGGTATTTCCAGCGTTACATTGCGCATTTACCTGCTGCGGGCGAAATGGTGCTGTTCGACAGGAGCTGGTACAACCGGGCAGGCGTGGAACGCGTAATGGGCTTTTGTAATGAGGCGGAGGTCGAGGAGTTTTATCGCAGCGTGCCGGAGTTTGAAAAAATGCTGACTCGCAGCGGTATTCAAATCGTCAAATACTGGTTTTCCATTACTGACGAGGAGCAGGAGTTGCGCTTTATGAGCCGCATCCACGATCCGCTCAAACAGTGGAAACTCAGCCCGATGGATCTGGAAAGTCGCCGCCGCTGGGAAGACTATACCGAAGCAAAAGAAGAGATGCTGAGCCGCACCAATATCCCGGATGCGCCCTGGTGGGTCGTTCAGGGCGTGGATAAAAAGCGTGCGCGTCTGAACTGCATCAGCCACCTTTTGCAACAGGTGCCTTATGAAGACTCTCCCCATGATGAAATCGTTCTGCCACCGCGCGAACGGTCTGAGGATTACCGTCGTAACGACGTGCCGGACAATATGATCGTGCCTGAAAAGTATTAATGGTCTGCGCGGCAGGACGCTGCGCTACCCGTTGTTGACGCCAAAAAACGCCGCACGATTAATGACAGGTCTGCCCGTGCCATTCGGCATAACGGTTAATCGCTGTGGCAATCTCCTGGGAAGATTTTAACGCGCGAATCTCTCCGAACAGCTCGCCGGCCTCACCGTAGGCTTTGCGCAAATAACCCAACCACTGTTTGATACGTGCCACATGGTACATGCCGGTATCGCCCTGCTTTTCCAGCCGGGTGTACTTTTGCAACAGCGCGACCACTTCCGGCCAGGGCAGCGGGGCTTCATTGTACTTGATGACCCGACTCAGGTTAGGCACGTTGAGCGCACCACGACCAATCATCACGGCATCACAGCCGGTCGTCTGCAGGCAATCCTGGGCCGTTTGCCAGTCCCAAATCTCACCATTGGCGATGACCGGAATACGCAGGCGCTGACGGATTTCCCCGATGGCCTGCCAGTTAATCGCCTCGGCGCGGTAGCCATCTTCTTTGGTACGGCCATGTACCACCAGCTCGCTGGCACCGGCCTGCTGCACCGCATCGGCAATTTCCATGCTGCGTGCGCTGGAATCCCAGCCAAGACGGACCTTCACCGTGACCGGCAAAGCGTCAGGCACAGCGGCGCGCATGGCTTTCGCCGCGCGATAGATTAAATCGGGATCTTTTAACAAGGTGGCACCGCCGCCGCTGCCGTTGACCAGCTTTGACGGACAACCGCAGTTGAGATCGACGCCCCAGGAACCCAGCGTGACCGCGCGGGCGGCATTTTCCGCCAGCCAGTCAGGATGCTGTCCGAGCAACTGCAGACGGACCAGCGTGCCCGATGGCGTCCGGCTGGCATGGTGCAGTTCTGGACAGAGACGATAGAAGGATTTTACCGGCAGGAGCTGGTCAACGACACGCAGAAACTCTGTAATGCACAGATCGTAGTCGTTGACCTCCGTCAACAGCTGGCGTACCAGGGAATCCAGTACGCCTTCCATTGGTGCCAGCAAAACCCGCATTGTCAGGCGTTTCCGCTACGCTTAGGCGCAGGGCGACGTGGGCGAGCAGCAGGCTTATCAGACTGGCTCGTTGCCGGTCCCTGACGACGCGGCTGGGAACGTTTATCCCCTTGTGAACGCGCACCACCCGCACCCTGTCCACCCTGGCTACGACCACGGGGTTGCTGCGACTGACGGCCATTCACAATAGGCTCAGCTTTGATGCTCGGATCGGGCTCATAGCCAGGCACGGCAAGACGCGGAATCTCACGCTTAAGCAGACGCTCGATATCACGCAGCAGCTTGTGTTCATCCACGCACACCAGTGACAACGCGACGCCAGTAGCCGCGGCACGACCGGTACGACCAATACGGTGCACATAGTCTTCAGCCACGTTGGGGAGCTCGTAGTTCACGACGTGTGGCAGCTCTTCAATATCCAGGCCACGGGCCGCAATATCGGTAGCAACCAGTACGCGAATCGAACCGGACTTAAAATCGGCCAGTGCGCGCGTACGTGCTCCCTGGCTCTTGTTACCGTGAATC
The DNA here is from genome assembly GCF_002307475.1 of Pantoea allii. GTDB lineage: Bacteria > Pseudomonadota > Gammaproteobacteria > Enterobacterales > Enterobacteriaceae > Pantoea > Pantoea allii. The sequence continues at coordinate 84,895 of NZ_NTMH01000040.1, read as the reverse complement.
GCCGCTGCGGTAATGCCGTCTTTACCCAACTGCTCGGCAAGGTGGTTAGCACCATGCTTGGTTCGGGTAAACACCAGTACCTGCTGCCAGTTACCTTCACCGATCAGCTGCGACAGCAATTCCCGTTTGCGTTTCTTATCAACAAAATGCACCTGCTGAGAAACCTGCTCAGAGGCGGTGTTGCGGCGTGCCACTTCCACCTGCTCTGGGTTATGCAGCAGTTTTTCTGCCAGGGTTTTAATCTCATCTGAGAACGTCGCCGAGAACAGCAGGTTCTGACGTTTGGCAGGCAGTTTTGCCAGCAGGCGACGAATGTCATGGATAAAGCCCATGTCGAGCATGCGATCGGCTTCATCCAGTACCAGCACTTCGACCTGGGAAAGGTCAACCGCGTTCTGATGGACCAGGTCCAACAAACGGCCTGGCGTTGCCACCAGAATATCGACCCCGCCGCGCAGCTTCATCATCTGCGGGTTAATGCTTACCCCACCGAAAACCACCAGTGAACGAAGCGGTAAATACTTACTGTATTCAACCACGTTTTCACCGACCTGGGCGGCCAGTTCACGGGTTGGCGTCAGGATCAGGGCACGCACAGGACGGCGTCCACGCACCGCGCCCGCATTTGCTGACAGCTTCTGCAATAAAGGCAGCGTAAAACCGGCCGTTTTGCCGGTGCCGGTCTGCGCGCTTGCCAGCAGATCGCGACCGGACAGCACCACAGGAATAGCCTGGCGCTGGATAGGAGTGGGTTCGCTGTAGCCTTGCTCAGCAACCGCACGCAAAATATCGGCACTCAGGCCGAGAGAGTCAAAAGACATGACGAGTATTACTCCGGTCCACTCTGACCGTGTTTCACGGTGTAGTTTTCAGAGGGATAGTGACGCCAGCTGACGCTGACGCGTGAAAAGGGTGCAAACTACGATGCATAAGCGGCGGAGTGTAACAGCTTTAACGTCTCTGTGCGAGATAGCTCACAATTGATTACATAACCCCTTAAACAAGAAAGCCACCTTGCGGTGGCTTTTCATTGGGCGGCTAACTTAGCTGCGTTTTTTCTCAATACGTCGTGCGGGCTCTTTCACCAGCAGAGAAACCAGCGCCGGGCCCAGCAGCATAACCATGCCAAGGCTGGCTAACAGCAGGTTGTTGTGGAAGATGCGCGAGACCAGGAACAGCATCATCATGGCGGCGCCAAAATAGTAGGTGGTGGTCGCCTCTTCCAGGTAATCACCGAGGGTGCGTAAACGGGCACTACGCTGCGTGATCAGCATGGCGATAAACACCCCTGCATACGTCACCACCAGGGTACTGCACACTTCGACCAGTGCTTTATGTTTCCAGCCCCATACCAGCGCGGCAATCACCAACACGTGCATAGCGATGTGGGCCCAGGTTTGACCGGTAATAATTTGAAAGCGATTAGACAATTTCATATTTTTCTCCTGCAGACCTGGCGAGTTGCTCAAATGCAACCGAATCCGGCCAGGGACGGTTTCCTCAATGTAAAGCAAATTTCAGATAACGCCTTAATTATTCCTCTTCTTCACCCTCCATTTGTGACAAAGACTACACTTTGTCGTTAACGAAGATGAAAAGGAGCGCGTCGCGAGTATGCCACAAATTAAGCAAGGATTTTCAATTAAAGTCCTGACGATCAATACCCACAAAGGTTTTGCCCCGTTTAACCGACGCTTCATCTTGCCTGAATTGCGCGACGCGGTACGTGCAACATCGGCAGATATCGTCTTGTTACAGGAGGTGATGGGAACACATGATATCCACCCACTGCAACATGAAAACTGGCCCAACACCTCACATTATGAGTTTCTGGCTGACACCATGTGGAACGATTTCGCCTATGGCCGCAACGCCGTTTATCCGGAAGGACACCACGGCAACGCCGTGCTGTCGCGCTTTCCTATTGCTGACTATGAGAACCGCGATGTCTCTGTTGCCGGGAGTGAAAACCGTGGCATGTTGCACTGCAAAATCGCGCTTCCCGAGCCTTACGGCACGCTGCACGTCATCTGTGTCCATCTCGGCCTGAAAGCGGCCCACCGTCGCGCTCAAATGGCGATGCTGAACGAGATGGTGAAGGCGCTGCCGCCCGATGCTCCGGTTGTGGTGGCCGGCGATTTCAACGACTGGCAGGGCCGGGCCAATAAAATATTGCAAAAAGGGGCGGGACTGAAAGAGGTGTTTAGCCTCAAAAATGGCCGACCGGCGCGCACCTTTCCGGCACGTTTCCCCCTTCTGCGACTGGATCGTATTTACGTCCGCAACGCCACGGTGAGTCATCCCTGGGCGCTGCCGCGTAAACCCTGGTCACACCTTTCCGATCACGCGCCGCTGGCGGTGGAGATCCATCTATGAATTTTGAATGGCAGGAAGGCAACAAACTGCGCTTGCTGGAAAATGGCGATACGTTTTTTCCTCGGGTGTTTGGCGCCATTCAGCGCGCCGAACGCAGCGTGCTGCTGGAAACCTTTATCCTGTTTGAAGATGATGTGGGCAATGCCTTGCACCGTGAACTGCTGGCGGCAGCAGAGCGCGGCGTAAAGGTTGAAATGATGGTGGATGGCTACGGGTCTTCCGAGTTGTCAGACGACTTTGTCAACAGCCTCACCCGGGCAGGTGTCCGCTTTATCTATTACGATCCGCGTCCGCTGGTGATGGGCATGCGCACCAATGTCTTCCGCCGCCTGCATCGAAAAACCGTGGTGGTTGATGGGGTTATCGCGTTTGTCGGTGGTATCAATTTCTCTGCCGAGCACAACACGGATTACGGTCCTGAAGCGAAACAAGACTACACCGTGGAGGTGAAAGGCCCGGTGGTGGCCGATATTACCCGCTACCTGCAAGAAGCGATTGGCAGTGAAGCCACTACGCGCCGCTGGTGGGGACAGCGCTCACATCGCCCGGCGAAAAATGCCCTGCCCGGTGACGCGCAGGTGCTGTTCGTTTATCGCGACAATAACGAGCACCGGGACGATATCGAACAGCACTACCTGGACATGCTGCGCAGCGCCAAACAGGATGTGATCATTGCTAATGCTTACTTTTTCCCCGGCTACCGGTTGCTACGGGAAATGCGCAATGCCGCGCAGCGCGGGGTTCGGGTCCGTTTAATTGTGCAGGGCGAACCGGATATGCCGATCGTTAAAGTGGGCGCAGAACTGCTCTATAACTATCTGGTGGATGCGGGCGTTGAAGTCTACGAATATTGCCGTCGGCCCCTGCACGGTAAAGTGGCCGTGAAAGATCAGCAGTGGGCGACAGTGGGTTCCAGTAACCTTGATCCCTTAAGTTTGTCGCTGAACCTCGAAGCCAACCTGATCATTCACGATCGCCACTTTAACGAGACATTACGCGACAATCTTGAGCATTTACTGGCAGAAGACTGTCAGCGTGTTCAGGAGGACAAACTGCCGCCGCGCACCTGGTGGCAACTGACCAAAAGCGTGGTCGTGTTCCACTTCCTGCGGCATTTCCCTGCTATCGCCGGATGGCTTCCTGCGCATACCCCTAAGCTGGCCCAGATTGATCCGCCTGTTCAGCCTGAAATGGAGACGCAAGACCGCGTCGAAACCAATAACGAAGGAGCGAAATCCTGATGGCAAATACGCATCCGCGCTGGAAGCTGGCGAAAAAGATTCTTACCGGCCTGTTCTTTGTTGCCGTCATTGTGCTGCTGGTCATCTATGCACGTAAGGTGAACTGGGGTGACGTTTATGACGTCATCGTTAACTATAACCGCTACGTGGTGCTGACCGCGGCCGCCCTGGTCATTGTCAGTTACCTTGTTTATGGCTGTTACGACCTGATTGGCCGGGCCTACTGCGGCCATAAACTGGCAAAGCGTCAGGTGATGTTGGTGTCGTTTATTTGCTATGCCTTTAACCTGACGCTCAGTACCTGGGTTGGCGGTGTGGCGATGCGTTACCGGCTCTATTCGCGCCTTGGCCTGGACAGCGGCACTATTACGCGCATTTTCTCACTCAGCATCGCCACCAACTGGCTGGGCTATATCCTGCTGGCGGGCGTGGTATTCAGCGCTGGCATGGTTTCCATTCCCAGCGGCTGGTTTATTGGCGAAACCACGTTGCGACTGATTGGGGTTGTCCTGCTGGTGCTGGTGGCGTTCTATCTCTGGTCCTGTGCCTTTTCTAAACGTCGCCGCTGGACGGTCAAAGGCCAGACGCTGCAACTGCCTTCATTGCGCATGGCGCTGTTTCAGTTTGCCGTTTCCTGTGCCAACTGGATGGTGATGGGCACCATTATCTGGCTGCTGCTGGGTCAGGATGTCGGCTATCCGATGGTGCTGGGCGTTCTGTTGATCAGCAGCATTGCGGGGGTGATTATTCATATTCCGGCGGGGATTGGCGTGCTTGAAGCGGTGTTTTTAGCGTTGTTGAGCGGCGAAGATCTCTCTCACGGTACGATTATTGCGGCCCTGCTGGCCTACCGGGTGCTCTATTTTATTTTGCCCCTGCTGCTGGCACTGGTGCTGTATCTGGGACTGGAGAGCCGCGCGAAACATATGCGCCATAAAAACGAGCAGAAACTGCAGAAGTCATAACCGAGGAGCGGCTGCTCTGGCAAACCAGAGCAGCCTGTTTTATTAACGGCGGTTACCGAAAATACGCAGCAGCATCAGGAACAGGTTGATGAAATCAAGATAGAGCGTCAGCGCGCCCATGATCGAGTAGCGACGCAGGTTTTCCGTGTCGCGTGCATCAATTTGCTCACCAATATTTTTCAGTTTCTGCGTGTCATACGCCGTCAGACCTACAAACACCACCACGCCGATGTAAGTAATCGCCCACATTAACGCCGGGCTTTTCAGCCAGAAGTTCACCAGTGATGCCAGCAGGATACCAATCAGCGCCATAAACAGCAGGCTGCCCAGGCGACTCAGATCGCGTTTCGTGGTGTAGCCATAAAAACTCATGGCACCAAACATCCCCGCCGTCACAAAGAACGTACTGGCGATAGACGAATAGGTATACACCAGGAAGATACTGGCCATGGTTAACCCGGTCAGCGCCGAGTAGAGCATGAACAACCCGGTCGCCACGGCACCGCTCAGGCGATGTACCATGCCGGAGAGGAAGAACACCAGTGCCAGTTGCACAATGATCAAGCCGAAAAAGGTTATCCGGTTTGCAAAAACCAGCTCCATGACCGCTGGCGTGCGGGCGGCAAACCAGGAAACGAACGCGGTAAGTAATAATCCGCAGGTCATCCAGCCATAAACCTGTGCCATGTAAGCCTGCAACCCGCGAGATGCAGGCTGAACTATTGAATCATTCTGTGGATATCGGTCCATGATGCACCTCTTGTTAAACGAATGGGTTATTCCCCTGACAGGGGAGCCTGGTTAAGTGTGGCACAGCTCTGTTCAACTGCGCCACAACGCCGTGCTTATCGACGTGACATGCACTGCTGATACCGGCTGTCGACGCGCTGTGCGAACCACGCCGTGGTTAAATTGCGGGTGATTTTGGGACTTTCAAGCTTGATTCCCGGCAATATTTCACGTGGCAATCGCCGTCCGGCCATTTTATCCGCCAGCGCAAAGACCTGCTTCCACACGTCGCTGTCGCTGAATTCGGCCTTTTCGCCCAGCTCAAGATCGTCTCGAATTTCGCTGTTGCTCATATCGAGGCGCTTCGCCAGGGTACGCACCGCCAGTTCCGTCGATCCCGCGTTGTCGGAGCCATACTGAATCAGATCGCCATCCAGCGCCAGTTTCATGCCTGTGGCGCGGGACACCGCCGCCTGGAAAGCGGCATTGCGGCTGGCGAACCAGCCCGCGTTATAGTCCGCGAAACGGTAAAGCGGCTTGCTGTAATCGGCGGGATAGCCCAGCAGGTGCATCGTGCCGAAGTAAACCCCGCCATGACGGGTGAACACTTCACGTCGTATCGATCCCTCTACCGGCCACGGATAGCCTTTGGCATGTGCCTCAGCAAAGGCAATGCTGACCTGCATCGGCCCGCCAGTGTGCACAGGATTGAGGTTGCCAAACAGCGTTTGCCCCATGGGCACCATCTCAATAAAATCGTCGAAAATATCGCTCAGATCTTTTTCACTTTTGGCTTTATCCAGCCGCGCGGCATAGCTTTCGCCGTTGGTGGACTTAATTAACAACGCGGTGCGCACTAAAAACGCCGGAACATGGACGTTAGCCGCCCGACGGTCAATCTCATCCCAGGCGATTTTTGACATCCCGGGTACATTCCCACTGGCATCAAAACCTGACTCCTGCCCCGCGACGGCAATAACCGCGCACAGGTTGCTGTCGCTGGCCTCAAGCCCCTGGGTACGGAACGAGGTATAGATATCATCAGCCCAGCCTGATTTGTTGCTGACGTTGGCAGGCAGCAGGCGCTGAATCTGTGCTTTCACATCCTCAGGCTGCGTTGCAGGCGCTTCCGGCGTTTTTTTACTGCTACAGCCCGCCAGGATCAGTATGGCGAGCAGCGTCAGACGTTTTGGTAATGAAGTGAATGACATACCTGTCCTCTGAGGGGGAAAAAACCTAGCTTAACACTGCCCCGCTTCGCAGGGCAGGTTTGATTATCTGAACTAAGGTTATCTCTTTTAGCGAAATTAGCGAAAAAGGGATGCTTTATGTCAAAACTCTGGACAGTTACCCTACTCAGCCTGTTACTGGCCGGTTGCGGCGGTAACACAACGCCCGCGCAGGTCCGTTCGCCTGGCGCCCCAACCTCTCCTGGCCTGAAAGCGCTGGACAGCGGTGCCGCCCTGCTGCAATCACGACCGCCGATTGACGCGATCAATGCCTATCTGGATGGTTTTCACTTCTATAACGGCGACAAAAACGGTCAGATGGAAGCGCATCACTATGTCACGGTCTTAAATGATGACGTTATGCAGGCGGTGATTTATGACGGCAACACGCGCGATGCGCGCCTGATGGGCGTGGAATATATCATCAGCGAACGGCTGTACCGGACCTTGCCCAACGAGGAAAAGAAGCTGTGGCACAGCCATCAGTACGAGGTGAAGTCCGGTTCGCTGGTCGCACCCGGCCTGCCTGCCGCCGCGGAACATGCGCTGATGACGCGCATCGTCAACACCTACGGTAAAACGTGGCATACCTGGCACACTGACCGTGACAAACAGTTGCCGCTGGGGATTCCGGCGTTGATGATGGGCTTTACTGCCGATGGGCAAATGGACTCGCGCTTACTGGCCGATCGCGATCGCCGTTTTGCTCTCGACAGTCACAAAATTCGTGCTGAACGGGCCGATATTGACGCGCACCCGGTGGTTCCCGGTGCCAACGCCTGGCAGGACGGTGACGTCATTCAGTTGCAACGTGGCAAGGGCGGAGGCGAACACGCACACGGAAAGACCCAGTTTGCCCCCGCAGAACAGCTTTCAACGCCTTAATCCCAGCGCTGAGCGGCCTCGCGGTCGCTGTTGCGCGCATCGACCCAGCGATCGCCCTGTCCGGTGGTTTCACGTTTCCAGAACGGCGCGCGGGTTTTCAGGTAATCCATAATGAACTCCGCGGCGGCAAATGCACTGCCGCGGTGTGCACCGGTGACGCCGACAAACACAATTTCATCGCCGGGGAAGAGTTCACCGATGCGGTGAATCACTGAAACGCGCTGCAGCGGCCAGCGCTGGCGTGCCTCATCGACGATTTCCTTGAGTGCCTTTTCCGTCATGCCGGGATAATGTTCCAGCGTCAGGGCGGCGACATCATCACCCAAATTATGGTTGCGCACTTTGCCGGTAAAGGTCACCACGGCGCCGTCTTCTTTACATGCCGCCAGCCACTGGTACTCCTGGGCCATTTCAAAAGCAGCCGGGCCCACCCGAATTTGCGTTTCCATTTATCCTCCGGTGACCGGTGGGAAAAAGGCCACTTCATCCCCGTCCTGCAAGGGATGACTCATCGCGGTCAACGTCTGGTTAACGGCGGCGAGTAAACGTTCGCTGTCCAGCGCCAGCGCCCAGCGATCGCCCTTCTGCGCCAGCGCCGCGCGCAGCGCCGCCACGTTGGGGTACTCCGCAGCCAGGGTGAGCGAATCGGTTCCCACCAGTTCCCGCACCTGGGCAAAAAACAGCACCTTAATCATGGGCAACCGCCTGAAAATCGCCGCTTTTGCCGCCGCTTTTATGCAGCAAACGCAGTTGATCGATCACGATGTCTTTTTGTACGGCCTTGCACATGTCATAGATTGTCAGTGCCGCAACGGAAGCTGCAGTCAGGGCTTCCATTTCCACGCCGGTTTTCCCGCTGAGCCGACACAGGGACGTAATGCGCACCCGGTTCGATTCCGGTTCCGCCACCAGTGCGATTTCCACTTTGCTCAGCATCAGCGGATGGCAAAGCGGGATCAGCTCCCAGGTGCGTTTTGCTGCCTGAATGCCTGCGATGCGCGCCGTCGCGAACACATCCCCTTTGTGGTGACTGCCCTCGATGATCATCTGTAACGTTTCTGGCTTCATCAGCACCAGCACTTCAGCCTGGGCTTCGCGTACGGTGTCATTTTTAGCGGAAACATCCACCATGTGGGCTTCACCGGCGGCGTTAATGTGTGTGAGTTGTGACATGCTTAACGTTTCTTTAAATGGGTGACAAAGTTGCAGGGACGCGTACGGGCATCCAGTTGATCGGCGATGATGCGCTCCCAGGCACTGGTGCAGGCCGACGTCGAGCCGGGAACGGCAAAAATCAACGTCTGGTTTGCCAGGCCGGCGACCGCACGGGACTGTAAGGTCGATCCGCCAATCTCTTCATAGGAAATCATGCGAAACAGCTCGCCAAAGCCTTCGATTTCCCTATCGAACAGGGGAAGCAGCGCGTCGGGTGTGCTGTTTTTCAGGTTAAAACCGGTTCCGCCGTTAACGATCACCACCTGCACGTCTTCACTGGCGATCCAGCGTGACACAATGGCCCGGATACGGTAGAGATTGTCTGGGACGATGGCGTGGTCGATAACGCTGTGTCCGGCTTCGATCGCGGCTTCACGCAGATAATCACCGGATGTATCGTTGCTGGCATCGCGGCTGTCTGAAACCGTTAACGTAGCAAGCTGTAACGGTTGAAACGCGCTGGCTGGTTTACCCATATTTGCTCCTGCAATTAACCGCCAATATAAGAAAGATTCTGTGTAATACCGGTATTCCCTTGTAACAGGAAATGCGTCTGTTTCTTCTGTCCCAGACTGCTGGCAATACGCGCCTGCAATTCCTGCTGCTGATCGTCTGACGCGAGCAGATCCCGTAACGGAATCCCGCCGTCACCAAACAGGCAGAGGTGCAGATTGCCCTGCGCGGAAACCCGCAGGCGGTTACAGCTGGCGCAAAAATCTTTGGAATACGGCATGATCAGCCCGATTTCACCCACGTAATCGGGGTGATAAAACACCTGGGCCGGGCCATCGCTGCGACCGCTGATGCGGCGCTGCCAGCCCTGCGCGATCAGTTTATCGCGGATCACCTCGCCGGACACATGCTGCTCGCGAAACAGCGCACCGCCGTCACCGGTTTCCATCAGCTCAATAAAACGCAGCTGAATGGGACGGGTACGAATCCAGTCAAGAAAGGTCGTCAGATTATGGCTGTTCACATCGCGCATCAGTACGCTATTGACTTTGACCTGGCTGAACCCAGCCTCAAACGCCGCGTCAATGCCCGCCATCACCTGATGGAATTTATCCTGGCCGGTAATGGCGTGAAACTGGCGTGCGTCAAGGCTGTCTACGCTGACGTTAAGGGCGGTAAGTCCGGCATCGCGCCATTGCTTAACGTCACGCGCCAGCCGGTAACCGTTGGTGGTGACGGCGATATGACGAATCGCCGCGTTTTCCCTGACCGCCGCAATGATGTCGGTAAAGTCGCGGCGCAGGGAAGGTTCGCCACCGGTCAGGCGCACTTTTTCTGTGCCCGCCGCCGCAAAGGCGCGGGTGACCCGACGAATTTCATCCAGCGAGAGAAAGCTTTTATTGCGGATACCGTTTGGCTGGTAGCCATCCGGCAGGCAATAGGTACAACGGAAGTTGCAGACATCCGTGACCGACAGGCGCAAATAGTAAAATTTGCGCGAAAATGCATCAGTAAATTGTGACACCAGAACACCTTTCCAGTTCGGGAGATGCAGTCATTTCTTCCTGCACCCTGGCAGCGCGAAGGCTACGGCCTGAATCCCCTATCCGCAGACGTAGGCATTCAGGCTTGAGTGTACGTTAACCGGCTGGTCAACGCGGTCTACAGATGGTAGCGCGATTAGTGATTATGCGCCATCCACGGCTTTTACTCTCTGTGCTCCAGTAACGTTAACTTTCACCGTATTTCGCCCACAGGATAAGTTAACATGGCCGGTAAGCATTGACGTAAATCACCCTCGTCTGCATCAATAGTACGCATAAGCGCCGCAGACGCGAAAAAGGAGAAGTATGAATCGAACACTGGCGGACCTTGATCGCGTGGTGGCCTTAGGGGGCGGACACGGATTAGGACGCGTGATGTCTGCCCTGTCTCCCCTGGGTTCACGCCTGACAGGCATTGTCACCACCACCGATAACGGCGGCTCCACAGGCCGCATTCGTCGCGCCGAAGGCGGTATTGCCTGGGGCGACTTGCGTAACTGTATTAACCAGTTGATTACCGAGCCGAGCGTGGCATCCGCCATGTTCGAATACCGCTTTACCGGCAACGGTGAACTGGCCGGACACAACCTGGGCAACCTGATACTCAAAGCGCTGGATCACCTTAGCGTACGCCCGCTGGAAGTGGTCAACATCATCCGGAACCTGCTAAAGGTCGACGCCTTTTTAATTCCTATGTCTGAACAGCCGGTTGATTTAGTGGCAACCGATGTCGAGGGCAATGCCGTTTACGGTGAAACCGCCATCGACGAGATGAAACTTCCGCCTCAGGAACTGATGCTGCACCCTGCCGTACAACCCACCCGGGAAGCGCTCGACGCCGTTGCAGAGGCCGATCTGATCCTGATTGGGCCTGGCAGTTTTTACACCAGCCTGATGCCCATTCTGCTCATGAAAGAGATGGCCCAGGCGTTACGGCGCACTCCCGCCAATATGGTGTTTATCGGCAATCTGGGCCGGGAGTTGAGTCCTGCGGCGGCCACACTTACCGTGGCCGATAAACTGGCGATGATGGAACACTACATTGGCAAGCGGGTGATTGACGCCATCGTGGTTGGCCCGTCCACGGATGTCAGCCGGGTGGAAAACCGCCTGATTATTCGTGAACCGCTGGAGGCGGCCGATATCAAGTATCGTCACGACCGCCAGCTGCTCCGCGCCGCGCTGGAACACGCTATTCAGGGGTTTAACTGAATTACGACACCGCAATAAATAACGTGCGCAATTCTTGCAGTTGATCGCGCAGGCCAGCCGCCTGTTCGAACTCCAGGTTTTGCGCATGTTGCTGCATCTGCCCTTCCAGCTCGTGAATCTTTTTCTGCAATGCCTGCGGCGATAACGCCAGGTAATCGGCGTTGCTTTCGGCCGCACCGCGTTTGCTGGGTTTGGCTTTGCCGCGGGTTTTCACCACGTTATTGCCCAGTTCCAGGATATCGGTGATTTTCTTATTCAGGCCCTGCGGCACAATGCCGTTTTCTTCATTGTGGCGCTGCTGCTTTTCACGGCGGCGATCGGTTTCTTCAATCGCTCTCGCCATTGAAGGCGTGATTTTATCGCCGTAGAGAATCGCTTTACCGTTGATGTTACGCGCCGCACGACCAATGGTCTGAATCAGCGAGCGTTCCGAACGCAGGAAGCCCTCTTTGTCCGCATCCAGAATCGCTACCAGCGACACTTCGGGCATATCCAGCCCTTCTCGCAACAGGTTAATCCCCACCAATACGTCAAATTTACCCAGACGCAGGTCACGGATGATTTCCATTCGCTCCACGGTATCAATATCCGAGTGCAGATAGCGCACTTTTTCGCCGTGCTCTTCCAGGTACTCGGTCAGGTCTTCCGCCATGCGTTTGGTCAGGACGGTAACCAGTACGCGTTCATTGACGGTGACGCGTTTGCGGATCTCTGACAGCAGATCGTCAACCTGGGTCGCGACGGGCCGCACTTCGAGGATCGGGTCCAGCAGGCCGGTCGGTCGCACCACCTGGTCAATCACCTCGTCGCCGGATTTTTCCAGCTCGTATTTGCCCGGCGTCGCCGACACATAAATCGTTTGCGGTGCCAGTGCCTCGAACTCTTCAAACTTCATTGGGCGGTTATCCAGCGCCGAGGGCAGACGGAAACCGTATTCCACCAATGTCTCTTTACGCGCCCGGTCACCACGGTACATGCCGCCAATTTGCGGAATCGTCACGTGGGACTCATCCACCACCAGCAGGCCATCCGCCGGAAGATAGTCAAACAGGGTCGGCGGCGCTTCTCCAGGCCCGCGGCCCGAAAGGTAACGCGAGTAGTTTTCGATGCCGGAGCAGTAGCCCAGCTCCCCCATCATCTCCAGATCAAACTGGGTACGCTGGGTGATACGCTGCTCTTCCAGCAGTTTGTTATTTTCCAGCAGGTTTTTACGCCGGTCGGCCAGCTCGACTTTGATGTCTTCCATGGCCTGTAAAATGCGCTCACGCGGTGTGACATAGTGCGTCTTAGGATAGATCGTAAAGCGCGGCACCACTGACTCAACCTGGCCAGTGAGCGGGTCAAACAGTGACAGGCGCTCCACCTCTTCATCAAATAATTCGATCCGTAGCGCAATGTCGTCGGATTCCGCAGGGAACACATCGATAACCTCGCCGCGCACCCGGAAGGTTCCGCGCTGGAACGCCTGATCGTTGCGGGTGTACTGCAGCTCTGACAGGCGGCGCAGGATGCTGCGTTGATCGATGATCATGCCGCGCGTTAAGTGCAGCATCATTTTCAGATAAAGATCGGGATCGCCCAGACCATAAATCGCCGACACCGATGCGACGACGATAACATCGCGCCGCTCCAGCAAGGCTTTTGTGGCGGAAAGACGCATTTGCTCAATGTGTTCGTTAACCGAGGCATCCTTTTCGATAAAGGTGTCGGAACTCGGCACATAGGCTTCAGGCTGGTAGTAATCGTAGTAGGAGACAAAAAACTCCACGGCGTTGTCCGGAAAGAACTCTTTCATCTCACCATACAGCTGCGCCGCCAGGGTTTTGTTGGGCGCTAATACCATGGTGGGCCGATTGAGATCGGCGATTACGTTAGCGACGGTAAAGGTTTTACCCGATCCGGTGACGCCTAATAACGTCTGGTGCGCCAGTCCATCTTCCAGTCCGGCTTCCAGACGACGAATCGCTTCCGGCTGATCGCCAGAAGGCTTGAAAGCGGAGTTCAGTTTAAAATCTTTACTCATGAATACGGTTCCTGCAGAAGAAAGACGGCGGGCAGCCCATTATTTTACTCTGCTATGCCGATTTTGCCAGAAAAAAATACTGGATATAATAACAGTAATGATGCACAGTAACGGACATCACTTTCCGCTTGACTCTTTGGCTTTATCCCTTGCTGTCAGCTGTTTTTGTTGCGCCAGGTTATCCCCAAGCCAGGCCCTGATTTAACATTTGTCAAGCATGTGTCATAAAATTGCAGTTTGATGAATCGGCACCAATCCGGCAGGCTTGTTTTTTGATAACCCATTGATTTATAGCCGCTACTTTAAAAAGCCCAGATTCTCATCATCCAGTTACCAGGCCCCGTATTTCCTCGCTTCTAACCTGTTTTCATTATCTAATGCACAAGGTTATCCACAGGAATAGTGGATAACTGATGACAGCCCTTTGCACATCAGCTGTGTATAATTTTTTTCGTCGTCATGGCGGCCCTAAAAAAAAATTTTTTTTCGCTTAATTTCTGACACTAACTGGCAGGATTGAGCTACCGCAGCGGCGCTCGCCTTGATCTGCGACAACCCCTTTTCTTTTTTTTATTTTTTTGTGGTCTGGCACCTGCCCCATTAGCGAGCAGACGCACTTCATCACGCCTTTCGCCTGCACCGCCGTTGCACCGCGCCTTAAGCTAAGGCTGGCATTGTTCATTTTTCTTTATCTTTAAATGATGGTATTTCCGCAGGTTAAGCCAGCCACAGGGGGCAATAATGACTCTGGCCTGGGAATTGCATAACGTTTTACCAGCGTAGTACAGGCAATAGCGGTGTTGAAGATCCCGCTATCTCATTAGAGCGATTTACCAGAGATGAACGGCGAAAGCATTCAGGTTAATTATCTGGAAGGAGCGCGTCAGATGTTAAGTTTACGGTCGGTGAATCAGTTTTACGGTAAAAATCATATTCTCTGGAATGTGGATCTGGACCTGCCTCCCGGCACCTGCACCGGCATACTGGGACGGCCAGGCATGGGGAAAACCACCCTGGTCAACTGCATTATGGGGAAGCTGCCTATAAACAGCGGGACCATTAGCTGGCAGCAGGATGGTTCGCCGCCTGAAGACCTGTTGTCGCAGCCTGCAGAGCTGCGCGCCCGTCAGGGCATTGGCTATGTTCCGCAGGGGCGACATATTTTTACTCAGATGAGCGTCGAGGATAATTTACTCATTGCTTTACTGGCAGGCGCACAACCGCGTGACGGCTATCGGGCTATCCCGGAAATGATATTCGACCTGCTGCCGGCGCTTTATTCGTTGCGTCAACAGCGTAGCGGCGATTTGCCCGTCTATCAGCAGCAGCAACTGGCGCTGGCCCGTGCGCTGGTCTTACAGCCGCGCCTGCTGATTCTGGATGAGCCTGCCGACGGTATGGCGCCCTGGCTGGAAGAAGAGATGGGGAATCTGATTCGTCGCCTGAACCGCGACTATGGTCTGACGATTTTGCTGCTTGAACAGCGGGTTTCATTGATTCGCCGCGTGGCTGACAACTTTTTACTGCTGCATCGCGGCCGCAATGTTGCTCAGGGCAACGTCACCCAGTTGGATGACGGTACCCTGGATAAATGGTTAACCGTGGCCTGATTCGCCAGGCAGCGTCAGGTACTGACCACAGTCAGCCTGCTGGTCCTCATCCGTTAACCAGGGAATCACACCCAGACAAGGTGCCGGAAGGCGCTGTGTTAAGGCCGTGAGGTATTCCTGATAGCGCCGACCGGGCGGCTGTACCGTATTGGCGATCCAGCCCGCCAGTCGCAGACCGCGTGCGCGGACAGCATCGGCCGTCAGCATGGCATGATTAATACATCCCAGCTTAACGCCCACCACCAAAATCACCGGCAGTTGCTCCGCCTCTACCCAGTCTGCATAGGTTTGCGTCTCAGAAAGCGGCGTGTACCAGCCGCCTGCTCCCTCGACCAGAATCCACTCGGCCAGCGGCTCAAGTTCACGCAGCCCCGCCGACAGGGTGGCAAACTCAATCGGTCTACCCTCATCCGCGCTGACGATATGCGGCGAGGTTGGCTCCATAAACGCCAGCGGATTCACCTGCTCGTAGCGCAGCGCAACGTTGCTGTAACGCTGTAACGCCAGCGCATCGCTGTTACGCACGCCTGACGCAGTTAACTCGCAGCCCGAGGCAACAGGTTTATAGCCTGCACAACGATAACCTGCAGCCGTGGCAGCCTGCAGCAGCGCCGCACTGGCCACCGTTTTACCGACTTCGGTGTCGGTGCCGGTCACAAACCAGCGTTTCATGATTTCGTCACTCCAAACATCACATGGTAACTGAGGCGAAAACCCTGCTCATCCCGGGGCCAGTGGGCTTCGAGTTGAGCAAGACGTTGACGCGTCAACAAACAAGCGGATCGCCCGCTATGCAAATGGGTTGCCCCGATGCCTTTCAGAGAGCGCATCGCGCTGAGGGCATCGGGGAAATGCAAGATAAAGGTTTGTGCATGGCAGTGCAGATGCTGAGCTTCACAGGCGGCGGCAATCTCCTGCGCGGGCAGGAAGCGATTAGCGTGCAGGCTGCCATCCAGGTGCGACCAGGCCTGATGGACTTCGTGCAGAGAGCCCGCGCTCAGGGTGGAAAACAGCAAACAGCCGCCAGGCTTTAGTACCCGGTTAAACTGCGTTAGCGCCCCCTGCAAATCTTCGCTCCATTGCACCACCAGGTTGCTCCATACCAGGTCAACGCACTGGTTTGCCAACGGCAGCGCATCGATATCCCCTGCCAGATAGTGATGCGCGACGCCATTTTGCCGGGCCTGGTGCAACATCTGCGCTGACAGATCCAACGCGGTGACCTGTTTGCCCCGCTCGTGCCATATCCGGCTGTACCAGCCGGTCCCACAACCGGCATCCAGCACCTGCAGGCCAGTGCGCGCGGGTGCCCACGCCAGCAGTGCATCACCGCTCAACCGTTGGAGTTCGGCATGGTGATCATACTGGGAGGCCGCGCGACCAAAGGCTCTGGCAACGGCGCGTTTATCAATCTGCAGCGTCATGCAGCGCCTCCAGTAAGACGTCAATATCGTCTGGCTGATGGGCGGCCGTCAGCGTAATACGTAAACGCGCTGTACCCGGTGGCACCGTTGGCGGACGAATCGCACTGACCCAGCATCCCGCACGGGCTAAGCGCGCAGACAGCGCCAGCGCCTGCCCGTTATCGCCGACGATCAACGGCTGAATCGCGCTGGACGAATCCATGAGCGCCCAGGGCAATGAGGCTGCCCCGCGACGAAAATGGGCGATATTGTGAGCAAGGCGTTGGCGATGTTCATCGCCCACCTGCACCTGTTTAAGCGCGGCTAACAGCGCGCTGGCCTGGGCCGGCGGCATCGCGGTGGAGTAAATCAAATGGCGGGAAAATTGCAGAAAATAATCGGCGGTAGCCTCATCACACAACAACGCGGCGCCACTGACGCCGAAGGCTTTGCCAAAGGTCACCACCAGCAGGTCAGGTTTGATGCCCTGCGCCCAACAGCTGCCCCGCCCCTGTTCGCCGGTGACACCAATACCGTGCGCATCATCGACCAGCAACCCCGCGCGGGCCTGTTTCGCCTGAGCAGCAATCGCCTGTAAGGGCGCGCTATCGCCATCCATACTGAAAATGCCTTCGGTGACCACCAGCGTTTGCCCCTCGCAGGGTGCATCCAGCCGGGCAGCCAGGCTATGTGGATCGTTATGTGTAAAACGGCGCAGCTGCGCCGGGCTGTGGCTGGCGGCCTCCAGCAGCGAAGCATGAGTGAGTTTATCGGCCAGGATGCGGTCATTTTTCTCGGCTAACAGGTGAATGATCGCCTGGTTGGCCGCAAAGCCCGAAATAAACAGCAGTGCGCGCGGATAGCCCAGCCAGTCCGCCAGTTGGGCTTCCAGCTCGGCATGGAGCCGATGATAGCCGGTGACATGGCTTGATGCACCCGCGCCAGCTCCCGCCTGCGCCGCGCCCTGTTGCCAGCCCGCGATCACCGCAGGATGCTGGCTCAGTCCAAGATAGTCGTTACTGGAAAAGTGGCGATACATCTGACCGGCATGGCGGATCAGGCGCGTTTGGTTCTCCTCAATCACCCGCCGTTCACGCCAGCCATCTTCAGCCCGGCGCTGCGTCAGCGCCTGCTGCATGCGTTGCTGCCAGCTCATTACAGCGCCGCGTTATAGAATTTTTCTGTATCGGCGTGAAGCAGTTGCTCCGTTAGCTG
Organism: Pantoea allii; assembly: GCF_002307475.1. GTDB lineage: Bacteria > Pseudomonadota > Gammaproteobacteria > Enterobacterales > Enterobacteriaceae > Pantoea > Pantoea allii. The sequence continues at coordinate 67,296 of NZ_NTMH01000040.1, read as the reverse complement.
CTGCTGTTGTGCATTGTCGCCGTTGTCAGTCTGGGTATGTTCAGGATTCAGCCCCAGCTTGCGGAACAACAGCATATCTTTATCTTCTTCCGGGTTCGGCGTGGTCAGCAGTTTGCATCCGTAGAAAATGGAGTTCGCACCTGCCATAAAGCACATCGCCTGGGTCTGTTCGCTCATCTGCTCACGGCCCGCCGACAGGCGAACATGCGAGGTCGGCATCATGATACGGGCGACGGCGATGGTGCGGATAAAGTCGAACGGCTCAACGTCATCATTCTCTGCCAGCGGAGTGCCTTTGACCTTCACCAGCATGTTGATCGGCACGCTTTCCGGCGGCGTAGGCAGGTTCGCCAGTTGCACCAGCAGGCCCGCGCGATCGTTCACCGTTTCACCCAGGCCCACAATCCCGCCGGAACAGACTTTAATGCCCGCCTGGCGCACTTTACCCAGCGTATCCAGGCGTTCCTGATAGCTACGTGTGGTAATGATATTGCCGTAAAACTCCGGCGAGGTATCCAGGTTGTGGTTGTAGAAATCGAGTCCGGCACTGCCTAAACGCTGGACCTGGCTGTCGCTCAGCGTGCCAAGCGTCATGCAGGTTTCCATGCCCATCGCTTTAACGCCTTCCACCATTTTTTCCAGGTAAGGCATATCGCGGTCACTGGGGTTTTTCCACGCGGCACCCATGCAGAAGCGGCTCGAACCGGCAGCTTTGGCCTTTTGCGCGGAACGCAGTACCTCATCCACTTCCATCAGGCGCTCCGATTCCAGACCGGTCTTGTAACGGGCGCTTTGCGGGCAATATTTGCAGTCTTCAGGGCAGGCCCCGGTTTTGATCGACAGCAGCGTGCTGACCTGAACCTGACGGGGATCGAAGTGCTGGCGATGCACCTGCTGTGCCTCAAACATCAGTTCAAGAAAAGGCCGATCGAACAGCGCCTGCGCCTGGGCTATAGTCCAACGTTGTGACATTACATACTCCAAAAAAGGTGTCATCCCGACAGTTAACGTGGTTATACTTGTAAACTAAATCTTTTTATTTTGGTTTACAACTCCAATGTTTACTCCACAGGACGCTGAATTTGATCGCCAGCATATCTGGCATCCCTATACCTCAATGACGCAGCCACTGCCCTGCTATCCGGTTGTTGCGGCTCGGGATTACCATCTGCAACTGGCAGATGGTCGCGAGCTGGTGGACGGGATGTCGTCGTGGTGGGCGGCGATACATGGCTATAACCATCCGCGCCTGAATCGGGCGCTGCAACAGCAGATGGCGCAGATGTCCCATGTGATGTTCGGCGGCATTACCCATCCTGCCGCCGTGGCCCTTTGCCGCCAGTTAGTCACCATGACGCCAGACGCGCTGGAGTGCGTGTTTCTGGCGGATTCCGGCTCCGTTGCCGTCGAAGTGGCGATGAAGATGGCGCTGCAATACTGGCTGGGGCGAGGAGAAACGCGTCAGCAGTTTCTGACGCTCAAACGGGGTTATCACGGCGATACTTTTGCCGCGATGTCGGTATGCGATCCGGATAATTCCATGCACAGCCTGTGGCGCGGCTACCTGCCCGAGCACCATTTCGCTGAAGCACCGCAGTGCGGGTTTGATGATGAGTGGGAGGCGCGCGATGCTGAGGATTTTGTCCGGCTGATCCAGCAACATCAGAGCCAGTTGGCGGCGGTGATTCTGGAACCCGTGGTTCAGGGCGCAGGCGGGATGCGTTTTTATCATCCGCGCTATTTGCAGGTCGTGCGCGAATGTTGTGACCGCTATGGCATCCTGCTGATCGCCGATGAAATCGCCACCGGCTTCGGCCGCACCGGTAAGCTGTTTGCCTGCGAACATGCGGCGATTACGCCGGATATGATGTGTGTCGGAAAAGCCCTGACCGGCGGCACCATGAGCCTGGCCGCCACCCTCACGACGCGGGAGGTGGCCGATACCATCAGCCACAGTCCGGCGGGCTGTTTTATGCACGGCCCCACCTTTATGGCGAACCCGCTGGCCTGCGCTGTCGCAACAGAAAGCCTGGCGATAGTGCAGGAAGGCGACTGGCGTCATCAGGTTGCCGCAATAGAACGTCAGCTACGTGACACGCTGCTGCCCCTGCGCCACGCCCCCGAAGTGGCCGATGTTCGCGTGCTGGGAGCCATTGGCGTTGTGGAAACCCATCGCCCGGTCAACATGGCAACCTTACAGCAATTCTTTGTCAGCCAGGGCGTCTGGATTCGGCCCTTTGGTCGCCTGATTTATCTGATGCCACCTTATATCATCACGCCTGAGGCGCTGAATACGCTGGTCAATGCGATAGGTGCGGCGCTTGAGAAGCCGGCACACTTTCTTTCTTAATGTTTCAACGGCTGGACGTAAACCGGCTTTTGGTTAAGATGAAAAGGCAGTGACCATTAACGCAAGGAGATGTGATGCGAGTTTACAGCCAGGATTTACATGACGGCGACAAAATGCCGGAAAAACACGTTTTTAACGGAATGGGTTATCAGGGCGATAATCTTTCACCCCACCTGGCCTGGGAAGACGCGCCAGAGGGCACCAAAAGTTTTGTGATCACCTGCTTCGATCCGGATGCGCCTACAGGCTCAGGCTGGTGGCACTGGGTGGTGGCGAATATTCCGGCCGACACGACATCGCTGCCGCAGGGAGCGGGTTCCGGTAAAGCCGCGCTGCCAGCCGGCGCGCTGCAGACACGCACCGATTTTGGCCAGGCCGGCTACGGCGGCGCGGCACCACCCACCGGTGAAACCCATCGTTATATCTTCAGCGTTCATGCGCTGGATGTGGATAAAATCGAGGTTGATGAGGGTGCCAGCGGCGCGATGGTTGGGTTTAACGTGCACTTTCACGTGTTAGCCAGCGCAGCGTTAACCGTTCATTACGTCTGATCGTCGCCTGACAATGCCGCTTCCGGTTAAACGTCTTACCGGAAGCGGCCATCCTGAACGTTACCCTGCCAGTTGATGAACCACCACCCACATTGGACCTTGTCCAACGGCGTAGCGGCCTACCGGCTTCAGTAATCCCTGTGGCGAGGTAATGTTATACACCTCAATGTGGTGCGACTTCTGCCCTGCCGCCACCAGGTACTGACCCGTATGATCGATATTGAACCCGCGCGGCTGGGTTTCCGTAGGCTGGAACCCTTCCCGCGTCAGAACGGCGCCGTCTTCGCTGATGCTGAACACCGTTAACATGCTGCTGGTGCGATCGCACGCATACAGGAAACGGCCATCTGGCGTCAGATGAATATCCGCAGCCCAGCGCGTACCGGTAAAATCTGGCGGCATGATATCCAGCGTTTGCACCGACTCGACCTTGCCATGCGCATTGTTCAGCGCCCAGACCTCGACCGTGCTGTTGAGTTCATTGACGCTGTAGGCGTACTGTCCGTTGGCATGAAACGCCATGTGCCGCGGCCCGGCCCCTTCCGCCGTCGTGACCTGCTCTTGTGCATGCGGGGTTAACTGACCGTCAGCGCCAAGATCAAACAGGCAGATGCGATCCTGCTTCAGCGCAGGTACGTACAACGTGCGATCGGCATTGTCGATGTTGGCGGAGTGGCATCCCGCCAGACCGTCAATCACCTGGCTCGGTGCCTGTGGCACGCCGTCCTCGCCTATTGGGCTGATACTGACGCACGCATCGTTATAGGAACCACAAAACAGGAACCGGCCAGCATGGTCGGTGGAGATATGGGTCGGGCTTCCCGGCAGCGGTGCCTGTCCGGCTTCGGTCAGCGTGCCGTCCGGGGCGATGCGAAACGCCAGTACGCGGAAGTCGGGACGCACGCCTACATACAAGAAATCTTTTTTCGGACTCACCACCATAGGCTGAACCTGACCCGCAACGTCCGTAACCTGTAGTAGCGTCAAGGTGCCATCTTCATTCAACTGCCAGACATGGATTTGTTGACTCTCAGGACTGGCGGTGTAGACAACTTGCTTCATGTATTCTCCTTTTTCGCTGACTCATGTTGTTCTGCAGGTCACTGTAGCGCGTTTTTTTCTGTCTCGCTGGAATGATTTGTGCCCTGATTTTTGTTTCCGTACCCAGGTCGGGTGTAGACTTGCTGCTCTGCTAACCCATTCCGATGAGAGGATTAATGAGCTATCGTGTAATCGCCCTCGACCTTGACGGCACGCTGTTGACCCCGACGAAAACCATTCTGCCACAATCCGTGGAAGCGATTACGCAAGCGCGCAAGGCTGGCGTCAAGGTGATTATCGTGACCGGACGTCACCACTGCGCCATTCATCCTTTCTATCAGGCCTTAAATCTGGATACGCCCGCCATCTGCTGTAATGGCACCTATCTGTATGACTATCCGGCCAAAAAAGTGCTGGCTTCTGACCCGCTGGATGCGCAGGTTGCGCTACGCGTGATTGAGATGCTGGACGAACATCAGATTCACGGCCTGCTGTATGTGGACGATGCGATGCTGTATCAAACCCCGACCGGTCATGTGATTCGCACGCTGAAGTGGAGTGAATCGCTCCCGCCGCACCAGCGCCCCGTATTTACGCAGGTGGACAGCCTGGCGCAGGCCGCCAAAGAGGCGCAGTCGATCTGGAAGTTTGCCCTTTCCCACGAGAACACCGCAGAACTGCAGCAGTTTGCCCAGCGCGCAGAAGCCGAACTGGGGCTGGCCTGCGAGTGGTCATGGCACGATCAGGTTGACGTTGCGCGCGGCGGCAACAGCAAAGGGAAGCGTCTGGCGCAGTGGGTCGAATCTGTGGGGCTGACGATGGATGACGTGATTGCGTTTGGCGATAACTACAACGACCTGAGCATGCTGGAAAACGTCGGGCTGGGCGTGGCAATGGGCAATGCGGACGACGTCATTAAGTCGCGGGCAAAAATGGTGACTGGCACCAACCTTGAAACCGGTATCGCCGACACGCTTTATCAGCACGTTCTGTCATGATGTCTGCCCCGGTGAGACAACATGCCACCGGGCACCTCAGGTCGTGACCGACACGCTTTTAATCTGCGCATACAGCCACTGTTGGGGCCGGATATTAAGCTCGTCGCGCGCCCAGGGCGAGATACGCGCCCACAGCTCACTGATGCCAATACGCAGCTTCACTTCAACCTGATCGCCTACCTCAATAAGCTCGACGACCTGCGCAGGCAGCACATTTCGGATGGAGCTGTTTTGCGCGGGTTGCAGCGTCAGTGAAACATCCGCCGAGGCAATGCGTATCCGCAACGGCGATTTAACCGGCAAATTGACCCGGCTGACCCAGATATGTTGATCGCCCAGAGACAGCGCCGACATGGGATAGTCCGGATGATGCTCCAGTACCTGCACCCGCAGCACACTGGTCAGATCGCTTGCGGGCAGCCATGGCCGCATCGCGCTGCTGCTCCAGACGCGTTCCAGGGGACCAAAGGCTTTTACCTTTCCCTCATCCAGCACCAGCACGTTATCCGCCAGCTGCAGTATCTCCTCCAGGCTATGGGAAACATACAACACGGGAATATCGACCTGCTTCGCCAGCGTCTGCAGGTAAGGCATCAGCTCACGCTTACGCGGCAAATCCAGTGACGCCAGCGGTTCATCCATGAGCAGGATGTCGGGTGCGCTGAGCAAGGCGCGTCCGATGGCAACGCGCTGCTTTTCTCCGCCCGAGAGCGACAGCGGGAAACGGTTCAGTAAGGGGTTAAGGCCTAATAACGCCACCAGCGAATCGAACTGGCTTTTCATACTGGTCGAGAGGCCGTAGCGTAAATTGCCCCGCACGCTGTAGTGCGGAAACAGCCGTGCGTCCTGAAAAACATAACCAATGTTGCGCTTTTCCGGCGGCAAGGCGACCTGCTGTTCTGCATCGAACAGTATCCGGTCATTAAGCTGAATGCGTCCACGCTGGGGCCGGGTTAAGCCGCCGATGGCATTAATCAATGAGGTCTTGCCCGCACCGGATACGCCGAATATCGCGGTGATGCCGCTGGCGGGAATCGTCACGTCAATCTCAAGCTGGTGTTCGCCCAGCCGTTGAGCAAAATTAAGCGTCAGCATCAGGAGCCCATCCGTTTCCGGCCCCACTGCGCCAGCCATTCAGAAATCAGTAACGAGGCCAGCGCCAGAACGATCGCGATCACGCACAGACGTGCGGCGGCGCCTTCGGCACCCGGCGTTTCAATCAGCGTATACATGGCCAGGGGAATCGTGCGGGTTTCGCCAGGAATGTTAGACACAAAGGTGATAGTGGCACCAAACTCGCCAAGGGAACGGGCAAAGGCCAGCACCGTACCGACGATGATACCGGGCAGGGTTAAGGGCAGCGTAATGGTAAAAAAAACCCGCCAGCGCCCGGCACCTAACGTCCGCGCCGCCTGCTCCAGCCGGATATCCACCGCCTCCAGCGCCAGACGAATGGCCCGCACCATGAGTGGAAAGGCAATCACCGCCGAGGCCAGCGCCGCTCCACGCCAGCTGAACGCGAAGCTAAAGCCAAACCAGTCATACAGTTTTTCACCGATGATGCCGCGTCGGCCCAGACCTATCAGCAACAGATAACCCACCACCACCGGTGGCAGCACCAGGGGTAAGTGGATCACACTGTCGAGGATGGCTTTGCCGGGGAAGCGGCAACGTACCAGCACCCATGCCATCAGGATACCGAATGGCAGACTGCACAGCACGGCTATGCCTGACACCTGCAGACTGAGCATGACCGCCTGCCATTCAACATCGCTGAGTATCATTTTTTAGGCGTGAATCCGTATTGTTTGAACACTGCGGCCGCTTCCGGCCCTTTCAGGTAGTTATAGAAAGCCTTAACGGCCGCGTTGTCGCGATCTTTAACAATCGCCACAGGATATTCGACCGGTTTGTGACTGTCTTCCGGAAAGGTGCCCACCACCTGGACTTTTTTACTGGCCACAGCATCTGAGCCGTAAACAATGCCGTACGGGGTTTCATTACGCTCGACCAGTGCCAGTGCGGCACGCACATTATTGGCGCGCGCCAGTGACGGGGACAGGGAAGACCAGGCACCCAGTTTCTGCAGCGCCTCTTTGGCATAGATGCCGGCCGGTACATGATCAGGGTCGCCCACGGCCAGGCGTTCACCTTTCAGCAGGCTTTTCCAGTTGGTGTTATCGTTAATCGTCACCGGCTTGGCACCGTCGCTGCGCGGTGCAATCAGCACCAAATCATTACCCAGCAGCGTATAACGGGTGGTGTCGATCATACTTTTTTTGGCAACGGCATCGTCCATCCACTGCTGATCGGCTGAGATAAACAGATCGGCTGGCGCGCCCTGCTCAATCTGACGCGCCAGCACAGAAGAAGAAGCAAAAGATGACACCACCTCCGTGCCGTGCGCTTTTTTGTACTGTGCGGCTATCTCTTCCAGCGCGTTGGTTAATGAAGCGGCGGCAAAAACAGTAACTTTTTCGGCGGCCAGCGCCTGGCTGCTCAGGGAAACCGTCAATACTGCCGCCATACTCAAACGATAAAATGCGAAACGCATGATTTCTCTCCAGTGATCGTTATATATCGGATAATACAACGCATTATCTGACACCAGGACCAAATTAGCAAAAGCGGAGAGGAGACGTGATGCGGGGTAAAAACCACAACGTCCGCGCTGAGGCGGACGTTGCAGGAGAATTAATGCTGAGAGCGGGTCTTGTTATCGTCGCGGCGACCCGTTTTAGAGATGAGGTTGAACACTTCACCCAGGCCGTAAATCAGGCCTAACATGATTGCCATAACCACAGGTACCATGATCACCGCCACGGCGAGGCTTTTAATAAGTTCCAGCATGGAAAGTCCCACTTTGCGTATAAAGATGGGATTGTAACGGCTCAGTAAAATTTTGCGCAGTCCTTTTCGTGCTTTTACTTTGAGACGGAAAGCTCGCTATCATCTGCCCGATAACGCGATTCACTCTTTGCCGGAGCCACCATGCAAGCCGAACTCACCCTTCATATCCGCCTGCAGCAAAAACTGTTTGCCGATCCACGCCGCATTGAACTGCTAAAACGCGTGCAGCAAACCGGTTCGATCAGCCAGGGGGCGAAACTGGCGGGCATCAGTTACAAGAGCGCCTGGGATGCCATCAACGAGATGAACCAGCTGGCTGAACAGGAAATCGTGGCGCGCGCAACCGGCGGAAAAGGCGGCGGCGGCGCGCAGTTAACCCGCTATGGCGAGCGCCTGGTTCAGCTGTTTGGTTTGATGGAAAAGATTCAGCAACATGCCTTTGATGCTTTGCAGCAGGACAGCCTGCCGCTGGACAGCCTGCTGGCCGCTATCGCCCGCGCTTCGTTGCAAACCAGCGCGCGTAATCAACTGTTTGGCACGGTAACAGACAACGACGCACAGCACGTTGTGCAGCACCTGACCATTCTGCTCTCCGACGGCCTAACCCGGCTCAAGGTCGCCCTCACCGAGCGCAGTGCGGAACGCCTGCAGCTCAAGAGCGGTAAAGAGGTGCTGGTGCTGATCAAAGCCCCCTGGATCAGCCTTCATACTCAACCCACTCAGGCGGAGAATCAGCTTGCCGCCACGATAAGCGCTATCGAGCGTGGCGAGCAGGTCAGTGAAGTCCTGATGCGCCTGCCAGGCGGTGAAACGCTGTGCGCCACGCTGGATAACAGTGAAATCGAACGGCGGCAGTGGCAGCCCGGCAACGCCGTGATCGCCAGCTTCAGCGCCAGCCATGCCATCGTCGCGTCGTTGCGTTGATCTGTTATCCTGGTTTGACTTCATCCGATGCAGTGGCTAAAACAACGGTTAACGCTGCAAAAAATGGAACGAATCATGGCTTCATTGCAAATTTCGCAAGGCATATTTCATCTTAATGATACCCGGGTGCTGTCTCTGGCCGATGTTCATCTGCAACGCGGTGAACGCTGGGCCTTTGTTGGCGCCAACGGCAGCGGCAAATCGTCGCTGGCCCGCGCCCTGTCAGGTGAGCTACTGCCGCTGTCAGGTGAGGTTACGCGTGATTTCCAGCGTCCCAGCCGCCTGTCTCTGGAGCAACTTCAACAGCTGGTCGCCGATGAATGGCAACGAAATAATACCGATCTGCTGAGTGAGGGTGAGGATGACACCGGCCGTACCACGGCTGAAATCATTCAGGATGAGGTCAAAGACAGGACGCGCTGTGAACACCTGGCGGCGCAGTTTGGTATCACCGGCCTGCTTAACCGCCGTTTTAAATACCTGTCAACGGGTGAAACGCGTAAAACGTTGCTGTGCCAGGCGTTAATGAAGCAGCCTGACCTGCTGATCCTGGATGAGCCTTTTGACGGTCTGGATGTGGATTCACGCGCCAACCTGACAGCCACCCTGAATAACCTGCAGCAGGCAGATTTTACCCTGGTGCTGGTGCTTAACCGCTTTGACGATATTCCGGATTATGTTGACCAGGTTGGCGTGCTGGCCGAATGCAGCCTGACGCACGTTGGGCCGCGCGAGGCGATTCTGGCGCAGGCGCTGGTCGCACAGCTGGCACGCAGTGAGCAGTTGGACGGGATGGCACTGCCAGAGGCCGATGTCGCGGATGCACTTCCCCAGTTGGCCGATAATGCGCCACGGGTCATCCTGCGTAACGGCGTGGTGTCCTATAACGACCAGCGCATTATTGACGGGCTTAACTGGCAGGTTAATGCTGGTGAGCACTGGCATATTATTGGGCCAAACGGCGCGGGCAAATCGACATTGCTCAGCCTGGTCACCGGCGATCATCCGCAGGGCTACAGCAATGATTTAACCCTGTTCGGCCTTCGCCGCGGCAGTGGGGAAACCATCTGGGATATCAAACAACATATTGGCTATGTCAGCAGCAGCCTGCATCTTGATTACCGGGTGAGCGCCAACGTGCGCACCGTGATTTTATCCGGCTTTTTTGACTCTATTGGGCTTTATCAGGCCGTCTCCGATCGACAAATGGCCCTGGCGCGTCAGTGGCTGGCGCTGCTGGGGATGGATTCAGCGATGGGCGATATGCCCTTCCACGGTTTATCCTGGGGACAACAGCGGCTGGTGTTAATCGCCCGGGCGCTGGTTAAACATCCCACCCTGTTAATACTTGATGAACCGTTACAGGGATTAGATCCGCTTAATCGTCAGTTAGTGCGACGTTTTGTCGATATCTTAATTGGTGAAGGACGAACCCAGTTGCTGTTCGTGTCCCACCATGCGGAAGATGCTCCCCAATGTATTACTCACCGGCTGCATTTTGTGGCGCAGCCTGAAGGTGGTTATCGCTACCGACAGGACAGCGTTTGACCTTATCAACGCCGTCACCCCGGCGTTGTTTCCCCTACAATGTAAGCGTTACCATTTAAACCCACTTTTTATGTGCGCAATGTGCCACTTCGCCTTTAAATAAGAATATTCAGCTTGTGTAAACGATACCACTTATCCAGACTGGATCACGTTTTCAACGCGGCTGATGTGCTACGTTTTATCGATGCCTTTTTTTATTTTGACGCTGACCAGGATGCAACATGGAAAAATTTAACCCGGCCGATCATCCCCATCGCCGTTACAATCCCCTGACTGACCAGTGGATTTTGGTTTCTCCTCATCGTGCCAAACGTCCCTGGCAGGGTGCCCAGGAAACGCCTGCGGTGAATACGCTGCCGTCGCACGATGCTGACTGTTTTCTGTGTGCGGGCAACACGCGCGTTACAGGTGATGTGAATCCTGATTATCAAGGCACCTACGTTTTTACCAATGACTTCGCGGCCTTGATGACGGATACGCCAGACGCGCCAGAAAGTGATGACATGTTGATGCGCTGCGAAAGCGCGCGCGGTACCAGCCGTGTCATCTGCTTTTCGCCCGATCACAGTAAAACGCTGCCAGAAATGTCCCTGAGCGCACTGAAAGAAGTCGTCCGCACCTGGCAACAACAAACGGCAGAACTGGGTCAGCACTACCCATGGGTACAGGTCTTTGAGAACAAGGGCGCCGCCATGGGCTGCTCCAATCCCCATCCACATGGACAAGTCTGGGCCAACAGCTTTCTGCCTAATGAAGCCCAGCGTGAAGACGATCTTCAGCGCCGCTACTTTGCCCAAAAGGGCTCGCCGATGCTGATGGATTACAGCGCGCGTGAACAGCAGGATGGCAGCCGTACCGTGGTAGAAACGGACCACTGGCTGGCCGTGGTGCCGTGGTGGGCAGCCTGGCCGTTTGAAACCCTGCTGTTGCCAAAAACCCATGTTAAGCGCCTGACCGACTTGACCGATGCGCAGCGTGACGATCTGGCTAACGCCATCAAGCGCCTGACCAGCCGTTACGACAACCTGTTTCAGTGCTCTTTCCCCTACTCCATGGGCTGGCACGGCGCGCCATTCAACGGTGACGACAATGAACACTGGCAGTTGCACGCCCACTTTTATCCGCCGCTGCTGCGTTCAGCAACGGTGCGCAAATTTATGGTCGGCTACGAGATGCTGGCTGAAACCCAACGCGATTTAACCGCAGAACAGGCAGCAGAACGCCTGCGTTCCGTGAGCGATATTCATTTCCGTGAGGCACAACAATGAGCTTAAAAACCATCACGCAGCAGGTTTTTACTGAAACCTTTGGCTATGCGCCAACCCACGCGATTCAGGCCCCAGGCCGCGTCAATTTGATTGGCGAGCACACCGATTACAACGACGGTTTCGTGCTGCCTTGTGCCATCGATTACCAAACGGTTATCGCCTGTGCGAAGCGTGACGACTGCCAGGTTCGTGTTGTCGCCGTCGATTACGATCAGGCGCAGGACACCTTTGCGCTGGATGCACCGATTACCAGCGTAAAAGAACCCATGTGGGCGAACTATGTTCGCGGCGTCGTGAAGCATTTACAGCAGCGCGCGCCAGATTTTAGCGGTGTCGATATGGTGATCAGTGGCAACGTGCCACAGGGTGCGGGCCTCAGCTCTTCTGCCTCGCTGGAAGTGGCTGTCGGGACGGTTTTCCAGCAGCTGTTTAACCTGGCGCTGGACGGTGCGGCGATTGCGGTGAACGGTCAGGAAGCTGAAAACCAGTTCGTGGGCTGTAACTGCGGCATCATGGATCAGCTGATTTCCGCGCTGGGTCAAAAAGATCATGCCATGCTGCTGGATTGCCGGACGCTCGGCACCCGGCCGGTTTCTATGCCGGACGATATTGCCGTGGTTATCATTAATTCCAACTTCCGCCGGAGTCTGGTGGGCAGCGAATACAATGTCCGCCGTGAGCAGTGTGAAACCGGCGCGCGCTTCTTTAACAAAAAGGCGCTACGGGATGTCGAACTCGCTGAGTTTAACGCCGCGGAATCTCAGTTAGATCCCCAGGTCGCTAAGCGCGTACGTCATGTCATCACCGAAAATGCCCGTACGCTGGAGGCCGCCGAGGCGCTCTCTCGTGGTGATTTAGCGCGCATGGGCGAACTGATGGCCGAATCTCACGCATCAATGCGTGATGACTTTGAAATTACCGTGCCACCGGTCGATACGCTGGTCGAGATTGTTAAAGCCGAGATCGGCGATCGTGGCGGTGTCCGTATGACCGGCGGCGGTTTTGGCGGTTGTATTGTTGCTTTGATGCCGCTTGAGCTGGTGGATCAGGTGCAGGCCGCCGTCGCCAGCCAGTATGAAGCCAAAACGGGCATCAAGGAGACCTTCTACGTTTGTAAAGCATCAGAAGGAGCAGGCCAATGTTAAGCGATGTCAATTCCCATGCGCCGGACGGTCAGCCGTGGCGCATCACCGTGCTGCGCAATGCCAATGGCATGATTGCCACCTTTATGGACTGGGGCGCGACCTGGTTATCGGCGCGGGTGCCGTTGCAGGATGGTCACGTACGTGAAGCATTGCTTGGCTGCGCAACGCCTTCCGATTACCTGCATCAGGATGCCTATCTGGGTGCCACGGTAGGCCGTTATGCTAACCGTATCGCCAGCGCAAAACTGGCTAAAACAGGCCGGCAGTTGGCCGCGAATCAGGGCGACCACCAGCTACACGGTGGCCCTGAGGGGTTTGATAAACGCCGCTGGCAAATCGTCAGCCAGTCAGAAAGTGAAGTGCATTATCGACTCGACTCGCCCGATGGCGATCAGGGCTATCCCGGCAATCTTATTGCTGATTTACGCTATGTCCTGGATGACGATAATTGCCTGTCGATTCACTATCAGGCGAAGTGCGATCAGCCCTGCCCGGTCAATCTGACCAATCATGCTTACTTTAATCTTGACGCGCATCATGGCGATGCACGTCAGCATCGATTACAACTGCACGCCGATCGTTACCTGCCCGTGGATAGCGAGGGGATTCCCAACGGACCACTTAAGGCGGTGGACGGCACCAGTTTCGATTTCCGTCAGGCCAAAAGCATTGAGCAGGATTTTCTTGCCGATGACGACCAGAAGGCGGTTAAAGGCTATGACCATGCTTTCCTGCTCAACAGCGCAGGCGATGACAGTCAGCCTGCTGCTGAGTTGTGGTCGCAGGACGGTAAACTGCAGTTAAGCGTCACCACCTCGGCGCCGGCATTGCAGTTCTACAGCGGTAACTATTTGGCCGGTACGCGCGCCCGGGAGCAGGAACGCTATACTGCGTTTCAGGGGATCGCGCTGGAGAGTGAATTTTTACCGGATTCGCCTAATCATCCCGAGTGGCCACAGGATGATTGCTGGTTACAGCCGGGAGATCGTTGGGAATCCGTCACGCGCTATCGCTTTACGCCACGCTGAGCAACCGGGTGAAAAACGCGCAGTGCGTCACAGACAGACTTACGCAGTGCGCTGTTTTCCGCTATGGTAGAACGCAATTGGTCAGCCAACGGGCTGGCGACAGCAGGTTTCCATTATCTCAGAAACATCAAGTATTAAGGAGTTAAGCTATGGCTGTAACTAAGCTGGTTCTGGTGCGACACGGCGAAAGCCAGTGGAACAACGAAAACCGCTTCACCGGATGGTATGATGTAGACCTTTCTGACAAGGGCCGTACCGAAGCTAAAGCAGCCGGACAGCTGCTGAAGAAAGAAGGTTTCGTGTTTGATTTCGCGTACACCTCCGTGCTGAAACGCGCCATTCACACCCTGTGGAATGTGCTGGATGAGCTGGATCAGGCCTGGCTGCCCGTTGAGAAATCCTGGCGTCTGAATGAACGTCACTATGGCGCGTTGCAGGGTCTGGATAAAGCAGAAACCGCCGCCAAATACGGCGACGAGCAGGTAAAACAGTGGCGCCGTGGCTTCGCGGTAACCCCGCCAGAGCTGGATCGTAGCGATGAGCGTTTCCCTGGACACGACCCGCGTTATGCTTCACTGAAGCCTGAGCAGCTGCCGACCACCGAAAGTCTGGCCCTGACCATCGAACGCGTCATTCCTTACTGGAACGAATCCATTCTGCCGCGTATCAAAAGCGGTGAGAAAGTGATTGTTGCTGCACACGGCAACTCACTGCGTGCCCTGGTGAAATACCTGGACAACCTGAGCGAAGATGAGATTCTTGAACTCAATATTCCGACCGGCGTACCGCTGGTTTATGAGTTCGATGAAAACTTCAAACCGATCAAACGCTACTACCTGGGTGATGCTGACGAGATCGCAGCAAAAGCCGCAGCCGTGGCGAATCAGGGTAAAGCGAAGTAAGTTTTGCTTCTCTGTAAAAAGGGCCAGACACTGTCTGGCCCTTTTTTATTGCGCCCTGTTAACCGCGACGCTGTTTGACCGCATCGGCCAGTTGACGCAGCACCTTCTCGGTATCGTCCCAGCCAATACAGGCATCCGTCACGCTCTTGCCGTATACCAGCGGTTCGCCGCTTTCCAGGCTCTGATTCCCTTCAACCAGATGGCTTTCAATCATCACGCCGATAATGCCGCGCTCGCCATTGATCATCTGTTGCGCCACATCATCTGCCACCAGCATCTGTTTCTGAAACTGCTTGCTGCTGTTGGCATGGCTGAAGTCGATCATCACCTGCTGCGGTAAACCAGCTTTTTCCAGACCGGCTTTAACTGCACTGACGTGCGCGGCGCTGTAGTTCGGTTCTTTACCACCACGCAGAATAATATGGCAGTCGCCGTTGCCGCGGGTTTCCACGATCGCAGAGTGCCCGTATTTGGTGACTGACAAGAAACAGTGCGGTGAACTGGCGGAGTTAATGGCATCAATCGCCACTTTGATGGTGCCGTCCGTGCCGTTTTTAAACCCGACCGGGCAGGAAAGACCAGAAGCCAGTTCGCGGTGAACCTGTGATTCAGTGGTGCGCGCGCCGATCGCGCCCCAGCTCATC
Source organism: Pantoea allii (assembly GCF_002307475.1). Lineage (GTDB taxonomy): Bacteria > Pseudomonadota > Gammaproteobacteria > Enterobacterales > Enterobacteriaceae > Pantoea > Pantoea allii. The sequence goes on along the minus strand of NZ_NTMH01000040.1, from coordinate 52,047 downwards.
AGATCGGCAACGTACTGCGGCGTGATCATGTCCAGAAACTCGCCAGCGGCAGGCAGACCAGAATCGTTAATCTCTACCAACAGCTTACGCGCCAGACGCAGGCCGTCGTTCAACTGGAAGGAACCATCCATATAAGGATCGTTGATTAGCCCTTTCCAGCCGACGGTGGTACGCGGTTTTTCGAAGTAAACGCGCATCACGACTTCCAGTTCACCCTTAAGCTGTTCCCGCAGGGTTAACAGACGCGCAGCATAGTCTTGTGCGGCTTCGGTATCATGAATGGAGCAAGGCCCAATCACCACCAGCAGACGATCGTCTTCCCCTTTCAGAATCTGGTGAATCGCCTGGCGAGCCTGCGAAACGGTCTGCGCAGCACGGTCGGTTGCAGGGAATTTTTCCAGTAAGGCTACGGGTGGCAGGAGTTCTTTGATCGCTTTAATGCGTAAATCATCGTTCTGGTAATTCATACTCATTCCATATAATTTCTGGCCCGGCGCCCGCCGGACACAACCCAGCCAATGTAGCCCGAAGCGCACGGGGTGTAAATTCCTGATGAACGTATAATGTATGCGTGAAATTTGCATAAATGGGTTATGCGTCTAGACTTTTAAAGGTAACCACTGAGGAACGGTGACTTACTTTTATTAATACCTGTCTTTAAGCTAACCAGCGAAATTTTATTTCGCTCAGGGCGCTTTTTCTCTGAACCAAACATCGCAGCGGGTTAGAGACAGCAAATATCATTTATTAACGGGAGCATAATGATGAATAAGTTTGCAATAATTTTTCTGACGGCAGCAATGACTCTGGGCAGTGGCGCAGCAATGGCTGCTAACGGAAACTCTAACCAGGCCGCCGCCGCAGGCGCAGTAGCTGGCGGTGCTAACGAGAACCTGCCACCGAACAAAGTCGATAACAGCAAAATTAATAACACAGGCACCGAGAAATCGTCTCCGACCGCTGACAGCACGTCCAGCAGCAAACATATGACGGCTGACGAGATTGATAAGAATAGCCAGTGTAAAGACGGTAAATGCCCTGATATGAACAAAAAAGTTCATACCAAAAAAGGTGGCGGTCACGTTAATACCAAAACCGACGGCACCACGCAGTAAGACCGGACGGTTGAGTTGATAAGGAGAGCCTGGCTCTCCTTTATTTTATCCTGCCGTAACTTCCGCTATGCTGAGCCTGTTAAATTAACAGGGAAATGTTCATGGCCTCACTGCTTCTGATTGACGATCATCCACTGGTTGAAGTAGCACTTGAAGCTGCGTTGGCTAAATCACCGATTCCCATGCAACTTTTTTCCGCCAGCAGCGAACAGTCCGCCCGCCCTTTTCTGCAATTGCCACCCGATATTATCGTGCTGGACATCGGCTTACCCGATGGTGACGGGCTGGAGATCTTGCGCCGCCTGAAAATCCATTTACCCAACTGCCCGGTTCTGATTTATTCAGCCCAGCAAACCCGCCACTACGTCAGGCGAGCCCAGGCGCTGGGTGCCGCTGGCTATGTGGTGAAGAGCCAGCGCATGGAGCAGTTGCTGAGTGCGATTCTGGCGGTGCTCGGTGGACATGCCACCTTCCCCGACTGCCCTGATGAGCCGGAACTGCCGTTAACCAGTAAAGAACGTCAGATACTGGCTTTGCTGGCCAGTGGATTATCCAACCTGCAAATTGCCGAGCGACTGCATATCAGTAACAAAACCGTCAGCACCCATAAAAAGAACATCCTGGAAAAGACCGGTGCCCACTCTGTGGTTGAGTTAGCCGATTTGTGGAAAGCACAGCAGTGATACGCTGGCTGCTGCTCCTGCTGCTCTTTACCTCGCTGGCCTACGGCGACGTGCGCCCGGTCAGCAGCATCAACTTGCCCATGATGATGCCGGTGAAAGGTGCCGAGCTGATGCAGGGCAAAGTGCTGCGAGTCGGTCTGCTGGAGGAGAATAACGCCCCCTGGACGATGCTGGTCGGTAAAGACCTTTATGGCATCGATGCCGATTACCTGGCGGCGCTGCATCAGTTAACCGGTGCGCAGTTCACGCTCCGTTTATATGCCACTCAGGCAGACTTATTGCGCGCGCTGCACGACGGACAGATTGATTTTGCGTTGGGAATGATAGCCCCGCCTTTACCCATGAATACGCTGGCCAGTGACAGCTGGTTTAGCAGCCCGTTGCGTATTTATCGTAACCAGCAGAACCAGCGTGCCGTGATGTTCAACAGTCATAATGCCCAACTGGCAATCAGCCAACTCACGCTGGCACAACTGCCACCGGCGCTGGCAGCCCGCCATCAGTGGCGCACCTACGGCAGCGATCTTCAGGCGCTCTATACGTTGCTGAATCAGCAGAACGATTATGTGGTGGCAGATGAAACCAGCGCCGGTTTCTTGCTAAGCCAGTTACAGCAGGGGCAAATTTATCAGATTGCCTCCGGTATCGATGCCGGACAGCTCAACCTGCGCGCCGTCGCACGTGATCCGGCGCTTATCGAATGGCTGAATCAAAGCCTGCGCCAGCTTCCCGCCGAGCTGATGAGCACCCTGCAGGCGCGCTGGAGCAGCAACCTTCCCCGCTATCAGGACACGCAGACCCTGATGCTCAGCGCCAGCGAGCGCGAGTGGATGACGAACCACCCGATCGTTGCCTACGCGGCTGAAGCGGATAACTATCCCTGGAGTTACCGGGACAGTAACGGCACTGCCCGCGGCTACGGGATCGACCTGCTTAACGCCATCGCCCAAAGCACCGGATTACGTTTTACCCCGCGCTGGGTCAGTAACCCTCAGCAGGCTGCCAGCCTGCTGGATCAGCATCAGGTTATGTTGCAGCTGATGCAGCCGCTTAACGGCGAAACCCAAAGCACCAGCCTGCCCGTCTGGCGCGCGCTGTGGGGCATTTATATCCGCCAGCCAGCTGGCTGGTCGCACTGGAGCGATGTGGCGGGCAAGCGCATAGGTATTCTGCAGGATGACCTGGCGCAACGCCTTATCCCTGAGAATATGCAGGTTCAACGTTATGTTGACCGAAACAGCCTGTACGATGCGCTGGCAGCCGGTCAGATTGACGCCTTAGTCGATAACGTGCTGTCCGCGCGCTGGCGGATTGCCAGTCGTAACGATCCGCAGATTCATCTGGCCTTTGCCGCCAGCGATATTGCCTGGCCCATTGCGGTTGGCATCGCATCCGATCAACCCGTACTGCGTTCACTGCTGGATCGCGCGTTGCAGCAGATCCCCGTCGAGACACAAAACCAGATGCGCGATCGCTGGTCAATGCCACCTCAGCCTGGCAGCGTTACCGCCATGCGCGTCCTGCCGGTAGCCGTTCTGGTGGCGGCCGGTGTTGCCATCATTATTTTGCTATTGCTGCTTGCCCGACGTTACTGGCAGCAGCGGCGCGATCGCCAACAGCGTGAGCAGGCCGAACGCGCCAACGCCATGAAAAGCCAGTTTTTAGCCACGGTCAGTCACGAGCTGCGCACGCCCATGCAGGCGATACTGGGCTTGCTGGAGCTGGAAAAACAGCAGCGATCCAGTGAAAATCTGCAGCTTTTGCACCGTAGCGCGCAGTCACTGATGACGCTGCTTAACGATCTTCAAGATCACGCCCGTATTGAAAATAACAGCTTTACCCTGTCGCCGCGTCCGCTGGCGCTGGCCCCCTGGCTGGCGCAGCAGCGCCATTTTTATCATCCGTTGATGCGCCCGGACGGCCCGCGTCTGCAGGTTGAAGCGCTGACGCCACTGCCTGACGCGGTGATGATGGATGCCGATCGCCTGCAGCAGGTGGTGAACAATCTCATCACCAACGCATTTAAATTTACCCGTCAGGGCCTGATTCGTCTGACGCTATCGGCCACGGACATGCTGCAGCTAACCGTCAGCGACAACGGCAGCGGAATCCCGCTGGAGGAGCAGCCTAAACTGTTCGATCCCTGGTATCAGGCACCCTCGGGTAAAACCGTATCGGTCCAGGGCAGCGGTTTAGGGTTGTTTATTTGTCGGGAGATGGTGCAACGCATGGGTGGCGATATTTCCCTGCATTCTGTGCCTGGCAAAGGCACGGAGGTGACCATCACCCTGCCGCTGATCCCCTGCGATCGGCTTCCGGATAGCGATCCAACTGCCCTGCCGGGCTTTCCTGGTCTGCGCGTGGCGGTGGTAGACGATCATCCTACGAACCTGATCGTGATGGAGCAGCAGCTTGCCCGCTTCGCGATTCAGGCGGATTGTTTTGAACAGGGTCGCGACCTGCTGCTGGCCGACGCGCAGCGCCCTTACGACCTGCTGTTTATCGATCAGATGATGCCGCGCCCTGATGGCACGCTCCTGTTGCGCCTGTTGCGTCGTCGTCAGCGTCAGCGCGGCGGCGTGCAGTTACGGGTGCTGTGTTCAGCCGACGCCCAGTTACTTAACGTGCAGTTGGGTGAACATGAACGCGTGCTGATTAAACCGGTACAGCTACAGGATATCGGCGAGGTGCTGACGGCCTTTCATGACGATCCACTGGCGTCACTGGATGACAACCTGTGGCAGCTGGCGCAGCAAAACGAGAAATTTCTTAACCGCCTGGGCAAAACGTTACGTGATACCCTGGAGAAGGACCTGGCACAACTGCACGCCGCACATCAGGCAGGTGACGCTATGCAGTTAGCCGAGTCAGCACACCGTATGAAAGGAAGCTGGCTTTTGATAGGTATTGAAGAAGGGGCAACGCTTTGTCAGCAGCTGTCGGACAAGGCGAAGCAACATCAGGCTCTCTCCGCTGAGTGGCAATTGCTGATATCATTGACCGACAGGTTATTACTCAAACTGGAAACATATGGCACACACGCACTCTCATAGCGGTCAGGACACCAACCGTAAGCGCCTGATGGCGGCCTTTGCCGTGACGGCCCTCTTTATGGTGGCAGAAGTCATTGGCGGCTGGATTTCTGGCTCACTGGCCCTTCTGGCCGACGCCGGTCATATGCTGACCGATGCCGCTGCGCTGCTGATGGCCTTACTGGCAGTCCAGTTCGCTAAACGCAAACCCAGCGACCGTCATACTTTTGGTCTGCTGCGGCTCACCACACTGGCAGCCTTTGTTAACGCCATTGCCCTGATCCTGATCACCCTGCTGATCGTCTGGGAGGCCATTGAGCGCTTTTCCCATCCGCAGCCAATCACCGGCGGCCTGATGCTGGGCATCGCCATTGGCGGTTTGCTGGCTAATATTCTCTCGTTTTGGCTGCTGCATCACGGCAGTGAAGAGAAGAACCTGAACGTGAGGGCGGCAGCCTTACATGTGATGGGCGACCTGCTGGGTTCGGTAGGTGCCATCATTGCCGCGGTGATCATTCTGCTCACGAACTGGACGCCCGCTGACCCCATTTTATCGATTCTGGTGTCACTGCTGATACTGCGTAACGCCTGGGCATTGCTGCGGGAAAGTTTTCACGAGCTGCTGGAAGGCGCACCTGATTCACTGGACGTGAATCAGCTCAGACGCGATCTGAAGCGTCAAATCGCCGAAGTGCGCGATGTTCATCATGTGCACGTCTGGCAGGTAGGTGAGAAGCCGGTATTAACGCTGCACGTGCAGGTTATCCCGCCACGGGATCATGACGGCCTGCTGCGCCGCATTCACACTTACCTGCACGACCATTACCAGATTGAACATGCGACGGTACAGATGGAGTTTCAGCCCTGTGTCGGACCGGATTGCGCACTGAACACGCCGGTAATTGAGGGTGCTCACCACCATCACGAGCACGGTGAGCACGCGCATCATCACTGAGCAGACAGCGCACGAGAACCCTGTTTTCGTGCGCTGATTATCCACATCCTTGAGCCGTTCAGCGCAATCAACGTCAAAATGGCATATTCCAGCGCCATGGCGTAAACCCCCTGGCGGGCAAAAATCATCACGCTAATCACGTTGATAATCACCCACAGCAGCCAGTTCTCCACGTACTTCCGCGTCATCAGCACCATGGCCACAATCGACAGCACCATCAGGCAGGAATCCCAGAACGGAAACGCATCCGGCTGCAGTGTCGGCATGGCCACGGCAAAGCCCGCCGCGTTCATAATGGCGACCGTAATTCGGGTAAGAAATGCAAATACCGGGTCGATATACACCGTCATTAAGGCCACCGCGATGACGCAGCCAACAGCCCAGCCGATGGCTTTTGTCCGCGGCAGCCAGCGTATGGTTAACGCCGCCTGATTGTCAGATGTTTGTCGACTCCAGGCGTACCAGCCATAGACATTGGCCGCGAAGAAGAACAGCTGTAGCAGCAGGCTGGCGTAGAGTTGGATCTGAAAAAAGATCACCGCAAACAACGTGACGTTGATCAGACCAAAGGCGTAGTTAACGATCTTTTCCAGGCTGGCCAGCCAGATGCACAGCAGGCCAGCGAGCGTTCCGACGGCTTCGATCCATGACAGATCGTACCCCGTGGCGCCAAGAGGGATGTGAACCAAAATATTCTGCGTGCTAAAAAAATCCATATGAGGCACCTGTTAACGACGCGCGTTACGCGTTTCCTTTCACGTTATGTTTAAGGTCTGCTGCAAAGGATAGCATACGGTTAAGCGGCACCAGCGCGGCTTCCCGCAGGGCCGCCTCCACCTGAATCTCATGAGCCTGACCACCGGACTCCAGCGCATCGGCGATGGCTTTCAGGCCGTTCATCGCCATCCAGGGGCAGTGCGCACAGCTGCGGCAGGTGGCGCCCTCACCGGCTGTTGGCGCTTCCAGCAATATTTTGTCAGGCACCGCCTGCTGCATCTTATAAAAAATGCCGCGATCGGTGGCGACGATCATCTGGGGATGGGGCAAGGTTTTAGCGGCCTGAATCAGCTGGCTGGTTGAGCCAACCGCATCGGCCAGATCCACGATGGCCTGGGGCGACTCGGGATGAACCAATACCGCTGCATCGGGATACAGCGCTTTCATCCGCTGGAGCGCCTGGGTTTTGAACTCGTCATGGACAATACAGGCACCCTGCCAGCATAAAACATCGGCGCCGCTTTTCTGGGTGACGTAGCGCCCCAGATGCCGATCGGGTGCCCAGATAATTTTTTCCCCCAGGCTATCCAGATGTTCTATCAATTCCACGGCAATGCTGGAGGTGACCACCCAGTCGGCGCGCGCTTTTACCGCCGCCGAGGTATTGGCATACACCACCACCGTACGATCGGGATGGGCATCACAAAAAGCGTTAAATTCGTCAATCGGGCAGCCCAGATCAAGCGAGCACTCGGCTTCCAGCGTGGGCATCAGTACCGTTTTTTCCGGGCTGAGGATTTTGGCCGTTTCCCCCATAAACCGCACCCCGGCCACCAGCAGCGTACTGGCGGTGTGATGGCTGCCAAAACGCGCCATTTCGAGCGAGTCAGAGACACAGCCGCCGGTTTCTTCTGCCAGGGCCTGAATCTCCGGATCGGTGTAGTAATGCGCTACCATCACGGCATTGCGGGCTTTAAGCAACGCTTTGATTTTTTCCCGATAAAAGGTTTTTTGCTCGTCGTTCAGCCGGGCAGGCTTGGGCGGAAAAGGATAAACCGCGTTTTCAGGATCGAAGATTGTACTCATGACACCGCTCTCGTTCTGTAAAATTAACGAAAATCGCCAGTTATGGCTTAACAGGACGTAAATACTGCCATCGTGTTTTATATGCTAAACACGATAGCGGAAAAGCGGCGGAGTGTCGTGTTTTATTTCGCGGTCATGTTGAAGAGAGCCCCACCAGGCCCGGCTGTGGTGCTTCCAGCTGGAGTAAAAACGCTTTTACTGCCAGCCCGCCTGCAAAGCCGGTCAGTTTGCCGTTGGTCCCAATGACACGATGACAGGGCGCGACAATCGACAACGGGTTTCGACCGTTTGCTGCCCCCACCGCGCGCACCGCGGCAGGATGACCAATCTGCTCGGCAATTTGCCGATAGCTGCGCGTTTCACCAAAAGGAATGTTCAGTAATGCCTGCCACACTTTTATCTGGAATGCCGTGCCGGCGAAATCCAGTGGTAACGTAAAGCGCTGGCGCGTCCCCGCAAAATATTCGCGCAACTGGGTTTCCGTTTCCTGAAGCACCGGATGGTTATCGTCCCGCTCTACGGGCGATAAGCGAGGATGCCTGCGTACTTCGTCTTGCCACAAAATAGCCGCCAGGCCACGATCGCTGGCAATCAGCGTCAGCTCTCCCACCGGGGTTGTTACAGGTTTGCAGTAATACATGCGGTTCCTCCCATCACAATTCTGTCTGGCATTATCGCATTTTTTTAGCGCTAAACTGGCTGTTTTCGGTCATTACAATAAACTGATGTGCTGTCCGAAAACAGCCAGTCAATCCTTTCTGCCAGCGCTACGCTGTCGCTATTTGCCGGAGAGAAACCATGTTTGATCCAGATACGGCTTACCAGGCGCTAACGTCGCGGGATACGCGTTTTGACGGCGTATTTTTTGTTGGCGTAACCTCAACCGGCATTTACTGTCGCCCGATATGTCCGGTTAAGCCGCCGATGAAAAAAAACTGTCTGTTCTTCAGCAGCGCGGAAGCCGCAGAGAAAGCCCGTTTTCGCCCCTGCCTGCGCTGTCGTCCTGAGCTGGCACCGGGCAATGCGCCCGTAGACAATGCGCACAGAGTGGCCGATCGCCTGGTGCAGCGCATCGAAGAAGGTTTGCTGGAAGAGCATACAGGGCTGGACGATATCGCCACCGAGTTTGGCATCAGCGCACGTCAACTGCGCCGGATTGTGCACCAGGAGCTGGGCGTTACCCCGCTAGAGCTTAAACAGACACGTCGCATGTTACTGGCTAAACAGCTGCTGACCGAAACCACCCTGTCGGTGACCGATATTGCCTATGCCAGCGGTTTTGGCAGTTTGCGGCGCTTTAATGACGTATTCCAGGCCCGCTATCGTATGACGCCGGGTGCTTTACGTAAAACGGCTGCGCAGTCCGTTCAGCAGCCTGGCGATACCATGCAGTTACAGCTCAGCTATCGTCCGCCTTACGACTGGCAGGCGATGCTGGATTTTTTGCAGTTACGGTTGATGAAAGAGATCGAGAGCGTTGAGGGGCAAACCTATCGACGGACCGTCGTGCTGGGTCAATATCGTGGCTGGGTCAGCGTGTCGAACCTTCCGGCTAAGCAGGCGCTCAAGGTCGAGTTCACCCCGTCTCTGACGCCTGTACTTCCAGCACTATTGCGCCGCCTGCGCGATCTTTTTGACCTGAACGCCCAGCCACAACGCATTGCTGCCCACCTGCAGCAAGACCCGCTGCTGGCACAAAGCCTTCATGACTTTCCCGGCCTGCGCGTGCCCGGTGCGTTCGACAGCGTTGAAATGGGCGTCCGCGCCATTCTGGGCCAGCAGGTCACCGTTAAAGCAGCGACAACCCTCAGCAGCCGCTTTGCCCAGGCGTTTGGTGAGCCTTGCTCGACGCCTTTCGCGGACCTGTCTCGCTACTCTGCCCAACCGCAGCGCATTGCGCAGGCGACGGTCGATGAGATTGCCAGCCTTGGCATTGTCAGCGCACGCGCCAGAGCAATTCTGGCCTTCGCTGACGCCTGTGTGGCGGGCAGCTTACGGTTTAACGCCACGCTCACGCCTGATGACATCATGGCGCGTCTGGTGGCACTTCCGGGCATTGGTCCCTGGACGGCCCATTATATCGCCATGCGCGCTCTGCGCTGGCCGGATGCGTTTCCAAAAGAAGATATCGCCATACGGAATAACCTGGGTGGCCTGACGCCCAAGGCCGCAGAAGCGCGTTCACAGCAATGGCGTCCCTGGCGCAGCTATGCTGTGATGCATATCTGGAAAAGCCTGTGATGATCGCACAGCGATTTTGCGATTACGCATAATCAGAAAAATAACCGCATCCTCACTAAACTCCTGCGCCGGACAACCGATAACCAATTTGGCTTAACATCGTTGACATGGGCAGGAGGCAGCAGTCATGGCGTTGCGGTTAGAAAATACAAAAATAGCGCATAAACTCAGTTTGGGATTTGGACTCGTTTTATTGTTAGTCGTGGGATCGGGCAGTATTAGCGTATTACGCTTTAAAAACATCCATGACGTTTATGAACAGAGCAACGTGATTTACGACATCAACATCGATGTATTCCAGGCAAAAATAAACCGGCTGAAGCTGCTGTATGGGGATGAAAAAGCGGGAAAAGTCATGGCAGATTACATTGCTCATGCCTCTCTGCTCACCCAGGATGCTCAGCAGTACCCGTGGCAGCCGGAACAGCAAACCCAGCTTCAGGATATCGCCAGCCAACTCAGCCACTTTCAGAACAGTATCACCGCGATGACGCAAGCCATGCAGGCGCTGGCAGCAACGGGAAAACAGCTCGATCAAGGCAACATACAAAGCCAGTCAACACTGTATGAAGCGTTGATTAAGACCCAGGTGACTGATGCCAGCGTGCTGTTCCAGCAACTTCTTGCCATCAGCCAGTTACGCGACCAGCTTCAGTTACTCCGTTACGATCCCGCTAATGCTGCCGCGCTAGACGTGCAGCTTCAACAGCAATCCAACGCGATTCAGTCCAGCATCACGGCCTTGTTACCGCAGTTGCCGCCAGAAGCACAGACGCAGCTGAACGCATTGTGGAGCGCGACTCTCGACGTGAAGCAACTCAGTGAGCGTTATGCAGCGGGCTTTCGTGCCCTCAACGTGGCGGAGAGCGCGGTTAAAGTAGACGGCGATAAAAGCAGTGCCATTATCAAAAATATTCTGCAGCAGATGAAATCGCAAAACAGCAGCCTGACCAACGGCGCTATCAACCTGACGCTACTGACGGTGAGCATTGCGGTGCTGCTGGGCATCCTGATCGCCTGGCTGATTAGCCGCCAGATTACACATCCGGTGAGAAGAAACCTGATGCTGGCAGAGCGCATCGCCAGCGGTGATTTAAGTGCCACTATCACGCCTGGCGGCCGTGATGAGCTGGGCAAGCTGGCGGGGGCAATGGGGGCAATGAATCACCGTCTGCGGACGATTATTCAGGAAGTGCGCGACAGCGTCTTCACCGTCTCCCAGGCGGCGAGCAGTATCAACAGCGACAATCACAACCTTTCTTCACGGACTGAGCAACAGGCCGCGGCCGTGGTGCAGACCGCGGCCAGTATGGAGCAGTTGACTGTTACCGTTAAGCACAACGCCGACAACGCCCGCCATGCCAGTCAGATAGCGGCTGAAGCCTCTCTGCAGGCTGAACAAGGCGGTGCCGCGGTCAGCGAAGTCGTGCAAACCATGGGCGACATCTCGGCCAGTTCAAAGAAAATTGCCGAAATCACCGCCGTCATTAACAGCATCGCGTTTCAGACCAACATCCTGGCGCTCAATGCGGCAGTTGAAGCGGCGCGTGCCGGTGAACAGGGACGCGGATTTGCGGTGGTGGCCAGTGAGGTACGCAATCTTTCGCAGCGAAGCGCTCAGGCAGCGAAAGACATTGAACGCCTGATCAGTGAGTCAGTCGGTCAGATTACCGAGGGCAACAATCGTGTGGCGCGTGCGGGTGAAAGAATGGGACAGGTGGTGAATGCCATTTCCCGCGTCAATCACATTGTCGGTGAGATCTCTTCTGCTTCTGACGAGCAAAGCCGCGGTATTGAGCAGATTGCCCGTGCAGTATCGGAGCTGGACAGTACCACGCAGCAAAATGCCACGCTGGTCTCCGCGTCTGCCCTGTCCGCTACGGCGTTGGAAGATCAGGCACTGCGGCTTGAAACGCTGTTAAAACAGTTCAATCTGGAGCCGGGTCAAGCGATACAGCGCTAAGCGACTCGCAGTAACACCACGATTACAGGCGCCCGTTGGGCGCTTTTTTTATGGCATTAACGGTAAGGTCGCCCACTGGGTAAGGCTGACGCATCAGACTGAATCGCTTTGCGATTCAGTTGACCCTGCACGTTTTACGCATAGCAAAAAGGCGCCTTTAGGGCGCCTTTCAACATTGGTGGGTCGTGCAGGATTGCCTCGGCCCGTCCGGGCCTCGCCCTTCGGGTGATGCTGGCGCATCAGCCTGAATCGCTTTGCGATTCAGTCGACCCTGCAGCAGGTTCTCATCCTGCACGTTTGACTGCGCAGCCTACAAACGAAAAGAGCGCCCAGTGGGCGCTCTTTTCTGTATTGGTGGGTCGTGCAGGATTGCCTCGGCCCGTCCGGGCCTCGCCCTTCGGGTGATGCTAACGCATCAGCCTGAATCGCTGCGCGATTCAGTCGACCCTGCAGCAGGTTCTCATCCGGCACGTTTGACTGCGCAGCCTACAAACGAAAAGAGCGCCCATTGGGCGCTCTTTTCTGTATTGGTGGGTCGTGCAGGATTCGAACCTGCGACCAATTGATTAAAAGTCAACTGCTCTACCAACTGAGCTAACGACCCGCTCGGGGCTTACAACCGCTCAAACACATTCACCAATGATGCCTGAGATTAAGATGGTGGGTCGTGCAGGATTCGAACCTGCGACCAATTGATTAAAAGTCAACTGCTCTACCAACTGAGCTAACGACCCATCTTAATGGTTGTGAAGCAATACTGAAGGTTCTCTTGGGGAACAACGTCCTGCGGGAGATGGTGGGTCGTGCAGGATTCGAACCTGCGACCAATTGATTAAAAGTCAACTGCTCTACCAACTGAGCTAACGACCCATCTTCAGGCTTGCCAGACACATCTGCAATGTGTCCCGGCAACGGCGGCATATATTACTGATTTACCGAGGTAGCGCAACCCTTATTTTCTGTTAAGGGGTTCAATTGCCTACCTTTCATGCGGCAAGACCAGAAATCACACGATATCCGGTCAAACCTGCACAAATTACATACCAGACAAACGTTTTTGCGCCTGCTTAGCAGATTCGGTATCCGGGTAAAGTTTGATCACCTGTTGATAAACGGCTTTGGCTTTCGCCGTGTCGTTTTTCTCCTGCATGATCACGCCAACCTTTAACAACGCTTCAGCAGCCTTGGGGGATTTTGGATACTGCTTCACCACCGTGGCGTAATAATACGCCGCGTCGTCTTTCTTGCCTTTGTTATAAAACAGTTGTCCCAGCCAGTAATTGGCATTCGGCTGATACGTCGAATCCGGGTAGCGCTTCACCCACGCCTGTAGCGCAGTGATCGCCTGGTCGTACTGTTTTTTCTCCAGAATAAGCGCGACAGCAGCATTGTAATCGCTGTTGGCATCGCCGCTCTGGACCGGCGCACTACCACCGGCTGCCGCTGCACCAGACTCCGTGCCAGAGGCTGCAGCACCCGCACCGGCGCTATCGCTGGCACCGGCGGCTGGCTGACTGGCATTGCTGTTGTTGCTGCTCAGACTGTCGATCTGCTGATAGATCTGCTTCTGGCGCTCAACAACCTGGTTCAGCTGATAGGTATTTTGCTGGATTTCCCCACGCAATGAGTCGATATCCCGCTGGTTATCACTCATCTGCTGCTGCAGTTGCTGCATCAGCTGTGCCTGGGCATTTGAGATTCTTTCAAGACTGGTGACACGGTCTTCGACCGAGCCGGAGCCAACGCTACTGATTGACGCTTGGGCATTAGCGGCCCAGGGGGCCGCTACGCCAATCAGTAACGACAGACTCAACAGGTGATGTCTGAAGTTACTAACCATGTGATTCTCTTAGTATACCAGTACGGCACGACGGTTTTTAGCGTAAGCCGCTTCGTCGTGGCCCAGAACGGCCGGTTTCTCTTTACCGTAAGAAACGATAGACATCTGATCGGCTGACACGCCTTTACCTTGCAGGTACATCTTAACGGCGTTAGCACGACGTTCGCCCAGGGCGATGTTGTACTCTGGCGTACCGCGCTCATCCGCATGACCTTCGATAGTCACTTTGTATGATGGGTTGCTACGCAGGAAGTTAGCGTGCTGATCCAGCATCTGAGCGTAGTCAGACTGAACATCAAATTTGTCCAGGCCGAAGTAAACGATGTTGTTCTGTTGCAGCTGTTGCATCTGCAGACGCGCCTGCTCATCAGAAGACATGTTACCGTTGCCGTTCATGCCTGAGTTCGCACCGTAAGCGCCATCAGCACCTGCGCCAGACTGGTCGTTGTTGTTATTTTTGTGTGAGCTACACGCCGCAACTGCCATGATTGGCAGAGCCAGCATTAAACCCTTCAGTACTTTGTTCAGTTGCATTTGAAAATTCCCATTATTGTTTATTTTTTTGTAATGTCAGAAAGCTCAAACATTACAGGTACGGCGACCAGGCAGGAAATTTGACCTGTCCATCAGTTGCCGGAAGACGCGCTTTGAAACGACCGTCAGTAGAAACCAACTGCAACACAGAACCCATACCCTGAGTAGAGCTGTAGATTACCATGGTGCCATTGGGTGCCATGCTCGGCGTTTCATCCAGGAACGTGTCCGTTAACGTTTGAACGGCTCCCGTTACCAGATCCTGTTTGGCGACGTGTTGAGCACCGCCACTGGTGCTAATCATCACCATTGATTTACCATCGCTGGCCACATCAGCATCCTGGTTTTGAGCACCTTCCCAGGTAATACGCTGTGGTGAACCACCATTGATACCAATCTTATAAATTTGTGGTGCGCCAGCCTGATCAGAGGTGTAAGCCAGAGTCTGGCTATCCGGGAACCAGGTCGGTTCAGTACTGTTGTAGCGACCGTCGGTGATCTGGCGAATCTGACCCGAGCCCAGATCCATCACGTACAGGTTGAGGCTGCCGGTTTTCGATAACGCAAACGCCAGCTTAGTGCCGTCAGGCGAGAACGCCGGTGCACCGTTGTGACGTGGGAATGAGGCAACCTGACGTACCGCGCCGTTAGCGAGCGTCTGGATAACCAGCGCTGACTTACCGCTTTCAAAGGTCACATAGGCCACTTTGCTGCCGTCTGGCGACCAGGCTGGTGACATCAACGGCTGCGGTGAGCGATGCACGACAAACTGGTTATAGCCGTCGTAGTCGGCAACGCGCAGTTCGTAAGGGAACTGACCACCGTTGGTCTGCACGACATAGGCGATACGGGTACGGAACGCACCTTTAATGCCCGTCAGCTTCTGGAACGCTTCATCACTGACGGTGTGCGCCGCATAGCGTAGCCACTGTTTAGTGATTTTATAGGAGTTTTGCGCCAGCACGGTGCCCGGTGCACCTGCAGTATCGACCAGTTGATAAGAAACCTGATAGCTGCCGTCGGCGTTTTGCTGAACCTGTCCTACCACGACAGCATCAATACCCAGCGCGCTCCATGCAGCAGGCTGCACTTCCTGGGGGCTGGTCGGCTGCTGTGGCAGACGAGAGCGGTCGAGCGGATTGAATTTACCGCTGTTACGCAGGTCAGCCGCGACGATGCCACCGATATCTTCCGGTGCCGCGCCTGAGCCAACCCACTTGAACGGAACCACACCGATTGGACGCGCGCTGTTTACGCCCTGGGTGATTTCAATGCGAACCTCTGCATGCAGCATCGCTGCCCACAACAGGATAAAAAAGCCTAACGTTACGCGAAGAGCTTGCTTCATTTTATCTCCCTTATCTGAACCTGAGTCCGCGATAATTGGCACTGTTCCTGAAAACCACGAGTACAACTAGAGTACGGCAAGCTAACCATAGATCAACCTGCCGCAGGTTACTGCATTATTGCGGTCTGAAACGCATCGGTGCGTTTTTAAACACTTCGTACACCGCTTGTGAAGGCGGTTTCGGAATGCGTGCCTGCTTCGCCGCTGCGATTGCGGCCTGGCAGAGAGCCGGATCGCCCCCTTCTGATTTCACATCAATCAGCATACCGTCAGGCGCTAGTTTAATACGTAAGTCACAGCTTTTACCGCTATAAAGATCCGCATCGTAAAAACGGCTCTGAATAGCACTGGTAATCTGCCCAAGATAAGCATTCACCTCGGCCCCAGAGGCACCCGCTTTTTTCTGGTTGCCCTGTCCGGCTGCTCCACCGGACGCCCCGCTTTTCGGCGCATTCTTACCGGACGCTAAGCCGCCCAGCAGATCATCAACGTCGCTGTCATTGGCTGCATCCGCTGCGGCTTTGGCTTTGGCCTCCGCTTTGGCTTTCGCGTCTGCTTTCGCTTTCGCCGCAGCATCGGCTTTGGCTTTTGCTGCGGCTTCCGCTTTTTCTTTCGCTGCTTTTTCTTTGGCTTCCTGAGCGGCCGCGGCTTTGGCTTCCGCGGCAGCTTTGGCTTCTGCGGCCTTGGCTTCTTTAGCCGCTTCCGCTTTAGCCTGCTTCGCCGCTTCCGCCTTGGCCTGTTTAGCGGCCTCGGCCGCTTCGGCTTTGGCCTGCTGTTCAGCCTGCTTCTTCGCTTCTGCTGCCGCGGCTTTCGCCTGTTGCTCGGCCTGCTTCTTCGCCTCTGCTGCGGCCTGCTTAGCGTCTTCCTGAGCCTTTATTTTCGCGTCAGCGGCCGCTTTGGCCTGCGCATCGGCTTCCGCTTTAGCATCCGCTTTGGCTTTCGCTGCAGCCGCTTCTGCGGCTTTCTGTTGTGACTCGGCCTGTTTCGCGGCGGCTTCCGCCGCCTTCTGCTGTTCAGCCTGGGCTTTCGCCTGCTGTTTCGCGTCTTCCTGTGCCTGTAAGCGCTCTTTTTCCAGCTCTTTCAGCCGCTGCTGTTCAGCCGCCTGTTTCTGCTGTAGCTCTTCGGCCTGCTGCTGTGACTGTTTCTGGCGCTGCTGTTCCGCGCGCTGACTGTCACTTTGCTGATTCTGCTGACGATTATATTGATCAACCACCGCACCGGGATCGACCATCACCGCCTCGATATCGCTACCGCCGCCACCGCCGCTGGCTTCGATATGCTCATTAAACGAGCTCCATATCAGCAGGGCAATCAGCACGATATGCAGAATCACCGAAATGATTATCGCGCGCTTTAACTTTTCGTTTTGCTCGGTTGCCTTCGACACACTCGGTTCCCAAAAACGGTTCGACTTTAAATCGGCTGCGTCATCAAACCGACAGATTTAACCCCAGCCTGATGCAACAGGTTCAGCGCCTTAATGATTTCATCATAAGGCACCTCTTTCGCACCGCCGATCAGGAAGACAGTTTTCGGATTCGCTTCCAGACGACGTTGCGCTTCACTAATCACCTGTTCCGGTGGTAGCTGCGATAAACGATCGTGATCCACCACCATGCTGTATTGGCCGACACCCGACACTTCTACAATCACGGGAGGATTATCATCGCTGGAAACCGTTTTAGAATCCGTCGCATCCGGCAAATCCACTTCCACGCTTTGGGTTATGATTGGGGCTGTCGCCATAAAGATCAGCAACAACACCAGCAGAACGTCCAGCAGCGGAACAATGTTGATTTCCGACTTTAGCTCGCGGCGACCGCGACCACGCACTCGGGCCATCATTTACCTCTGTTTACTTAGCGCTGTCGCTGGAAAAGGCCTGACGATGCAGGATAGCCGTGAACTCTTCCATGAAGTTGTCATAGCCCTGTTCCAGTTTATTCACGCGCTGGTTCAGTCGGTTATACGCCATCACCGCTGGAATCGCCGCGAACAAACCGATGGCAGTAGCGATCAAGGCTTCTGCGATACCTGGCGCAACCATCTGCAACGTTGCCTGTTTTACCGCTCCGAGGGCAATAAAGGCATGCATGATCCCCCACACCGTACCAAACAGACCGATATACGGGCTGATGGAACCGACGGTGCCAAGGAAAGGAATATGGTTTTCCAGCGCTTCCAGCTCACGATTCATGGAAATGCGCATTGCCCTGCTCGCCCCTTCCACTGCGGCTTCAGGTGCATGGTTGTTGACTCGATGCAGACGCGCAAATTCTTTGAAACCGGCGTAAAAAATTTGCTCTGAGCCTGACAGCTCTTCGCGACGCGCCTGGCTTTCCTGATAAAGGCGAGAAAGCTCAACGCCGGACCAGAATTTGTCTTCAAAGGCGTCAGCTTCCCTTCCCGCCGCATTCAGAATACGCGTGCGCTGGATGATGATTGCCCATGAAGCAATCGAAAAGCCGATCAAAATCAACATGATAAGTTTGACCAGAAGGCTCGCCTTCAGGAACAAATCAAGAACGTTCATGTCAGTCACTGCTTGAACTCCGCGACAATAGACTTGGGAAGCGCAATCGGCTTCATTAGGTGTGGGTTGATGCAGGCAATCAGGACCTCTGCCTCATTGAGCACTTTGCCTTCTGCATTCACGATACGCTGGGTGAATGTCATCGTCGCCCGGGTCATTGATGTCACTTCGCTCTGAATTTCCAGAAGATCGTCAAGACGCGCCGCCGAAAGATAGTCCACCGTTATGCGCCGTACCACAAAAGCAATCTGCTGTTCTAACAGCGTCTGCTGATTGAAATGATGCTGACGCAACATTTCGGTACGTGCTCGTTCATAAAAAGCGATATAGCTGGCGTGATAAACCACACCACCGGCATCGGTATCTTCATAGTAGACCCGAACCGGCCAGCGAAACAGCGTTGTACTCACTCTACATCCCGGCCTCGTTTTAAACGTTGCTACTATACGCAAGACAATTGGGGTTGGGAATGGGCTGCCAGGGCCAGGAGAAAATAATTATCAGTTGGTTACAACCGGAAGGCTTTAATGGAGGCTTCTTGACCAGACGCTGAAGTAAACTCACGTTTCAGCGCGTTATGCTGCCAGGCAGTCAGAGATAAAACCGGCTCACCCCCCACAAGAGTACCACCAGGGCAGGTAAAGGGGTAAAAAAAGCGCGCCAGCGCAATCGTCGCGGCTGAAACCCGGTGCCGTGAATAACGCCCGTGCACACCGCCCAGATAAGCAACATCCCCTGCCACAGCAGAATGCCGCCTGAGCCACTGGCAAAGCGCGCGGGATTCCATAACAGGCATCCCGCCAGCCAGAGTGCCAGAATCAGTGAAAGGGCCCGGAACGGACCCTTATCCATCAGACGATACGCCGTCTGAATCAACCGGCCCATCAGGGTTGCCGATCCGACGTCGCGCCGTCTTCAATATGCTCTATGGCCAGCGCCGTGATGATACCAAAGGCGCACGCCAGCAAGGTGCCAAGAATCCAGGCAAAATACCACATGTGTTGACTCCTTAATCAGTACAGTGAGTTGCTGTTGCTTTCAACATGCTCTTTGGTGATGCGGCCAAACATCTTCCAGTAACACCAACTGGTGTAGAGCAGGATGATGGGCACAAAAATTATCGCGGCAAAGGTCATGGTTTTCAGCGTCAGCAAACTGGATGTCGCATCCCACATAGTCAGACTGGTGCCCGGTACCGTGCTGGAAGGCATAATGAACGGAAACATGGCAATACCGGCCGTCATGATGACGCAGGCAAGCGTCAGTGAAGAGAACACAAACGCCCATGCGCTTTTGTTCATCCGTGAGCACAGCACCGTCAGCAGGGGCAGCACAACGCCCAGCAGTGGGAACAGCCACAACACAGGATGCTGCTGGAAATTCACCATCCAGGCACCGGCTTCACGCACCACGGTTTTGCCCAGCGGATTAGAAGCGGCATAGTGATCAAGCGTGCTGGTCACCACATAACCCGCAATACCGTACTTCACCCACAAACCAGCCAGCGCAAAACACACCATCATTACCAGTGTGGCGATCTGTGCGGTGGTACGTGAACGCAGATAGAGTTCGCCGGTTGTCCGCATTTGCAGATAGGTTGCCCCCTGCGCCAGTATCATCGCCACGCTGACCACACCGGCCAGCAGGCCAAACGGGTTCAGCAACTGGAAGAAGTTTCCGGTGTAGTAAAGGCGCATATACTCATCGGCGTGAAACGGCACGCCCTGCAACAGGTTGCCAAAAGCCACGCCAATCACCAAAGGCGGTACGAAGCTGCCGATAAAAATGCCCCAGTCCCAGGCCCCACGCCAGCGCTTGTCTTCAATCTTTGAGCGGTAATCAAAGCCTACCGGACGGAAAAACAGCGAAGCCAGCACCAGGATCATCGCCACATAAAACCCTGAAAACGCGGCGGCATAAACCATCGGCCAGGCAGCAAACAGCGCACCACCTGCGGTAATTAACCAGACCTGGTTGCCGTCCCAGTGCGGCGCAATAGTATTAATCATTACCCGACGCTCGGTATCGGTTCGGCCTAACAGACGCGTTAACATGCCGACGCCCATATCGAAGCCATCAGTGACGGCAAAGCCTACCAGCAAAATGCCGATCAGCAGCCACCAGACAAAGCGCAGAACTTCATAATCAAACATGGCGGTTCTCCTTATCCACGTACCGGCTGAACATTTTTCGCCATCTGCTCATGGTGATAACGACCCGTTTTCAGGCTGCTTGGCCCCAGGCGGGCAAATTTAAACATCAGATACATCTCGGCCACCAGGAACAGCGTATAGAGGCCGCAAATCAGCCCCATTGAGAACAGAATATCCCCAACGGTGAGCGACGAATTCGCCACGGCCGTAGGCAGCACCTCACCTATCGCCCAGGGTTGACGGCCATATTCTGCGACAAACCACCCTGCCTCAACCGCAATCCACGGCAGCGGAATGCCATACAGCGCGGCTTTAAGTAACCAGCGATTTTTGCCGATGCGATTACGAATGACGCTCCAGAACGACAGCGCGATAACGCCGAGCAACAGCACCCCACAGAGCACCATGATACGGAAAGCAAAATACAGCGGTGCCACGCGCGGAATGGAATCCTGCGTTGCCTGTTTGATTTGCGCCTCGCTGGCATCAGAGACGTTTGGCGTATAGCGCTTCAACAGCAGGCCATAACCCAGATCTTTTTTACTGTGATTAAACGCCTCACGCACGGCCGGGTCGGTATTGCCGCTGCGCAGCGCGTTTAGCAGTGCATAGGCTTTCATGCCGTTTCGAATGCGCACTTCATGCTGGGCCATCAGTTCTTTCAGACCGGTTACGGGCGTATCCGTTGAGCGGGTAGCAATCAGCCCCAACAGATAGGGAATCTGAATGGCGTAATGATTCTGCTGCGATGCCTGATCGGGCAAACCGAACAGGGTAAACGCGGCCGGTGCGGGCTGGGTGTCCCATTCGGCTTCAATGGCAGCCAGCTTGGTTTTCTGAACATCCCCCATCTCGTAACCTGACTCATCACCTAGCACGATGACGGACAGTATGGCTGCCATACCAAAACTGGCGGCGATGGCAAAAGAGCGTTTAGCAAAAGCCAGATCTCGCCCTTTCAGTAAATACCATGCGCTGATGCCCAAAATGAACATCGCACCTGTGGTGTAACCCGACGCGACAGTGTGAACAAATTTCACCTGGGCAACCGGATTTAACACCAGCTCCGAGAAGCTCAGCATCTCCATGCGCATGGTTTCAAAATTAAACTCAGAGGCGATGGGGTTCTGCATCCAGCCGTTTGCTACCAGAATCCACAGTGCAGACATGTTGGAGCCCAGCGCCACCAGCCAGGTGACAGCCAGGTGCTGAACTTTACCCAGACGATCCCAACCGAAAAAGAACAGGCCAACAAAGGTAGACTCAAGAAAGAATGCCATTAATCCTTCAATGGCCAACGGCGCACCAAAAATATCGCCGACATAATGAGAATAGTAAGACCAGTTGGTGCCGAACTGAAACTCCATCGTCAGCCCGGTTGCCACGCCCAGCGCAAAGTTAATACCAAATAACTTGCCCCAGAATTTCGTCATATCCTTATAAATTTGTTTACCGCTCAGCACATAGACCGTTTCCATTATTGCCAGCAAAAACGCCATACCGAGCGTTAATGGGACGAAAAGGAAATGGTACATCGCCGTTAAGGCAAACTGTAAACGCGACAGCTCGACAATATCTAGCATAATGACTCCTTGCTCCTCACCTTAACTCTGTATCCGTACAGACTGAATAAGAGTCAGGAACGACTGATTATTGATTCCAGTTTTGTCATCGACAGGACAGATCTGTGTGCGGCCTGGGATGAGGGCGTAACGGTTAACAGAAACCTGTGAAACACCAATGCAGCAGCGTGGCTCAAACGTTTAACGAGTAATAAATGAAAAATTGATGCTTTCCCGTATTTGTACAAACGTATGAATATTTTTTTAAAAGGCTGGATTGATGCAGCGCAATTTAAGCGCTTAACCGCATCCTTTGCTAGCAGTAAAGTTTGTTATAAATGACAGAAAATTGATTTGGAATAATGAAATGAGATGGGAAATATGTTCTCACGAAGACTTTGTTAAAAAACTGTCATCGGGTAATTTGCTTTTCTATAAATATTTAACTTTATATCTTATTGAATAACTTTTTTTGCGGCCAGGAGGAAATCCTGAGCCAAATTAATAATAGCAAACATCACAGGAATACTTAAGATTATTTTATGTTATTTATGGGCGGTACTAAAATTAACCACGCGGTGCCGTGGATTATTCAATGCAAAGACGTAAAAAAGCCACCCGAAGGTGGCTCTGTGATAATACTCAGGCCTGTTATTTGGCTGGCAGGACGGCTTTAACGGCATCGCCGATATCAGCCAGACTGCGTACGGTTTTCACGCCTGCCGCTTCCAGCGCAGCAAACTTCTCGTCTGCTGTACCTTTACCACCGGCAATGATGGCGCCAGCGTGGCCCATACGTTTGCCTTTCGGGGCCGTTACGCCAGCAATGTAGCCGACAACCGGTTTAGTCACGTGCTCTTTAATAAAAGCAGCGGCTTCTTCTTCAGCGCTACCACCGATTTCACCGATCATGACGATCGCTTCCGTCTGTGGATCGTCCTGGAACATTTTCAGGATGTCGATGAAGTTAGAACCTGGGATCGGGTCACCGCCAATACCAACGCAGGTTGACTGACCGTAACCGATATCGGTGGTCTGCTTAACGGCTTCATAGGTCAGGGTGCCTGAACGCGATACGATACCAACACGGCCCGGCTGATGAATGTGGCCTGGCATGATACCGATCTTACATTCGCCTGGGGTGATCACACCTGGGCAGTTTGGACCGATCATGCGTACGCCCGCTTCATCCAGCTTCATCTTCACGGTCAGCATGTCCAGCGTCGGGATGCCTTCGGTGATGGTGATGATCAGCTTGATACCGGCATCGATGGCTTCCAGGATACCGTCTTTGCAGAACGGTGCCGGAACATAGATGACGGTTGCCGTTGCGCCGGTCGCTTCCACCGCTTCACGTACGGTGTTAAAGACTGGCAGGCCCAGATGCGTGGTGCCGCCTTTGCCTGGCGTAACGCCGCCAACCAGTTGCGTGCCGTATGCCAGCGCCTGCTCAGAGTGGAAAGTCCCTTGTCCGCCGGTGAATCCCTGGCAAATGACTTTGGTGTTTTTGTCGATCAAAATGGACATTATTTACCCTCCGCAGCAGCAACAACACGCTGTGCCGCGTCTGTCAGACTGGTTGCTGCAATGATGTTCAGACCACTGTCCGCCAGTTTCTTAGCGCCCAGTTCAGCGTTGTTACCTTCCAGACGTACCACGACCGGTACGTTAACACCCACTTCTGCTACTGCACCGATGATGCCGTCTGCGATCAGGTCGCAACGTACGATGCCGCCGAAGATGTTAACGAATACCGCTTTCACGGCGTCGTCAGACAGGATGATTTTAAAGGCTTCGGTTACGCGCTCTTTGGTCGCGCCGCCGCCCACATCCAGGAAGTTCGCTGGCTGGCCACCGTGGTGCTTAACGATGTCCATGGTACCCATTGCCAGGCCTGCGCCGTTAACCATACAACCGATGTTGCCTTCCAGCGCAACATAGTTCAGTTCCCACTGTGTCGCGTGCGCTTCACGAGGATCTTCCTGGCTTGGATCGCGCATTTCACGCAGCTCTGGCTGACGGAACAGGGCATTGCCATCGGCACCCAGTTTGCCATCCAGACAGATCAGGTCGCCCTGCTTGGTGATCACCAGCGGGTTGATCTCAACCATCGCAAGGTCACGCTCCAGGAACATGGTGGCCAGACCCATGAAAATTTTAGTGAACTGGCTGACTTGCTTACCGGTCAGGCCCAGTTTAAAGGCTAACTCACGGCCCTGATAAGGCTGTGGACCGGCTAAAGGGTCCAGCGCCATTTTGTGGATCAGGTGTGGCGTTTCTTCAGCCACTTTCTCGATTTCCACGCCGCCTTCGGTCGAGGCCATAAAGATGACACGACGCGTCGCACGGTCAACCACGGCGCCCAGGTACAGCTCCTGATCGATATCGGTCGCGGCTTCAACCAGAATCTGGTTTACCGGCTGACCATTGGCGTCAGTTTGGTAGGTTACCAGACGTTTGCCCAGCCAGTTTTCGGCAAAAGCACGGATGTCTTCTTTACTGTTAACCACCTTCACACCGCCCGCTTTACCGCGGCCACCGGCATGAACCTGACATTTAACTACCCACGGGCCTGCACCGATTTTCGATGCTGCTTCTTCTGCTTCACGTGGTGTAGTACAGGCGTAGCCGGTCGGTGCTGGCATGCCATACCGTGCAAACAGCTGTTTAGCTTGGTATTCGTGTAAGTTCATGATGTTCTATCCATTCAGATCTGAAAAGAGTATTGAGGTTGGGCACGCAACGCGTGCCCAGTGATGAATCAGACATCCAGCAGCAGACGCGCCGGATCTTCCAGCATCTCTTTCACTGCGACCAGATAGCCGACAGATTCACGGCCATCGATTAAACGGTGATCGTAGGAGAGAGCCAGGTACATCATTGGCAGGATCACAACCTGACCATTGACCGCCATTGGACGATCTTTGATGGCGTGCATGCCCAGAATCGCGCTCTGTGGCGGGTTGATGATTGGCGTAGACATCAGTGAACCAAACACACCACCGTTGGTGATGGTAAAGTTACCGCCAGTCAGATCCTCAACCGTCAGCTTGCCGTCACGGCCTTTTAGAGCCAGTTCTTTAATTTTCTTCTCGATGTCAGCCATGCTTAACGCATCAACATCACGCAGTACCGGTGTCACCAGGCCACGTGGCGTAGAAACGGCAATGCTCACATCGAAGTAGTTGTGGTAAACCACATCTTCGCCATCGATAGAGGCGTTGACTTCAGGGTAACGCTTCAGCGCTTCCACGACGGCCTTGATGTAGAACGACATAAAGCCCAGACGCACACCGTGACGCTTCTCGAACGCATCGCCGTACTGCTTACGCAGGTCCATAATGGGCTTCATGTTGATTTCGTTGAAGGTCGTCAACATGGCGGTGCTGTTCTTGGCTTCGAGCAGACGCTCCGCAACACGCTTACGCAGACGCGTCATCGGTACACGTTTTTCGCTGCGGTTAGCCACTGGCTGCTGAGCAGCAGGTGCCGACGCGGGCGCTGCGGCTTTATCTGCCTGCGGTTTGTTCGCCAGATGCTTTTCAACATCTTCACGGGTTAAACGTCCACCCACGCCGGTGCCTTTGATCTGCGAAGCATCAAGATTATGCTCGGCAATCAGGCGGCGGATAGCCGGGCTCAGTGCGTCACTGCTCTCTTCTTCCAGAGAAGCCGTCTGACGCTGAGATGGCGTCGATTCATTGCTTTCCGCTTTGGCACTGCTTTCTTTGCCAGCACTGTTGCCTTCTTTCAGGCGACCCAGGATCTGACGGGAGGTAACCGTTGCCCCTTCGTCTTCCAGCACCGCTTCCAGCACGCCATCGGCAGAAGCTGGCACTTCCAGCACGACTTTGTCAGTTTCAATTTCGACGATGACTTCATCGCGACTTACTGCATCGCCTGGTTTCTTGTGCCAGGTTGCTACTGTGGCATCTGCAACCGATTCAGGCAGGTCGGGAACGAGAATATCTACGCTACTCATTATCTTTCCTTTTAATTAATTGACGTTCAGAGCGTCATTAACCAGGTCTTGCTGCTGTTGTTGGTGTACGGACATATAACCCACGGCCGGTGAAGCCGATGCCGGGCGACCTGCATAGCGCAGCGTGGCACCGAACGGCACGACATCACGGAAATGATGCTGGCTACAGTACCAGGCGCCCTGGTTCAGCGGCTCTTCCTGGCACCAGACAAAATCCTGTACGTGAGAATAAGCTTTTAATGCTTCCTGTACCGCCTGATGCGGGAACGGGTAAAGCTGTTCGATGCGCACGATGGCAACATCGTTTTTCTCGTCTTTACGACGCTGTTCCAGCAGATCGTAGTAAACCTTACCGGAACACATCACGACGCGCTTAACGCCTTGCGGGTCCAGATCGTCGACTTCGCCAATCGCAGGCTGGAAACTGCCATTCGCCAGTTCTTCCAGAGAAGAGATAGCCAGCGGGTGACGCAACAGCGACTTCGGCGACATCACCACCAGCGGACGACGCATACCACGCAGCGCCTGACGACGCAGCATGTGATACACCTGAGCCGGTGTTGAAGGGACACAAACCTGCATGTTCTGCTCGGCGCAGAGTTGCAGATAGCGTTCCAGACGTGCAGAGGAGTGCTCCGGGCCCTGACCTTCGTAGCCATGCGGCAGTAACATCACCAGGCCACACATACGGCCCCACTTCTGTTCACCAGAGCTGATGAACTGGTCAATAACAACCTGAGCACCGTTAGCAAAGTCACCAAACTGCGCTTCCCAGATGGTCAGCACGCGTGGCTCTGCAGTGGCATAGCCATATTCAAACGCCAGCACCGCTTCTTCAGACAGGACCGAGTCCCACACTTTGAACTCGCCCTGGCTGTTATGAATATGATGCAGCGGCGTATAGGTTGAGCCGTTCGCCTGGTTGTGAACAACTGCATGGCGATGGAAGAAGGTACCGCGACCGGAGTCTTCACCCGAGAGGCGAACCGGAATCCCTTCATCAACCAGGGTTGCGTAGGCCAGATTTTCTGCTCCGCCCCAGTCGAACGCTTTCTCGCCTTCGGCCATCAGCTTACGATCGTTGTAAATCTTGGCAACGCGTGCCTGTACTTCAATCTGTTCAGGGACCTGGCTGATGCGTAATGCCAGTTCCTTCAGGCGTTTCATGTCAACCTGTGCCGGGTAAGGCTCATCCCACTCGTGGTTCAGGTAAGGCGACCACGTGAACGAATGCAGGCTCATTGGACGCCATTCAGGCACCACGCATTCGCCCGCATCGAGCGCATCGCGGTACAGATTCACCATTTCGGTGGCATCTTCCTGAGAGGCAACACCTTCACCTTCCAGACGATCGGCGTAGATTTTACGCGGCGTCGGATGCTTTTTGATTTTCTGGTACATCAACGGCTGCGTTGCACTTGGCTCATCCGCTTCGTTGTGACCATGACGGCGATAGCACACCAGATCGATAAACACATCGCGTTTAAAGGTATTGCGATAGTCCAGCGCCAGACGTGTTACAAAAGCCACCGCTTCCGGGTCGTCAGCATTGACGTGGAAAATCGGGGCCAGCACCATTTTGCCGATGTCAGTACAGTACGGGGTTGAACGCGCGTCTTTCGGGTTGGAGGTGGTAAAACCAACCTGGTTGTTAATGACGATGCGAACCGTACCGCCGACTTCATAGCCGCGCGCCTGAGACATGTTCAGCGTTTCCTGAACGACGCCCTGGCCAATAACCGCAGCATCACCGTGAATGGTGATAGGCAGCACTTTATTACTGACCGGCTCAGCCAGACGATCCAGACGAGCACGCACCGATCCCATGACCACCGGGCTGACAATTTCCAGGTGAGACGGGTTAAACGCCAGCGCCAGATGCACCAGGCCGCCTTCGGTTTCAATATCCGAAGAGAAGCCCATGTGATATTTCACATCACCAGTGCCCAGATGCTCTTTGTGCTTGCCAGAGAATTCGTCAAACAGATCCTGTGGCTTTTTACCCAGTACGTTAATCAGTACGTTAAGACGGCCACGGTGCGCCATCCCCAGTACCACTTCACGTGTGCCGTTTTTGCCCGCATGACGAATCATTTCACGCAGCATCGGCACCAGCGCATCACCGCCTTCCAGCGAGAAGCGTTTCGCACCCGGGAATTTCGCGCCCAGATATTTTTCAAGGCCTTCTGCCGCGGTCAGCTCTTTCAGGAAACCTTTTTTCTCTTCGCCACTGAATGAGGTCTGGCTCGCACCGGATTCAATACGCTGTTGAATCCAGCGTTTCTCTTCGGTGTTATTGATGTGCATGTATTCTGCACCAATAGAGCCACAGTAAGTCTGCTTCAGCGCGTCGAACAGATCGGCCAGCTTCATGGTTTCTTTGCCAATGGCAAAAGAACCTACGTTAAAGCTTTCCTGAAAATCGGCGTCGGTCAGATCGTGAAAGGCGGGATCGAGATCGGCAACACGGTCCTGTTTCCACAGGCCAAGCGGATCGAGATTGGCTTCCTGATGTCCGCGAAAACGAAACGCGTTTATCAGTTGCAGCACTTTCACTTGTTTGGAGTTGGTTGCCGGATCGGTGACTGAGGAGGTGTAACGAGATGCGTCTTTCGCCAGGCGACGGAAATATTCGCGAGTCGCGGAGTGGAACTGCTCAGGTTTCACTCCCGTGCCTGGTAACTGTTGGAACATCGAGCGCCACACTGCATCCACAGAGTCAGGATCGGTCAGGAAATCCTCATAGAGTTGCTCTATGTAAGACTGATTCGCGCCGGCCAGCCAGGAGGAGTCCAGCCAGGGCTTCATCGCGCTGTTCTGCATTGTGATCCCTTAAGCAATGTTATGCTTTTTTGAGGTTTCATTTGTTGCCGCTTTCGCGGTTAGCCGTAGTGAGTTCAGCGATACGAGCACTGTGCGCAGCGCGCGCCCGGCCCGTAAGGGAACCTTTGTAAACGTGGTCGGAACCGCGTTTACAGAGGCTTCCGTAAAACACCGGGAACCTGAGGTTCCCGGTGGTACAACTAGGCGCCGCGTTGCAGCAGCATCGACTTGATATGGCCGATAGCGCGTGTCGGGTTAAGCCCTTTAGGACAAACACTTACACAGTTCATGATGCTGTGACAGCGGAAAACGCTGAAGGCATCACTCAGATTATCCAGACGCGCATCGGTTTCGGTGTCGCGGCTGTCAATCAGGAAACGGTAAGCGGCCAGCAGGCCCGCAGGGCCGATGAACTTGTCCGGGTTCCACCAGAACGACGGGCAAGAGGTGGAGCAGCAGGCGCAGAGGATGCACTCATACAATCCATCCAGATGTGCACGCTCGCCCGGCGACTGCAGATGCTCACGCGCTGGCGGGTTTTCACCGTCGTTTAATAAGAAAGGCTTAATTTTCTCATACTGGGCATAAAACTGCCCCATGTCCACCACCAGGTCGCGCACGACAGGCAGGCCCGGCAGAGGACGGATAACGATTTTCTGCTTGCCGTTGCCCAGTGCCGAGACCGGCGTGATGCAGGCCAGGCCGTTTTTACCGTTCATGTTCAGACCGTCTGAACCGCACACGCCTTCACGGCATGAGCGACGGAACGCCAGCGTAGGATCTTTCTCTTTCAGGCGGATCAACGCATCCAGCAGCATCATGTCACGGCCGTCTTCCGCTTCCAGGGTATAGTCCTGCATCCGCGGTTTGTCATCGACATCCGGATTGTAACGATAGATCGAAAATTCAAGTCTCATGATGATCTCCGCAATTAGTAGGTACGCGCTTTAGGCGGGAAGGCCGCACGCAGTTTCGGTTGCATGTTCACCTCACGGCGCGTCATGCTTTCCGTTTGCGGAACATAGAGGCTATGGCACAGCCAGTTTGCATCATCACGTTCCGGATAATCGAAACGGCTGTGTGCGCCACGGCTCTCGGTGCGGTAGTTGGCCGCCACAGCAGTGGCGTAAGCCGTTTCCATCAGGTTGTCCAGCTCAAGGCACTCAATACGTTGGGTATTGAAGTCAGGTGAACGGTCATCCAGACGGGCTGACTTCAGACGCTCACGGATCTCTTTCAGCTCAGCAAGCCCTTCACGCATCGCATCGCCTTCGCGGAAGACCGAGAAGTTGTTCTGCATACAGCGTTGCAACGCTTTACGGATTTCAACCGGATCTTCACCCGTCGTGTTGTTTTCCCAGCGATTGAAGCGCGCCATCGCAGCATCAATGTTTTCCTGGTTGGCTTCGCGCAGTTCGCCCTGCTCTTCCAGACACTCAAGCAAATGCACGCCAGCCGCACGGCCGAATACCACCAGATCCAGCAGCGAGTTACCGCCCAGACGGTTGGCACCGTGTACTGATACGCAGGCGATTTCGCCCACGGCGAACAGGCCCGGGATCACTTCATCTTCGCCCTGCTCGTTAACGCGCAGCGCCTGGCCCGTCACTTTGGTCGGCACGCCGCCCATCATGTAGTGGCAGGTTGGAATGACCGGAATCGGCTCTTTAATTGGGTCAACGTGAGCAAAGGTACGGGACAGCTCAAGGATACCTGGCAGACGGGATTCCAGCACTTCCGCGCCCAGGTGATCAAGTTTCAGCTTGATATGC
Source organism: Pantoea allii (assembly GCF_002307475.1). Classification (GTDB taxonomy): domain Bacteria; phylum Pseudomonadota; class Gammaproteobacteria; order Enterobacterales; family Enterobacteriaceae; genus Pantoea; species Pantoea allii. Next base: position 21,708 of record NZ_NTMH01000040.1, on the reverse strand, counting down.
GGGCCCCACGGACCTTCACAACCGCGACCTTCACGGATTTCCACCATCATCGAACGCGCCACAACGTCACGACCGGCGAGGTCTTTGGCGTTAGGGGCATAGCGCTCCATGAAACGCTCACCGTGTTTGTTGAGCAGATAACCGCCTTCACCACGACAACCTTCTGTGACCAGTACACCTGCACCGGCAATACCGGTCGGGTGAAACTGCCACATTTCCATGTCCTGCACGGGCACGCCAGCGCGCAGCGCCATGCCGACACCGTCGCCGGTATTGATGTGGGCGTTCGTGGTGGACTGATAAATACGTCCTGCACCGCCGGTCGCCAGAATGGTGGCTTTCGCTTTGAAGTAGACCGTTTCGCCGGTTTCCATGCAGATTGCTGTACAGCCTACAATCGCACCGTCGTCATTCTTCACCAGATCCAGCGCATACCATTCGGAAAAGATCGTCGTTTTATTTTTCAGGTTCTGCTGATACAGCGTATGCAGCAGAGCGTGGCCAGTACGGTCGGCCGCTGCGGCAGTTCGCGCCGCCTGCTCACCGCCGAAGTTTTTCGACTGGCCACCAAACGGACGCTGATAAACGCGGCCGTCATCAAGACGGGAGAATGGCAGACCCATATGCTCCAGTTCCAGAATCGCTTCCGGGCCGACGTGACACATGTATTCAATGGCGTCCTGGTCACCGATATAGTCGGAACCTTTGACGGTATCGTACATATGCCATTCCCAGTTATCTTCATGGGTATTACCCAGCGCAACGGTGATACCGCCCTGTGCGGATACCGTATGAGAACGGGTCGGGAAGACTTTAGACAACAGGGCACAGGTCTGGCCCGATTGGGAGATTTGCAGTGCAGCGCGCATACCTGCGCCGCCTGCGCCGATTACCACGGCATCAAATTCTCTGATTGGTAAACTCATTTACACACCCCACACCACAACAAATCCATAAATAGCATATGACAACAGCGCCACTACGATAACCAACTGTAACAGCAGACGCGCCGCCACGGATTTAACGTAGTCCGTTAACACCTGCCACATACCAATCCAGCCGTGGATCAGAATGGAAAACAGCGTCAGGAGCGTGAACACTTTTGTAAATGCAGAAGCGAAGAAGCCACGCCAGATGTCATACGTTAGCGTGTCTGTCATCACCACGAAACCAAGGATGTAGATGATGTAAAGCGTAATGAGGATTGCCGACGCGCGCAGCAACAGCCAGTCCTGAATGCCATTGCGACCCAACGCGGATGCATTGCTTACCATACGAGGACTCCTGCTAAAATTGAAAGCACGACAGTAATACCAAACGTCACCTGCGCAGAAAGCTTGCCCGCTTCCAGCGTTTCGGCCAGATAACCAAAATCCATTAACATATGACGTATCCCGCCCACTGCATGATAGGCCAGCGCAGTTAAAATGCCCCACATGATAAACTTCGCAAAGAAGCCATTCATGATAGACGCTGCGTGCTGGAAACCTTCAGGAGAAGAGAGAGAAAGACCGAGAAGCCATAACAGGATGCCGAGAGCAACCAGAGTGATGACGCCGGAGACGCGATGAAGAATGGACGATATTGCAGTAACGGGAAACCGGATCGTCGAGAGATCCAAGTTGACAGGTCTTTGTTTTTTCACGGTTTTGCCCACACAGCTCTTTTTTATTTTGCTTCCTCCGGACATAAGACCCGAACCGCAACGCTGTTCAGACTTTATCCGTCACCAAAATAGCAACATCCAGTGTTAAATGACGTGGTACAAACGCTGGGTGGCTCCTGGTGTCAGGGTATTCCGGAGACCTGGCCGGAAGTATAGGACGATCACATTCTGATTACAATTCCCCTACAAACTCTTTGGAGAATTTTGGGTAGAACAGTGATCATTCTCACGTTTTTCACAATTCATACAAATTTAATTATCTGATTTGACAATAGTTCAACAATTCAGTTACAAACTAATCCGATAAAATCCTATGATGCACAAAAGTTATGGGGATACACTTTCTCCTAAGCTTAAGTTATGTAACATTGCCAGTAACAGTTTTTAAAACCATCAGGTTATTGGTTACAAAGAAGTTATGTCCTGACCGGATCTTTAACAACCGCGATATGCACATGTCACGGCTTTACATTTCCTGTGGAACGCGCCTCTCACTCTGTACCCTTCACTGCTTATAATGCAGAGTGACACCGTGAAGTACTGCCTAAATGCAACATGCACGCGTTTCAGGTGTCGAAAGATCCTTACCTGCCCAAGGCGCTATGGAGACGAAAATGACAGATAAAAAAGTGACGCTAACCCTACCCGACGAAAAGCCTATTGAACTGAGTGTGTTACAAGGCACGCTGGGCCAGGATGTCGTTGATGTCCGCGAACTGGGTTCTAACGGCCTGTTTACCTTCGATCCTGGTTTCACGTCTACAGCGTCCTGCGAATCAAAAATTACCTTTATCGATGGCGATGAAGGTATCCTGCTTCACCGTGGCTTCCCAATCGACCAGTTGGCAACCCACTCAAACTACCTTGAAGTGTGTTATATCCTGCTGAATGGTGAAGCACCGTCTCGGGAACAGTTCGAAGACTTTAAAGTCACCGTTACCCGCCACACCATGATTCATGAGCAGATTACGCGTCTGTTCCACGGCTTCCGCCGCGATTCGCACCCAATGGCCGTGATGTGCGGCGTGACCGGCGCACTGGCGGCGTTTTATCACGACTCGCTGGACGTGAACATTGAACGCCATCGCGAAATCGCCGCGTTCCGCCTGCTGTCGAAAATGCCTACCATGGCAGCGATGTGTTACAAGTATTCAATCGGTCAGCCGTTCGTTTATCCACGTAACGACCTTTCTTACGCGGGTAACTTCCTGCACATGATGTTTGCGACACCTTGCGAAGAATACAAGGTTAACCCTGTGCTTGAACGCGCCATGGATCGCATTCTGATTCTGCATGCCGATCATGAGCAGAACGCATCCACCTCTACCGTGCGTACCGCCGGTTCGTCTGGCGCTAACCCGTTTGCCTGTATCGCTGCAGGTATCGCCTCCCTGTGGGGACCGGCGCACGGTGGCGCAAACGAAGCCTGTCTGCGCATGCTGGAAGAGATCAGCACCGTTGAGCACATTCCAGAATTCGTACGTCGTGCAAAAGACAAAAACGACTCCTTCCGCCTGATGGGCTTTGGTCATCGCGTTTACAAAAACTATGACCCACGCGCAACCGTCATGCGTGAAACCTGTCATGAAGTGCTGAACGAGCTGGGCATGAAAGATGACCTGCTGGAAGTGGCGCTGGAGCTGGAACACATTGCGCTGAACGACCCGTACTTCATCGAGCGTAAACTCTATCCAAACGTGGACTTCTACTCCGGTATTATCCTGAAAGCCATGGGCATTCCGTCTTCCATGTTTACCGTGATTTTTGCCATGGCACGTACCGTTGGCTGGATCGCCCACTGGAAAGAGATGCACGACGAAGGCATGAAAATTGCCCGTCCTCGTCAGCTGTATACCGGTTATACCGAGCGCGACTTTACGTCACAGCTGGATAAATAAGCCTGTCGCCCGGGCGAATATCGCACCGGGCCATCGACGACAAAACGGCTATGCTGACAACGCATAGCCGTTTTTTTGTGCGCGAAGGATGCAGGTTCCGTTGAGGGCGGACAGGTTTAACCTTATCGCTAAAGATGCTGTCGGATCACGGCAGAATGTTACTTTTTCGCGGCTGTTTCGCCAGCCTGAGCCGCTCTGAATTTGCGCCACTCATCCCGCGTCACCTCCCAGAGTTCTGAGTCATGTTCGCCTGAAACATAGCGTTGCTTTTCCGTTCTGATACAACGCATACCGCTTTTAACCGAGATAGCGACCGAACGCTGATTTGGCGCGGCTTTGGGTGTTCTCAGTACCGTTTTTTGCAGCACATTGAACCAGAAATCAGTAACGGCATTGCTGGCCTCGGTCATATAACCCTGCCCCTGCCATTCCGGTACCAGCCAGAAGCCGCGATGATTGTCCGGCGTGTCCATCAGGGAGATCGCCCCAATCATCAGTTGTTCCTCTTCCCGGCGACGTAATGTCCAGTACCAGCCTTTTCCCGCGGCGACGGCGGGTAATGCCACATTGGCGATATAGTCTCTGGCGGCCCCGTCCGGATAAGGCCAGGGAACCGAATCGATCAGGTAGCGGACGATTTCCCATCGGGGAAACGTCGCTTGCATCGCGTCAGCGTCCAGCAATGTCAGCGGTTTTAATATCAGTCGTTCAGTTACAATTTCAGGCGTCATCGTGATGTCCTGCAACAGAAACCTGTGAATTAACCTGAGCCATCGTTTTGCTGCCGCGCTGTCGATCAGACCCGCCTGGCGTTTACATCTGACAGCCCGGGCACCAGTAAAACGGCCGGGAGGATAACACTCCCTTTTCAATCGTCTCACCGCAGCGCCGACACCGCTTACCCTGACGGTGGAACACCTCAAAGCGAAAGGCCGCTTCGCTGTGATACTTTTTCATTGTCCCGCGCATACGATAGGCATGACGCGGCACAGAGAGCAACGCATCACTGAAGGCAGCAAGCTGTGACCCGGTCAGTGACTGCGCGTTGTGGTGCGGCAGCAGCTGTGCCAGCCAGAGGATTTCCGCACGCAGATAGTTACCCAATCCAGCCAGAAACGCCTGGTCCAGTAATAAGCCGCTAAACTGGCGACGACGAAACCGCGCTGAAAGCAGCCGCTGTGTGACGTTCTCCACCGTCAGCGCGTGGCTTAACACATCTGGCCCAATGCGATTGAGAAACGGATGGCTGGCCAGCGTTTCCGCATTCAGCAACGCAATATCTGAGGCGCTGTACAACAATATCGCCTGGTCTGCTGTCGCCAGACGCACGCGTAACTGTCGCCGGGTCTCTGGCTGCACGTCGGGCGGCACAATGCGCCAGACGCCGTAAAGCTGGTTGTGAGAATAGAGCGTCAGACCGTTGCTGAAGTGTGTCAGCAGCGCTTTGCCGCGCGTCTCAATTGACGCCACCTTCTCCCCCACTAATGCTGGCTCGTAGGTTTTTAACGCAGGAAAAGCAAACCAGACGTCGGTTAAAGGCTGACCGACAATGGCAACTTCAAGCTGATCCGCCACGCGGCGGATCTCCGGTCCTTCTGGCATCACTCGTCCTCTTAATGGGTTGCGCCACCCGCTTCCTTGAGATCCTGGGTGGTTTCCAGCGTGGTGTGTACAGCAATTTTCAGCGCCTCGATCACGGTTGCGGCGGCCATGCTGGGTTGGGCTGGATGATGCGCTGCCTGCTCAGGCAGGTAAGGAATATGGATAAATCCCGCCCGTGCCGCACTGCCGTGTTGGTGCAGCCAGTGCAGCAAACCGTACATCACCCGGTTACAGGTGAAGGTGCCGGCGGTTTGCGACACTGAGGCCGGAATTCCGGCTTTGCGCACAGCAGCCACGATGGCTTTGATCGGCAGGCGTGAGAAATAGGCAGCCGGTCCATCCTGCACAATCGGCTCATCCACGGGTTGATGACCCGCGTTATCGGGGATGCGTGCGTCATCAACATTAATGCCAATGCGCTCGACGGTGATATCGCTGCGCCCACCGGCCTGTCCGACGGAAATAATGGCATCCGGCTTAATCTCATCCAGCGCCTGATACAACACGTCCAGCACCTCGCTGAACACGACCGGTAACTGGCGCGTGATAATACGCGCACCGGCAATCTGCTGGCCTTCCAGCGCACTCACCGCCTGCCATGATGGATTAATGGATTCGCCACCAAAGGGTTCAAACGCCGTTATTAATACCGTTTTCATGCTGCCTCACAGAAACATCAGGAAATAGAGTAAAAATACGTTAACGATTAACAGTAGCACACCGGTCGGGACCTGAGCTTTGATAACCGCATTACGATCTGGCAACTCCAGCAGCGCGGCAGGCACGATATTAAAGTTGGCCGCCATCGGGGTCATTAGCGTACCGCAGTAGCCTGAAAACATACCGATTGCCGCCATCACCGCCGGATTACCACCATGCTGCAGCACCAGAATGGGAATACCGATGCCCGCCGTAATAATCGGGAAGGCAGCAAAGGCGTTCCCCATGATCATTGTCAGCAGCGCCATACCGACCGCGTAAACGGTTACCGCAATGAAGCGGTTGTCCACCGCCAGATACTGTTCGGTAATATGGGAAATGGCACCGCCCACACCTGCAGCAGTAAATAACAGCCCCAGCGTGGCCAGGATTTGCGGTAAAAGAAAGGCCCAGCCCACACAATCCAGCAGGCGTCGGGTTTCCTGCATCGACTGCACCGGCTTTTCATGGGTCAGTTTCATGGCAATCAGCCAACCCAGCAGGCAGCCCACCGTCATGGAAAACAGCGTGACCAGCGTAGAGTGGTTGCCTGGTCCAAATAACCCGCTCTGTAAACCGGGAATATTATTAAAGGCCAGGACACCAATAACCGTTACGACAGGAATCGCTAAGGCGGGCAGAAAGAGTTTATTTTTGAGGCGTTGTGCGCTGGCCTGCTTTTCCTCTTCGCTGCGCTGATGATAGCGCCCGAGCTTTACGCCCCCACATCCGGCAATCAACCCCATCAGCACGACCGCAACGCCGACGGTAATATGCAGGGTGCGCGTACCGCTCTCTGTTGACCCCATGAGCTGTGACATCCAGCGCGTGGTCCAGTCACCCACCAGAAAAATCAGGCCGTACAGTCCCCAAAACAGTCCGGTAGTAAAACGGCGCGGGTTCGCGCTGTCGCGCCAGGACAACAAGGCCACCACCAGCAAGATAACGCCGGCCAGCCACATCAAATACTGTTGCTGGAACATTAGCGAGCTCCTTTGGCTTTACTGGTCTGACTGTTAATAGCGCTCAGTTCACGTGCCAGTTGACGATCCAGCCTTAACAGACGCGCGGAGTGAATCAAAAAGGCAGCGACAGCCGTCGGAATGCCCCATAAGGCGATATGCAGCGGCTCGGTCTGAATACCGGCGGATTCCTGCATAAAATTGTGCATGAAGATGATGGCACCGAAAGCGACAAAGATGTCCTCGCCAAAGAATAAACCGACGTTATCCGTTGCGGCAGACATGGCACGCAGGCGGTGGCGTATCTCAGGAGACAGCGCGCCGTACCGGCTTTCGCTGGCACCTTCGGCCATCGGGGCCAGCAATGGCCGCACCATTTGCGGATGCCCACCGAGGCTGGTCAGCCCCAGCGCCGCAGTTATTTCGCGCACAAACAGATAGACGATAAGCAGTCGCCCCGCCGTCGCGGTTTTAATCTGAGCAATCCACGTCTGGGCACGCTGTTTCAAACCATGGCGTTCCAGTAAGCCGATCACCGCCAGCGGCAACAGCAGGATAAGCGGCAGGTTGCGGGTATTCAGAAAACCTTCACCCAGTTTTTGCAGAATATCGCCCAGCGGCATCATGGCGGCAAGTCCGGTGACAAAGCCCGCGACGATCACCACCAGCACCGGATTAAAGCGCAAAACGAAGCCGACTACGATGGCAGCAATGCCCAGAAGTGGCCAGAGATTCACTACGCTATCCATATTTTCCCCTCGTAAGATATGAAAAAAAGCCTGAGCTTATCAGCCCGGCTGTGCCGCTTTATTGACTGGTTACAGCAATATTGTTATTGGCGAAGCTGGCACGTAATCGTTGCGCAAACTGCAGGGCATGTTCCCCATCACCGTGCACACAGACGGTTTGAGCATTGACCGCAACCCACTCACCACTCAGGCTTTTTACCCGCCCCTGCTGCACCATCGCCAGGGTCTGGTCGATAGCCTGCGCTTCCTCTTCAATTAGCGCGCCAGGTTGACCCCGAGGCACCAGGGCACCGCTACTGAGATAGCCGCGATCGGCAAACACTTCTTCGCGGGTTTTCAGGCCGTAGTGGGCCGCCGCCCGAATGGATTCGCTGTTCGCCAGCCCCACGACAATCAGTCCGGCATCGACGGCCTTAACGGCACGGGCAATGGCGTCCGCAAGCACGGCGTCGGCGGCAGCCTGGTTGTACAACATTCCATGGGGCTTTACATGGACCAGCGATTGCCCTTCGCTCTCCGCCAGGCTTTTCAGCGCGCCCACCTGGTAGATAATTTGGGCGTAAACAGTTTCGGGCGGCAGTTGCATGGCGCTGCGGCCAAAATTCTCACGGTCAGGAAAGCTGGGATGCGCGCCTATTGCCACACCAAATGCGCTGGCCCAGCGCACGGATTGCAGCATCGTCTGGGCATCGCCCGCGTGAAACCCACAGGCGATATTGGCGGAGCTCACCAGTTGCAACAGCGCACGATCGCTGTCGCCGCCCTCCCCCAGATCGGCGTTTAAGTCAATTTTCATTAGCCAGTCCCCATGCTATTTGATCCAGTGCGTGCTGCTGTTGCCGTTTTGCTGCCCGCGCCTCCTGTGTCGTACAGGGCACAAAATGGATCGGTTCCCCCAGACGGATCTGCGCCAGATGGTAGAGATCGCTCTCTATAATGCAGGCAATGCGCGGATAGCCGCCGGTCGTTTGTGCATCGGCCAGCAATACGATAGGTTGCCCGCTACCGGGCACCTGAATGACGCCCGGCACCAGGCCATGGGATAACAGCTCGCGTGAGGTTTCACGTTGCAAGGCAGGCCCCTGCAAACGGTAGCCCATGCGGTTACTTTGTGGATTGAGTGTCCATGCTGCTCGCCACAGCTTTTGCTGGGCCTCCTCACTGAATTCGTGATATTCCGGCCCCGGCAGCGCGCGAATGCGGTTGCCCCACAGCAACTGCTTTACACCTTTTTTATGGGTGAAAGGCTGCCCCGGCTGGCCTAAAGGAAGACGATCGCCATCCTGCAAGGTGCGCCCCTGAAAACCGCCAAATCCGGCTTTCAAATCCGTGCTGCATGAACCCAGCACGTCCGGCACATCGAACCCGCCCTGTATTGCCAGATAACTGCGCATCCCGTGGACCGGTTTCTTTAGCACCAGCACCTGACCTTTTTTGACCGGCAGCCGCCAACCGGTCCAGACGGGCTTGCCATCCAGTTCGGCCTGACAGCCGGCCCCCGTTAAGGCGAACCAGCCATTACGTCTGAATTCTGCTTTGAACTGACCCAGGACAATTTCCAGCACAGCGCTGCCCGGTGGATTACCGACCAGTAAATTTGCCGTGATCATGGCGGGCTGATCCAGAACGCCACTCACGCCGATACCGTATTGCCGCCAGTCATTGCGGCCGAAATCCTGAATACTGGTTGCCAGCCCCGCCCGAAGAATTGTTAACATATGCCTTCCTTTTGCGGAACAAAACGGACTTTATCACCCGGATGCAGCAACGTGGGTGGCTGCTGCTGTGGCGTGAAGAGCGCCAGCTGGGTTTGACCAATGAGCTGCCAGCCGCCGGGCGAAGCTAACGGATAAACCCCCGTCTGACTCCCGCCAATCCCTACCGAACCGGCAGGGACGACAACGCGGGGTTCCGCACGGCGTGGGATGTGCAGACGAGGATCAAGCCCGGCCAGATAGGGAAATCCTGGCTGGAAACCAATAAAAAAAACGTCGTAATCGCGACTGCTGTGCAACTCCACCACCTGTGTTACTGACATGCCGGCGTTTTCCGCCACCAGCGTCAGGTCTGGCCCCACCTCACCGCCGTAGATAACCGGTATCTGCATCACACGGGACTCGATGGCCTGTGCCTCACTTTCCTGCCACCAGTGGTTGAGCTGATCGATCGCCTGCTGCGCATCAGCGGGCGCATCGTGCAGCAGCAAGGTGAGATTGTTCATCCCGGGAATCACGTCCCGTATCGCATCATGTGACTGCACGCGGTGACTCAGGTGCCATATTCGCTGCTGGCTTTCCAGTGAAACCGGCGGTGCCAGTTCCAGCACCACCGCACGTTCGCCCAGCATATAGCATCGTGTTTTTTGCAACACGCACCTCCCGGTAAACTGAATGATTGCGCTCAGGCATCATGCTGGCGTCCAAAAGCAGGCCCTGGTGTTGTGGCCTGAAGAAGGTAGTTATGCGAAAGTGACAGAGATGTGTCAACAGATTTGGGTTCTGTCGCGTTATACAGAACCCACAGGATCAGGCAGGATTAGGGATATCAATAAAGGTCACATCAAGGCCATGCTCTGCCGCCAGCCACTCACCCAGCGCCTGGATGCCGCACCGTTCGGTCGCATGGTGACCGGCGGCGAAAAAGTGCAGGCCCTGCTCGCGTGCGCTGTGAATGGTTTGCTCAGACACTTCACCCGTTATAAAAGCATCCACCCCAAAGACAGCCGCACTGTCGATAAACCCTTGACCGCCACCACTGCACCAGGCCACGCGGCGGATTTCAGCAGGCGCATTATCGCCGCAGTGCAGCGGCTCACGCCCCAGCACCTCGGTAATACGCTGGGCCAGTTGCTGACCTGTCACTGGCTGGGTAAATTCGCCCCAGGGCACCAGCGGCATGATCTCGCCCATCACCTTGATGTCCAGCAGTTTAGCCAGCTGCGCGTTATTACCCAGTTGAGGGTGCGCATCCAGCGGTAAGTGCCAGCCATAGAGATTAATATCGTTAGTCAACAGGGTACGCAGCCGTTGGCGCTTCATCCCTTTAATGACCGCAGGCTCGTTTTTCCAGAAATAACCGTGATGCACCAGCACCGCATCGGCATGACGGGCCACGGCTTCATCCAGTAACGCCTGGCAGGCGGTGACGCCGGTGATCACCGTTTTTACCTCGGCGCGCCCTTCTACCTGAAGGCCGTTTGGCGCGTAATCGCTGAAGCTGTGGGTGTCCAGCTGCTGGTTGACGATGCTTTCTAACTCATGATGATTCATTTCTGCTCCTTGCCGCCTCAGGCCGCGTTCTTCGCGCGCTCAAAGGCGTCGAGTGTCTTTTTACGTGCGTCTTTATGTTCCACGATTGGCGCTGGATAATCGAGTGTCTTGTTATTTTTCTGCGCCCATTGATGCGGCTGATGAATATCACTATCAGGGACCGCGCTCAGCTCAGGCAGATAGCGGCGGATAAACTCACCCGCTTTATCAAAGCGCTCGCCCTGGGTGGTCGGGTTGAAAATGCGGAAATAGGGGGCAGCATCCGTTCCGGTTGAGGCCGCCCACTGCCAGCCGCCATTGTTGGCAGCCAAATCACCGTCTATCAGTTGCTGCATAAAGTAACGCTCGCCTTCCCGCCAGTCGATAAGCAGATCTTTAACCAGAAAACTGGCCGTAATCATACGCAGTCTGTTATGCATCCAGCCAAGCGTATGCATCTGGCGCATGGCCGCATCCACGATGGGATAACCGGTTTTACCCGCTTTCCAGGCCTCGAAATGCGCACTGTTGCGTTGCCACTCCACATTGCGCGTCCAGTGGACAAAGGGCTGATGTTTACACAAACGCGGGTGCGCCACGATGAGATGGCGATAGAACTCACGCCATATCAGTTCATTGATCCATACGGTAGCCGGGCTGTTATCCAGTGCTTTCGGCTGTTCATGGAGGATGCGATGCAGGCATTGCCGTGGCGAGAGCACGCCGACAGCGAGATAGCCCGACAGACGACTGGTACTGTCCAGCGCAGGCAGATCGCGCTGCGTTGAATAATCGAGAACCGCTTTTTTGGCGAACTCGCGTAACCGCTTAATCGCCGCCTGTTCACCGGGCGGAAACAGCGACGCGTCAATATCGGCGTGGGGATAATCGAAAGGCGGGATGCTTTCTTGTCCGCTAAGCGGCGCACCTGCGCGGGCTTTAGGGGCGGGTACGCACTCAGGTAGCCCCTGCTGTAACCGACGGAGAAAGGCGCGGCTGAACGGCGTAAACACTTTGTACATCTCACCATCACCGGTTTGAATACTCCCCGGCGACAGCAGTACGCTGTCATCAAAGCCCTGACAAACCACGTCCACTTCATGCAGCCGTTTTTCAGCCCTGGCGTCCCGCTCACGTTCGTTAACTTCGTACTGATAGTTATAAAACAGCTGATCAACCTGCTGCTTTTGGCAGAATTCGACCAGGAACCCGATGCTGGCCGCAAAATCATCACACTGATGAAAATGCAGCGGAATGCCCCGCTCCGCCAGGGAAGACTGAAGTATACACAGATTCTGGTGAATGAAAGCGGCCTGCCGGGGTGCCATCTCATGTTGCTGCCACTGTCCCGGCGTTGCGATAAACAGCGCAATCACGTTGGCATCAGGTTGATTGCAGGCCGCGTGCAGTGCCAGATTATCATTAATGCGCAGATCGTTTCGCAGCCAGACTAAATGGGTGGTCATAATGCTCCTGAATCATTGTCCATATCGCAGGCGCAGGGCTTCGGGATATGGATCGAAGTAACGCTGCTGCGTCAGCCACGGATGTGGGTATTCCGCCATGTAGTGTTTGAGGATGGTGATGGGCGCTAACAGGGGTTGCGTTCCCTGGCGGTAGCAGTCAATCAGCGACGTCAGCTCTTTACGCTGAGGCGAGCTTAACTGACTACGGAAATATCCCTGAACGTGCATCAACACATTGGTGTGGTTGGTGCGAGAAGCGGGCTGAGACATCAAATCCATCAGCCGGTTGCGGTACTCAGAGGCAAAAGCCTCCAGTGATTCCCACTGGTTCATTGAGGCGACAAAGGGCCCCAGCTCACGGTATTTTTTTTGCGAATGGGCCAGCAGCAACAGCTTGTAGCGGCTGTGAAAGGCAATCAGGCTGTGGCGCGTCAGGCCCGCTTTCCACATCTGATAAAACTCATGGAGCGCGCAGATGCGACCAATAAAATTTTCGCGCAGCGCCGGATCGTTCAGGCGTCCATCTTCTTCAAGCGGCAACCAGGGCATTTCACGTTGCAGAAATTCAGTAAAAATACCGGTCCCCGCTTTGCGGTTATTGTTCGTGGCCGGTTCATAAATGCGTACGCGTTCCATCCCGCAACTGGGTGATTTTGCACACAGAATGTAGCCGCAAAGATGATGGAGAGATTTAACCCGGTTTTCGGACCAGTTGCGCATTTTATCGGTGATATCTTCCCCGCCTTCTTTGCTAAAGCACAGGTGAAGATCGTCATCATCGCCGGTTTTAACGAGGCGAAGCGCTGGACGAGGCGTAGGAAGGCCAATCGCCATTTCAGGGCAGACAGGTTCAAAACGCACGAATGGGGTAAGTTGCTCAGTGGCGAAGGCCAGGCGTTTGTGGCCGCCATCAAATCTGACGCTCTCACCCAGCAAGCAAGCGCTGATTCCAACCGGAATTTTTTCGCTCATACTTGTACAACCTCCGAAAACTTGTAGAGGTTTAAGTGTAGCTCAAAAAATAACGGAAATCAGCCTTCACCATGAAGCAGAGTGCGATAACGCCTAAAAAAAAGCCCGTTCCCTTCGAGTCAAGCAAGAGAACAGGCCTGTCGGTGAGCAGATGGATGCGGTTAGCGCAGCCTGCTTACCAAAAAATACCGGCTGCGGCCTCAGACTGCGCCAGCCAGACCGGTTTTGCGCTGGTTTTACACCACATACGATGCAGATAGCTGTAAAAACGTGCGCGATCCTGGCGAAACAGCATGACCGGCAGTGCCAGCAGGCCCAACAGGATAACCAGCGTACGGCGCAAAATGATTTTATGGCGTGAATAGGTCCGGTACATGGATTTCTCCTGGCGCGAAATCGGGGTTAAATGTGATCTGCGTCTAATATTACGCCTGATTGTGTAATTTTACTACTCATCTGACCACTAAATTTGACTCTTTTTTGTTCTTCCTGCGGCAATTTGAAAATTAGTTACATTTTGGTTAAATAATGGTTGTAGCGATGATCTTTGAGGCAGGTTTATGGCAACACGGACGAACGACTGAAAAGTTGGTACAGTGTGTTTTCCCTTTTCAGGCAATGGCAGGCTTGGTGTGACCACGGTTTTAATCATTGAAGATGAGAAAGAAATTCGCCGCTTCGTGCGCATCGCGCTGGAAAGTGAAGGCCTGAAGGTTTTCGATGCCGAGACGCTGCAGCGCGGGCTGATCGAGGCAGCGACGCGAAAACCCGATCTGGTCATTCTCGATCTCGGGCTGCCTGACGGCGACGGCAAAACCTTTATTGGCGAACTACGCCAGTGGAGCGCGCTGCCCGTGATTGTTCTGTCGGCCCGAATCGACGAGCAGGATAAGATCGATGCGCTGGACGCAGGCGCTGATGATTACCTGACGAAACCCTTTGGCATTGGTGAACTGCTGGCACGGGTGCGCGTTGCTTTGCGTCGCCACGCCGGGCAACATGCCGATCCAAAAGTCAGCTTCGCCGATGTCACCGTGGATATTGCGGCGCGCAGAGTGCTTCGCGGCGGAGAGGAAGTTCATCTCACCCCGATAGAGTTTCGCTTGCTGACGACCCTGCTGAACAACGCGGGTAAAGTGTTGACCCAGCGTCAGCTGTTAAGTCAGGTCTGGGGGCCGAACGCCGTCGAGCACAGCCACTACCTGCGCATCTATATGGGACACCTGCGACAGAAACTGGAGGCGAATCCTACTCAGCCAGTACATCTGTTAACGGAAACCGGCATCGGCTACCGCTTTATGCCATAAAAAAAAGCGCCAGCGGCGCTTTTTTCATTTAACTGACTTATCAGGCGTTTTTCAGCACTTCGCTGACAATCTCTACCGCTTCTTTTTCGATCTGTGCACGGTGCTCTGCGCCCAGGAAACTTTCACAATAGATTTTGTACGCATCTTCGGTGCCCGATGGACGGGCAGCAAACCAGCCGTTTTCCGTCATGACTTTCAATCCGCCGATAGACGCGCCATTACCTGGCGCAGCCGTCAGGCGCGCGGTAATCGGATCGCCCGCTAACGTATCCGCACTGACCATCTCAGGTGACAGCTTAGACAGCGCCGCTTTCTGCGCCGAGCTGGCGGATGCCTGCAGACGGTTATAGCTTGGTGCACCAAAACGTGCGGCCAGTTCGTCATAGTGCTGCTGCGGGTTCTTGCCGGTAACGGCCGTAATTTCCGCTGCCAGCAGGCACATGATGATGCCGTCTTTGTCAGTTGACCATGGCGTACCGTCAAAGCGCAGGAAGGATGCGCCCGCGCTCTCTTCGCCACCAAAGCCAAAACTGCCGTCAAACAGGCCATCGACAAACCACTTAAAGCCAACCGGCACTTCCACCAGCTTGCGGCCGATGTCGTTAACCACGCGGTCAATCATGGCACTGGATACCAGGGTTTTACCCACGGCAACGTCTTTGCCCCACTGTGGACGATGCTGGAACAGATAGTTGATCGCCACCGCCAGATAATGGTTCGGATTCATCAGCCCGGCAGGCGTAACGATACCGTGGCGGTCATAATCCGGATCGTTACCAAAGGCCAGATCGAATTTGTCTTTGTACGCCAGCAGGCCCGCCATGGCACATTCGGACGAGCAGTCCATGCGCACCACGCCATCTTTGTCCAGATGCATGAAGCGGAAAGTCTGGTCAACTGCGTCATTCACCAACGTCAGGTCAAGTTTGTAGTGCTCCGCAATACGCTGCCAGTAGGCAATACCGGAACCACCAAGCGGATCGACGCCAATTTTCAGGCCGGCTTTTTGAATCGCCGGAAAATCGATGATCTGTGAAAGCCCTTCAACGTAAGGCTGGATCAAATCTTTCTCGACCACGCGACCGCTGGCCCAGGCCTGGTCCAGTGGCAGACGTTTGACGTCTTTTAAGCCGTCTTTCAACAGCTGATTGGCGCGGTCTTCGACCACTTTGGTGACGTTGGTATCGGCAGGTCCACCGTTCGGCGGATTGTATTTAATCCCACCATCTTCGGGGGGATTGTGCGACGGCGTAATCACAATACCATCCGCGAGCTGACCACCCGATTTGTTGTGCTCAAGGATGGCGTTTGAAATCGCCGGCGTTGGCGTGTAGCCATTGTCCTGCTGAACAATCACGTCCACACCGTTTGCGGCCAGCACTTCCAGCACGGACAGCAGCGCAGGTTCAGAAAGCGCATGCGTGTCTTTGCCTACGTAGCACGGACCGGTGATCCCGTTCTTGCTACGCTCTTCCGCAATCGCCTGGGCAATCGCCAGAATGTGCTTTTCGTTAAAGCTGTGGCGTCCTGCGCTACCGCGATGGCCTGATGTGCCAAATTTCACCGCATGTTCTGGGTTCGCCACATCGGGCTGCAGGACATAATATTGTGATGTTAATTGTGCAACGTTAATCAAATCGCTCTGCTGGGCAGGCTGCCCGGCACGGGGGTGATTGGCCATTGGCGCTTCTCCCTGACGCTTCAGTTTAAATGGTGCCGCAAACTTTCTCTGTCAGTTCCGAAGGGAACTGCATCGACAGCATGATGTGTTCGACCATGCTGCGTTTACGACCGGTATTGGTATTGGTGATGACCCAGTACGGCGTGCCGGGTACGTGCTTCGGCTTAGTATGGGTACCGCCTTGTAGCAGCGTGTGTTCATCGCCCGCGAAATAGATGCGCGTGCGGCCCTGCAGCGACGTTGTCGCCTCGGCAAACGCCGCCGTATCCAGACGATAGAGCGTTGACAAGATTAGCATAAAGCGATTAACCGCCCGCTTCTGCTCAGCATATTCATCAGAAAGCAGTAATTCACGCACCGCACGCACACGATCCTGGGGACGCGATTCATTACCCGCCGACTGTGCCGCTTTTGAGGGTGCCGATGCGGCAACAGGCTGCGCGTCAGTCACAGTCGCTAACTGACCGGCCGTGAACTTCAGCATACGGCGCAGAATATCGGATGCACTTTCGCCAATATGTTGCGTGTGGCTGGCAATATAACGGTAGAGCTCTTCGTCAACTTCGATCGTTTTCATCTTATTCCGTACGGTTTTTTTGCTCACGACAGAACCAGCGATTTTCTGAAAATCCCGACGTGCTCGCAGGCATTTCAGAAAGGGGGCAGGTTCTAACATGAAGATTATAAAGTTAAATTCAGACAGGCTGATAGCATTCAAACGGTTTATGGGCAAAAGTCAGAATATGTCCTAATGCCGCTGGAAGCAGCGCGCCTGAAAAGGTGAAACCATGATAACCTAAGCTCAGGTCTCACACTTAAGAACTTTGCTATGATTTTGAATGCCCGTCTGCAAACTGAACAATCTCCTGCTGATTCCACGCCTGTCCTGCTTATTCACGGTCTGTTTGGCAGTCTCGATAACCTTGGCATACTGGCCCGTGGGCTTAAAGATGATCGCCCCTTGATTCAGGTTGATGTGCGTAATCATGGGTTATCGCCGCGCGCTGACGAGATGAACTACACTGTCATGGCGCAGGATATGCTGGACACACTGGATGCGCAGGGGATCGCTCAGGTTTCAGTCATCGGTCACTCCATGGGCGGTAAAATTGCCATGACGATGAGCGCACTGGCACCGGAGCGCATAGAACAGATGGTGATGATCGATATCGCCCCGGTTGACTACCAGACACGTCGGCACGATGAGATCTTTGCCGCTATCCGTGCGGTCACGGCGGCGGGCGTCACTTTGCGCAGTGAAGCCGCAGAGGTCATGCGTACGCATATCCATGAAGACGGCGTGATTCAGTTCATCCTGAAATCCTTCAGCAACGGCGAATGGCGTTTTAATGTGCCAGTATTGTGGGACAACTATGCGTTGATCGCCGGCTGGCAAGACGTGCCGGCCTGGCCCCATCCTGCGCTGTTTATTCGCGGTGGCGATTCGCCCTATCTGGATAACCAGTACCGTGATGCGATACTCCGGCAGTTTCCCTCCGCCCATGCGCATGTTATCGGCGGTGCCGGGCACTGGGTGCACGCTGAAAAACCGGATGCGGTTTTACGCAGTATTCGACGCTTTTTTGCACTTTAAAACGGCTTAACTGGCTGTAAAAGTTTAAGATTGGCGTCCGTGGTTAGCCTGGAGTATGATGGCGCGCTAAATTTTTGCCGTGGGGCAACTTACCCGCGGGAAGAGTCAATAATTTAATCTGCGCAGCGGAAACGCCTCGTTCGCGCCCATTCAGTTGTATTAAGTCATGGCAAAAGAACACACTGACCGCACCACGCTCGATCTGTTCGCTAACGAGCGTCGCCCTGGTCGCCCCAAAACCAGTCCGCTCACGCGCGATGAACAACTGCGTATCAACAAACGCAATCAACTGAAACGTGACAAAGGGCGCGGGCTTCGCCGTGTCGAACTCAAAATGAACAGCGACGCGGTGGAAGCGCTGAACATGCTGGCTGAACAGCGTAATCTCAGCCGCAGCGAATTAATTGAACAAATGCTGTTGGCACAGCTCAAACTGGACTAACGCGCGTAAACCGCACACAGAAACAAATGTCGCGGCTTTACACGTTCCGCCCGTTTGCCCGGTCTGCTATTATTTGCTGAATAGGCTTCGGCATTCATTCTATCATCAGGATTTAAGAGGTTATTTTACCCATGGCAATCGTAGGCATCTTCTTTGGCAGCGATACCGGTAACACCGAAAACATTGCAAAAATGATCCAGAAACAACTGGGTAAAGACGTTGCAGAAGTTCACGACATCGCGAAAAGCACTAAAGAAGACTTAGAAGCCTTTGACATCCTGCTGCTGGGCATTCCCACCTGGTACTATGGCGAAGCACAGTGCGACTGGGATGACTTCTTCCCTACTCTGGAAGAGATCGACTTCAACGGTAAGCTGGTTGCGCTGTTTGGCTGTGGCGATCAGGAAGACTACGCAGAATACTTCTGTGACGCCATGGGCACCATTCGTGACATCATCGAACCTAACGGTGCCATCATCGTGGGTCACTGGCCGACCGAGGGCTACCATTTCGAAGCCTCAAAAGGTCTGGCAGACGATAACCATTTCCTTGGCCTGGCCATTGACGAAGATCGTCAGCCAGAGCTGACCAACGAACGCGTTGAGAAATGGGTGAAGCAGATCTTTGATGAGCTGCAGCTGAAAGAAATTATTGAAGCCTGATCGCGCTGAGCTCAGTGTGGACGCAGGTTCACACTGGGCGAATGTCTTTTTCTATAAAAATAATAGCTACATTTTTGTAACTTTCCCCATTTAATCTGTAGAATACCCGCATCGATCATCTGCTTATTTCCCTGGAACTGAGATGACAAAACGCGAAATGCCAGCATCCGCTCTCCATGCCATGTGCAGCGAACATCGCCGCTGGCGCACCGCAGGAGCATCGGTTTTCATTTCAGCGCATCAGTTCTATAATGAGACGCAAATGAGAATGGCGGTCGATCGACATACAGGCTACGTGCCACAAGAGTGACTAAAGTAACAGGACAATATCCGCATGACTGACAACAATACCGCATTAAAGAAGGCTGGCCTGAAAGTCACATTGCCCAGACTTAAAATTCTGGAAGTGCTTCAGGAACCTGCATGCCATCACGTCAGCGCGGAAGATCTGTATAAACGCCTGCTCGACATGGGCGAAGAGATCGGACTGGCCACGGTTTACCGTGTCCTTAACCAGTTCGATGATGCAGGCATCGTAACCCGCCATAACTTTGAAGGCGGTAAATCGGTGTTTGAGCTGACACAGCAGCACCATCACGATCACTTGATCTGCCTGGATTGCGGTAAAGTGATTGAGTTTAGTGATGAATCTATTGAGACGCGTCAGCGTGAGATCGCGACGCGTCACGGTATTAAGCTCACCAACCACAGCCTGTACCTGTACGGTCACTGTGCACTGGGCGACTGCCGTGAAGACGAAACACTGCACGACAAATAACCTCTTTCCGTTTTGAAGTAAAAAAGCCGATGCTTGCATCGGCTTTTTTATGCCTGTCAGTCAGGCCACCAGCGTTTCCTGCAGATAGCGCCAGCGAGGAACAGAGGTGGTGCAATCCAGAATCGCCAGCGAAATACGGCTTTTGTTTTCTCCGTTCATCATTTGCAATTCACGGTACTGAATCGTCACTTCGTTGGCGTGCTCTGAAAGAATCACGTGTTCGCTGGTCGCGATGCGCATCCCCTCCCTTGCCCCCTGCAATCGACGAAACAGATCTTCGACCTCATTCAGATTCAGCTGCTTTCCCTGGGGCGTGACCATGCGAAAGTCAGGATGAAAGTGAGAGAGCAGCAGATGAAAGCTGTCGCCACTGGCATGACGATGATTAAAAATATGTTCAATAAGCTGATGTAACACGACAACGCTGTGTTTAGCTTCCTGTGCGAAAACCGTCATTTTTTCCTTTTAAACCCGCAAACTGAGACTTCAGAGGGTTAGCGTACCTGAAAAAAAAGAATTAACATCTGGAAATTTATTAAAAAAATTAATCTGAGAGCGGTTCCACAAAAATAAAATTAATGACTGTTGATGTGCTCAGAAGAAATGTCGGCGTTAAAAAAAATATCCATAACAAAAAAGGGCGATAAGTCGCCCTTTTGATTATCCATGTCCCGTCCTGAATAGCGTTGACACATTTTCCACTGGTTTTGAGGAGAATGTGATGAAACAGTATGTTAAACGCACTCAGCGGGATTACTCTCTGTCTTTTAAGCTGGCAGTCGTGGAGCAGGTTGAAAAAGGCGAGATGACTTACCGCCAGGCTCAGGAACGCTACGGCATCCAGGGATGTTCCACCGTGCTCATGTGGTTACGTAAATACGGTCATCTGGACTGGCAGTCATCCCGGCAGCGCACCACCCGTGGAGGAAACATGACAAAATCTCTCCCCCTCACACCTGAACAGCGAATCAAAGAGCTTGAGCAGCAACTGGCTGAATCCGAAGTTAAAGCGCAGTTTTTTGAAGCTGTCGTGAAGGTGATGAACACCGAATTCGGTGCCACACTCACAAAGAAGCAGTTAGCGTCCTTATCGCGAAAGCACAGACACAATCCCTGAAACTGACTGTCGTCAGGGTCTGCCGGTATTTAAAGATAAGCCGTCAGGCCTGGTATCAGGGATGCCGGCGTGAAATGCGCAGGGCTGAAAAGGCACACCGCATTACTGAAGAAGTCAGACTTATCAGGTTACAGCAGCCCCGCCTGGGTACCCGGAAACTGCAGCATATTCTTAACGAGCGGGAAGATGCCGCATTGCATATCGGGCGGGACAGTCTGTTCGCTGTGCTGCGGGAAGCCCGGTTACTGGTTCATCCGGCAAGGGCTTATCATAAAACAACGAACAGCCGTCATCATTTTTACAGACATCCGAATCTGCTGAAAGCGGGGCCGGAGCAGACGGTAATCTCCGGTCCGGAGCAGGTATGGGTTGCCGACATCACCTGGCTTCCGGTAAGAACAGGTATGGCCTACATCAGTCTGGTAACGGACGCTTTCTCACGAAAAATCGTGGGGTATCATGTTCATGAAAGTCTGCATACGGAACACGTTATTAAGGCGCTGCAAATGGCACTGAGGGAGCGGCAGGGAAAGGGCCGCCTGATCCACCACTCAGATCGCGGACTTCAGTACTGTTCGGCAATGTATCAGTCAGTGCATAAAAAACACGGTCTTGTCTGTTCAATGACGGACGGCTACGACTGCTATCAGAATGCGCTGGCAGAAAGGGTTAACGGCATACTGAAAAATGAATTACTGATTACGCGTCCGGCAGACGTGGTGCAGGCAGGCAGGATGGTCAGTGAGTCAGTCAGGATCTATAACAGCCAGCGTCCTCATCTGTCATTAAAATACAAAACGCCTGATGAGGTACATCAGGCGTTTTAAAAGATAAAAAAAGTGTCAACCTATGCCAGGACTAGTCA
>NZ_NTMH01000039.1 GCF_002307475.1 Pantoea allii | reverse complement strand
GTGCGAACAGCGGGTTAACCGTCTGTCGCGAGGTGGCGTATATTACGCTTTCCTCCTTCAGAGTCAACTTCTTTTTCAGAAGTTTTTCTCCGGCGGCTCAGTTTCCTGAACCTCCCGACACCGCATTCCGTAAGCCGTTGTGCCGTGTCAGTGGAGGCGCATTATAGGCAAATATTTTAGGCTGACAAGCGCTAATTCAAATAAATCTTTCGAGTGCTCACTTTCCAGGCAATGCGCTTTAAAAACCACCCAAACCGCAACTAGCAGGTACAAAAAACGGGCATTACGCCCGTTTTTACAGAGATGATCTTACTGATGCGCCGTAATGACGTCGTCTTTTACATCCATCTCAATCACTTTGCCCGGAACCAGCGCACCAGAAAGAATCTGCTGTGCCAGTGGGTTTTCTATCTGCTGCTGGATAGCGCGTTTCAATGGACGCGCACCGTAAACCGGGTCATAACCGTTTTCACCCAGCAGTTTGATTGCGGCTTCAGAGATATGCAGCTGATAGCCTCGGTCTTCCAGACGTTTATACAACCGCTGTAGCTGAATCTGAGCAATAGAAGCAATATGCTGCTCACCCAACGGATGGAACACCACCACTTCATCAATACGGTTCACAAACTCCGGACGGAAATGCTGACCCACAACGCCCATGACCAGCCCTTTCATCTCGGCATAATTCAGATTACCGAAACGTTCCTGAATCAAATCTGAACCCAGGTTAGACGTCATGATCACAACCGTATTGCGGAAATCAACAGTGCGTCCTTGTCCGTCCGTCAACCGGCCATCATCCAGCACCTGCAGCAGGATATTGAACACATCGGGATGCGCCTTCTCAATCTCATCCAGCAGGATCACCGAATAGGGACGACGGCGAACCGCTTCAGTCAGATAACCACCCTCTTCATAGCCGACATAACCCGGAGGTGCACCCACCAGCCGCGATACGGAGTGTTTCTCCATAAATTCGGACATGTCGATACGAACCATCGCATCGTCACTGTCAAACAGGAAGTTAGCCAGTGATTTACACAATTCCGTTTTACCTACCCCGGTTGGCCCCAGAAACAGGAACGACCCGACAGGACGATTTGGATCGGCCAGACCTGCGCGGCTACGGCGAATGGCATTAGAAACCGCTTCAACCGCTTCATCTTGTCCAATCACGCGTGAGTGAAGCGACTGCTCCATACGCAGAAGTTTGTCACGCTCCCCTTCCATCATGCGAGCGACAGGAATACCGGTCCAGCGCGCCAGGACATCGGCAATCTCTACATCTGTTACGCGGTTGCGCAGCAGCTTCATGGTCTTGCCTTCAGCCTGTGTAGCGGAAGCCAACTGTTTTTCCAGCGCCGGGATCTTGCCATACTGCAGTTCTGACATCTGCGCCAGATCGCCGGAACGACGAGCCTGCTCAAGCGTAAGCCGTGCCTGCTCCAGTTCCGCTTTAATATTCTGCGTACCCGTTAACGAGGCTTTTTCCGCTTTCCACTCTTCTTCCAGCTCGGCATATTCACGCTCTTTCTGGTTTAGCTCGGCTTCCAGCATATCCAGACGCTTGACGCTGGCATCGTCAGACTCTTTCTTCAACGCCTGCTGTTCCAGCTTCAACTGGATAATGCGGCGTTCCAGACGATCCAGCGCTTCAGGTTTGGAGTCAATCTGCATACGGATACTGGATGCTGCCTCGTCAATCAGGTCAATTGCCTTGTCCGGCAACTGGCGGTCGGCGATGTAGCGGTGTGAAAGCGTGGCGGCTGCGACGATAGCCGGGTCAGTGATCTGCACGTGGTGGTGCAGCTCATAGCGCTCTTTCAAACCACGCAAAATCGCGATGGTATCTTCAACGCTTGGCTCTGCCACAAACACTTTCTGGAAACGACGCTCCAGAGCGGCATCTTTTTCTATGTACTGGCGATACTCGTCCAGCGTGGTGGCACCAACGCAGTGCAGCTCACCACGAGCCAGCGCAGGCTTGAGCATATTACCGGCATCCATCGCACCGTCTGCTTTACCCGCACCAACCATCGTATGCAGTTCGTCGATAAACAGAATGACATTGCCTTCCTGTTTTGACAGGTCGCTAAGTACCCCTTTCAGGCGCTCTTCGAATTCACCACGGTATTTCGCCCCCGCCACCAGCGCTCCCATATCCAGTGCGAGTACGCGGCGGCCTTTCAGCCCTTCAGGTACTTCACCATTGATAATGCGCTGTGCCAGCCCTTCAACGATGGCGGTTTTACCCACACCTGGCTCACCGATTAACACCGGGTTGTTTTTAGTACGACGCTGCAACACCTGGATGGTGCGGCGAATCTCTTCGTCACGCCCAATCACCGGATCTAACTTGCCTTTTTCGGCGCGTTCGGTGAGATCAATCGTGTATTTTTTTAAAGCCTGACGCTGATCTTCAGCACCTTGATCGTTCACGTTGTCGCCTCCACGAAGTTGTTCAATCGCTTTGGTGAGCTTTTCGTTGGTGGCACCTGCGGATTTCAAAATATCCGCCAGCGAGCCACGTGAATCCAGGGCTGCCAAAACAAATAATTCAGATGAGATAAAGTTGTCGTTGCGCTTCTGTGCCAGCTTGTCGCACAGGTTAAGCACTCGGATGAGATCGGCAGAAGGTTGCACATCGCCGTCGCTGCCTTCAACCTGAGGCAGACGGTCAATAGCCTGATCAATCTGCGTACGTAACGCTGCGACGTCAGCACCGGCTGAGGACAACAGCGGCGCAACAGAACCGCCCTCCTGTTTGAGCAACGCACTCATCAGGTGTAAAGGTTCAATGAACTGGTTGTCGTGTCCCAGAGCCAAAGACTGCGCGTCGGAGAGAGCGAGTTGAAATTTATTAGTAAGACGATCCAGACGCATAATTCCTCCCATTACAGGTCAAATGCTACTGGAGATTAAGATGAGGTCATTCCTCAAATTTTCAAGGTTAATGACCTGAGATAGGAGTAAAAAATGCGCTGTCTGGATCGTCTTATGGGCTAAGACTATAACAGCCAAATTAAAGTTGCCATACGGCCGGTGACACCATCGCGACGATAGGAGAAGAAATCCTCCTGCTCGTGAAAGGTGCAGCGTGAGTCCGCGCTAACGGATTTCACTCCTGCGGCGTGCAGCCGCTGACGGGCCAGCAGCCAGATGTCGGCGTAGAATTTCTCGCCCGCTGGACGAAAAGCGGCGGCGGCCTGTGGGTCTTTCTCCACAAACGCACGACGGACTTCCGCACCGACTTCAAATGCATCAGGGCCAATTGCCGGACCGAGCCAGGCGTGGATATAAGCGGGAGCAGCCTGAAACTGGGCCAGCGTATTTTCCAGTACGCCGCCACACAGCCCACGCCATCCGGCATGAGCCGCAGCTACTTCGTTGCCGTCATCCGAACAGAACAACACGGGCAGACAGTCAGCCGTCATTACCGCACACACCACCCCTGTATCACGGGTGATACAGGCATCTGCCTGCAGCGGCAGGTTTCCGCCTGCGCTGAGGCGTTCAACGTCGGTTGAATGGACCTGCTCAAGCCACTGTGGCATCGCCGGCAACGCCGCAAGCGAGACCAGCCGCTCTCGGTTAGCCGCCACATGCTGCGGCTTGTCACCCACATGGCTGCCCAAATTCAGCGAACGCCAGTTGCCCTCACTGACCCCGCCCTGACGTAAGGTTGAGGCGGCGCGCACCCGATCAGGCGCAGGCCATTGTGGAATAATCAGGCTCATAGCCAGTCCAGTTGATCCTTGAACATCTCTGTATCCGCTTTCAGCGCATCAATCAGATCGATCATGTCCTGAGGTATCGCAGCATGAAACTCCATTTCAATACCCGAGATAGGATGGTAAAGACGAAGCATCGTAGCGTGCAGCGCCTGACGATCAAATCCGCGCAGCGTGGTAATGAAGTCTTCAGATGCCCCTTTTGGCGGACGCGGACGACCACCATAAAGCGGATCGCCCACCAGAGGATGATTAATATGCGACATATGCACACGAATCTGGTGCGTACGGCCGGTCTCCAGTCGTAAACGTAACCGCGTATGGGCACGGAAATGCTCCATGATGCGATAATGGGTTACAGCCGGTTTCCCCATTGGGTGCACAGACATATGAGTACGTTTTGTCGAGTGACGGCTAATCGGTTCATCTACCGTCCCGCCAGCTGTCATCGTACCAATTGCCACGGCTTCATATTCGCGTGTAATTTCGCGACGCTGCAGTGAATCTACAAGGTGCGTTTGCGCCGGTACGGTTTTCGCCACTACCATTAGCCCGGTCGTGTCTTTGTCCAGACGATGGACAATACCTGCGCGCGGTACATCCATAATGGCCGGATAGTGATGCAGCAGTGCATTGAGTACGGTGCCATCGGGATTTCCCGCGCCCGGGTGCACCACAAAGTCACGTGGTTTATTGATGACGATGATATCTTCATCTTCGTAAACGATATCCAGCGGGATGTTTTGCGGTTCCCAGCGCTGCTCTTCTTCGATCTCTGCATCGATAGATACGCGCTCGCCGCCAAGCACTTTTTCTTTTGGCTTATCAATAACAGTGCCGTTAACACTGACGCGCTGGTCGAGAATCCATTCTTTTATGCGAGAACGTGAATAATCAGGGAACAATTCCGCCAAAGTTTGATCTAAACGTTGTCCGAGTTGTGACTCGGATACCGTTGCGGTGAGTTGAACTTGTTGTGCCATATACAGCTTCTTCGTTAACGTTGGGTTTTACGGCGATGCCGTTTAATATAATGTGCTATCGTACCTGGTCATTACCGGGAGCTATACGGACAGCTTCCGCCATAACATTTTGAGGATAATCACTTCGTCATGACGCGTATGAAATATCTGGTGGCTGCAGCCACACTGAGCCTGGCACTTGTTGGTTGTTCCGGCTCAAATGACGCGGTACCGGACAACCCGCCTTCTGAAATCTATGCTACAGCGCAACAAAAGCTGCAGGACGGTAACTTTAAAGCGGCGATTAAGCAACTGGAAGCGCTGGATAATCGTTATCCCTTCGGTCCCTATTCGCAGCAGGTTCAGTTGGATTTGATCTACGCGTACTATAAAAATGCCGATCTGCCCATGGCACAAGCTGCCATCAGCCGCTTCATGCGTTTGAATCCAACGCATCCTAATATCGATTACGTCATCTATATGAAAGGGCTGACGGATATGGCGCTGGACGATTCGGCATTACAGGGCTTTTTCGGTATCGACCGTTCCGATCGCGATCCTACCCATGCTCGTGATGCATTTCGCGACTTTGCACAGCTGCTGCGCAGTTATCCAAACAGCCAGTATGCGGCTGATGCATACAAGCGTCAGGTCTACCTGAAAGATCGTCTGGCTAAATATGAGCTTTCGGTGGCGCAATTCTATACCAAGCGTGAGGCTTATGTCGCGGTTGTTAACCGTGTTGAGGGCATGATGCGCGATTATCCGGATACGCAGGCTACGCATGACGCGCTGCCACTGATGGAAAACGCCTATCGCCAGCTGCAACTGAATGCCGAGGCGGAAAGAGTCGCAAAAATTATCGCCGCCAATAACGGCTGATACGTTTGCGCTTTTAGCCACAAAAAAAAAAGCAGCCTTTAGGGCTGCTTTTTTATGCTTGCAGTGTCCCGTCCTGAATAGCGTTGACACATTTTCCACTGGTTTTGAGGAGAATGTGATGAAACAGTATGTTAAACGCACTCAGCGGGATTACTCTCTGTCTTTTAAGCTGGCAGTCGTGGAGCAGGTTGAAAAAGGCGAGATGACTTACCGCCAGGCTCAGGAACGCTACGGCATCCAGGGATGTTCCACCGTGCTCATGTGGTTACGTAAATACGGTCATCTGGACTGGCAGTCATCCCGGCAGCGCACCACCCGTGGAGGAAACATGACAAAATCTCTCCCCCTCACACCTGAACAGCGAATCAAAGAGCTTGAGCAGCAACTGGCTGAATCCGAAGTTAAAGCGCAGTTTTTTGAAGCTGTCGTGAAGGTGATGAACACCGAATTCGGTGCCACACTCACAAAGAAGCAGTTAGCGTCCTTATCGCGAAAGCACAGACACAATCCCTGAAACTGACTGTCGTCAGGGTCTGCCGGTATTTAAAGATAAGCCGTCAGGCCTGGTATCAGGGATGCCGGCGTGAAATGCGCAGGGCTGAAAAGGCACACCGCATTACTGAAGAAGTCAGACTTATCAGGTTACAGCAGCCCCGCCTGGGTACCCGGAAACTGCAGCATATTCTTAACGAGCGGGAAGATGCCGCATTGCATATCGGGCGGGACAGTCTGTTCGCTGTGCTGCGGGAAGCCCGGTTACTGGTTCATCCGGCAAGGGCTTATCATAAAACAACGAACAGCCGTCATCATTTTTACAGACATCCGAATCTGCTGAAAGCGGGGCCGGAGCAGACGGTAATCTCCGGTCCGGAGCAGGTATGGGTTGCCGACATCACCTGGCTTCCGGTAAGAACAGGTATGGCCTACATCAGTCTGGTAACGGACGCTTTCTCACGAAAAATCGTGGGGTATCATGTTCATGAAAGTCTGCATACGGAACACGTTATTAAGGCGCTGCAAATGGCACTGAGGGAGCGGCAGGGAAAGGGCCGCCTGATCCACCACTCAGATCGCGGACTTCAGTACTGTTCGGCAATGTATCAGTCAGTGCATAAAAAACACGGTCTTGTCTGTTCAATGACGGACGGCTACGACTGCTATCAGAATGCGCTGGCAGAAAGGGTTAACGGCATACTGAAAAATGAATTACTGATTACGCGTCCGGCAGACGTGGTGCAGGCAGGCAGGATGGTCAGTGAGTCAGTCAGGATCTATAACAGCCAGCGTCCTCATCTGTCATTAAAATACAAAACGCCTGATGAGGTACATCAGGCGTTTTAAAAGATAAAAAAAGTGTCAACCTATGCCAGGACTAGTCA
>NZ_NTMH01000038.1 GCF_002307475.1 Pantoea allii | reverse complement strand
CAGATCGACAGCACCCCGGAAGAAAAAGCACGTGGTATCACCATCAACACTGCACACGTTGAGTATGAAACCCCGTCTCGCCACTATGCGCACGTTGACTGCCCAGGCCACGCCGACTATGTGAAAAACATGATCACCGGTGCTGCGCAGATGGACGGCGCGATCCTGGTTGTTGCTGCGACTGACGGCCCAATGCCGCAGACCCGTGAGCACATCCTGCTGGGTCGTCAGGTAGGCGTTCCTTACATCATCGTGTTCCTGAACAAGTGTGACATGGTTGATGACGAAGAGCTGCTGGAACTGGTTGAGATGGAAGTCCGTGACCTGCTGTCACAGTACGACTTCCCGGGCGACGATACTCCAATCGTTCGCGGTTCAGCTCTGAAAGCGCTGGAAGGCAACCCAGAGTGGGAAGAGAAAATCGTTGAGCTGGCTGGTCACCTGGATAACTACATCCCGGACCCGGTACGTGCAATCGATATGCCATTCCTGCTGCCAATCGAAGACGTATTCTCAATCTCTGGTCGTGGTACCGTTGTGACCGGTCGTGTAGAGCGCGGTATCGTTAAAGTCGGCGACGAAGTTGAAATCGTGGGTATCAAAGATACAGCGAAATCAACCTGTACCGGCGTTGAAATGTTCCGCAAACTGCTGGACCAGGGTCAGGCAGGCGAAAACTGTGGTGTTCTGCTGCGCGGTATCAAGCGTGAAGACATCCAGCGTGGTCAGGTACTGGCTAAGCCGGGCTCAATCAAGCCACACACCAAGTTTGAGTCAGAAGTCTACGTTCTGTCTAAAGACGAAGGTGGCCGCCATACTCCGTTCTTCAAGGGCTACCGTCCACAGTTCTACTTCCGTACCACAGACGTGACCGGTTCAGTAGAGCTGCCAGAAGGCGTTGAGATGGTCATGCCGGGCGACAACATCAAAATGGTTGTTACCCTGATTCACCCAATCGCAATGGACGAAGGTCTGCGCTTCGCCATCCGCGAAGGCGGCCGTACCGTTGGCGCGGGCGTTGTTGCTAAAGTTATCGCTTAATTGTGATATCTGATGTGACTGCTTACGCGGTCACGGCAAAATAAAAAGAGCACTTCGGTGCTCTTTTTTTTGCTTTAATGTCCCGTCCTGAATAGCGTTGACACATTTTCCACTGGTTTTGAGGAGAATGTGATGAAACAGTATGTTAAACGCACTCAGCGGGATTACTCTCTGTCTTTTAAGCTGGCAGTCGTGGAGCAGGTTGAAAAAGGCGAGATGACTTACCGCCAGGCTCAGGAACGCTACGGCATCCAGGGATGTTCCACCGTGCTCATGTGGTTACGTAAATACGGTCATCTGGACTGGCAGTCATCCCGGCAGCGCACCACCCGTGGAGGAAACATGACAAAATCTCTCCCCCTCACACCTGAACAGCGAATCAAAGAGCTTGAGCAGCAACTGGCTGAATCCGAAGTTAAAGCGCAGTTTTTTGAAGCTGTCGTGAAGGTGATGAACACCGAATTCGGTGCCACACTCACAAAGAAGCAGTTAGCGTCCTTATCGCGAAAGCACAGACACAATCCCTGAAACTGACTGTCGTCAGGGTCTGCCGGTATTTAAAGATAAGCCGTCAGGCCTGGTATCAGGGATGCCGGCGTGAAATGCGCAGGGCTGAAAAGGCACACCGCATTACTGAAGAAGTCAGACTTATCAGGTTACAGCAGCCCCGCCTGGGTACCCGGAAACTGCAGCATATTCTTAACGAGCGGGAAGATGCCGCATTGCATATCGGGCGGGACAGTCTGTTCGCTGTGCTGCGGGAAGCCCGGTTACTGGTTCATCCGGCAAGGGCTTATCATAAAACAACGAACAGCCGTCATCATTTTTACAGACATCCGAATCTGCTGAAAGCGGGGCCGGAGCAGACGGTAATCTCCGGTCCGGAGCAGGTATGGGTTGCCGACATCACCTGGCTTCCGGTAAGAACAGGTATGGCCTACATCAGTCTGGTAACGGACGCTTTCTCACGAAAAATCGTGGGGTATCATGTTCATGAAAGTCTGCATACGGAACACGTTATTAAGGCGCTGCAAATGGCACTGAGGGAGCGGCAGGGAAAGGGCCGCCTGATCCACCACTCAGATCGCGGACTTCAGTACTGTTCGGCAATGTATCAGTCAGTGCATAAAAAACACGGTCTTGTCTGTTCAATGACGGACGGCTACGACTGCTATCAGAATGCGCTGGCAGAAAGGGTTAACGGCATACTGAAAAATGAATTACTGATTACGCGTCCGGCAGACGTGGTGCAGGCAGGCAGGATGGTCAGTGAGTCAGTCAGGATCTATAACAGCCAGCGTCCTCATCTGTCATTAAAATACAAAACGCCTGATGAGGTACATCAGGCGTTTTAAAAGATAAAAAAAGTGTCAACCTATGCCAGGACTAGTCA
>NZ_NTMH01000037.1 GCF_002307475.1 Pantoea allii | reverse complement strand
GGTTAAGCTACCTACTTCTTTTGCAACCCACTCCCATGGTGTGACGGGCGGTGTGTACAAGGCCCGGGAACGTATTCACCGTGGCATTCTGATCCACGATTACTAGCGATTCCGACTTCACGGAGTCGAGTTGCAGACTCCGATCCGGACTACGACGCACTTTATGAGGTCCGCTTGCTCTCGCGAGGTCGCTTCTCTTTGTATGCGCCATTGTAGCACGTGTGTAGCCCTACTCGTAAGGGCCATGATGACTTGACGTCATCCCCACCTTCCTCCGGTTTATCACCGGCAGTCTCCTTTGAGTTCCCGACCGAATCGCTGGCAACAAAGGATAAGGGTTGCGCTCGTTGCGGGACTTAACCCAACATTTCACAACACGAGCTGACGACAGCCATGCAGCACCTGTCTCAGAGTTCCCGAAGGCACCAAAGCATCTCTGCTAAGTTCTCTGGATGTCAAGAGTAGGTAAGGTTCTTCGCGTTGCATCGAATTAAACCACATGCTCCACCGCTTGTGCGGGCCCCCGTCAATTCATTTGAGTTTTAACCTTGCGGCCGTACTCCCCAGGCGGTCGACTTAACGCGTTAGCTCCGGAAGCCACTCCTCAAGGGAACAACCTCCAAGTCGACATCGTTTACGGCGTGGACTACCAGGGTATCTAATCCTGTTTGCTCCCCACGCTTTCGCACCTGAGCGTCAGTCTTCGTCCAGGGGGCCGCCTTCGCCACCGGTATTCCTCCAGATCTCTACGCATTTCACCGCTACACCTGGAATTCTACCCCCCTCTACGAGACTCAAGCCTGCCAGTTTCAAATGCAGTTCCCAGGTTAAGCCCGGGGATTTCACATCTGACTTAACAGACCGCCTGCGTGCGCTTTACGCCCAGTAATTCCGATTAACGCTTGCACCCTCCGTATTACCGCGGCTGCTGGCACGGAGTTAGCCGGTGCTTCTTCTGCGGGTAACGTCAATCACTGCGGTTATTAACCACAATGCCTTCCTCCCCGCTGAAAGTACTTTACAACCCGAAGGCCTTCTTCATACACGCGGCATGGCTGCATCAGGCTTGCGCCCATTGTGCAATATTCCCCACTGCTGCCTCCCGTAGGAGTCTGGACCGTGTCTCAGTTCCAGTGTGGCTGGTCATCCTCTCAGACCAGCTAGGGATCGTCGCCTAGGTGGGCCGTTACCCCGCCTACTAGCTAATCCCATCTGGGTTCATCCGATAGTGAGAGGCCCGAAGGTCCCCCTCTTTGGTCTTGCGACGTTATGCGGTATTAGCCACCGTTTCCAGTGGTTATCCCCCTCTATCGGGCAGATCCCCAGACATTACTCACCCGTCCGCCACTCGTCACCCGAGAGCAAGCTCTCTGTGCTACCGTCCGACTTGCATGTGTTAGGCCTGCCGCCAGCGTTCAATCTGAGCCATGATCAAACTCTTCAATTTAAGTTTGATTTGCTGAAACCAGTTCAGCGGTGCTCATCTGTAAAACGTCATAATGAATTTCATTATGTGTTCACTCGTGAGACTTGATATTTTTTACGTCCGNNGACGCTGATATCAATCCTGCGAGTGCCCACACAGATTGTCTGATAAATTGTTAAAGAGCAGTGCGAACAGCGGGTTAACCGTCTGTCGCGAGGTGGCGTATATTACGCTTCCCTCCTTCAGAGTCAACTTCTTTTTCAGAAGTTTTTCTCCGGCGGCTCAGTTTCCTGAACCTCTCAACACCGCATTCCGTAAGCCGTTGTGCCGTGTCAGTGGAGGCGCATTATAGGGAAGCTTTCACAGAGCGCAAGTGCAAATTTAAACTTTTTTGCTGTTCGTCTGAAATTTGCACAAAAGCGCTGTTTTACGCGTTTTTAATGCGCGAAGGCAGCTCGGCAAGACTCGCGATGACCCAGTCAGCCAGGGCCTCACCTTCAGCCGTAACCGGCTTACCGCTGCGCACTAATACTTTTTTACCTACGCCAGCGGCCTGAGCGGCCTGCATATCTTCCAGTTTGTCACCTACCATATAAGAAGCAGCCATATCGATGTGCAGCTCCTTTTGTGCTGACAGCAACATCCCTGGCTGAGGTTTACGGCAGTCACACTGCTGGCGAAATTCTTCAATCGTCGCATCGGGGAGATGCGGACAGAAATAGATACCATCAAGATCGATATCCCGATCGGCCAAAGACCAGTCCATCCACTCGGTGAGCCGCATAAACTGATCTTCGCTAAACATACCGCGTGCAATGCCGGACTGGTTTGTTACGACCACCAGCGCAAAGCCCATCTTCTTTAACTGCTGTAATGCTTCAATGACGCCATCGATAAACTGGAAATTATCGATTTCATGGACATAGCCGTGATCAACATTGAGGGTGCCATCGCGATCGAGAAAAATGGCCGGGACTTGATTCGTCACGTAAAAACTCCTGCTATAAAAATTGCCGCTTAGTATCGCACGATTGCCATAAAAGGGAGAATGTCAGATTGAATCACTTCCATTGATTTAGACGTCTGGATGCCTTACCATCCATCCAGCTTATGCATGCTTTCATCTATGGAAGCACACCAGACCACGGACAATGCAAGACGATAATAAATAACGTAATGATTAAATTAGAAAATATCACCAAAGTGTTCCAGCAAGGTTCGCGTTCGATACAGGCTTTATCCAATGTCAGCCTGCATGTGCCTGCCGGACAAATCTATGGCGTCATCGGCGCATCCGGTGCCGGAAAAAGTACGCTGATTCGCTGCGTGAATCTGCTTGAACGCCCTACCTCAGGCCGGGTACTGGTTGACGGTGCGGATTTAACGGCGCTGAGTGAACGGCAGTTGACTCAGGCGCGTCGCCAGATTGGCATGATTTTTCAGCATTTTAACCTGATGAACTCCCGCACGGTATCTGGCAACGTTGCGCTGCCGTTAGAGCTGGGCAACCTCACCCGTGACGAGATTAAAAAGCGTGTGGCTGAACTGCTGGACCTGGTCGGTCTGGCTGATAAGCACGATGCCTGGCCGGCCAATCTTTCCGGTGGTCAGAAACAGCGTGTTGCCATTGCCCGTGCGCTGGCGAGCAATCCCAAGGTTCTGCTGTGCGATGAAGCCACCAGCGCGCTCGATCCAGCCACCACGCGTTCGATTCTTGAATTGCTCAAAGATATTAACCGTCGTCTCGGCCTGACCATTCTGTTGATTACGCATGAGATGGATGTCGTAAAGCGCATCTGCGATCAGGTCGCGGTGATCAGCCAAGGTGAGCTAATCGAAAAGGACAGCGTGAGCGAAGTCTTCTCGCATCCTAAAACGCCGCTGGCACAGCAGTTCATCCAGTCAACACTGCATCTGGATATTCCAGACGATTATCAACAGCGCCTTTCGCCTGAAGCTGGTCCTGACAGCATGCCGTTGCTGCGTATGGAATTCACCGGTCAGTCCGTTGATGCACCTTTGCTGTCTGAAGCCGCACGTCGTTTTAATATCAATAACAATATTATC
Organism: Pantoea allii; assembly: GCF_002307475.1. Classification (GTDB taxonomy): domain Bacteria; phylum Pseudomonadota; class Gammaproteobacteria; order Enterobacterales; family Enterobacteriaceae; genus Pantoea; species Pantoea allii. Next base: position 106,978 of record NZ_NTMH01000037.1, on the reverse strand, counting down.
AGTGCGCAGATGGATTACGCCGGCGGTGTGAAGTTCGGCATCATGCTGGCGGAAATTCACGGCAGTGAAAGCGATACACAAGCCGCTATTCAGTGGCTGCAAGAACATCATGTAAAAGTAGAGGTATTAGGTTATGTCTGAAGCGATGATTGCGTTGCTGGGGCGCGGCGTGTGGGAAACGTTGATGATGACCTTTGTCTCTGGCTTTTTCGGTTTCGTGCTGGGTTTACCGGTGGGCGTGCTGTTATACGTTACCCGTCCAGGGCAGATTCTTGAAAACAAAGGCTTGTACCGGGTGCTGTCGGCGCTGGTCAACATCTTCCGCTCTATTCCTTTTATTATCCTGCTGGTATGGATGATTCCGTTTACCCGCATTATTGTCGGCACCTCAATCGGTCTGCAGGCCGCCATCGTGCCGCTGACTGTGGGCGCAGCCCCGTTTATTGCCCGTATGGTTGAAAACGCGCTGTTGGAACTTCCGACCGGATTGATTGAAGCCTCACGCGCAATGGGCGCAACGCCGATGCAAATCGTCCGTAAAGTCCTGCTGCCTGAAGCGCTGCCTGGCCTGGTCAATGCTGCCACCATCACGCTGATTACGCTGGTTGGCTACTCCGCAATGGGCGGCGCAGTAGGCGCGGGCGGCCTGGGCCAGATTGGCTACCAATATGGTTATATCGGATATAACGCGACGGTGATGAATACGGTATTAGTGTTATTAGTCGTTTTGGTGTATCTCATACAATTCTGTGGTGACCGCATCGTGCGTGCTGTGTCCCATAAATAAGCAAGCAATATCACTCTTAAGGAAAGGATATGTCTTTCAAATTTAAAAAAATTGCCGCTGTGGGTGCATTAATTGGCGCGATTGCGCTGGCAGGATGCGATCAAAAAGCTAAAGATCCAAACCACATTAAAGTGGGTGTGATCGTAGGCGCAGAGCAGCAGGTTGCAGAAGCTGCGGCCAAAGTTGCTAAAGACAAGTATGGCCTGGATGTTGAGCTGGTCACGTTTAACGACTACGTGCTGCCTAACGAAGCGTTGAGTAAAGGCGATATTGATGTGAACGCCTTCCAGCACAAACCGTATCTGGATCAACAAATCAAAGATCGCGGTTACAAGCTGGTATCCGTTGGTAACTCTTTTGTTTATCCGATTGCTGGCTACTCGAAAAAAATCAAATCACTTGATCAACTGCAGGATGGCGCACAGGTGGCGATTCCTAATGACCCAACCAACCTGGGTCGCTCGCTGCTTCTGCTGCAGAAAGTTGGCCTGATTAAGCTGAAAGACGGTGTGGGCCTGCTGCCAACCTCACTGGATATCGTTGAGAATCCAAAACACCTGAAAATTGTTGAGCTGGAAGCACCGCAGCTGCCACGTTCACTGGACGATCAGCAAATTGCGCTGGCGGTGATCAATACCACTTACGCCAGCCAGATTGGCCTGACGCCGGCGAAAGATGGCATCTTTGTTGAAGACAAAGACTCACCTTACGTCAACCTGATTGTGGCACGTGAAGACAACAAAGACGCGGAAAACGTGAAGAAATTCGTTCAGGCTTATCAGTCTGACGAAGTTGCGGACGCCGCGAATAAAGTCTTTAACGGCGGCGCGGTTAAAGGCTGGTAATCCCGTCTGACATCTTCCCTCAGGGCGGCTTTTAGCCGCCCTTTCTGTTATTGCGCTTTGCTGACTTGTTATTTATCCGTGTCCTTGTTTCAATAACGCCACTTTTTGAAACTTGAGGATGTTGCCATGCGTTTTTTACCGCTCTGCTTGTTAGCATTGATGCTGACAGGGTGTGTTCGAGAGTACCACCCAATAAGCAGCGCACCTTCTCAGCCGCAGCAACCCAGCGAACCGACACGTAAGCCAACGTATCGACCCGCGCCTGTTAAGGTTTATACCGACGCTGCCGATCTGGTGAGCAAACCCTTCCGCGATCTGGGCGAAGTGTCCGCTGAAGATTGCCAGGTAAGCAACCAGAGTTCGCCCCCCAATATCGCTACCGCACGTAAACGTATGCAAATCAAAGCGTCACAGATGAAAGCCAATGCTGTGCTGCTGCATAAATGTGAAATCGTCAGCAGCACGCCAGGCTGCTACCGTCAGGCTGTTTGTCAGGGATCGGCGCTGAAAGTCACCAGTCAATGAGTGAATTCGCCTTTGCGCAAATCGGCGTGATCCGTTCACCATGGAAAGAGAAGTTCGCCGTGCCGCGCCAGCCGGGGCTGGTTCAGGATGGCGGCGGCGAACTGCATCTTTTGCCGCCTTACAATCAGGCGGATGCGGTGCGCGGCCTGGAAGACTTCAGCCATCTCTGGATACTGTTCGTTTTTCATCAGACCATGGACGGTGGCTGGCGTCCTACTGTGCGGCCGCCGCGCCTGGGCGGTAACGCCCGCATGGGCGTTTTTGCCACACGATCCACCTTTCGCCCCAACCCTGTTGGCATGTCGCTGGTTGAGCTCAAAGGCATTCGCTGCGAGAAACAACAGGTCATTCTGCAGTTGGGCAGTCTGGATTTGGTAGACGGTACACCGGTTGTCGATATCAAACCCTACCTGCCTTTTGCCGAAGCCCTGCCCCAGGCTCGTGCAGGTTTTGCCCAGTCCGCGCCGGAAAGCACCATGCCGGTCCGGTTTTCACCGCACGCCCAGCAGCAAATGCAACAACACGGCCGCTATCCCCATCTGGCAAGATTTATCAGCGAGGTACTCGCTCAGGATCCGCGGCCCGCTTACCGTAAAGGTGAAACCCAGGACCGGGAATATGCCGCCTGGCTACTGGAGTTTAATGTGCGCTGGCGCATTGATGAGGCAGGGACAGAAGTCGTGGCTATCGATCCGCGTTAAAACCCGCTTTTTAGCCAGTGATCTCACTGGTACACTAGCCGCCAGCAAATTTTTGTCTGTGAATTTCCGATCAACTGGAATCGTAATCAATGCGTACTACTCAATATCTGCTCTCTACTCAGAAAGAGACACCTTCTGACGCGGAAGTGATCAGCCATCAGCTGATGCTGCGTGCCGGAATGATCCGTAAACTGGCTTCGGGTTTATATACCTGGCTGCCAACCGGTCTGCGCGTATTAAAAAAAGTCGAAAACATCGTTCGTGAAGAAATGAACAACGCCGGTGCCATTGAGATTTCAATGCCTGTGGTCCAACCCGCAGACCTGTGGCAAGAGAGCGGGCGCTGGGAGCAGTACGGCCCAGAATTACTGCGTGTTGCGGATCGCCACGAGCGTCCGTTTGTGCTCGGCCCGACGCATGAAGAAGTGATTACCGATCTGATTCGCAATGAGCTGAGCTCATATAAGCAGCTGCCGCTGAATCTGTATCAAATCCAGACCAAATTCCGTGATGAAGTGCGCCCGCGCTTTGGCGTGATGCGTTCGCGTGAATTCATCATGAAAGATGCCTACTCTTTCCATACGACCCAGGAATCGCTGCAGGAAACCTATGACGCGATGTACCGCGCCTACAGCCAGATTTTCAGCCGTATGGGCCTGGATTTCCGCGCGGTGCAGGCTGATACCGGTTCGATTGGTGGAAGCGCGTCTCACGAATTCCAGGTACTGGCACAAAGTGGTGAAGATGATGTGATTTTCTCCACGGAGTCTGACTTCGCTGCCAACATTGAACTGGCTGAAGCCGTCGCGCCAGCTGGCGATCGTCCTGCGCCTGCAGAAGAGATGCGCCAGATCGATACGCCGAATGCCAAAACCATCGCAGAACTGGTGAGTCAGTTCCAGCTGCCGATTGAGAAAACCGTGAAAACCCTGATGGTTAAGGGAGCAGAAGAAAGCGGTCACGCATTGGTTGCGTTACTGGTTCGCGGCGATCACGAGCTGAATGAAATCAAGGCAGAAAAATCACCGCTTGTCGCTTCTCCCCTGACGTTCGCGACAGAAGACGAGATCCGCGCAGCGGTCGGTGCCGGTCCAGGCTCGCTCGGTCCGGTCGGGCTGAATATGCCGGTTATTGCCGACCGTACGGTGGCGAAGATGAGCGATTTCAGCGCCGGTGCCAACATTGATGGTAAACATTATTTCGGCATCAACTGGGAACGCGATCTTTCTATGGCGCAGGTGGCCGATATCCGCAACGTTGTGGAAGGCGACCTTAGTCCGGACGGCAAAGGTACATTGCAGATTAAACGCGGTATCGAAGTCGGCCATATTTTCCAGTTGGGCACCAAGTACTCCGAAGCGATGAAAGCCTCTGTACAGGGTGAGGATGGTCGTAACCAGGTCATGACCATGGGCTGTTACGGTATCGGTATTACCCGTGTCGTTGCCGCGGCCATCGAGCAAAACCATGACGATCGCGGCATCATCTGGCCTGCAGCACTGGCACCTTTTGAGGTGGCGATTCTGCCCATGAACATGCAGAAATCGTTCCGCGTGAAAGAGTTAGCAGAAGAGCTGTACAACACGCTGCGCGCCAAAGGCGTAGAAGTGATTCTGGACGATCGTAAAGAGCGTCCGGGTGTGATGTTTGCCGATATGGAACTGATTGGCGTACCGCACACCATCGTGATTGGCGACCGCAATCTTGATAATCACGAGATTGAGTATAAAGCCCGTCGTACCGGTGAGAAACAGATGATCAAGCAGGATGAGATTGTCGGGTTCCTGCTTAACGCACTGAATAAGTAACGCCCTCAAAACGCCCCTTCATGGGGCGTTTTTATTCCCCGCTGAATAACGCCCTGCTCTGTCGCTTATTTACGCTTTCAGAACCCACAGACACGTATTGCGGTTATTAAGTCCCGCGCGCACGAGCATCTAAGCGTTATTGCACCTTGCCGCGCAGCGCTTTGGTACTACTGCGACGCGACTTGCCTTCCAGCCTGCGCTCTTTCGAAGCGCGCGTAGGCCGCGTTGACCGCCGGACTTTCTCTACCGTGGTAAGCTCACGAATCAGGTTGATCAGCCGCTGCAGTGCCGCTTCCCGGTTCATCTCCTGACTACGGTATTCCTGCGCCTTAATGATGACGGTTCCCTCACCCGTAATTAAATGATGGCTGGCATTTAACAGCCGCTCTTTATAGAACGGTGGCAAGGACGAGGCGGCAATGTCAAAACGCAGATGAATGGCGGTGCTGGTTTTATTCACATGCTGACCGCCGGAACCCTGCGCCCGAATGGCCGTCAGCTCAATTTCACTGTCCGGCAGCTCCACGTTACGTGACAGCATAATCATCTGCCACCTGCCTGCGTCCAATTCGTGTGTTTTTGTCCTGGGCTGTTCATCAACTTAACCTTTCGTGCTTTATCCTGAGTCGTCTGATACTGCATAGCCAGCTACTTTAGCAGTGATTTGCGCGTTGTTCCTGCTTTTGCCTGGCTGATTTTCTGGAAATGCCTGTGATATAGTCGCTAATCAACCAGGGTATTTATGCTCTGCTGAGGAGGTGCCTGTGCAAAAATATTGTGAGTTAGTTCGCCAAAAATATGCCGAAATCGGCAGCGGGGATCTGGGATATGTACCCGATGCCATAGGCTGCGCCTTAAAAGCGCTTGATGATATTGCCGCGAATGCTGCGCTAAATGCTTCTCTCAGGGAACAGGCGGCCTATGCCGCCGCAAACTTATTGGTGAGCGACTATGTTGATGAATGAAGCTTATAAACCCATCAATTGCGATGACTACGATAATCTGGAACTCGCCTGCCAAAAAAACTGGATGCTGACGCTGGAGTTGAAAGATGGCGAACAGCTCAAGGCCAAGGCCAGGGATATTCTTTCACGTAAAAACGTTGAGTACCTGGCGATTGATCTTTCCGGTGAAACACGCGAGCTACGTCTCGACCACATTGCCAGCTTTAGCCATCCTGAACTTGGCACCGTTGTTGTCAGCGAAGAGTAATTCACTTCCCGTCGGGCGGGATGCACTCCCGCCCATCTCATCAAGGTTTTAACGCACTGTAGTACGCGGCTAAGTTTGCCATATCGTCATCACTTAAGCCTGCGACAAACGCCTTCATCACTTCAGCCTGACCGCCGCTTCGTTCCCCTTTTTTATAAGCCTGTAGCGCATGATTAAGATAAGCGGCATTTTGCCCGGCCAGATTAGGATAAAGGGGCGCGGTCGCTTTCCCCTGTGCCCCGTGGCAGGCCATGCAGGCGGCCGAACGTTGTTCGCCCGCTTTCACATCGCCTGCGGCGTGGGCCGGTAAGACGGTTAGCAGCAGCAAGGCTGCTAGTCGTTGTATCATCACGGCGCTCCCGTCGTTTTCTGCCAGTTGACTTGCCAGCCATGGGCATCCTGACTTGCACCCTCACGGGTGACAAACAGCCCGGGCGCGCTAATCAGTGTCTGATTAAAGTAAATTAATGGAATGCGCGTACGCTGCCAGGGGGGAATATTCAGCATCTGCCAGATTTTCTTTATGTCACGTCCCCCTGTGCGATTCACAATATGAACATAGCCTGTTGCGTAAAACCGCACGAATACCTGCTCCTCCGGCTGTGGACAGCGAAGCGTACTCACGTTTTTTTCGGACGTGAGTACGCCCAGGTTCTGCGGTAAAACCAGGGGCTGATTGAGGTCAGGCCATGCCATTTCACAGTCGGTTAAGGACGCGCTGAGAGGCAAGCGGTAAAGCTGCTGGCGGTAGCGACGGATCTCGTGGTTCCCTAACGTTAACCGCGGCTGGGCGTCCTCCCGGCAGAGCATGACGTCCTGACGAATACGGCGTAATGCTTCCCGCGAGGGCATCTTCTCACCCTGTCTGGCCAGCCAGCGACGCAACAGGGCATTCCCTTTCGCCTCACTCATGGTCAGTAACGGCGTAAAGCACAGGCTACCGTCGGGTTGTATTAGCTCGCTGAGTTGCCCGGCCAGCAATTCATCCAGGAGTTGCTCCTGCTCACCACACAAGGCGGCACTGCGTGCCGTCGCCTCGGCAAAATGCGGCCAGCGGCTCAGTACCGCAGGTAATAGCTGCTGACGTAAAAAGTTGCGGTCATAACGCAGATCCTGATTACTTTCATCCTCGACCCAGGTCAGTTGGTGCGCGTCGGCATACTGCTCCAGGCTCAGGCGGGAATGGTGTAGCAGTGGTCTTAATAAGGGATGTCCGGCAAGCGTGGTCAGCATCGGCATGGCCGCCAGGCCCGCCGGGCCGCTGCCGCGCTTCAGCGCCAGGAGCAGCGTTTCACACTGATCGTCCAGATGCTGCGCAGTCAGCAGCTTTTCATCCTCGTGGAGTGCCTGGCTCAGTGCCTGATAACGCGCCTGACGCGCCGCCGCTTCGATGCCCTGTCCCTTCTCCGCGATCTGCACACGCAGAACGTCACAGGGGATCTGCCACTGTTCGCACACATTCAGGCAGTGCGCCGCCCAGTCATCGGCATTCCGGCTGAGGCCATGGTGCACATGCAGCGCACGTAGCCGGGATAACGGATGACGTTGCTGCCAGGCCCGAAGCTGATGCAGCAGGACGGTCGAATCCAGGCCACCGCTAAAGGCCACGACCAGCGCGTCACGCTCATTCAGCAGTGCGTCGAAATCAGACATGATGTCAATCCATGAGACGGCTAGCGGTGTAGCCATAAAGTCGCTATTTTACGCTTGATAGAGTTCCAGCGGCAAACCATCCGGATCGGCAAAGAACGTACAGGGTTTACCGGTCAGCGCATCGATGCGAATCGGTTCACATGTTACGCCCTGGCTCGTCAGATAATCTGCCGCGGCCTCGACATCCGGTACGCTAAAGGCCAGATGACGTAAGCCGCAGGCTTCCGGTTGACTGACGCGGGCAGGCGGCGCCGGAAAAGAAAACAGCTCAATCGTATACTGGCCGTTCAATGCCAGATCCCCTTTCCAGGAATCACGCGCTTCACGGTAGTGCTCGCTTTGCAATTCAAAGCCCAGAATGTCGCAGTAAAAAGCTTTACTGCGCGGGTAGTCAGACGCAATGATGGCGATGTGATGGATGTGCGTTAGCTGCAGCATGTTTGCTCCCTGTTAAACATTGATATCCTGGTATTCAGCCTGTTTCAGCACACGAACCCGATACTCACCCTCTTCGGTTAAGGTCGCGCCGTGAATATCTGTCTCAAAGCCGGGATAATGGCGTCCAATGCTACACAGCATTAACAGGAAGTCGAGTACGGCGCGACTTTGTTCTGTGATCATTTCACCGGGCATTACCAGCGGGACACCGGGAGGATAAGGCAGGATCATGTTGGCGGAGATGCGGCCCACCAGCGCATTGATGCTCACCGTTTCAATATTGCCTTTGACCTGCTGCTGAAAAGCCTGATGCGGCGTCATTTTCATTTCGGGTAAGACATCAAACGCTTTCAACATGAGCCTGGGTAGATCATGTTGCTGGATGAGACGATGAATCCCCTGCGCCAGCGTCTGAATACGCATGTTACGGTAAAAATCAGGATCTTCCGCATAGAGATCCGGCAACATATTTTTGACCCGAAGATTGAGATCGTAGGCGCGCTTAAATTCCGTTAATCCCCGCAGCACGCTCATCGCCTTGGTTTTATCGATGCCGATGCTGAAGAGGAACAGCAGATTGTAAGGGCCGGTTTTTTCAACCACAATCCCGCGCTCATCCAAAAATTTTGCCACCAGCGCGGCCGGAATCCCCTCTTCTGCCATCTCGCCCAGCTCGCTCATGCCCGGTGTCAGAATGGTCACTTTGATCGGATCAAGGTACATATGATCGCGATCGGCCTGGGTAAATCCATGCCAGTCTTCTTCCCCCCGGCTGGATCGGCCAGCACTGGGCTTCATCGACGTGTTCAGGCTGCCAGATATCAAAAAACCAGCTGTCGCACTCCTCTCGCAACCGCTGTATCTCGCGACGAAAGTGCAGTGCGCGTTCCACTGAGCGATTGATAAGCCTTTTACCCGGATTCCCCCGCAGCATCGCCGCCGCCGTCTCAATGGATGAAACGATGGCGTAGTTGGGTGAGGTGGTGGTGTGCATCATGTAGGCTTCATTAAACGTCTGCTCGTCATACTCGCCTTTAATATGAATCAGCGACGCCTGAGAAAACGCTGCCAGCAGTTTATGCGTGGACTGGGTTTCATAAAAGACTTTACCCGGCACCCGCTCGCCACTCATGCCGCTTTTTCCCTCATAGATAGGATGGAAATTAGTATAAGGAACCCAGGCAGAATCAAAGTGGATCGATGGCACGTCCAGCGTTTGTTTGATGTATTGCGTGTTGTAGAGCAAACCATCATAGGTCGAGTTGGTGATCACCGCATGGACCGGCCAGCTTGCGCGCGGCGTGGCGGCGACCTTCTGCTCGATGCTGGCACGGGTGAATTCTTTTTGCGGAATCCCGCCCAGAATGCCTAATGCGTTACGTGTCGGTTTCAGCCAGACAGGGATCAAATCGCTCATCATCAACAGGTGGGTGAGCGATTTATGGCAGTTGCGATCCACCAGTATGGTGCTGCCTGCCGGTGCCGCATACATCCCCACGATCTTATTCGAGGTCGAGGTACCGTTAGTCACCATATAACTTTGTTCTGCACCAAAGGTTCTGGCGATGTACTCCTCAGCGTCGAGATGCGGCCCGGTATGATCAAGTAGCGAGCCCAGTTCCGTTACCGAAATGGAGATATCGGACTTCAGCGTATTAGCGCCAAAAAAGTCATAGAACAAACAGCCGACCGGGCTTTTCTGGAAGGCGGTGCCGGCCATATGGCCTGGCGTACAGAAGGTGTACTTCCCCTCTTTCACATAGGTAAACAACGCTTTGGTTAACGGCGGTGTAATGTTGTCGAGGTAGTCATCCGTGTACTGGCGAATGTGTAAGGCGATATCCTCGGCGGCATTCAGCGCGTACTCAAAGAAATGCAGGGGCAAACGCATTTCGTTGATACTGATATCCATCTGAGAATGGGTATTGATAAAGGCATACAGCGGCAGATGTTCATTGAGCTGATTAATTTCGCCGCACAGCTCCGGGCTGTTGTGCTCATCCCAGTCAAAAATGACACCGCTGATTCGGGGATTGTGCTCAATGAGCTTGAGCAAATCGTCATGATTTTTGGGATGGATAAGTTGAAAACCTTGCTGACTCAGTGCGACTTCCAGCTCGCGTAAGGGTTCATCTTTGAAAAACACGCCGTGCGCGCCCATGATCGCCAGAATATTCAATGCACATCTCCCTGATTGTTGAGGCATTGAGTAAGCATAGCGAATCATACCGCTATACTGCAGTCAGATTAGTGGCATAAAAAAAGCGGACCGAAGTCCGCTTTAGCTTGATGAGGCTGAATCAGGCGTAACCGTAGCTCATCAGCCGTTGATAACGGCGATCTAACAGCTCTTCGGTGCTGAGTCCTTCCAGATCGGCCAGATCGGCCAACAGTTGCTTTTTCAGCGACTGTGCCATTTCAACCGGGTGACGATGTGCACCGCCCAGTGGCTCAGGGATAACCGAATCAATCAGCTTTAGCTCTTTCAGACGCGGAGCGGTAATGCCCATCGCTTCTGCAGCCAGCGGCGCTTTATCGGCGCTTTTCCACAGAATTGAGGCACAGCCTTCCGGAGAGATGACAGAATACGTGCTGTACTGGAGCATGTTAACTTTGTCACCAACACCAATCGCCAGCGCGCCACCTGACCCGCCTTCACCGATGACCGTACAAATCACCGGCACTTTCAGACCTGACATTTCCCGCAGATTACGGGCAATCGCTTCAGACTGACCGCGCTCTTCCGCGCCGACACCGGGATAAGCACCCGGCGTATCGATAAAGGTGAGGATAGGCATCTTAAAGCGTTCAGCCATTTCCATCAGGCGCAGCGCTTTGCGATAGCCTTCTGGTGCTGGCATACCAAAATTACGGCGAATCTTCTCTTTGGTTTCACGTCCTTTCTGGTGACCAATGATCATGACCGGGCGACCATCGAGTCGCGCAATCCCGCCCACAATGGCTTTGTCATCCGCATAAGCACGGTCACCCGCCAGCTCATCGAAATCGTCAAAGGCATTGCGCACATAATCAAAGGTATAAGGACGTAATGGATGACGTGCCAGTTGCGCAATCTGCCATGCGCCCAAATCGGCGAAGATTTTACGGGTCAGCTCAACGCTTTTCTCGCGCAGTCGCTTCACTTCTTCGTCGAGATTGACGTGTTTATCGTCCTGACGACCAATCGAGGTAAGCGAATCAATTTTCGCTTCCAGTTCTGCAATTGGCTGTTCAAAATCCAGGTAATTAAGACTCATAATGTTCCTGTTTTAGTCAAACTCCAGTTCCACCTGCTCCGACCCAATTAACGACCGCAAATCGTTGAGTAAACGATCGCTGGGCGAAATTCGCCACGCTGCACCAAAGCGTAGCTTCGCTCGCGCGTCGGCTCTCTGATAGTAGAGATGCACCGGAATTGTCCCTGAACGATGAGGTTCCAGGGACTGACGGAGTCGGTTTAATAGCTGGTCATCAATTTGCCTGTCCGTCAGCGAGATAGCAAGTCCGCGCGCGTATTTTTCGCGCGCTTCGTCGATGTCCATGACTTCCCGGGCGGTCATTTTAAGCCCACCGCTGAAGTCATCAAAGCTGACCTGTCCGCTAACGATCAGGATACGGTCTTTCTCCAGCAGTTGCTGGTATTTATCTAACGCATCGGTAAATAACATGACTTCGAGACGACCAGAGCGATCGTCAAGTGTACAAATACCAATTCGGTTGCCGCGTTTGGTCACCATTACACGCGCCGCAATCACCAGACCTGCCGCGACGGTAATCTTACCACGATCGGTAGGATGCATATCTTTCAAACGCATCCCGCCAACGTAACGCTCAATTTCTTTTAAATACTGGTTAATGGGATGGCCGGTAAGATACAACCCAAGGGTTTCTCGCTCACCATCCAACTGCACCTGTTCTGGCCAGGGCGTAACGCTGGCATAAGACTGTTCGACCTGTTCAGGCTCGTCGGCCAGCACGCCAAACATATCCGCCTGGCCGATGGCTTCGGCTTTCGCATGTTGATCCGCCGCTTTCAGCGCATCGTTCAGCGCACTCATCAAGGCAGCACGATGCGGCCCCAGACGATCAAAGGCACCGGACATGATCAGCTTTTCCATAACCCGACGGTTGATCTTTTTGGTGTCAGTGCGCGCGCACAGATCGAACAGTTCACGGAAGTAACCGCCCTCATTACGCGCATCAATGATCGCTTCGATCGGGCCTTCACCCACGCCTTTAATCGCGCCAATGCCGTAAACGATCTCGCCTTCATCGTTCACGTGGAACTGATACAGCCCTGAGTTAATATCCGGCGGCAAGACTTTCAGCCCCATGCGCCAGCATTCGTCCACCAGGCCAACCACTTTTTCGGTGTTGTCCATATCGGCCGTCATTACCGCCGCCATAAACTCAGCCGGGTAATGCGCTTTCAGCCACAGCGTTTGGTAGGACACCAGCGCATAAGCAGCAGAGTGCGATTTGTTAAAACCATATCCAGCAAATTTCTCTACCAGATCGAAGATTTTCATCGACAGTTCACCGTCGATGCCCATTGTTTCCGCGCCGTCTTTAAATATTGAGCGCTGCTCAGCCATCTCTTCGGGTTTCTTTTTACCCATGGCGCGTCGCAGCATATCCGCCCCGCCAAGCGTATAGCCTGACAGGACCTGGGCGATCTGCATGACCTGTTCCTGGTAAAGGATGATGCCATAGGTTGGCTCAAGTACCGGCTTCAGGCTTTCATGCTGCCACTGGATATCAGGATAGGAGATGGCTTCACGACCATGCTTACGGTCGATAAAGTTATCCACCATGCCCGACTGCAACGGGCCAGGGCGGAACAGCGCCACCAGAGCGATCATATCTTCGAAGCAGTCAGGTTTCAGGCGCTTAATCAGATCTTTCATGCCGCGCGATTCAAGCTGGAAGACCGCCGTGGTCTCCGCGCGCTGCAGCATATCAAAGCTCTTTTTGTCTTCCAGCGGGATGGTGGCGATATCAATCGGCGGCAGACCCTGCTTTTCACGGCGCGGGTTAATCATCTTCAGCGCCCAGTCAATAATGGTGAGCGTGCGTAGTCCCAGGAAGTCGAACTTCACCAGACCGGCATATTCCACATCATTTTTATCGAACTGCGTAACCGGATACTGTCCGTTTTCGTCACAGTAAAGCGGCGCAAAATCGGTGATTTTCGTTGGCGCGATAACCACACCACCCGCATGTTTACCGGCGTTGCGCGTTACCCCTTCCAGCTTGCGCGCCATATCGATCAGCGCTTTGACCTCTTCATCTGCCTCATAGATTTCCGGCAGTTGCGGTTCCGCAGCAAAGGCTTTTTCCAGCGTCATGCCGGGATCGGGCGGCACCAGTTTTGAAATACGATCGACGAAACCATAAGGATGGCCCAGTACGCGACCGACATCCCGAATCACCGCTTTCGCCGCCATCGTTCCGAAGGTAATGATCTGGGACACGGCTTCGCGGCCGTACATGTCGGCAACGTGTTCAATTACCTGGTCGCGTTTTTCCATGCAGAAATCGACGTCGAAGTCGGGCATGGAGACACGTTCCGGGTTCAGGAAGCGTTCGAACAGCAGGTCAAACTCCAGCGGATCAAGATCGGTGATCTTGAGTGCATAGGCCACCAACGATCCCGCACCTGAACCACGTCCCGGACCGACCGGCACGCCATTGTCTTTGGACCACTGGATAAATTCCATCACGATCAGGAAGTAGCCCGGAAAACCCATCTGGTTGATGACGTTAAGCTCGACCTCAAGACGCTCGTCGTATTCTGGACGCTTCTCTGCGCGCTCGGCTTCGTCAGGGAACAGCATCGCCAGACGCTCTTCCAGCCCTTCCCGTGATTTCACCACCAGAAAGTCTTCGGTGGTCATATCGCCGGTAGGGAACTGAGGCAGGAAGTACTCACCCAGTCGTACCGTCACATTACAACGCTTAGCAATCTCTACGCTGTTTTCCAGCGCTTCCGGGATGTCTGCGAACAACTCACACATCTCTTCTTCACTGCGCATATATTGCTGAGGGCTGTAGTTGCGCGGACGCTTAGGATCGTCGAGCGTGTAACCATCATGAATGGCAACCCGGATCTCATGGGCATCGAAATCTTCTTCATTGATGAAGCAGACTTCGTTAGTGGCAACAACCGGGATTCCTTCTGCAATCGCCAGCTCAACCGCCGCATGCAGGTAGCTCTCTTCGTCAGGACGACCGGTACGGATCAACTCCAGGAAGTAGCGATCGGCAAAGTGTTGCTGGTAGAAAGCCAGGCAATCCGACACCAGGGTACTGTTACCGCGCAGCAGACTACGGCCCACATCCCCGCGTCGCCCGCCTGACAGCAGAATCAGTCCTTCCTGCAGTTCAGCCAGCCAGTCGCGATCGATAATGGGGCCGGCAATACCGTATCCCCGTTGGTAAGCACGAGAGATCAGCAGCGTCAGATTTTGATAGCCGGTGTTATTGGTCGCCAGCACGGTAATCTGGGTCAGTTCATCGCCCATTAACTCGCTGGCAACGTTAAAATCTGCCCCGATAATTGGTTTAACCCCTGCGCTATGCGCACCACCGTAAAATTTCACCAGACCGCAAAGGTTGGTGAAGTCGGTAATCGCAATGGCTGGCATACCAAGCGCAGCCGCTTTCTTAACCAACGGCCCGGTTTTCGCCAGACCGTCGACCATTGAATAGTCGCTATGAACGCGCAGATGTATAAAACGAGGTTCGGCCATATCAGTTTCCGGTTAAAACAAGGTCGGATTAGCGCAGCGTGGTCAGGCTGCTCGCCAGCACGTCGGCATCAATCAGCGCATTGCGCACAGGCGCAAAGCTGCGCCGATGATGAGGTGTCGCACCGTACTGCGTTAACTTTTCCCTATGTAACGCCGTAGGATAACCTTTATGTTGCGCGAAACCATACTGGGGAAACAACAAATCCAGTTCTGCCATTTCGCGATCGCGCGTGACTTTGGCAATGATGGACGCGGCACTGATTTCGGCAACCAGGCTATCCCCTTTTACCACGGCCAGAGAAGGCATCGGTAACGCCGGGCAGCGATTGCCATCAATCAGCACAAAGTCTGGCGTGAGCGGCAAGCCAGCCACCGCGCGCTGCATTGCCAGCATGGTGGCATGCAGGATATTAAGACGGTCGATCTCTTCCGGCTCTGCGCGCCCCAGGCTCCAGGCGAGCGCTTTCTCTTTGATCTGATCAAACAGCGCCAGGCGGCGTTTTTCGGACAGTTTTTTGGAGTCCGCCAGACCGGGGATCGGGTTGGCGGGATCGAGGATCACGGCGGCGGTCACCACCGCGCCCACTAATGGCCCGCGGCCCACTTCATCCACACCGGCAATGCACCGGGCAGCAGGATAGATAAAATCAGCCATTGGCGAGCTCCAGCACCGCATCTGCGGCTTGTTCATCGGCGTTCCAGCGAATCTGCTGATGCAGTTCGTAAAAAGTATGCAGCAGCGTTTCACGTTCGCTACTGGCGTGCAGCAACGGGTCCAGCGCGGCTGACAGCGCCTCAGGCTGACATTCATCCTGCAACAGCTCTTTGACCAACTCACGCCCGGCCAACAGGTTTGGCAATGAAACGTAGTCAGTCTTGACCAGTCGCTTAGCCAGCCAGAAGGTGAACGGCTTCATGCGGTAGCCGACAACCATCGGACATTTTGCCAGCATGCACTCAAGCGCGGCCGTGCCGGACGCCAGCAGTGCAGCATCACTGGCCACCATCGCTTCCCGTCCCTGTCCATCCAGCAGATGCATTGGCAGCTCAGGCGCAACCTCCGCTTTGATTTTTTCAAACTGCTCGCGGCGCTTAGCGTTAACCAAGGGCACAACAATTTCCAGCGACGGATAATGTTGGCGCAGCCGTTGCGCCGTTTTGAGGAAGTCTGCACTGAGCATTTCGACTTCGGCACCGCGACTGCCCGGCAGCAACGCGAGGCAGAGCGCATCCTCATCTATGCCCAGATGACGGCGCGCCGCTGATTTGTCGGGCTGTAGCGGCATGGCATCGGCCATCGTGTGTCCAATAAAGCGGCAGGGGACATTAAAACGGTCGTAAAACGCTTTTTCAAAAGGCAGAAACGCCAGCACCAGATCGGTGTTGCGACCAATTTTAAACACACGTTTTTGCCGCCAGGCCCAGACAGAGGGACTGACGTAATGAATGGTGCGAATACCTGCGCGTTTGAGGTTGCCTTCCAGCGTGATGTTAAAATCCGGCGCATCTATCCCAACAAATACGTCAGGTTTGAGCGAGATAAAGCGCTGGGTCAAATCGCGGCGAATCGTCAATAAACGCCGTAACCGCCCCAGCACCTCAACAATGCCCATTACCGCCAGTTCTTCCATCTCGTACCAGGCTTCACAGCCTTCGGCCTGCATCAACGGGCCAGCGACACCGACAAAGCGGGCATCAGGATGACGGGCTTTTAAAGCCCGAATCAGGCCTGCGCCAAGAATGTCGCCAGAGGTTTCTCCGGCGACCAGGGCTATCGTAAGGGGACGCGCTGACATGAATTAGCGAATTAATCCACGTGTTGAGCGGGCAAAGAAATCAAAGAAAGGCTGCACTTCGCTGTGCTGCTGAGCAATCGCTTCGATTTCCGGTTTGACTTCATCCAGCGTTCTGCCGCTGCGATAAAGTAACTTGTAGGCATTGCGGATAGCGTGCAGTGCTTCTTTGCTGAAGCCACGGCGCTTCAGGCCTTCAATGTTGATACCGAATGGCGTGGCATGGTTGCCTTGCGCAATCACATACGGAGGGACATCCTGAACAACGCCTGAACAACCGCCGATCATGACATGTGAACCAATAGTGCACCACTGATGCACCGCCGTCATGCCGCCAATGATAGCGAAATCATCCACAGTGACATGCCCACCCAGGGTCGCGTTATTTGCAAAAATACAGCGGTTACCCACCACGCAGTCATGGGCGATATGGGCATTCACCATAAACAGGTTATCGCTACCAATGGTCGTGGTGTTAATACCCTGCGCCGTACCGCGATGAATCGTCACGCTTTCACGGATGCGATTACGGTCGCCAATATCAACCCGGGTAGGTTCACCCGCGTATTTCAAATCCTGATTCACTTCGCCAATCGATGCGAACTGATAGATCTGATTGTCTTTGCCGATACGCGTATGGCCATTCACCACCACGTGTGACTTGAGTACGGTTCCCTCACCAATCTCGACATTTGCCCCAATAAAACAGAAAGGGCCAATATGCACGCCGGGGCCAATAATTGCCCCGTCTTCGATCACTGAACTGGGATGTATGTTGGCGGTTGGATCAATCACGAATTATGCCTCCCGGCTACGGGCACACATCATGGTCGCTTCACAGACGATTTTACCATCGACAGTCGCTACGCCAGTAAAGCGAGTCAGACCGCGACGGGTTTTCTCGAAGGTCACTTCCATGATCATTTGATCGCCCGGTACAACCGGACGCTTGAAACGGGCATTATCAATGCCAGCAAAATAATAAAGCTCGCCTGGCTCCAGTTTACCTACGCTTTTGAATGCCAGAATGCCGGTGGCCTGAGCCATCGCTTCCAGAATCAGCACGCCGGGAAAAATCGGTTTACCAGGGAAATGTCCCTGGAAAAACGGTTCGTTAAAGGAGACGTTCTTCACGGCGCGCAGATATTTGTTTGCTTCAAAATCCAGCACGCGGTCTACCAGCAGAAACGGATAACGATGCGGCAGCAGCTCTAAAATCTCTTCAATTTGCAGAGTATGAGTTTCAGTAGTCAAAATACTCTTCCTGTCCTAAAAAATCTGATGACATCAATAACACGGCCTGCACCGATCATCATGATCGTTGGCAGGCCGCAAATAGGTTCCGTGGCGCCTGGCTTCCCTGCTTAACACTGTTATTATGAAAGCCGGTCAGTCATGGGATGGCGTTTAGTCGTCTTTACCGACTTTCCGCTCGATTGCTTTTAAGCGTTTGCTTATTTCATCGATATTCATCACCAACGCTGCAGTTTTGCGCCAGGTTTTGTTGGGCTGTAATGGAATCCCTGAGGAGTATACACCAGGTTCTGTTATCGGACGCATAACCATGCCCATGCCGGTTACGGTCACTTTGTCACAGATTTCCATATGGCCATTGATGACGCTGGCACCGCCAATCATACAATAACGACCAATTTTCAAACTACCCGCCATGATCACACCGCCAGCAACCGCAGTATTGTCGCCAATAACCACGTTGTGAGCAATCTGACACTGGTTGTCTATGATAACACCATTGCCGATCAGAGTGTTATCCAGAGCGCCACGATCGATGGTGGTACAGGCACCAATTTCTACCCGATCGCCAATCACCACGGAGCCCAACTGCGGTATTTTCACCCAGTTGCCGCGATCGTTAGCATAACCAAACCCATCCGAACCAATGACGGTACCGGACTGAATCAGACAATCCTGACCAATCTGCACCTCATGGTAAACCGAGACGTTAGCCCATAAACGCGAGCCCTTGCCGATACGGGTTTTTTTGCCGACGAAGCAGCCAGCGCCGATGACAACGTTATCACCGAGCTCAACATCGGACTCAATAACGGCATTCGCACCGACAGAGACATTTTCACCGAGTCTGGCGCTGGAATCGATTACGGCGCTGGGTGCAATATGCTGCGCCGGCTGCGGCGTCGTATCCAGCAACTGCGCCATGCGCGCATAGGTGAGATAAGGGTCTTTGACCACCAGCGCAGCGGTTTTACACCACTCCAGATCCGCTTCCGTCAGCACCACGGCTGATGCCTGAATCAGGGCGAGCTGCTCGCGGTAACGGCTGTTGGCAAGAAATGTGATTTGACCAGAGGTGGCGGATTGCATAGAAGCAATGCCGGAGATGACGATATCGCCATCTCCGTGCAATTCTGCATCCAACTGCTGGGCTAAATCAGCCAGTCGAATTGATGACATCGATTATTTAACCTGCTTTACAACATCATCGGTGATGTCTTTAACATCGGAACCCGAATACAGAACAGCCTGAGAATTCAGCACCAGGTCATAACCGCCGCTTTTGGCAACAGACTGAACAGCGGTCTGGATTTTTTCCAGTAACTTGTTACGTTCCTGAACCTGACGCGTCTGGTTGTCTTTTTCGAACGCATCCGCTTTCACCTGGAATGCATCACGCTCAGCGGTGATCTGCTTCTCTTTCTTGCTGCGCTCGCTGGCTTTCATGGTTGGCGCATTACGCTGCAGATCCTGCATTTCCTGCTGGATTTTATCGTGCTGAGAACGGAGTTCTGCCGCGCGGCCCTGGAACTCACTCTCGAGCTGTTTGGTGATGGTCGCGCGCTGAGGTGATTTCTGGAAAACCTGGCTCAGATCAACAGTTGCGACTTTGTCCGCCGCCTGTGCGCCAGCAGAAGCAGCCAATGCAACACCCAGAGTAACTGCACATAACAACTTTTTCACTATAAACTCCTTACCCTCAACATGTATGTTTGCAGCGTGGAGCATAGCAATGCGCCACGCCTGCAAGCTAATTTTTTCACATCCCTGTGTAGAGCATTACCAGGTTTTACCAATGTTAAACTGGAACTGCTCTGACTTATCTCCATCAACTTTCTTGATCGGCTGGGCGTAAGAGAATACCAACGGCCCCAGCGGCGACATCCACTGTAAAGATACACCGGTCGAAACGCGAATATTGTTCGGATCGCTGTAGTCAGGAATGCCAGCAGCACGCGTTTCCGCCGTGTTCTGCCATTTGGTATCCCAGACCGTACCTGCATCGACAAACAGCGAGGTACGAACTGAGTTAGCATATTTCTCACTCAGGAACGGGGTCGGCGTGATCAGCTCAAGGCTGGCAATCGCCATGGCGTTACCACCGATGGCATCACTCGACTTACAAATACCGTTCGGATCGCTCAGGTTACAGAAGGAAGAGCCATCGTTCAGGTAAGCCGCTTTAGGACCAATGGTGTTGGACTGGAAGCCACGCACGGTACTGGAGCCACCGGCATAGAAGTTCTCATAGAACGGCATCTCTTTACCGCTGAGTCCATCGCCATAACCAACACGACCACGGCCTAAGACAACCCAGGTATGATCTTTATTAATGGGAACATACTGCTGACTGTCTAAGGTCATTTTGTAGAACTGGTTGTCAGAACCCGGAATCGTGACCTTGCCGTTCAGGTTAGTACGGTTACCTGAGGTGGCAAAGAAACCACGGTCCAGCGTGTTGTATGTCCAGCCATAGTTAAAGGTGAAGTCATCAGCCGAGAAGTCACCATTGCTGTTCAACTGCTGTGGCTTACCAACCGAGTCAAGATAGCGCCACATTGCAACCTGCGGACGCATGTCTGACAGGTCGTTATGGACATAGCCCAGACCGACGCGCAGCGAGTTGTTCTCATTGATTGGGAAGCCCAATGTCCCGTCTGTACCATAACTTCTGTTGGTATAGCCGGAGAGATCCGCGTTGCTGGCTTTAAAGTTGTTGTAGAACACCCGGCCGCCCAGACTCACACCGTCAACGGTGAAGTAAGGATCGGTCAGAGAGAATTCTGCATAGGTCTGATAGTCGTTTTTGGTCCCGCTGATACCTACGGTATTACCGGTACCGAGCCAGTTATCCTGAGTTACGCCGACCTGGAAGCTGACGCCGCTTTCCGTACCGTAGCCCACACCAAAGTTAAAGGTACCGGTGTTACGCTCTTTGACTTTATACACCACGTCAACCTGGTCAGGTGAACCTGGTACACGCTGCGTATCGACATCAACGGTTTCGAAATAACCCGTACGGTTCAGACGCTCTTTGCCCTGATCGACCAGGTCGCTGCCCAGCCAGGCACCTTCCATCTGACGCATTTCACGACGCAAGACGGCATCTTTCGATGTGTCATTACCTTCGAAGCGCACTTTACGCACGTAGTAACGGTTGCCCGCATCGACGTTGATATGCAGCTTAACGGTTTTATCGACATCGTTGATTTCAGGCTGCGTCACAACGCGGGGATAAGCGTAGCCATAGCGGCCCAGCAGCTTCTTGATATCATCTTCCATCGACGTGACTTTCGTGCCGTTATACAGCTCGCCCGCCGGTATTTTTGTCAGATGTTCGATTTCAGCCGAATGGCCTGCCATGCTGCCGTTGACGATAACGCCAGCAATCTTGTACTGATCGCCTTCGTTAATATTAACGGTGATGTAGATGCCTTTCTTGTCCGGCGTCAGGCTGACCTGCGTCGAATCGATGTTGAAACGGGCATAACCGCGATCCAGATAGAAGCTGCGCAGGGTTTCAAGGTCACCCGCCAGTTTCTGCTTCTGATATTTACGGTCACCCACGACGTTCCACCACGGCACTTCGTCGCGCAACTGGAAGCGAGAAATCAACTCATCTGAGCTAAACGCTTTGTTACCTACAATGTTGATCTGCTGAATCTTTGCAGAAACACCTTCGGTAAACACCAGTTTCAAATCGACGCGGTTACGCGGCAGCGGCGTGACTACGGCTTTAACGCTGGCGGTATATTTGCCCACGCTGTAGTAGAAGTCCTCCAGTCCCTTCTCGATAGAAGAGATGGTGGTGCGGTCCAGCGCTTCGCCGACGCGCACGCCTGAGGCTTCAAGGTTTTGTTTGAGCTGATCGTCTTTAACCGCTTTGTTACCGCTAAAGGTAATGCTGGCGATGGTGGGACGTTCTTTGACCTGAACAATCAGCGTATTACCATCTCGCAGGACCTGAACATCCTCAAAGTTGCCAGTTGCGAACAGGGAGCGAATGGTATTTCTGACGTCATCGTCATTCACCGTATCGCCAACCCGAACTGGCATGCTCAGCAGAGCCGCGCCAACGGCGACTCGCTGCAGCCCTTCGAAATGAATGTCCTTCACCACGAAATCGTCTGCACCGTAAACGGTGGCGCTGCTAAACAGCAGCGACGCTATGAGCAACTTTTTCATCGCCATCGTTATTATGCGTTTTCCTAACACATCCCACGCAAGCTCGCGTTCCAGCGGTTACAAACGTGAGAAATCATTGAAAAGTGCAAGCCCCATTAACATCACCAGCAGTATTGAACCGATGCGGTAACTAAAGTCTTGAACTCGCTCGGACACCGGTCCACCTTTAATCTTTTCGATCGCAAGGAAGAGCAAGTGCCCACCATCTAAAACCGGTAGCGGGAACAGGTTGATAATTCCTAAGTTGACGCTAATCAACGCCAGGAACATCAGGTAGTAAATCATTCCGTACTCAGCTGACAAACCTGCACCTTGCGCAATCGAAATCGGGCCGCTCAGGTTGTTCAACTTCACATCACCGGTTATTAACTTGCCCAACATGGAAACGGTCAGCTTCATTAATTGCCAGGTTTTTACACTGGCTTCACCAATGGCTGAAAACGCACCATATTGTCTTACCGTTTTGTACTCGTCTGGCAATGGCACAACGCGGGGGATCACCCCTGCGAATCCTTGCGCTGTATTCCCAGGCTTCGCTTCCGGCGTCAGGGTTAACTGCACCGCTTCACCGTTACGATCGACCTCAAGAGCGATGCTTTTTCCAGGGTTATCCCGAACCTGAGTGGCAAAAAGCTGCCATTGCGTTAATAACTGACCATCGACTTTAACGATCCTGTCGCCAGCTTGCAAACCGGCTTCACTGGCTGGCGAATTCTTTTGCACTTCAGCCAGGGTCGTTTCAATCTGCGGCCCACGGGGACGAATCCCCAGCGCCACGACCGGGTCCTGCTTATCAGGCTCGAACTGCCAGTTGCGCAAATCGACCTGCTTCTGCTGCGTCCCCTGCTCGCCAAACTGGCTCACCGTTAGCGTGGTGCTGGCATCACCGATTTTACCGATGAGCGCCATGCGGACAGCTTCCCAATCAGGCGTTTCGATACCGTCAACGGCCTTAAGTTCCGTACCGGGTGTAATTTGCGCTTCTGCCGCCACCGAACCGTTCAGAATTTCACCAACAACCGGTTTTATACCGGGCACGCCATGGATAAACACAACCCAATAGGCAAAGATAGCGAACAGGAAGTTGGCAATCGGGCCCGCAGCAATAATCGAAGCGCGCTGCCAGATGGCTTTATTGTTAAATGCCTGATGCCGAAGCTCAGCGGGCACGCTTTCAACCCGCTCATCCAGCATTTTGACGTAACCGCCAAGAGGAATAAGGGCGATGACAAATTCGGTACCGTGACGGTCGCGTCGTTGCCATAACGCTTTGCCAAACCCGATCGAAAAGCGCTCTACTTTCACACCGCAACGCCGCGCCACCCAAAAGTGACCAAATTCATGCACGGTGATGAGTACGCCCAGTGCAACGATAAATGCGGCAAAACTCCAGATTACGCTTAACATCGTTGTTTGCCCTTAGAGTGTCTGAAACACCAACAGCAATAAACAGGCAAATACCGGCACTGCTGCTGTCAGGCTGTCGATGCGGTCAAGAATACCGCCATGTCCCGGAATCAGGTTGCCGCTGTCTTTGATGCCGGCCTCGCGTTTAAACATGCTTTCAGTGAGATCGCCCAGTACCGATGCAAGGGTCGATATCACAGCACATATCACCAGTGTGCCGGTAGGAACGGAAAGCGGCGCAAAACTGGCAAACAGCACCGCAATCAACGCGGAAGAAACCAGTCCACCCAGAAAGCCTTCCCATGTTTTGCCCGGGGAGACTTTTGGCGCCAGTTTATGTTTGCCAAACAGTTTGCCAAACATATAGGCACCCGAATCGGCGCCCCATACCAGAAACATGACAAACAGCAGCCACCATGCACCGGCAAAGTGATCGGCTTCGTAATGATATTGACGGAGCGCCATCATGCCCCAGAAGAAAGGGATAACCGTTAGCGCGCCAAACAACAGGCGCAATGGCCGGGAGCGACGCCATATTGCGGCAGAGGCAGGATAAAACAGAACCAGTAGTAACGCACCGATCCACCAGGCCAGCGAGGCCCACAGCCAGACAGCCACCTGCGGCAGATGCGCGTTATGTTCGTAAGGAGGAAGGGTCAACAGCATCAGCGTCAGTACCAGGCCGCATATCAGTGCCAGCCAGACACGTTGCTGACGAGATGCCATACCAGACAGCTGCCCCCATTCCCAGGCGGCAAGCATGCAGATAATGATCGTAATAATTGCAAAGCCAACAGGCGGTAACCAGAACAATGCAGCGATCACCAGCGGGATAAGAATCAGCGCGGTGATCAGACGAGACTTCAGCAAAGGTTACCCCCAGATTGCTCAGGCGCCGCCTGGTGCAGCGCCGCCAAAGCGTCGCTCCCGCAGAGAGAATGCATTCAGTGCACCTTCAAAAACGTGTTCATCAAAATCCGGCCAAAGCACATCAGTAAAATAGAATTCCGCATAGGCAATTTGCCACAACAGGAAGTTGCTAATCCGATGCTCTCCCCCGGTCCTTATCACTAAATCCACTGGCGCTAACTGGTTCATGCACAGTTGAGACGTCAGACTCTCTTCGGTTATCTGGTCAGGGCGTAACAAGCCTTCCTGAACCTGCTCAGCCAACTTTTTAACGCCTTCGATAATATCCCAACGCCCGCCATAGTTAGCAGCAATGTTCAGCGTCAGTCGATCGTTATTCTCCGTCAGTGCTTCTGCACGACGGACACGTTCCTGAATACGCGGGCTGAAACGGCTGATATCACCAATGATGCGTAAGCGGACATTGTGCTTGTGCAGGCTTTTCACTTCGCTATCCAGCGCCCAGACAAACAGTTCCATCAAGGCAGTCACTTCCTGCGCTGGACGGCTCCAGTTTTCGCTACTAAAGGCGTAAAGCGTTAACGCTTCCAGATTATTGCTGACGGCAAAGCTTACGGCGCGGCGCACTGATTTCACGCCAGCTTTGTGACCGGAGATACGCAGTTTTCCCTGGTTCTTAGCCCAGCGGCCGTTGCCATCCATGATGATAGCGACGTGGCGTGGACCGGTTCCCTGTTGGTCATCGGTGTTGTTGTGATTTTCAGACGACATAACGCGTAATCAATTCCTTTCATCAGAAATGCTGTGGTTTCTGAATACATTGCGCCCGGTACAAATCCCGACATTGTCTGCCAGGCCACACCGAATTTGGTGACAGACCGTTAAACGCGAGCCAGCGACTATAACATTTTCACCTGAAGCGAACAAATAGCCTCAACGCAATCGTTGTTATACCGTGTAACGTGGCAACATTTCTGTCGCCGCCGCCCGCGCGATACGATCAATTTCGATGACAGCGTCCACAGAGTCCGGTTCCTGACACTGCTGAGCTGACAGCACCGCAGTGTTTAACGCCGCAATATCCGTAAAGCGAATTCGCTGATTCAGGAAAGCCGCCACGGCTATCTCATTGGCCGCATTGAGCGTGGTGGTCGCCGCCTGCCCGGCTTCGCAGGCATCAATCGCCAGTTTCAGACAGGGATAACGGCCAAAATCAGGTTCTGAGAACGTCAGTGCCGACATGCGGGTAAAGTCCAGCGGTGTGACCCCAGCGTGAATTCGCGCTGGCCAGGCCATACTGTGGGCGATAGGTGTTCGCATGTCAGGCGAACCTAACTGTGCCAGCACGCTGCCATCGCAGTAACGCACCATGGAGTGGATCACCGATTGTGGGTGCAAAATCACTTCCATCTGCGCTGCGCTGGCGTTAAACAGCCAACGAGCTTCAATGTATTCAAGACCTTTATTCATCATGGTGGCCGAATCAACAGAGATTTTACGCCCCATTGACCAGTTCGGATGTGCACAGGCCTGATCTGGCGACATGCTGCTCAGATCCGCTAAATTTGTGTCACGAAAAGGGCCACCCGATCCCGTAAGAATAATCGACTCAATGCCGTTATTCTGCAGGTCAGCGTAACCTAACTGATGCTGGATGGTAGCGGGCAAACTCTGAAAAATCGCATTGTGCTCGCTATCTACCGGCAACAGCTGGGCATTGTGCTGGCGCACCGCCTCCATAAATAAACGGCCGCAGGTCACCAGTGATTCTTTGTTAGCCAGCAAGACGGTTTTACCCGCGCGAATCGCTGCCAATGTCGGTAATAACCCTGAGGCACCCACAATCGCCGCCATCACCTGGTCAACGTCATCTAATGCTGCCAGTTCACAGGCTGCCTGAACGCCGGAGAGCACTTCAGTATTGATCTTTAATGCTCTCAGTCGCTCACGTAGCGCGGCGGCGGACTCTTCATCTGCCATTGCCGCATAGCGCGGTTGGAACTGCACGCACTGCTCCGCCATTAGAGCCACATTTTTACCCGCCACCAGCGCCGTGACCTGGTAAAGCGTGGGATTGGCA
Source organism: Pantoea allii (assembly GCF_002307475.1). Lineage (GTDB taxonomy): Bacteria > Pseudomonadota > Gammaproteobacteria > Enterobacterales > Enterobacteriaceae > Pantoea > Pantoea allii. The sequence goes on along the minus strand of NZ_NTMH01000037.1, from coordinate 80,668 downwards.
CTGACCACTGCCAGCGTACTGGTGCCTACCGAACCGGTAGAACCGAGCAGAGTTAATCGCTTCATAATGCTGTCCATGTAAAGGTAAAACGTGGGGCACAATGTAAAACGCCGCCAGAGGTGGCCTTCTGTCAGAAGGCCTCTCTGTACGGCGTTTTAATCGGTGATGATGGAATCAGAAGTCCATCAACTCCGTTTCTTTTTCGGCCAATGCCGCATCAACTTTCTTGATGTGCACATCGGTCATTTTCTGGATTTCGTCCTGCGCACGACGTTCGTCGTCTTCGCTGATTTCTTTATCTTTCAGCAACGCTTTGATTTTATCGTTGGCGTCGCGACGGACGTTACGTACGGATACACGTCCCTGCTCTGCTTCACCGCGTACGATTTTAATCAGATCTTTACGACGCTCTTCCGTCAGCGCAGGCAGTGGAACACGAATGTCCGCACCCGCTGAGTTCGGGTTAAGTCCAAGATCGGATGCCATAATCGCTTTTTCTACGGCCGGGCCGAGAGAGCGATCAAACACGTTGATTTTCAGCGTACGGGAGTCTTCAACGGTGACGGAAGCCAGCTGACGCAGTGGCGTCGGCGTACCGTAATATTCAACGATAATGCCGTCGAGCAGTGAAGGTGAAGCACGACCTGTGCGTACCTTGCTGATAGTGGTTTTGAATGCTTCGACGCATTTGTCCATGCGCGTGTCAGCATCTTTTTTAATGTCGTTAATCACGTTAAAACCCTTGGATTCGGTTTGACCTGGCCAGTTCCGGCATCACCGGAAGCGGGATCGATAATCATCGATAATCCTGACTGGTGCACGGTTAAACAATACCGCACTGACAGAATATACCTTATTTTATCTCGCCTCGGGTATTAATGCGTAATCAGGGTACCTTCTTTTTCACCCATCACTACGCGACGCAATGCGCCAGGCTTGTTCATGTTGAAAACGCGGATTGGCAGTTTGTGATCGCGCGCCAGCGTAAACGCGGCGAGATCCATCACTTTAAGCTCTTGATCCAGCACTTCCGCATAAGTCAGTTTTTCGTACAGGGTTGCATCGGGCTGCTTCACGGGGTCGGCCGAGTAAACACCGTCAACTTTGGTGGCTTTCAGCACCACATCCGCTTCGATTTCAATGCCACGCAAACAGGCAGCGGAATCCGTCGTAAAGAACGGGTTGCCGGTACCCGCAGAAAAGATGACAACGCGGTTGTTACGTAACAGGCTGATGGCTTCTGCCCAACTGTAGTTGTCACAAACGCCGTTCAGGGGAATGGCGGACATCAGACGGGCGTTCACGTACGCGCGGTGCAGTGCATCACGCATCGCCAGGCCGTTCATTACCGTCGCAAGCATCCCCATATGGTCGCCCACCACGCGGTTCATGCCTGCCTGTGCCAGACCGGCGCCACGGAACAGGTTACCGCCGCCAATCACAACGCCCACCTGGATACCCAGCTCGACCAGCTCTTTCACTTCCTGAGCCATGCGGTCAAGCACGCTCGCGTCGATACCAAAACCCTCTGCACCCTGGAGTGCTTCGCCGCTGAGTTTGAGCAGGATACGTTGATAAACAGGTTTTGCGTTGGTCGCCATGGTCAATTCTTCCTGGAAGATATGATGAATGAGAAGTAATTCCGATCAATCATCCGCTTAGAGCAAAAGAATTGCTATTGGGATGAAACTGAAAACGTATCTTTTGCCTGAGGCAGACAAAAAAGAACCGCCATCTGGCGGTTCTTTCAGATCATTAAGACTGTTTGGACATTGCTGCAACTTCAGCAGCAAAATCAGTCTCAACTTTTTCGATGCCTTCGCCCACTTCAAAGCGGATGAAGTTAATCACGTCAGCGCCCTGCTCTTTCAGCGCCTGGCCAACGGTTTTGCTTGGGTCGATAACGAATGCCTGACCTGTCAGAGAGACTTCGCCGGTGAATTTCTTCATACGGCCTTCAACCATCTTCTCAGCGATCTCTTTTGGCTTGCCAGACTGCATCGCGATGTCCAGCTGAACCTGGTATTCTTTATCAACGACGTCTGCAGAAACGTCTTCTGGCTTAACAAACTCAGGTTTGCTTGCCGCAACGTGCATGGCGATCTGTTTGATCAGATCGTCGTTAGCGCCTTTGGCAGAAACCAGAACGCCGATACGTGCGCCGTGCAGGTAGCTGCCCAGCTCTTCGCCTTCCAGCAGTGCAACGCGACGAATGTTGATGTTCTCGCCGATTTTAGCTACCAGGGCAACACGCTCTTCTTCGAATTGTGCTTTCAGAACGTCAACGTCGGTGATGCGGTCAGCCGCAGCAGCGTCAAGAACTTTGTCAGCAAACGCCTGGAAACCGCCGTCTTTTGCAACGAAGTCAGTCTGGCAGTTAACTTCCAGAATCACACCGTAGTTACCAACGATTTTGGTTTTGATTACGCCATCAGCAGCAACGTTACCCGCTTTTTTCGCTGCTTTAATTGCGCCAGACTTACGCATGTTTTCAATCGCCAGCTCGATGTCGCCGCTCGCTTCAGTCAGCGCTTTTTTGCAGTCCATCATGCCTGCGCCAGTACGCTCACGCAGTTCTTTTACCAATGCAGCGGTAATTTCAGCCATTCCAGAATCCTCGGTTCGTACCTGAGCACAAGTGCATCAGAAGGTACTTATTTGCGGAAAATTTACTCTGTCCCGCCGACCTGAACAGGGGCGTAACAGACTTGGATAAAATAAAGGGGCCAAGTTTGGCCCCTTACAGATCACATCTGAATGCTAAGGGCTCTTATGCAGAGCAAACCTTAATTAAGCGTTTTCTAAAGACGCTTCTTCAGCCTGCTCAGCCAGATCCTGAGAGCGGCCTTCGCGAACGGTGGTCGCAACGGCAGTCAGGTACAGGTTGATAGCACGGATCGCATCGTCGTTACCTGGGATAACGTAATCAACGCCATCTGGATCGGAGTTAGTATCAACGATAGCAAATACTGGGATACCCAGGTTGTTTGCTTCTTTGATTGCGATGTGTTCGTGGTCAGCATCGACAACAAACAGTGCATCCGGCAAACCGCCCATGTCTTTGATACCGCCCAGGCTGTTTTCCAGCTTGGCCAGCTCACGAGCGCGCATCAGCGCTTCTTTCTTGGTCAGTTTGTCGAAAGTGCCGTCCTGAGACTGAGTCTCAAGCTCTTTCAGACGTTTGATAGACTGACGAACGGTTTTCCAGTTGGTCAGCATGCCACCCAACCAGCGGTGGTTTACGAAGAACTGGTCGCAGCTCAGTGCAGACTCTTTGATCGCTTCGGCAGCAGCGCGCTTAGTACCAACGAACAGAATCTTACCTTTACGGGAAGAGATTTTGGTCAACTCAGCCAGAGCGTCGTTGAACATTGGTACCGTTTTTTCAAGGTTGATGATGTGAACTTTGTTACGCGCACCAAAAATGAATGGCTTCATTTTTGGACACCAGTAACGGGTCTGGTGACCGAAGTGAACACCAGCCTTGAGCATATCGCGCATGGAAACAGTTGCCATGATTACTACCTCTAGTTTAATTGGGGTTGGGCCTCCATGTATCCCATACAACCGACCTCTTTCAAGGCACCCCGGCGTATGTGTCGATACATGTGTGTTTTATTTACACATAGTGAGATTGTTGCGTTTCCCGCTGACCTTAACGGCCATACAGAGAATCGTCGGCGCGCTTTATACCACAATCACGCTTTGGACGCCAATAAATGTTCGCTAACTGGCCGCGAAGCGTTCTCTGTTTGGCAGCCCTTTTGGCTTGCTGTTAACATGAGAGCACAGCTTTCATTATTGCTGAAAATTTCAGCAGCAGCGGAATAATTTAATGGCAATCACAATTAAAACCCCCGAAGAAATCGAAAAAATGCGCGTCGCAGGCCGCCTGGCCGCCGAAGTGCTTGAAATGATCGAACCGCATGTGCAGCCCGGCGTGACCACCGGTGAGCTTGACCGTCTCTGCCATGAACACATTACGCAGCAGCAACAGGCCATATCCGCTTGCCTGGGTTACCACGGTTTTCCCAAATCCGTCTGTATCTCTGTGAATGAAGTGGTTTGTCACGGTATTCCCAGTGACGATCGCCCGTTAAAAGATGGCGACATCGTGAATATCGACGTGACCGTCATTAAAGACGAGTACCACGGCGATACGTCGAAAATGTTTATTGTCGGCAAACCCACTATCCAGGGTGAGCGCCTGTGTCGTGTGACGCAGGAAAGCCTCTATTTGTCCTTACGCCTGGTAAAACCGGGTATTCGCCTGCGTGAGTTAGGCCGCGCTATCCAAAAATATGTCGAAGCGAATGACTTCTCGGTGGTGCGTGAATATTGCGGTCACGGCATTGGCAAAGGTTTCCATGAAGAGCCACAGGTGCTGCACTACGATGCCGATGACAGCGGGGTTATCCTGCAGGCGGGCATGACCTTTACCGTAGAGCCGATGGTGAATGCCGGTGACTACCGCATTCGTACCATGAAAGATGGCTGGACGGTGAAAACCAAAGATCGCAGCTTGTCGGCGCAGTATGAGCATACTATTGTGGTGACGGATAACGGCTGTGAGATTTTAACCCTGCGCAAAGACGACACCCTTCCCGCGGTGTTAGTTAACCAGGATTAATTCCACCACTGATGAAAAAGCCGGCGCTATGCCGGTTTTTTTATGGTTAACGATGAGAGCGTTGCATGAGCCTGTCGCAAGAAGTAAAAAACGGCCTGAAAGATTCGCCTGGCGAGTGGCAGGACGATCAGCTAACACGTGAAATAATCAAGCAGCGCCTTGAGGGCTTCCAGCAGCACCTGGCGGCGGCCTTTGACAGTGGTGAGGCTGTCGAAAGTCTGGTTCATGCCCGAACCCTGTATATCGATCGCCTTTTACGTCGCTTATGGCGTTTTTTTGGCTTCGACAGTATGAAATCCATCGCCCTTGTCGCCGTAGGAGGCTATGGCCGGGGTGAGCTTCATCCGCTCTCCGACATTGACGTCTTAATTCTCAGTCGTCAGCCGCTGAATGAAGCGGCCGCCCAGAGTGCCAGCGCACTGCTGACGCTGATGTGGGATCTCAAGCTGGAAGTGGGCCACAGCGTACGCAGCCTGGAAGAGTGCCTGCTGGAAGGTTTATCCGACCTGACGGTGGCAACCAATCTGATTGAAGCGCGGATGCTGACCGGCGATGTCGCCCTGTTTCTTGAACTGCAAAAAAATGTCTTCAGCGATGGCTTCTGGCCATCATCTCGCTTTTTCGCCGCCAAAATAGACGAACAGCAAGAACGCCATAAGCGCTATCACGGCACCAGCTACAACCTGGAACCGGATATTAAAAGCAGTCCCGGCGGATTACGCGATATTCATACGTTGCAGTGGGTTGCACGGCGTCACTTTGGTGCCACAACACTTGACGAAATGGTGGGATTTGGCTTTCTGACAGAAGCCGAACGCAGCGAACTGAACGAGTGCCAGTCGTTTCTTTGGCGGATTCGTTTCGCGTTGCATTTGTCTCTGCCGCGTTACGATAACCGCCTGCTGTTTGATCGCCAACTGAGCGTTGCTCAGCGCCTTAATTATCAGGGCGAAGGCAACGAACCGGTCGAGCGCATGATGAAGGATTTTTATCGCGTCACGCGTCGTATCAGCGAACTGAACCAGATGCTGTTGCAGTTGTTCGATGAAGCCATTCTGGCGCTCTCCACTAACGAAAAACCCTGTGCCATTGATGATGATTTTCAGCTTCGGGGCAACCTTATCGATCTGCGTGATGAAACCCTGTTTGACCGTGAGCCCCAGGCGATTATGCGCATGTTCTACGTCATGGTGCGCAATCAAAATATCAAAGGCATCTACTCCACCACGCTGCGCCGCCTGCGTCATACTCGCCGTCACCTCAAGCAGCCGCTGTGCCAGTTGCCCGAAGCACGGCGCTTATTTATGTCGATCCTGCGTCATCCCGGTGCGGTCAGTCGCGCCCTGGTGCCCATGCATCGCCACAGTGTGCTCTGGGCTTATACGCCGCTCTGGGGCCAGATCGTCGGACAGATGCAATTTGACCTGTTCCACGCTTATACCGTCGATGAGCACACTATCCGGGTGTTACAGAAGCTGGAGAGTTTTGCCAACGAAGCGACGCGTCCACAGCATCCTTTATGCGTTGAGCTGTGGCCGCGCCTGCCCCAGCAGGAATTACTGCTCATGGCGGCGCTGCTGCACGACATCGCTAAAGGACGTAACGGCGATCACTCTGTTCTTGGTGCCGAGGACGCGCTGGCGTTCGCCGAGATGCACGGCCTTAACTCGCGTGAAACGCAACTTGTCGCCTGGCTGGTGCGCCATCATCTGTTAATGTCCGTGACGGCTCAGCGCCGCGACATTCAGGACCCCACGGTGATTCAGCAGTTCGCCGAGGTCATGCAGAACGAAAACCGACTGCGTTATCTGGTGTGCCTGACGGTCGCTGACATCTGCGCCACCAATGAGAGCTTATGGAACAGCTGGAAACAAAGTCTGCTGCGTGAACTGTTCTTTGCTACCGAAAAACAGCTACGCCGCGGTATGGAGAACAGCCCGGATCTGCGCGAGCGCGTGCGTCATCACCGTCTGCAGGCACTGGCACTGCTGCGGATGGACAACATCGATGAAGAGCGCTTACACCATATCTGGAACCGTTGTCGCGCCGACTACTTCCTGCGCCATACGCCCAATCAGATCGCCTGGCATGCCCGTCATTTACTGGTGCACGATCTTAATCACCCTCTGGTGCTGGTCAGCCCGCAGGCGACGCGCGGCGGCACCGAAATTTTTATCTGGAGTCCGGATCGTCCACACCTGTTTGCCGCCGTGGCAGGCGAACTGGATCGTCGCAATCTCAGCGTGCATGATGCGCAAATTTTTACCAGCCGCGATGGCATGGCGATGGACACGTTCATCGTGCTGGAGCCGGATGGCAGCCCGCTGTCGCCCGATCGTCATGCGCTGATCATTCAGGCGCTGGAACAGGCGATTACCCAGTCAGAATGGGTGCCACCGCGGACCCGTCGCCAGGCCGCCAGGCTGAAACACTTTAACGTGGATACCGAGGTGAATTTCCTGCCAACTCACACCGATCGTCGCAGTTATCTGGAGCTGGTGGCCCTGGATCAGCCGGGGTTACTGGCACGCGTGGGCGAAGTGTTTGCCGATCTTGGCGTCTCTCTGCATGGCGCACGTATCAGCACCATCGGGGAGCGAGTCGAGGATTTGTTCATTTTAGCGAATAGCGAACGCAAGGCACTGGACGAGGAAATGCGTCACACGTTGCAACAACGGTTGACAGAGGCCCTTAATCCAAACGATAAAGTGTGACCCGCTTCAATTTGTGAACATCAACTTTTTACCCGTGCCGGTCACTGGCTGGCACCACAAATGACAGATCAGGAAAAAATATGCAACAGTTACAGAGTGTTATTGAATCTGCCTTCGAACGTCGCGCTGATATCACCCCGACCAGTGTCGATACGGAAACTCGCGAAGCGATTAATCAGGTTATCGCTAAACTGGACAGCGGTGAGCTACGCGTTTCTGAAAAAATCGAGGGTGAATGGGTAACGCATCAGTGGCTGAAAAAGGCCGTTCTGCTCTCTTTCCGCATCAATGACAATCAGGTGATGGAAGGGGCTGAAACCCGTTTTTATGACAAAGTACCGATGAAGTTTGCCGACTGGGATGACGCGCGCTTTAAAGCAGCGGGCTTCCGCGTTGTACCGCCTGCTGCGGTACGCAAAGGTGCCTATATTGCGCGTAACACGGTGTTAATGCCTTCCTATGTAAATATCGGTGCCTATGTTGACGAAGGCACCATGGTGGATACCTGGGCGACCGTTGGCTCCTGTGCGCAGATTGGTAAAAACGTGCATTTATCCGGTGGTGTAGGAATCGGTGGTGTCCTTGAGCCGCTGCAGGCCAACCCAACCATTATCGAAGATAACTGCTTTATTGGTGCACGTTCTGAAATTGTTGAAGGCGTCATCGTTGAAGAAGGCTCCGTCATTTCAATGGGCGTTTACATCGGTCAGAGTACCAAGATTTACGACCGCGAAACCGGAGAGATCCACTATGGTCGCGTACCTGCCGGTTCTGTCGTCGTCTCGGGTAATCTGCCGTCTAAAGATGGTAGCTACAGCCTCTACTGTGCAGTGATCGTGAAAAAGGTCGATGCGAAAACCCTGGCGAAAACCGGTATCAACGAACTGCTGCGCACTATCGACTAATTTGTCGGACTGTCGGACGGGCTGCACCAGACAGCCCGTCATCTTTTGTTTACAGCTGTTACGGGTAATGTTGTTTTTCTACGCGAACCAACAGGTGCGTTTACTTTTCATCCAGGTCATAATTCGCGCCAGTTAAATCCTGTTGCGCACTGATTCATGTTATTTATGTCTATAGTCATTAAGTCATGAACACTTCTGCGCGCTTATTCATTTGGTGGAAAAAACGTTATGTATGACAATATTAAGAGCTTAGGCATTAGTAACCCTGAGGATATCGATCGCTATAGCCTGCGTCAGGAAGCGAATAACGATATTTTGAAAATTTATTTCCGCAAAGATAAAGGTGAATTCTTCGCCAAAAGCGTGAAATTTAAATATCCTCGTCAGCGTAAAACCGTCGTTGCCGATAACGCCTCTCAGGGCTATCGTGAAGTGCAGGAAATCAGCCCGAACCTGCGTTATGTTATTGATGAACTGGATCAAATCTGTCAGCGCGACCAGGTTGAAGTCGATCTGAAACGTAAAATCCTCGATGACCTGCGTCATCTTGAAGGTGTGGTTTCTCATAAGATCGCGGAAATTGAATCCGATCTGGAAAAACTGACCCGCAACGGTCGTTAATTATTTCAGACAACGATAAGGCCAGCCGTATGTGGTGGAATTCACCTCACGCGGCTGGCCTTTTTTGTTGTCACCCTGCCCGGTTAGTGCCTGAGCAACCACACGTCGCGCACCACCTCGGCAGGCGCATCACGCCATACCACGTGATTGATCCAGGATTGGTAACGTTCTGACTTGAGCGTGGTATCCGCCAACAGCAGCAAGGGAATTAACCGTTCGCTGTTACGTTCGCGCGTTTTCCACGGCCAGTGACGTGCCGGATCGCTAAAAGGCGCCATATAGTCCAGCGCAGTCAGCAGTGAGCCGCCCTGTTTATTTTTATAATGCCAGAGATCGCCCTCTCCCCGCTGGGAAGCCAACGCCGCCATTGCGGTTAGTGCCTGTAAATTAAAGAAGCTGTAATGAAAAGAACGGGTTCGGGCCAGTTCAAGCGGTTGAGTTCCCTCACGCTCTATTTGCCCGTCAATCTTGCTTTTGGCCAGGGCAGTCATGTTTGCAATCACCGCACGGTTGTCCAGATAAGCGGCAATGCCGGCAACCTGAACACTGTACCAACTACCGTGGTTATTGGGCGCATTCCGCTCCTGTTGCGCCAGCTTACTGGTCTGCAACCAACTGAGATAGTCGCTGAACCAGCGATGCAACGCCGCCTCGTCGCTATTCCGCCAGCCGGGCGACTGACGCAGCAATATCAGCGCATCAACCATGCGGGTTGCAAAATAGCGCCCGTCCAGAACGCCATCATGACGACCCGCGGTTCGACCCGGAATGCCCTGCGCGTAGTTCAGGTTTGGGTTCATACGACGGGCAGGATCGATAAACCAGTGGCGGATCATGGATTGTGCCTTGCTGGCGTAGCGCGCATCCCCTGAAAAGAACCATGCCAACGCCAGTGCCTGCACGTCTGCGCTAAATCGCGCCAGGCGCACGCCGTCGGTTTGGTCGTTTTTGGTATCAGGATTCACTTCACCATCCCGACGTATCCAGGGTAAACCCGTTTTCTGCCGGGCGTCCGGCCACCAGTAGGCGCTCAGGCTGAGATAGTCATGCCGCGAGCCGCTGGGTGGTATCAGACCTTTGTCCATGACGCTGGGGTCAGGCTGACTGAGCGCCTTATCCGCCTGATGTTGCAACTGACGCCAGGCCTGTTCGGTCAGTGCATCTGCCTGATGCTTCTGGAGTGCCTGTCGGGTTTTCACTAACGCGTCAGCAGACAGAAAAACCAGGTTGTCAGGCCGTGCCTGACAGGTGAACGTGAATATCAGCAGGCAAAGTGTTAAAGACAGTGTACGCATCTGGGGTTCCTCCTGGTTACGGTGAACAGCCTCAGCCCTGCTCATCCAACTGTAATGCAATATACAGCAGTAACCGGTCGTCAAAATGGCCAATGTTCAGTCCCGTCAATTCAGCAATGCGATTGAGGCGGTACTCCAGAGTATTACGGTGGATAAACAGCGCCCGCGACGTGGCACCGGGCTGCACGTTATTGCTGAACCAGGCGCTCAAAGTGCGCCGCAGTAAGCCATTGCTGTCCATACTTTTCAGTTTTTCCAGCGGACGCGCCAGTTCGTTTGCCTGCCAGCCACCGCGCAAACTGTCCAGCAAGACCGGGAGCATCAGGTCCTGATAAAAGTAGCTGCGTACGTCTGGCATACGCTGCTTTCCCACCACCATGGTCGTGTGCGCGGTGCGATAAGAGCGGGCAATGCTGCCCGGGCCGGTAAAGAAGTTGCCCAGTGCAATACGCATACGCAGATGACCGCTTTCGTTCATACGCTGCATGAGCTGTTCAACCCGCCGCCGGTGATCGTACTGGTCGTAACGTCCGTGTGCGTTTAAGGCGGGCTTCAGTACCACCATTTCGGTCAACGACACAATGGCTATCAGGTTATCCCTGACAGGCGTTGTCAGTAACGTTTGCAGCTGTTGTAACTCAGACATGGCGCTGTCCACGCCTAACTGCCCGCTGTCGACTTCGATAACCGCCACAACGCGGGGCTGATTAAGATCGATCCCCAGGCGCTGAGCCCATTCCGTCAGTTGCGGCGTCAGCTCATCACTGCGAATCAGGTTAAGCACCAGCTCTTCACGCAGGCGGCTGTCCTGAGCCAGCATATGTAACAGCCGTGCCTGCTCCAGCATCATCTCTGCCGCCATACAGACCAGCTCACCATAGTGACGGAGTGCACCCGGCTCGCCTGTCAGACCAATTACGCCAACGATCGCCCCGTCAATGCGCAGCGGAAGATTAATGCCCGGCCGCACGCCATGCAGATGCCTTGCCACGGCATCATCAATATCCACGATGCGTCCCTGAGACAACACCAACAGCGCGCCCTCATGCAACTCGCCAATGCGCTCCCTGTCGCCGCTGCCAATGATTCGTCCACGTGCGTCCATGACGTTGACATTACCATCAATGATTTTCATGGTGCGCGCGACAATTTCCTGCGCCAGCCGTGCGTCGAGATGACAGGTAGCCATCCTTTACTCCTGAGTCATATAAGAGGGAGAACAGGATAGCGGTGCGTCACGCGCAGAACATTATGCATTCGCCCATAGCCGCGGCGGCGTTAACAGAAATGCGGCAGGCATCACATTTGTGATTTTTGGCATAAAAAAGGCGGACCGAAGTCCGCCTGCTCAACACAAGACTGTGATTACTGCATCAGCAGATAAAGCGAGGTATCGCCGCGTTGCACATTCAGCGCCAGTACCGGTGGTTTGGTATCCAGAATCTTACGCAGTTCCCCTAAGTTGGTTACCGGCTGCTGGTTGACGCCAAGAATCAGGTCGCCTTTTTTAAGGCCTACTCGTGCCGCAGCACTGCCTGCTTTTACGCTATCGACCCGAACCCCTTTCTCTTTGCCTGCGTTGTTGCTCAGATCCGCACCTTCAATGCCCGTGTAAATCGTCGCGGACTGCACTTTGTCCTGTGTGCTCTGCTGCAACTGCACAGAGACATCCAGTGGTTTACCGTCACGCAGCAGGCCCAGCTTCAGCGTAGTGCCCACCGGTAACGATCCCACTTCGGCACGCAGTGAGGCAAAGCTGGTCAATGGCTTGCCGTTCATGGAAACGATCACGTCTCCGGCTTTAATGCCGCCTTTTGCTGCGGCTGAATTTGGCACCACCTGGCTGACGAACGCGCCGCGTTGCGCATCGACTTTCATCGCTTTAGCCAGTTCAGAATTAAGCTCGGTCCCCATGATACCAAGCTCGCCGCGTTTCACCTGACCATATTCCACCATCTGGGCGGTCAGATTTTTCACCATGTTGCTTGGGATGGCAAAACCGATACCAATGTTGCCTCCGTCCGGAGCCAGAATAGCGGTATTAATACCGATCAGCTCTCCGTTGAGATTGACCAGGGCACCACCCGAGTTACCGCGGTTAATCGCGGCATCGGTCTGAATAAAGTTTTCATAGTTCTCAACGTTCAGACCACTACGTCCTAACGCCGAGACAATGCCCGATGTCACGGTTTCGCCCAGGCCATAGGGGTTACCGATCGCCACGGTATAATCGCCAACGCGTAAATTGTCGGAGTCAGCCATTTTGATCGCGGTCAGATTCTTCGCGCCTTCCAGTTGAATCAGGGCGATATCGGAGCTGGGGTCCTTGCCGATCACCTTAGCATCGTAGCTACGGCCGTCGCTCAGTTTGACCTGGATTTTCGTCGCATCATTGACCACATGGTTATTGGTCACCACATAGCCTTTTTCTGCGTTAATAATGACGCCTGAACCCAACGCTTTAAATTTTTGCTGCTGCGTATCAGGACCGGCAGGCGCACCGCCGCCGCTGCCACCCGCGCCCTGACACAGGGGCGAGCCCATGAACGGCGAACCGTCCTGGCAGAAAGGCGAATTATCGCCAAAAAATTGCTGGAACTGCTGTGGCATCCGCGGCGTTTTGACCGTGGTGCTTCCCTCAACGCTGATGCTTACAACCGAAGGCATCACCTTCTCCAGCATCGGGGCAAGGCTTGGCAACGGCTGGGTCGTGGAGGATGAAACGGAAGATGACGTTTCTGCAGCGAAAGCACTCACAGGGGTCAGTGCCATGCCAAGACTAAGCGCCAGGGCGCTTAACATTAACGAGGTTTTTTTCATTTTGGTATCTCACAATGATGGATATACTGACCATTGCTGTGGTCGAATGTTGAGATAAATGTTTTAGCGCGAAGTTCCTCTAAAAGTTTTAGGCAAAGGTAAAAATTTATTCGCGCTCTTTACAATTCTCGGCTTATTCCACCGCCATCAAACGACGGTACTCATCCCAGGCATAGAGATCGGTCATGCCACTGATGTAGTCCTGAATTAAGCGAAACCGATAATACCGCTCCCATAATAAACGCTCATATTTATGTTCAACAACCAGCGTGCGCATTTTATGCAAATAGGCTTTCCTGTGTTTTCCAGAAAGCTTATGAAACAGGCGCGTTTCAATCGGGTGATTGCGTAAAAAGTCTTCGTTTATCAGCGTGGTGAAAGCTTCATAATTTAATATCATCAGCGGCTGATATATTTCCAGCAAGCCTTTAATAACCCGGTAACCCTGGAGTTCCAACTGTTCAACCTCAGAGTGATTAAACACCTGCTGACGCGCAACGGTTTTAAATATTTGTAGTAAACGGCCCTCTTCACCCTCATCTTCTAATAACGCATGGTTGAATTTTCCATCAAAAATAGCGGGCAGGTTATCAATAAAACGCTTAACGGCATAGGTGACCAGAACATTCTGAACATTAACCCGGAGTGACATGAAGAATTGATCGCTACGGCTGCGGCGTTTTTTACTTCCCGCCTCGCGCCAGGCTTCGCCTACAGTGCGGCTGAACGCATCGTTATTATTTATCGGCCCCCAGGCTTTGCTGAGATATTCATACAAACTGTCTACATTGAAAATGGCTTTTTCGACGGCATCATCCAAATCGGCAATACAATATGAAATGTCATCAGCCGCTTCCATGATATAGGTCAGGGGGAAACGATGATGCTCCGTCAAATTGGTGGCCGCACGGAGGTCGCGGATATATTCCCGTTCAGAGAGATAGAAACCCGGTTTTTTCATTAAGACGCTAAATTCAGCCGGTTTCTCGCCCTGCCACCATGCCGGCGCAGTATATTTTAGAATACAGGCAACCTGGGAATAGCTCAGGTTAAGCTCCAGCAGCGTGTGCACCATGCGAATGGCCTGAGCATTGCCTTCAAAATGGCATAAATCCTGACGAATCATGGCGTTCATCTGGTCAAACGCATGGCGCTGCTCATCAGTTTCTACCCCAGCTACCAGCGGATCGACCAGCTCGGCAGCCAGATTATCTTCAAACCAGTCGTTAATGGCGGCTTCGCCGAAATGGCCAAACGGTGGATTACCCACATCATGTAGCAGGCACGCCATTTCGACCAGGCTTTCAAATGCTCCTTCCATGTCTTCCAGTCCATATTTTGCCAGTCCACCCTGCGTTTTTAGCGTTTGCAGAATCTCTTTACTGATATATCGACCGGTTTGCTGCACTTCAAGCGAATGCGTCAGGCGGGAACGTACTGCGGCGTTACGCTCCAACGGGAATACCTGCGTTTTTTGTTGCAGTCGGCGAATAGCCGCCGAATTAATGATGCGTCCGCGATCGCTTTCAAAATGGCGGGTAATAAAATATTCGCCTTGCGGATCTTTACGGTTGCTATAAGGGCGAGTGAAGCTGATCTTCGTCCTGAAATTGATCGCTGCCATACATGTCCCCGTATTTTTTCGTGAAATAATCCCGTCATTGCCATGATAGACTATGCCCGATTTTTACATTCATTACATTAGCGAGACGCAAAATGAAAGCAGGCATCATTGGCGCAATGGAGCAGGAAGTTACCCTGCTGCGTGACAAAATTGAAAACCGCCAGACACTGTCTCTGGCGGGTTGTGAAATTTACACAGGCACACTCAATGGTGTCGAGGTTGCGTTGCTGAAATCAGGCATCGGTAAAACCTCAGCCGCTCTCGGCACAACGCTGCTGCTGCAATTATGTAAACCCGATCTGGTTATTAACACCGGCTCCGCGGGCGGTTTAGCCCCTACATTAACCGTGGGCGACATCGTGGTGTCTGAAGAAGTGCGCTATCACGATGCTGACGTCACGGCGTTTGGCTATGAACCAGGCCAGATGGCAGGTTGTCCTGCCGCCTTTACGGCTGATAGTAACCTGATTGCCGAGGCGGAAGCCTGCATAAAGCAGCTAAACCTGAACGCCGTGCGCGGTCTGGTGGTCAGCGGCGATGCCTTTATCAATGGTTCAGAACCCCTGGCACGCATCCGTGCGACCTTCCCGCAGGCCATTGCGGTTGAAATGGAAGCGACCGCCATCGGCCACGTCTGCCATCAGTTCCAGGTGCCTTTTGTGGTCGTCAGGGCGATTTCCGACGTTGCCGATCAGGAATCCCACCTGAGCTTTGACGAGTTTCTAAGCGTCGCCGCCAGACAGTCATCATTGATGGTTGAAAATTTGCTGGCCCGTCTGGCTCGTGGCTAAACACCTGCTGTTTTGCTGGCTGCTGCTGTTGAGCAGCAGCCTGTTTGCTGCCCCGTCCCGCGTCATCACCCTTGCCCCACACCTGACTGAACTGGCCTTTGCCGCCGGGATTACTCCGATTGCGGTCAGCGCATGGTCCAGTTATCCCCCTGAGGCGAAAAAAATTGAACAGGTTGCTAACTGGCAGGGTATTAATCTCGAACGTATTTTGCAGCTTAAACCCGATGTGGTACTCGCTTGGCGTGGCGGTAACCCGCAGCGTCAGGTGGATCAGCTGCGGCAGTTCGGTATTAACGTGGAATGGGTCGATGCCTCAACGCTGGATGACATGATTGATGCGCTGGCGGGATTAGCAACGTGGAGTCCGGACCCGCAACGCGCCGCGCAAGCCGCCGGGCAACTGCGAAAGCAGGAAGCCGCACTGCGACAGCGCTATAGCCAACAGCGCCCTGTCCCGGTCTTTCTGCAGTTTGGCTTTTCACCCATGTTTACCGCGGCTAAGGCGTCGCTGCAGAACGACGTCATCAGGCTGTGCGGTGGGCAGAATATCTTTGCTGACAGTGCGGTCAGTTGGCCTCAGGTGAGTCGTGAACAGGTGCTGATGCGCCATCCTCAGGTCATCATTACCACCGGCGATGCCCAACAGGCGAGTCAGACTGCGCAATTCTGGCTGCCACAACTTAGCGTCAGAGTCATTGCCCTTAACGACGACTGGATCAGCCGCCCGGGTCCGCGCATCCTGTTAGCCGCAGACCAGCTTTGTAAAGCCCTGCATCCAGTTGAATAATGCTGCAGACTGGCGTGCGTAACGCTATAAATTAAAGAAATCACCCTTACTGCCGTTAATTTTAGATATGAGACACGTGCCACGTAAGCCCGATGTCCTTTTTAGCGCTCAGCGCTTTTTACTACACCAGGTATTTAAATATGACCAAAGCCCTGCTTCTGGCCATAGGGCTTGTGATCGCGCAACAGGCATTCGCGGGATCGACGACCGGCTCTATTAACGTCAGACTCGTCATCTATTCACGTTGTGAAATTAACACTTCAGTGGGTCAATCTGTGCCGCAGGTTGAGTGTGGTCGTCAAATCAGCGCACAGCCGCGCGTGACGCAAACGGTGCTAAAACGCCAGGGGAGTAGGGGAACCAGCGATCGGCTGGTGACCATTGAATGGTAAACGAGGCCGCCGGGTGATGGCGGCTCGCTAATCAGATGCTATCAGATGCTAAATGACGACCCGCAGCCGCAGGTAGTTTTGGCATTGGGGTTGGTCACGATAAAGCGCGATCCTTCCAGCCCTTCAGTGTAATCCACAGAACCGCCCACCAGATATTGCAGGCTCATGGGATCAACCACCAGCGAAACGCCCTGCTTCTCGATGGTCATATCGCCGTCATTCATTTGATCGTCGAAGGTAAAACCATACTGAAAGCCGCTGCAACCACCACCAGTGATATACACACGCAGCTTCAGCGCCGGGTTATCTTCGTCAGCAATCAGATTCTTAACTTTGTTGGCTGCTGCGTCGGTAAACTGCAACGGCAGTGCTACTACTTCATCACTCATGTGTTACTCCGTAAACGCCCGGGTCAGAAAACGACCTCAATGTTGCTATTATCTGCCAGCGACCCGACGCAATCAAGCTCTCAGCTTCGCACTCTGTGCCGGATTCACCTGGTTAATTATAGCGGCCTTTCGTCTGCCGCCCCTCTTCCGTAGAATAGCCCGATATTTTATGAACTGCTGGAGCCGAAAATGAGTAAGTCTGAAGAACTGTTCGCTGAAGCACAACGCCTGATTCCCGGCGGTGTGAACTCGCCGGTACGTGCGTTTACCGGTGTGGGCGGCGTTCCGCTGTTCATTGAACATGCTGACGGTGCATATCTTTATGACGCCGATGGTAAAAAATACATCGATTATGTCGGTTCATGGGGCCCCATGGTGCTGGGACATAATAACGATGGCATCCGTAATGCCGTGATTGAAGCAGCCCAGCGCGGCCTGAGCTTTGGTGCGCCAACTGAGATGGAAGTCACCATGGCGCAGCTGGTGTGTAAGCTGGTTCCCAGCATGGAAATGGTGCGGATGGTGAACTCCGGTACCGAAGCCACCATGAGCGCGATTCGTCTGGCGCGGGGTTTTACCGGGCGCGACAAAATCATTAAATTTGAAGGTTGCTACCACGGTCATGCCGATCACCTGCTGGTGAAAGCCGGTTCCGGTGCCTTGACGCTGGGGCAACCTAATTCCCCTGGCGTGCCTGCCGATTTTGCAAAGCATACGCTGACCTGCACATACAACGATCTCGATTCGGTTCGCGCGGCGTTTGAACAGTATCCGCAGGCTATCGCTGCCATTATCGTTGAACCCGTTGCCGGGAATATGAACTGTATTCCGCCCCAACCCACGTTTTTACCGGGCCTGCGCGCGCTCTGTGATGAGTTTGGCGCGCTGCTGATTATCGATGAAGTGATGACAGGTTTCCGTGTTGCGCTGGGTGGCGCGCAGGCACATTACAATGTGAAACCGGATCTCACCTGCCTCGGCAAAATCATCGGTGGTGGCATGCCTGTCGGTGCCTTTGGTGGCCGTCGGGAGGTGATGAATGCACTGGCACCGACCGGTCCGGTTTATCAGGCAGGGACGCTGTCCGGTAACCCTGTCGCCATGGCTGCCGGTTATGCCTGCTTAACCCAGATTGCCCAGCCGGGCATGCATGACAAGCTGAACAGCCTGACGTCACAGTTAGCACAGGGACTGGTTGAGGCGGCAAAACAGGAAAATATTCCTGTCGTCGTGAATCAGGTTGGCGGCATGTTTGGCCTGTTCTTCACCGATGCCGCGAGCGTCACCTGCTATAAAGACGTGACGCAGTGCGATGTTGAACGCTTTAAGCGCTTCTTCCATTTGATGCTCGAAGAAGGCGTTTACTTTGCGCCCTCCGCCTTTGAGGCCGGCTTTATGTCGCTGGCGCACAGTGCAGAGGATATTCAGCACACCATCGATGCCGCGCGTCGCTGCTTTGCTAAGCTGTAAGGTGACAGACCGGCAAACGCCGGTCTTTTTTTCAACGTGAACGCCGCAACAACCAGATAAAATAGGGCGCGCCTAAAAAGGTTGCCATCAATCCTGCCGGAATCTGGTTTGGAAAAGCCACCATTCGCCCGCACCAGTCAGCAACCACCATTAAACCTGCCCCGAGCAACCCAGACAGTAACAGCTGCGGTAGCGCCCGCCGGAAGCCCAGCATGCGCGCCATGTGCGGTGCCATCAGTCCCACAAAGCTCAGAGGCCCAATCGTCAGCGTGGCGCAGGCTGTTAAGGCCGCAGCCAGCAGCAGCAGTGCCAGACGCGAGGCGGTGAGCGCCATTCCGGCCGAGCGCGCCGTCGCGCTGCCAAGCGGCAACAGCGTGAGCCAACGGCTGGCCAGCGGCGCTAATGACACCAGCACCACCGCACAGACAGCACTTTGCAGCGCCTGGGTGGCACTGACGTTATAGGTGGAGCCGGAGATCCAGGTCAGTAACCCCGACATCCGGGGATCGCCACTGGCCATCAACAACATCAGGATGGTGACAAAGGCACTGTTTAACGCCATCCCGGCCAGCAGCATGCGTTCAGGGGAAAAACCGCCGCGACTGGCCACCAACATAATAATCGCCAGCGTCACCGCCGCGCCCAGCGCACCCGCGGGTAACAGGAATGCCAGCGCATTGCCGGGCACGAAGAACAACATTACGACTGCGCCGCAGGCCGCGCCGGAACTGATGCCCAAGACTTCAGGGCTGGCCATCGGGTTACCCGTGAGTCGCTGGATCAGGCTGCCGGCAACGCCAAGCATTAAGCCTACCTCCAGGGCCGCCAGCACACGCGGTGCGCGCCAGGGTAGCAGCTGCTGTAGCAGGTCACCGCTGGTCCAGATCCAGCCTTGCGCATCCCGTCCAAACGCCAGACACAGCCATGCCAGCATGCCTAACAGCGCTAAGCCGATCAGGCTCCAGCGCAGAAAGTGATGGCGTTCGACCGGAACCTTGTCGCCCTGATCCAGTGCGGGTGGAACGGAACCGGTTCGCAGACGCGGCAACAGCCACAGCAGAATCGGCACGCCCAGGAGCGCCGTCACCGTGCCGGTTGAAACCTCGCGCCAGTGCGTCGTAAGCCACAGGACGCAGGCATCAGCCAGCCACAGCAGCAATGCGCCAATCAGCGGGGCCAGTAGCATGCGGCTCAGCAAGCGGCGTCCACCGAGCAGCCTTGCCAGCAGCGGCGCGAACAAGCCGATAAAACCAATGATACCGGCGACGCTCACCAACTGTGCGCTAAGCAATATCGCCAGCACCAGAATCGCTAACCGGGTAGCGGACAGGGCCAGCCCGAGGTTTTTTGCCACGCCATCGTCCAGCCCCATGAGCGTCAGCGGCCTCAGCAGCGCCAGTGACAGTAACAGCGCCAGCATCAGTCGCGGCCAGAGCTGGGTAACACTGTCCCAGCTCATCTGGTTCAATGCGCCTGTGCTCCACAGAAACATATTTTGCAGTTGGTCGTGATTGAAGATGGCGAAGATCTGGTTAACAGCACCGCTGTAAAGACTGAGGACCAGCCCGGCCAGGATCAAGGTTACGGGTGACAGGCGTTTGCTCCAGGCCACGCTAAATACCAGCGCCCCCACCAGCAACGCACCACCCGAGGCGGCAAGCTGATGGGTAACGACTCCGCCCGGCAGGTGCCACAACGTGGCGACGGTAATTCCCAGTTGTGCGCCGGATGAAACGCCTAATGTTCCCGGTTCCGCCAGAGGGTTACGCAGAACCTGCTGAAACAGCAGTCCCGCTAATCCCAGACCGGCCCCCACCAACAGCGCCAGCGCCCAGCGCGGCAGCAAACTGTAGTGAAACACCATCTGTTGCACATTCGTGGTATCCGGTGCCCACAGGGCCTGTGTCCATTGTCCCAGGGGCAACGCCTGCTGAAAGTTTATTGCGGTGAGCGCCAGCGCCAGTAAAAACAGTACGCCCAGCACGGTGACTGAGAAAAAACGATAGCGCATCAGACTTTCTCCAGCGCATGTTCCAGCACGCGTACAAAGTGCAAGGCAGAGAGTGTTGCCCCGTAATACCAGACCGCCGGTACGCGTTGAAAATGGCCGCTATGGACAAAAGGCATTGCCTGCCACAACGGGCTGCGTGACAGTTGCTGCATAACAGCCGCATTGTCATGATCGAAGCAGATGGCTTCCACGTCGTGAAACGCCGCCAGCCGTTCCAGGCCAATCACTGAACTTCCCCAGAAATTGGTTTCGCCCTGCCAGGCGTTCTGCAGACCAAGCAACGCCATGACCTCAAGGAATAAGCTGTTTTTACCGAAGGTGATGGCATGGCGACTGTCAAGCAGTGACATCAGCAGGATGGCACGTCCGGCATGCGGTGCCAGACGCTGGCGCGCCGCGGCGATTTCCTCGTCCATGCGTTGCAGGTGCGCGGCTGCCTGGGCTTCCCGCCCCAGCCTGGCGCCGAGGGCCTGCAGAGAGACACGCGCTCGGGAGAGCGGTTTACCGTCGCCGCCGTGCAGGTCAAACCCCATAATGGGCGCAATACGCTGGAGTTTTTCTTTAGGCGGTCCATAACCGTTTGAACAGAGAATCAGTGAGGGATGCATCTGGGTCATCAGTTCAAGGTTAGGCTCGGTACGCAGCCCAACATCCACCACGCCGGCAGGCAAGGCTGGCTGCCCAACCCAGATATTATAATTATGCACATCGGCGACCCCAAAGGGCTTAACGCCTAACGCCAGCAACAGCTCGGTGGGTAACCACTCCAGCGCGATGATGCGATCGGGATCGGGATCGGGCTGCGCCGCCTGGAGTGAAAAGGGGCTCATCAGTGGCGATAACGCCATCGCCATCATCAGGCGACGGCGGAACAAATCGGGCATTATCGGGTCCTTAACACACAAAACTCACCGGCGCACCGCCGCCGGGATGGGGGAAGATCCCCATTGGAATACCGTAAATCGCCTGCAAAACGTCCGCCTGCATAATGTGGTCCGGCCCGCCTTCAGCGATAAGTGCGCCACCGCGTAATGCCACCAGATGGTCACAGTAACGGGCAGCCATATTGATATCGTGTAATACCGTAATAACGGTTAAGCCATGCTCCCGGCTCAGCGTCTGAATCAGGGCCAGCACATCAACCTGATGGGCGATATCCAGGGCGGAAGTGGGTTCATCCAGCAGCAGACAGCGGCTGTTTTGCGCCACCATCATCGCCAGCCAGGCACGTTGCCGTTCGCCGCCCGATAAGCTGTCTACCAGCCGTGAGGCAAAAGGCGTTAACCCCACGCGCGAAATCGCCTGCTCAACGCGGTCGCGGTCCTCCTGAGTGAAACGCCCCAGCGCCCCATGCCAGGGATAGCGCCCAATGGCCACCAGCTCGCGCACCGTCATGCCTTCTGCAGCCGGCAGTTGCTGAGGTAAATAGGCGACCTCACGGGCAAATACTTTGCTGTTCAGGCTCTCCACGGGCCGTTCATTCAGGAGCACCCGGCCTTCGCTGGCCGCGTGATGCCGCCCCAGCATTTTTAACAGCGTGGATTTTCCCGAACCATTGTGACCAATCAGCGCGGTTACTTTGCCTGGTGTAAAAGAGAGAGACAGCGGCTGGAGAAGCGTGCGACCGGGTACACGAAAGCTGGCATTATCCAGTTGGAAGGTCGTCTGTTGGTGCTGCGGAAGCTGCATGTTAATCCCTGTAAACGGGCGCCGAAGCGCCCTCATCGATCAGAACCGGAACGTGGCGGTGCCTACAATCTGCCGTTCTGCGCCCCAGTAGCACGCATATTCACGGTAACAACTGGCAACGTAGTCGCGGTTAAACAGGTTATTAACGTTAACGCCTACCGTTGATCCAGGCAAACCAAAACGTCCTAAATCATATTTCAGCGCAGCATCGACGGTGGTATAACCCGCCACGCTAAAGTTCTGGTTGGCATCAGGACCGGTGCTATACAGCCCCTGACTTTCGCCCACGTAACGGACGCCCGCGCCGACCGTGACGCCTGACAGTGCGGTTTCGTGGAAGGTATAGTCGCTCCACAGTGACGCCATATGTTTGGGCACCTCAACCGGGGTTTTGCCCTGAAGCTGAGTATCTTTCGTATATTCGGCATCGGTATAGGTATAAGAGGCCGTCAGGTTAACGTTGGCGTTCAGCGCCGCTTTCGCTTCGAGTTCAACACCGCGAGAACGGATTTCGCCGCTCTGGATGCTGAAATTAGGACTGTTAGGATCAGCCGTTAAGTTTTTGGTCTTTGTCAGCTCATAAATCGCGGCCGTGACAACGACAGGGCGATCTTTTGGCACAAACTTTACGCCCGTTTCATACTGCTTAGCGCGCGAAGGGTCGAAAGGTTGACCACTTTGAGTCGTTCCGGATGTCGGAATGAAGGATTCGCTATAACTGAAATAAGGCGCGATACCATTATCGAACACATAGTTTAAGCCGCCACGCCAGGTAAACGCCTGGTCATGACTTTTAACTTCGGAACTGCTACTCCGATTAAAAGCAGAAGTCATTGCGTAATCATAGCGACTGCCCAATGTCAGTACCCAACGATCCCATTCCATCTGGTCTTGTGCATACAGGCCGGTTTGCTCCTGTTTGTTGAGATAGCGATACGGGAAAGGTGTGCCGATTAGCGCGTCATTGCCGTATTGCGGATTAACCGCATTCAACGGGAATGCTGAGCCAAAAGCCGCATTAATATCATTTCGCATGCGCTGATAATCAACGCCCAGCAGCAATGTATGATCAAGCTGGCCGGTGGCAAATTTAGCCTGAGCCTGATTATCTACCGCAAACTGATTCAGTTTCTCGTCTGAAGCCGCAGACCCGCGGGTGATTTGCTGAGTGGCTGCATCAAAGCCGTTACCATAAATACTGCGGTAATCCGTGGTTAATTCGGCATAACGCAGGTTCTGCCGCACCGTCCAGGTTTCATCAAAACGGTGCTCAAAGCTGTAGCCCAGCATTTTGGTATTGCGTGAGATGCGGTTGCTCTTCTCGCCCTCATCAAAGTTGGTCGGCAGTTTATACTGGCTGCCATCAGGCCGGGTGATCGGCACCACGGTCCCTTCACGCGGGAGCCAGCCGTAGTAGCCGGTATCCGGCTCGTTCTGGAAATAGGTCAGCAGATCAAGACGGGTGTTTTCATCTGGTCGCCAGCTGAATGAAGGCGCGATGGTATAACGCTTCTGCTTGTTATTCGCCTGCTGGGCATCCTGGCTACTGGCCAGGCCTGTCAGACGGTAGCTGTACACGCCTGCGTCGTCTATTGCGCCGCCAAAGTCGAAACCGGTGGAGTAAAGGTTATGGTTGCCCATCTGGAACTGGACTTCACGCAGCGTTTCCTGAGTGGGACGCTTGCTGACTAAAGCAACGACACCGCCGGGATTGCTTTTACCGTACAGCACGGAAACCGGACCGCGCAGCAGTTCAGCCCGCTCCAGAAAATAGGGATCGATAGCGAATTCAGAGTAGTTGTCACCCTGCAGCTTCAGCCCATCGAGATACTGATTGGTGTTGGTTTCGCTAAAGCCGCGAATCGACAGCGCGTCAATGACCGCGGAACTGCCGCGGTTGCCGGTCAGTACGCCAGGCGTATAGTTAAATGCCTGCTTGACGCTGCTGACGCTGCGCATGTCCATTTCTTCACGCGTGACCACGGAAACCGACTGCGGGTTCTTTTCAATCGGCGTATCCGTTTTGGTGCCGGTGGCGCTGCGTTTCGCGGCGACGGTCGGTGCCGGGCCCCACGGACTTTCCTGCGCAACAGCGGCACCGCCGTTTGCTGAAACCACCACCGTTTGTTCGGCGAAGGCCAGGGGAGTTGCGCCACTGGATATCAGCGCAATCATCAGTGCCAAAGGACGAGGGGTAAACGACCCTGGTGTGAAACCAAAAGTGGTGGTGCGCGCAGTCATGAAGGTGTCTCTCAAATGGGGATGATTAAGCGAATCGAAACGATAATGATTATTATAACGGTTCGATAATATGCGAAGTGCAACAATCTCTGCAAGCAGAATTCCCTACTGTGGCGCTGTTTGTAGCCTGTTTACAGCGTATTTATCAGGCATAAAAAAAGGCACCGAAGTGCCTTCTTTTCACTGCTTTTGACCCGTTACTTGCCGAACATGTCTTTTATCCAACCTGCAACGCCATCGCTGTCTTTTTGCTCCTGCTGTTGCTGCTGTTGCAATTGCTGCTGTTGCTGTTGCTGCTGCTGCTGCATTTGCTGAACCTGTTGCTGCTGTTGCTGACACAGTGCATTCGGGTCCAGTGCCCAAACCGGCAATGAGCGCCAGGTACTGCTGCCTGAGCCACAAACAAAGTTGCCCGCTGAGTCGATATTCATCATCGTCACGTCTTCCGGCGGCGTCAGTTGCAACGGCATCGGTGCCTGGTTATCAAGATAGCGACGGTAGATCTGCATCGCACCGCTGGCACCGTACAGCTTGGTCGGCTGGTTGTTATCACGCCCAACCCAGGTGATCGCCACCTCTTTACCATCGACACCGGCGAACCAGCTGTCTATCAGGTCGTTAGTGGTCCCTGTTTTGCCTGCCAGATGCGCATTAGGGAAGCGAGCGCCCAGGGCGCGTGCCGTACCGTGATCGGCAACCTGCTGCATCGTGTACAACGTTAAATAGGCAGCCTGCGCAGGCTCTACCCGTTGCGCCTGCGGGAAGCTCTGGTACAGCACCGTTCCGTCTTCGGCAATAACAGAACGCACAGCTGACAGGTCCGCACGATTCCCTCCGCTGGCAATCGACTGAAACGCCTGGGCCACTTCAATCGGCGTCAGGTTGAGTGCGCCCAGCAACATTGCCGGCACCGGGTTGAGCTGATCTTTAGGTACACCCAGTTTGGTCCAGGTATCCACCACCGCATTCAGCCCCAGCGTCATGCCAAGATTCACCGTCGGCACGTTCATGGAGTTGGTCAACGCATCCACCAGCATGACTTTGCCACTGAAGCGGCGGTCGTCATTCATGGGTTTCCAGATGCTGCCATTGGGCTGTTTCAGCGCAATAGGCTCATCGGCAATCCAGCTATTGAGTCGATATGTATTTGGCTGGCTCAGTGCGGTGAGATAGGTGGCCGGTTTTGCCAGTGAACCAATAGAACGGCGGGCCTGTAACGCACGGTTATACCCGGCGAACTGCGGATCGGCCCCGCCGACCATCGCGCGGACTTCACCGCTGAAACGGTCAACGACCACCATCGCGGTTTCCAGATCTTTCAGACCGCGCTGTTTTTTCAGGGTTGGAATGCCGTCGATAACCGCTTTTTCAGCGGCATCCTGCGAGACCGGATCTAAGGTGGTGAAAATTTTCACCCCCGACAGATCTTTAACCTTGTCGCCCAGTTTTGCCTGAAGTTCATTACGCACCATCTGCATAAACGCAGGCTGTGGCGTAATCACACCGCCTTTCGGCTGCACGCCTAACGGACGCGCCGACAGCATGTCATACAGTTCCTGGTCGATGACTTTCTGCTGCTGCAACAAGCGCAGCACCAGATTGCGTCTTTCCAGTGCCAGTTTCGGGTTACGCCATGGGTTATAGAGCGAAGCGCCTTTTACCATGCCGACCAGCATTGCCTGCTGATCCAGACTCAGCTCATCCACCGGACGGCCAAAGTAGTAAAGGCTGGCCAAAGGGAAACCACGAATCTGATCGTTACCTGCCTGACCGAGATACACTTCGTTAAGGTAAAGCTCCAGAATGCGATCTTTGCTGTAACGCGCGTCCATGATCACGGCCATATAGGCTTCACGCGCTTTACGCCACAGCGAACGCTCGTTGGTCAGGAACAGGTTTTTTACCAGCTGCTGAGTCAGCGTACTGCCACCCTGAACCGCCTTACCTGCCGTGATATTCGCGACAAAGGCACGGCCAATGGAGTACGGGCTGATACCATCATGCTCGTAAAAATGGCGATCCTCGGTGGCGATTAACGTATCGACCAGCAGATCCGGGAAGCCCGCACGGGGCACGAACAGGCGCTGTTCACCATTAGGCGACTGCAGCATGGTGATCAGACGCGGATCAAGACGGAAGAAACCAAAATCGCGCCCGGTTTCAACGTTTTTAATCTCGCTGAGTTCATCTTTGCTAAAGGTCATACGGGCATGAATCTGCCCCTCTTTGCTGTCCGGGAAATCAAATGGACGGCGCAACAGTTCGATAGTGTTGCCCTTAACCGAGAACTCACCCGGGCGCGTAATACGTGAAACTTCACGGTATTGCGTGCCTTCAAGCAGGGCGACCATTTCGCTTTTGTTGTAGGCCATGCCGGGTTCAAGGCTGACCATACGACCATATACGGTTGCGGGCAGTTGCCACACTTTACCGTCAATGCGGCTGCGAATTTCCGAGTCGAGGTATACGCCCCACGCGGCCATTACCACCACAAATACCAGGAACAGCTTAATTAACCATCCCAGCCAACGGCGTTTGCCGCGCGGCGGTTTTCCACCTTTACCTTTACGTGGCACCGGCGCTTCCTCCTCGTAGTCATCATCAAAATCGTCCTGAGCAACATCGTCATCGATGTCTCTGCGCCGCCCACGGCGGGCGCTGCTGCGCGGAGGCAGCGCTTTTCCTTTGCGCCCAATAGGTTCGCGATCGTTCCCAGACATTCGTTTTATTCTCCAGGCATAGCTTACGGCTGCGCCGCTACTCTAACTGCTTTCTTCACTGTCGCATGGCAGAACCCTCTGAATTAATCAGAGGTTCCACCCTGTGACGTCTTCTTTTTTGTCCGTCTTGTCGGCAAGGCGGAAGCCGGATCGTCAGGCCAGGGATGCTTGGGATAACGCCCTTTCATCTCTTTTTGCACGTCCTTATAGGCACCACGCCAGAAAGCGGCGAGGTCACGGGTAATCTGCAAGGGCCGCTGGGCGGGCGATAACAGCTCCAGTACCAGTGGAATGCGCCCTTCTGCCACGCTTGGGTTGCTGGCTTCGCCGAACATTTCCTGGATGCGCACCGCCAGCGCAGGCGGTTTATCTGCATCATAGCGAACAGGCAGCCGACTTCCGGTGGGCACAGTGTAATGAGTTGGCAGCACAGTATCCAGCCGCTGACGTTGTGACCATGTGAGCAAATGTAAGAGCGCGCTGACCAGATTCACCGCCTGTAAACTTTTCAGATCACGCACCGTGGTCATCTGGGGCAGAAGCCAGTGTTCAAGCGTCTCGATCAGGCTGGCGTCGTCAACCTCAGGCCAGTGTTCCTCTGGCAACCACTGTGCCGCACACTGGATGCGCAGACGCAACTGTTCTGCCTCCGGCGTCCAGCCCAACACCGATAGCCCTTTTTTGCCAATCCAGCGTAGCATTGCCGCCTGCAAGACTTTTGCGTCGGGACGGGCTAGCGGCTGGGTTTTCAGTATCAGTTCGCCAATCTGCTCGCGGCGCAACGTGCGTAACGTGCCCTTCTCCTCATCCCATTCCACCTCGGTGCGCTGTTCAATCAGCTGCGGACAGCGCTGCGTCAGTGCCTCGATATCAACGGGAATCGCCATCAGGATACGCGCGTCGGGCGCGCTACTGCCCTGTAACAAGGTGGGGGCAATTAACCATTCATAACGCGTCAGCGCCTGCTGTTCGTCCAGCATCGCGCCCAGGCCGTTAGCTAACTGATAGCGGCCGCTGTTATCGCGGCGACGTGCCAGACGGTCGCTGAAGCCGGCGGTCAGCAGGGCGGCAAAATGGTCTTCGTCTACCCGACCGCCCTTTACGCCGATGCGTTTTTGCCAGTGCTGTGCGCGGCGCTGCCACTGTGGCAATGGACGATAAAGCGCATCACGCAGATCGGCTCCGGCACTGCGAGGCGGATCTTCCAGAACCGCCACCAGCAAGGCCGCGCTGGCAACGGCGTCAGGGTCACTGCCTGCTGCACATAAAATAGCGCTGAGCCGGGCGTCGCTGCCCAGCTGCGCCATGCGTCGTCCCTGGGCATTGAGGTGGCCCTGCTCGTCCAGAGCCCCAAGCCGCACCAGCTGCTGCTGCGCCGCACGCAGGTGCTTTTCCGGCGGCAGATCTATCCACTGCAATTGTTCGATACGGGTACAGCCCCACTGCAGCAACTCCAGCCACAACGACGCGAGATCGCTGTGCAAAATTTCTGCTTCGCTTTGCGCGGGCGCGCGTGAGGCCTGTTCCTGTGGCGTCAGATGCAAACAAATACCGGGCATGACACGTCCGGCTCGTCCGGCTCGCTGGGTCATGGATGCCTGACTGATGCGCTGAGTCTGCAAGCGCGTAACGCCGCTGCGAGCGTCAAACTGGGCTTTTCGCTCCAGGGCGCTGTCCACGACCAGCCGGATGCCTTCAATGGTTAAGCTGGTTTCGGCAATGTTGGTCGCCAGCACCACTTTGCGGCGTCCGCTGGCGGCAGGCAGGATGGCCCGTTGCTGGGCCGCAAGAGGAAGTGCACCATACAGCGGCGTTAAATCCACGTCGTCGTCAACGCGCGTCTCCAGTTCCCGTTTTACCCGCTCAATTTCGGCGATGCCGGGCAGGAACAGGAGCAGCGAGCCCGTTTCGTCGCGCAGTAACTGTGCGACTTCACGCGCGACCGCATCATCAAAACGCAAGGTCTGGCTCAGCGCCGTATAGCGCCGTTCAACCGGATAGCTGCGCCCTTCAGAAGTAATCAAAGGAGCGTCCGGCAACAGTGCCGCCAGCCGCGCATTATCAAGCGTCGCCGACATCAGCAGGATTTTTAGATCTTCACGTAACCCCTGTTGCACATCCAGTAGCAGCGCCAGCGCCAGATCGGCCTGCAGGCTCCGCTCATGAAATTCATCCAGGATAACCAGCGACACGCCCTCCAGCATCGCATCCTGTTGCAGCATTCGGGTCAGAATGCCTTCGGTCACCACTTCAAGCCGGGTCATTGGCCCTGTGCAGTTTTCGCCGCGCATACGGTAGCCCACCGTCACGCCGGGTTGTTCACCCAACTGCTCGGCCAGACGTTGCGCCACGTTGCGCGCGGCTAAACGGCGCGGCTCCAGCATAATAATGCGTCCCGGCAAGGCCTTGTGCTGTAAAAGCTGAAGTGGCAGCCAGGTGGATTTACCTGCGCCCGTGGGCGCGGCCAGCAGGATGTTTGAGGCATCATTAAGCGCACTCAGAAGGTCAGGCAACACCGCGCTGACGGGTAAATCACTCACCGCAAACTCCGCGAATGGCTATGTTAAGATGGCGCGCATTGTAGCACTCATCCGTGAGGATTGCCGGAGACCGCCATGGCGTTACAACGCTTATTTTTTGCTATTACCCCGCCTGACACGCTGCAGCAGCAACTGGTGCACTGGCGGGCACAAACCTTTCATGCGGAGGCGGGCCGCCCGATTGCGGCAGCGAACCTTCACCTGACGCTGGCTTTTCTGGGCGATGTGTCGGCTGGAACGTCACAGCAGTTGCAGGCCCTGGCGTCACGTATAAACCAGCCAGCATTTGACGTTGCGTTAGACGATGCAGGTCACTGGCCGCGCCCCGGCGTCGTGTGGCTGGGTTGCCAGCGCCCCCCGCGCGGCTTGTTGCAGTTGGCAAGCCTGCTGCGCGCTCAGGCCGCGCGACATGGCTGCGAACAACCGGCTCAGCCCTTTCATCCCCACGTCAGCCTGTTGCGTGCGGCGACCCAGCCTGTCGCCCTGCCGCCACGTGGCTTTCACTGGCAATTTACGGTCAGTCAGTTTTCCCTTTTTGCCTCAGAGTACGCGCAAGGCCGGACACGCTACCGCACGCTGGCCAGTTGGCCGTTACTCTCTTAATCAGGAGCCTTATGCTTTTTTCTCCCGCTCTTAAACCCGCGCGTCTTATTACTCGCTATAAGCGTTTTCTGGCCGATGTTGTGACGCCCGAAGGCGAAACGCTGACGATACATTGCGCGAATACCGGCGCAATGACCGGCTGTGCCACGCCGGGCGATACCGTGTGGTACTCCACGTCTGACAGCCTGACGCGCAAATACCCGCACAGTTGGGAAATGACCGAGACGCAGCAAGGCCACTGGATCTGTGTCAATACGCTGCGCGCCAATCAACTGGTACGTGAAGCGCTGGACGAAAACCGACTTTTACCGCTGGCGGGCTACGCGAAATGTCAGGCGGAAGTTAAATACGGCAGTGAAAAAAGCCGAATTGATTTCCTGCTCAAAGCAGAGGAGCGACCTGAGTGCTATATTGAGGTGAAATCCGTAACGCTTTTACAGGAAGGTAAAGGCTATTTTCCGGATGCGGTGACGATTCGAGGGCAGAAACACCTGCGTGAGCTGAGTAAGGCTGCCGCAGAAGGTCATCGGGCCGTTTTGTTGTTTGCCGTTCTGCACTCGGGGATTGAGGACGTTTCCCCGGCGCGTCACATTGATGCTGCTTACGCAGAACAACTGGTACAGGCTCAGCTGAGTGGCGTGGAGATTTTGGCTTACCGGGCAGAACTGTCATCAGCAGGAATGTTTCTGACGACCGCCATTGACGTAACATTGTAATATCATTGGCATCGTTCTGTGATATGACTATCTTCTGTCAGGGGCTAACTACGCTGTTCCTCACAGGCTTGTCAAGATGCGATCAGGAATAATTGCCAACCTTGACTGCTTCTGTTATTTATAGCGGCCTGTTTTTTCCCCGTTGGGGGATCGATGTACCCAAGAGAGGGTCATCATTAAGGTTAGCGTGTATGCGCTTACCGATGGCAATCAAAGGGTATAGTGCGTGTTATCCAGGAGAGAAACAACATGCAAGAAGGGCAAAACCGTAAAACATCGTCCCTGAGTATTCTCGCCATCGCTGGGGTGGAGCCTTATCAGGAGAAGCCAGGCGAAGAGTATATGAATGACGCGCAACTGGACCATTTTCGCAAGATTCTGGAAGCCTGGCGCAATCAATTGCGGGACGAAGTCGATCGCACCGTTACACACATGCAGGATGAAGCTGCAAACTTCCCGGACCCGGTTGACCGTGCCGCTCAGGAAGAAGAGTTCAGCCTGGAACTGCGTAACCGCGACCGCGAGCGTAAGTTAATTAAGAAGATCGAAAAAACGCTGAAGAAAGTCGAAGACGACGACTTCGGCTATTGCGATTCCTGTGGCGTCGAGATCGGTATCCGCCGTCTTGAAGCGCGTCCTACTGCCGATCTGTGCATCGACTGTAAGACACTGGCAGAAATTCGTGAGAAGCAAATGGCGGGCTAATGTTGCCGTCTGACTGCAGCCACACGGCGGGAAAAGGCCATCTTTTTCCGCCGTCTGGTTCATAATGCCTATGTCATTCTCATCCTGCGTTGGGCGCTTTGCGCCATCCCCTTCCGGTGAACTCCATTTCGGCTCCCTGATTGCTGCGTTAGGCAGTTACCTCAGCGCTCGCGCACAGCATGGTCGCTGGCTGGTGCGTATTGAAGATATCGATCCGCCTCGTGAAGTCGCGGGTGCCGCAACGCGGATTCTGCAACAGCTGGAGCATTACGGCCTGAACTGGGATGGTGAGGTGATGTGGCAGTCACAGCGGCATAACGCCTATCGTGACGCACTACAGTGGTTGAGAACGCAGCGTCAAAGTTATTTCTGCACCTGTTCGCGAAGCCGCATTCAGCAAACTGGCGGCTTTTACGATGGTCACTGTCGGGACCGGCAACATGGCCCCGATAAGGCAGCCCTGCGCCTGCGCCAGCATGCACCTGTCTATCGTTTTCAGGATCGGCTCAGGGGCGAGGTCGTCGCCGACAGGCGACTGGCTGAAGAAGATTTTATTATTCATCGTCGTGATGGGCTGTTTGCTTACAATCTGGCGGTGGTCGTGGACGATCATCATCAGGGCATCACAGAAATTGTGCGTGGGGCTGATTTAATTGAGCCAACGGTACGGCAGATTGCGCTTTATCAGCAATTCGGCTGGATGCCGCCGGACTATCTGCATTTGCCCCTGGCGATCACCGCTGATGGTCACAAACTTTCTAAACAAAATCATGCGCCCGCGCTGCCTGATGGGGATACACGTCCCTGCCTGGTACAGGCTTTACGCTTTCTGGGGCAGCCGGTTGGCGAAGGTTGGAAGGACAAAACGCAGGAGAAACTGCTGTCTGAGGCTGTGAAGCAGTGGAATATCGCTTTGATACCTCATGATAACGCCCTGATAACGGATGCATAGACAACAGCATTCTCAAATGATTCACAACAGGCTATGATTAGCCGCTGATTTTACCTACACCCTAATTGTCACTGTCGAGGTGTCCCATTTTTACCCGAGTAGCTAATTTTTGCCGGAAAGTCCTGAAGCGTGATGACGAGGAAGCACCAGCAGAGGTTGAACCTGAGAGTCATATGACCATCATTCCTCGTGAAAGCCACACCATCTCACGTAAAGACATCAGCGAAAATGCCCTCAAGGTGCTATATCGCCTGAATAAAGCCGGTTATGAAGCCTATCTTGTTGGCGGTGGCGTACGCGATTTGCTGCTGGGGCAGAAGCCGAAAGACTTCGACGTGACCACAAACGCCACGCCGGAGCAGATGCGTAAACTGTTCCGCAACTGCCGTCTGGTTGGTCGTCGTTTCCGTCTGGCGCACGTGATGTTTGGCCCGGAAGTGATCGAAGTGGCAACGTTCCGCGGTCATCATCAGATTGAAGAGACCACCGACGATCAGAACAACTCTCAGCGTGCCCAGAGCGGTATGCTGCTGCGCGACAACATTTTTGGCAACATCGAAGATGATGCCCAGCGTCGCGATCTGACCATCAACAGCCTCTATTACAGCGTGGCCGATTTTTCGGTGCGCGACTATGTTGGTGGGCTGAACGATCTGCAACAAGGCATCATTCGCCTGATTGGCGACCCGGAAACCCGTTATCGCGAAGATCCTGTGCGGATGCTGCGTGTCGCGCGTTTCGCTGCCAAACTGAATATGCGCATTGCGCCTGAAACGGCCGAGCCGATTCCACGCCTGGCGTCGTTGCTACGTGACGTGCCCGCCGCGCGCCTGTTTGAAGAGTCGCTAAAGCTGCTGCAGGCCGGCTATGGCTACAGTACCTGGCTTAAACTGTGTGAATACCAGTTATTTCAGCCGCTGTTCCCGACGCTGGCGCGTAACTTTACCGAGAACGGCGACAGCCACATGGAACGCATGCTGGCGCAGGTGCTGAAGAACACCGATAACCGTATTCAGAATGATATGCGGGTTAATCCGGCGTTTCTGTTTGCCGCGATGTTCTGGTATCCCCAGCTTGAAGCCGCCGAACGCATTGCGCAGGAAAGTGGCCTGACCTATTACGATGCCTTTGCCCTGGCCATGAACGATACGCTGGATGAAGCCTGCCGTGCGCTGGCGATCCCTAAACGCATCACATCGTTAATTCGTGATATCTGGCAGTTGCAGTTACGCATGTCTCGTCGCCATGGTAAGCGAGCCTGGAAGCTGATGGAGCATCCGAAGTTCCGCGCCGCTTACGACCTGCTCTCTTTGCGGGCTGAGGTAGAAAACAACCCGGAACTGCTGCGTCTGAGTAAGTGGTGGGGCGAATTCCAGGTGGCCGCGCCGCCACAGCAGAAGACCATGCTGAATACGCTGGGAGACGATCCGGCACCACGCAGCCGCACGCGTCGCCCACGTCGCCGTTCAACGGCTCCGCGTCGTGATAACAATAGCGCGTCATGACACGTGTGTATCTGGCACTAGGCAGTAACCTTGCCGATCCGCTGCATCAGATTGATGCAGCGCTGTCAGCGCTGGATGCACTCCCTGATACACAGCGCGTGGCGACCTCCGCTTTTTACCGGACGCCGCCCTATGGCCCACCGGACCAGCCCGATTATCTCAATGCGGCCGTCGCTCTCGATACCGCGTTGTCTGCCGAGGCGCTGCTGGACCAGACGCAGCGCATTGAGCAGGAACACGGTCGCGTTCGCAAGGCCGAGCGCTGGGGACCACGCACGCTGGATATTGATATCATGTTGTTTGGTACAGCCAGCCTCAACAGCGACCGTCTCACCGTGCCGCATTATGATTTGCTTAATCGCGCATTTATGCTGGTTCCGTTGCTGGAGATTGCCCCCGATCTGAGCCTGCCAGACGGTCGGTCGCTCAAACCAATCCTGGCCCAGTTGGACCGTTCCAGCATCCGACCATGGCACAGCTAAGCACCTAATCACACTTCATGGATTCCGCTCTGCAACACTATCCAGTAAAATGCGCCAATCTGAATTTCTGAGTTGAGAGCACCATGAAACCCACCACCATTTCTCACCTGCGTCAGTGGAAAGAAAGCGGCAAAAAATTCGCCACCCTGACCGCCTACGAGTTTAGTTTTGCCCGACTGTTTGCCGATGAAGGCATTCAGGTCCTGCTGGTGGGCGATTCACTTGGAATGACCGTGCAAGGCCATGACTCAACGTTGCCCGTTACGGTAAATGACATTGCCTACCATACCGCTGCAGTGCGCCGTGGCGCGCCTCAGTCGCTTTTGCTGGCTGACCTGCCCTTTATGAGTTATGCCACGCCTCAGCAAACCTTTGATAACGCGGCGCAGTTGATGCGCGCCGGTGCCAATATGGTGAAACTGGAAGGCGGCGCATGGCTGGCGGACAGCGTACGAATGCTGACGGAGCGCGCCGTTCCGGTTTGCGGGCATCTGGGATTAACGCCGCAGTCCGTGAATATTTTTGGTGGCTATAAAGTGCAGGGCCGCGATGAAGCGAGCGCAGAGCAGCTTCTGGCTGATGCCCTGGCCCTGGAGGCGGCGGGTGCACAGCTGCTTGTGCTGGAGTGCGTCCCTGTTGCGCTGGCACAGCGCGTGACCCAGGCACTGGCGATTCCGGTTATTGGTATCGGCGCAGGCAATGTCACTGACGGTCAGATACTGGTCATGCATGACGCCCTGGGCATCACTGGCGGACATGTTCCCAAATTTGCTAAAAATTTCCTGGCGGAGACGGGCGATATTCGGGCGGCCATTCGCCAATATATTGCCGAAGTTGAAGCAGGACGCTACCCCGCCGTGGAACACAGTTTCCAGTAATTCAGGAGAATTGCCGTGCTGATCATCGAAACTCTGCCCATGTTACGCCGCGACGTTCGTCGCTGGCGCGAGCAAGGTAAACGCATCGCGTTGGTGCCGACTATGGGCAATCTGCACGAAGGACATTTGACGCTGGTCGACGAGGCACGTGAACGGGGTGATATCGTGATCGTGTCCATATTCGTTAACCCCATGCAGTTTGATCGTCCTGACGATTTGGCCCGCTATCCGCGCACGCTTCAGGAGGATTGCGAAAAGCTGAACCGCCATGCGGTCGATGTGGTGTTTGCCCCCTCACCTGCGGAGGTTTATCCTCAGGGATTGGCCAATCAGACGTTTGTGGACGTCCCGGTGTTGTCATCGCTGCTTGAAGGCGCGAGTCGTCCCGGCCATTTTCGCGGCGTCGCGACCATCGTCAGTAAATTATTCAATCTGGTTCAGCCCGATATTGCCTGCTTCGGTGAGAAAGATTTTCAGCAGTTAGCCATCATTCGTAAAATGGTGGCGGATATGGGTTTCGACATTGAGATTATTGGTGTGCCCACGGTGCGCGCCAAAGACGGTCTGGCACTCAGTTCACGCAATGGTTATCTCACTGATGATGAACGCAAGCTGGCCCCCGCGCTGAGCCAGGTGATGAATGAGATGGCAGCCCGACTGGCTAATGGCGAGCGGCAGATTGACGATATTATTGATGCCGCGAATCTGTCGCTGCAGGAAAAAGGCTTTCGCCCGGACGGTCTGGCAATCTGTGATGCAGAAACGCTACAGCCTCTGACGGTGGACAGCCAGCGTGCTGTGGTTTTAATGGCGGCCTGGCTGGGGAACGCACGGCTGATCGATAATCAACAGGTCGACCTCACGCAGTAAAGGCTGCGGGTTGCAGGTCGTATTTTTGGCTGTTTAACAAGGTTTCTGACTATGATTCGCACGGTTTTACAAGGCAAATTGCATCGCGTGAAAGTGACGCAGGCGGACCTGAACTATGAAGGCTCCTGCGCCATCGATCAGGATTTCCTTGATGCTTCTGGCATCCTGCAATATGAAGCCATTGATATTTATAACGTCACCAACGGTCAGCGTTTCTCCACCTATGCCATCGCGGCCGAACGTGGCTCGAAAATCATTTCGGTAAACGGTGCAGCGGCTCGCTGTGCCTGCGAAGGCGATATCCTGATTATTTGCTCCTATGTGCAGGTCGATGATGCACAAGCCCGCCAGTGGCAGCCCAACGTGGCCTACTTTGAAGGGGATAATCAGATGAAGCGCCTCGCAAAAGCGCTGCCGGTACAGCTGGCATAGGTCAGTTGGCTTAGATCAGTTGGCATAAAAAAAGCAGCGATATCGCTGCTTTTTTTTGCCCGTTACTGCATCAGGTGCGCAATCCACGCCCGCGCTGGATCAGGAAGTACACCGCGATATAGAACACCACGATAAAGGCAATCAGAACCGATAAGGTCAGGGCCAGTGGCACGTCGTGGATACCGAGAAAGCCAAAGCGGAAGCCGCTTATCATGTACACCACCGGGTTCAGCTTTGAAATCGCCTGCCACACTGGCGGTAACAACGTCAGCGAATAAAATACGCCGCCCAGGTAGGTTAATGGCGTCAGCACAAAGGTCGGAATCAGGCTGATATCGTCAAAGGTGCGGGCAAACACCGCATTGATCAGGCCCGCCAGCGAAAACAGCACGGCAGTGAGCAGCAGCGTGATGGCAACCATCATCCAGGAGTGCACATGGAACGGCACGAAAAACAGCGAGACGGCCGTGACCAGCACACCAACACAAACCCCGCGTGCCACACCGCCACCGACGTAGCCCGCAATAATGATGTGCGTCGGCACCGGTGCCACCAGCAGCTCTTCGATATTGCGCTGAAATTTGGCGCTAAAGAACGAGGAAGCCACGTTGGCATAGGCGTTGGTGATCACCGACATCATGATCAATCCAGGCACAATAAACTGCATGTAGCTGAACCCATTCATATCGCCGATGCGCGCACCGATAAGGTTACCAAAGATAATAAAATAAAGCGTCATGGTGATGACGGGCGGCACCAACGTCTGAATCCAGATACGGGCGAAACGGTTCACCTCCCTGGCCCAGATGCTCTTTAACGCCACCCAGTACAAATGTGTCATGCTTTAGCTCCTGTTTTTCCTTGCGTCAGGCCGACGAACAGCTCTTCCAGACGATTCGCTTTGTTGCGCATACTCAGTACCTGTACGCCCTGGGCGCTGAGCTGGCTAAATACACTGTTCAGCCCCTGCTCGCGTAGCACTTCCACTTCCAGCGTCGAGGTATCAACCAGCCGGTACTGGAAACCTTCCAGCGACGGCAACGGACTGCGCGGGGCCAGATCCAGGATGAACGTTTCTGATTTCAGCTTTGAAAGCAGAGATTTCATTGAGGTGTTTTCTACCAGTTCACCATTTTGAATAATGCCGATGTTGCGGCACAGCATTTCGGCCTCTTCAAGATAGTGGGTGGTCAGGATAATGGTGGTGCCCTGGGCATTAAGATCTTTCAGAAATACCCACATTGAGCGGCGCAGTTCAATATCAACCCCGGCAGTGGGTTCATCCAGAATCAGCAATTTAGGCGAATGCATCAAGGCACGGGCGATCATCAGGCGACGTTTCATCCCGCCGGACAGCATCCGTGCCCGCTCATTGCGTTTTTCCCACAGGTCGAGCTGTTTCAGATGCTTTTCCGCACGCTGAAGCGCTTCGCGGCGCTCAACGCCATAGTAACCGGCCTGATTCACCACGATCTGCATGACCGTCTCAAACGGGTTGAAGTTAAACTCCTGTGGAACAAGGCCCAACTGGCGTTTGGCATTGACCACGTTTTTTTCCAGATCGTAGCCGAAGACGCGTACGCTTCCCTCAGACTTATTCACCAGCGAACTGATAATGCCGATAGTGGTTGATTTACCCGCGCCGTTAGGTCCCAGTAGTGCATAAAAATCACCGGCTTCGACGTTGAGATCGATGCCCTTGAGCGCCTGTACGCCGCCGGGATAGGTCTTGGTCAGCCGGGAAAGTTCCAGTGCATAGGTCATTCTGAATACATACCCTGTTTTGTGGCATTGTAATGCCGTTTGAATTTAGGAAGCCTTCGCCTATAGTACGCGCACGCAAATGCGCAGTAACAGGTTGCTTAACGCCATGACAGATATTGATACCCTGATCAGTAATAACCGCGAATGGTCCACATTACTGGTCAAAGAAGATCCCGGCTTTTTTGAGCGACTGGCTCAGGCGCAAAAACCGCGTTTCCTTTGGATTGGCTGTTCAGACAGCCGCGTACCCGCCGAACGTCTCACCGGCCTTGAACCCGGCGAACTGTTTGTTCATCGCAACGTTGCCAACCTGGTGGTTCATACCGACCTTAACTGCCTTTCTGTCGTGCAATACGCCGTTGAAGTGCTGGAAGTTGAACACATCATCGTGTGCGGCCACTATGGTTGCGGCGGTGTGCAGGCCGCAATGGATAATCCAGAGCTCGGTCTTATTGATAACTGGCTGCTGCACATTCGCGATCTCTGGTACAAGCATAGCGTGTTGCTGGGAGAACTCCCGCCGGATAAACGCCTGGATAAACTCTGCGAAATCAACGTCGTTGAGCAGGTTTATAATCTGGGGCATTCCACTATTCTGCAATCCGCCTGGAAGCGCGGACGCAAAGTTTCGCTGCATGGCTGGGTTTACGGTATCCAGGATGGCTGCCTGCGTAACCTTGATGTTACGGCAAGCAGCCGGGAAAACCTTGAGCAACGCTATCGTCACGGCATGGCCAATCTGTTGGTTAAGGGCGATTTTTAGCGCCAGTAACCGCTGTGCGCGACAAGCCTACACGAAATGAAGGGCGCGGGCCTTGGAAGAATGTGCGGTAAACGGCATTCAGTCTTCGAGCGGCACCACTTTGCCAATGTAAGGCAGATGGCGATAATGCTGCGCATAGTCAATGCCAAAGCCCACGACAAACTCGTCAGGAATGGAAAAGCCCACGTATTCAACCCTGACGTCGACTTCACGGCGTTCAGGCTTGTCCAGCAGGGTACAAATCGCCAGTGATTTTGGCTCACGCAGACGCAGGATCTCGCGCACTTTGGAAAGCGTGTTACCGGAGTCGATGATGTCTTCGACAATTAATACGTCTTTACCCCGAATATCTTCATCCAGATCTTTGAGGATTTTAACATCCCGGGTCGTGGACATACCGCTGCCGTAACTGGATGCGGTCATAAAATCGACTTCGTGTGGCACGTCAATGACGCGGCATAAATCAGCCATAAACATGAACGAGCCACGAAGTAGCCCCACCAGCACCATATCACTGCCGCTGTCGCGGTAATGGGCGGTAATCTCTTTGCCCAGTTCAGCAATGCGCGCGGCGATTGCCTCTTCAGGGATCATTACGTCAACAGTATGTTTCATTGCCTTCTGCCTGGTAGCTCACAAAGCCACGCAGTTTATCATAGTAGAACTGAGTACTGACGCCGCACGGAAATAGCAAACGTTTACGTGCGGTAAAATTCTTCACCTGCGTTCAGGCAGTTGCATCATCAGCATTACCTTAGAACAATACGGCATTTAGCAGCATTAATTACTGCATGATACGATTTTAACAACATATCGTTATGCGGTTAACGACCTTATTGGGAGATCTCAATGGCCTCACCCTCAAGTAAGAAAACGCACGTTGGCGATCGTCAACTGCATCCTGAAACGCAGATGCTGAATTATGGCTACGATCCTCGCCTGTCTGAGGGGGCGGTTAAGCCGCCGGTGTTTCTTACCTCAACCTTTGTTTTTGACAGCGCAGAAGAAGGCCGCGACTTTTTCGATTACGTTTCAGGCCGCCGTCAGCCGCCAGAAGGCAAAAGCGGCGGACTGGTCTATTCCCGCTTTAATCATCCTAACAGTGAGATCGTTGAAGACAGGCTGGCAATCTATGAACAGGCAGAAAGCTGTGCCTTGTTCGCCTCCGGTATGGCAGCCATTTCGACAACGCTGTTAACCTTTGCAAGGCCCGGTGACGTCATTTTGCATTCTCAGCCGCTGTATGGTGGTACGGAAACGCTGCTGAGTAAGACACTGCATAATCTGAACATCAACGCGGTTGGCTTTAGTGACGGGCACGATGAGGCCAAAGTGCGCGATGCGGCACATAGCGCGATGGCGCTGGGACGTGTTGCGCTGATTCTGGTGGAAACACCGGCTAACCCGACTAACAGCCTGGTCAATATTGCCCTGATGGCACGCATCGCCGACGACATTGCGCGGCAACAGGGTTCACGTCCGGTGGTCGCCTGTGATAACACGCTGCTGGGCCCGATTTTTCAGCAGCCTTTGACGCTGGGTGCAGATCTCTCGCTTTATTCTCTGACCAAATACGTGGGCGGGCACTCCGATCTCATCGCTGGTGCGGTGATGGGTAACAAAACACTGATGACGCAAATTCGTGCCCTGCGTAGCGCGATTGGCACACAGTTGGACCCGCACTCAAGCTGGATGATTGGCCGTTCGCTGGAAACGCTGTCGTTGCGCATGGAGAAAGCGTTTCACAATGCCGAAGCCGTCGCCGCCTTTTTGCGCCCTCATCCCAAAGTCGCAGGGCTGCACTGGTTACCCTACCTGGATGCAGAAAGCCCTGCAGGCAGAACGTATCGTGAACAGTGCAGCGGCGCCGGATCAACGTTCTCTTTTGACATTGTTGGCGGACAGCCCGCGGCGTTTCGCTTTCT
This sequence comes from Pantoea allii, assembly GCF_002307475.1. GTDB lineage: Bacteria > Pseudomonadota > Gammaproteobacteria > Enterobacterales > Enterobacteriaceae > Pantoea > Pantoea allii. The sequence goes on along the minus strand of NZ_NTMH01000037.1, from coordinate 39,434 downwards.
CAATGCGCTTTCACTGTTTAAACAGGCCGTCAGCCTGGGCGGCACCGAATCGCTTGCCAGCCATCCCGGCACCACCACCCATTCTGGCGTGCCTGATGCAGTGCGTCAGCGGATTGGCATCACCGACGCGACGATACGATTATCTATCGGCATCGAAAACGCCGGCGACCTGGTAGAGGATATCCGGCTGGCCCTTGAACGTGCCTGAGATCAGGTCACGGTAAAACCCAGCATCATTCCGGTATCTTCATGCTCCAGCAAATGACAATGGGCCATATACGCATGATCGGCGGCGGCAAGGTGGTTGAAACGGACCAGCACTTCGCTGCGCCAGCCGTCGACATTCACCATGTCTTTCCAACCCTGACGATGAGCGGCAGGCGGTTTACCGTTTTCTGAAAGAATGCGGAACTGTGTACCGTGAATATGGAAAGGATGCAGCATGCTGTCGCCTTCGCCAGAAATGGTCCATTTTTCGAGGGTGCCCTGCTTCACGTCAAAGGCTGGCCGGGTCATATCAAACGGCAGGCCGTTGATTTTATTTCCGTTGTGAAAATCATAGGTCGCCGCAGCCTTCTCACCCTGGTCCATATTCTGGTGATCCATCGTCTGCACATCGCCATCATGTTTCATCCCACTCGCATCGTTGCCCATCGCCATATCATGGTGCGCCCCTTTCCCCATGGCTTTCTCACCATAGCGCGCCATCAGCGCCTGCATCCCCTGTTGATCCAACTGCGGATCCATACTGAGCTGCAGCCAGCGCGTTGTCAGGTTTTCTGTTTTCGGCACGGCCGGCAGCGTCGCTAACTGGTCAGGTAAGGTTGCGCTGGCCATGATCCGCAGCGGCAAGATATTCACCAATGGTAAGGGGTGATCGAAAGGTGCCAGCGTCATGCCCATTTGCGTGACGGGCAGCGTAACGATATCAAAGGCGTTGCCGTCTGAGGTATCGATCATGATCTCAAAGCGTTCACCCGGCAGCAGCGGGAGCGAGTCTAGTTTGACCGGCTCAGACAGCAGTCCGCCGTCGCTGGCGATAACATACAAAGGGCGCTTGTCGCTGGCAGCAATATGCAGAGAACGGGCATTACAGCCGTTAAGCAGCCTCAGACGGAGCCAGCCACGCGGGACGGCATGCTGGGGATACTGCACGCCATTGGTGAGCATCATGTCGCCAAACCAGCCTACCGCCGCGCGCATGACATCCAGTTGGTAATCAATACGCTCGCCCGACGGCGTCAGCTGCTTGTCCTGAAAAATAAGCGGCAAATCGTCCGTGCCCCACTGGCTGGGCAGACGGAGCGTGCCTGACGCCTGATCGTCCAGCACGATTAACCCCGCCAGCCCTTGTGCGACCTGATGACCGGTTTTGCCATGCAGATGGGGATGATACCAGCAGGTTGCCGCTGGCTGATCCGGGGTGAACGTAACCTGACGCATCGCGCCCGGCGCAATAATGCCCTGTGGGCCGCCGTCGACCTCGCCGGGGATTTCCAGGCCGTGCCAGTGCAGCGTCGTCGCCTCCCTGAGCCGGTTATGGATGTTAATGGTGGCCGTCGTCCCCCTTTTCAGGCGAATAGCCGGCCCCAGCAGGCTGCCGTTGTAGCCCCAGGTGGGCACCGCTTTCCCCTGCCATTGCGTGGTGCCCTCCATCGCCGTCAGGCTGTACTGGCCTTTGGCATCCGCCTCCAGCAACGCGGGGATGGGAAGCGGCGGTCGGCTGGCTGCCATGAGCGAGCGGCTCCAGAGCGGTAGCGCACCCGCAGCGCCCAGTGCCGCGCTGAGTTTCAAAAAGTGGCGACGTTGCATAATCAGCATCCTTGTAACGAAATGACCTGAAGCCTAAACCCTGCCCTTATGGCAAGGTCAAGCCCTGCCACACAGAATGCCCCGAAAAACGTAAATTGATCGAAAATCTTTACATAACTGTGCTAACGTCTCTAAGACTCCTATCAGATGAGAATAACTATGAAGAAAAGCATCAAGATCCTGCTGCTGGCGGGACTCTTCGGCTTCTCCTCCACCAGCTTTGCCCTGAGCGAATCCGAAGCAGAAGATCTTGCCGATCTCACTGCCGTATTCGTTTATTTAAAAAATGATTGTGGCTACCAGGATTTGCCCGATGCGCAGATTCGTAAGGCGTTGGTGTTTTTTGCCCAGCAGAACCGCTGGGATTTAAGCAATTACAACAACTACAACATGAAGGCACTCGGCGAAGCCAGCTATCGTGATTTAAGCGGTATCGCTATTGCTAACGACAAAAAATGTAAGTCGTTGGCCCGAGACTCTCTCAGCCTGCTTGCCTATGTAAAATAGCGCGCCAGCCCGCTCTCCCGCCAGACATTTGCCCGTGCAACGACTATCATAGTTAGCTATGATGTCCCGCCGATTTTCAGGGTGATGTCACGAAAGGAGAGCCCCATCATGGCCCAAAATGAGATGTGGTATGAAACACTTCATACCGGCTTTGGCCAGTATTTTACCGTCGATAAGCAGCTTTATCGTGATAAAACGGCCCACCAGGATTTAATCATCTTTGAAAACGCGGCAATGGGTCGCGTCATGGCGCTGGATGGCGTGGTGCAAACCACTGAACGTGATGAGTTTATCTATCACGAAATGATGACGCACGTGCCGTTGCTGGCTCACGGTTCGGCGAAAAGCGTGCTGATCATTGGCGGCGGCGACGGTGCCATGCTGCGCGAAGTGTCCCGCCACTCTGCTATCCAAAAAATCACCATGGTCGAGATTGATGCTGGCGTGGTCACCTTTTGCCGCCAGTATTTGCCCAACCACAGTGCCGGGGCTTATGACGACCCGCGGCTGAATCTGGTGATTGATGACGGTGTTAATTTCGTTAATCACACGACTGAAAAGTTCGACGTTATTATCTCTGACTGCACCGATCCTATTGGTCCTGGCGAAAGTCTGTTTACCTCTGAATTTTATGCGGGCTGTAAAAACGCCCTGAATGAAAACGGTATTTTCGTTGCCCAAAACGGCGTGTGCTTCCTGCAGCAGGATGAGGCGGTTAACAGCCATCGCAAACTCAGTCACTATTTTCAGGACGTCAGCTTTTATCAGGCCGCTATCCCGACTTACTACGGCGGCATCATGACCTTTGCCTGGGCAAGCGACAATCCGGCGTTACGCCAGCCCGATCCTGCCATACTGCAAGCGCGTTTTGAGGCCTCTGGCCTGAACTGCCGTTACTATACACCGGCAATCCACACTGGCAGCTTTGCCCTGCCACAATATCTGTTGAATGCACTGGAAGACCCGCGCTGACTGGGCATTTATAAGGGGGTGAGTAAAATTGCAAAAGCTAAAACTACATGGCTTCAATAACCTGACCAAAAGCCTGAGTTTTTGTATCTACGATATTTGCTATGCAAATACTGAAGCTGAACGTGATGGTTATATTGCTTACATTGACGAGCAATACAATGCCAATCGCCTGACAGAAATTCTGACCGAAACCTGTTCGATCATTGGCGCGAATGTTCTCAATATCGCGCGTCAGGATTATGAGCCACAGGGTGCCAGCGTAACCATTCTCGTGAGTGAAGAGCCCATCGATCCCAAAGATATTGATACCTCTGAGCATCCGGGGCCGCTGCCAAATTCTGTGGTCGCGCATCTGGATAAAAGCCATATTTGTGTCCATACCTACCCAGAGAGCCACCCTGAAGGCGGCCTTTGCACCTTCCGTGCTGACATTGAAGTGTCGACCTGTGGCGTGATTTCCCCCCTTAAGGCACTCAATTATCTGATTCACCAGTTGGAGTCAGATATCGTCACTGTGGATTATCGCGTACGGGGTTTTACACGTGACGTGAACGGCGTGAAACATTTTATCGACCATGAGATTAATTCTATTCAGAACTTTATGTCTGAGGACATGAAGGGCATGTACGACATGGTTGATGTTAACGTTTACCAGGAAAATATCTTTCACACCAAGATGTTATTAAAAGAGTTCGATTTAAAACACTATCTTTTCAATACCCGTCCTGAAGATCTTACGCCTCAGGAACACAAGCGTATTACCGACCTGCTGTGGAAAGAAATGCGCGAGATTTACTACGGAAGAAATATTCCGTCAGTGGGATTAAAAACGTACTAATCAACATACCGCTGCAACGGCCCCGTGATTGGGGGCCATTTTCTCCCCTCTTGCCTGACCGTAACGCCTCCTGCCATTCGACTCAAACACGACTTATTTCTCGCCGAAAACCAGGTTAGCGCTGTTGTGACGGATTTTTCGTCATTTCACTGCCTTCATCGGGCTATCTGCTGCGGTGTGTACCGCTTCCTGTTCGCAGAACCTGTCTTATCTTTTCCTCTGTTTTATCGCGGTGAACCCTGCCACTCTCCGGCATCGCTTACCTTTTCCAGCGATAACGAATGAATTAATACAAACAGACAGGACTAAACACCAAATCTCATCGTTATCTCCGCCAGGAAACATTAATTTATTTAACCTTAAAAACTATCATGCCAATCGTTAAACTGAAGCCTTACGCATGTGCTTCGATCCCAGCCCCGCCTGAAATTCCTTGAACCTCGTCACAGTAAGGACGCGAAAAACATAAGCTTAATTTGTCATTAAAACTAAGCAACATCAGTAGGATTGCAAAAATTATGATAAAAAACCTTAACTATCATTAAGATAAAAAAAATCCTTTTAAAAACTAAAATAAAACATAAAAATCGCTTAATGATCACAACACCCTGTGCTATACATTAGAAAATTTTACGATTTGCAGGTACTTGTTGGTGAGGAGAGTGATATGAGTCACGAATGTTCCGTCCTAAACATAAATGAACTTAACGTTTATGTGGAGTTAACAAAATGCAGCGTTCCTACGCGTAACAGGACCATCCTGATCAATGGTGCGCTGGCAACGTCTTCTTCATTTCGCAACTGGAAACGGTTCCTGGCAGACAAATCCGATGTGATTACCTTCGATTTACCGTTTTCCGGCAAATCGAAGCCTTTCAACGAGCAGGACTGTAATATCGTCACGCTGGATGATGAAGTGGCCATCATCCGGGAAATTATTTCAATCTATAAGCCGAACATTATCGCTTCCGCCTCATGGGGCGGCGCATCCACGCTGAAGCTGTTACATAACGGCGAAGAGGGCCTGGAACACGCCATTATTGCGTCTTACTCTTTCGAATTTAACGATCGTATGCGCACCTACGTTAAGCAGGCAAACCTGTACTCGAAAGAGAAAAAGTTTGTCGATCTTGCCCATTTGATGAATGAGGAAGTGGGTGCGTATTTGCCGAATAAAATGAAATTCTGCAACTTCAGGCACCTGACCACGCTGGATGAGATTGAGTACCGGCAGGGGCGTTTCCACCTGGAGCAAATCTCTAACATTCGCAATCATGACTACAAGCGCATTATCGATAATTCGGCATGTCAGTTTCACTTCATCAATGGCGATCTGGATATTCATACTCCACAGAAAAACATTGAAGAGATATGCGGGGAATCAGATAAAACACGCTTTTATCAAATCAGAGATGCGGGACACTTTTTAGACCTGGAAGGAAAGGTCAGCCGGGAGCGAACCGCCGCCGCCTTTAATACCATTTTTAGTCAAATTGGTGTCTGAAATGAAAGTGATTATTGGCGCTCTGGGCTCGGCAGGTGATGTTTTTCCCTGTATTGAAGTGGGTTCGATCCTGAAAGAGAAACATCACGATGTTTACCTGCTCGCTAACGACTATTTCAGGTCAGAAGCGGTGTCTCGCGGACTTTCCTTTGTTGCCGTCGGCGATAAAGAAACCTACGTGAACGCAGTACAGGATCGATCCTTATGGGAAAAAAAGCATTCTCTAAAACGGATTTCGTACTATATGGCGGAACAGCAGGAAGCCATGTTCGATGCCATGAGCGCCCTTGTCGACGATGACTGCATCATCATTCATTCTTTATGGTGCTTTGCGGCGAAAGCCGTAAGCGATAAATATCAGATAAAGAAATACGCAATCAGCCTGACCAATTCAAATTTAAAATTGCAGCCCGGACGACTCATCAACTCGCTGGAAAAAAGCTTTAAGGTAAATTTGAACTGGAAGCTGGCCTTATTTCAACGAGCGCTGGTTTCACCCACGCTTCAGGACACGATAGATAAATTACGCCGCGACAATAACCTGCCCGCTTGTCGTAATATTTATGCCGATTGGGTAAGCAGCGAACAGCATACAATCGTGTTATATGAATCCTGGTTCTATCAAAAAAAGGCGCGCGACGGATTTTATGCGGGCTTTCTGCTTAACAAAAGTCGCGCATCCTCGGATGACGATCGCATTACTGCTTTTATCGACTCGCGCACGGTGGTCTTTTTTACCAGTTGGGCGCTGGCGGAGAAAAAATCGGTTGCCCCGATATTGCAGGATTTAAAGGATGAGGGACTGAAGTGCGTTCTTGTTACGCCAACGGCAAAAGCGTTATCGGTAAAAGATGACGTTATGACCGTGCCTCAGTTGAATATTGCGCTGGCAGAAACGTGCTTATTTGCCATTCATCATGGCGGTATTGGTACGACCGCGCAGTTACTCAAAAATGGCGTGCCCCAACTCATCTATCCTCGCGCGTTCGATCAGTTTGAAAATGCCCGTGCCCTGGAGCGGTTGGCCTGTGGACTGAAAGGAAAAGGGATCGGGGAGATCAGAAAAATGGCGGCGCTTTCACGTCAAAAGAAACACAATTGCGACTTTTATGCCGCGCAACTTGATCAACAAAACAATAAAGGCCAGGAACTGGAACGCTTTCTGACCCGTTAAACTATCTGGCTAATGCCGCCAACTTGCCAGACATCCGCTACGATGTCTGGCAAGCGGGAATCAGACCTGAAAGGCCGCCGTTAACACCCGCAGGCTTCTGGCCTGTTCTGTCAAAGACTGTGAGGCAGAAGCCGACTGCTCGACCAGTGCAGCATTACTTTGCGTGACGCTGTCCATCTGGGTGACCGCTACGCTGACCTGGGAAACGCCTTGCATCTGCTCTACCGATGCCAGCGCCAGGCCATCCATATATTGCGCCAGCGACGCGACCTCACTTGCGGCTTTCAGAATACTGTGTGCGGTATTATCCGCAGCCTTAACGCCTTTCTCTACACCATTGACCGCTTCTTCAATCAGGTTACCGATTTCACGTGAGGATGACGCGCTGCGTTGTGCCAGCGTGCGCACTTCGGTAGCCACGACGGCAAAACCGCGACCATGCTCGCCTGCCCTTGCTGCTTCAACGGCCGCATTCAGCGCCAGAATATTGGTCTGAAACGCAATGCTCTGAATCACCGCGGTAATCTCTTTGACTTTCGCGGCGCTGACCGAAATGCTGTGCATTGTCTGACTCATTTCATTGACCGCTTTCTCACTGGCGCGGGTCAGCGATTCTGTCTCACGAGCCGAAGAGGCCGTGGATTCAGCCACAGAGGTGTTATTACGAACGGTGGCGGTGATTTGCTCCATACTTGCTGCTGTCTGTTGTAATGCCGCCGCCTGCTCTTCGGTGCGGGAAGACAGCTCGGTATTTCCCTGGGCGATTTCGCTGGCCGCAAGCTCAACCGACGCGGCGGAGTCTTTGATCTGGGAAACCAGCGTACGCAGGTGATTTTGCATATTTGCCAGCGCCGCCAGCAGCTTGCCGGTTTCATCGTTGCGATCAACGGTGATAACGGAGGTCAGGTCACCTCGGGCAATCGTATCGGCTGTATTCACCGCCAGCGTCAGAGGGCGGGAAATGCTGCGTGAAATAAGCAAGCCCAGAATCAATGAAATGCCCGCCGAAAGAATTAACCCGCCAATCAAGGTCATTCTTGTCTTTGTGCGCTCATTCATCAATTCATCTTCACGTGATTGCAGCAGGGATTTTTCGGTGACAATCATTGACGCAATCACCGTGCGCATCGCATCCATTTGGATTTTTCCTTCACCGCTGGCAAAGATGTCGAAAAAGCTCTGCTGACTCATGCTGCCTTGATTAAGGCGTTCACGCGCATCAATCACCTTTTGCGCATACGTCTCCAGCCAGTTTCGTTGCCTGCTTTCCAAATCCGCTAAGCGCTTCTGCTGTTCAGGATTATCCTGAACCAGTTGATGAATACTCTCGATATATTGGCTGAAGGCCTGTTTCCCTTCATTAAACGGCGCCAGCATCGGTGTTTTCCCACTGAGCGAAAAACCGCGCACACCGGTTTCCATATTAAGCAGATTTTCGGTCGTTTTGTTCAATCCCTCAACGACTTGATAAGTATGAATATTGAGCTTACTGGCCTGCGTCACCCGACCAAAACCGGCATAAAACAGGCTGCAAACAACAATCATGACGAGCGTAATGGTGCCAAACGCAATATAGAGTCGTGTTCTGATAGATGTATTGCTGAGCATAATTTCTCCGCGAGTGGAAAAAAACAATTAAATTCCATTAATTAACTGAGACTAATGGCAAAACACATTAATAAAGCAGACGTATAAATTTAATGAAAAGCCTGCCCACTCAACCGGAGGCAGAGTGACGCTAACAGACGCGCATTAATGTTCAGTTGATTATTAACGCTGTTTCGGAAATTGCCACTGCGTTACAAATTTAATTTTCAACAACAGTAAAAATCACAAGAAAACTTATCTATTCGGGCTGTAGGGCAGTAAATAAATAAGCAGGCAAACAAAATAAAAAAACCATACAATCAAAAAGATAAAATCGAAACGATAATGAAAATCTTTTCGGATCAGGTCTTGCCGGGAATCGTCGAATTTAATTTGGCTTAAAGGAAGCGCATTATTAATCAATTTTTTGTTACAACCTGACAGTGGCGCATCAGCACACCAGACATATTTTTATAAACCGTTATTTTTAATAAAACACAGCATTGTGTAAGGCATTTAATATTGTCTGTCACCCTGACGTTAATACAAATAAGCCCTACCTTCTGCTCTCTAAAACCGATTTTAGCCTGCACATCGACTGTAAAGTCGCCGAGGTGCAGGTTGATACTCACTGTCTGCGATACAACTCCTCAATATAGTGGAGTGCTTCGCAAAGGGTGTTGTCGGTGCCAAATCCGCCCGCCTTGGTAATGACCGGCAAATCATCAATGTCACTGTTAACAAAGGTGCCGCAAGGAATACAGGGGGCAACCTCGCTCTGAATACGATAACCTTCTGCACCCAGGGCGTTAGCCACGGCAATAGCGATATCGCCGCCGGTGAGGAAAAGGCCGCCTGTGCGGGCACGGTCAAGGATAGCTAAGGTGATTTCGCCGATACGTCGGCTCAGCGTTTCACCTAACACTTCCCGGCTCATATCGTATTGCGCGGTCAGCGCGTCTATCTGGTTGCGATCGTCAACGTTACTGCTGGTCTGCAAAACACAATGCCTGTTCTGCATCAGTATCTGGCAGGCCTGCGTCACAATGTCATGACTCTCGTCTTCAGGTGCCAGAAGCGTTTTTACATCAATCCTGACAACCTCAACACGTCCCTGACGCTGTGCCTGCTCCACCTGACGTCGGGTCATTTCACTCATCGACCCCGCCACCACCAGCACCGGCAAGCTTTGATGCATATTCATGTAACTTTCCGCCGGAAGCGCATTTGCCAGTCCCGCCGCCCCCACTAACAGGGGACGTTTTTTCAGCGCTAAGGCCGCCTGGGCAATCAGATTCAGATCGTTATCACTTTCGGCATCCATGACCACTATGCTGTATTCCTGCCGGGCCACACGTTCAAGCAGAACGTTCAGGTTGCCGCTTCGTACCTCATCCAGCGATATTTCATTCACCGGCAGGCAGGTCTGTAAGCTGATAAGCGTACGAATGCGCGATGAGATAATCGGCGTGCGCGGATCGCTGGCAAACTCCGTCTCCAGTAACGGACGCTGGTGCACCAGACATTCGCCATTGCGCGTTGTCCGGCCTGCCGAAGGTATCGCAGCGGCAACTATCGCCAGCGTAGCACCACTTGCCGCCATGACCGCTGCAATCTCTGCCCCCGGATTCCCCCGAAAGGTTGAGTCGATTTTTTTATAGATCAGCACGTCATTTTGCGCCTCATCCTGCCTGGCAGAAAGCGCCTGGGTAACGGCCATCGTCGCCTGCTCAGCGCTGAGCGCACGACTATCTGTATTGATGACGAGTACGTCAGTCCGGCGCGACGGTTTCTGTTGTGGCGTCAGCATCACTTCCGTGCGCGCCCCTTTTTTTGCCAGTTGGACGCCCGTGTCGTTTGCGCCAGTAAAATCGTCGGCGATGACGATCATTTTCATAATGGTTTCTCCGTGGAAGACAGTGATCGTTGCTGATTACCCTTGGCCACCCATGAGGTCAGCATGGGCGTTAAAATTGCGGTAACAATGACAGAGGTGGCGACCAGCGGCGTCGCTGTGGCGACCACATGTGCCAAAGCGGGATCGGCCTGGGCGATGGCGATGGGCGTGGCAACAGCATTGCCAGCCGTGCTCGACGCCGCTGCGCCGGCAATGCCGCTGCCACCTAACAAACGATCAATCTTAATATTAAAGAAACCGCCGACGAGCGTGGTTAACCCACCCAGTAAAATGCCTGCCAGGCCACCTTTGAGCAACATGGCAAAATCAATACTGGCACCTAAAGCAAAGGCAAAGAAAGGAATTAACAGCGGGCCGCCCTTAGACAGGAAATCACGCATTTGCGGGTCGAGATTACCGAGCAACATGCCCAGCAGCATAGGGATGATCACCACCACCACCGACATCACCGGTATGTTTGCCATGCCTGCCGCGCCCAGGGCAATCATGGTTAATATCGGACCGTCATTAAGGGCGATCACGGGCGTCGCCCCGACTTCATTGTCGCGACCAAACTCACCCGCCAGCGCGGCATAAAGGCCGCCATTGCTGTTGCTCATCGCCGCAATAACAGCGACCGAGGTCAGTCCCCACAACCCATCAGCACCAAAACACTTATCGACAGCAAAGCCCATCGCCACAGCGACAAGAAACTTACTTGCCGTGACACCGACACCTGTCAGCAGGGCTTTTGGCGCAGCGTTGAGAGAGATTCCTGCGCCCATGCAAAACAAAAATGCGCCGATCAGGGCGGGCGCACCGTCTTTAAAAAGGGCACTGGTAAACCCCCCCACCTGTAAGGCTTCTGGGGCCAGTGTGTTAACCATCGCCCCCAGGACCAGGGGCACAACCATCATACCGCCGGGGATTTTCTCAATGGTTGCTTTAATATCCATATCATCACCAGAATGATTAATTATAATCATAATGATGATATTAAATCATTTAATGAAAAGATGTGGCGTGAGTCGCAGAATAAAATGCAGTTATTTGAGCATAATCAATCAATATAGCAGGAGGAGCGCGGGTAACAAGATGGACTCAGCGATCATGTGTTTTGCATAAACCGTCGCCAGGCGGCAATGACCGCCAGAAAATCTTCCATACCGCAAAAGCACAGGCTTTCCTCGTCGTAGTAATTCATGCCCTCTTCCATTTCATCACCTTCAAAATTCAACGTATTCGCACGGACGATGACCTCTTCGTCGTCCATCCAGAGCGTATATTCACGCCCGGTACGCTGCCACTGGCGCTGGCTGCCTTTAAGCTTCAGGGCTTCTGCTTCCACCTCATCAAGCACGCTGGCGTCATGCTCAACTTCTTCATTGAACCAGTGGCCCAGTGCTTCATGCCCCATCGACATCCGGACTTTTACCTTGCCCGTAACGTCCCGTAGAAATTCATACTCCATGATCTTATCTCTTTGTCAGTAACTCGCGCTGTTATACCGCTATTTTGATTGCTGTGCACCTGCTTAGCGCACACATCCTGATTCCTGATAATCGTCTTGTGAGACATAAAAAAAAGAGGAACGCCAGGGCGTCCCTCTTCGATGGATCAATAAATGTCAGCTATCAGACGGCAGTCTGGAAAATCACGCCATCTGCTTTGTCAGTGTACTGGCTCAACTGGTCAAAGTTGAGATAGCGATAGGTATCACTGGCTGTTTTATCCACCTGCGCCATAAACTGCTGATACTCGTCCGGCGTGGGTAGCTTACCTAACAGCGATGAGACCGCAGCCAGCTCGGCAGACGCCAGGTAGACGTTTGCTCCTGTTCCCAGACGGTTCGGGAAGTTACGGGTTGAGGTCGATACCACCGTTGCGCCATCGGCGACGCGTGCCTGGTTACCCATGCACAGTGAACAGCCGGGGATCTCGATACGCGCGCCACTCTTACCGAATACGCTGTAGTAGCCTTCTTCCGTCAGCTGTGCCGCATCCATTTTGGTCGGTGGAGCGACCCACAGACGGGTTGGCAGCTGGCCTTTATGGCTGTCCAGCAACTTACCTGCCGCACGGAAGTGACCAATGTTGGTCATGCACGAACCGATAAAGACTTCATCAATCTTTTCGCCCTGAACTTCAGACAGCAGACGCGCGTCATCAGGATCGTTTGGCGCACACAGAATCGGCTCTTTGATCTCAGCCAGATCGATGTCAATCACCGCAGCATATTCTGCATCGGCGTCGGCTTCGAGCAGCTGTGGATCGGCCAGCCATTTTTCCATGCCGTCAATACGACGCTCAAGCGTACGACGATCGCCGTAGCCTTCTGAGATCATCCATTTCAGCAGAACAATGTTGGACGTCAGATACTCTTTGATCGGCGCCTGATCCAGCTTGATAGTACAGCCTGCAGCGGAGCGCTCAGCAGAGGCATCCGTCAGTTCAAATGCCTGCTCGACTTTGAGATCCGGCAGACCTTCGATTTCAAGGATGCGGCCGGAGAAGATGTTTTTCTTACCTTTCTTCTCAACGGTCAACAGGCCCTGCTTGATGGCATACAGCGGAATGGCATGAACCAAATCGCGCAGCGTAATGCCTGGCTCCATTTTACCTTTGAAGCGGACCAGCACAGATTCAGGCATATCCAGTGGCATAACGCCGGTAGCCGCCGCGAAGGCAACCAGGCCAGAACCTGCCGGGAACGAAATACCGATAGGGAAGCGCGTGTGGGAATCCCCACCGGTGCCCACGGTATCTGGCAGCAGCATGCGGTTTAACCAGGAGTGAATAACGCCATCACCCGGACGCAGTGAAACACCGCCACGGTTCATGATGAAGTCTGGCAGCGTATGGTGAGTGCTTACATCCACAGGCTTAGGATAAGCCGCTGTGTGACAGAAGGACTGCATCACCAGGTCAGCAGAGAAGCCCAGGCACGCCAGGTCTTTCAGCTCATCGCGCGTCATTGGTCCGGTGGTATCCTGAGAACCCACCGACGTCATTTTAGGTTCGCAATAGGCACCCGGACGCACGCCATCCACGCCACAGGCACGGCCAACCATTTTCTGCGCCAGTGAGTAGCCACGTGAGCTTTCCGCGACGTCTTTCGCTACACGGAACACATCGCTGACAGGCAGGCCAAGCGATTCACGCGCTTTGCTGGTCAGGCCACGACCGATGATCAGTGGAATACGGCCGCCGGCACGCACTTCATCAATCAGAACGTCTGTTTTCAGTTCAAAGCTTGCCAGCAGATCGCCGGTTTCATGATGACGGACTTCGCCTTTAAACGGATAGATATCAATGACATCACCCATATTCAGGTCGTTAACGTCCACTTCAATTGGCAGCGCGCCGGCGTCTTCCATCGTGTTGAAGAAGATAGGGGCAATTTTGCCGCCTAAGACAACACCACCGCCTTTTTTGTTAGGCACGTTAGGGATGTCATCACCCATAAACCACAGCACCGAGTTGGTGGCAGATTTACGTGATGAACCCGTACCCACAACGTCACCTACATAAGCCAGAGGAAAACCTTTGGCCTGCAGCGCTTCGATCTGTTTAATCGGTCCGATATTACCCGCTTCATCCGGCTCAATACCTTCACGGGCATTTTTTAGCATCGCCAGGGCATGAAGAGGGATATCCGGACGTGACCAGGCATCAGGTGCCGGAGACAGGTCGTCGGTATTGGTTTCGCCAGTGACTTTGAAAACCGTAACGGTGATTTTTTCTGCCAGCTCAGGACGTGACAGATACCATTCGGCATTAGCCCAGGACTGCATCACCTGCTTCGCATGGGCATTGCCCGCTTTCGCTTTTTCTTCAACGTCGTAAAAGCTGTCAAACATCAGTAACGTATGAGAAAGCGCTTTTGCTGCAATCGGTGCCAGTCTGGCATCATCCAGTGCTTCAATCAGAGGATGGATGTTATAGCCGCCCTGCATGGTACCGAGCAGTTCGATGGCTTTTTCAGGAGATACCAGAGGAGAGGTTGTTTCGCCTTTGGCGACAGCAGCCAGGAAACCTGCTTTAACATACGCCGCTTCATCGACGCCGGGTGGTACGCGGTTGACCAACAAATCGGTCAAAAATTCTTCTTCACCCGCAGGTGGATTTTTTAGCAGTTCAACCAGCGCGGCCATCTGGGAAGCATCTAATGGCTTAGGTACAATCCCCAGGGCAGCACGCTCGGCAACGTGCTTACGGTATTCTTCTAGCACGACGTTCTCCTCGCTCTCATTGTATGGGTTTCCGGTGCACCCTGATGACAACGCATTCCATGAGTAGGGTAAGGTGCCCGGTTCCGCGTGGGGCAGCATAGCAGGATTTAGCCGCCTTGTTAATCTGTTTACAAAAAAGCAACATTAGTGTTTTCTTCAGCAGAATGAGCTGCCTAATGCGGTGTAAACGAAAAAAAGCAGGGCGTAAAGCCCTGCCTGTTAACAATGGAATGCCGCGCCCGGATTAGCGATCGATCATGCCAAATTCAGCGCTGGCATAGCGCGCTCCACTAACGTTTTCCGGCGCAAACAACCCATCCAGATAATCACTATCGGTGCCTTTCACGACGACTGCCGCAGCCGCGCAGTTTTCTTCAAGATGGTGGACCTTACTCGCTCCCGGAATCGGCACGATATCCTCGCCCTTGCCTAAAACCCACGCCAGCGCCAGCTGCGCCGCAGAAATACCATAACCCCGTGCGACCTCTGTCAATTGATCAACTAACTTTTGGTTATGTTCCTGTGCCTGCTGTTGAAAGCGCGGCAAACTGCGGCGGAAATCACTTTGGTCAAGATCCGCCACGGGTGCCAGCTTGCCGGTCAGGAAACCCCGTCCTAGTGGACTGTAAGGTACAAAACCCACATTCAGTTCACGACAGGTGGCAAGAATGCCCTGCTCGGGATCGCGAGTCCAAAGTGAGTACTCGCTTTGTAAAGCCGATATGGGATGTACCGCACAGGCACGGCGAAGCGTTGCTGCGGACACCTCTGACAGTCCGAGGTAACGCACTTTACCTTCTTGAATCAAATCCGCCATGGTGCCCACAACATCCTCAATCGGCACGGCAGGATCAAAACGATGTTGATAAAGCAGATCAATATGATCGGTGCCCAGACGCGTTAACGATCCCTCGACGGCTTCGCGAATATGCTGCGGCTGGCTGTTCACGCCGGTCATGTTCTCCCAGCCCTGACCTGCACCGGTAATATTGAAACCAAATTTCGTCGCAATCGTCACGCTATCACGGCGGCCTTTAATGGCTTTGGCAATCAGCGCTTCGTTGGTAAAGGGACCATAGATTTCGGCGGTATCCAGAAAGTTGACGCCCAGTTCAAACGCGCGGGACAACGTATTCAATGCCTGCTGCTCATCGGTGTTGCCGTAGGCAAAGGTCATTCCCATACAGCCCAGTCCGAGCGCCGATACCCGTAAACCCTGATTGCCTAATTGACGTTGTTGCATGACATCTTCCTCATTATTGTTGCGGTGTTATTGTTATAATCCTCAACAATCACAACAACAATTGCGCTATTTTTGCCGATTCAGTGAGGAAAACTCATCAATGACACTCTCGCGGGCAACCCTGCAGGAACTGGAAATGTTCAGCGCCATCGCGCACCACCGTAGCTTTCGTAAGGCTGCACAGGCGCGTAACGTTACGCCGTCGGCGCTGAGCCACGCCATGCGCCATTTTGAGCAACGACTCGGCGTAAGGCTGCTTAACCGCACCACACGCAGTGTCTCACTGACCGAAGCGGGCGAATATTTTCTGCAGCGTATTCAGCCCGCGCTGGTCGATCTGTCGCAGGCGGTAGATGAACTTAATGACTGGCGTGCCCGTCCGCATGGCACGCTAAAGCTCAATATGCCGCGTTCTGCAGAAGCGCTGTTTTTTGATAGCTTGATTCTGCCGTTTATCCAGCAGTACCCGGACATCACACTGGAAATTGACAGTAACGATGCGCTGGTCGATATCCTGGAAGCGGGTTTTGATGCAGGTATTCGCTACGGCGATGTGCTGGCACAGGACATGATCGCCCTGCCCTTTGGTCCGGCAATGCGCACCCTGGTGGTCGCAAGCCCGGCGTTTATCGAACGTCATGGTACACCGCAAACACCGGATGAACTGCTTCAGTTTCCCTGTATCGAACGGCGTTTTCCCAGTGGCCGACGCTATCGCTGGGAATTCTGGAATGCAGGAAAAAAACAGGAGATCGCCGTGCGTGGCCCATTGGTACTGGACAACAACACGCGGATTTTGCAGGCCACTGTCGCGGGCGCAGGCATCGCATTTCTGCAACAGGCAGCCGTGAATCCCAGCCTGCAACGTGGCGAACTCGTTGAGCTATTAAGTGACTTTACAGGCAATGCGGAAGGATTCTGGCTTTACTATCCCGGCAGGCGCTATGTCTCAGCACCTTTACGTCATTTTATTGACTGGCTACGTTTTAATAATAACGAAGTGAGTAATTAACCCAATTTCATGACAAGGTGATAACAGTGACGAGATTATTTTAAACCACTCACCAGGAAATTAATGTTAAGAATCACGTCAGGCATAATCAATTAAACATAGCGACTTTCATTAATCATTAAAGTAGAAAATAATAACCATAAATTAGTTAAAAGCACAGAGACAATAAAATAATCAATGCGTAGACTGCGGTTGGGCGCCTGAGGCTTTTTGCTTTGGGTGAGAACCTGAGGTGGAAAGAGGAAGGAACCGCTCACATTCACTATTCAACGAATGCAAGCGGGGGAACCACCCTAACACCTCAACACTGTCAGGGTAGTCCCTCACTCGATAAAAATCAAGAGAGGTGCCACCATGAAGTCGAAATACGGTTTACTTGTTATTAGCGGGTTAATTCTTTTAGGTTTGAGCTTATCGAACCGAAGTTCATTATGTGAACTTCGCCTCAGAATAATGAGCGCTGAACTTTCGGCTGTCTTGAATTACGAAACCAGGCAGTAAAAACTTCGTTAATGGCGGGGGTAACTCCGCCATTTTTGCCAGTGTGAATGTGTTAGCGCAGGCGCCCTTTCCTTTATTCGTTTACTTATCCGAATTAAAAGAAACCATAAAAAAACGGCCCCATAAGGGGCCGCTATTTCTGTCCTGAGACTTATTTCTTTTTCGCTTTCGCGTTAGGCAAATCAGTGATGCTGCCTTCAAAGATCTCAGCCGCCAGTCCTACTGACTCATGCAGGGTTGGGTGGGCATGAATGGTCAGTGCGATATCTTCTGCATCACAGCCCATTTCAATAGCCAGACCAATTTCACCCAGCAGCTCACCGCCGTTGGTGCCGACAATGGCACCACCGATAACGCGGTGGGTTTCTTTGTCGAAAATCAGTTTGGTGATGCCGTCTGCACAGTCAGAAGCAATCGCACGGCCTGATGCCGCCCACGGGAACGTAGCGGTTTCATAGCTGATGCCTTTCTCTTTCGCTTCTTTCTCGGTCAGACCGACCCAGGCAACTTCTGGCTCAGTATAGGCAATGGATGGGATCACTTTCGGATCGAAGTAGTGCTTCAGACCTGAAATGACTTCTGCAGCCACGTGGCCTTCATGCACGCCTTTGTGCGCCAGCATCGGCTGACCGACGATATCGCCGATCGCGTAGATGTGCGGCACGTTGGTACGCATTTGCTTGTCAACGCGGATAAAGCCACGGTCGTCGACTTCAACGCCAGCTTTGTCAGCGTCCATGCCTTTACCGTTTGGCACACGACCAATCGCCACCAGAACGGCATCATAACGCTGGGCTTCGCCTGGCGCTTTTTTGCCTTCCATTGAAACGTAGATACCGTCGTCTTTAGCTTCAACGGCGGTGACCTTGGTTTCCAGCATCAGGTTAAATTTCTTGCTGATACGCTTGGTGAAGACTTTAACCACGTCTTTATCCGCAGCCGGGATAACCTGGTCAAACATTTCAACCACGTCGATCTCTGAACCCAGCGCATGGTAAACGGTGGCCATTTCCAGACCGATAATGCCGCCGCCCATGACCAGAAGACGCTTAGGCACTTCTTTCAGCTCCAGCGCATCGGTAGAATCCCACACGCGTGGATCTTCATGAGGAATGAATGGCAGTTCGATTGGACGTGAACCTGCAGCGATGATGGCGTTATCGAAGTTAATCGTGGTTGCCCCACCTTCACCTTCGACGACCAGTGTATTCGCACCGGTAAATTTACCCAGGCCGTTAACCACAGTAACTTTACGACCTTTGGCCATGCCTGACAGGCCGCCAGTCAGCTGGTTAATGACTTTCTCTTTCCAGCTGCGGATTTTGTTGATATCCGTTTGCGGCTGACCAAACACAATGCCGTGTTCTTCCAGCGCTTTCGCTTCTTCAATCACTTTAGCAACGTGCAGCAGCGCTTTAGACGGGATACAGCCTACGTTCAGACAGACACCGCCGAGGGTGCTGTAGCGCTCAACCAGTACGGTTTCCAGACCTAAGTCAGCGCAACGAAAGGCTGCAGAGTAACCTGCAGGACCTGCCCCAAGTACCACGACCTGAGTTTTAATCTCTGTACTCATCATGACCTCTTATTGGATTTCCGGCGGGTCAGACGCTGAGCCTATCCCATTAGGCTAGTTAACTGGCCATATTGCGTATGCTGCTGCAAACCCACGGCTATCGGGTTTGCGCGGCAGTGACTCAATCTGACTACGCCAATTATGCCTAATGGAATAGGCTCATAATGTCCTTATTCCACCGGGACATGTTCACCGCAAGAGTTTACAGAATTGTTAATAAACTGCCAACCGCGGTGCCCTGAATGTTACAAAAAGGCCGGCATTTGCCGGCCTTTTGCGCGTTTTACATAACCAGACGACGAATATCTGACAGCATATTGCCAACAATGGTAATGAAACGTGCCCCATCTGCACCGTCAATAACCCGGTGATCGAAGGACAGAGAGATTGGCATCATCAGACGCGGTGCAAACTCTTTACCGTTCCATACTGGCTCCATCGCTGACTTCGACACGCCAAGGATGGCCACTTCTGGCGCGTTAACGATCGGCGCAAAGTGGGTGGTTCCCAGGCCGCCAAGGCTGGAGATGGTGAAACAGCCGCCCTGCATATCGCCAGCGGTCAGTTTGCCATCGCGCGCCTTTTTAGAGATCGCCATCAGCTCACGAGACAGCTCAGTGATGCCCTTTTTGTTCACGTCTTTAAACACCGGAACAACCAGGCCATTTGGCGTATCAACTGCCACACCGATGTTGATGTACTTTTTCAACGTCAGCTTCTGCGCATCTTCAGACAGTGAACTGTTGAAGCGTGGCATCTGCTCAAGCGCCGCAGCGACCGCTTTCATGATGAAGACAACAGGTGTGTATTTCACATCCAGTTTACGCTTCTCAGCTTCGGCGTTCTGCTGTTTACGGAAGGCTTCCAGCTCGGTGATATCGGTTTTATCGAAGTGCGTAACGTGCGGGATCATCACCCAGTTACGGCTCAGGTTCGCACCCGAGATTTTCTGGATACGGCCCAGTTCTACTTCTTCGATTTCACCAAACTTGCTGAAGTCAACCTTCGGCCATGGCAGCATGCCGGGCAGGCCACCACCGCTGGCAGCAGCTGGCGCGGCTTCTGCACGTTTCACCGCATCTTTCACGTAAGCCTGAACGTCTTCTTTCAGGATACGGCCCTTACGGCCCGTGCCTTTCACCTTCGCCAGATTCACGCCGAATTCACGTGCCAGACGACGAATGACCGGCGTGGCATGTACATAGGCATCGTTCTCGGCAAACTCACCTTTGCTGTCTGCTTTCGCAGCAGCAGGAGCCGCAGGCTTAGATTCCGCCGCCGCCGCTGGCGCAGGTGCTGCCTCTTTTTTGGCAGCCGGTGCAGCGGCTGGCGCTGCGCCTTCCACTTCAAACACCATAATCAGCGAGCCGGTGCTGACTTTATCGCCAGTAGCGACTTTCAGCGCTTTGACCGTACCGGCGAAAGGTGCAGGAACTTCCATCGATGCTTTATCGCCTTCCACCACAATCAGTGACTGCTCAGCCTCGACTTTATCGCCCACCTTCACCAGCACGTCGGTGACTTCGACTTCATCGCCACCGATATCCGGTACATTGACGTCTTTTGCGCCAGCCGCTGCTGCTGGCGCAGCCGCCGCGTCTTCTTTTACTTCTGGCTTAGCATCAGCAGCAGGCGCAGCGCCTTCTGCTTCAAATACCATGATGTGAGAACCGGTATTCACTTTATCGCCGGTGGTAATAATGATCTCTTTCACCACGCCCGCGAACGGCGCCGGAACTTCCATCGATGCTTTGTCGCCTTCAACCACAATCAGCGATTGCTCAGCTTCTACCTTGTCGCCCACTTTTACCAGGATCTCGGTGACTTCAACTTCGTCGCCGCCGATATCCGGTACGTTAACGTCTTTGCTGGCGCTGGCAGGTGCAGCGGCTGGCGCTGCGTCTGCTTTTTTCTCCTGCGCTGGCGCGGGTGCGGCTTCTGCAGCATCGTCTGCG
This sequence comes from Pantoea allii, assembly GCF_002307475.1. GTDB lineage: Bacteria > Pseudomonadota > Gammaproteobacteria > Enterobacterales > Enterobacteriaceae > Pantoea > Pantoea allii. The sequence continues at coordinate 18,624 of NZ_NTMH01000037.1, read as the reverse complement.
TCAAACATCATGATCAGCGAGCCGGTTTCTACTTTGTCGCCGGTCGCGATTTTGATCTCTTTCACCACACCGGCCTGCGGCGAGGGAACTTCCATCGAGGCTTTATCGCCTTCCACGGTGATCAGCGACTGCTCGGCTTCCACCTTGTCGCCAACCTTGACCAGAATTTCGGTGACTTCAACTTCGTCTGACCCGATATCTGGTACCTTGATTTCAATAGCCATTACTCTGTTACCTCTTAAGCCAGACGCGGGTTAACTTTATCGGCATCGATCTTGAACTTCACGATCGCATCCGCCACGACTTTCTTATCGATTTCGCCACGTTTAGCCAGTTCACCCAGCGCGGCAACCACAACGTAAGATGCATCCACTTCAAAGTGGTGACGCAGATTTTCACGGCTGTCAGAGCGGCCAAAACCATCCGTACCCAGCACGCGGTAATCGCTTGACGGCACATAGCTGCGAACCTGCTCAGCAAACAGCTTCATGTAGTCGGTTGACGCCACGGCAGGTGCTTCGTTCATCACCTGAGCGATGTAAGGCACGCGAGGTGCTTCCGTTGGATGCAGCATGTTCCAGCGCTCACAATCCTGACCATCGCGGGCCAGTTCGGTGAACGAGGTAACGCTGTAAACGTCTGAACCGATGCCGTAATCGCTCGCCAGGATCTGGGCGGCTTCACGTACATGGCGCAGAATAGAGCCTGAGCCCAACAGCTGAACTTTACCTTTGCTACCGTCCACGGTTTCCAGCTTATAGATACCTTTACGGATACCTTCCTCGGCACCTTTCGGCATCGCTGGCATGTGGTAGTTTTCGTTCAGCGTGGTGATGTAGTAATAGATATTTTCCTGCGCTTCGCCGTACATACGGACCAGGCCATCATGCATGATGACGGCTACTTCGTAGGCATATGACGGATCGTAGGAGATACAGTTTGGAATCGTCAGAGACTGAATATGGCTGTGACCATCTTCATGCTGCAAACCTTCACCGTTCAATGTGGTACGGCCTGATGTACCGCCGACCAGGAAGCCGCGTGCCTGTTGGTCGCCCGCCAGCCACATCAGATCGCCAATACGCTGGAAGCCGAACATCGAATAATAGATGTAGAACGGAATCATCGGCAGGTTGTTGGTGCTGTAAGAGGTCGCCGCCGCCAGCCAGGATGAACCTGCGCCCAGCTCGTTGATCCCTTCCTGCAAAATCTGACCTTTCTCGTCTTCTTTATAGTAAGCCACCTGCTCGCGGTCCTGCGGCGTGTACTGCTGACCGTTCGGGCTGTAGATACCAATCTGACGGAACAGACCTTCCATACCGAAAGTACGTGCTTCATCAGCAAGAATCGGTACCAGGCGATCTTTGATCGACTTGTTCTTCAGCATCACATTCAGGGCACGCACAAATGCGATAGTGGTCGAGATCTCTTTATTCTGCTCTTCAAGCAGCGCACCGAACTCTTCCAGCGCTGGCATTTCCAGCTTTTCAGTGAACTTCGGCTGACGTGATGGCAGGTAACCGCCTAACTTCTCACGCTGGCCGTGCAGGTAGTTGTACTCTTCAGAGCCTTTATCGAAGGTGATGTAAGGCAGAGATTCGATCTTGTCGTCTTCTACCGGCACGTTGAAGCGATCGCGGATATAGCGAACGCCATCCATGTTCATCTTCTTGACCTGGTGCGCGATGTTTTTACCTTCGGCCGTGTCGCCCATACCATAACCTTTAATGGTATGTGCCAGAATCAGCACCGGCTTGCCCTTGGTGTCTTGCGCTTTTTTCAGGGCCGCATAGATTTTCTTCGGATCGTGACCGCCGCGGTTCAGTGACCAGATCTCATCGTCTGACCAGTCTTTCACCAGGGCTGCGGTTTCCGGATATTTGCCGAAGAAGTGCTCACGCACATAAGCGCCGTCGCGGGATTTAAAGGTCTGGTAGTCGCCATCAACGGTTTCGTTCATCAGCTGGATCAGCTTACCGCTGGTGTCATTGCGCAGCAGTTCATCCCAACGACCGCCCCAGATAACCTTGATCACTTCCCAGCCAGCACCGGCAAAAATGCCTTCCAGCTCATTGATGATCTTGCCGTTACCGGTTACCGGTCCATCCAGGCGCTGCAGGTTACAGTTGATGATGAAGACCAGGTTATCCAGTTTTTCACGGGTGGCGATGGTAATCGCACCTTTCGATTCTGGCTCATCCATCTCGCCGTCGCCCAGGAAGGCATAAACGGTTTGGCCCGACGTCTCTTTCAGGCCACGGTGTTCCAGATATTTCAGGAATTTAGCCTGATAAATTGCATTCAGTGGACCCAGGCCCATTGAGACGGTCGGGAACTGCCAGAATTCCGGCATCAGTTTTGGATGCGGATAAGAAGACAGACCTTTACCGTCAACTTCCTGACGGAAGTTATCCATCTGCTCTTCAGTCAGACGACCTTCAAGGAAGGCACGTGAGTAAATGCCTGGCGAAATGTGGCCCTGGAAGTAAACCAGATCACCGCCATCTTTTTCGCTGCGCGCCCGGAAGAAGTGGTTAAAGCACACTTCATAAATGGTGGCGGAAGACTGGAAGGAGGAGAGGTGACCACCCAGTTCCAAATCTTTTTTCGATGCACGCAGCACTGACACGATGGCGTTCCAGCGGATGGCGGAACGGATACGACGTTCAAGTGAGGTGTTGCCCGGATAGTCCGGTTCATCTTCAACGGCAATAGAGTTGATGTAGTTACTGATTGCGGCAGCACCGCCAGCAACTTTCACACCGCCTTTGCGGGCTGCACTCAGTACCTGATCAATCAGATACTGTGCACGTTCAACACCTTCTTCACGGATGACCGATTCGATCGCCTGTAGCCAGTCACGAGTTTCAATCGGATCCACGTCATTGTGTAAACGTTCTGACATGGGGGGTATTCCTTATCTGTGTCTAATACGTTGAAAAATCGGGAGCCTGTTAACGTCAGGGAGACAGGCTCGTCGCACATGTCCGCACGATCTTTGCCGCACGTTATTCCTTACGTTGCTGTAAACGACGCAGGGAGCGTTCTCGACGGCTCTGCTCCCGACTTCTGTCCAGCAAGATTTCCTCAATGAACGCCAGGTGACGGTGTGAAGCCTCGCGTGCTTGTTCCGGCTCACGAGCCACAATCGCCTCAAAAATTCTGGCGCGGTGACCGCTCACTTTCGCCAGCATTTCCCGGCGCGAGTAGAGCAATTCAAAATTCTGTCGAACGTTCTGTTCCAGCATAGGGCCCATTGATCGTAGCAAATGCAAAAGCACGACATTATGGGCGGCTTCTGTGACAGCGATCTGATACTTCATCACTGCGTCTGCTTCAGCGTCGAGATCGCCGCTGTCCTGCGCCTGCTGTATATGAAGATGACAGTCGCGAATACGCTGTAAATCTTCTTCTGTGCCACGCAGTGCGGCATAGTAAGCCGCGATACCTTCTAAAGCATGGCGCGTTTCCAACAGGTCAAACTGAGATTCCGGATGTTCTGCGAGAAGCTCAACGAGAGGATCGCTCATGCTCTGCCAGAGATGCTTCTGTACGAATGTTCCGCCGCCCTGACGGCGAAGTAACAATCCTTTCGCTTCTAAACGCTGGATTGCCTCGCGGAGAGACGGACGTGAAACATCGAATTGTTTGGCGAGTTCGCGCTCGGGAAGCAACTTCTCTCCCGGCTGAAGCGTCCCTTCCATGATCAGGGATTCAAGTTGCTGCTCAATTGCATCGCAGAGTTTGGGTTGACGAATCTTACTGTAAGCCATCTTCCCTTCTTAAATGTGCCTGTCTGACAAAGTAAATTGGTAATACCAATTCAAAAAAGGTGCCCGTAAAGTAACAAAGTATTCACCTTGTGTCTATACGGCATCTGTGACATTAAAGTGAAGGAATGCGGCGTGGCTGCCATAACTGTAGAGTTAAAAAGTGGAAAGCCGGGCGTTAGCGGAATGTTAATTTTTTTAACTTTTACTAAAAATTACATAACGTCGTCAGTTAAACCGATTTAGCTGGCTGTGCGGTTTTTGACCGGGCCGGAGCCTTTTTTATTTATCGCCAATCGCTATGGATTCCACCTGGTTGCTTCTTTTTCAGGCAACTCGTGACCGCTAAAGCGAAAGCAGGTGCAAAGCCCTGCGCTTATCACTATTCTGGTCCCCAGGCTACAACTGGCTTCATTACGCAAGTCAGATACCCTAAAAATATCAGTCGTTAATGTAATCAATTCTTTACAGTCAGCTTGCACTGCAGCGAAGAATAACAACATCACGAGGTGTGTATGGAACAACAGCACGGCGAATCGCTGAAGCGCGGTTTAAAAAACCGCCATATTCAGTTGATTGCCCTGGGTGGTGCAGTGGGAACCGGCCTGTTTCTGGGCAGCGCGTCGGTCATCAAATCGGCAGGGCCAGCCGTTATTTTAGGCTATGCCATTGCCGGATTTATCGCTTTTTTAATTATGCGCCAACTTGGTGAAATGGTGGTTGAAGAGCCGGTAGCCGGTAGCTTCAGTCATTTCGCCTATAAATACTGGGGTAACTTTGCTGGTTTTGCATCGGGCTGGAACTACTGGGTTCTGTATGTGCTGGTGGCGATGGCCGAGTTGAGTGCCGTCGGTAAATATATTCAGTTCTGGTGGCCTGATTTTCCTACCTGGGCCTCAGCCGCGATCTTCTTTGTGCTGATCAATGCCGTTAACCTGACCAACGTAAAAGTGTTTGGTGAGATGGAATTTTGGTTCGCCATTATCAAGGTGATTGCGGTTATTGCGATGATCCTGTTCGGCGGCTGGCTGCTGTTTAGCGGTACCGGCGGTCCACAGGCAACCGTGCGCAACCTTTGGGAGCACGGCGGCTTTCTGCCTAATGGCCTGGGCGGACTGGTGATGGTCATGGCGATTATCATGTTTTCGTTTGGTGGGCTGGAACTGGTGGGAATTACGGCGGCGGAAGCGGATAACCCGGAAACCACGATCCCTAAGGCGACCAATCAGGTGCTGTGGCGTATACTGATTTTCTATATCGGCTCGCTGGCGGTACTGCTTTCTTTGATGCCGTGGACGCGCGTAACCGAAGACACCAGCCCTTTCGTGTTTATTTTCCATGAACTGGGCGATGCGATGGTCGCGAATGCCCTGAACGTGGTCATCCTGACGGCCGCCCTGTCGGTCTATAACAGCTGCGTTTACTGTAACAGTCGTATGCTGTTTGGTCTGGCTCAGCAGGGAAATGCGCCTAAAGCACTGCTGAACGTTGACCGTCGCGGCGTACCGGTAATGAGTATTCTTGTGTCAGCCGTTGCGACTGCCCTGTGTGTGCTGCTCAACTTCCTGATGCCGGGTGAAGCGTTTGGTCTGTTGATGTCGCTGGTCGTTTCTGCGCTGGTTATCAACTGGGCGATGATTAGCCTGGCGCACCTGAAATTCCGTAAAAAGAAAAATCAGCAGGGCGTGACGACCCGCTTTAAGGCCGTTCTGTATCCACTGGGTAACTGGATTTGCCTGGTTTTCCTGGGCGGAATTCTGGTCCTGATGGCGATGACACCGGGCATGGCCATTTCCGTATGGTTAATCCCTGTCTGGCTGGTCATCCTTGCTGTTGGTTATGTAGTTAAAAATAAAACGCAAAAAGCCTGATAGCGCTGCCCACCCGCGCGCATGTTTAAGCGGGTGGGCAGTCGTTAAACCCGACGCTGTTCACACTTCTCTCTCCATGGCTGTTTTGTCCATCATCGCAACGATTTATTGCCGCTCATCCTGCTGATTAAACATTAATAATCCTTTTCTGTTTAATCCTTCTGCAGGAAACAATAATGACAGGTAAAACGCTCTCGTTCAGAGAAAAGCTGGGCTACGGCATGGGTGATGCCGGGTGCAATATGATTGGCGGTGCCGTCATGTTGTTTCTCAGCTATTTCTATACTGATGTATTTGGCTTAGCCCCGGCATTGGTCGGTGTACTGTTACTCTCTGTCCGGATTCTTGATGCCATCACCGATCCGATAATGGGCGCCATTGCCGACCGCACCAAAAGTCGCTGGGGACGCTTTCGCCCCTGGCTGCTCTGGGTATCGGTGCCCTATGTCATATTCAGTGTGCTGATGTTTACCACACCTGACTGGAGCTACCACAGCAAGGTTATTTGGGCGTTTGTCACCTATTTTTTCATGTCCCTGACCTACACTGCGATTAATATCCCCTATTGCTCGCTGGGCGGCGTCATTACCAACGATCCCGGTGAGCGCGTGTCCTGTCAGTCCTATCGCTTTGTGATGGTGGGCATTGCCACGTTGATCCTCTCGCTGTCACTGCTGCCCATGGCTGAGTGGTTTGGTGGCGAGAATAAAGCGCGCGGCTATCAAATGGCGATGGGCGTACTGGCGCTGGCGGGATTAGCGATGTTCCTGTTCTGTTTCGCCAACGTCCGTGAACGTATTCACCCTGCCGTGCCGACAAATGATGACCTGAAACACGATTTGCGTGACGTGTGGAAGAATGATCAGTGGGTGCGCATCCTGCTGCTGACGTTCTGCAACGTCTGCCCTGGGTTTATTCGTATGGCGGCAACCATGTACTACGTCACCTGGGTGATGGGCCAAACCACCCACTTTGCTACGCTGTTTATCAGCCTTGGTGTGGTGGGCATGATGCTGGGCAGTACGCTGGCAAAAGTGCTGACCGATCGTTGGTGTAAGCTGAAAGTCTTTTTCTGGACCAATATTGCCCTCGCATTGTTCTCCAGTGGTTTTTACTGGCTCGATCCGCATGCCACCGTCACGGTGGTCATCGCCTACTTCCTGCTGAATATCCTGCATCAGATTCCTTCGCCTTTGCATTGGTCCCTTATGGCCGATGTGGATGACTACGGTGAGTGGAAAACCGGCAAGCGCATTACCGGCATCAGCTTTTCCGGCAACCTGTTCTTCCTCAAGGTGGGCCTGGCGGTCGCAGGTGCCATGGTTGGTTTTCTGCTCTCGGCTTACGGCTACGATGCCGGAGCGAAACAGCAATCCGCGCATGCCATCAGTGGGATCGTGCTGCTGTTTACCGTTATTCCGGGTATCGGTTATTTGATTACCGCCGGCGTAGTACGGCTGATGAAAGTGGATCGCAGCTTAATGCAAACCATCCAACGCGATCTTGCCCTGCGCCGTACAGCGGTACAGACGGGACACGATCAACACACCAGCGAGATCCAGACGGGAGCAGTGAAATGAGCGAGAACTGGCCTAACCCTTTTATCGAACGACGTGCCGATCCTTTTATCCTGCGCCATGGAGAGCACTATTACTTCATTGCTTCCGTACCGGAATACGATCGTCTGGAAATCCGTCGTGCCAGCACGTTGATGGGCTTACGCAACGCAGAGCCGGTTGTGGTATGGCAAAAGCCTGATATCGGCCCCTTTAGCGAGTTGATTTGGGCACCGGAGCTGCACCATATTGACGGTCAGTGGGTCATCTATTTTGCCGCAGCCCCTTCACGCGACATCAAAGACGGGCTGTTTCAGCACCGCATGTACGCACTGGTCTGCGACGATGCGGATCCGCTCAGCGGCAGCTGGCAGCCTGCACGCCAGGTTTTAAGCCACATCGACAGTTTCTCGCTGGACGCCACTCACTTCGTTCATCAGGGTAAAAACTGGTATTTATGGGCGCAAAAAGATCCCAGCATTCCGGGTAATTCCAACCTCTACCTTGCGGAGTTGCGCAATCCGTGGACGCTAAAAGGTAAACCGGTGATGCTGAGCCGCCCGGAATACGAATGGGAGTGCGCGGGCTTTAGTGTTAATGAAGGGGCGGCAGCGATTGTGCATGGCGATCGGCTTTTCATTACGTATTCGGCCAGCGCAACGGATGAAAATTACTGTATGGGCCTGCTGTCTATTCAGCGTGACGCCGATCCGTTGAATGCGTTAGCCTGGCAAAAGTCAGCGCGGCCGGTATTCTCGACCAGTTGGGAAAATCGCCAGTACGGGCCAGGGCACAGTTGCTTTACACAGGATGAAAGCGGACGCGATCTGCTGGTTTACCATGCGCGCAACTATACGGAAATTGAAGGGGACCCTCTGTGGGATGGTAATCGTCACACGCGCCTGAAATATATACACTGGCGAGAAGATGGCACACCGGATTTTGGCGTGCCACCTGCCGATCACACCAGCGTGCCGTAGATGGTCAGGAGCGCAACCACCACGACTAACACCAGCGAAATACGCTTCGCCAGCGCCACCGCAACACGTGGCGTAGCGACCTTATCGCTGTGTGGATCGCGGGCCAGGGAAAACTGCGCCAGCGTGGTTAGCACATGGTACTGAGAGCGGTGCCTGTCGGTTAATGATGCAAACCAGGCAGGTAATGCTTTCTCTCCGTGGCCGAGCAGCGCATAGGCTACGCCCGCCAGCCGCACCGGAATCCAGTCAACCAGATGCAAAATGCTGTCCACGCCGGATTGCGCACGCGCCATCGGCGTACAGTGTTTTGCCAGCCAGCTTTGCCAGGCCCGTAAAAAAGCGTAACCCACCAGCAAAACCGGCCCCCACGCACCTCCCACCACAAACCAGAACATCGGTGCCAGATAAAAACGAAAGTTAATCCAGATGAGGGCGTTTTGTAACTCACGTAAAAATTCGCGTTCACTGCATTCAACTGGCACGCCGTGGATCATGGTTAATTCTGCTGCCATTGCCTGATGCGCTGCGGCTTCATCACGGCTCGCGGCCTGCAGATAGGCATGATAATGCTGACGCACCACACCGGCACCGATGCACAATAATCCCACGACAATCCAGAACACGAGTTGAGGGATACCAAACAGAATGCCTTTCAGGCTCCATACCACCAGCGCGGTCAGCACCATCACCATAAACAGCATCAACAGGGTGCGCATAACAGAAAAGTGCCGACGACCGCGGAAAAAGGGCTCAAGCCGATGATCCAGTTGCCAGTGCTCCCCCAGCTTAAACAGCCGCTCCCAACCTAAAACCAGTAACAAGGTAAATAACGTCATAGTTACTCCAGATGAATCATGATTTTCGTTGCTGTAACCGCTGCTGATAATAGGTCCAGTCAAACGCCGGGCCGGGATCGGTTTTACGCTCCGGTGCGATATCACTGTGTCCGGTAATGCGGGCAGGCGTTATCGGATAGTGCTGCATCAAGATTTGCGTGATCTGATGCAGAGCCTGGTATTGCGCTTCGGTATAGGGTTCAACATCCGTTCCTTCCAGCTCAATGCCAATGGAAAAATCGTTGCAGTTTTCCCGTCCTTCAAACTGCGATATCCCCGCGTGCCAGGCGCGCTGGTCAAAGGGCACATACTGCACAATCTCGCCATCACGCCGAATTAAGCAGTGTGCTGCGACGCGTAAATGGGCGATATCAGCAAAGTAAGGATGGGCGTCTGAAGGCAGTGTGCCCGTGAACAGTTTATCAATCCACGGGCCGCCATATTCACCCGGCGGCAGGCTAATATTATGAATAACCAGAAGAGAAGGTGCTTCGTTATGCGGCCGCGCATTATAGTGCGGTGACGGCACCTGTCGCACACCGGTCAGCCATCCTTTTTCTAATTTCATACTGGTTTCTCATCGCGGAATCGGTTTGAGAATAACATGAATTCTAAGGGATTATTGCGCCAAAATGCGCCGCGACCTACGCACCGAAACTGTTTTGTTAAGTATACTAAACAAAACACCGTTCAGGACTGGCACCGCTGTATTATTCAGGATATGGTAATCACACTGTTATCTGACTTTTGCTGGAGCTGAACGCTATGTCTGTGCGTCGCTATGATCCTGACAGTCGCCACAAGGCGCTGCTTGAACGTATTGAAAATGATATTCCTGAAACGGTTGCACGCGCATTACAGGAAGATCTTGGCGGTGAGATAGACAGCGATCGGGATATTACCGCGCAGCTGTTGCCTGCCGAAAGCCGGGCCCATGCCCAGATCATTACCCGCGAAGCCGGTGTTTTTTGTGGTAAACGCTGGGTGGAAGAGGTCTTTAACCAGTTGGGTGCCTATGACGCACTGACCTGGCATGTTGAAGATGGACAACCCCTTATCGCGGATCAGCGGTTGTTTGACATTGAGGGCCCCGCTCGCCTGCTGCTCACTGCCGAGCGTACTGCCCTAAATTTTGTGCAAACGCTGTCGGGCGTGGCCACTGAAGTCAGCCGCTATGTCGCGCTGCTGGAAGGCACACAGACACAGCTTCTGGATACGCGTAAAACCGTACCGGGGCTGCGTACGGCCTTAAAGTATGCCGTACTGTGCGGCGGGGGCAGCAATCACCGCCTTGGGCTGTCTGATGCTTTTTTAATTAAAGAGAACCATATTATTGCCAGTGGATCGATTCGCCAGGCGGTGGAAAAAGCCTTTTGGCTCTATCCGGATGTCCCGGTGGAAGTGGAAGTCGAGTCGTTAAAGGAGCTACAGGAAGCCCTTGAGGCGGCAGCCGATATCATCATGCTGGACAACTTTACGCTGGATGAGATGCGCGAAGCGGTGACGGTAACGGCAGGTCGCGCGCTGCTCGAGGTCTCCGGCAATGTCACTGATACGACACTCCGCCAAATCGCCCAGACCGGTGTGGACTATATTTCCGTCGGTGCACTGACCAAACATGTGCGTGCCCTCGATCTTTCCATGCGCTTTCAAGCGAGCTAATGGTTTTCGCCGTGCCGCTGGCACGGCCTGTTTTGTGCAGTTTCTTCCACTGTTTAAGCTGTATTGCTGTAATCCGCTTTCTTTCCTGCCTGCGCTTTTCCACTCTCCTGATCTGCTGCTGTTATCGCCGCCACAGGCTTTTTACACTGCGGCCTTCTTACACAGGAGGCAATGGAATGATCTATCAACGTGGTTTCACGCTGGTTGAATTAATGATTGTGGTTGGCATCGTGGCAATTCTCAGCGCTATTGGGCTGCCTGCTTATCAAAACTATCTGCAGCGCGCCGCGCTAACCGACATGTTGCAAACGATGGTGCCCTTTAAGACAGCCGTTGAACTGTGTGCCATTGAGCGCGGCGGTCCTGATCAGTGCCAGGCCGGGCAACGCGGTATTCCGCAGGGAACCACATCGCGTTATGTGTCGGCCATCACCGTGGTCAACGGCATGATTACCCTGACCGGGCAGGAAAGCCTTAACGGATTAAGCGTTGAGATGCTCCCCGTATGGGACAGCACCCAGGGCACCATCGTGTGGCAGCGCACCTGTACCAGCAATAACACGACTCTGCGTGATAACTGTCAGGAACAATTCCGCTTTGCCGATCGGGGAGGCGCATATGCAAAAACCTGATGATGCGATTAGGCTGATCTGCCAGCGCTACCGAGCGATTGTCCTCGATCACAATACGACCCACTTACGCCTTGCCGTTGCCGAAAGCATTCCGGCGGGCCTGCTTGAAGCCTTACAGTTTGCCAGCCCGTGTAAAACCGAAGTGGAATGCTGGCCACAGGCCCGACTGGAACAGTTTGAATCGACGAATAAACCGCTAATGGCAAAAGAAAAAGCGCCAGGGGAATCGACGATTGATGCCGCCAGTCAGCTTTTGCGCCAGGCTACACTGCGTCGTGCGTCGGATATTCATATCGAACCTTACCAGAACGGCTTGCGTATTCGCCTGCGCATTGACGGGGTCCTGCATCCCCTGCCCCCGCAGTTTGATACGCAACCGGCTGCACTGCTGGCGCGGCTGAAAATTCTGGCCGGTCTGGATATTGCCGAACGGCGCCTGCCTCAGGATGGGCAATTTAGTTGTGATATTGAAGGCAGGTCGGCCTCTTTTCGGCTCTCAACCTTGCCCATTCAGGGCGGCGAAAAAGCCGTGGTACGCCTGCTGCAGAGTGAAGGCGCAGCATTGTCACTGGATAAGCTGGGACTGCCTGTCGCGCAGCTACGCCTGCTGACCTCATCACTGATGCAGCCGCAAGGGTTGATTCTGGTAACAGGCCCAACCGGTAGCGGCAAAACCTTTACGCTTTATAGCGGGCTGAGCGCCATCAACCAGCCGGATAAGAACCTTTGCAGCGTGGAAGATCCTGTTGAGATCCCGCTTCCGGGTATCAACCAGACCCAGATTAATCCAAAGTATGGCCTTGATTTCAACCGCGTGTTACGCGCTCTGCTTCGCCAGGATCCTGACGTCATCATGGTGGGTGAAATACGTGATGGTGAGACGGCGGAAATTGCCGTTAAGGCAGCGCAAACCGGTCATCTGGTTCTCTCGACCCTGCACACCAACTCGACGGCGGAAACGTTGACTCGCTTACGTCAAATGGGCATTCCGGGCTATCTGCTGGGTTCGGCACTCCGCCTGATCGTTGCACAACGGCTGGTAAGACGCTTATGTCCTCGCTGCCGCGAACCGGCGCAGGCGGTGGCCCACTTTCCTGCGTCACTCTGGCCTGGTACCTTACAAACCTGGCAAGCACCGGGTTGCGATCACTGCTTTTCGGGTTATTTTGGTCGGCTGGCCTTATTTGAATTACTGCCCGTAACGGCAAAGTTACAAAACGCTATCGCCGCCGAAATGCCGGTCGAAGGCTTACTGGACCTGGCCAAACAGCAGGGCATGCGCACCCTGATGACATCCGGTCTGGAAGCCGTCAGCCGCGGTGAAACCTCGCTGGAAGAGATGCAGCGCGTGATCGGACTGGATAATGACTAGCCTCTGTTTGTATCGCTGGCATGCGGTAGACAGCAGCGGAAGGTTGCAAACAGGCCACCACCTTGCACCTGACTGCGACAGGCTGTTTTCTGATCTGGCGCAACGTCATTTACTGCCCGTGAGCTGGAAACGGGAAAAAGTGATACGCCGAAGTGACTGGAAGTGGCAGCATAAAATCGATTTGATTCGCCAGCTCGCCACGCTGCTTAAGGCGGGCCTTCCTCTGTCACAGAGCCTGAGCCTCCTTGCTGAAGGGCATCCTCAGGCAGCCTGGCGTGCCCTGATGCTGGCTTTGCAACATCACGTGTTAGCAGGCGAGCCCTTTTCCCACGCCTTGCGTCAGTGGCCGCAAATATTTCCGCCACTTTATCCCGCCCTGATGGAGGTCGGTGAGCTGACCGGCCAGTTGGACATCTGCTGCGAACAACTCGCACAGCAGCAAACGCGCCAGCAACATTTACGGGACAAGGTGATTAAAGCGCTGCGTTATCCGCTGTTTATCCTGGCCGTCGCGCTGGCTGTCACCTGCGGCATGCTGCTGTTTGTCTTGCCGGAGTTTGTTTCGGTGTATGCCTCCTTTGACGCCCCCTTGCCTGCTTTCACCGCTGCTGTTATTACGCTCTCTGAGATATTGCAGGCATGGGGATTACCGTTGACCGGGTTGATTATTCTGCTGGCCGTGGGAGGGCAACAGTGGCGTCGGCACGCTGAAAACTGGCAGCGTCGCGAGCAGCGAGCTTTGCTGCGCATTCCCGTGATCGCCGGGCTATGGCGGGGAAGTCAACTGACACAAATCTACAGTGTTTTGCAGTTGACGCAGCAGGCAGGACTGACGCTGCTGCAAGGGCTTGAGGCGGCGAAGGTCACGCTCTCCTCGCTGCTGTGGCGGGAAGCTATCGAGGCACTTCAGCATCATATTGCTCAGGGCAATCCTCTGCACCAGGCGCTAAACAATCATCCCTTATTTAGCCCACTCTGCAGTCAGTTGATTCGCGTAGGTGAAGAAGCAGGCGCACTGGATGTGATGCTGGTACGTCTGGCTGAATGGCATGAAGGACAGACGCTGACGCGTGCTGATAATCTTGCAGCCTCGCTGGAACCCATCATGATGGTAGTAATTGGCGGCATTGTGGGCACATTGGTGATTGCCATGTACTTACCCGTGTTTGGATTAGGAGAAGCGATGCAGTAAAGGCGCAGCCTCACCCTTACTGCATGCATAACAGGTTGCCTTAACGGGTAAAGGTTCGGTTTTCCTGCTCGGCTACCCGGATAAAAGTCGTGCGTTTGGTTAACTCTTTCAGACGCTCAGCGCCAACATACGTACAGGCAGAACGGAGACCGCCGAGAATGTCACGAAGGGTTTCCTCCACCGGCCCGCGTAACGGCAGCTTCACCGTTTTTCCCTCTGCCGCGCGGTATTCTGCGACGCTACCGGCATGACGTTTCATTGCCGACTCTGAGCTCATGCCGTAAAACAGCATGAAACGCTCGCCATTTTCTTCGACGATCCGGCCCTCACACTCATCATGCGCGGCCAGCATGCCACCCAGCATGACGAAGTCTGCTCCGCCGCCAAAGGCTTTCGCGATATCGCCCGGTACGCTACAACCCCCGTCGCTGACAATTTGCCCGCTCAGGCCATGGGCCGCATCGGCGCACTCAATGACCGCAGAGAGCTGTGGATAGCCTACGCCGGTTTTGACGCGCGTGGTGCACACCGAGCCGGGCCCAATGCCGACCTTAACGATGTCTGCACCAGACAGGATTAACTCTTCCACCATCTCGCCGGTCACGACGTTCCCTGCACAGATCGTTTTACCAGGGAAGGTTTCCCGGGCGCGCTTCAGGAAATCGACAAAGTGTTCAGAATAGCCATTGGCGACGTCGATGCAGATGAACTGCAACTCGTCGGAGATCGCCATAATCGCGATCAGTTTATTGAGATCGGCATCCGAGGTCCCGGTAGAAACCATCACATACTTCAGCACTGCACTCGGTACGCGTTGCACGAATGTCCGCCATTCCTCTACGCTGTAATGCTTGTGCACAGCCGTCAGAATATTAAAACCGGCCAGCGCCTCCGCCATCAGAAAGGTGCCAACGGTATCCATATTGGCGGCGATAACCGGCACACCGCTCCAGCTAAGACCGGAATGCTTAAAGGTAAAGCTGCGATCCAGCTCAACCTGAGAACGGCTTTTCAGCGTTGAGCGCTTGGGGCGAATCAATACATCTTTAAATCCCAGTTTCAAATCTTCTTCAATGCGCATACATCCTGTCCTGGTAAGAGGTTATAAACTGTCGTGCATGAAGCCATCACGGTTCCCGCGATCTCATGATACGCGCCATTCCAGCCGCAACAAGACTGCGAATTTCACTTTATTTACGCTACAATCCATTAAATTCAACTGCGTATTTTTGTTGTGACCCAGCGCGCATATTTATCCTGTGATGACGCGTGACCGGCGTGATACTGAGCGACTAAGAGAGTTTGTGTGAGAGATTCCCCCTACACTGTGGCGCTGACTGGCGGAATTGGCAGCGGCAAAAGTACCATTGCCGAGTATTTTGCTGCGTCAGGTGTCGATATCATTGATGCGGATGTCATTGCTCGTGAAGTCGTCGAGCCAGGCACGCCCGCTCTTCAGGCTATTATCGCTCGCTATGGCGACGCTATTGTGAACGAACAGGGCGCACTACATCGCTCACGTTTAAGAGAGATCATTTTTGCCACGCCCGATGAAAAACGCTGGTTAGACGCGCTGCTTCACCCTCTGATCAATGCACGCACCCAGCAGCTTAAAGCGCAGGCCGTTTCGCCCTATGTTTTGTGGGTGGTGCCTTTGCTGGTTGAAAATCAGCTGCAGCGGCAGGCCGATCGCGTGCTGGTCGTCGATACCGATGAAGAGACGCAGCTTAAACGCACGCTGCAGCGCGACAATGTCTCTCTCGATCAGGCTAAACGTATTCTTGCGGCACAGGCCACGCGCCAACAGCGTCTCGCCTGTGCGGACGATATTATTGATAACAGTGGCGCACCTGAAAATGCGCTGCCCCAGGTTGCCCAACTCCATCAGCTTTATCTGAAGCTTGCGGCAGCGAAACAGGATTAACCCATGAGTACAGTCGTTCTGTTTGAACATCCACTGAATGAAAAAATGCGTACCTGGCTGCGCGTGGAATTTTTGATCGACCAGTTGCATGACATTATGCCGTTGGAAAACACCGCGACGGCACTGACTTTTTTCCGCCTGATTGGAGAACTGCTGGATATCTTCGAGCGTGGCGATATGCGCACCGAATTGCTGAAAGAGCTTGAACGCCAGCAAGCGAAACTGCGTGCATGGGCCGATGTGCCCGGCGTAGATATGTCCGTGGTGGATGCATTACGTGACAAGCTGAAAGCGCAGTCTGTTCTGCTTAACAGCGCGCCTCGTATGGGACAGCCATTGCGAGAAGATCGTCTTATCGCCCTGGTTCGCCAACGACTCAGCATTCCCGGCGGATGCTGTAGCTTTGATTTACCCGGCCTGCATATCTGGCTGCATTTGCCCCAGGCGACGCGCGACGCGCAGGTGACACGCTGGATGGAAACCCTTATCCCGTTGCACAGTACCCTGGCGATGCTGCTTGATTTGATTCGCCAGTCGGGAACCTACCGTTTACAAACCAGTTTGAATGGGTTTTATCAGGATAATGCTGAAGGCGCGGATTTATTGCGACTGCAGCTGGAAATGGAGGATGCACTGTATCCTCAGGTTTCGGGCCATAAAAGCCGTTTTGCGATACGTTTTATGCCATTGGACAGCGAGCATGGCGAAGTGCCAGCGCGCCTTAACTTCCAACTGGCCTGTTGTTAGAGGTGAAAATGCAGGAAGAGATAATGACGGTGGAATGCCCGCAGTGCGGTAAAACAGTGATCTGGGATGAACTCAGCCCATGGCGGCCATTTTGTAGTAAACGCTGTCAGTTAATCGATCTGGGCGAGTGGGCTGCAGAAGAAAAGCGCATTCCCAGCAGCGATGATTTGAATGACAGTGATAACTGGAGCGAAGAAGACCGTTGAGTAAAACCGTGGGGCGTGATTGCCCCACCGTATTACAGTTCGTCCGCCACCAGACGAGCTATCAGCTCATGATTCGCTGCCGGAAACTCTTCGGCGACCAGCGCATGTTGTTCGACCCAACGTTGCGGTTGTCCCTCTTTGCCCCAGGGCTCACCTTTCCAGCCTTCCACCAGGAAAAAATGCAGCGTTACGCGCAGATCGTCGTAGGTATGATCTTTCGTGCCAATAGCGCGCGCCTGCGTCACTTCAATACCGGTTTCTTCTAACAGTTCGCGCACTAATCCTTGCTCGGCGCTCTCACCTGCTTCAATTTTTCCGCCGGGGAATTCCCACTTATTGGCCATATACGAGGACGCCGCACGCTGGGCAAGAAAAATCTGTTTACTGGCATTGCGAATGATGCCGACCGCAACCTGCAGGTGCTTCATGAAAATATCCCGGAGAGTGAGTGAAAGAGGGCTGATTCTAAAACATGTTAAGCAGGTTGTTAACCGCTCAGGCATCCGAATAGCAAACTGAAAGGCAAAAAAAAGGAGCCATTGGCTCCTTTTTAGTTCCACATGTCCCGTCCTGAATAGCGTTGACACATTTTCCACTGGTTTTGAGGAGAATGTGATGAAACAGTATGTTAAACGCACTCAGCGGGATTACTCTCTGTCTTTTAAGCTGGCAGTCGTGGAGCAGGTTGAAAAAGGCGAGATGACTTACCGCCAGGCTCAGGAACGCTACGGCATCCAGGGATGTTCCACCGTGCTCATGTGGTTACGTAAATACGGTCATCTGGACTGGCAGTCATCCCGGCAGCGCACCACCCGTGGAGGAAACATGACAAAATCTCTCCCCCTCACACCTGAACAGCGAATCAAAGAGCTTGAGCAGCAACTGGCTGAATCCGAAGTTAAAGCGCAGTTTTTTGAAGCTGTCGTGAAGGTGATGAACACCGAATTCGGTGCCACACTCACAAAGAAGCAGTTAGCGTCCTTATCGCGAAAGCACAGACACAATCCCTGAAACTGACTGTCGTCAGGGTCTGCCGGTATTTAAAGATAAGCCGTCAGGCCTGGTATCAGGGATGCCGGCGTGAAATGCGCAGGGCTGAAAAGGCACACCGCATTACTGAAGAAGTCAGACTTATCAGGTTACAGCAGCCCCGCCTGGGTACCCGGAAACTGCAGCATATTCTTAACGAGCGGGAAGATGCCGCATTGCATATCGGGCGGGACAGTCTGTTCGCTGTGCTGCGGGAAGCCCGGTTACTGGTTCATCCGGCAAGGGCTTATCATAAAACAACGAACAGCCGTCATCATTTTTACAGACATCCGAATCTGCTGAAAGCGGGGCCGGAGCAGACGGTAATCTCCGGTCCGGAGCAGGTATGGGTTGCCGACATCACCTGGCTTCCGGTAAGAACAGGTATGGCCTACATCAGTCTGGTAACGGACGCTTTCTCACGAAAAATCGTGGGGTATCATGTTCATGAAAGTCTGCATACGGAACACGTTATTAAGGCGCTGCAAATGGCACTGAGGGAGCGGCAGGGAAAGGGCCGCCTGATCCACCACTCAGATCGCGGACTTCAGTACTGTTCGGCAATGTATCAGTCAGTGCATAAAAAACACGGTCTTGTCTGTTCAATGACGGACGGCTACGACTGCTATCAGAATGCGCTGGCAGAAAGGGTTAACGGCATACTGAAAAATGAATTACTGATTACGCGTCCGGCAGACGTGGTGCAGGCAGGCAGGATGGTCAGTGAGTCAGTCAGGATCTATAACAGCCAGCGTCCTCATCTGTCATTAAAATACAAAACGCCTGATGAGGTACATCAGGCGTTTTAAAAGATAAAAAAAGTGTCAACCTATGCCAGGACTAGTCA
>NZ_NTMH01000036.1 GCF_002307475.1 Pantoea allii | reverse complement strand
GGGGCCGCGGCGACTGGCGGCCCCTTGTCGGTCGCCCGCACGGGGCGGACTGAAACTGCCCGCCGCCTGGCGAGCGAAACCTTCTCAGAGTTACATGACTGGATGCCGCTCAGGCCACCAACCAAAGCCACGTTCATGCCATGAACGCCACCCGCCCAGGCGCCAGCCCTTACTTCTTATATTTTGCTTCCAGCGTCGCAAACCACGGCTGGACGAAATCCTCATTACTGCCCCAGCCTGGAATGATTTTGTTCAACGACGCCACGTTCACCGCACCAGGATGGCTGTTAAGCGCCTGCTGAGAAATCGAAGCGGCTTTAAATTCATAGGTAGCTGGCGTGGTTTCACCGGCAATCTTGTTTGCCACCAGGCGCATATTGACGGCCCCAATGGTTTTAGGATCGACCGCGACAGTCTGTACCCACGGGCTGCCTTTCTGACGCATCAACTGCAAGTCCTGATTCGAGACATCGATGCTGTACAGTTTGATCTCTGTACGGCCATTTTCCTGCAGCGCTTTGTAAGCGCCCTGGCTGAACGCGTCCCATGCACCCCAGATGGCGTCAATCTTGCCTTTAGGGTATTTCGCCAGGATAGCGCCAACTTTATTGGCGGTGTCGCCCTGGACATCCGTTGATACCGCGCCAATCGACTCAAGTTGATGAATGCCAGGGTTCTCTT
This sequence comes from Pantoea allii, assembly GCF_002307475.1. Classification (GTDB taxonomy): domain Bacteria; phylum Pseudomonadota; class Gammaproteobacteria; order Enterobacterales; family Enterobacteriaceae; genus Pantoea; species Pantoea allii. The sequence continues at coordinate 311,098 of NZ_NTMH01000036.1, read as the reverse complement.
TCAGCAATTTCTCATAAACAACCTGACGACGTTCCATCGGCGGGAAACCGGCAACCCATAATTTAACAATGTTGGCTTTGCCGTTGAAATCCTTGATTAACTGCCCCAGCGACAACTGGGCCAGAGATGCATCATCCTGCGCGGTGACCGTGACACCCGGAATCGGGTTGTCCACTGGCGTATCAAATACCGATACCTTAATGCCGGCGTCCGCAATGCGTTTTACCAGCGCACTGGCGTAAGGCGCTTTGCCGTGGGACAGCACAATACCGTCGTATTTCTGGCTGATCGCCTGATTCACGAAATCCTGAAAGCGCGCATCGTCGCCATTGCTGAGAAACGTACTGACTTTAAAGCCTAACTGGCGGCCTTGCTGAATGGCCCCCGCAACAAACTGTGTGGTGTTGTCGTCTGAGCCAAGGTTACGGATGACGGCAATGCGTATCGGGCCTTCATGGTTAGCGATAGCGGCAGGAACCGGCGTGACGGTGTCGGCAAACGCTGCACTGGCGTTTAACAGGCTGAATGCCAGCAGCGAGAGTGTTATCTTTTTCATTATTCTTAACTCCAGTTGGGGATGCGCCTTAGCGGCGCTGTACGTAAGTGATAGCCAGTGCTAATGCCAGCACCAGCCCTTTGATAATGTCCATGGCGTAATAGGGGACCGACAGCATCACCAGACCATTTTGCAGCACGCCAAGAATGACGGCACCCACCAACGTACCCAGGGCATTCGGCTTACCGGAACCGGCCAGAGAAAGGCCGATCCAGGCTGCCGCGACCGCATCCATCAGATAACCGCCACCCGCGTTAACCTGTGACGATCCGATGCGTGATGCCAGCAGAATACCGCCCAGCCCGGCTAACAATGACGCGATGACGTAGGCCAGCACGCGATAACGTGTCGTGCGAATACCGGAAAGCCTGGCGGCCTCGGGATTACCGCCCAGCGCGTACATGCGGCGACCGTGCTTTGTCAGGGATAATGCGAGCTGTGCCACGACCGTGACGACCAGCATGATAATAACGATTGTCGGCACCTGCCCCAGCAGGTTAAACGTTGCCGGAATTGTGCCTTCAGCCATATCACCGCTTGGCAGCACCATATTTTCCGTAATGGAGCCACCAAAACTGTAGGTCATTGCCACGCCCTGAATCACAAACAGGGTGGCCAGTGTCGCCAGCATGTCGGGAATCCGCAGCACCACGATCAGAAATGCATTGAACAGCCCGACCAATGTACAAAGCACCAGCGTGATGGCAATGGCCGCCGTGGTATCAAAGCCATACCAGACGAATAGCGAAATCACCAGGGCGTTGGCCAGCGAGGCGGTAGAACCAACGGACAGATCGAAGCCGCCGACGGTCAGCGAAACGGATACGCCCACCGCAATGACGGTTACGATGGCGATGGAGCGTAAAATATTGATGATGTTGTTCGGCTCCAGAAAACTGTCGGAAGCCAAACCAAAAGCGGCGATCAATATCACCACCGTTAGCAGCATGCCCCACTTATACAGGAAATCGAACAGCTGATGGCGCAGCGAGGAAGACGCTGGCTTCAGGGATAAGTCTTTACTACTGCTCACGCAGGGGTTCCTCCGGTGGAATAGAGCAAAAGTGTCTCTTCTGTGGCTTGCCGTCCCTCTAACTCCGCCACAATGCGTCCATCCCAGAGCACACAAATACGGTCGCATAAGCCGACCAGTTCAGAAAATTCGCCAGAGGCGTAAATAATGCCTTTGCCTTCATGGGCAAGGTTGCTGATCAGCGTGAACAGCTCTGTTTTCGCTTTTACGTCCACGCCCTTGGTCGGTTCATCAAAAATCAGTACATCGGCGTTATTGCGCAACCATTTGCCAATCGCCACTTTCTGCTGATTGCCACCAGAGAGCCGACGCAGTTGCTGCGCCGGGCCCGTGGTACGCACGCTGAGGCGGCGAATCACCGCTTCTGCCCAGCGCCAGGCCTGACGATGGCCAAACAGGCTCCAGCGGGAAAAGCTGTCGTCTGCGCTGATGCTGAGGTTCATCGCCACTGACTCATCAATAAAAATGCCTTCTTTACGGCGTTCTTCAGGCACCAGCGCCATGCGCTGTTGCACCGAGTCGTGTGGCGATCGAGGCTTCCAGCGTTTACCGTGCAGCTCACCGCGTGAAACGCGGCTCTTACTGGCACCAAACAGCGCCTTGCACAGTTCGGTTTTCCCCGCGCCCGCCAGACCGGCAATGCCCAGAATCTCGCCTTTATGCAAACGCAGTGAAATATCCTGCAGCAGGTGTTCATCATGCAAACCATCCACCGCCATGATCACGGGCTGCGGCTGAGGTGGACGCCGCGGTGGATAGATATCGGTTAACGGATGCCCCAGCATTTTTTCAACAATCTGCTCACCGCTCAGCGCCGCCATCGGGCCGCTTTCAATCAGTCGTCCATCGCGCAGCACCGTCAGGCGGTCGCAAATGGCCTTCAGCTCGTGGATACGGTGAGAAATAAACACGACACCTATGCCGCTGGTTTGCAGACGACGGACGACAGCGAACAGGCGTTCGCTCTCGTGCTGGTCGAGCGGCGCAGTGGGTTCGTCAAGAATCAGAAAGCGGCAGCGATGGGAGAGGGCTCTGGCCAGCAGAATTTGCTGCTTTTCCGCCAGCGAGCAGCGCTCTACCGGGCGTTTAACATCTATCGATGCATCCAGCTGGGCCAGCAGTTGACGAGCCCGGCGGCGAATATCGCTCCAGCGGAAACCGTGACCTGGCTCTGCTAACTGATCCAACAGAATGTTTTCCGCTACGCTGAGCTGTGGCACTAATGCCACATCCACCTCCTGCTGAACAAGGTGAATACCCAACTGTTTGGCATCCCGCGGGCTGCGAATCGAAACCGGTTTACCGTCCAGCAGAATCTCACCGCTGTAGTGACTATGGGCACCTGACAGCACTGCCATCAGCGTGGATTTACCGGCCCCATTGGCCCCGGTCAGCGCATGAATCGAGTGACCTTCACTCAGAAAATCCACCGATGTTAACGCGGCAAATCCGCCAAAATCGATGGAGATGTTACGCATCTCAAGGCGATTTAAAGCATGCATTGCAGGGATCTCCATTAAAGTCACTGACCACATTTTTTCCTGAAGCATCAGGCACGGCAACAGCCGAAAGCGCATAAGTTAGCACAGAAACTTATTAGCCATCCAGACATCTGGACATAATGGCGGCTAAAGCTGGTTAAGCGCAGTAAGTTGGTGATTTAGCGGTAGGAAGCGGCATTCCCCCAGCGGATTATGCTGCGAATGACTAACCGAAAATTGTAAAGTCAGTCATGCGCTTTCACGATTCAAGGGAGATTGATTGAATGTGGCAGGCAGGGTAAGGCTTCAGATAAGGTCTTAACCTGCAGAACAGGGTGACAGAACCGGTTATTTCAGTGCGTAGACCTCGGCTAAGTCGGCCAGATCCCAGTTTCCGCCCGTCAGCAGGACGCAGACTTTCTCGTCGGTTTTCAGACTCACCGAACCCGCCAGTAGTACACCGAGACCAATTGAGGCCGCCGGTTCCGCAATTAATTTTGCATCTCTGGCAAGAACGCGCATGCCCTGAATAATGTGTTCTTCATCCACCAGAATAATCTCGTCTACATACTTCTCAATAATCGGGTAGGGATTGCGTCCCGGTACGCTAATTCTTAAGCCGTCAGCGATGGTGTTTTGCAGCGGCAGGGAAGTAGGCTGTTTATTGATCCGGCTTTGATAATATTTAGGCGTCAGGGCAGGCTCAGCGCCAATGACTCTGACCGCCGGACGGGTTTCTTTCAGCGCCGTGGCGACACCAGAAAGCAGACCGCCGCCGCCCAGCGGTATAATGACGGTATCCACATCCGGTAAATCATCTAATATTTCGCAACCGATCGTGCCCTGTCCGGCCATGACCATCGGATCTTCAAAGCCATGCACCACCGCATAGTTATTGGCTTCGGCAATTTCATACACTTCTTTCCAGCGCGAGGCGTTGTCACCATCAAACAAAATAATTTCTGCTCCCAGCGCGCGGGTATTCTCGATTTTGATTTTTGGCGTGGTGACCGGCAAGACCAGGACAACTTTTACACCCAGCATTCTGGCTGCGTACGACAGCCCCTGAGCATGATTGCCTGACGAACTGGAAATAATACCGTTGGCAAAAGCCTCAACGGGCAGAGAGAGCACTTTATTTAGCGCACCGCGAATTTTAAACGCACCGGTAATTTGCAGCGTCTCCGGCTTGAGATAAAGCTGACAGCCCACCTGCTTTTCGATTTTATCGGCGCGCAACAACGGTGTGTGACGAATATGCGCAGCGATACGCTGTTGCGCTTCATGAATATCTTGCAGGGTCGGATACTGACGCGTCATCACGGTTACCTTTATCTGAAGGAAAAACGTTATTCAAAAAATGCAAAATACGTACCGACACCTTTTTCGAGGGCATTGCGGTAAATTCTGCCGGCAGTCGTGTTGTCCTGAATGGAAAGGCCGGTGGAGTCAAAAAAGGTAATTTCTTCCTCGCTTTCTCTGCCCGGCTTCTTCCCCAGTAATATCTCACCGATTTCAGCATGAATGTCGTTTTCACGGATGATATTTCTGTTCAGCCCGTGCCAGGTTTCACCCTTTTGCGTGCACTGAGACAGGGAGTCCACGACCACTTTTACCCGGCTGAAAATGTGAGGATCAAATTCCTGTTTACCCTGCTGGTCGGTGCCAATGGCGATGATATGTGTACCAGGCTTAATCCAGCTGGCTTCGATCAGCGGCCCTTTGCCCCGGGTCGTTGTAATCAAAATATCGGCTTGCGCTACCGCCGCCTGGCAGGAATCCGCCACAGTGACCGGGATACCAAACTCGCTTTCAATATCATTTTTAAAGGCCAGCCGGGATGCTGGCGTGCGGCTCCAGGCATGGATCTCTTCAATTTGCATAACCCTGGCGATGGCTCTTACCTGCATCCTGGCCTGATTACCTGTGCCAATCATCGTCAATTTTTTGGCGCTTGTGCGTGCCAGTGCCTTCACGGAAACGGCACCCGATGCGCCGGTGCGCAGACCGGTAATCAGGCTACCATCCATCACGCAGCACAGCGCACAGGTCCGGGCATCAAACAATATTACCGTTCCCATGCCGCTCGGCAGGCCATATTCCACAGGGTTCTGTGGAAAGGGGCCAGAGGAGGCTTTCATCGAAATCAGTTCGTTGCTTTTGTAATAACTGGTTTTAAAGTCTATTTCCCCACGCGGCGCGGGAAGGTGCAAACCGATATAGGCCGGCTGTTCCACCAGATTGCTGTTGAAGGCTTTATAGGCTTCTTCCACCGCATCAATCACGTCGTCGGTGCTGATGAGCTGACTGACTTCCTGTTTGGTGAGCAATAACGTCTTCATGCACCCTCTAATCACGTTGTGAAGAACGGCTCTCCGGTACACAGATGACCTGATGCCGTTGTCAGAGAAAGGTTGGCTTTGGGAGATTATTGCACCGGCTGCACGACAGAAAATGTCAATCTGCGGGTCGGAACAACGCTTTTTACTGTTTTGGCGGGCGGTGGCGAAAGCTAATGCTTAGTGGCTGGCGATGAAAGGACGTCAGGCCGAAATAGCCGATAAAAAAAGGGTTTATGTTGAACATAAACCCTCAGAGAGATTAACGCGCCTGAATTACTTTTCAGGTATCACGTTCAGCAGCGTTGTCAGCAGTTTCCAGTAAAGCCCCACGCTCTCGATATGCACCTGCTCATCAGGTGAGTGAGGGCCGGTAATCGTTGGTCCAATCGAAACCATATCCATGTCAGGATAAGGCTTTTTGAACAGGCCGCATTCCAGACCTGCGTGAATCACCTGGATGTTAGGCGTCTTATTAAACAGCGCGACATAGGTTTCACGGGTCAGCGCCATAATCGGCGAGTCCGCGTCTGGCTGCCAGCCGGGATAGCCACCTTTTGGCTTCGTTTGTGCGCCTGCCAACTGACCGAGTGAGGTCAGCATCTGCACGACGTAATCACGCCCGGTATCGATCAGTGAGCGAATCAGGCAGTTAATTTCTGCTTTATCTGCCTGCATCGTGACCACACCCACATTCAGCGAGGTTTCGACCACGCCTTTGGCGACGTCTGAGTTACGGATAACACCGTTTGGCGTGCTGTTCAGCAGATTCAGGAAGCGGTCACGGCTCTCTGTGGTTAGCGCGTCACCCTGATGGGCAACCGGCTCGCTGACAAAGGCAATGTTCTTCTCTTTTACGCCGTGTTCATTTTGCAACGCAGCCAGGAAGCCGGCGGCGGCCGATTTCAGGCTGTCTACTTTGCTGCTGTCGACAGACACAGTGGCAAAGGCTTCACGTGGGATTGCATTACGCAACGTACCACCGGTGAATTCAACCAGACGAAGATCCAGCTCTGCCGCATGGGCCGCCAGGAAACGCGCCAGCAATTTGTTCGCATTGCCCAGGCCCATGTGGATATCCGCGCCGGAGTGACCGCCACGCAGGCCTTTCAGGGTCAGCTTCAGGCTTTCGTGGGAAGCCGGCACCGCCTCACGCGTCAGCGGAAGCGTGGTGACGAAGTCGATACCACCTGCGCAACCCATATAGATCTCACCTTCTTCTTCCGAATCGGTGTTGATCAAAATGTCCGCCTGCAGCCAACCTGGCTGTAAGCCAAACGCGCCATCCATGCCGGTTTCTTCGGTCATGGTTAACAACACTTCCAGCGGGCCGTGGGTCAGGCTGCTGTCCGCCAGAACGGCCAGCGCAGATGCCATACCAATACCGTTGTCGGCACCCAGCGTCGTACCGCGCGCTTTGACCCACTCGCCATCAACATAAGGCTGAATAGGATCTTTGGTGAAGTCGTGTACGGTGTCGTTGTTTTTCTGCGGCACCATATCAAGGTGGGCCTGCAACACAACCGGCGTGCGTTTTTCCATGCCAGGCGTGGCCGGTTTACGGATCAGAATATTGCCAACCTGATCGCGCTCACACCAGAAACCTTGTTCTTTGGCCCAGCCAACGATATAGCTTGCCAGCGCTTCTTCATGGAAAGAGGGATGCGGAATAGAGCAAATCTTAGCGAAAATATCCCACAGTGGCTGTGGAGAGAGTTGGGACAATTCAGACACGACAAGTCTCCTGTGTCAGTGCGCCGGCCGGGCCGGACATTGCGAAGTTCCAGTAAAAGATCGCCGTCAGAGAACTGACGAGATAGGGCGAGAATATCACTGTTTCTGACTCGGTGTGTTATTCAACGCGCTAAAAAACCGCAACCAGAAGCCAGGTGCTGGTTTTTAGCGCGTCATGTCCTTATAATCTCGCGCAACCTTTTCCCCGTTGCACATTTTTTAAGCCACACTGACTGGCTGGGATACCTATTTATGAGCGAAAAATACGTTGTTACCTGGGACATGCTGCAGATTCATGCCCGCAAACTGGCTCAACGCTTGCTTCCTGTTGAACAGTGGAAAGGCATTATTGCAGTCAGTCGCGGCGGTCTTGTACCGGCTTCGCTGCTGGCACGTGAACTGGGTATTCGCTATGTCGATACCGTGTGTATTTCCAGCTATGACCACGATCACCAGCGTGAAATGAAAGTCCTGAAACGCGCTGAAGGCGACGGTGAAGGCTTTATCGTTATTGACGACCTGGTTGATACCGGCGGCACCGCACAAGCCATCCGCGAAATGTACCCAAAAGCCCGTTTCTGCACCATCTTTGCCAAGCCTGCTGGCCGCGAGCTGGTGGACGATTATGTTGTTGATATTCCGCAGAACACCTGGATTGAGCAGCCGTGGGACATGGGCGTGGTTTACATTCCACCGATTGTGAAAAGCTGATTGATGTAACACAAACAACGCCCGGTTTTCCGGGCGTTGTGCTTTCTACGCCTCGCGACTTGTTTTGCGGTACAGTACACTTACTTACCGCTGTTAATGCTGTCAGAGAGGTAACATGCCTGGCAAAAACCTGAGCGTTGAGCTGTTCAAGCCTCGTTTTAAACACCCCGAAACCTCATCTCTGGTACGACTGCGTCGTCACGCCACGCATGAGGTGCACTCCGCCCTGGATGGCGATAGCCAGCGTGGCTGGTATCGCATGCTTAATAAGTTGATGTGGGCCTGGCGTGGTTTGCCATCGCAGGAGGTCAGCGAGGTGCTGGCTCGTATCGCAATCAGCGACGCTGAGCACACCCATCCGGCGCTGCTGGATACGGTCATTGGTTACCGTAATGGCAACTGGAACTTCGAGTGGAGCAGGCAGGCGGGCTTCTGGCAGCAGCGGGCGCTTGAGGCGAACGAAAGTGAGCACGATCGGGCCGGCCATGACTGGCTTCATGCGTCGCACCTCTATAGCGTGGCGGCGTATCCTTATATCAAAGGCGATGAACTGGCTGATCAGGCACAAACGCTCGCCAGCCGCGCTTATGACGAGGCAACCCGCCGGCTACCCGGAGAACTCAAAACGCTGACCTTCCCCATTGAAGGCGGTAGCCCGGTCAATGGTTTTCTGCACATGCCGCCTGCTGTGGAGGCACCTTATCCCACGGTGATGTTTTGTGGTGCGCTGGATTCGCTGCAAACCGATCATTATCGTCTGTTCCATGACTATCTGGCACCGCGTGGTATCGCCATGTTGACGCTTGATATGCCTTCCGTCGGGAATTCAATGAAGTGGAAGCTCAGCCAGGACACCAGCTTTCTGCATCAGCAGGTACTGCGCGATCTGGCGTCCGTGCCGTGGATCGATCATACGCGCGTTGCCGCGCTGGGCTTCCGCTTTGGCGCGAATGTCGCGGTTCGTCTGGCCTATCTGGAAGCACCGCGGCTGCGGGCGGTGGCCTGTCTGGGGCCGATTGTGCATAGTCTGCTGACGCAGGCCACGCTGCAGAACAAGGTGCCGGATATGTACATGGACATGCTTGCGAGCCGACTTGGCATGACTGGCACAACGGACAGCGCATTACGGGCTGAGTTGCTCAGCTACTCGCTGAAAAACCAGGGGCTTCTGGGACGAAGAACGTCAACGCCGATGCTGTCTGCACACTGGCCGAACGATCTCTTCAGCCCCGAGGAAGAGAGCAAATTAATCGCTAACTCCTCGTCGCAAGGTAAAGCCTTGTTAATTCCCGTAAAACCGGTCATCGCCAGTTTTGATAAAGGGCTTAATGAAATCTGCGATTGGCTGGCCCAGCGTTTGAAAAGATAGCTGGCAAAATTTACAGTGTTTGCTACAACTACTAGCTGGAATCATTCGGATCGTCAAAAGAGAGTGCAGCACGGCTGCTACGGTTCGGAATATCAAGCCTGTCCTTATGGAGAATTAGCATGACGTTACCGAGTGGTCATCCCCGCAGTCGCCTGCTTAAACGCTTCACGGAACTGGGACCTTACATACGCGATGGAAAGTGTAGTGAAACCCGTTTTTTCTTCGACTGCCTGGCTGCCTGCGTGAATGTAAAGCCTGCGCCCGAGTTGCGTGAATTTTGGGGCTGGTGGATGGAGTTGGAAGCGCAAGCCGATCACTTTACCTACGTTTATCACATCGGCCTGTTTGATAAAGAAGGTGACTGGTCAGTTGCCACGATCAAAGGCAAAGATAACAATGCCCGCGTGGAAGAAACCTTACGTAATTTCCACGGCCGTTTAAAAACGATGCTGAAAGAGTTTGAACTGGATCTGGTGCCAGCCAGTGACTTTGATGAAAAACCGATAAAACTCAGCGCCTGACATCAGGCCCCTGCGGGGGCCTTTTTTTATGGGCCGGGCGGGAACGTTTGCCTACGCATCAACGTGCCGGAAAGCGGACAGAGCGGTGGGACGGAACACAAAAGGAAAGGGCGAGTTTTGCAACTCGCCCTTTTAACAGACACATTCACATTGAGGGTAAAGCACTAAGTCTGTCCATCACGCGGGCCGTCATTCCCTCGACCGTCCCTCTCGTCAGGCAAGACTCAGATTCATCAGAACTGGTAAGTCAGGCCGACTGCAACGATGTCATCGTTGTTAAGTGCCAGCTTGTTGTCTTTATCCAGTTGGTTAATTTTGTAATCAACAAACGTCGACATGTTTTTGTTGAAGTAGTAGGTCGCGCCCACGTCGATGTATTTAACCAGGTCTTCGTTGCCAATACCGTTTTCGATATCTTTGCCCTTGGTCTGAACGTAACCAATGGATGGACGCAGACCGAAGTCAAACTGGTACTGAGCAACCAGTTCCAGGTTTTCTGCTTTGTTGGCGAAGCCGCTTACAGAGCTTGTAGAATTGCTGAAACTGCCTGGAACAGAAATTGGCGTCATGTTGCGGGTTTCTGTATAGATTGCCGCCAGATAAATGCTGTTGGCGTCATATTTTAGGCCGGTGCCCCATGACGTGGCTTTATCACCGCGGCCATAGATTCCTGCTGCTTGGGAGTTGGTGCGGTCAGAAGAGGTGATGGCACCTAATACGCTTACACCCGTGTCAGCAATGGCATAACCCAGTGATGCACCGTAGCCATCACCATTCTGACGTAATACGTCGGTACGGCTGTTAGCAGAAGTAGAATCATTTTTGCCCTGATACTGAAGAGCAAACTTCAGACCGTCTACCAGACCAAAGAAGTTGTTGTTACGGTAGGTTGCTACGCCAGTGGCGCGCTGTGTCATAAAGTTGTCAGTACGTGCTGTGCCATCGCCGCCAAATTCCGGGAAGACGTCAGTCAGTGACTCAACGTCATACAGCACCCCATAGTTGCGGCCGTAGTCGAATGAACCGTACTGAGAGAACTTCAGACCGGCAAAGCCCAGACGGGTCTTGTTGCCGCTGTTCGCATCGGAGCCTTCTGAGTTGTTGGCGTTGTACTGATATTCCCACTGGCCGTAACCGGTCATCATATCGTTAATCTGCGTCTGTCCTTTAAAGCCAATACGCACGTAAGATTTATCGCCATTAGCACCGGCATTATCGCTGAAGTAATGCTCGGCTTTAACCTTGCCGTAGAAATCCAGCTTGTTACCGTCTTTGTTATAAACTTCAGCGGCCTGAGCAGCAGAGGTCAGGGCCAGAGCAGATACCACGATTGCCAGTGTACTTTTCTTCATTTGCTATCAATCCCAATGAGTAAAATTTTTTTGTCCTCAACGTCTTCTTGTTACAGGCATGGCTGCCTTTATTCTCCGGATGCTCAGTCAACAGGCCGGGGGGCATTCAGTTGCCGCCTTGTTACAACAAGAAAACTTTTGAGGCATTAATGAAAAAGTTTGTAAAACACGGACTTTTTACCGATCAATGATGAACTTTTTATGACAATTTTGATGTTTTGTTGTTAATGGGGAACTTTTGGTCTAATTGACGCTCTGCGAAATTTGCAGTTTTTCCCTTACAGGCTGTTGGCTTCCCTCACTGCACCTGTTAAAAAGTCCGTTCACAGAAATTTTTTACGGCAGGACAACATGAGTGGCAGTCAGACCCTTGTGGTCAAATTGGGTACCAGCGTTCTTACCGGCGGTTCACGTCGGTTAAACAGAGCGCACATGGTGGAATTAGTGCGTCAGTGCGCGCAACAGCACGCCGCCGGCCATCGTATTGTGATTGTCACCTCTGGCGCGATGGCAGCCGGTCGTGAACATCTGGGTTACCCCGAACTGCCGCCGACCATCGCCTCAAAGCAGCTGTTAGCTGCGGTGGGGCAAAGTCGTCTTATCCAACTGTGGGAACAGCTGTTTTCCATCTACGGCATTCATATCGGTCAGATGTTACTGACCCGCGCCGATATGGAAGATCGCGAACGCTTCCTGAACGCGCGTGATACCTTGCGTGCCTTGCTGGACAACCACATCGTGCCCGTCATTAACGAAAATGACGCCGTTGCCACCGCTGAAATCAAAGTGGGTGACAATGACAACCTCTCTGCGCTGGCAGCAATGTTGAGCGGCGCGGACAAACTGCTTTTGCTGACCGACCAGCAGGGACTCTTTACCGCCGATCCGCGCAATAATCCGGATGCTGAATTAATCAGCGATGTTCATATCATTGATGACGCGTTGCGTGCCCTGGCGGGCGATAGCGTATCAGGATTAGGCACGGGCGGGATGTCGACTAAACTCCAGGCTGCAGATGTCGCCTGCCGGGCCGGTATTGACGTGATTATTGCTGCGGGCAGCCGAAGCGACGTCATTAGTGACGTAATTGCGGGCAAGCCGGTGGGCACCCTGTTTCATGCTCAGCAAACGCCGCTTGAAAACCGTAAGCGCTGGATTTTTGGTGCGCCGCCGGCCGGTGAGATCACCGTGGATGACGGCGCGCTTGCCGCGATTATTGAGCGCGGCAGCTCACTGTTGCCTAAAGGTATCCGCGATATTCAGGGCAATTTCTCTCGCGGAGAAGTGATCCGTATTCGCAGCCTGCAGGGGCGCGATATCGCCCACGGCGTCTCGCGCTACAACAGTGACGCGATGCGCATGATCGCAGGCCACCACAGTCAACAGATCAGCGACATTCTGGGCTATGAGTACGGGCCGGTTGCGGTACATCGTGACGACATGATCGTCAGCTAAGGAACGAATATGCTTGAAGAAATGGGTAAGGCGGCGCGTGCCGCGGCCTGGGCAATGGCGGATCTGTCTGCAGCCGAAAAAAATCAGGTTTTACTGACGATTGCTGACCGACTTGAAGCGGAAAGCAGCGTTATTTTGACCGCGAATGAGCAGGATCTGGCTGAGGCGCGGCAGAACAAAATGAGTGAGGCATTGCTCGATCGTCTGACCTTAACGCCTGCACGCCTTAGCGCGATTGCCAGCGATGTTCGCCAGGTCTGCCAGTTAGCCGATCCGGTCGGGCAGGTGATGGATGGCGGTCAGTTGGATAGCGGGCTACGGATTGAGCGCCGCCGGGTGCCGCTGGGCGTGATTGGCGTGATTTATGAAGCGCGTCCAAACGTCACCGTGGATGTCGCCAGCCTGTGCTTAAAAACCGGTAACGCAGCCATTCTGCGCGGTGGGAAAGAGACGTGGCGCACCAATGCGGCTACGGTGCGGGTGATTCAGAACGCACTCCAGCAGCACGGTTTACCGGCGGCAGCGATTCAGGCTATCGAAAATCCGGATCGCGAACTGGTGAATCAGCTACTTAAACTGGATCGTTACGTGGATATGCTGATTCCGCGCGGCGGGGCGGGTCTGCATAAGCTCTGTCGCGAGAACGCGACCATCCCGGTCATTACCGGTGGGATTGGGGTTTGTCATATTTATATCGATGAGACGATGGAAATCGCACCAGCGCTGGACATCATCGTTAATGCGAAAAAGCAGCGCCCCAGTGCCTGCAACTCTCTGGAAACGTTGTTGATTGACACCGCGATTGCTGACCGCTTCCTGCCCGCTTTTACTGCCCGCATGGCTGAAGAGAATATCCCTCTGCATGCCGATGCCAATATTCTGGCGCAGCTGCAGCAGGGGCCGGCCAGCGTTACTGCCGTGCAACAGGGCGACTATGACGATGAGTGGTTGTCGCTTGATCTTAACGTCAAGCGAGTCGCAGATATGGATGAGGCGATTGCGCATATTCGTATGCACGGCACGCAGCATTCAGACGCTATCCTGACCCGCAGCACGCAAAACGCGGCGCGTTTCGTTAAGCAGGTCGACTCTTCTGCCGTGTACGTAAACGCCAGTACCCGTTTTACCGACGGTGCCCAGTTTGGTCTGGGCGCAGAAGTGGCGGTCAGTACGCAAAAACTGCATGCCCGTGGTCCTATGGGGCTGGAGGCGCTGACCACCTACAAATGGATTGCCTGGGGTGATGATACCCTGCGTGCATAACGGTATTTTTTAAACAAACGGGGGCCCATTCAGGCCCCCGTTTTTTTTCATGCTGCTTTTTTCCGCACCACTCAATGGTAGAGTTTTCCCGCCGTTGATGGCTTTTTAAGCGGTGGGGATTATTTTTTACTGCGGGGATGAGTCGGACGCGGTGCAATTTTTTACAAAAGATTGCTGAAAGGTGAGACGGTACGCGGCTTTGCTCCCTGTTTTATGGTTCGCTGTGCGATAAAACTGTAAATAATAATCAGAAATGCTTAGTAATGCGGTTAGGTAGTAAACTGGCGGTAATATAAAATGAACTGGTAGCAATAATGAAAATAACATTCAGCTCCTCTTCAATGGTCGATTATTAACTGATGGTTAAAAAAGAGAGTACCCGACAAGCTTTCACCGCCAGGCTGATAGCCGCTTGTGAAAGTGCGGGCATTACAGGACACGGACGCAACAAACAGGTCGCCTGCGCGTTACAACGCCAGGGTTGTAAGATTTCAGCGCCGGGCGTGTGGAAATGGTTTAACGCTCAGTCTGTGCCTGATAATGGCAATTTACTGGCGCTCAGCCAGCTGCTTGGCGTGCGGGTAGAGTGGTTGCAATATGGTATGGATCAGCATCCAGAACCTTACCCGCTTCACGACGTCCCCTGCCAAAAAAACACCTTCCGCGTGAACAGTTTTGATTTAGGGCAGAAGTCAGGCGCAGGTCTGCCTGTGGGGGATGATTTTGTCGAAACCATTCAGGCCATCGAATATGGTCAGGATGAAGCCCGGGTGTTGTTCAGCGGCCGTCCGGCAGATCATATTCGATTAATTGCGATCAACAGCGATGCCATGTCCGACACCTTTGCACCACGCGATCAGCTGTTTGTGGACATAAGCGTCCAGCAGTTTGACGGCGACGGTATCTATATTTTTACCCTGGATGAACAGCTGTATCTCAAGCGGCTGCAACTGCAACACAAAAGAATTGCCGTCATATCAGATAATAAGCGTTATGAAACCTGGTATCTGGACCGGAATGAGGCGGGGAATTTAAACGTGCTGGCAAAAGTCATTATGAGTCAGGCCGGGCAGTATCACATTCTGGGATAGACAATTCAGCAGGCTGGGACACCTGTAAGGCAAAAAAATAATCGGTCTAAATTCAAAAAGTTAACTTATGGTAAAAAATAAATTAACCAGTGGTGTTTGATAAAGCATAAGAACCTGTTAATAATTTGAACATGGATGAAAGAACGTGTTACCACATGGATGAAACGCTCTTAAACAATTGAGGCGCTGCACAAGCGCGAATCAAACCCCCCAAAAGCCAATGAGCTTTGGGATGGGGTGGATGCGCATAATGCAGCGTCGTCAGATGCCGCCTGTACCCTTTTGCTGACCCTTCCACCTGACTGATTATTCAGCCGGGAGGAGAGCCTGTGAACACCATTCAGCGACATTCGAGCTTGTTCTTCAAACCCAAAACGCTCGCCTGCCACCCTATCGCCAAAGACTCATTCACAGGAGGAGTTATGGCGATAATTCATTATGGCAAAAGCGTTTTTATGGGCAATGCACGTACCCGCCGTCATCAGCGGCGTCAACCTCTCAACCGTCTTAAACAAAGCATTGACGAAGCACTTAACTACCCACCCGAAACGCGTCCTTTGCGGCGTGCTGAACAAATTTGTCAGCGGCAGGTTACCCCAGCGGTCGATCGTGCTGTAACCGCGCCGCGCCTGAGAAATAAAGACGTCTCCGGTTTTGATAACTGTTGTCTGCCCCATGTTCATCTTTACGCGGTTCGCTGAATCGTGTGACCGCTGTTGATTCACTGCCTGTCGCAGGTAACGCCATCCTTCCTTCCTGAGCCTGACCTTCGCGCAAATGCTTTAGTGCTGCTGCACCTTTAATCGCAATTCCCACTGCGTTTATCTCTGGCACTAATCAGTTTGTTTTATGTTTTCCCGCACGGGATGGTTTGCCTGCACCCTTACTAAGGAGTTTTTATGAGCCAGATTATTGCAATTCTGAATTTTGAAGAAGGTTACGCTGAAATGCCTTATCTCGACACCCTGGGGTTCCCCACGGTCGCTGCCGGCATCCGGATTGGCCCTAAAGGCGCATCGTTAAGCAATTATGTCCTGCGGGTGCCGCGCCGCGTAGGCGATGTCTGGAAGCAATGCATTCTGGAAAACAAGATGACAGATATGCAGAGTCGCGCTCCCCTGAAACAGGTGCTGGCAAAGTGCAATGATGCGCGTACCGACGTGCTGTTGAGCATGGCGTACCAGTTGGGCGTTGATGGGGTTTTACAGTTTAAAAATATGCTCAGCGCAATCGCTCGTGAACACTTTACGGAGGCGGGCGATGCCATGCTTAACAGTCTGTGGGCACGGCAAACGCCCGGTCGAGTGAGACGTCATGCTGACGTTATGCGCAGCGGTAACTATGACGTTTATCGGGGGCTGTTATGAGATGGCTGTTTTTTATTATCGCGGTATTAGTTGTCGTGATTATTCTGCTGTTAATGCAGCGCTTCACCACGCTGCAGTTTGTTTCTCACGCCAAATTGTTATTTAAAACCTGGTCTGTATGGCTGGCTTCGCTGGGGTCAATGCTCAGCGCCTGGGTTCAGTCATTTCCGTCGTCTGCGCTGAATGCCTGGCAAACGCTGCCTGACGATGTGAAGAGCATCCTTCCCCACAATTACCTTGGTCTCATCGGCGCCTTCATGGTGGCGATGGGCGTCATCGCGCAATTTGTTCGCCAGAAAAACCTGCTGAATGAAAAGCGCCCCAGCAATAAGGAGACATCATGACGTTTATTTCTCTGTTTACCAGCGGCTGGCACGGGCTGGCGGCGATGGGTGCACTGATCATCGCCGTCGTTGCCAGCTACATGGGAGGTAAGAAGATCGGCAAGGTGCAACAGCAAGCCCGGTCGGAAGCCGACAGCGCCAGGCAAGAGGCAAATCGCATGGCGAATGTTACTCATCAACAGCAACGCAATAGTGAGGAGGCGAAGCGTGTGGCGACTGATAACCTTAATCTTGATGACGCTGCTGCTCGCGACAAGCTGCAGCAGTCCAAATACCACCAACCTTAAACCTGCCACCTACAGCGATTCAGCCTGCATTCTCTTTTCCCCCATCTACACCCATGGCGATGACGCTCACAAAGCAGATATTCGCACCGTGCGCGCCATTAACAGCCATAACGATTTATGGGATGTCCTGTGTGGTCATTCCGCTGCCAAAGATTATTTAACTTTCTGATTTACAGCCTATTATCCTGAGGAGGATATCATGATTGAAGTTAACTCATTTGCTGAGCTTCGTACGACCATGCCGTCAAAACCAGGTGAAATTGCCGTACTGAAACGCTACTACGATAAAGATTCCAGCTTTCGTGGCGGCGGCGATTTTGTGGGGTTTACCGGCACCACAATTTTAAAAGATGATGGCGGTACGGTAGCCATAGGAAACGGCTTCTACTGGAAGCGTTCAATCAACGATCCGCGAGAAGTGAACATCCTGCATTTTGGTGCAAAGGGCGATGGCGTCACGGATGACACCGATGCGTTTAAACGTATTCTCGGTTGGTCACAAACTTACAGCCAGAATATGAAGGGATTGCCGGTACGTTTCCCTGGCGGGCGCTTCCTGATTATGCCCATGGACTTGAGTGAGACGGAAATCCCCTTCTTTGGTCTGGCCGGGGACGATCTGGCGCTGGGTTCTCTGCCCGGCACCACCATTGTGTCAGATAAAAGTGCCAATACCCTGTTCAAAGTTCAGGCTCGGCGTAGCACCATTCGCGGGATTACCTGGGACGGACAGGCCAGTGCCGATACTGTCACCAACACGGCAACCATTACCCCTGAAATGTGCAGCAATGTTCAGCCGTTTTTTGAAAACAGTTGTATGGCAGGGCAAATCGTTAATATCAGCTGCTTTAGGGGGCAGCGCAGCGGCGGAACCATCTTTAAGCTGCAGGACACACTCGACAGTAAGTTTGAGCAAATCTATACCAATACCACCTACTCGCGCGTTTTCGATATCGGCTGGTCAGGTTCACCCAAAGGCGTCTGGGATCACTCCACAGCCATTGAGTTATGTAATGCCAATTTCCAGACGGGCTATGGCGATGCCACGCTGTATATGCCGCGCATGACGCAGGCGATCATGCGCAACGTATGGATCGAACATACGCGCAATCCCGGCGATTTGTCCGATGGCGGCTGGACCATTGATACGCTCAATGTCGAGAACTGTAGTGCGCCATTGATACTGAATAATGCACGCGTGGTAATGCGTCATATTAACCTGCAGTCAGGCTCCAAACTCAGTCAGGATCTGGTCGGGGGGAAATGGCTTTCCACCTTTGAGTATGGTTACCGTCGTGACGAGAACTACGGCACCTTTATGAGTGGTTCGCTGCGAGCAGGATACTTTAGCGGCTACAAGGTGGTGAATAACACCGAGACGGATAACTGGTACCGTCTAGGTCAGGTGTTTTTCCCGTCACCCAATCAGCAATGGGTCATTGAGTTGATCGGTAAAGCGGATAACACCACGCCTTCGGGGACAGCAGGATCGCCCATCAACATGCCCGGCACCGGGAAGACCTGGATCAACCTGCAACGACTGGATACGGTCTGGGCTGATGCCTGTCATATGGGGCAGCCAGCGGTCATTGATATCCGCTACAACCGGGTGGGCACCACCTATGCTGGCGTGTGGGTTAAGCTAAGAGCCAACAGCGGCGAAACCATGTTTAACCTGAAAACCACCGGACCAACGCGCTTTGATACGGGTTCCTGTTCCCTGTTTCAAAGTGATATGTCGCTGGTTGATGACGTATCGAAGGTGGGAACGCTCAAGCCAGCGGCACGCTTTGGGTTGCACAATGGCGTGGCAGGGCTGGGAGCCAATGAAAAAGGCGTGGTGACTCTCGCTACGGCGGTGGGCACACCGACCAACAAAACGACGCCGACGGGTTTTGTGCTCATCAATATTAACGGTACCGATCGTAAGGTGCCTTATTACGATTAACGTCGGCAACCCTACGCGAGGCTTCGGCCTCGCTTTTTTTTGCGTTGTGCCCAGCATTGTGCGGCTCTCAGGCTTCTCGTCACTGTGAGCACTCTCTGAGAGCGTGCCGCAGATAGCGCAAAACAGCTTCTGCACCCGTTTTAATCAACACTGCGATCGGGCTTAACAAATAGAATATTGCGCTGCATCAATAACCATACAGAGTCAATGGTTTTAGGGGCTAAATAACCTTATAGTCTGTGCAACTTTTCGTTGTTGTTCTTTTACTCTGGAGGCTACATGGAACTCAGCCGAAGAAAATTCTTCCGCATCTGCGCAGGTGGCCTGGCCGGAACCACTGTTGCATCTCTCGGATTTTTATCCTCTTTCTCTTTGCAGGCAGCAACCCGTCAATACAAACTGATAAAAGCGAAAGAGACACGCAATAACTGTACCTACTGCTCTGTCGGCTGCGGCATGTTGATTTACAGCCTGGGCGACACCGCTAAAAACGTGAGAGAACGTATCTACCACGTAGAGGGCGATCCGGACCATCCGGTCAGTCGTGGCTCGCTCTGCCCGAAAGGAGCCGGTGTACTGGATTATATTCACAGTGAAACCCGTTTGCAGTACCCCGAGTATCGTGCGCCGGGATCAAACACCTGGCAGCGCATCAGTTGGGATGAGGCCATCAACCGCATTGCCCGTCTGATGAAAGACGATCGCGATGCGAATTTTATCGAGAAAAATGCCCAAGGCGTCACGGTTAACCGCTGGACCACTACGGGCATGTTGTGCTCCTCGGCGGCCAGTAACGAGACGGGCATGCTCGATGGTAAGTTTGCCCGCAGTTTAGGCATGACCGCGATAGACTGCCAGGCACGTTTGTGTCATGGGCCCACGGTGTCTGCGCTGTCTCCAACGTTCGGCCGCGGCGCCATGACCAATAACTGGGTCGATATCAAAAATGCCAACGTTGTGCTGGTTATGGGGGGCAATGCGGCTGAAGCGCATCCGGTAGGGTTTAAATGGGTTATTGAGGCGCAGACTAAAAATGACGCCACGGTGATTGTGGTGGACCCGCGTTTTAACCGAACCGCCGCCGTTGCCGATGTCTATGCGCCGATTCGCGCCGGTTCGGACAACGTGTTCCTGCTTGGCGTCATCCGCTACCTGATTGAACATGACCGTATTCAGCATGAATATGTCCGGCATTACACCAATGCCAGCCTGCTGATTCGCGATGATTACGCCTTTGATAACGGCTTGTTCAGCGGTTTTGACGCGGATAAGAAGCAGTATGATAAATCCAGCTGGTTCTATCAGCTCGATGAACAGGGAAATGCGCGAAGGGATACCACACTGCGTCATCCGCGCTGTGTGTGGAATCTGCTTAAAAAGCACGTCGAACGCTATACGCCAGAGATGGTGAATCGATTATGTGGGACCTCTGTCGCTGACTTCACCCGTATCTGTGAAATGCTCGCCAGCACCAGCGTGCCGAATCGCACAGCAACGATATTGTATGCGCTGGGATGGACTCATCACTCTTCCGGTGCGCAAATTATCCGGGCGGCGGCCATGTTGCAGCTGCTGCTCGGCAATATCGGTATGGCGGGCGGCGGTATTAATGCGCTGCGCGGTCACTCGAATATTCAGGGCTATACCGATCTGGGATTGCTGTCGACCAATCTGCCGGGCTACATGCCTCTGCCTTCAGAGCATCAGCCAGATTATCAGACCTATATTTCACAGATTACACCGCCTGCACTGGGGGTTAATGAGGTGAACTACTGGCAGAACACGCCGACGTTTTTCGTCAGCATGATGAAAAGCTTCTGGGGGGAACATGCCACTGCGGAAAATAACTGGGGCTATGACTGGTTGCCGAAATGGGATCGTCTTTATGATGTGATGACACAGGCCGAATTGATGCTGGAGGGCAAAATCAACGGCTATATTGTTCAGGGTTTCAATCCGCTTGCTGCCTTCCCCGATAAAAACAAATCGTCTCGCGCGCTTTCAAAGCTCAAATATATGGTGGTCATCGATCCGCTGGTAACAGAGTCTTCCAACTTCTGGCAAAACCACGGCGAAATGAATGATGTTAAGCCAGAGACGATCCAGACCGAAGTCTTCCGTTTGCCATCATCCTGCTTTGCCGAAGAGAACGGATCGATTGTGAATTCCGGCCGGTGGCTACAGTGGCACTGGGCGGCGGCAGAGCCACCGGGCGAGGCATTACATGATGGTAAAATTCTGGGACGGCTCTTTATGCGATTGCGAGAGCTTTACCAGCAAGAGGGCGGGGCTAATCCGCAGCCTTTACTCAATCTCAACTGGAATTATAACGATCCCTACGATCCGCATCCCGAAGAGCTTGCCCGTGAGGCAAATGGTATCGCGCTTCAGGATCTGTATGACGCAGAGGGTCGCTTAATCGCGAAAAAAGGGGAGCAGCTCAGCAGCTTTGCCCAGCTTCGTGATGATGGATCTACCAGCAGTTACTGCTGGATCTACTGCGGCAGCTGGACGGAGCAGGGTAACCAGATGGCGAATCGCGATAACAGCGATCCTTATGGGCTGGGCTGTACGCCAGGATGGGCATGGTCGTGGCCAGCCAACCGCCGGATTCTGTATAACCGGGCCTCTGCCGATCCGTCCGGTAAGCCCTGGGATGCAAAACGCGCACTGCTGCACTGGGATGGTCAAAAATGGGCAGGGATGGACGTTGCGGATTATAATGCGTCTGCGCCAGACAGCCATGTCGGGCCATTTATCATGAACCCGGAGGGCGTTGCACGCCTGTTCTCGATCGACAAAATGAATGATGGCCCTTTTCCGGAGCATTATGAGCCGGTTGAATCACCCATTGGAACGAACCCACTGCATCCAGCGGTCATCTCCAGCCCGGTAGCGCGTATTTTCAGTGACGATATCGCCAATATGGGCAAAGCCGATGCGTTTCCCTATGTCGCCACCACCTATTCCATTACCGAGCTGTTCCGCCACTGGACAAAGCACGCCCGGCTTAACGGCATCGTGCAGCCTGAGCAGTTTATTGAGATTGGCGAATCGCTGGCCAATGAGAAAGGTATTGCCGCAGGGGACATGGTTAAGGTGATGTCTAAACGCGGCTATATCAAGGCGAAAGCCGTGGTGACAAAGCGTTTGCAGACGTTAACGATCGACGGAAAACGTGTAGATACCATCGGGATTCCCTGCCACTGGGGATTTGAAGGTGCAACGCGCAAAGGCTTTCTGTCCAATACGTTGACGCCATCGGTGGGTGATGCCAACTCACATACGCCAGAATACAAAGCGTTTCTGGTCAACATTGAGCGGGCGTAAGGAGGGAACCCATGTCTATGCAATCTCAGGATATTATTCAACGCTCGGCGACCAACAGCGTAACGCCGCCCCCGCAGGCGCGGGACTTTCAGGCCGAAGTGGCAAAACTTATCGACGTCTCCACCTGCATTGGCTGCAAAGGCTGTCAGGTGGCTTGCTCAGAATGGAATGATATCCGTGATGAAGTCGGTCACTGCACGGGTGTCTACGATAATCCGATGGATTTAAGTGCAAAATCCTGGACGGTAATGCGCTTCAGCGAAACTGTGCAGGAGGGCAAACTGGCGTGGTTAATTCGCAAAGATGGCTGTATGCACTGCGCGGAACCGGGCTGTCTCAAAGCCTGCCCTTCTGCTGGCGCGATTATTCAGTACGCTAACGGCATCGTGGATTTTCAGTCTGAGCATTGTATCGGTTGCGGTTACTGCATTGCCGGTTGCCCGTTCAATGTGCCACGGCTGAATCCCGATGATAATCGCGTTTATAAGTGCACGCTCTGTGTGGACAGGGTGAGTGTGGGTCAGGAACCGGCTTGTGTAAAAACCTGCCCGACAGGTGCCATTCAGTTTGGCAGCAAAAAAGAGATGTTGAGCGTGGCAGACGCGCGCGTGGCACAGCTTAAAAAACGTGGCTATGCCCATGCGGGTATCTATAACCCACCAGGCGTCGGGGGGACGCACGTGATGTATGTTCTGCACCATGCGGACAAGCCAGAGCTTTACCACCATCTTCCCGCCGATCCAAAAATCGCTACGCCAGTTAATGTATGGAAGGGCGTGCTCAAACCGCTTTCCGCTGCGGGATTTATTGCGACCTTTGCCGCGCTTATTTATCACTATGTGGGCATAGGGCCGAATAACGAGACGGATAATGAAGAGGAGAACGATCATGAGTAAGCGCAACATGATCCTGCGTACCCGATTTATCGACCGCGCCTGCCACTGGACCGTGGTGATCAGCTTTTTTCTGGTTGCGCTTTCCGGCCTTGGGCTGTTTTTTCCAACACTACAGTGGCTCACTGCAACCTTCGGCACACCGCAGATGGGACGGATTTTACATCCGTTTTTTGGTGTACTGATCTTCGTGTTGTTGATGGTGATGTTTGTGCGCTTTGTTCGTCACAACATCCCAGACAGGCAGGATATGCCGTGGATAAAAGGCATTGTCGAAGTGCTCAAGGGCAATGAGCACAAAGTGGCCGATGTAGGTAAATATAATGCAGGCCAGAAAATGATGTTCTGGGCCATTATGTCTTTGATCGTGGTGCTGGTGGTGACGGGCATTATTATCTGGCGACCTTACTTTGCGGCGTATTTCCCCATCACGGTTATCCGCTGGAGCCTGCTGATCCATGCCGCAGCCGCGATCGTGCTGATCCATGCCATTTTGATTCATATCTATATGGCGTTTTGGGTTAAAGGCTCAATTACCGGGATGATTGAGGGTAAAGTCAGTCGTCGCTGGGCGCGGAAGCACCATCCGCGTTGGTATCGTGAGGTGGAGGCGACGGAGAAGGCGGCGGTGGAGACCGCCAGGCGGTGTCGATAGCGGTTTTGCAATGGTTCGGCCCGCGAGGCGGTGGGGATAGGGTTTTGCTCCGAGCATATTCCGCACGGGCCGAGCGCTACGGTTTGCACTGAGTATGTTCCGCCCGCCAGGCGTCGGGGAATTTCAGCCTGCCCGTGCAGGCGTTCGGGTTAAGGGGCTCGCGCCAGCCCCTTAACAATCCCGGCGTCCGGCAGCCGTCGCTGTCCCTTCGTCACTCACTGCGGCCTGACGGACCGTCCGGATGCGCCCTCCATGGCGCAGCCGTCCTCGTCGCGGCGTCCCTGCCGCGCCGTCCTGGCCTCCGTTCTTTCCTCAGCGCGCCGGATGCCTCCGGAAAACCCTCGCCTGTGGGAACCTGTTTTTTATTTGGTGCGGCTTTGCCTGAGGATTTGTATTGAATGGGTTTTGCCCGCCGGGGGGATTTGTGGTTTTGCACTAAGCATATTCTGCCCGGCAGGCGGTGGGGATGCGGCTTTGCTCTGAGCATGTTCCGCCCGCGAGGCGGTGGGGACACCGTTTTGCACTGAGTATGTTCCGCCCGCCAGGCGTCGGGGAGTTTCAGCCTGTCCGGGCAGGCGGTCGGGTTAAGGGGCTCGCGCCAGCCCCTTAACAATCCCGGCGTCCGGCAGCCGTCGCTGTCCCTTCGTCACTCACTGCGGCCTGACGGACCGTCCGGATGCGCCCTCCGTGGCGCAGCCGTCCTCGTCGCGGCGTCCCTGCCGCGCCGTCCTGGCCTCCGTTCTTTCCTCTGCGCGCCGGATGCCTCCAGCAAACCCTCGCCTGTTAGGGCTTATATTTTTCCGAAATACTGCTTCGCCTGTTATTAACATGCGTAATCAGAACTGAAGACAGGGAAGCCTGACGAAAATGAAAAAATGAACAGCAATAAGATGTGAAGCTTTTCTGGCATCTGAAGCGATGTTTTCTGACATCTGAAGCGACGCGGAAAGTAGTTTTGGCACAGGTATCAAAGCGGGGGAGTGGGCCGGCCTTCCCGTCCCGCTGAGCGGATGCAGGATTTCCGGATGAGCCGACAGGACGTCGGCGAAAGTCAGGCCGCGCCAGGGACGGCGCGTCCTGACGGTCCGGCAGAAATCCTGAAGCCGCGAAGGGACCGCGCAGCGGCGGGTGGGCAGGACGGGAGCCCGGGGTCAAGGGGCCGCGGCGACTGGCGGCCCCTTGTCGGTCGCCCGCACGGGGCGGACTGAAACTGCCCGCCGCCCGGCGAGCGAAACCTTCTCGGAGCTTTATGACTGAACGCCGCTCAGGCTGGCAACCCGGCAGCCCGGGGTCAAGGGGCCGCGGCGACTGGCGGCCCCTTGTCGGTCGCCCGCACGGGGCGGACTGAAACTGCCCGCTGCCTGGCGAGCGAAACCTTCTCAGAGTTACATGACTGGATGCCGCCCAGGCAGGCAAAGCCATGAACAGCCCCCCACTCAGGCTAATTCCCCCACTATTTCTGCCTGAACTGGCTCGCATCAATGGCATAGCGTTTCATCTTTCGCCACAGGGTCGTGCGTCCAATATTCAACAGATTCGACATCTCCTGCACCCGACCGTGGGTAACACGGGCGGCATGAATAATGGCTTCTTTTTCAATCGCGCTAAACGATAAATTATCCGGTAATAACGAAGAGGACGTTTCGCTATAAGGCTGTTCAGCGAATAAAGACTCAGGCAGGTTACTCAACCGAATGTGACCGTGCTCGCTACTGATAGCGATATTCTCAATGACGCTGTTTAATTCAAAATCATTACCCGGCCAGCCATAGTTGACTAACCTTGCCATCGCGTCGTTATCAAGTTTAAACCGGGATGAAAACTGTTTTTCCAGTCGGCGCAGGCGGTGAGTGACTAACGTGGGAATGCTGTTACGCCGCGCCCGTAAAGGAGGAATAACGATTTCAAACGAATGCAGAGCGTAATAGAGCTGGCGGCTAAAACGATTTTGTTCCACCCGTTGTGCTAAATCGACCGACGTGGTGGCAATGATCTTCACATCAACGGGGATTAACCGCTGTGCCTCAAGACGCGTCAAAACCCCTTGCTTGATCACCTGTAAAAGAATCGATTGCAAGGCAGGAGCCAGATACTCAATTTTATCCAGAAACAACGTACCACCGTGTGCCAGCTCAAGACGACTCAGCCGACCATTTTCCTCCTCGCTGGGCGCATTACCGATAAAATCCTTCCCCAACGTGCTGTCGGCATATAACTGACAGTTAACGGCAATATAGGGCCCGCTCGCCCGGTCACTTTCGTTATGAATAGCCTGACTCAGCAGCTCTTTGCCCACGCCTTCTTCTCCACTCAGCAGTACGGGAAAGCTGCCTTTGGCGGCCTGACGACCAAAATGTATTAAACGCCGCGTGTCCGCATCCTGTTCTGGCATCTGTTCAAAGGTGTGGCTGACCTTTCCCAGTTGGCGAGTCATCAGTTGACGAACCTGCTCAACAGGATGGAGCAGTAAAATAAAGCTGTTGCCCTGAACTTCAACAATAGGCTTCAGGGTAATCACCGCATCAACAAACTGATGCTGGCTCTCAAAGGTGACTTCCACATGCTTTAATCCCTGCGCCTGCTTAATTGCCCGGCGCAACAGGGCGGGCAGGGTAATAAGGTCAGCAATGTTCCTCCCCTGACTGCTTAAGGCATCCAGATGCAGCAGCCGGGCTGCCTGTGCATTCAGAAATTGCAGAACGCCTTGCTCATTCCATGCCATAACACCATCATCCATGCTCTCCAGCAGGCCATAAAGCTGGTTCAGATGGCGGTTGGATTCGGCTAATAAATTGTCTGTTAATAGCGAATTACCCACTTCCCGGGCGATAGACAGCGTGAGGGAAAGATCAGAAGACGCCTGATCCTGACGCAGACAGGCCAGCGCGATAGAGCCAAATAAACGGCCATGATTATCAAATATCGGGGTTGAGCAGAAAGACCAGGCATGGAGCGCCCGTTTAAAGTGATGTTCGCCGTGGGTTTTTACTGGCTGGCCTTCTAAAGCCGCCAGCGACAGGGCGCAGGTACCAATGATGCTTTCAGCACAGTAGCTGCCGTCGTGCAGACCTAATGCCTCAAGCTGCATCAGCGTCTGTGCATCACCACAGCGGTTCAAAATACAGGCGGATTCATCCAGGATAAACAGGGCACAAGGCCGGTTCTCCATGTACTCCCACGCATCCTCAAGTGTTGCCTGACCAAGGGTGAGTAAGGCGGTTTTGCGCCGACAAATTGATTCGTAGGTTAATCCCTGCGCCTGATGTGGCGTTTGCCAGTTATCCCGCTGCATATATTTACTGCAACGCTGCCATGACTGAGTGATCACCGCAGAAACGTCCTTATCGCTATCGGGAGTTAACGCTGTCATATCCATTTCCGCTAAAAGACCATAGAAAATCCCCTTAGCAGACGCGGCCAAGGGGAAGTTGGTGCCCTTACTGATTGGGCCAGCGGTTTACCGGTGACAGATTAACGCGACAGCCACTGCTGTCCCAGCAGGTCGGCAGTGATAATCGCCGCATAAACGCTGTCTGGTGTAACCGGGAACGGCATGTTGTGGATGGTTTCCCCTTCCACACAGGCCGCGTCGGCAACCGCCCGAATTTTTTTCTCGATATCCTGTTTCACGCCCATCTGCCCCAGGGTAACAGGCAGTCCTACTTTCTGGCAGAAGGCCAGCACGGTTTCGATCTCTTCTGTCGGGCTGTTCTGCAGAATTAACTGTGACAGCGTACCGAAAGCGACCTTTTCACCGTGGTAAAGATGATGGCACTCCTCCAGCACGGTAAACGCATTGTGGATGGCATGCGCAGCGGCAAGGCCACTGCTTTCAAAGCCAATACCGCTGAGATAAGTATTGGCTTCAACAATACGTTCCAGTGCCTCTGTCACCACACCAGCCTGGGCCGCAAAGCGTGCCTTTTCGCCCTCAGCCAGTAGCGTGTCGTAGCACAGTCGCGCCAGGCTTAACGCGGCGGCGGTGGATTTGCCGCCTGCCATGCTGGTTGCGCCAGAGTCATAACACGCTTTTGCTTCAAACCAGGTCGACAGGGCATCGCCCATTCCTGCTACCAGTAAGCGTACCGGTGCTTTAGCAATGATCGTAGTATCCATCACCACCATATCGGGATTTTTGGGGTAGATCAGATACTCTGCAAACTCACCGGTTTCGGTATAAATCACAGACAGTGCGCTGGTGGGCGCATCGGTTGACGCGATAGTGGGAATCACCACCACAGGCAGTTTGAGATACCAGGCAATCGCCTTGGCAGTATCCAGCGTTTTACCACCGCCTAAGCCGATCACGCCACGACAGCCGTTCTGTTCTGCTAACGCCATCAGGCGGTCGATTTCAGTTCGGCAACATTCCCCGCCGAAGCGCTCTGCATGGCAACTGACGTCATGGTCGGCAAGGCCGCTCAAGACCTTATCGCCCGCCAGTTTCATTACAAAATCATCTGCAATCACAAAAAAACGATCGGCCAGATCCTTTGCATACTGACCAAAGGACAGGGCGGCATTGGGTCCCTGAATATATTTGGCTGGAGACTGGATAATTTTTGGCATTCCTTTCACCCTCAAGTAAGAACATGTTCGCATGGTGTACGCTGGCGTCTCTCTCTGGCTTAACTGGACATGAAAGCCGGATGATGGCCGACGTCGCTACTCACTCTACGATCGACGGTGGGGTGAAAAAGTTTTGCGGGCAACGTTCTTATATGGAACACCTTGCCGCCCTCCATGTTTCATACTGGAACAATAAACCACGGTAAAAAGTGATGTTGCGATCGGGATCGTCCCCGGCAATGTTAAAATGGCAAAACGATACCGCGATAAGCGCGGTTAAAACGCCAATGTCATAGCCAGCCCAAAAAATCGTGCTTAGTCAGTGGGATTTGCCTGTCACCACGGGAATCATTACCTGCTTTGCCTCTCATTTTTACCCGATAGCCGCGCATGATGTTTCATTATGGAACATAAAAATCATCATATTGTTCCGTTATGAAACCCTTCTGGCTGACATTTTTTTTATCCTGAACTCCCTGAGAATCAGTGCATCGACGAGCGGCCTCCCGCCGTCAGGATTTCCCAACAATCGGGTTGTCTTTGCCTCAGGCACAGACGACAGCACACCGCCTCCGACGGAGCATGAATAATGAAAAAGCTGATTAACCGAGTGGAAGATGTATTGAGTGAACAACTTGCAGGATTGGCGCTGGCCCATCCTGAACTGACGCTTCATCAGGACCCGGTATGTATGACGCGAGCCGATGCGCCTGTGGCAGGCAAGGTTGCGCTGCTTTCCGGCGGCGGCAGCGGTCATGAACCAATGCACTGTGGTTTTATTGGCCATGGCATGCTGTCCGGTGCCTGTCCCGGCGAAATCTTTACCTCGCCCACGCCAGACAAAATGTTTGAGTGCGCCATGAAGATTGACGGCGGTGAAGGCGTGCTGATGATTATCAAAAATTACACTGGCGACATCCTCAACTTTGAAACGGCAACCGAGTTACTGCATGAAAGTGGCGTAAAAGTGACGACGATCGTTGTGGATGATGACGTTGCCGTCAAAGACAGCCTGTATACGGCGGGACGGCGTGGCGTAGCGAACACCGTGCTGATTGAAAAACTGGTGGGGGCCGCCGCAGAGCGAGGCGATTCACTTGAGGCCTGCGCTGCGCTGGGGAGAAAACTCAACAATTGTGGTCATTCCATTGGCATCGCACTGGGTGCCTGCACCGTGCCTGCCGCAGGAAAACGCTCGTTTGAACTCCAGGATAATGAAATGGAGTTTGGTGTGGGGATTCATGGTGAACCCGGTATCGATCGCCGCACCTTTACTTCGCTGGATAACACCGTCGATGAGATGTTCGAAACTTTGCTGGAGAATGGCACCTACAGCCGCACATTGCGTCACTGGGATTTAAACGCCGGCGCCTGGCAAGAGGTGCAGCAAAGTAAGCAGGCCTTGACGCGCGGCGACAACGTCATTGCGCTGGTCAATAACCTGGGCGCGACGCCGCTGTCAGAACTATATGGTGTTTATAACCGCCTGGCGCAACGCTGTGAAGAACATGGCATCACTCTCGCACGGAGCCTGGTGGGCAGTTACTGCACGTCACTGGATATGGTGGGCTTTTCCATCACGCTGCTGAGTGTGGATGATGATTCTCTGGCGCTGTGGGATGCGCCGGTTCATACACCTGCCCTGAACTGGGGCCATTAAGGAGTTCGACATGTCACTTACCCGCTCCCAAATTGTGCGTTGGCTTTACCGTTGTGGCGAGGTTTTTACCCGCGAAAGTGATTTTCTTACCGGCCTGGATCGCGAAATCGGCGATGCCGATCACGGCTTAAATATGCATCGTGGCTTCAGCAAGGTTGTTGAGAAACTGCCTTCTATTGAAGATAAAGACATCGGTTTTATTCTCAAAAATACCGGTATGACGCTGCTCTCAAACGTAGGAGGAGCCAGCGGGCCGCTGTTTGGTACGTTCTTTATTCGTGCGGCTCAGGTTACCCAGGCGCATCAGAGCCTGACGCTGGAAGAACTGTATCAGATGATACGTGAGGGCGCAGAAGGGGTGATCAACCGCGGCAAAGCTGAGCCGGGTGATAAAACCATGTGTGACGTCTGGCTCGCCGTGGTGGAGTCACTGCGTCAGTCCAGTGAGCAGAATGTGTCGCTGAGTGCAGCACTGGATGCCGCCTGCGAACAGGCAGAGTCAGCCGCCCAGTCCACCATTACGATGCAGGCCCGTAAAGGGCGCGCCAGTTATCTGGGCGAGCGCAGTATTGGTCATCAGGACCCTGGGGCAACCTCGGTCATGTTCATGGTGCAAATGCTGGCCGCCGCCGCCCGGGAGTAAGGAGAAGCGAATGGTAAACCTGGTGATCGTGTCCCACAGTGCGATGTTGGGGGAAGGCGTAGAAATGCTGGCCCGGCAAATGTTAACCGGCGATAAGTGCAAGCTGGCCGTCGCCGCCGGCATTGACGATCCTGATCATCCCATCGGCACGGATCCGCTGAAAGTCATGGAGGCCATTGAGTCTGTGGCGGCGGATACCGATCATGTTCTGGTGATGATGGATATGGGAAGTGCTCTGTTAAGTGCTGAAACGGCACTTGATCTGCTCGATCCTGCCATCGCTGCCAAAGTGCGCCTGTGTGCGGCACCGCTGGTGGAGGGCACACTGGCCGCGACCGTCAGTGCTGCCGCAGGTGCCGACATCGACAAGGTTATTGAGGTTGCCATGCATGCGCTGGAGGCTAAGCAGGCCCAGTTGGGCATAATCCCTGCCGTGCACACCACCACACTGACCACAACGGATCGCGATCCGGATGCCCGTTCGGTAACGGTCATCATCAAGAATCATCATGGCCTGCACGTTCGTCCTGCCTCACGGCTGGTTGCTGCCCTGGCAGGACTCAACGCGGAACTTGTATTAGAGAAGCAGGGCCAGTGTGTTAAACCAGACAGTATCAATCAAATCGCCTTGCTGCAGGTGCGCTGTAATGATGCCGTCACCTTGTCGGCGAGTGGGCCCGATGCCGAACGCGCCCTGGCGGCGTTTGCATCCCTTGCGGCGGAAAACTTTGGCGAGCATTCCGAGTCGATGTTACTAAAAACATCGGCCTCCGCCATCGAAAAGATCGAGGGTAAGGCGGTGTTTTATCCCTTGCCGCTGGCGCAGCCTGCCAGGTATCACTGCAGCGATGTCGGAGATGAGCATCGGCGGCTGCAACAGGCAATCGCGGCTACGCTCAGCGACCTGAATGCGCTGGCTACACTGGCAGAGAAAAAATATGGTTCTTCGGTGGCCGCTATTTTCTCAGGCCACCATACGTTGCTGGACGATGACGACCTGTTTGACGCTGCCTGTGAGGTCATTCGCAACGACCAGTGTTGCGCGGAATCTGCTTGGTATCAGGTGCTTATGGAACTGAGCGAGCAATACCAGCAACTGGACGATGCCTACCTGCAAGCGCGTTTTATTGATATCGAAGACATCCTGTATCGTAGCCTTTGCCATCTGAAAGGCAGTGACATCAGGATGCCGACTCCAGACATCCCGGCGATTATTGTTGCCGACAACATCTTTCCTTCTGCGGTCGTCAGTCTGGATGCGCGACAGGTAAAAGGCATTTGTTTGCGGGAAGGCAGTGCGCTTTCTCATGCTGCGATTATTGCTCAGCAGGCCGGGATCGCTTTTATCTGCCAGCAGGGCGCAGTACTGGATATTATTCAGCCGGGGGACAGGCTAATGATTGATGCCGACGGACCGCGCGTGAGCAGCTTATAGCTCGGTTTTTATTTGCCTCTGATGCGTGACTCAGGGGCTTTATTTTATTTGGCTGTCACTCAAATTTTTAGTCAGATTTCTCTCTCCCGCCCTTTTAAATTCAACGCATCCCTTTACGTTCTGACGCATTTTTAGCCAGTAATCACTCGATATTTCAAGCAGAAAACATAAATAAATGTATTTACATCAATGCATCTCAGGCAGAGGCTGCCTGTAAATTTCATGTTTATTTTTATTGGGGAATACCAGGGAGGGCTGCATTTTAGTTAGGGGAATATTTTTCTGAGGGTATTTGTCTTAAGGTAAATATGATTCGTCCTTTAAATTAAATATTTAAAAACCTGTCGTCTTTTCAGTTTATCCGGAATTTTCTAATAGTTTAGGTGATATTATGCTTTCGCTGCTTTACAAAAAACTTACATTTCTTTTCATTGGGCGTACCTATGAGAATAAAAACAGGGAAGTGGCTGGCGTTGAGCGCGGTGCTCATCACGGCAGGTGCACTGGCTGCACCACTGACGCCGGGCGATCGCGATTTTATTCAGACTCAGCAGCAGCAACGCCTGCAACAGGATCAGCAGCAGCGCGATGCACTCTGGCAGGCGATGTCGCCTCATATTGCACCGGCACCCGATTCTGATGCGGCAGGCCGCTGCTTTACCGTTCACCAGATCGTCATTCGCAACGCCACGCTCCTTTCCGCCAGCCAGCAACAGTCGCTGACGTCTGCTTACGTCAATCGTTGCCTGAACTTAACGCAAATTAATAACCTGGTACATGCCATATCCGACTGGTATATGCAAAGAGGCTATATTACCAGCCGCGCCTTTTTAACAGAACAGGACCTGACTTCCGGCCAGCTTATTATTCCCGTGCTGGAAGGCAAACTGGATACCATCATTCTGGACGATAAACATCCACGCCTGTTGCGCATGGTCTTTCCGGGGCTGGAAGGCAAAATCCTTAACCTGCGCGATATTGAGCAGGGCATGGAGCAGATTAACCGCGTACGAACGGTGCCCGTGCAGATTGAAATTCAGCCATCACCTAAACCGGGTTATTCCATCGTTAATCTCACAGCAAAACCTGAATTTCCCCTCAGCGCAACGTTGGGTTTCGATAACAGCGGACAGCGCAGCACCGGCGTGGGCCAGCTTAACGCGTCACTGACCGGCAATAACCTGCTGGGGCTGGCGGACCGCTGGTTTGTCAGCGGCGGACGCAGCAGCGCGTTCAGCCACTGGCGCGATGCGCAAAACCTGCAGGCCGGCGTCAGCGTGCCTTATGGCTATGGCCTGCTGGATTACAGCTACAGCTGGAGCAACTACCACAGCCATTTTATCAATAACGATTTCACATGGTTCAGCAACGGCGACAACATTGCGCATCGCCTCAACGGCTCATGGGTACTGTTCCGCAATGGCGATATCAAAACCGGCGTGCAGATTGGGCTGAATCACTATTCCAGCCACAACTACCTTAATGATGCGCCGTTAGTGAGCAGCAGCCGCAAATTATCCAGCCTGCAGTTTGGCCTGAACCATACCCAGAAAATTGCTGGTGGCGTTGCCACGCTTAACCCGTCGTTTAGCCGCGGCATGCCGTGGTTTGATGCCGAAAGCGATGAAGGCAAAAACGGTAACCTGCCGAAAGCAGAGTTTCGTAAGTGGAGCATCAGCGCCAGCTATCAAAAACCTCTGACCAACAAACTGTGGTGGCTAAGCAGCCTGTACGGACAGTGGTCGCCCGACACGCTTTACGGCAGTGAACGACTTACGCTGGGCGGTGACAGTTCAGTGCGCGGTTTTAAAGAGCAATACCTGTCGGGCGATGTCGGCGGCTATTTACGTAATGAGCTGGATTACAGCCTGTTCACCTTGCCGGGGTTGGGTGACGTCACGGCACTGGCTGCGGTGGACGGCGGCTGGCTGAGAAGCGATCCGCAAAACCAACAGTTTACCGGCACGCTCTGGGGCGGTGCCGTGGGACTTGGCACCCGCAATCAACATTTTTACACCCAGTATACCGTCGGCATTCCGCTCAGCTATCCCGGTTATTTACAGCCGGATCACGTCAGCATCTACGCCCGCGTCGGGCTGGTTTTCTAAAAAGAGGAACTGATTATGGACGATCGTCAGCCTGTTTCCCTTGCCCGTCGCGCGCTCAGCTATCTCATCTGCTATCTGGTGGCGGTGCAACCAATGCTGCCAGTAATGGCCGCAGAGATCACACCGGTCACGCCGGGGACAAAGATGGACACGGCAGGCAATGGCGTGCCTGTGGTCAATATTGCGACGCCGAATCAGGCGGGCATTTCTCATAACCAGTACGATCAATATAACGTCGGGCAACAGGGGCTTATCCTCAATAACGCCACGGGTCAGCTCACGCAGACCCAGCTCGGCGGCCTGATCCAGAATAACCCCAACCTCAAAGCCGGTCAGGAAGCGCGCGCCATTATCAACGAAGTGGTGGGCGCTAATCGTTCACAGCTGCAGGGCTATACCGAAGTGGCCGGTAAAGCCGCCAATGTCATGGTGGCTAACCCCTACGGCATTACCTGTAACGGCTGTGGCTTTATCAATACGCCGAACGTGACGCTGACCACCGGTAAACCGCAGTTTGATGCCAACGGCAACCTGGCCGCACTGGAGGTCAGTAAAGGTACCATTACCATCGAGGGCCAGGGACTGGACGGCAGTAAAGCCGATGCCGTGTCGATTGTGGCGCGCGCAACGGAAATTAATGCCGGTATCCACGCCAAAGATCTCACCGTGACGCTGGGAGCAAACCGCGTCGGACAGGATGGATCGGTAACGCCCATTAGCGGAGAAGGCCCTGCACCCGGCGTGGCGGTTGATACCAGTGCGCTGGGCGGCATGTACGCCAACCGCATTCATCTGGTGTCGAGCGAAAAAGGCGTTGGCGTCAATCTGGGTAACTTACTCGCCAGACAGGGCGATATCACCCTGGACGCGAACGGGAAACTGGCGGTGCATAACAGCCTCAGCAGCGGGGCGTTAACCGCCAGTGCGCAAAGCGTTGAGCTGAGCGGCGAACACAAAGCGTCTGGCCCGGCGACGATAACCGCACAAAACGGTATCAGTCTGAATAACGGGAGCCTGGGAAGCGATGGTGCCGTTTCATTGCAGGGCGGCAATCGCCTGCAAGTCAGCGGCGGCAAGATAATGGCCGGTGACAGCATCAACCTTGCCGCGACCAGCCTGTCGCTGGACAGCGGCAGTGCGCTCAATGCCACAAATAACATCTCGTTCAACGCGCAGCCAGACTTCACCGGCGGCTTAAGCCTGGACCCGGCCGGTCAGTTTGATAATGCGGGACAGTTAACAGCGGGCAATAGCCTTTCTCTGAATGCCTATAGTGTCAGTAACACCGGCGGGCTGTTAGCTAAGGGGCAGTTCACTGCGGTCGGCAACCAGTTCGCAAACCAGGGCATTCTGCAGGGCAATGACGTCAGGATTAAAAGTCAGAGCCTGAACAACGGCGGGACTTTGCAGAGTGGTGATGCTATTACGCTGGATGGCTTCACGCTGGAAAACAGCGGGACGCTCATTGCTAAAGGACAGTTGAATGCTGTCAGCAACAGTTTTGACAACAGGGGCACATTGCAGGGAAGCGGTGTTGACATAAAAAGTGGTGCCTTACGTAACAGCGGGACTTTTCAGAGTGCTGGTTTACTGACCCTGAACGGCAATTCGCTGGATCAACTGGGTACGCTTGGGGCAACGGGCGACGGCGTTTTAACTTTTCGCGATCGCATAAGCAATGGGCAGGGCGCCAGTTTGTTGAGTGATGCTGCGTTAACCCTGTCAACGGGCGATCTGTTTCAGGATGGTAGCCTGTCCGGGCGCTCGGGCCTGGCAATCCGTAGCAACAATCTGAGCAGCGCAGCCGGTGCTTCAACTGCCAGTCAGGGTGATATTGCGCTTCAGGTAAATAAGCAGGTTGATATCAACGGTGACGTCAACGCCGACGGCGCGCTGACATCAACAAGCAGCAGTTTACATACCGGAACGACGGCGCATTTACAGGGGCAAAACATTGACCTGCGGGCAGGACAGATCGCGCTGGAGGGAGCGCAGGCGGCAAGGCAACAACTGCAAATTGCGGGAACGGACCTGACGCACGCAGGGAAAAGCAGCGGCGATAGCATTGTACTCAACGCGTCAGGCGCGCTGAATAACCAGGGTTCTCTGGTGGCAAACGGTGAGTTACAGGCCACCGCCGCAAACCTGAGTAATACAGGAACGGGCAGCGGTAAGGATATTAACCTCACTGCCGCCGGTACGCTGATAAACACCGGTGCCCTGGTGGCAAAAAAACAGTTGCAGGCGGGAGCCGCATCAGTAAACAACAGCGGTTCGCTGACGGCACCACAGTTGGTCCTCAACAGCGACGCTATCACCAACAGCGGTCTGTTGCAGGGTACGCAGAATCTGACGTTATTAAGCCAGCATCTGACTAACTTAAAAAAGGGCAGTATTGCGACGGCGGGCGATTTGACGCTCAACCTGCCTGACTTCAGCAACAGCGGGCTGCTGAGCACGGAGGGTGCACTGCACCTGAGCGGCAACAGTCTTGTCAACGATGGCGAAATCAACGCCAACACGCTTCATTCTGACAACGGTCAACTGACCAACCTCACAAATGGCAAACTGCTGGCGACAGGCTCACTGCAACTGACAAACGACCAGCTTACTAACGGTGGGCAGATTGCCGCGAATCAGTCTGAGCTCACGGCCGCTACGTTAAATAACGCAGGCAGAATTCAGGGCGCCAGCAGCCTGAACCTGAATGTGGACACCATGAATAACCGCCAGGGCGGCGAGCTTCTGACCTCAGGGCAGCTGACGCTTAACGGCAACGACCTGAATAACGCGGGATTAATTCAGGCAGATAAACTGGCTCTGACGGCGGGCAACTGGCAAAACAGCGGCAATGCGCTCAGCGCAGGCGATGCCTCGCTGAAGGCGAAAACCCTCACCAACAGCGGAAAGATACTGGGTCAGCAAAGCGTCACGCTGCAGGGTGACACAACCGATAACAGCGGCTGGCTGGTGGCAAAAGTGCTGGCCTTCCAGGGGGATTTGATCAACAGCGGCCTGATTCAGGGCGACACGGCGCTGAGCCTGAAGGGCAGCAGCCTGAGCAATCAGACCGCAGGACAGTTGCAGACGGCGGGTCGTGCTGACATTACGGCATCCTCTCTGGATAACCAGGGACAGTTGCAGGGCGATAATCTTGCTGTCACTGCCCAACGCTGGCAAAACAGCGGTAGTGCACAGGCCACAAAAAATATCACCGCCTCTGTGGCCGGGGAGCTTAACAACGGTGGCACCCTGACAGCCCAGCAGGCAATGAACCTGCAGGCTGGCAAAGTAACCAATGCGGGCACGCTTGCTGCCGATCAGTTAACGGTTCAGGCACCGCTGCTCAGTAATGCTGGCCTGCTACAGGGCAACAGTGCTCTGGCTATCACCAGTGATCAGATGGCTAACCTGGCGAATGGTCGGCTTGTCAGCGGCAGCGGACTGAGCCTGGCACCTGTCCAGTTGGTGAATGATGGGTTGTTACAGGTGGCTGGCACCTTCAGCGTCAACGGCGGTGATTTTACGAACAACGGCCAGGTGAATGCGGACGCGTTGAATA
The DNA here is from genome assembly GCF_002307475.1 of Pantoea allii. Classification (GTDB taxonomy): domain Bacteria; phylum Pseudomonadota; class Gammaproteobacteria; order Enterobacterales; family Enterobacteriaceae; genus Pantoea; species Pantoea allii. Next base: position 273,392 of record NZ_NTMH01000036.1, on the reverse strand, counting down.
CCGCGCTGACCGGCACGCTGAATAATGGCGTAAACGGCAAGCTGCTGGCGCGTCAGCTGGCGCAGGTACAGGCGCAGTCACTGACTAATGCCGGTATCGTTGCAGGGCAGCAATTACAGATAACGGGCGATACATTACAAAACCAGGGGCTGTTACAGGGCGATAATGCGCTGACGGCAGGGTTCCGTCAGCTGGATAACCTTGCGGGCGGCCAACTGATTACCGGTGGCGTGCTGACGTTGCAGGGTACGGACGCTCGCAACGCAGGAACCTGGCAGGGTAGCCAGCTCAGTTACCGCTTCGGTACCTTAAAAAACACCGGCACTGTTAACGGCACCGGCACACTGGACGGGCAAACCACCGGGCTGCTGGATAACAGCGGCAACCTGATTACGGGCGGTAACGCCAGCCTGAATGCCGGTAGCCTGCTTAACAGCGGCAAAATCATGGCAAGCGGCCTGACGCTGCGTGCCGGGTCGCTCAGCAACAGCGGCCTGTGGCAGGGCACCATCTCCCTGGATGCACTCAGCACCGGCGATCTCAGCCAGTCTTCAGCAGGCAGAGCGTTAAGTGGTGGCGATCTGCTGCTGGGCGCGGCAACATTAAGCACGGCCGGCACCTTGCAGGGCGGTAATGCCCAGATCACTGCCGGCAGCTGGCAAAACCAGGGATCGCTGCTGAGCACCGGCGATCTTACCGCCGCGATTGACAACGATCTTAATAACGGGGGATCACTCCTCAGTCAGGGCAGTGCGCAACTCAGTGCGCAACATCTGGTGAATACCGGCTCTGTCCTCGCCGAAAAAGCCATGACGCTTAGCGGCGGTTCGCTGAACAACAGCGGCGCCATTCAGGGCGATACGCTGTCGGTTACTCCCGCCAGAGTGACCAACCAGGGCAACCTTATCGGTCTGAAATCCCTGACGCTTGGACCGGCCCCCCAGCGTTTCAGAATGCTGCTGGCGCAGAGCGCGCCGACGCGTGAACTTGTGAATAACGCGGGAGGACAGCTTCTCACGCAGGGCGCGTTAACGATTACAGCCGATAACGTCACCAACAACGGATCGTGGCAGGGGCAACAGATCCTGCTGAATGCGGCAAAACTGGCCAACGGTGGAGCGATTCAAAGTGCCGATGGCCTGCAACTTACCCTGAGCGACAGGCTGGATGCCGCCGCAGGCAGCAAGATCTCTGCCAACGGCACAGCAGCCTTACAGGCGCTGACGCTGGCGAATCAGGGTCAATGGGTGGCTAAAAACCTCACCCTGAAAGGCGACACGCTAAACAATAACGGGGAAATTACCGGCGCGGACAGCCTTACCGTGCAACTCAACGGCGCGCTGACACAGCAGCAGGATAAGAACCTGCTCAGTGCCGGAAAAATCAGCCTGCAGTCGGCATCGCTGAATAATCTGGGCCGTATTCAGGGGAGCGATCTTCAGATTAACACCGGTGTGTTAGATAACGCGGGCCGCCTGCAGGGTGACAATAACCTGCTGCTCAGCGCCGCCGGGCATCTCACCAACGCCGCAAATGGCACCCTTGTTTCTCAGAACGCGCTAACGCTGACCACGCCGGATCTCTATAACTATGGTCTCATTCAGGGGGCCAGCGGCACCGTAAATGCCACCAACTCTGCGACCAACAACGGCAGATTACTGGCTGGCGGCGCGCTGACCTTTACCACACCGCAACTGGTGAATAATGGCTGGCTGCAGGCCGGACAGCTCACACTGAATGCGTCCGGTTTAACCAATAACGGCACGCTACTTGCCGATCAACAGGGCACCCTGAACGGCACCTATTTCCAGAACCAGGGCATGGCGCAGGGCGGCAACCTGGCCGTTAACTATCAGAACCTCAGTAACAGCGGCACCGTACTTGGCACCGGACAACTGAATGTGAATGCCGCACAGGTTAACCTGGCCGGTTCGGGAGGGCTGTTCAGCGGCGGTGGTTTGACGCTGGTGAGTAACGGTTTTGATCAGTTCGGTCAGGTTGTGGCGCTGGGCGATGCGGTGCTGAATCTGGCGAACAGCTTCGTCAGTCATAACACGCTGGCGGCAGGCAACCGGCTGACGCTTAACAGCAACGGCTCGCTGGAAAACCAGAGTACAATGCAGGGCCAGGGCGTGACGCTCAATGCGGGCGGCGACCTCACCAACAACGGCCAGATCACCACCGGCGGCGCTGACAGCAGCCTGACAGGCAACCGTATTGCCATGAACGGCGCTGGCACGCTGCAGGGCGGCGGCAACGTCACCCTGAACAGCCGCAGCGATGTCACCCTGGACGGTTTTACCGGCACGCTCGGTAACCTGACCATCAGCACGCCAGGCAGCCTGGTCAACACGGCACTGCTTTACGCCGGGCAGAATCTCTATTTATTTGCCAACAGCATCCGTAACCAGCGCGGCGATATTCTGGCGGGCAACAGCCTGTGGATGCAGCGCGATGGCGCGGGCAATGCCAACGGGGAAGTGATCAACACCTCTGGGACGATTGAGACGCAGGGTGGGGATATTACAATCCGAACGGGTAACCTTCTTAACCAACGTGATGGCTTAAGAGTTGATCAAAGTACACAAAAAACATCAGGATTACCCAAGGAAGTTGGACAAGCATCTTTTTCTTATTACCTCGGACAGCTCCCAACTGACGAAATTGGTTATTACACTAAGACAATACGTCATGGTGGAAGCGAAGGTAAAGGTAATGGTTCTGAAACCACATATATCTATTCCGCACCTAATCTTAAGGGGGCAGTGAAACGATTTCTAACTGAAACTACTACTTTAACAGCTAATGCAGACGGTGGTATTGCAAGAATTTCCTCGGGCAATAATTTGGATGTTTTTGCTGGTCAGGCTAATAACTTAGCAAGCTTCATTCTGGCTAATGGCGCTATTACACTGAGTGGAAATACATTAAATAATCAATCGTGGTTTAATGGAGTACAAAAAACATATCTCACTTATAAATATAATGGTCCTATTGGCTCTGAGGCGCTTCCCAAATATTCTTCATATTGTGGGTGTATGAGTGGATCCGAAATCAGTAAAGTTGTTTATAATCTTTCTTCAGCACCTGAACAAGAAACTACCTTGAGCGGTGAGGCTTTACGTTCAGTTATTCAGGCTGGAGGTAATATATCCGCAAATTTTAGCGGTAATATTAGTAATACAGCCTTAACACCAAACGCAGGCAGAACTGGCAACACATTATCGGCACCTCATCTGCAAGGTTTGTCTGCATTAAGCGGGGTCGGCACGCAACAGCGTCAGCAGATCGGTGGAACCGATAAGGTCGCGGTAAATTCGCCGCAGTGGCGCGATCAGCTTCAGGGCGCCTTGCAGCAGGTCAATGGTAATAGTTCACTGGATAGCAGCGCACCTGATAAGGCCTCACTTGTTACTCATGCATCGGATAGCTTTGGTCGTGCCGATTTAAGTCAGTCAGGTAGACTGATTTCCGATCCTTCAGTCAGCACAGCAAATCTGCGCAGTTATAAGCCAGCCAGTGTGGACACCAGCGCCTATCCGATTCCGTCTGGCGATAATGGCTATTTTGTTTTTGGTAACAGTAAAAGTCCCTATTTAATCACTCTCAATCCGAAACTTAACGGTCTGGGACAACTGGATAACAGCCTGTTTGGCGATCTTAACGCGCTGCTTGGCAGACAACCGGGACAGGCACCGCAGGAAAGCCGTCAGCTTTATACCGATAAAACCACGTTCCTGGGGTCGTCTTATCTGCTTGATCGGCTGAGCCTCAAGCCAAACTATGATTACCGTTTCCTTGGTGATGCGGCCTTTGATACGCGCTATGTCAGTAATGTGGTGTTGAACCAGACCGGCAGCCGTTATCTGAATGGCATTGGTTCCGAACTGGATCAGATGCGCTATTTAATGGATAACGCGGCATCTGCTCAGCGTGCGTTGGGATTACAGTTTGGTGTGTCATTGTCTGCGCAGCAGGTAGCCTCGCTTGATAAAAGTATGGTCTGGTGGGAAGCCACGACGATAAATGGCGAGACGGTAATGGTGCCGAAAGTCTATTTATCATCCAAAGATGTGGAAATGCATGACGGCAGCGTGATTGCAGGTAACAATGTGGCGCTTTCCGGCGGTGATATTACTAATAGTGGCAGCACTATCACTGCTAAAAATAATCTGAGTGTTAACAGCCAGAATAGTATAAATAATCTCAATGCCGGCATGCTTTATGCTGGTGAAAACTTACAACTAACAGCGATAAATAATATTAACAACGTCAGTTCGAATATCAGTGGAAAAAAGGTCTCACTTGAGAGTATAAATGGCGATATCAATAACACGACGTCGACAACGTTATGGCAATCCAATATTCCTGGCGATAAGAAAAATATCACTTCAGCAAGCCAGACTTTCATTGGTCCTTCCGCAACTATCGCATCGCTGGATAGCCTTAGTCTTAAATCTGGTCACGATATTAATATTATAGGTGCCAATCTCAACGCTGGTGGTGATCTGCTAGTCAATGCCTGGCACGATATTGCCATTAAAGGGGAGCAAGTTACATCAGCCTTTGACTACCAGAATAGTGGTAATCAAAACGTTACCAACACGGCCAGCCAGATTTCAGCGGGTCATAATCTGGCAATTCAGTCAGGCCATGATTTGAATGTGACGGCCAGTAATCTTAATGTTGCAAATGACGCTCTGCTGGCAGCAGGCAACGATCTCAATCTTAATAGTGCTGTTAATAGCCAGAGCAATAGGCGCGGTAACCAAGAATCCCATTCCACCAGTCTGGATCGCACCTCTGTCAGCAGCGGCGGTAATCTCAGCCTGGCTGCGGGTCAGGATATCAACAGTCAGGCCGCCGCCATCGCCGCTACCGGCAACGCCGCGCTGAAAGCGGGCCGTGATATCAACCTGAATGCCGAAGCCACCGGTTCCGGTTACAGCGAGAGAAGCGACAAGAAAACTGTTATCAGTGAAACCGTGCGTCAGCAGGGCACCGAGATCGCCAGCGGCGGCAGTACCTCTCTGGCAGCCGGTCGCGATATCAATACCGAAGCAACCGATGTGACGGCAAAGCAGGATATCGCCCTCCAGGCCGGGCGCGACGTTAACCTGAATACCGCGACCGAAAGCGATTATTACTACAAAGAAGAAACCAAAACTAAAAAAGGCTTCCTGAGTAAAAAGACCACGCACACCATTCAGGAAGACAGTGCGACGAATGAAAAAGGCACCTTGCTGAGCGGCAACAATGTCTCCGTTAAAGCAGGTAATGACCTGCTGGTAAAAGGTTCTCAGGTCGTTGGTGATGCCAATGTGGTACTGGATGCCGGTAACAATGTCGATATTGCTGCCGCAACTAATACCGATTCCACCTGGCGTTTTTCGGAAACGAAAAAGAGCGGCCTGATGGGAACGGGCGGCATTGGTATCAGCATCGGTAGCAGTAAATCACTGCAGGAGATGCGCGATAAAGGGACAACGCAAAGCCAGAGCATCAGTACCGTCGGCAGCACTAAAGGGAATGTTTCAATTACCGCTGGCAAGCAGTTGCAGGTTAACGGTGCCGATTTGGTGGCGGGCGGTAATATGGCGCTCCAGGGTGATAGCGTTACTGTTACACCAGGACACGATCTGCGTACTCACGATGAAAGAACAGAGCAACGTACCAGTGGTTTAACGCTGGCGCTGTCTGGTGCGGTAGCGGAAGCCGTGAACAGTGCAGTCGCTGCGGCGCAGTCAGCCAAACAGCAGAGCGATGGTCGTTTGGCCGCGCTTCAGGCAACCAAGGCGGTCTTGTCTGGCGTGCAGGCGAATCAGGCCAGTCAGCTTGCTCAGGTACAGGGTGATCCTAATAACGGCATCGGCATCAGTATTTCACTTTCTACCCAGCAGTCGAAATCGGAGCAGCATCAGCAGTCAGACACGGTTAACGGCTCAACGATCAATGCAGGCCGTAATCTGAGTATCAATGCCACGGGCAAAGGCCAGGGGCCAGATAGCGGCAATCTGGTGATTTCTGGTAGTCAGCTGAAAGCAGGCGGCGATACGACGTTACAGGCGGCAAACGACATCACCCTAACCGGTGCGGCAAACACCCAGCAAACCACAGGTAAAAACAGCAGCAGCGGGGGCGGCATTGGTGTCAGCTTCGGCGTTGGGGCAGGCAGTGCGGGATTAAGCGTTTTTGCCAGCGTCAATGGTGCTAAGGGCAATGAGAAAGGCAACGGCACGGTCTGGAGCGAAACGACCCTGGACAGCGGCGGCAAGGTTGCCATCAGCAGCGGTCGCGATACCACATTGAGTGGCGCTCAGGTCAATGGCAACAGCGTGAAGGCGGATGTGGGCCGCGATCTGACCATTACCAGCCTGCAGGATAGCGACAAATACGACTCGAAGCAGTCCAGTTTTGGTGCAGGCGGCAGCTTTACCTTTGGCTCCATGACCGGGTCCGGGTATATCAACGCCAGCCAGGACAAGATGCACAGCAATTTCGACAGCGTGAAGGAGCAAAGCGGTCTTTATGCTGGCAATGGCGGCTTTGATGTCACGGTGGGCAACCATACACAGCTTAACGGTGCGGTCATCGCCAGTCAGGCCGATGCGGATAAAAACCGTCTGGATACCGGTACACTGGGCTTTACCGATCTGCGTAACGAGGCCGACTACAAAACCGAGCACCAGGGTATAGGCATGAGTTCAGGTGCCAGCTTGGGCGGTCAGTTTGCCGGTAATATGGCAAACACCATGCTGGCAGGTGCAGGCGATAAAGGCCATGCTGAAGGGACTACCCAGTCAGCTGTGGCTAACGGTACGATAGTGGTGCGCGATCAGGCTAACCAGAAGCAGGATACCGCCACGCTGAGTCGTGACACGGCACATGCCAACGACAGCATCAGCCCGATCTTTAACAAAGAGAAAGAACAGCAGCGACTGCAAACCGCGCAGATGATTGGCGAGATTGGCAGCCAGGTGGCGGATATTGCTCGTACACAGGGCGAGATTGGTGCGCTGAAGGAAGCCCAGAAGGTAAAAGGCCCCGCACCTGAAGGCGCGTCTGAAAAAGTACGTAATGCCTATATTGAGAGCCTTAAAGCGACACCTAAGTACAAAAAAGCAATCGCTGACTCAGGTACCGGAAGTTCATTACAGCAGGGGATTCAGGCGGCCACCGCAGCAGTGCAGGGACTGGCTGGCGGAGATTTTAAAGCGGCACTGGCTGGCGCATCCGCCCCTTACCTCGCCGAACTGATCCACAAAAATACCACCACAACAGGCCCTGACGGCAAGGAAGTGGTGAATACCGCAGCAAATCTGATGGCGCATGCGGTTGTGGGCGCCGTCATTGCACAGGCTCAAGGCAATAGCGCGCTGTCCGGTGCCAGTGGGGCAGCGCTGGGCGAATTTATAGCTCAGGAGATGTATCCGGGTATCGCGCGGAAAGATTTGAGTGAAGAGCAGAAGCAAACTATCAGCGCACTCGGAACGCTGGCCGCGGGGCTTGCTGGCGGTCTGGCAAACGGCAGTGCATCAGGAGCAATAGCGGGCGCTCAGGCGGGGAAAAATGCGGCTGAGAATAACGCTCTTGGATCAATTGATAGCTATTTATTCGGGGATAAGAATGAAGAACATGAAAAAGAAATGGGTGATAGGCCAATTCATGTTTTCACTCTTACCCCGGGGCTTGAGCCTAAACGAGACGAGCAGGGACATCCTCTTACTTATGCTTTTGGAGTAGCAGTTCCCATAAAAACCGATAGTTTGCCTGCAGGCTACAGTCCTACTTCGTCTGGTCAAATTGTCGGACCGAAAGGCGGAGTTTACACAAGTACTGGTAAGTCAGATTCAAATGGGAATACTATTTATAGCAATAGTGGTGGGTATTATGTCTTTGACGGAAAGACGAAAGCATCAGTTGAATCACCCAACGCATCTAATCAAATACGTAATAATTATGAGCAGGGCAAATCATTCGAAGATGAAATGTATAATAAATACTCAAAGGGACAACGAGAATCGGCACGTGAGATTACAATCAAAACAGGCAGTGGCACAAACGTCAGGGTTGATATTATGACGAGGGATGGGAATGGTGGGCTTTCTTGCATCGAATGTAAATCTTCATCAACTGCACCATTAACACAGAATCAAAAGATCGGTTATCCTGACCTAGAGAAAAATGGTGGCATTATAGTGGGGGCAGGCAAACCCGGCTTTGAGGGAGGCACTAAAATCCCTCCAACTCAGGTGATAATTATTAGGCCAGAAAGTAAACGGGAGTAGCTATGTCAATTGAAGAAATAAATAAGATCGACTTTATCAACACATCGAATGAAGATGATGAGCTTGTACTTTTGGGTATTACAGATCATTTATCATGGGGGGATGATGTTAATGAGCATTTACTTTTGCTTCAAGATAAAGTAAATGCTTATTTAAACTTCATTCTTAGTGGGCAAATGATAGAGTTATTCCCCGCTGCATGTGGGAAAAGTAAATTCTGTATTCAGGTTTTTTTTAAGTTTTTACCACCGAAAGAAGTTGATGATTTTTTATCTAAATTTCAGGCAGCATTAAAAGAGTACAATGTTGATCTGATCACTCACCATGTTGGTTGATTTTTTCATTAGTGGGTTTTATTAATATGGGTGCTGTCGATTTTTATTGAATGGATGAGGCCTTAAGCCATCTTATGATTTTTTTCTGAAGCTTAGGCTACGGGTTTCTTGATGAAGGTGACTAAATACTTAATGAATACTGCTTACGCTCTAGAGTGCTTAACAACTTGGTGAGTTGAGGTTGGCTTTTGTAGGAATATCATCAAATAAGGAGTTAAGTGGTTATAATTTAAGGGTTTTTATTTAGAAGGCATGAGTAATGAATAAAGTAATTCAAGGCATAATATTACGGTGGATGGGGGCTTCCACGCGAGGAATATCAACTCACTCAGCATTATATCGGACGCGCTAATCAATCATTTTGCCTCTATGCTTTACGGGGAAATGGACTAGCTTTAGTCTTTTAAAAAAATCGAGTTTGTATGCTCCTGCAAAAATTGTAAAAAGGAAAGTGTAAAAAGAGTAGACTTGCATTAACACAAATTGGCTAAATACAAGGGAAATTATTGTCTCAACCACCCGAATCGAGCGATCTGTGATATTTTTAATGTACTCTTTCACGGAATGCGGAATAATGCCAAAGCGGAATCGTTGTTAAAAGTTCAACATTACGTAGATTCAGCACTAACTCAGAAACTCCTCATTATACAGACATGCTTTTAAAACCTCCCCACCACCCGCTCCCTCAACCACCTATGCCCCAAATCCCGGTGTGATCGCTCATGCCACAGCATCACCAGCTCAAAGCCCGGAATCGCCATCGGCGGTAGCACGGTCATCAATCCCGGCATCATCGCCGCCACTCTCTCCGGCATCAACGCCACCAAATCGCTGGTGCTCAGCACGCTGCCCATCAGCAAAAAGTGGGGCACAGAGAGCACCACTTTTCGGCTCAACCCTCTGGCTTCCAGCACGCTATCCGTCACCCCGCGAAAGCCGCCGCCGTCGGGCGATACCACTACATGCTCCAGCGCGCAGAGCGCTTCGGCGGTGATATCAGAGTGCAGGGCGGGATGACCCTGACGTCCTGCTACAACATAGCGTTCCTGAAACAGCGGGCGGATATGCAGCCCGTCTGGCACGCCGTCACGCAAATGAAGCACCAGATCGACCGTGCCTTTTTCCAACTGCTGGGCGATCAACGCGGGTTTCATATCCAGAATGGCAAGCCGGGTGCCAGGTGCGTCCTGACGTAATGCAGCCATCAGGGGAACCAGTGCCGTCTGGGCACCGTAATCCGTGGCCGCTACGCGCCACTCCTGAACGGCGTCGGCAGGGATAAACGGGCCTGGCGCAGCAACCACCTCATCGATCATGCCGCTCAGTTGCGCCAGCGAAAGGCGTAACGCCTCGGCGCGCGCGGTGGGGCGCATGCCATGAGATACCGGAATCAACAGGGGATCGTTAAACCACTCACGCAGGCGCTCAAGCCGGGCACTGACAGAAGGCTGAGAAAGATTAAGCCGCTGCGCGGTCCGGCTCACGCTGTTTTCCTGTAACAGCACATTCAGGGTCATTAACAGGTTGAGATCGGGTTTCATGGTATCAGTCTTGCCTATAGTGAATATCCATTCATTTACTTTTACTGATAGCACATTCGGATGCAGGCTACATCTCAGATTCCCATCAAAGCAGGTGATTTTATGAATGTGTTAATCGTTGTTGCTCACCCTGAACCTCATTCTCTTAACGGCGCGCTGGCGCGTTTCTCCGTCAGCCACCTGGAGCAGTTGGGTCATCAGGTGCGCGTTTCCGATCTCTATGCCATGAACTGGGAGGCGCGCGTATCGCCCGCTGATACGCAGCATCGCCAGAATGCCGAACGGTTTGATCCCTCTTTTGAATCCACCCAGGCTTTTGAAGGCGGCTTCCAGAGTGAAGATATTGTGCAGGAACAGGAAAAACTGTTGTGGGCCGATGCAGTAATTTTACAGTTTCCGCTCTGGTGGTTTTCCATGCCGGCAATCATGAAAGGCTGGATTGATCGTGTTTACGCCTGCGGCTTTGCCTATGGCGTGGGGGAGCACTCAGATACGCACTGGGGCGACCGCTATGGCGAAGGTACGCTGGCAGGGAAGCGTGCGATGCTGGTTGTCACGATGGGCGGATGGGAGTCCCACTACAGCCCACGCGGCATCAACGGCCATATTGATGACATCCTGTTCCCTATTCAGCACGGCATCTTGTTTTATCCCGGTTTTGACGTCCTGCCGCCTTTTACGCTTTATCGCACCGGCCGCACCGACAGCGCGCGCTTTGCAGCAGCGTGTGCAGAACTGGGCGAGCGGCTGGATAATCTGTTTGTGACCGAACCTGTTGCCTATTATCGGCAAAACGACGGCGATTACACGATACCGTCTCTGACTTTACGTGACGATCTCGCCGCCGGTGAACAGGGGCACCAGGTTCATCTCCGCAAACAGTAACAGCAGACAGTCACAGACGATTGGGTCAGATTGCCGCTCGCGGGCTCGTCTGGCCCGCCTTCATTTTTTTAAAATAAGCCTTGCATGCATCAGCAGGATATGACCTAATGAATCGTCGGTTTGATTAACAGACACTATCAAAGTAAGTAACCAAAGCAGTTCTCATCTCTAAGCCTGTCGCGAGACATTCCTTCTTTTTGAGTCTTCTCTTACGTTCTGATTAAAATCTGTTCTCAGGCCATTACGCCGGAAGGCTCTATTATTAAGGAATTAAACATGTCTAACAAAATCCGCGGTACCGTTAAATGGTTCAACGCAGAGAAAGGCTTCGGTTTCATCTCTCCTCAGGACGGCAGCAAAGATGTATTCGTACATTTTTCTGCAATCCAGGGCACAGATTTCCGTTCATTAGATGAAGGTCAACAAGTTGAGTTTACAGTAGAAAATGGTGCCAAAGGCCCAGCTGCTGCGAACGTTGTTGGTCTCTAAGGACTGAAAATTACGAGTTTTAAATGTCCTCACTGTAGTGGCTCGCAGTACAGAAAATCACATTTCGATGTGACAAGAGCCAACCCGCATGGAGCGAAATGCATTTTTTGCAAAACGATCGTTGTTCAAATCAACACGACCAGGATTGCAGCTCAGAGTCAGCCACAGGCACTCTGAAAAGGCTAAAGAGCTCTATAGCGTTGTTGCATTTACCGTAATAAGAGGCTGCCATTGGCAGCCTTTTTTATTTCCCTTCTGACCGCTTTCCCGCTGCTATTTACTAAACCATCAGGGCAAGAACGCCGCCCCAAAACAGCAGACAAAAAACAACAGCCGCAATCCAACTCAACTGACGTGCACGCCCGCGAAACAAGGGCTTACGAGCAACGGGTAGCGCTTCACTATGCATATTTATATTCTCAAGTGGTGGATATCAAGCCTCACTGGGCAGGGGTAAGCTGCCCGTTACGTCTTAGCTCGCGGCTTCCATTGCTTTAAAAATCACGTCAGACAGCTCATTCAGTTCAAACTTAGCGACATAGCCATCGGCACCCACTTTGCGCACGTGATCTTCGTTCGCGCTGCCAGAAAGTGATGAGTGAATCACCACCGGAATATGGCGCAGTGTCGTATCGCGCTTGATGTTACGTGTCAGCGTAAAGCCGTCCATCTCCGGCATTTCCAGATCGGTTAACACCAACGCAATCTTGTCATGGATGGATTCGCCCTGCGCCTGAGCCTGCTGGTGCATCTCTTTAATTTTTTCCCATGCTTCAAGGCCGGTATTACACATGATGGCAGGAATGCCCATGCTCTTCAGGCCCTGCTCCAGCAACTGACGGGCAACTTTAGAATCTTCTGCCACAATCGCCACCGAACCCGGCTTCATTTTGAACTGACGCTCTTTAGGCGTTTCAGGCTCAACGCCGCGCACCGAGGGGATGATGTCATACAGAATTTGCTCAACATCCAGCACCATAGCCAGATTGCTTTTTTGTTCATCGTCATCAAGGCAGGCGATACTGGTGATATTGCGACCACCGATCCCGGCTTCCGCGGTATGCACCTGGCTCCAGTTAAGGCGCACGATGTTTTCCACTGACTCAACGGCAAACGCCTGGGTGTTACGCGCGTACTCAGTCACCAGCAGCAGGTTCAGTCCCGTTTCTGGAACACAGCCTGCTACGGCAGGTAAATCAATCACCGGAATAAACTGCCCACGAATGCTGGCCATGCCGAGCAACGGTGAACGCATGCCTGCTGCTTTGGTAATCGGCGGCATCGGTACAATTTCACGCAATTTAAATACGTTGATACCAAACAGCTCTGATTTACCTTTTAACTGGTCAGAGCCCAGGCGAAACAGCAGCAGCTCAAATTTGTTCGATAGCGCGAGATTCGCTCTCTCGTCGATCTCTTTCTGAAAATTATCCATTGTTGCCTCAGCATCAGCGCAGCAGGTGAAAAGGGGTGTGATGAAGTTATCGGCAGCAAGTGAAAAAAGGTGAGAGGGGAAAATCCAACAGCAGCATATTATTCTTGTGCCAGGCTTAACAGTGATAACTAAACATGGACACCTTTCCCCTTAAAGGAGTACGAGATGAAGAAAGTGTTACTGGCAACGCTGTTGGTGATGGCCACTTCCGGCGCATATGCAGAACAAGGTGGCTTCAAAGCAGGCGATACGCCGCCGCCACAGAACAAGCAGGATGCGGGTTATAAAGGTTCGGAAGATACAGGGCAAACCCACATCGATCAGATCCGTGACTTCCGTCAGGGCGGTTATGTGACGCTGGAAGGCTATATCGTTAAAAAATTAAAGGGCGATAATTATCAGTTTCGTGACGAAACCGGCCATTTGACCATCATTGCGCCGAAGAAAACGTTCGATGGTAAAACCTATACCGCTGATGACAAGGTTCGGGTAAGCGGCAAGGTTCATGGGAAAGGCGATAAAACAACGCTGCACGTAACGCGGATTGATGAGCCATAAGTCAGAGTAAGGGCGAGAGTGACTCTCGCCCGTTTTTTTAGTCTTTTAACAGCACAGCCCGACAGGTTTTACCTTTAATTTTACCCTGCTTAAGCTTCACCAGCGCGTTTTTAGCCTGAGCCGCTTCTATCGCGACATAAGCATGGGTAGGGGTGAGATCGATTTTACCGATTTGATCGGCACGATAACCGGCTTCACCCGTCAGCGCGCCGAGAATATCGCCGGGACGAATTTTCGCTTTACGCCCACCATCAATGCACAACGTCATCATGGCGGCGGGTAATGGCTGACTGCTTTTCTTCAGCGAACTGGCGGCAATCCAGGGCAGTTTCTGTTGCAGGAAGTCTTCAAGTGCGTGCGCGCGCGCCATTTCATCTGCGGCAACAAAACTCACGGCAGCGCCTTTTTCGCCAGCGCGTGCGGTGCGGCCGATACGATGTAAGTGCACTTCCGGGTCCCATGCCAGTTGATAGTTTACCACCAGCGACAGTGACTTAATGTCCAGCCCACGGGCTGCAACATCGGTGGCCACCAGTACGCGACCACTACCGTTGGCAAAACGAATCAGCACCCGTTCGCGATCGCGTTGCTCGAGATCGCCATGCAGGGGAAGGGCGCTGATATCGCGCGCATTCAGCGCAGCGGCAATATCGTCGCATTCACGTTTTGTGTTGCAGAACACGACGCAGGAAGAGGGCTGGCGTTCGCTCAGCAGACTGATCAGCAGCGAGAGCTTCTCACCGTGGCTGGCCTCAACAAACTGCTGTTCGATAGCCGGGAGTTCACTCACTTCTTCTGTGACCACGCTCAGCGCTTCACGCTGAAAGCGCTGGCTCAGGGTGGCAATCCCTTCCGGCCAGGTTGCCGAGAACAGCAGCGTCTGACGCGAAGCGGGCGTGGCAGCGATGATGGTTTCCATATCGTCGCGGAAGCCCATTTCCAGCATACGATCGGCTTCGTCCAGTACAAGCGTACGCAGGCTGTCCAGCTTCAGCGTCTCACGCTTAATGTGGTCCAGAATGCGGCCTGGCGTTCCGACGACGATATGAGGCGCATGCACCAGCGAATCGCGCTGGGCGCTCATTGGCTGGCCGCCACATAAGGTTAAAATTTTAATGTTGCGTGTAAAGCGGGCTAACTGCCGCAGGACGTTACTAACCTGATCGGCCAGCTCCCGGGTGGGGCACAAAATTAACGCCTGCGTCTGAAAAAGAGCGCTGTCGATATGTTGCAGCAAGCCAATGCCAAAGGCGGCCGTTTTACCGCTGCCGGTTTTTGCCTGAGCGCGCACGTCGCGTCCGGCTAAAATAGCGGGCAGCGTTTCGGCCTGAACCGGTGTCATGCTGGTATAGCCCATCTCGCGCAGGTTATCGAGCTGGCTATCGGGAAGAGAATTAAGCGAGGAAAAAGCGGTCACGGGTGCGGCCTCTGCGGCTAAAAGTGGGGGCATCATTGCGTGCGCAAGTCTGTCAGAAAGCGAGCACAACGGCAACGTTAACCGCCTGAATAAATAATATCCATTTCACCCAGGTTTTTTTTAGGAATAAACTGAAGATTACGTGCGTTAGGTGGATTATTTTAATGAATGGCTGCGGAAAAAAAAGCCAAAAGGGAAGCCTGATAAACGTCTGAGAACGTTAATAAATTCATAATCTTTTGTTTATAAGAGCGAATATTGAGGTTATCGGAGAAGCCCGTTTTTTTCGCATTGAAAATAGCATTAATAATGTAACAGTATGGGCTTAAACCCCTGTAAAAATCATTCATTAACTCCTTTATATTGAGCAACATAGATCGATATAACCACTGGCAGAGGGTTTTTCATTGAATAATATCCCGAAGATATTGCATGAAGACATACTTAAAATCGTTGGTCGTGCTGTCCTGACATTGCATCTTTATGGCGAAAGTTTATCGGCTGATAAGGTTGCCTCCATGATCGAATGTTATGCCGAAGACGATCCCGTTGCCCCTGACGGCGCGCATCTGTATGCGCTGGCCATGGAGTTGATGTCAAAGAAAAGTGAGGCAAGCCGGGTTTAACATCGCTGTGCCTCAGATGTCTGCGCCTCACTTTAGGCAATAGCGTTAAAGTGAGGCGTATCTGCGTTACACCTGCTGTTGCATAAACAGGGGTTTTCCCCGCGAGAAGGTCGCCGTAACGGGCGAAATCCGCGCTACCGCCTCCGCTGAACAACTGGCCTGAACCAGCATCATATCGGCACTGTCTCCGATGCGGGGCCATTGACGTTCGCCACTGGCAGAAAGAGGAAGTACGTCATTGGTGGCAATCGCCAGCGCGCGACTCAATGAGAACTCATCAGAACCGCCGTACAACTGGGCATAGAGATTGGCCTTTTCCAGCATGCTGCCTGTGCCAAACGGCGACCAGTGATCGATCACGCTGTCGGTGCCGGTCATGACTTTTATCCCTGCCGCCTGCAACTGCGGCACGGGCATGGTCAGCTTGCCGATGGGAAGCGTGGAGGCAATGCTGAACTGCTGCTCCGCCAGGTCGGCAATCAGGTTATCCCGTTCAGCGCCCTGTAAGGTTGCCAGTGCAAAACCATGACTGAGGGTGACCTTACCGCGTAAGGCGGGATTCTCCCGCACGGTTTTAATCATGTAACGGATAGCCTGAACGCCAGCGGCAGAGGTTTCATGCAGGTGGATATCGACGCCACGCTGGTAGTCGAGCGCAATCTGGAACAAGGCATCCAGGGATTTCTCCATCGCACCATCCACATTCGTGGGATCAAGACCGCCGACATAGTGCACGCCACGTTGCATGGCTTCACGCATCAGCCCGTCGACCTGAGAATGCAGCAGTCCATGCTGGGGGAAGGCGACAATCTCACAGGGGAAATCGGGATGCTGTGCCAGCGCAGCCTGTAAATGTTCCAGGCTCTTGAGACCACTGACCGGGTCGATATTACAGTGGCTGCGCGCCCGGGTGGTGCCCCTGGAATTCAGCAGGGCAATAAGCCCTTCGGCCCGCGCCTGAGAAGTGGGCAGCAACTGTGGAATCAGCACCTGCTCACGGGCAATCATGTCCATAATCGTTTTGCCTTTACGCGGGCGAGGTGCCTGCCAGGGGCCCCCATAAAAGGTTTTGTCGAGATGGATGTGCATATCCTGCGTGGACGGCAGCAGCAGGGCACCCTGCGCATCCCAGAACGGCAATGAACGCGTACCTTGCCCGGCCGGGCTGAACTGGTGAAAGTGGCCATCGCGAAGGGTGATGTCGTAGCGTGCTGTTTTCGTTGCAACAATTTCGCTACCTTCGCGTGCGAAATCCTCTTCGAGCAATACATTGCCTAAAACATAGTGGTTGCTCTGGGGCAGCGCGCCAGGTGAGAGGACGGGCGTTGCGTTAGCGTTGGCGGCAACACCGGAAGCCGCGATCCCGGCGATGATCATACTCATACTGCTGGCGGCGGTCAGGCGAACCCCCTGACGGAGAAAGCGGCGGCGGCTGGTGGAAGAGGCGGTCTGCATCAGCGATTCCTGCGAAAATAAGTGAAGGCTTAATCTGACAAACCGCAGCTTTCTCTGCTGAGGAGTTTTTCACTGCCTGCTATTTAAAAACTCACTGCCAGCTCAGGCCGGCGAAATCGGCCAGAGCGTTGGCCAGCTGGCGCTGAAGGCCATCTTCTGGCTGACGGCAAAACAGCGCCAGCTCAAAGGTATCGATTACCGGCAAGCCCTGTTGGCTGCCGAGCACCCGATGCGAAGGTAAGCGGCAACTGGCCGGTAACAGCGTTATCCCTAAGCCCTGCGCGCTGGCGGCGGACAGCGCCACCAGGCTGGCGCTGCTGTAACCAATTCGCCAACTGCGGCCCAGAAAATCCAGTGTCTGGCAGATTTCCTCCCGATACAGCCCCAGTTGCGGAAACAGCACTAAGGGAATGGGGGACTGTTCGAAGCAGGGATGGGCAGCGCTGTCCAGCCACAGTAACGGCTCCGGTCGGGAAGCCAGCGGACGTTCCCCGTAGGGCTGTTTGATCAGCATGATATCCAGCTCTTCCCGTTGCCAGGCACGACGAAGTTCTACCTGCATCCCGCTCATCACATCCAGCCGCAGGTGGGGATGCTCGCGACTGAACAACGCCAGTAGCCCGGCGGTGGGTGCAGCGAAATCCTCCGGTACGCCCAGCCGCAGGACGCCATCGCGCCACTTATCGCTCAGCACATCGTGGGCTTCACCGTTCAGGGCAATAATCCGGCGAGCATAACCCAGCAATTTTTCCCCTTCTTCAGTGATCTGCACCTGATGGGACGAGCGTGCCAGCAAAGGCTTGCCGACCATCTCTTCCAGCCGCCGTACCTGTTGGCTCACGGTCGACTGTGACAGGTGAACCCGTTCAGCGGCGCGCGTAAAGCTGGCGGTTTCGCATACGGCGACAAAGCTCAGCAATTGCTGAGGCGTAAACATGGGCTGGCGATTCATTTTTCCACTGCCTGTCATCCTGATATTTCATTTCCAAATAGTAATGGCTGCTGTCAGGCTGACAATGTTTAATTCCAGGATTGCCCATGAAAAAAGATCGCTTATTACTTATTGCCGCTCTGATACTGGCGGGACTGAACATGCGTCCTCTGATGACCTCCGTCAGTCCGCTATTGGATCAACTGCGTGAAAACATTGGATTATCATCGCTCGCCGCCTCACTCCTGCCAGCTATTCCGATGATGATGATGGGCGCCATCGCGTTAGTGAGCGCGCCGCTTCTGCAACGTATCCGACTGCGTGGGCTGCTCTGTGGCGGGCTGGCGTTGCTGGTGCTGGCGCTGGCCAGCCGGTTTTTTATCTCGCAAGGCCTGTGGCTGGTATGGAGCACGGTCCCCGGTGGTATCGGCATCGGTATTGTACAAATGGCCATGCCGGGTTTGATTCGCCAGCGCTTTGCGCAGCGCAGTGCCATGATCACCGGGCTATGGGCGGCGGCATTAATGGGTGGCGGCGGACTGGGCGCTGCGCTGACGCCATGGCTCAGCCTGCATCTGGGCTGGCACGGCGCGCTCAGCAGCTGGTCTGCGCCTGCGCTGCTGGCCGTTATGCTCTGGTGGTGGATTCCGGCGGCGTCTCCGCCACCGCAGACATCGACAGCCATGCCATCAGTCTGGCGCAATACGCGCGCATGGATGCTGGCGCTGAGTTTTGGTTTAGTGAACGGCGGTTATGCTATTTGTGTCGCCTGGTTGCCCGATTTTTATCATCAACTGGGCTGGAGCGCCCAGGCGGGCGGCAGCCTGCTTGGCGTGATGATTGCCTGTCAGGTTGCTGGTGCCCTGGTATTTCCCATGCTGGTAAAGGGGGCGGATCGACGACCGTTGCTCCTGCTGACGCTGGTATTACAGCTTGGCGGTATGCTCGGTCTGCTGGTGGCACCGCTCTACCATCCCTGGCTGTGGGCAGGGATAGCGGGCATTGGCCTGGGTGGCGCATTCCCTCTGTCCCTGGTGCTGGCGCTGGATCACCTGGCGCATCCGCAGGCCGGTGCGCGTCTGGTGGCATTTATGCAGGGTGCGGGGTTTATCATCGCGGGCAGTATGCCTTTTCTTGCCGGACAACTGCATAACCTGACAGGCCACTTTTCCAGCATCTGGCTGCTACAGGGCAGCGTAACAGTGATCCTGATTGGCCTGAATCTGCGTTTTCACCCCCGAAGCTACCAACAAGCCTTTCCGCAACGCTAATTGGTCCTACCAACCCGGCAAAACGTTTTCAGCGGCTCACATAACGTTAAAAATAGTGCCGCAACTGTTGCCTAGAGTTAACAGCGGGTTAAGTATCTGTAACGAGCAAGCCCTGATCGCCTGATTGGTAGGACCAATAGGTGCGTCAGAGGTGACAGATGCGCCACCCGCCTTTGCCGATCGCGCATCGCTTTCATCATCCCATGGAGATAATGGCATGCAGGTCTGGCAACAACATTACGATCCGCTCAACAACATCTGGCTCTCCAGCCTGATTGCATTGCTTCCTGTTTTGTTTTTCTTCTTTGCGTTAATCAAGCTAAAGATGAAAGGCTATCAGGCCGCGACCATTACGGTCATTCTTGCGCTGCTTGTGGCGCTGTTGCTGTATAAAATGCCGCTACAGCAAGCGTTGGCGTCAGCGGTTTACGGCTTTATGTACGGTCTGTGGCCCATCGCCTGGATCATCGTGGCGGCGGTTTTTGTCTACAGGATCTCGGTTAAGACCGGCCAGTTCGACATTATCCGCGCCTCAATTTTATCGATCACGCCCGATCAGCGCTTACAAATGCTGATTGTAGGCTTCTCCTTTGGCGCCTTTTTAGAAGGTGCGGCAGGGTTTGGCGCGCCGGTGGCGATCACGGCCGCGCTACTGGTGGGGCTGGGTTTTAATCCGCTCTATGCCGCGGGCTTGTGTCTGATCGTGAATACCGCGCCAGTGGCGTTTGGCGCGATGGGAATCCCGATTATTGTGGCCGGGCAGGTGACCGGGCTGGACAGCTTCGCTATCGGTCAGATGGCAGGTCGACAGCTTCCGTTTCTTACAATCATCGTGCTGTTCTGGATCATGGCAATCATGGATGGCTGGCGCGGCGTGAAAGAGACCTGGCCCGCCGTGATGGTGGCGGGGGGATCGTTCGCGATTGCCCAGTTCCTCAGTTCGAATTTTCTTGGCCCAGAGCTGCCCGATATCATCTCCTCGCTGGTCTCTTTAATGTCGCTGACGCTGTTTTTACGCGTCTGGCAACCGGTCCGCATCTTTCGCTTCAGCGAAGCAGAAAGCCAGCAGGACAATCAGCCGCTGACCCGACAAAAATACACTACCGGGCAGGTGGTGCGTGCCTGGATGCCGTTCCTCTTTTTGACCGCGACCGTCACGTTATGGAGCATTCCACCCTTTAAAGCGCTGTTTGCAAAAGGCGGTGCCTTCGCAAACTGGGTTTTCAGCCTTCCCGTGCCGGGGCTGGACGGAGGGATAACACGGATGCCGCCGGTGGTCGCGCAACCCAGCAACTGGCCAGCGATTTTCAAACTCGACCTGCTGTCGGCAACCGGCACGGCAATCCTGGTCGCCGCCATCGTCTCCATCGTTTTTCTGAAGATGAAACCCAAGGCTGCGGCAGTAATCTTTGCAGAAACCCTGAAAGAACTTATGCTTCCCATCTACTCGATCGGGATGGTGCTGGCGTTTGCCTTTATCTCTAACTACTCCGGCCTGTCTGCCACCCTGGCGCTGGCATTGGCGCATACCGGTCATGCGTTTACCTTTTTCTCGCCTTTCCTGGGATGGCTTGGCGTGTTTCTGACTGGCTCGGATACGTCATCCAATGCGCTGTTTGCCGCCTTACAGGCGACGACCGCGCAGCAGATTGGCGTTTCCGATATCCTGCTGGTGGCGGCAAATACCACCGGTGGCGTGACCGGCAAGATGATCTCGCCGCAGTCGATAGCCATTGCCTGTGCCGCTGTTGGTCTGGTGGGCAAAGAGTCCGATCTGTTCCGCTTTACCGTCAAGCACAGCCTGATATTTACCTGCCTGGTGGGCATCATTACCACGCTTCAGGCTTACGTTTTCCCCTGGATGATCCCATGAAAACCAGTTTATCGCCGCACGCCGATCCGCTGCGGGTTCGGCTCGAACAGTATATTCGCGAGCATCAGATTGAACCCGGCACGCGTTTGCCTGCCGAGCGCCAGCTCGCCGCCGCGCTTGGCGTCTCCCGCTCATCGCTGCGCGAAGCCATTCAGCAGCTTATCAGCAGCGGGATATTGACGAGCCGACGCGGCGACGGCACCTGGCTGCGTCAACCTCAGGAACCCTGGTCTGAACAGCGCATTGTGGAACCGATTCGTCAGCTGCTGGCCAACGATCCGGATTACCGCTACGACATTCTGGAAGCGCGTTACGCCATTGAAGCCAGCACCGCATGGCATGCCGCACTGCGGGCGACTGAGTCCGATAAAGAACGCCTAAGGTACGCGTTTGACGCCACGCTGGCGTTAAAAGAGAGCGACGATCCCCATCTGGCCGGTCAGGCCGACCTGCGGTTTCACCTCGCTATCGCGGAAGCCTCACATAACGTGGTGCTGTTACAAACCATGCGCGGTTTTTTTGATTTGCTCCAGTCGTCGATGCTGCACAGCCGCAGGCTGATGTACACCAGCCCGATCATTTTTGACCAGCTGACAGATCAACACCGTGCCATGCTTGACGCCATTTTACTCGGCGATGCCGAGGCCGCGCGCTTAGCGGCGATGGATCATCTTGGTTTTGTGCATACCACAATGAAAACGCGAGATGAAGATGAAGCCAGACAGGCACGTATTACACGTTTACCTGGCCATGACCTGCACAATCACAAGGAGACACGCTGATGATTATTTCTGCTGCCAGTGACTACCGCGCCGCCGCGCAACGCATTTTGCCGCCTTTCCTGTTTCACTATCTGGATGGCGGGGCTTATGCGGAGCACACGCTACGCCGCAACGTGACCGATCTCTCGGACGTGGCGCTGCGCCAGCGCATCTTACGTAATATGTCTGAACTCAGTCTGGAAACCACCCTGTTTAATGAAACGCTGTCGATGCCAGTGGCGCTGGCACCAGTAGGGCTGTGTGGCATGTATGCACGACGAGGCGAAGTGCAGGCCGCCCGCGCGGCGGCAGGGAAAGGCATTCCCTTTACGCTGTCCACCGTCTCCGTGTGCCCCATTGAGGAAGTTGCGCCGCAGATTAACCGCCCCATGTGGTTCCAGCTCTATGTTCTGCGCGATCGTGGCTTTATGCGTAATGCGCTGGAGCGCGCCAAAGCGGCGGGCTGCTCTACGCTGGTGTTTACTGTGGATATGCCTACGCCGGGCGCGCGTTATCGCGATGCGCATTCAGGCATGAGCGGGGAAAATGCGGCGCTGCGGCGCTACTGGCAGGCCATCACGCATCCCAGATGGGCGCTGGATGTGGGGTTACAGGGAAGGCCGCACGATCTGGGGAATATCTCAACCTATCTCGGCAAGCCTACCGGGCTGGAAGACTATATCGGCTGGCTGGCCAATAATTTTGATCCTTCCATTTCCTGGAAGGATCTGGAGTGGATTCGCGATTTCTGGGATGGCCCGATGGTGATCAAAGGCATTCTGGACCCTGAGGATGCCCGTGACGCGGTGCGCTTTGGTGCTGACGGTATCGTGGTTTCTAACCATGGCGGTCGCCAGCTGGACGGCGTCCTGTCCTCGGCCCGTGCCTTACCTGCGATTGCGGATGCGGTCAAAGGCGATATCACGATCCTTGCTGATAGCGGCATTCGTAACGGACTGGATGTGGTGCGTATGATTGCGCTGGGCGCAGACAGCGTCCTGCTGGGACGCGCCTTTATCTATGCGCTGGCAACACATGGACAGCGCGGCGTTGAGCATTTACTGACGCTGATTGAAAAGGAGATGAAAGTCGCGATGACCTTAACCGGCGCGAAGCGCATTGCCGATATCACACAGGATTCGCTGGTGCAGGCAAATGCCCTCTTGCAGGAAGCAAACCTGCGCCCGGCATAGTTGCCTGCGGCGAAATCACAGGTGTTGTCTATACTTACCTTCTTTACCAACAGGAGGAATGACATGACCATTCATAAGAAAGGTTCGGCGCATTGGGAAGGCGACATCAAAGGCAAAGGCACAGTCAGCACCGAAAGTGGTGTACTGAACCAGCAGCCCTACGGCTTTAATACCCGTTTTGAAGGGCAAAAAGGCACTAACCCGGAAGAGCTGATTGGTGCGGCACATGCGGCCTGTTTCTCTATGGCACTGTCGCTAATGTTGGGCAATGCCGGTCATAAAGCGGAAAGCATTGATACCAGCGCAGATGTATCGCTGGATAAAAAAGGTGAAGGCTTTGCGATCACCAAAATCGCCTTAACCAGCACCGTTTCTCTGCCAGGTATTGATAATGATACCTTTGATGAGATCATCAACAAAGCCAAAGCGGGCTGCCCGGTTTCTCAGGTGTTGAATGCTGAAATCACACTGGATTACACCCTGAACAACTGATTGCGGACCGGTATCACTTTTTCGTGATGCTGACGCGAATCTTGCCGTACCCAGATGCGCCTTCGGGCGCATCTTTGCGTTGTGCAGAAGGACGCGGAGATGACAAACGCGTTTCGGCAAACACACACGGAAAAGGCGGCGGGTCTTGCTGGAAATCTGTGGCGCACGCGTGCTAATCCGTCAGGCGGCGATGATATGAGCATGAGGTCGTGGCTTTCTCGCCATAAGCCTGGCGTACTGCTGATGGTGGTGTTACTGCGGGCGTTACTCTGTTTGCTGGTTACCGCTTCCTGGTTACCCTGGAACGCGTCTTAAACGTCAGGCGTAAATCTCTTCTGCGCGCCTGGCCCGCACGTCGCTGCGTGCAATCCGATAAGCCTTACCGGGATCGCCCGCCAGAAATTCAAAGGTAGGTGAATAGTAGAACGGGAGCCAGCCGCCATAAGCGCCTTCCCATTCCCAGCGTACCGGGCAGGGCCAGATAATGCCTTCATACAAAATGTAATAAACCCAACGCCCAGTTGGACGGCGGGGACGAGTAGTTTTCATGGGATTCACAACTATGTTGGTGTAAAACAGCTTATATTTTGAACGCTAACCTGCAAGCTTGCAATGTTGTATGTGCATTTTTGTGTCCTTGACCTGTTCAGTTATCTGAACGATGCACTTCACCACACATCAGTACCACGTTAGGACGGACCTTGTGGATGCGGTTTGCCATCACTTCGCAGGCGGTTTTCGTTGGATAAATGCGCTCTGATACCGGCAACGCTTCACAGGCATCATGTCCACAGGCGCTTACCAACAATACAAAACCAATTAACATAACCGACTCCTTCTCCCGTCGCGCACGTCACGAGAGGGGTGAATGTTCCTTTTTATAAAACCAGTATAGCTAATTGCCGGAAGGGACAATCATCACGCTGGGCGGTATCGGATTGCTCTGAGCGATTATACGCCTTCCGGACGCGTACAGCAGTGAAATCTTACCCATCGCTGCAATGGGCAACGCAGCGTTCGCGCTGCATTTCTGACCAGCTACAAGGGCGACTTTCCATTCCTGCCATAACGAATTTTAAAATCGGCAAATTTTCATACCCGTTGACTAGTTTGGCGGTAATCCCTTAAGGCAACGCGTTTTGATATTTCTCACACTTCTGACATGCAAATCTGAAACCGGTTGCAGAAAATCTTTCCCCTGTGTATTCGTTAATTATTCATCACACGGAGGAATGAACCATGCCCAAAATTTTACTGTGCTGTGCCGCCGGAATGTCCACCAGTATGGTGGTGCAAAAAATGGAAAAAGCTGCGAAAGAGCAGGGAATGGATGTAGAGATAAAAGCAGTAGGAATTGAAGAGTTTAGCGAGGCAATTGCCGACTATGACTGCTGCCTGTTGGGGCCGCAAATTAAATACAAGCTGGCCGATTTCGAGCCGATTGCTCAGCAGTACAGTAAATCCGTCGCGGTGATTAACAGCATGGATTACGGAATGATGAATGGCGAAAAGATATTAAGTGCCGCGCTAAAGCTTATTCCTGGCTGATCGCTAAAGAACTGAAAAATATAGCGCAAACCTGCATTCACTTTATGCAGGGTTATTCTCTTTTGCCTGAGCAAGGAGTGACGGGATGAGTCGCTTGAGCGAATCTTTATTCGGTGTCATCGAAAATCGTATTAGTCCGCTGGCTGGCCGCCTCTCCAGCCAGCGCCATGTCATCGCCATCCGTGATGGTTTTATTGCCTCAATGCCGTTCCTGATTGTCGGTTCATTTATGCTGTTGTTTGCCCATCCGCCTTTTTCGGCAGACAGTAGCTGGGCGTTCGCACAGTGGTGGCTCGGCATGGTGAAGGCGCATGAAGAACAAATCATGATGCCTTACAACATGACGATGGGCATTATGGCGCTCTATATTGCCAGTGCTATCGCCTACAACCTGGCGAACAGCTACAAAATGAACGGCTTTATGGCCGCCAGCCTGTCGCTGATGGCGTTTCTGGTCGTGGCTGCGCCGCAAACGGGCAAAACGCTGCCGGTAGGTTCGCTGGGCGGTGAGGGGATTTTTACCGCCATTCTGGTGGCGTTATTTGCTACGGAGCTGATGCATTTTCTGCAGAAACACAATATCGGCTTCAAATTACCCGAACAGGTACCGCCGAAAATCCGTCAGTCGTTTGATCTGCTGATCCCGATTATCACCATTTTTATTACCCTGTTTCCGCTCAGCCTGTGGGTACAGGCACAGTTTGGTATGCTGCTGCCGCAGGCCATTATGGCGATCTTTTCCCCGATTATTTCTGCCTCAGATTCTCTGCCTGCCGTATTGATCGCGGTGCTGCTGTGTCATCTGCTGTGGTTCGCCGGTATTCACGGCGCCGTGATTGTCGGCGGCATTTTACAGGCATTCTGGTTGACCAACCTTGGGTTGAATCAGCAGGCGCTGAACGCAGGCGAGCCTGTCAGCCATGTGTTTATCGAACCCTTTTGGCAATTTTTTATCGTGATTGGTGGCTCCGGTTCCACGATGGGGCTGGTGCTGCTCTATTTGCGGAGTCAGTCTGCCCATCTGCGCTCAATTGGTAAGCTCAGCATTGTGCCCAGCATGTTCAATATCAACGAACCGGTTATTTTTGGCTCGCCCGTGGTGATGAACCCCATTCTGTTTATTCCCTTCGTTCTTGCCCCGCTAGTCAATGCCGTCATTGCCTGGACCGCCACGAAAACCAATCTGATCAATCACGTGATCTCGCTGGCACCCTGGACGACGCCAGCACCGATTGGGGCAGCCTGGTCAACCGGCTGGGACTGGCGCGTCATCGTGTTGATTGCCCTGCTGGTGACGATTGCCACATTGATTTACTACCCGTTTTTCAAAATGTACGAGCGTCAATTGCTGCAGCAGGAACTGGCCGCAGCGCAACCGGTAAAGGAGTAATGCATGGAAATTGATGAAAGCACGGTCATCGAACTGATTATCCAGGCGGGCGAAGCACGATCCTGCTCAATGGAAGCCTTGCGCGCGGCCCGCCTGCAAAACTGGGAGCAGGCAGACAGCCTGCTCAGCGCCGCGACTGCGGCGGCAAAGGCAGCGCACCAGACGCAGACCCAGCTTATCGGGGCCGATGAGGGCAGCGGAAAGATCCCGGTCAACCTGATTATGGTACATGCCCAGGATCATCTGATGAACGCGATGCTCTGCCGCGAGCTGGCGGAAGAAATTATTCAACTGCGCCGGGAGTTAGCCGCACGCTAAAAAGGAGGTGTTATGCAACATTCGACAGTGACCGCGTTTCCAGAAGGCTTTCTCTGGGGCGCGTCGACCTCGGCTTATCAGGTTGAGGGTGGATGGAATAGCGATGGCAAAGGGCCATCTGTTATCGACAAAGCAACGTTCCATCAGGACATCACGGACTTTACCGTTTGCAGCGACCACTATCACCGTTTCAAAGAAGACATCGCCTTGCTGGCGGAGATGGGCCTGAAAACTTACCGTTTTTCCATCGCCTGGAGCCGCCTTTATCCCGACGGCGATGGCCCGGTAAATGAGGCGGGCGTGGCCTTTTATCAGCAGTTGATTGATGAGATCTGCCGACAGGGCATCACGCCACTGGTGACGCTTTATCACTTCGATCTGCCCTGGGCGCTGCAGCATGCCGGTGGCTGGTCTTCTCGCCGTACGGTGGCGGCTTTTGAGCGTTTTGCCATCACCTGTTTTGAGCGCTATGGCAGCCAGGTCAACTACTGGCTGACCATCAATGAACAGAACATGATGATCCTGAAAGGGGACGTGATTGGCACCTTGCCGCCGGGCACCGCCGATCCGCAGAAAACCCTGTACCAGCAAAACCATCACATGATGCTGGCGCAGGCCAAGGCGATGATTGCCTGCCATGAACGGCTGCCGGAGGCGAAAATTGGCCCGGCACCCAATATCTCTTGCGTATATGCCGCGAGTTCCCGCCCAGAGGATGTGCTGGCAGCTGATAATTTCTCGGCAATCCGTAACTGGCTCTACCTCGATTTGGCCGTTCACGGGCGCTACAACCACGTGGTATGGGCTTTTCTGAAGCAGCGAGGTTGGCTACCCACCATCGAGGCGGAGGATATGGCCATCATCGCCGCCGGTAAGCCTGATTTTATCGCTTTTAACTATTATGCTTCCGCCACGGTAGGCGCAGAAGGAGAGCATAATACGCCCGACAGCAGGCCGCATGCCGATCAACAAATGGCCGGAATTGACCGGTCTGTGTATGTCGGTTGCGATAATCCGCATCTGAAACAAAACCAGTTTGGCTGGTATATCGATCCTGTCGGCTTCCGCATAACCGCACGACAGATTTATGCGCGTTATGCCTTACCGCTCATCGTGACCGAAAATGGTTTAGGGGCTTTTGACACCCTGGATGCAGAGAATAAAGTGCATGATGATTACCGTATCGACTATTTGCGTGAGCATATCGCTCAGTTGCAGCTGGCGATTGCCGATGGCGTCGAGCTGTTCGGTTATTGCCCGTGGTCGGCAATTGATCTGGTGAGTACCCATCAGGGCATCAGCAAGCGTTACGGTTTTATTTATGTGAACCGCGATGAGAAAGATCTCAAGGATCTGGCGCGCTACCGCAAAAAAAGCTTCTTCTGGTACCAAAAGCTGATTCGCAGTAACGGAGCCACGCTGAACGCGTCAGTGGACTACTGAGGTCGCGCGGCAGGGAGGCCGCGTCTTACTGCTTATAAGGGCCGTCCGTCACCGATGCGCGCGCGATCAGGTGGCCGCTAAATGGCGGCAGGGCCGTGACCGCTTCACCTTCCAGCATGGCAACCAGCTGCGCCAGCGTGTGCTGAATCATCTCCGCGACCGGCACATGCACCGTGGTGAGCGGCGGCAGGAAAAATTCAGCCATGCGAATATCATCAAAGCCCAGCAGTGAGACATCTTCTGGCAGCCGTTTTCCCGCCGCATTGAGAGCCAGCGCGGCACCAATCGCCATATCATCGTTACTGGCCATCAGCGCGCTAAAGGTCACTCCCGAATCCAGCAGCTGTTTTGCCGCCGCCATCCCACTGGCGGGCGTCCAGGCGCCCTGCACGATGAGTGCTTTATCTGCGATGCCATGCGCGACCAGCGCCTGCTGATAGCCCGCCAGACGCGCGTCAGCGGTCGGCGAACCGGCCAGTCCACGAATAAAGGCAATCTCGCGGTGGCCGCGTTCAATCAGATAACGCGTGGCGTCAAACGTATTCTGCTGATGCGTGGCCCAAACGCAGTGGGCAGGATGGCGCTTAAGCTGGCGGTTCACCACCATGATGGGAATATCATGCTGTTCAATAATGGCATCCAGCGCCTCGGTATCCAGAAAGCGGGGATAGATGATGATAGCGTCACAGCGCAGGTCGAGCAAAAACTCAATCGCGGCCCGCTCATCATCAGCGCAGGTTTTGCCATCAGCCAGAATTAACTGCCGACCATAGTTATTGGTCAGCGTGGCCGCCTGAAACAGCAGTTCGCTGAAGTAGGGACCATTAAAGAGTGAATGGGTAACAATGAGGCCAATATTCTGGGATTTTTGGGTCGCCAGGCTTCGCGCCAGCAGATTTGGGCGATAACCGGTTTCGGCGATGGCCTGAAAGACCTTCTGTTGCGTACTCTTACTGACGTAACGATTTCCGGCCAGCACGCGTGAGACGGTGGCTTTAGAGACTCCGGCCTTACGGGCCACATCCAGCATGGTAATCATTGGCTTGCAGACCATCCATCCCTGTGGGTAAAAAACGATACTAGCTGATTTTTCGCAGGTTATTGCAGGACAGGTAATAAAAAAGTGAAGCCTGTCAGGCGAAATACCAGGCGGGCAGGATGGCAATCAGGTTGTTCAACGTATGCAGGAAGACCGGCAGGGCCAGCGTATTGCTGCGCAGGCGCGCGTAGCAGAGCAGCAAAGAGAAAAGCGTCAGCGCCACCACCGTTTCCCAGTGGACATACTGAGTATGCATCAACGCAAACAGCAGGGAAGTGAGTAGCATGCAGGCAAAACGGCTGTTGGGGGCCCACAGCAGGAAGCCTTGCAACAAAAAGCCGCGAAACATCACTTCTTCAAATACGGGGGCCAGCAACACGGCGGTCAGTAACAGGATAAGCATTGAGCTGCGTCCCTGTTGTGATTGCGCCACCAGCCAGCCTTCAGGCTGTAAATACTGCGTTTGTGCCGCCATTAAAATAAACAGGGCGCCAATAAACAGTAACGTCTGGCCGGAGCGTAAAAACCCCAGGGGAATATCCGTGCGACGCTGGCAGTAAAAACGATACAGCGGATAGATCACTGCAAACTCAAACAGGCAGAGCACGGGCACCAGCAAACCGTCATTACGCAGGATACCGTAATTAGGGAACAAGGTAATCAGCATGGTAACAAGGTAATAGACAACAAAGCTGCCGACATAAAACAGTGTCAGCGTCACTCTGTCGGAATTGGTGTTCATAGGCGACCCAGCCAGCAACGATAAGCGCATAGTAGCAACGCGTCGGATCGCTGTCGAGAGAACGGACGACACAATATTATTCGTTTATGATCGTTTCAGGTTTGTGCGAATTTTAAGTGAATAATATCAGTTTGTTAACTAATTGCCTTGCGGTGTTGCAACCGGGCGTCAGGCGCTTATTCGCCTGGCCTGAGAATAAGGCCCACAGTCAATCGGGCGTGATGACAGATTACCGGACACGGATCGCCGTCAGGGTAATTGACGCGGCAACGCCGATAAAAAAGAGCGGTTTTGTTATTCCCGCAGGAATAATCTGTCGACTGTCTCAGCGGCTTATTATCGTGATTTCAGCCAGCAGCTGTGATTCATCTACAAATAGCGTTATTAGCCAGCATTTAATGCTTAATATTGTGCGGTAAGTTTGATTTTAACGGTTCATACCTGCAGTCAGGCTTGTTACTCTTCGATGTCAGGTTTTACACGTCGATGAGGAGAAAACACGTGAATCACTATGGAAAAGCGCTGATGGCCACCGGTTTCTTACTGCTTACGGCCTGCCAGTCGGCCACGCAACCCGACCAGGCTGCCAGGCTGCCCGACGCGCAAGCGGACAGCTGTGGTGCGTCCCAGTATCAACATTTCGTCGGTAAGCCGCTGTCCGCCATCGATAATCAGCGTTTCACTCAGAAGGTGCGCGCCATCCCGTGGAATTCTGCGGTAACAATGGACTTTAATTTCACTCGCCTGAACTTTATGGCAGACAAAAACGGTAATATTAGCCGCGTCTATTGTGGGTAAGTGTCAAATAAACAACGCATTGTCATAGAGTTGTCATGGCGTCAGGCGAAGATAGCGCCTGTATCCTGTCGTGCCGCGCTAACCGTGATCGGTAGCGTTAAACCAACAGGGTAAGGATTTCCTCGTCACTTCAATATGCAATGCTCGTCTTGTTTATTCCCGCTCAGGCGGGAATTTTTTTCTGGTTCAGGCCGAAAGAAGGAGCAATGCATGGTACCTCTCCAGCGGATTTCACTGTCAGTTTTACTTCTGGTCAGCCCGCTTGCGCTGGCGTCCAGCCCTGACGCATGGCAACAAAGCCAGCAGGTGATGCGCCAGGCGTGCATCAATGCCAGCACCTTAAGCAAGGTAAAGGTGTTGGGGCAGGCGGTTGAGTATGACGACAGCGTAGGCTATAGCGCGTTACTGCTCGAAGGGCATTATCCACAGCAACAGATGAAAAACCGGCGTGGACGAGAGCTTTGCCTGTTTCAGCGCAGCAGTGGTCGGGCCAGCGTAAGCGAAGCCAATCAGCTCCGATGGGTTAAGTAACCGGAATGCGGCTCACTCACGTGGCCGCGTTTCCATCAGCCGGTCCAGCAGGGAGCGATAGCGTTGCAGTCGCTGCTCATCCCCTTCAAATTCCAGCTTATTGATGACGCGCGCGATAACGGCCTTATTGGTGGTTGGCTGACCGGCTTCCATCAGTTCCCGCATTATCACGGCCAGCAGATCGGACTCGGGCGGAACATTCCAGTCCGGGCTGTTGAAGTAATCGGTGATAGCACGGCTGGCGCTGTTAGGTTGCACTCTCATTCTCCCTCTCCGCGAACAGACAGCCCGCCCGATGCAGAGATGCGCAGCAGGCAGAGTCAACTGAGTTAGTGGCTCCCAAAAAGAACGGTGGCAGTTTTATCGGGAGCTTTACGCGGGTCAGAACAGCCCACGTACCGCACGAAACTGGCGGTTTTTTAAACATAGGTCGGTCATCAGGACTTGTCAGTAACAACCTGCAATATTTTTCAAATGTGATGAATGGTTTTTGAATAATGACGACATATTATGAGAACGTTTAGGGTTTTATTTCTTTGAATAATAAGTTTTTTTAAGCACATCATCGGTCGTCAAACGCGTGCGTTGAGACGCGCTTCAGGTCAGGTAAAGCCGTGGCGGCAAAATGTGTTTTTCGCAATCCCCTGTGCATTGACGGCGTGAGCCGAGTGAGGGCAAGACTCATCCCCATAGCACTGAGGGATGCTGGCCTCGCGGGAACGTAGTATCTGTTTCCTGAAAACCGTTCCGATTATATTTTCGCGTAAAAAGAACCCTAATAGTTGAAGCGGAAATATTGCATCTTTCATATCGGTGTCATCAAAATAAAATAGTCATGCCTTGGGTTTCGAGTAGATAAGCGGTTTCGCGATTCAATAAATGAAATAACATAACATCGCAGCCGGCTGATTATTTTAACCGCCTGATAAACCCAATGAAAAATTCCTTTTTTTTTATTCCGACGGGTGATATTTTTTTCTGCACCTGGCTGAAGGGGCATCGGCATGAAAAATCTCATCGCTGAGTTACTGATTACTCTGGCAGAAAAAGAAGAAGCGTCTAAAGAGCAGGTGGCGCAGATTGAAGCGCTGGAGATCGTCATCACCGCCATGTTGCGCATGATGCCGCCTGAACAGCATCAGTCCATTGTTAATAACATTGAATCGGCCATGGTTCATGCCGGTGTGGATAACCATGAGCAAAATGGTGCCTTGCTAAAACATTATGTCAGTCGCTTACTTAAGCGCCCCTCTGCCTGAATCCCCTTTTTCTACCTGTAAAAGTGCGATCCCTGCCTTATTCCTGGGCAAAAGTGATCGACGTTGCCTGTCGCGTGCCAGACTGAATAGTGTCTTCATCACAATGGAGTAAAGACAATGAAAGGCAGTTTTATGATGATGGTGTTAGCGGGAATGCTGATGAGCAGCAATGTCAGTGCAGCCGATAAAACGCCGCAGCAGCAAAAAATGGCCATGTGTAATCAACATGCCAGTTCGCAAGCGCTAAAAGACGATGTGCGTAAGCAATTTATGAGCGATTGCCTGAAAAAAGACAGCAAGGTGGCTGACATGTCGCCACAACAGATAAAAATGAAAACCTGTAACCTGCAGGCCGGTGATAAAAAGCTGGCTGGCGATGCGCGTAAAACCTTCATGAGTCAGTGCCTCAAGAAAAGCTAATACGATGTCGGCCATTTCGGTGGCCGCTTCATTCTGTTCCCCGCCCTACATGCCGGTCACACTTTTAATGGCTGATTAAACAGGCCGTTAGCCAAAAAAATCGACATCAGGACCTAAGCCTCTGCGATCCTTTGCCACACTTACTGTTTATAAGGGATTGCGTAGCCTGTGATTATGCGCTGCGCTTTCAACAGTGACGGTCGGAAAAGGAGCCATGTCGTGAACTATCAATTTGTTGTTGCTCTCAAGAATTTACCGCAACGTCAGCCAGTCAAAAAGAAGCTCGGTGAAACGGAGCTGTTACTGATCCGCGAGGGTGACAGCGTCCAGGCTTTTCAGGCCAAATGCCCTCACGCAGGTGCGCCGCTTGAGCAGGGTGCCATCTGTGGCGACAGGCTTATCTGCCCCTGGCATAAAGCGGCATTTGAACTGAGCAGCGGTAAAATGTGTGAGCCGTTGGCATTGGCTGACCTGAAACAGTATCCCCTGCGAATCGAAAATGACAATGTTCTGGTTAACCCCAAAGCGATGTCACCGGCTTCTCCCATGGGCAGCGGTGCCACAGAACCGGTCTTTGTGGTGCTGGGCGGAGGCGCGGCCGGGAGCGCGGCGCTGTGGCGATTACGTCACGATGGTTTCAAAGGTCGCCTGGTGCTGGTGGAGCGTGAGCCGGAAGCCCCTTACGACCGTACGGCGCTGACGAAATTTGTGCCGTCTGGAAAAATGGATATTGACGATGTACCGTCGCTGCTTGGCAGTGACGTACTGGATCACGTCGAGCGTATTCAGAAGCGGGTTGAGCGGGTCGATAATCAACAGCATCGCCTGGTGTTTGCCGACGGCAATACATTGCAGTTCGACAAATTATTAATCGCCACGGGCGCAGAACCTGTGAAACCTGAACTGGCTGGCGCTGATTTAGCCGGCGTGCATATTCTGCGTAACAAGCAGCACACGGCAGCACTGCTACAGGCGGTCGATCAAAGCCAGCAGATTGTCATTGTCGGCAACAGCTTTATTGGCATGGAACTGGCCTCGTCACTGCGCAACCGTGATGTCGACGTGACCGTTATCGCCCGCAATCCGTTACCCTTTGCAAAACAGTTTGGTGAGGCGGTCGGTCGTTATTTTTATGAATTGCATCAGGCGAATGGCGTGAAGTTTGTGGAAGATGAAGCCGCGTCGCTTCAGGGTGAAAACCACGTTACCAGCGTTCGGCTGAAATCCGGTCAGCAGATTGCCGCCGACGTGGTGCTGTTCGCCACCGGCGTTAAACCGGCCACGTCGTTTATTCACGATCTGCCGTTAGTGGAGGACGGTAGCCTGCAAACCGACGAGCAACTGCGCGTAGCAGAAAACGTCTGGCTGGCGGGTGATATCGCGACCTATCCCTCCGCGCAGGGGCCGCTTCGCATTGAGCATTTCCGCGTAGCAGAGCAGCAGGGCCAGACCGCGGCGATGAACATGATGGGGAATGTTCATCACTATGACCGCGTTCCGTTTTTCTGGACCGCGCATTACGGTACCCGCTATGAATATTTAGGTCATGCTACCGACTGGGACGACTACCAGCAGGTGGGATCGCTGGAAGATAAGGTCTTTATGGCTTTTTATGGCAAAGAGGGGAAGCTGGCGGCGGTTTTCTCGTGCGGAATGTACACGTTGACGGCGGCGCTTGTTGAAAAGATGCAGCAACCGATGACAATAAAACAGGCACTTGAGCTGTATCAGGCCCAGCGTTCTGCAGAATAGCAGGCCAGCGAGACGGTCTGGCAAACGGCATGTTTGCCAGACGCGCCAGATTTAACTGCGGCTCAGCTTGTCCGACTTCGCCATGCACTGTTGCATGGCTTCTATCACGGCGGAACGAAAGCCTTTTTCTTCCAGCACTTTTACCGCTTCAATCGTGGTGCCACCGGGCGAACAGACCATATCTTTTAACTCGGCGGGATGTTTGCCCGTTTCCAGTACCATCTGCGCGGACCCTTTCACGGCCTGGGCGGCAAAGCGGTAAGCCTGCGCGCGTGGCATACCGCCCGCGACGGCAGCATCGGCCATGGCTTCGATAAACATAAACACGTAAGCCGGGGCGGAACCACTGACGCCCACCACCGAGTGAATCAGGTATTCATCGACCACCGCCGCCTGACCAAAGCTTTCAAATATGGCGACCACTTCATCGGTTTCGTTCTGTTCAACCAGAACGTTGGGCGTGACTGAGGTCATGCCTTCGCCCACCAGAGAAGGTGTGTTCGGCATCGCCCGAATGATTTTACGATCGTGGCCCAGCACGGAGGCCAGATTATCCAGCGTGACGCCGGCGGCAATAGAAACGACCAATGCGTCTTTCTTCAGGCTGTTAGCCAGTTCTTTCAGGACTTTGAGGATGACATTCGGTTTAACCGCGCCAAACAGAATATCCACATGCTGGGCCAGGGCCTCTGCACTTTCCGCGGCATTAATACCGTACTGCTCGGCCATTTGCTGATTGGTGTCTGGTTTGCGATCGTAAATCCAGATAGCCGACGGTGTAATTTGTCCGCTGTTTATCAGCCCGCCAATGATGGCCTTTGCCATGTTGCCACCGCCAATAAATCCGATTGTCTTGTCCAGCATCACCGTCTCCTTAACTGTCACTGTTTCGCCTTTATCAACGATGTAGCTTACTGCAGACAGGATTAATAACAAGTTAGCGGTCACAGACAGGCACTGGCACCCGTCGGCGGGCGGGCAGGAAAGCCGAACGCTATCGCCGCGATCCTGCCCCGCACGCGGGGGTGCTCTCAAGCGGCTACAGCATGGGGTTCCGCGAGTCAGGCCCGGCAAATGCAGCGTGTTTTGGTGGGCAGGGCAAGCGCTGGCAGCCTGGC
Organism: Pantoea allii; assembly: GCF_002307475.1. Classification (GTDB taxonomy): domain Bacteria; phylum Pseudomonadota; class Gammaproteobacteria; order Enterobacterales; family Enterobacteriaceae; genus Pantoea; species Pantoea allii. The sequence goes on along the minus strand of NZ_NTMH01000036.1, from coordinate 237,484 downwards.
TTACGCGGCAAAGCAGAGATAATCTCAACCCTGAGGGCGCGGGGAATTTTACTTAACCCCCTTTTGGAAACCAGGTTACCATCGTCGCTATTTTCCAGCAGAAGGAACAACCATGTTTATCTGGGTCGATGCGGACGCCTGCCCCAACGTCATTAAAGACGTGCTGTATCGGGCGGCGGACAGAACGCAAACCATGGTGACGTTTGTCGCGAATCAGTTTTTACGTGTGCCGCCGTCGCCCTGGCTGCGTACGCTACAGGTGCCGGCCGGGTTTGATGTTGCAGACAATGAAATTGTGAAACGTGTGCAGGTCGGGGATTTAGTGATTACGGCGGATATTCCGTTGGCCGCAGAGGTGATTGAAAAAGGCGCGGCGGCGCTCAATCCACGCGGTGAGCGTTACTCTCCCGCGACCATACGCGAGCGGCTGACAATGCGTGATTTTATGGACACCATGCGTGCCAGCGGCGTACAGACAGGCGGTCCCGCCGCCATGAGCCCGCGGGACCGCCAGCAGTTTGCCAATGAACTCGACAGCTGGCTCAGACAACGGCAACGCTGAATCAGACGAAACTGTCGTCATCGTCGTAATCATTGCCGCCAAAATCATTCAGGTCGCCGTTATCGGCATAGGTATCACTCCAGCCGTTACTTTGATCAAGGAATGACTGATTATCGGCGCCGGTGCCCTGATCGAGAAACGACTGATCGTTGCCGCCGTTAAAGGTATTGAGGCTGTCGTCTACCTGGGGCAGCGGCGGCTGCTCATTAATGATGTTGACGATTTCCTGCGGCTGCGACTGATGGAACATGCTGGTCAGCATGTCGGCCATGACCACGCCACCTGCCACGCCCACTGCGGTTTGCAGTGCACCACCCAGGAAACCGCTGCCGCGTGGCGCAGGTGCGCTGGCATAAGGCTGCTGTGGTTGAGGTGGCTGCTGCGGCGCGCTGTTCCACTGAGGCTGCTGCTGAGCCGGTTGGGGCTGCTGGCTGCCTCCGCCAAACAGGCTGGATAAAAATCCACCGCTGCTCTTGGGCTGCTGCTGCTGTTGCGCCTGTTGCTGAGCAAGACGATTTTCCAGCGCCTGAACCCGCTCATTCAGTTTTTTAAGTGCCGCTTCCTGAATCAAAATGGCCTGAGCCATATAGTAGGGCGCACCTGGTTGCTCCTGCAGATGTTGTTTGATCAGTTGTTCGGCTGCAGCATCGCGTGCCGCAGTCTGGCTTTCAGCTTGTTTCAAACGGCTAAACAGATTTTCAATCAGTTGTTGTTCTTCGCGTTGCATGATGACTCTCCGGTTGCGACTGTTAACAGTATATGGGGGCGATGAGCCGCAATGTAAATTCGTGGCGGTAAGCAAATGTTGCTGACGTAAACTTTTTTGCCTGATGCACAAAATGTGCATGGGTAACTGCCTGTATTTCATTGTGTTGTCGGATAGCAGGGCGCAATCATGCGTAAAATACGCTCAATGAGTAGAGCGCGAAATAAATTCCCGCTATGATGCGTCCTATTATTGAGCCTAACCAGCAGCTGTGATGGGCTGCGCGGCGGAGGAACTGCCCTGATGTCTTTGTCCATTTTTTTGATCGGTGCGCGCGGATGCGGAAAAACCACCATTGGTGAAGCCCTGTCTCAGGCTCTGGGTTACGCGTTTCGTGATACCGATCATCACCTGCAATTCACGACCCAACGTACCGTGGCGGAAATTGTGGCGGCGGAAGGATGGGAAAGCTTTCGTGCACGTGAAACCGACTCGCTTAAAGCCGTGACTGCGCCCTCAACCATTATCGCCACGGGCGGCGGAATGGTACTGGCAGAAGGTAACCGGCGGTATATGCGTGAGCACGGTCAGGTGATCTGGTTAAGTGCACCGCCTGATATTCTGGCCCGGCGTCTGGAAAGCCAGCCGGAAGCCGCTCAGCGACCGACTTTAACCGGGCGTCCAATCGCTGAAGAAATGAGTGAAGTGCTGCGCGCCCGCGCCCATCTGTATCAGGCTGCCGCCCATCATGAGGTGAATGCCATGCAAGCGCCAGAACGCGTTGTTGAGCAGATACTGCAGTCGTTATCCCTGGCGCGTGCCAGCTAACCCTCAGATTTATCCCCCTTTGGCCGCCATTTCCGCCGTTTTGACTATACTTAACCCATGACAGGCGTCGCCTGTCGTGTGGAATGTCATTCAGCCAAGAGGGACACATTATGCCGACAAGACCTCCTTACCCCCGAGAAGCGCGCGTTGTGACTGTCGAAAAAGGCCCCGAAGGCAAAAAAGTCATGTCCTGGCAACTGCGGGCCGATCATCCTAAGCCTGACTCGTTAATCAGTGAGCACGACTCTGAGCAGGAAGCGCATGACGCAAAAGCGCGTTATGAAGACGTCGAAAAAGAGTAAGCCGTCGCTCTGGCAAGGATGCCATCGGTCCTGCTTTTTTTCTTCTGCCAGCCTTCGCCGCGTGAGGATCACAATCACTCACTATTTCACGTGACAGATCAGCAAGTTCCCTTCTACACTGCCAGACACCTTAATGTGCTGTGAGGAAGTATTATGCTCAATGTTAGTGAGTATTTTGACGGAAAAGTTAAATCCATCGGTTTTGACAGTGCGAGCACCGGTCGTGCCAGCATTGGTGTCATGGCTGAAGGCGAATACACGTTTGGAACGGCCCAGCCGGAAGAGATGACCGTGGTCAGCGGCTCGATGAAAGTGTTGCTGCCGGGTGAAACACAGTGGGCATGGTTTGAGGCGGGGTCGGTGTTTAACGTACCGGGTCACAGCGAGTTTCATCTGCAGATAGGCGAGCCAAGCGCTTATCTTTGCCGCTATCTGAAAGACTAATAAAACGGCCGCATGTTTCCTGCGGCCGATTGTTTTAACGCTGGGCTTCGCCACCTAAGGCTTCAACCAGATTGCTGGTCAGGGCGGCCAGTTCGCTGGTCATCAGGATAAAGTCTGCATCAAAACGCTGCGCAAAATCTTCCCGGTCAATATCATCGTTCTGGTCACGCAAGGTATCGCTGAACTTCAGGCGTTTCACTGAACCGTCGTCGGATAACACGAACTGAATACGCTCCTGCCAGTCGAGCGCCAGTTTGGTCACCAGCTTGCCGGCTTCAATGTGGTTGGCAATTTCATCGCACACCAGATCCTGTTTCTTGCAGCGAATCACACCACCATCTTCCAGAATGGCCTTAAGCTCGGCTTCATCCATCAGGGCAAAACCGGAAGGCACATCACCAGAACGCACCCATTCGGTCAGGGTAAGTTCAATCGGGCTTTCCAGCGTCAAGGGCACAACCGGTAACGATCCCAGGCTTTTACGCAGCAGGGCCAGCGTATCTTCCGCTTTTTTCGCACTGGCGCAGTCCACCATGATCAGGTTGTTGACGGTGTCGATCCACAGATACGTCTGACTAAAACGACTGAATGCGCGCGGTAACAGGCTGTGCAGCACTTCATCTTTTAGCGAATCTTTTTCCGTCTTTTTCAGCTTGCGGCTCTGTTCTGCTTCGAGCTTGTCGATTTTGGCTTCCAGCGCCTGCTTCACAACCGGAGAAGGCAGGATTTTTTCTTCTTTGCGCGCGCAAATGACAATTTGACCGTTGTTCACATGGGTCAGTGCATCGCTGCGATTGCCCATCGGGGACACCCAACCGGTCTTGCTCATGTCCTGACTGCCGCAGGGAGAGAAGGTGAACGCATCCAGCTGTTTTTCCATTTCGTCTGCGGACAAAGGAATGTCACGATTCAGACGATAAACCATCATATTTTTAAACCACAACATCGGGATTCCTTACCGTGGCGCGATCGGGCGCACAAATCTCACTAAGTGTGCGCATGATAGCGAAACATCGGAGCGGTTTCATTGCCTTTCAGGCAATCGCCTTTTAGTGTAGAAAACACCTTAACGAATAATGAGGAATAAACTGTGCGTATAGGCATTGATTTGGGCGGCACCAAAACGGAAGTCATTGCGCTGTCCAGCGAGGGGAACGCGCTGTTTCGTCATCGAATTTCCACGCCGCGCAACGACTACCCGGCGACCGTACAGGCTATCGCTGATTTGGTGCGTCTGGCCGAAGAAAAGACCGGGCAAACCGGGACGGTAGGCTTGGGTATTCCGGGGACGATCTCGCCTTACACGCAGCGGGTGAAAAATGCCAACTCCACCTGGCTTAACGGGCAGCCGCTGGACAAAGATTTGGCGCAGGCGCTGAATCGTGACATCCGCATCGCCAATGACGCGAATTGCCTGGCCGTGTCTGAAGCGGTCGATGGTGCAGGCGCAGGGCAGGCGCTGGTGTTTGGCGTCATCATCGGGACAGGATCGGGCGCGGGCGTGGCGATAAACGGCGCGTCGCGCATTGGCGGCAACGGCAATGCAGGCGAGTGGGGCCATAATCCTCTGCCGTGGATGGATGAAGATGAACTGCGTTACCGCGCTGAAGTGCCTTGCTATTGCGGACAGCAGGGTTGCATTGAAACCTTTGTTTCCGGTACCGGTTTTGCCATCGACTATCAGCGTTTAAGCGGTGTGGCGCGCAAAGGCGCAGAGATTATTACCCTGCTGGAACAGCAGGACCCTGTGGCAGCACTGGCGATGAGCCGCTATGAAATACGGCTGGCAAAATCCCTGGCTCAGGTTGTTAACCTGATTGATCCGGACGTGATCGTGCTGGGCGGCGGCATGAGCAACGTGGACCGTCTTTACCAGACGGTGCCAGCGCTGATGAAAAAATGGGTTTTCGGCGGTGAGTGTGAAACCCCGGTGCTGAAAGCGATGCACGGGGATTCAAGTGGCGTGCGCGGGGCTGCCTGGCTGTGGCCGGAGTAAACACATCAGGCAAGCGGTGACCTTGTGCAACTGACTGTGGGATGCCCAGGGTCACTCTCTGCTGGCTTAGCGAGTCGGGGCGAAAGCAAACACGATTTGCTGCGGTGCGCCCTGTGGGGGTAAAGGCATATCGCGTGCGCTGCTGACGCTCTGCCAGGCTTTCAGACACAGCGACTCGTTTCCTTCCGTGCGCATCACGTTATAGCGTCCGTCCGGGCGACGCTGTGCCGTCACCAGGCAGCGCTGGCCCGCATATTTTGGCGCATCGTGAAAATTGCGCATGACCAACGCATTGATCTGATGAATATAACGGTTCACGTCCTGGCACTGTGCCTGAGACAGATCGGTCGTGCAGCGCGCTTCTTTCGCCTCAGGATGATGACTGCATCCTGCTAACAGCAGCATTGTGGCCGCAATAAATCCTGTACATCTCAACATGCATTACCTCTTACAAACCGGGCAATTCCAGCTTGCTGTAACCCAGTCCATTCATTTTACGTACTTTAATTTGCACGGGAATACGCTCTTTCATCGCCTCAACATGGCTGATGACGCCAATGGTTTTTCCACTGGCGTTGAGTGCATCCAGTGCATCCAGCGCGGTATCCAGCGTTTCCGCATCCAGTGTCCCGAAGCCTTCATCAAGAAATAACGATTCGATACGCGTTTTATGGCTAACCAGATCGGACAGCGCGAGTGCCAGCGCCAGGCTCACCAGAAAGCTTTCTCCACCCGACAGCGTACGCGTATCCCGCGCGCTGTCCGCCTGCCAGGTATCCACCACGTCCAGTTCCAGCGCATCGATAGCACGGCGCTGTAAAAGATAGCGTCCATGCAGGCGATCCAGCTGACGATTAGCCAGGGCTACCAGGTGATCAAGCGTTAATCCCTGCGCAAAGCGTCGGAATTTATCGCCGGTTGCCGAGCCAATCAACTCGTTAAGCAAGGCCCACTGCGCCAGCTCGGTTTCATCCTGAGCAATCTGCGCCAGTAAGGTTTGCTGTTGCGTCCGCAGGCTGGCATCGCTTTGTAACTGCTGCTGCAACTGCCCCTGCTGACTGGCGTTATCCCTGAGTGACAGCCGTAAGTTTTCCAGCTGTGCAGCCAGCGCATCGGCGGAGTCGGGCATATTATCGGGTTTCGCCTGCTGGTGGGCAGCCAGCCGCTGTTGCAACTCTGCCAGACGTGACTGTTGATGGAGCAGATGCTGATCAATCTGCTGCAGTCGCTGGCGCAGTTGGTGCGCTTCCTGCTCGTCCAGCAGTGCGGCCCGCAGGCTCGCCTCGTCCGGGAAGTCGGCCGCCGCCAGTGCGGCACTGAAGCGCTGCTCAGCCTCGGTTAACCGTGTGCTCAATGTATGCAGCTGGCTTTCCAGTAGCGTCAGTTGGCCGGTAAGACGGCTGACCTCTGCCTGAGACTGCTGCAGCCGCTCACGTTGCTGCGTCAACAGCATCTCGTGACCATCGACACTTTCCTGCATTTGCTGACGGGCCTGGGTAACCTCGCGATCACCAAACAGCGCCGCGCGCTGCTGGCATTTTTCCTGGTGCTGCTGATCCAGTGAGGCGAGCTGCTGCTGTAGCTGAGTCAGGCGTTGCTGCTCAAGCAGCAACTGTTGTTGCAGGGCTTCTGCCTGGCTTTCCGCACGTGCCAACTGAGGCTGTAAGTTAGCAAGCAACCGCTCACTTTCCTGCCAGCGCCGCCAGCGCTGTTGCTGCTCCGCCAGCCAGCTTTCGCGCTGGGCACTGTCAGGCAACGCCAGGTGATAGTCTTTGAACTGCTGATTCAGCGTTTCCTGAAGCTGCTGAGCACTCGCCTGGGCCTGCTGTTGGTGCTGCTGTAAGCGTAGCAATGCCTGTTGCTCATTCTCCAGCTGCTGTTGGGTCAACTGGATCGTTTGCTGATGCTTCTGTAACGCTTGCTGCTGCTGCAGATGTCGCTCTTTTGCCTCCTGATAAGCCCGTTCTGCGCTTTCCAGCGTCTCGACCTGTGCAGTTAATGCCTGTTCCTGATGGCGCTGGGCCTGCTGCCAGTTGGCGAGTTCTTCGGCATCGTTCAGCGTGGAGGTAAGCGCAAGCTCACTGCTCAAGGCCTGCCAGCGCTGGGCTAAACCATCAAGTTGCTGCGTTAAACTGGCGATTTCGTCCTGCAGAGACTGCTGCTGCACCTTCAGGTGTTTTATCTGCTCTTTTTTTGCCGTACCGGTTTCACTCAGTGCCTCTACCTGCTTTTGCAGGTCAGCTTTTCGCTGTTGGTTGGCACTGACTTCCAGAGCACGGTAGGTTTCAACCGCAGGATGTTCGCAGGAGCCGCACAGAGGGCAGGGTTGTCCGGCCTCCAGCCGCGCCCGATGCTCCTCCAGGTCGGCAATGTGGCTTTCGAGCTGGCAAATTTTCTCCACGTCGGTGAGCTGCTGTTTCTCCCGTTTCCATGTTTCCCGCAGCGTTAGTAATTCTGCCTCAGCCTGCAGGCTGGCTTTTTCAAGATCCTGGCGTCGTTTTTCATACTGACCGCGCTGTTGATGCAGCGGCTGCCACTGGGTAGCCAGTAACGTCAGCGTCTGACGTGCGTCACGCTGCTGATTTAACTGCTTTAACGCCTGACGTATTGCTTCGGGAGGATGGGCTTTCTGTAGCGAAGTTAGCGCTTGCTCAGCTTCAGATAATGCGTGCTGAGCCTGCTGCCCGGCCTGATTCAGGGGAGCCAGTTGCTGATCGAGCTGTTCGATCTGCTGTTGGCACCGATGAATTTGCTGTTGCTGTTGCTGCACCTGTTGCGCTGACGCCGCCTGTTCGGTTTCATACCGTGCCAGCTGAGCAAAGCGGTCCTGCCACAGTGGCAGGTTTTCGCCCCACACCGCCAGCTCTGCAAGCTGCTGCCGAAGAGCCTGCTGCTGGGTCATCGCCTGTTGCAGATCGCTCACCTGGCGTCGCTCGGCTTGCATCGCCTGTTCGCGCTGCGCGCAGCCTGCCTGCTGCTGACCCGTTTCATGCTGCAACTGTTGGATTTGCTGAGCTAAGGCGGAAAGCGCCTGATCGAGCGGGATAACCTGTTCGGTCAACAGGGTTTCCTGTTGTCGCTGTTGCTGACGCGCCTGCTCGCGGGCCGTTTCCATTTCCTGATAGCGCTGCTGCAACTGCTGCTGCTCATGGGCCGTGGCCTGCCTCTGCTGATTGACCTGCTGCTGACGCTGTTGCACCTCATGACGTTCAGCCTGCAGGCTGTCGCGTTGCTGCAGCGCACCGCGCAGTTTTTCTGCCGGTTCACTTCGGGCCAGGCGCTGGCGATCGGCTTCTGCCGCCTGACTTGCCGTTTCTGCTGCCTGACGGGCGGCATTCACCTGCTCACTGTCCGCGCTTAGCTGCTGTGCCAGTTGCAGCCAGTGCTGCTGGCGCTGAGCGGTGTCAAGCTGGCGGCTGAGTTGCTGCTCGGCTTCCGTCAGTGCAGCTTGCTGCTGTTGCAGCCCGGTTCGGGTCGCCTCATCAAGCAGTGCCATGCCGCCCGCCCGGCTGCGCAGCAACTCCAGCGCATTTTTCGCTTCTTTATGGCGCTCGAACGCGGCCATAGAAACCAGACCGTAAATCTCCGTGCCGGTCAGCTCTTCCAGCAACTCCGCGCGCTCGTTGGCTTTGGCATTGAGAAACGCGGCGAACTGGCCCTGTGACAGCATCATTGAGCGGGTAAAGCGCGCAAAATCCAGACCACTGAGCGTTTCGGTGAGCTTGAGTTTGTCGCCCACTTTGTCTGCAACAATCTGGTTATCCGCACAGCGTGCCAGCTCGACGCGCGGTGCCTGCAGTTTGCCGTCTGCCGTACCCCGTGCGCGGTTCTGGCTCCAGAATGCACGCCAGGCTTCACCTTTAATTTCAAATTCGACTTCAGCCAGGCATTCTGCGCAGTCACGCGTCATCAGCGGATTGTGCCCCTGAGAGAGCACGCCCAGTCGCGGCGTCTGGTGATACAGCGCCAGACAGATCGCATCCAGCAGGGTGGTTTTACCCGCGCCCGTCGCCCCGGTAATGGCAAACAGACCATTGCTGGCGAAAGGCTCGGTGCGAAAGTCGATAAACCATTCCCCTTTCAGCGCATTAAGGTTTTTGAATCGCAGCGTGAGGATCTTCATGGGTTCTCCTCCAGGTCGGCCAGCGTCTGCCTGAACAGCGTTGTCACCTGGGCCATCTGCTCATCGTCAAGCGCATCGTTTAGTGCCAGACGCCGGGCAAAAACCTCTTCAACATTCAGTTCGCTCAGGGTTTCATTATCCGTTTGCGTCAGGCTGTGCTGACGCTGTTCACGACTGCGCCGTAACAGCAGCACTTCCACCGGTAACTCTGCGGTCAGGGCTTCCACCTGGCGCTGCAGGTCACTTAAGTACTCCTGAGTCGTGACTTCAATATCCAGCCAGACCGGTTTTTCGCCGCTCGGATGGGAAAAGTCGGCTAGCTGCTGGCTGATTTGCGCCAGTGAACCTTTGAGCTTCTTCATCGGCTGGAACAGCGGAATGGGCAGGGCATCGATCTCCAGGCCTGCGGAGCCGAACGTCAGCAGATACACACTCTTTTCGCTGCCCAGCTCGTCAAAGCTAAGTGGAATAGGGGAACCGCTGTAGCGAATATGGTCGCTGTTAGCCACACGCTGAGCACGATGAATATGCCCAAGGGCGATGTAATCCGCTGGCGGAAATGCCGAGGCAGGGAAGGCGTCCAGCGTGCCGATGTAGATATCACGCACCGAATCACTTTTGCTGACGCCAAGGGCCGTAAGGTGGCCGGTTGCAATGATGGGCAGGTGCTTGTTCCACGCCTGCGCCGCCGCAAAACTGCGCTGATAATGCGCGGCAATCGCTTCCAGTAGACTGATCTGTTTGTCCCGCCCCGACTGACCGGCCTGGCTGCGCATGATGTCGCGCGGACGCAGGTAAGGAATCGCGCACAGTAACGCGCCGGGTTCGCCCTGACGGGTGGTCAACATCAGCACATCATCATTTTCTTGCGGCGTGGCAACCACTCGCGTATTCAGACAGGCCAGCAGTTCACGCGACTCGTTTAACGTCGCCACCGAGTCATGATTACCTGCCAGCACCACCAGCTGACAGCCGCTGGGCTGTAATGCCACCACGAAGCGGTTAAACATTTCACGCGCATAACTGGGCGGCGTACCGGTATCGAATAAGTCGCCCGCCACAATCAGGGCATCAACCTGGTGCTGCTCAATCTGGATTAACAGCCAGTCAAGAAAGGCCTGGTGTTCAGCGCCACGGCTCTTGTTATAAAAGAACTGCCCCAGGTGCCAGTCCGCGGTGTGGATAATGCGCATAACACTCCCTGCCATAACAATTTGCCCGGCAATTATACTGGCTCTATCACTAAAGCCACAAAACATGTCGTCATGTTGTCATAAATGGTTGTTGCAAGCCGACTTTTATGGCTAACTTTTTCATAAAACTGTCACAAAACTGACGCATAATGACGCCGCAAATATCAGTGAAAGCCGTCCTACCTGCAGGAGTAATAATGGCTAAGCGCATTTTAGTTGTGGAAGATGAAGCTCCAATCCGTGAGATGTTATGTTTTGTTCTGGAACAAAACGATTATCAGCCGATTGAGGCCGAAGATTATGACAGTGCTGTCAGCAAGCTGATTGAACCCTGGCCTGATCTGATCCTGCTGGACTGGATGTTACCCGGCGGTAGCGGCATACAATTTATTAAACATCTTAAGCGTGAAGCCATGACGCGCGATATTCCGGTTATGATGCTGACCGCGCGCGGCGAGGAAGAAGATCGGGTTCGTGGGCTGGAAGTCGGGGCGGATGATTACATCACTAAACCCTTTTCGCCTAAAGAGCTGATGGCACGCATCAAAGCGGTTATGCGTCGTATTTCGCCGATGGCGGTTGAAGACGTGATTGAAATGCAGGGCCTGAGCCTGGACCCGTCATCGCACCGCGTGATGTCAGAAACCACACCGCTGGAAATGGGGCCGACAGAATACAAGCTGCTGCATTTCTTTATGACCCATCCTGAGCGTGTTTACAGCCGTGAGCAGCTACTCAATCACGTCTGGGGCACCAACGTCTATGTTGAAGATCGCACCGTTGACGTTCATATTCGTCGTTTACGTAAGGCGCTGGAACTGACCGGCCACGATCGCATGGTACAAACCGTACGCGGAACAGGCTATCGTTTCTCTGCCCGCTTTTAAACGGAGCTTTAACCGTGCTGGAACGCCTCTCCTGGAAGAGATTATTGTCCGAACTGGTGCTGGCGTGTCTGCCTGCGCTGGTGCTTGGCCTGCTGTTTGGCTATTTGCCGTGGCTCTTGTTACTTAGCGTCGTCGGCATGTTATTGTGGCATTTTTACAACCTGATGCGCCTTTCTCACTGGCTATGGCTCGATCGCACGATGACGCCGCCTTCAGGCCAGGCTAGCTGGGAGCCGCTGTTTTACGGGTTGTATCAAATGCAACTGCGCAACCGGCGGCGGCGGCGCGAGTTAGGTAATCTGATTAAGCGCTTTCGTAGCGGCGCGGAGTCGCTGCCTGACGCCGTAATCCTGACCACGGAAGAGGGCACTATTTTCTGGTGCAACGGCCTGGCACAGCAACACCTGGGGCTGCGCTGGCCAGAGGATAACGGGCAAAATATCCTTAACCTGCTGCGTTATCCTGAGTTTTCACGCTACCTTCGCCAGCGGGATTTCGATAAGCCACTGACGCTGGTGCTGAATAACCAGCACCATATGGAATTCCGTGTCATGCCTTACAGCGAAGGCCAGTGGTTAATGGTGGCGCGCGATGTTACTCAGATGCATCAGCTTGAGGGAGCACGGCGTAACTTCTTCGCCAACGTCAGCCACGAACTGCGCACGCCTTTAACGGTGCTTCAGGGCTATCTGGAAATGATGAACGACTCTGTAATGAATCAGCGCTCACGGGACAAAGCGTTGCAGACGATGTCGGAGCAAACCCGACGGATGGATAGCCTGGTCAAACAGCTCCTGACGCTGTCGCGTATTGAGGCTGCCCCGGTCATCAACATGAAAGAAAAGGTTGATGTGCCCGTCATGCTAAAACTGCTGCAGCATGAGGCTGAAACCCTGAGCGGCGGACGTCACGCTATCCATTTTCATACCGATCCCCATCTGAAAGTGTTTGGCAATGATGAGCAATTACGCAGTGCCATTTCCAACCTCGTTTACAACGCGGTTAACCATACGCCAGAGGGCACGCGCATCGATATCAGCTGGCTACGCAGCAAGCAGGGCGCGGTATTCAAGGTGTGCGATAACGGCCCCGGCATTGCTTCTGAGCATATCCCACGTCTGACAGAACGTTTTTACCGCGTGGACAAAGCGCGTTCACGCGCCACCGGCGGCAGCGGGCTTGGGCTGGCCATCGTGAAGCATGCACTGAGCCATCATAATGCGCGGCTGGAGATCACCAGCATCCCGCATCAGGAAACCTGTTTTACGTTTACCCTGGCACCACGGTTGATTGTTACTAACGGGATGCAGGAGAATGCCGTCCATTAACTGCTGACGGATCGGAACAATGCGCGCGCTTTTTTTGCTGCTCTTCTCTCTGTTGCCTGCCGTGGTGCAGGCGCAGCCTGTTATGCTTTCAGGCAATCTGAGCAGCGCAGGCTCGGACACGCTCGGCTACCTGATGACCTTATGGGGCGATGACTTTAGCCGTCAGTCGCCCGGCGTAAACGTCCAGGTCCAGGCATCGGGCTCGTCAACCGCGCCCACCGCGCTCACCGCCGGTAGCGTCCAGATTGGGGCCATGAGCCGGCCCATGCAGGCGGATGAGCGCCAGGCATTTGAGGCGCGATATGGTTATCCTCCGCTGGCAGTACCGGTTGCGATGGACGCGCTGGTGGTGGTGGTGAATCAGCGCAATCCGCTGCAGTCTGTCGATCCCCGCCAGCTTGATGCCCTGTTCTCTGTCACCCGTCTCTGTGGCGCGCAGCAGGTGCCTGAGCGCTGGGGCGATCTGGGCCTGCATCAGCCAGAGTGGCAGCAGCGTGCTATCCAGCGTTATGGCCGCAACTCGGCCTCCGGAACATGGGGATTCTTCAAGCAGCAGGCACTGTGCCAGGGCGATTTTCGCAACGACGTGGCGGAATTTCCCGGATCGGCGGCGGTGGTTCAGGCCGTCGCCGGCGATCTGCGCAGCATTGGCTATGCCAGTTTTGGTTTTCACCTGAGCGGAGTAAAACTGCTGCCGGTGATGACAAAAAGCGGTGAAGCGGTTGCTCCCGATCCGGATTCTATCCGCAGTGGTCGCTATCCCTGGGCGCGCCCGCTCTATCTGTATGTGAATAAAGCCCCCGGTAAGCCCTTGCCGCCGCTGTTAGCCGCTTTTTTACAACAGGTGCTGTCTAAAGCGGGCCAGCAGCGCGTGAGTGAAGCGGGTTATCTGCCGCTGTCTGAGACGCAAATGGCCGGGGCGCGTAAGGCTCTCCAGTAGGCTTTCCTGACTGTGCAGAACCCAAGGATCACCAGGCATCCTTGATAAAGAACATTCTACGTTTTAGCCGCGTACCCTGTGCGCGGGCTACATCCTGGCTATGCTGTTCAGCGTCCATAGCATCCACAGATTCCACAGCGTCAGTTGCGCCGGGTAATAATGCTGATGCGTAAAAGGACGACCGCAAAATCCACTCTTCTCGCCGCAACATGAATCTTTTTCATCCCCAGTGAATTTTTTTCGTTTGCGCAGAAGCAGGTCACATGACAATCTGCATTCAGACGTTTAGCCATCTGGAAGGCTAAAATTACATTGTGTAACTATTCCCGCCCGAAATTATCTACTGATCTGGCGGGTGATCAGGAGTCATTATGCAAAGACAAACCGCCCCGTTTCGTGCCGATACCGTTGGCAGCTTCCTTCGTCCCGTCGCCATTAAGCAGGCTCGTGAAAAATTTCATGCGGGCGAGATCAGCGCTGACGAACTGCGTGATGTTGAAAATGAAGCGATTCGTGACGTGGTGGCGAAGCAGCGTGAAAATGGCCTTCAGGTTGTTACCGACGGGGAATTTCGTCGTGGCTGGTGGCACTTTGACTTTTTCTACGGCCTGAAAGGTGTTGAACATTATGAAGCGGATCAGGGCATTCAGTTCAACGGCGTTCAGACCAAAGCGCACGGCGTAAAAATTACCGGCAAGCTGGGTTTTGATGGGCATCCAATGCTGGCGCATTTCCGCTTCCTGCAGAGCGTAGCGGGGGATGCGGTGGCAAAAATGACCATCCCCAGCCCAAGCGTGCTGCATTTCCGCGGCGGACGTAAAGTGATCGACGCAAAGGTTTACCCCGATCTGGATGTGTACTTTGACGATCTGGCGCAGACCTACAAAGAGGCGATTAAAGCCTTTTACGATGCAGGCTGTCGCTATTTACAACTGGACGATACCGTCTGGGCCTATCTCTGTTCAGAGGAGCAAAAGCGTGAGATCCGTGAGCGCGGCGACGATCCCGAGCAGTTGGCTCGCACCTATGCACGTGTACTGAACAAGGCGTTAGAAGGCAAACCGGCCGACCTGACCGTCGGTCTGCATGTGTGCCGTGGCAATTTCCGCTCGACCTGGATTTCTGAAGGGGGCTACGAGCCGGTGGCTGAAATCCTGTTCGGCTCTGTGAATGTGGATGCGTTTTTCCTTGAATATGACAATCACCGTTCTGGCGGCTTCGAACCGCTGCGTTTCATCAAGCCTGGCCACCAGAAGGCGGTGCTGGGTTTGATTACCACCAAGGTCGGTGAACTGGAAGACGCCGCGCAGGTAAAAGCGCGTTTACAGGAAGCGACACAGTACATCAGCCTCGACCAGATTTGCCTCAGCCCGCAGTGTGGATTTGCCTCAACGGAAGAGGGCAACAGCCTGACCGAAGAGCAACAGTGGCAGAAGATTCGTCTGGTAGTGGATGTCGCCAGCCAGGTGTGGTAAGCGCTGAATCTGTGCAACGTGGCGCAATACATGCGCCACTTGTGCACAAAAACCCGCATGTATGCTGATATTTCCCATCGCCTGTTTATTTTTAAAGCACATCATCTGATGCGCTTTCTGCGAATATTGATGTGATCCTCTGATATTGGTTTAAATTGCGAAATAAGCCTCTGGTTTTCCGATCCTGTATTGCCTTTCTCCGCTATAAACGTTTTACTTACCGCCGTTGTCGATTTATCCCTCTGTGAACAGAAAAAAAGCAGCTCAAATCACCTGCGCTAAACCAGACGCTACGCATAATGCGCTGTTATTGTCTGGCAAGTCGTCGTATTAACGCAGCGAGGGGACAACGCAAACTTATCTTTCATCGCAACATCAGTGACAGGCCGTATGACACATCGTTTAACCGTTAAAGACATTCTCGCGCTGGGCTTCATGACGTTTGCCCTGTTTGTTGGCGCGGGTAACATCATCTTTCCTCCCATGGTCGGTATTCAGTCAGGCGAACATGTCTGGGTGGCCGCTGTGGGCTTTCTGCTTACCGCCGTGGGCTTACCTGTTATCACCGTGATCGCCCTGGCGCGCGTCGGCGGCGGTATTGATGCGCTGAGCACGCCCATTGGCAAAGTCGCTGGCGTGGTGCTGGCAACGGTCTGCTACCTTGCGGTCGGGCCGCTTTTTGCCACGCCGCGCACCGCCACGGTCTCATTTGAGGTGGGCATTGCACCTATCACTGGCGATGGCCCGCTGCCGCTGTTTATCTACAGCCTGATTTACTTTGCGCTGGTGATGGTGATTTCCCTCTATCCGGGTAAATTGCTGGATACGGTCGGCCATTTTCTGGCCCCGCTAAAAATTGCAGCCCTGACGCTGCTGGGCGTCGCGGCTTTGCTGTGGCCGGCGGGCGGAACGATTCCCGCGACAGCGGACTATCAGCGCGCCGCATTTTCCAGTGGTTTTGTGAACGGCTATCTCACCATGGATACGCTGGGCGCGATGGTCTTCGGCATTGTCATCGTCAACGCGGCACGTTCGCGCGGCATTGATAACGCGGCGCTGTTAACCCGCTACACGGTTTTAGCTGGGGTGATCGCTGGCGTCGGTTTGACGCTGGTCTATCTCAGCCTGTTTAAACTGGGCGCGGGCAGCGGTGCGTTAGTGGATCAGAATGCCAACGGTGCGGCGATTCTGCATGCTTACGTCCAGCAGACCTTCGGTGACATGGGCAGCTTCTTCCTGGCCGCACTGATTTTCATTGCCTGTATGGTGACGGCTGTGGGCCTGACCTGTGCCTGCGCAGAGTTTTTTGCGCAATATCTGCCCTGGTCTTACAAAACGCTGGTCTTTGTACTGGGCCTGTTCTCGATGGTGGTGTCTAACCTGGGGCTGAGCCATCTGATTCAGATTTCCATTCCGGTGCTGACGGCCATTTATCCGCCGTGTATCGTGCTGGTCGTACTGAGTTTTACGCTGAACTGGTGGAACAAAAGTAGCCGTATCATCGCACCGACTATGCTGGTCAGCCTGCTATTTGGTATCCTTGACGCCATCAAAACCACCGGGTTTAAAGAGGCGTTACCCGCATTTAGCCAGCATCTGCCGTTAGCCGACCAGGGCCTTGCCTGGTTGCCGCCATCGCTGGTGATGTTGCTGGCTGTGGCGCTGGTCGATCGGTTGAAAGGGCCAGAGCAGGTGTCGGTTCACTCGTAACGGCTAAGATTGATTCTTCTTTAACCACGGGCTTGCCCGTGGTTTTTTCATTTCACAGGTACAGGTTGTTATGCAAGAAACCAACAAGCTCAAACGCGGACTGAGCACGCGCCACATCCGTTTTATGGCGCTGGGATCGGCGATTGGCACCGGGCTGTTTTACGGCTCGGCGGACGCCATCAAAATGGCAGGACCGAGCGTACTGCTTGCCTATATCATTGGCGGCGCGGTGGCGTACATCATCATGCGCGCGCTGGGTGAGATGTCGGTCAACAACCCGCAGGCCAGCTCGTTTTCCCGCTATGCGCAGGATTATCTTGGTCCGCTGGCGGGCTACATCACCGGCTGGACCTACTGCTTTGAAATTCTGATCGTGGCTATCGCGGACGTAACGGCGTTCGGTATCTATATGGGCGTCTGGTTTCCGGAGGTCCCGCACTGGATCTGGGTGCTCAGCGTGGTGCTGATCATCGGCGCGGTCAATTTAATGAGCGTGAAGGTGTTTGGTGAAGTGGAGTTTTGGTTCTCCTTCTTCAAGGTCGCCACCATCGTTGTGATGATCCTGGCCGGGTTTGGCATGATCATCTGGGGGATAGGCAACGGTGGCCAGCCCACCGGCATTCATAACCTGTGGACCAATGGCGGCTTTTTTGCGCACGGTCTCGTGGGAATGTTGCTGTCGCTGCAGATGGTGATGTTTGCCTACGGTGGCATTGAAATCATCGGTATCACGGCGGGTGAAGCCAACGATCCGGCCATCTCTATCCCGCGCGCTATCAACTCCGTCCCGATGCGTATTCTGGTTTTTTATGTGGGTACGCTGTTTGTCATTATGTCGATTTATCCCTGGAATCAGGTGGGCACCAACGGCAGCCCGTTTGTTCTGACATTCCAGCATATGGGGATTGCGGCGGCAGCGTCTATCCTGAACTTTGTGGTGCTGACCGCCTCGCTGTCGGCGATCAACAGCGATGTGTTTGGCGTGGGACGTATGCTGCATGGCATGGCACAGCAGGGCCATGCACCCAAAATGTTTATGAAGGTCTCTTCGCGCGGTATTCCCTGGGTGACGGTGGTGGTGATGATGTTTGCCATGCTGATTGCGGTGTACCTCAACTACCTGATGCCAGAAAAAGTCTTCCTGGTTATCGCCTCGCTGGCGACTTTTGCCACCGTCTGGGTTTGGATCATGATTCTGCTGTCACAGATGGCGTTTCGACGCAAGATCGGCAAAGCCGCCGCCCGTGGGTTAACCTTTGCGCTGCCTGGCGGAAGCTGGACAGCAGGCTTTGGCGTGGCATTTCTGTGTTTTATTATTGGCCTGATCGGCTACTTCCCGGACACCCGCATTTCACTGTATGTCGGGATGGTATGGATTGTGGTACTGCTGCTGGGCTATAAGCTGGTGCGTAAATAACGCGGTTGATTTGTCCCAGCCCGGATATCAACGGGTTGGGGCAAAACAGGATTGGCGGTAAGGCAAAATAAAATCGGCGAAATGACTCGCCGAAAACAGATATGGCAAATGAAACAAATAGAGGGATGATTGACGAAATCATGCTAATGCAAAACGCGCCGCCATTAAATAAGTTGCCGTAAAATAAGACAAAGGCCAGCGCTACGCCCGGCGAAACCGTCCGGGCCGCGTGGGTTATCCGTCCGAAGACGGCAATATCATGCTGACCGGAACGCGCGCGCTGTTATCTGTCTGCTTACCCAACTGCGTAATGGCCGCCTGTAACGGGCAAAGCGTTCCGACCGCTGTGATTTTGCATCCGGGTTGCCGCCATTCCTGACGCAACAGGGGATGGCTGTCGCTCACCGGTTGCAACTGACGCAGGCCATCCAGACTTTGTGCCTGAAAATAGAGGCGTAGATAGCGCTGATGCGTATTTCGGTCCCGCCAGCGTTCCAGCACCAGGCCGCTTCCTGGTGGAATATTGCCGCGCGTATAGCCGGGCAGTTGCCATTCAAATCCCATTAAGCGGCGCACCATCGCAATGTTGGTGTCATGTGCCACCAGAAGCAGCCAGCGCACGTCGGGATCATTACCTTTAATAGCCTCAAGCATCTGGGACAGCAGCAGGGAACCGTGACGTTGTGCCATGTAGAGCACATCATTGCTGAGATCATAATTGGCTGTCAGCAGCGGGAGCAGGGCGGTGATCTGTTGGGCGGACGTAATGTGCCCCCAGGCCAGCTTCGCGAACGGTAAATTTTCGCTGTAACCCAGCCGCAGTGTCTCGACCATGGCGGCCATGGCGCTTAAGCCTTCAACATAAACGCTGCCGCTTTTTGTCTGTTTGAACTGCCAGGGGCGATCGAAAAACGGACAATCGCTGCTGGCCGGACATACCGACTGTTTAAGCAGCGCAATCGCAGGCTGAAGCTGCTGCTGACGTTGGGCTAAATCGCCCGCCACGCGATGTTTTGCCGCCAGTTCGCGCTGCGGATCGGTCTGGGCAAAGGGGAGCTTTTCCGTCTGAAACAGCGGATCGACATCGCCCTTAACGGTATGAACCGCCACACCACAGCCGGGAAAGGCACCGTCCACCAGCGCCTCGGCGGTAGCGTGCGTTCGCTGCAGCGGGCTGGCGCGCACGTAGAGCGCTGTCGCATCAGGGCAACCCGCGTTGAGTAAACCCAACTGGCGATAGTGCTTCCCTTCCCAGCGTGCTTTATTCACCACCGCGCTGTAGCCATGGCCCGTCAGTTCACCGTCTGCCGTGCTCCAGACGTACCATGGCTGCTGGCTTGCCGCTTCAATCTCTTTACGATTACCGGGCGTCGGCGGACGTACCCCGTGTCGGCTCAGTTCTACCACTTTCTCAAGTTGGTATTCCGGGGCCGCGTGCAGCGGCCCCGCCAACAACCACAACGCGCAGAGCGCAATTAAGCGCCGGGGAACATGGGCAGGCATCATCAATCCTCAATTTCATGCGTCGCAAGCAGCGCTTTAATTTGCGGATAGATTACCGCATTCGCCAGCAAAACAGGATTGCCCTTTTTCAGACCGTCGTTGCGCAGATAATCGTTGGTCACGCCGCCGGCCTCACGCATTAACACGATGCCGGGCAGGCTGTCCCAGGGATGCATATGTGCTTCATAATAGCCAATCAGACGGCCTGCGGCGGCCCAGGCACTGGTTAAAGCCCCGGAGCCGATGCGAATAAACATCCCACCTTCCCTGAGCAGGGCATCGATGAGCTGCGTCACTTTTTCACCGGGAACACGGCTGGAGTTACTGATCCCCAGCAGGCCTTCATTGAGGTGCCGGGCTTTATGCACTTCGAGCCGGGTCTCGTTGAGCCAGGCGCCGTTTCCTTTGCGGGCGTGAAACAGCTCGTGATGATTGGGATCGCAAATCACGCCAACGACCGGCTCGCCATCGCACACAATCGCCAGCGAGACGCACCAGTTATGCAGGCCGTTAACAAAGCAGGCTGTGCCATCAATGGGATCGATCACCCATACAATACGGGCACCTTGCGTGTCACCGCCGCTCTCCTCGCCTAAAACGGCATCATCTGGATAACGTTCTGAGATCAATGATTTAATTAATTCTTCAACGTTGCGGTCAGCTTCACTGACCACATCCTGAAGATCCCTTTTATGTTCCACCACCAGTTTTTGACGCTGTTGATACCATGACCAGGCGCGGCTTGCCGCCGCACGGGCGATTTCGCAGGCGTAATGATAGCGCGCGTCAATTTCAGAATGCGAAGCGGATGACATGTTTCCCTCTTATGATTTTAAACCATATCGGATAAAGGAAGCGCCTGAACAGGCGGTCTGACAGTGAGAGCAACGTAAATCATAGTTAAGCAAGGCTTATTAAGCCGCAGACCGGAAGTAATGGCAATACGGCTGTATGACTGACTGCGCGCTTTTTCAGCGTTACAGGTTGATGGTGCAATGAAAAGCGCTCACAAACCCGATGTAAAAAGGAGGGGAGGTTATAGCTGCTGCTCGACAGCCAGGGTCATCAGGCGCGGATAAAACTGGAAAAAGCAGGCTTCAAACGCAGCATAATGCGCCCTAAAGTCGTGGTAAGAGTCGCGCAGAGCGGCCAGTTTTGGCCGACGGCTCGCCATCCCGTTCAGCACCCGTTCAAGACGCTGTGGATCAGCGTAATGCTCGAACCAGCGTTCACGCCACATCACCGCATTGAGGGCTTTAAATTCGTCAGGCGTGGCCGCCAGTTGCGGAAGGATTTCGCTTTCGGCTTTGGCGGTAAATTGTTGCAACGTGTGTGCCTGATGAAAGCGATCCCAGTGGCGCGCCAGAAAATGGTCCCAGATAACATCCAGGGTAATGGGCGCGACACGGTAGGTTTCAGCCCGAAACCGCTGACGCGCCTCTCGCACTTCCGGCAAGGCATCGGTCATAACATCCAGGCGACGATGCATCAGAATGCCGTCGGCCACCGGTTTGGGCCAGTGTTGATGCGGCGCACCGCGAACGAAATCCGCCATCAGATTGCCGAGTAGCGAGCTGTCTGCAAGATGGGCTAAGTGAAGATGAGCAAGAAAATTCATGCGCCATTATAAGCGCAACTCGCTTTGCGCAGCCAGTTGTTCAGAATTGAGCGATTTTCCGCTAAACTGTGCCGCCTGTTTTTCTGAGTAAGAAGTCTGTCATGCGTGTCGCCGATTTTGCTTTTGAATTGCCCGAATCCCTTATCGCCCATTATCCCCAGGCGCAGCGTAGCGGTTGCCGCTTACTGTCGCTGGACGGTACAAGTGGTGCACTGAGCCATGGCGTGTTTACCGATGTGCTGGACAAGCTGCAACCTGGCGATCTGCTGGTGTTTAACAACACGCGCGTGATCCCGGCCCGGGTGTTTGGTCGCAAGGCAAGCGGCGGTAAAATCGAAATGCTGGTTGAGCGCATGCTTGATGACAAGCGCGTGCTGGCACACGTGAGGGCGTCCAAAGCGCCAAAGCCTGGCGCAGCGCTGCTGCTGGGCGACGATGAAAGCGTTAACGCCACGATGGTCGCGCGCCACGATGCTCTGTTTGAGATTGCGTTCGAGGACGATCGGGCCGTTCTGGACATCCTCAACAGCGTAGGCCATATGCCGCTGCCGCCGTATATTGATCGTCCCGATGAAGAGGCCGATCGCGAGCTTTACCAGACGGTATACAGCGCCCGCCCGGGGGCCGTCGCGGCCCCGACCGCCGGTCTGCACTTTGATGAACCCCTGATTCAGGCGCTGAAAGACAAAGGCGTTGAAATGGCCTTTGTTACCCTGCACGTTGGGGCAGGGACGTTCCAGCCGGTGCGCGTAGAAACGATTGAAGAACACCATATGCACGCCGAATATGCGGAAGTTCCGCAGGAGGTTGTGGATGCGGTGCTGGCCTGTAAAGCCCGTGGCAACAAGGTCGTCGCGGTGGGGACAACCTCAGTACGCTCGCTGGAAAGTGCAGCCAAAGCCAGCCAGGATGCGCTGATTGCGCCGTTCTTCGATGACACCCAAATCTTTATCTATCCGGGCTATGAGTATCAGGTGATTGATGCGTTGATCACCAATTTCCATCTGCCCGAATCGACGTTGATCATGCTGGTATCGGCCTTTGCCGGTTATCAGCACACCATGGCTGCTTATCGTGCGGCGGTGGCGGAAGAATACCGTTTCTTCAGCTACGGCGACGCGATGTTTATCAGCAAAAACCCACAGGCTCCGCAGGAAAAAGTGGGTGCCTGATCTGTTTAATTTGAACATCGGACTGTTTCTCCGATGGAGGTCTTGTGAAATTTGAACTTGATACCACAGACGGTCGCGCGCGTCGCGGTCGTCTGATTTTCGATCGTGGCGTGGTGGAAACCCCGGCGTTTATGCCCGTGGGTACCTATGGCACCGTGAAGGGCATGACGCCGGAAGAAGTGCAGGAAACCGGCGCGCAAATTATTCTGGGCAACACTTTCCACCTCTGGCTGCGTCCCGGCCAGGAAATCATGAAGCTGCACGGTGATTTGCATGATTTTATGCAGTGGAAAGGCCCGATACTGACCGATTCTGGCGGCTTCCAGGTGTTTAGCCTGGGCGACATTCGTAAGATCACCGAAGCCGGTGTTCATTTCCGCAATCCGATCAACGGTGACGCGATTTTCCTCGATCCGGAAAAATCGATGGAGATCCAGTACGACCTGGGATCAGACATCGTGATGATCTTCGATGAGTGCACGCCGTACCCGGCAGACTGGGATTATGCCAAGCGCTCTATGGAGATGTCTTTGCGCTGGGCGCAACGCAGTCGTAACCGTTTTGACAGCCTGGGGAACAAAAATGCGCTGTTTGGCATTATTCAGGGCTCGGTTTACGAAGATTTACGTGATGTCTCTGTGAAAGGTCTGGTAGAGATTGGCTTTGATGGGTACGCTGTGGGCGGCCTGGCGGTCGGTGAGCCTAAAGAGGATATGCACCGTATCCTTGAGCATGTTTGCCCGCAGATTCCCGAGGACAAACCCCGTTACCTGATGGGCGTCGGTAAACCTGAAGATCTGGTTGAAGGCGTGCGTCGCGGCGTGGATATGTTTGACTGCGTCATGCCAACGCGTAATGCGCGTAACGGCCACTTATTTGTGACCGATGGCGTGGTAAAAATTCGCAATGCGAAGCATAAAGACGATGTTTCGCCGCTGGATGCGGAGTGTGATTGTTACACCTGTCGCAATTACAGCCGTGCGTACTTGCATCATCTTGATCGCTGTAACGAAATACTGGGCGCACGTCTGAACACGATTCATAACCTGCGCTATTACCAGCGTTTGATGGCGGGTTTACGCCAGGCTATCGAAGAGGGTAAATTAGAGCGCTTTGTTAGCGAGTTCTACCAACGGACGGGCAAAGCGGTTCCGCCTTTAACGTCTGATAATTCATCAATGAGGGAAATTTAATGAGCTTTTTCATTTCTGACGCTGTGGCTGCAGCAGGCGCACCGTCTCAGGGAAGTCCGTATTCTCTGGTGATCATGCTGGTCGTCTTTGGCCTGATCTTTTACTTCATGATCCTGCGCCCGCAGCAGAAGCGTGCAAAAGAGCACAAGAAGCTGATGGATTCTATCTCCAAAGGTGATGAAGTCCTGACGAACGGTGGCCTGGTGGGTCGCGTAACAAAAGTGGCAGAAACCGGCTACATTGCTATTGCGCTGAACGACACTACTGAAGTGGTTATCAAACGTGATTTCGTGGCTGCCGTCCTGCCGAAAGGTTCTATGAAGGCGCTGTAATTTTTACTTCCCTAAGGGAACTGCCGTGTTAAATCGTTATCCTTTGTGGAAGTACATAATGCTGGTCGTGGTGCTTGTCATTGGCCTGGTGTATGCACTTCCCAACCTTTATGGTGAGGATCCGGCTGTTCAGATCACTGGCGCGCGCGGAAGCGCCGCCAGTGAGCAAACGTTGGATCAAATTCAGAACGTATTAAAACAAGACAATATTCAAACTAAGTCTGTTGCCCTGGAAAATGGCGCGATCACTGCGCGTTTTGCCAATACGGATGTGCAACTGCGCGCCCGTGAAGCGATCATGAAAGCGCTGGGCGAAAACTATGTGGTTGCCCTGAACCTCGCACCGGCAACGCCGCGCTGGCTGGCTCTGCTGGCGGCACAGCCAATGAAGCTTGGCCTCGATCTGCGTGGTGGTGTGCACTTCCTGATGGAAGTGGATATGGATACTGCCCTGAGCAAACTGCAAGAGCAGAATGCTGACAGCCTGCGCAGCGACCTGCGCGAAAAAAATATTCCCTATACCAACGTCAACAAGATTGCTAACTACGGCGTGGAAATTCGTTTCCGTGATGCTGCCAGCCGCGATGCTGCGGTGAAGTGGTTGTCATCCCGTCATCAGGATCTGGTCATCAACAGCAGCGGCGATGATTCGCTGCGTGCCACCATGACCGATGCGCGTCTCAGCGAAGCACGTGAATACGCTGTTCAACAGAACATCACTATTCTGCGTAACCGTGTCAACCAACTGGGCGTCGCTGAACCCCTGGTACAGCGTCAGGGTTCTGACCGCATCGTGGTTGAACTGCCAGGTATTCAGGACACCGCACGTGCCAAAGAGATTTTGGGCGCGACAGCGACGCTGGAATTCCGTCTGGTTAACACCAGCGTGGACCCAAGCGCCGCCGCCAGTGGCCGCGTACCGGGCGACTCGGAAGTGAAAGACACGCGCGACGGACGCCCTGTGGTGCTCTATAAGCGTGTCATCCTGACGGGGGACCATATTACCGACTCCACATCCAGCATGGATGAGTACAACCAGCCTCAGGTGAACATTTCACTGGACGGCGCGGGCGGTAATATTATGTCTAACTTCACCAAGGACAACATCGGTAAGCCGATGGCGACCCTTTTTGTGGAGTACAAAGACAGCGGTAAGAAAGATGCTAACGGTCGAGCCATTCTGGTGAAACAGGAAGAGGTGATTAACGTCGCCAATATCCAGTCGCGCCTTGGCAACAGCTTCCGTATTACCGGTATCGGCAACCCGAACGAAGCACGTCAGCTGTCGCTGCTGCTGCGCGCTGGTGCGCTGATTGCGCCTATCCAGATTGTGGAAGAGCGTACCATCGGTCCAACCATGGGTCAGCAGAACATTACTCAGGGTCTGGAAGCCTGCCTGTGGGGCCTGGTCGCCTCTATCCTGTTTATGGTGCTGTACTACAAGAAAGTGGGCCTGATTGCCACCAGCGCGCTGCTGGCAAACCTGGTGCTGATTGTCGGTATTATGTCCCTGTTACCGGGTGCGACGCTGACGATGCCAGGCATTGCCGGTATCGTCCTGACGCTGGCGGTGGCAGTCGATGCTAACGTACTGATTAATGAACGTATTAAAGAAGAACTGCGCAACGGGCGTTCCGTACAGCAGGCAATCCATGAGGGCTATAAAGGCGCCTTCTCCAGTATTGTCGATGCTAACGTAACCACCCTGATCAAAGTGGTGATTCTGTATGCGGTGGGTACGGGGTCCATTAAGGGCTTTGCGATTACAACGGCTATTGGTATCGCGACCTCAATGTTCACATCGATTGTCGGTACCCGCGCCATCATTAACCTGATGTACGGTGGCAAGCGCGTCAAAAAGCTGTCTATCTGAGGAGTGCGTTGTGGCACAGGAATATAACATTGAGCAGTTAAACCACGGCCGTAAAGTCGTCGACTTTATGCGCTGGGATACGCTGGCATTTATTATTTCGGGATTGTTAATCATCATCTCGATTGCCATTGTTGGCGTACGTGGCTTTAACTGGGGTCTCGATTTCACCGGCGGTACGGTGATTGAGATCAACCTGGAGAAACCTGCCGATCTCGACACGATTCGTGGCGAGCTGGTTAAGGCCGGTTTCCAGGAGCCGCTGATCCAGAACTTTGGCAGCAGCCGTGACGTGATGGTGCGTATGCCACCAGTTACTGGCCCTGCAGGCACCGAGTTAGGTAATAAAGTGGTGACGGTAATTAACCAGACCACGCAGCAAAACGCGACGGTAAAACGTATCGAGTTTGTTGGACCCAGCGTAGGCAGCGATCTGGCGCAGGCCGGTGCGTTAGCTTTGATGTCGGCACTGATTGCGATTCTGATCTATATCGGTATTCGCTTTGAGTGGCGTCTGGCGCTGGGGACGGTGCTGGCACTGGCACATGACGTGATCATCACCTGTGGCCTGCTGTCGCTGTTCCGGGTGGAGATCGACCTCACCATTGTGGCCTCGCTGATGTCGGTTATCGGTTATTCGCTTAACGATAAAATCGTGGTGTCGGACCGTATTCGTGAGAATTTCCGCAAGATCCGCCGCGGGTCCTCTTACGATATTACCAACGTGTCCCTGACCCAGACCTTGAGCCGTACCTTGATCACCTCGCTGACGACGTTGGCGATGATCCTGATTCTGTTCATCTTTGGTGGTGCGCTGCTGAAAGGCTTCTCGCTGACCATGCTGATCGGTGTCACTATTGGTACGATTTCATCGATTTACGTCTCTTCAGCGCTGGCGCTGAAGCTGGGCATGAAACGCGAACACATGCTGGTGCAGAAAGTCGAGAAAGAGGGCGCAGACCAGCCTTCCATCCTGCCGTAATAATCTGTGCATCATGGAAAAGCCGCCAGCGCAATCTGGCGGCTTTTTTTTTGTCGTTAAGACCAGGGCGCAGCCGTTTTGGCCAGCACCTGATGAACCCGGATATAGCCGAGCTGCTCTGGCGTAATACCGCTCAAACGTAACGGAACCGTGACCGAACTGCGCGGCGTCAGCGCGGTGGGCACCGCGATGGTCTGAGTCAGGCTGTCGGCTTCAAGCGGCTTGCCCGTTGCGGGGTCAAGCTGGCCCCACACCACGGTGGCCTCCAGCGCAGGCAGCGGCTGATTATCGCGTGTCTGCAGAGTCAGGTTAGCGCGTGATCCGCCAGCTTCTGCCTCAACCTTTGATAACGATAAGCGCAACGTACCGGCCTGGGTTTGCAATTCAACAGGCGTATTGGCCTGCGGTAATAGCCATGCGCCCTGCTGCGAGTGCGCGTTAAGCTGTCCCTGAATCTCCACCGCGCCTGCCTGGCTGGTGAGCTGCTGCATCTGCTGATTGAGTTGGCTGACTTCCTGATGGAGCTGTTTCACCTGCGGCTGTTGCGTTGTGCTGCAACCACTCAACAGAACCAGCGACAGGGCCGCAGGTGCCCAAACCGTCCTGATCATCATTTATCCTTTTCCGTTATAGAGAAATACCTAAAAACCGCCCCGGCACAGGTTGTCCGTGGGGCTGCAATGATTTATCGAAATCAATGGCGTTCACGTATCCGGTCGTGCCTTTTAACCTGACCGTTGCCGACATCACGTTATCTTCTACGTGAGCGATGGCGTCAAGACTGCCTTTAGCGACCAGGCGTTTCTTTTTCCGTTAACGGAATAGTCTGACGACCTGAGGTTCACCCTTGACGTCCCCATCCAGATTCTTTCTGTCGCGTAATCCGGCCGTGTAAACCCACTGCCGCGTTGCGTCCGGGTTATCGCCAATAAGCAAGCCGCACCGGCGTTTGTGCCAGCTTCTTTGCAAAGATAACGCCTGCTGCCGGGGATAACATTTAGCGCATGACGCGGTAAGCGGCCTGCTTTTTGTCTTCGTGAGCGTTTTGCTCCCTCAGGCTGTAAGGACGACAGGGTAAAGCACGGGAATCGATTTTGTTGACCTGCAGTTCGCGCTACACTGTATGACCTATTTATCTCGTGTCAGGAAACGTCATGCATTGCCCATTCTGCTCCGCTGTAGACACTAAAGTGATTGATTCTCGTCTGGTTAGTGAGGGTTCATCAGTGCGGCGCCGTCGTCAATGTCTGGTGTGCCATGAGCGTTTTACGACGTTTGAAGTGGCTGAGCTGGTGATGCCGCGCGTGGTGAAAAGCAACGATGTGCGTGAACCTTTCAATGAAGACAAACTCGCCAGCGGCATGATGAAAGCGCTGGAAAAGCGTCCGGTCAGTGCGGATGCGGTAGAGAGTGCGGTAAGCCATATTAAAACCCAGTTGCGCGCGACCGGTGAACGTGAAATCCCCAGCAAGCTGATTGGGAACCTGGTCATGGATGAACTGAAAAAGCTCGATAAGGTGGCCTATATTCGCTTTGCTTCCGTTTATCGCAGCTTCGAAGATGTGCGTGATTTTGGCGAAGAGATTGCCAGATTACAGGATTAAATCATGACTGATGAACACGCTATGGCGCGCGCGCTGGAACTGGCGCGGCGCGGCCGCTTTACGACCACGCCCAATCCGAATGTCGGCTGCGTGATTGTACGCGACGGCCAGATTGTTGGAGAAGGCTGGCACCAGCGCGCCGGTGAACCCCATGCAGAAGTGCATGCGCTACGTATGGCGGGTGACCGCGCCCGGGGGGCGACCGCCTATGTGACGCTGGAACCCTGCAGCCATCACGGCCGCACGCCGCCCTGTTGCGACGCGCTTATTGCCGCTGGCGTAACGCGGGTAGTTGCTGCCATGCAGGACCCCAATCCGCAGGTGGCTGGGCGGGGATTGCATCGTCTGCGCCAGGCGGGCATTGAGGTCAGCCACGGACTGATGATGCAGGAAGCGGAAGCCCTGAATCGCGGTTTTCTGAAACGCATGCGCACCGGCTTTCCCTGGATACAGTTAAAACTGGGCGCATCGCTGGATGGCCGCACAGCAATGGCAAACGGTGAAAGCCAGTGGATCACCTCGGCGGCTGCCCGGCGGGATGTACAGCGGTTGCGCGCCCAGAGCTCTGCCATCCTCAGCACGAGCGCAACGGTTCTGGCGGATGATCCCTCGTTAACGGTGCGCTGGTCAGAACTGGACAGCGACAGCCAGCGTCTGGTGGATGAAGCACAGCTGCGTCAGCCGGTCAGAGTGATCGTCGATAGCCAGAATCGCGTAACGCCTCAGCACAAACTTATTGAACAATTGGGCGAAACCTGGCTGATGCGTCAGCAGGCCGACGATCTGCGCTGGCCCGAAACGGTCACGCAAATTCCTGTTCCGCTGCGCGACAGCCAGCTGGATTTAGTGGCCCTGATGATGGTGCTGGGCCAGCGGCAAATTAACAGCGTCTGGGTAGAAGCGGGTGCCACGCTGGCGGGTGCGCTACTTCAGGCAGGCCTGGTTGATGAGCTGATTTTATATGTCGCCCCGAAATTACTCGGCAATGACGCGCGTGGTTTATGCCAGCTGGCGGGCCTGACAGCGTTGGCCGATGCGCCAGTCTTTGCCTTCAGCGATATCCGTCAGGTCGGCAGCGATGTGCGCCTGACCCTGACACCGCAATAACAGAGGCGGAAAAGCGAGAGCACGCCGTCAAAGAGTATGTTAGAATCCGCCCCCCTGCGCGGGGCCAAACAAACCCCTGAAAGGATATGTATGAAAGTTATCGAAGCTGCCGTTGCAACGCCTGAGGCAAACCTTGCCATCGTTATCGCGCGTTTTAACAACTTCATCAATGACAGCCTGTTAGACGGCGCAGTCGATGCCCTGAAGCGCATCGGCCAGGTCAGCGATGACAATATCACCGTTGTCTGGGTGCCTGGTGCTTATGAACTGCCGCTGGCAGCGCGTGCGCTGGCAAAAACCGGCAAATACGATGCCGTTATTGCTCTGGGTACCGTGATTCGTGGTGGCACTGCGCACTTCGAATATGTCGCAGGCGAAGCCAGCTCCGGTATTGCCAGCGTTGCCATGGACTGTGATATTCCTGTGGCATTTGGCGTACTGACGACCGAAAATATCGAGCAGGCCATTGAGCGTGCTGGAACCAAAGCGGGTAATAAAGGTGCCGAAGCGGCCCTGACCGCGCTTGAAATGATCAACGTATTGAAAGCCATTAAAGCCTGATTTTTGTAAGGGGAATTTTGTGAAACCTGCTGCTCGTCGTCGCGCCCGTGAGTGCGCTGTCCAGGCGCTTTACTCCTGGCAGTTGTCCAACAACGACATTGCCGATGTGGAATACCAGTTTCTGGCGGAACAAGACGTCAAAGACGTCGACATTACCTATTTCCGCGAACTGCTGACCGGTGTGGCGACCAACAGCGCGTACCTGGATGGCTTAATGAAGCCCTATCTGTCGCGTCAGCTGGAAGAGCTGGGGCAGGTGGAAAAAGCCATTCTGCGTATTTCGCTGTATGAATTGAGCAAGCGTTCTGATGTGCCCTACAAAGTGGCCATCAACGAAGGTATCGAACTGGCGAAAGTATTTGGTGCCGAAGACAGCCATAAATTTGTCAACGGCGTACTGGATAAAGCTGGTCCACAGATTAGACCCCAACGCAAATAATCAATAAGGCCGGCTTGCCGGCCTTTTTCATTAATGGTTAAGCGGAACGCAATTATGTCATGTGGTGAATTTGAACTCATCGCACGCTACTTCAACCGCAGAACGCGGAGCCGCCGTGATGTCGAACTCGGCATCGGCGACGATTGCGCGTTGCTTAGCGTGCCCGAAAAACAGACGCTGGCGGTCAGCACCGATACGCTGGTTTCAGGCGTCCACTTCCTGCCTTCTATCCATCCTGCCGATTTAGCCTATAAATCTCTGGCGGTTAACCTGAGCGATTTGGCTGCAATGGGGGCCGATCCTGCCTGGCTGACGCTGGCGATGACCTTGCCTGAGGTCAATGAAGCCTGGTTAAGCAGCTTTAGCGAAAGCCTGTTCGACCTGCTGGAATATTACGACATGCAACTGGTCGGTGGTGACACGACGCGCGGGCCGCTCAGCCTGACGCTGGGAATTCATGGTTTGATCCCGCACGGCAAAGCATTGAAACGATCGGGCGCTAAACCGGGCGACTGGATCTACGTGACCGGCACGCTGGGTGACAGTGCCGCCGGACTGGCGTTATTACAACATCACTGTCGCATTGACGATCCGGCGATACATGAAGCCCTGATCAAGCGCCATTTGCGCCCGATGCCGCGCATTCTGCAGGGGCAGTCGTTGCGTTCCCTGGCGTCATCGGCCATTGATTTATCGGACGGGTTGATCTCCGATTTGGGTCATGTGCTGAAAGCCAGCGGCTGTGGTGCCAGGATCAATCTTGATGCGCTGCCGCTGTCTTCTGCACTGCGTGAAAACTTTGATGCCGCGCAGGTACTGCGCTGGGCGCTGAGCGGCGGAGAGGACTACGAACTGTGCTTTAGCGTACCGGAAGTCAATCGCGGCGCGCTGGACGTGGCACTGGGTCATCTTGGCGTGCCTTACACCTGTATCGGCCAGATGGCACCGGAGTCAGAAGGACTGTCCCTGCTGGACAACGGCAAACCGACAGAATTCCGCCATAAAGGATTCGACCATTTTGACCACAGATAAAAGCCTCGCCAAAAGTCGCCTGCGCCTGCGCAATCCCTGGCATTTACTGGCGACCGGCTTCGGCAGCGGACTCAGCCCGTTTATGCCGGGTACGGTGGGATCGCTGGCTGCCATTCCGTTTTGGTGGCTCATGACCTTTCTCCCTCATGACCTGTACTCGCTGGTCGTGTTATTGGGCATTAGCGTGGGCGTTTACCTCTGCCATCGCACCGCCAAAGATATGGGCGTGCATGACCACGGTAGCATTGTCTGGGATGAGTTTATCGGGATGTGGATTACCCTGATGGCGATTCCGGTTAACAGCTGGCAATGGGTGGTCAGCGGCTTTGTCCTGTTCCGGGTGCTGGATATCTGGAAGCCCTGGCCGATTCGCTGGTTTGACCGCAACGTGCACGGCGGTATGGGCATCATGGTGGATGATATTATCGCAGGTATTATCGCGGCGGCGATGCTGTACGGTACAGGCGTTTATCTGGCGGGATAACCTTGCCGGGTGACGTAAAACAACATCGTCTTAACCTGCATATTGTCTTACAGCATAATGACCGTTCCCGTGCAATCGCGGGAACGGTCGTCACCATCACGTCAGTGCTCAGATTTGCGCATATTCAACAGACAATGCCGCTGCCCGGATAGCGCACCTCCCTGAAAATCCCTTACTGATAGCCCGTTGCGGGATGCGGTTGATAAGCCTCTTCCAGTTTGGCGATATCATCTGGCGTCAGCTCGACGTTTACCGCATTGACCAGATTGGCAAACTGCTCTGCACGGGAGGCACCGATAATCGGCGCGGTGACGGCAGGCTTGCTAAGCAACCAGGCCAGAGCCACCTGTGCACGCGTCGCGCCTTTATCTGCCGCAACCTGCGCCAGGCGCTCGGCTATCACGGCGTCGTTTTCCTCGGTTGAGGCATAGAGCGATTTGATGACCTCATCCGACACGGAGCGTGCAGTCGTTTCTCCCCACGGACGGGTAAGCTTGCCGCGCGCCAGCGGACTCCAGGGCAGAACCGCAATGTTTTCCCGCTGGCACAAGGGGTGCATCTCACGCTCTTCTTCACGCTGAATCAGATTGTACTGATCCTGCATGGTGACAAAGCGCGCCCAGCCCTCCTGGTCCTGCAGTGCCAGGGCCTGAGCAAACTGGTTGGTATGCATTGAGGAGGCACCGATATAACGCGCCTTTCCGGATTTCACCACCTCATTAAGCGCATCCAGCGTCTCTTCCAGCGGCGTGTCATAGTCCCAGCGGTGAATTTGCAGCAGATCGACATAGTCCATGCCGAGCCGTTGCAGGCTGTCGTCAATGGATTGCAGGATATTTTGACGGGATAAGCCCTGCGACAGATTGCTCATGGGAAAGAAAACTTTGGTGGCGACCACCACCTCGTCACGCCGGGCGAAATCGTGAAGCGCCCGGCCTAAAATTTCCTCGCTACTGCCATCCGAATAGCTGTTCGCAGTATCGAAAAAATTGATCCCGGCGTCGAGTGCCTGGCGGATGAGCGGACGGCTGCTGTCTTCAGGCAGTGTCCAGGCGTGCTTGCCACGATCGGGTTCGCCGAAGGTCATACAGCCCAGGCAAAGCCGTGAAACCCTTAAGTCGGTATTCGCTAATTGAATGGTTTTCATGGTGACTCCTGCTATGTCTTTCCCAGGGGATCAAGCATAGCAGGAATACCGCTCTCCGCAGAGAGCGGGGCAGGGAACTATTGCGCCAGCCAGCGACTGATTTGCTGTTGAATACCGTCAACGTCCAGTTGGTAGACGTGACGCATCTCTTCCTGCGTGCCGGGTGGAATAAACTCATCAGGCAGGCCGATATTCAGCACCGGCACACCCAGGCGCTTAGCCATGACATACTCATTCACGCCGCTACCGGCGCCGCCTTTAATCGCGCCTTCTTCCAGCGTAATCAAGGATTCGTGACGGGCCGCCAGCTCAGTGATCAGTGCCGTATCCAGCGGTTTCACAAAGCGCATGTCAACCAGCGTGGCATTGAGCGCTTCCGCCACCTGGCTCGCTTCTGGCAACAGCGTACCAAAGTTGAGGATAGCCAGTTTTTCGCCCTGACGTTTTACCACGCCTTTACCCAGCGGCAGGCTTTGCAGCGGCGTTAATGCCGCGCCAGTGCCGGTGCCGCGCGGATAGCGAACCGCAGCCGGGCCATCCTGATAGTGATAGCCGGTATACAGCATCTGGCGACATTCGTCCTCGTCGCTCGGCGTCATAATCACCATGTCCGGAACGCAGCGCAGGTAGGCGAGATCGAACGCGCCCTGGTGCGTTTGACCGTCAGCACCCACGATGCCGCCACGATCGATGGCAAACAACACCGGCAGCTTCTGAATCGCCACATCGTGAATCACCTGATCGTAGGCGCGCTGCAGGAAGGTGGAATAGATAGCCACCACCGGTTTATAGCCGCCAATGGCCAGGCCCGCTGCAAAGGTTACCGCATGCTGTTCCGCAATAGCGACATCAAAATATTGATTGGGATACTTGCGAGAGAAACCCACCATGCCGGAACCTTCGCGCATGGCTGGCGTAATGGCCATCAGTTTCGCATCGTCAGCGGCCATCTCGCACAGCCAGTTACCGAAAATTTTGGAATAGCTCGGCAAACCTTCGGCGCTTTTTGGCAGCTCGCCGCTGGCAACGTCAAATTTTGGCACCGCATGCCAGGCGATAGGGTCCTGCTCCGCCGGCGCATAACCTTTGCCCTTTTTGGTCATAATATGCAGGAACTGCGGGCCTTTCAGGCTGCGCATGTTGCTCAGCGTATTCACCAGCGTCAGGACATCATGTCCGTCAACCGGGCCGATATAGTTAAATCCCAGCTCTTCGAACAGCGTACCGGGCACGACCATGCCTTTCAGGTGCTCTTCGGTGCGCCGGACTAACTCTTTGATCGGTGGCAGGCCGGTCAGGACGCGCTTACCGCCCTCGCGCAAACGGGCATAGGTTTTGCCGGATAAAATCTGCGCCAGTCGGTTATTCAGGGCACCCACGTTTTCGGAAATCGACATTTCATTGTCATTCAGAATGACGAGCATATCGGACTTGATATCGCCCGCATGGTTCATGGCTTCAAACGCCATGCCGGCAGTGATTGCGCCATCACCGATAACGCAGGCGGTGCGGCGGCCTTTGCTTTCACGTTCGGCAGCCGCAGCCATCCCCAGTCCGGCACTGATGGAGGTGGAGGAGTGGCCCACGCTCAGCACGTCGTATTCACTCTCACCGCGCCAGGGAAACGGATGCACGCCGTTCTTTTGGCGAATAGAGCCAATGCGATCGCGACGACCCGTTAAAATTTTGTGCGGATAAGCCTGATGACCGACGTCCCAGACCAGGTGATCGAACGGTGTGTTATAAACGTAATGCAGCGCCACCGTCAGCTCGACCACGCCCAGGCCCGACGCAAAATGGCCGCTTGAGCGGCTCACGCTGTCTAATAAATACTGGCGCAGCTCGTTGCAAAGCGCAGGCAATTTCTCTTTAGGCAGGGCTCGCAGCGCCTGAACCGTTTCTGCCTGCGCCAGTGTCGGGTATTTTGTAGTATCAAAACTCATCAGTGACTCATCATGGAAGTTATTTATCGCGTTCAATTACGAAGCTCGCCAGCGCCTTCAAGGCTTTAGTGTTATAGGATTTTGCAGAGAGCATATGCAAAGCATCGACGGCTTCCTGATACAAATCCAGTGCCTTAGTGCGGGCATTATCCAGACCCATCAGTGAAGGATAGGTGCTTTTTCCAAGATCTTGATCGGCACCTTGACGTTTTCCGATGACAGCTGTGTCGCCCGTCACATCCAGGATGTCATCCTGCACCTGAAAAGCCAGGCCAATCGCATCGGCATAGCGGTCAAGATGCGGGAGCGCTTCACGACCTTTTTCCCCGGCGGCAAAGGCGCCGAGCCGAACGGCTGCGCGAATTAATGCCCCGGTTTTATGACGATGAATCTGTTCAAGTTGGGTCAGGCCCACTGACTGACCTTCAGCGGCCAAATCCAACGCCTGTCCACCGCACATGCCGGCTACGCCGCTGGCTTTTGCCAGCTCGGACAGCATGGCCAGTCGGTATTCCGCGCTTACGCCAGGCATCGGCTGGTCGGCAAGAATCGAAAAGGCCAGCGTTTGCAGCGCATCCCCGGCAAGGATAGCCGTGTCTTCACCATATTTGATATGGCAAGTCGGTTGACCACGACGCAGGGCGTCATCGTCCATTGCCGGAAGATCGTCATGAATCAGTGAATAGGCATGAATACACTCAACTGCCGCAGCGGGCGCATCCAGGCTGGCGTTGTCGGCGTGAAGCATTTCGCCGGTGGCGTAGACCAGAAACGGGCGCAGGCGTTTTCCGCCTAATAATGCCCCATACTGCATGGCATTCACCAGAGGAGAACTCTGAAAAGGCAAGGCATCTAATAAGCCCGTCAACGCGCGGTTCACCTGCCGGTGATAGGCGTCGAGCAGTTCAGGAAAATCCATTAGCTGTTTTCCGGCGTAAAGGAGGAGAGGTCGGCGTCTTTATCATCGCTGAGTAAAATACGAACGCGCTGCTCAGCCTGTTGCAGCGTCTGTTGGCCGTTGCGTGCTAACTGCACGCCGCGCTCAAATTCATTGAGTGCCTCTTCCAACGGCAGTTCACCACTTTCCAGACGGCTGACAATCTGTTCCAGCTGCTGCAATGACGTTTCAAAGCTGGCTGGCTGTTCGGCTTTTTTCGGCATAGTTAGGATCGACTCACGGTTGGGACGTTATCTTGCAATCGGTCATGGTAGCTGACAGAGAATGATTAGCAAAATAATCAATGCGCATGCTGTTGCAGAAGCAGTCACCGGGTAAAGGTGATATACTCTCGCGCCTCGGATGCGGATGCGCCTGGCACCCCGCAATTTTATGATCTTACCAGCTAAGTGCAGCCTGTTTTAGCACTTATTTGCCCAACGAAGCTGTATCGCCATGAAGTTTATCGTCAAGTTATTTCCCGAAATCACCATCAAGAGTCAGTCGGTGCGCCTGCGCTTTATTAAGATTCTTGCCAGCAATATCCGTAACGTGCTCAAAACGGTCAGCGATGAGATCGCGGTCGTGCGTCACTGGGATCATATTGAAGTGCGCTGTAAAGATGAAGCCATGCGCAGGGTCATTCCTGATGAGCTCATGCGCATCCCCGGTATTCATCATGTCCTTGCGGTTGAAGATCGTGAATATACCGATATCCACCATATTTTTGAGCAGACGCTGGCGCAGTATCGCGATGCTCTTGAAAACAAAACGTTTTGCGTGCGGGTTAAGCGCCGGGGCAAACACAGCTTCAGTTCGCAGGATGTGGAACGCTATGTGGGCGGTGGTCTGAATCAGCACATCGACAGCGCGACGGTACAGCTTAAAAAGCCGCAGGTGACGGTCAATCTGGAAGTGGAAGAAAACCGTTTAACCCTGGTCACCGCACGCTATGAAGGGCTGGGCGGTTTCCCGATCGGCACGCAGGAAGACGTGCTGTCGCTGATCTCGGGCGGCTTTGACTCCGGCGTTTCAAGCTACATGTTGATGCGTCGCGGTTGCCGGGTGCACTACTGCTTCTTTAATCTTGGTGGAGCAGCGCATGAAATCGGCGTGCGTCAGGTGGCGCATTATATCTGGAACCGTTTTGGCCGTTCGCATCGGGTCCGTTTTGTGGCGATTAACTTCGAGCCGGTCGTGGGCGAAATTTTAGAAAAAGTCGACGATGGCCAAATGGGCGTGGTGCTGAAGCGCATGATGGTTCGCGCCGCGTCGATGGTGGCTGAACGTTATGGCGTGCAGGCGCTGGTGACCGGTGAAGCGCTGGGGCAGGTATCCAGCCAGACGCTGACTAACCTGCGTTTGATCGACAATGCTTCTGATACGCTGATTCTGCGCCCGCTGATCTCCCATGATAAAGAACACATCATTAAGGTCGCGCGTGAGATCGGCACCGAAGATTTTGCCAGCACCATGCCGGAATATTGTGGTGTGATTTCCAAAAGCCCGACGGTTAGGGCGGTAAAAGGCAAAATCGAAGCCGAAGAAAGCCATTTTGACTTCTCGATTCTGGAACGCATGGTGGCCGAAGCCACTAACGTTGATATTCGCGACATCGCTGAGCAGACCCAGGAAGACGTTGTCGAGGTAGAAACGGTCGGCTTACTGAACGAAAACGACAGCGTGCTGGATATTCGCTCGGTGGATGAGCAGGAAGACAAACCGCTGCAGCTGGTGGGCACCGAAGTGAAATCGATGCCGTTCTATAAACTCAGCACGCAGTTTGGCGATCTCGATCAGAACAAAACCTGGCTGCTGTATTGCGATCGCGGCGTGATGAGCAAGTTACAGGCGCTGTACCTGCATGAGCAGGGTTTTAAAAACGTCAAAGTTTACCGCCCGTAAGACGATCCGAGACAGTATGACTGTTTCGGCGGTGCCCGCGTCCACCTGAGAGTGATGCGGGCACCGGGTCCGCTGTATCTGCTGTCTTAACGCCCAATCCTAACTTGCCTGATAGTCATAAATGCCGGGTGCCAGTACCAACTGGGCTGCAACCTCACGCGCTTTATCACTGCCTGCTAATAAATCAATTAACTTCAGCGCAAAGTCCATCGCCGTGCCCGGTGCCTGGCTGGTTAACAGATTAACCCGTGGGTCCCATACGACGCGACGCTCCATCCATTTATCCTCCGGTATCCTGTCTTTCAAACCGGGAAAGCCCGTCATATTTCCTACCGGAAACAGATTGTGTGGCACCAGTACCGTGCCGGCCGCCGCGCAGATGGCGGCAACAATGCGTCCTGACTGATGGAACTGGCGGACGGTTTCCACCAGCAGCGGGCTGTCGCGAAACGTCTCGGCTCCTTTCAGGCCACCGGGTAGCACAATGGCGTCATAGTCATTGTCCGCCACCTCAACCAGCGGCACATCGGCCAGCAACCTTACGCCGCGGGAACAAACAATTTCCCGGCTTCCGTCGCTTTCTACGCTAGCGGTGAGGGTTTTTATACCGCCGCGAACCAGGAGATCTAGCGTGGTCACCGCTTCGATTTCTTCACTGCCATGAGCCAGACAGACCAGTACTGAGGCGCTCGCGCCCATAATAAGACTCCTTGCGTTTAATCATGTCATACAGGCGCGTGTTTTCTGTCAACACTAAGCCGTGCGTGCGTGCGCGGCGCAACAGAAAACCGGTAATGTACTCAATTTCCGTTAGCCGCTGTGCGCGAATATCCTGCAACATCGATGAGGTGTTAGCCGCCGTGGTTTCAATCACATCAAAGACGTGATCCTGCAGGCTCTGACTGGCAACGGACTGGCCTTCGCGTTCCATCACCCAACTGATTTCATCGCATAACGTCGTTATTTCACCGCTGTAATGACGCAACGCGCCGTTCTGACAGTCGTGCTCCACGCTCAGGGCGTTAATCACGCAGTTAACCGCCAGTTTGCGCCAGCAGGCGGCGCGGATGTTGTCGTGCCAGGCGACGTCGGGCAGTGCGTCATGCAGGATATCGGCGATCTCACTTCCGCCCTCGCTTTTACGGTTGCCGGGGCCAATGTGCGTGACGCCGTTGGCGACATGCTTGATCACCGTGCCGTCTCGCATAGCGGCGTGCGTGGTGATACCGCGCAACAGCGGTTGCCGAAGCCCTTTGAGTTCTCCCAGCGTGCCCATCCCGTTGTGCAGCAGCAGGACGGGGCAGTTTTCCGACATCACGCTTTCCAGATTTTTAACAGCGGTCGATACCTGCGGCGCTTTAAGCGTCACCAACAGCAGTTGGCTCTGGGCCAGAAACAGCGGATCGTTAGCGATAAATGTCCGGTTTGACACGCGGCCCAACGGATCAATCACATTAGCAGAACAGTAGGGCTGAGGCACGCGCAGCCAGCCCTGAACATCGTGTCCGCAATGGGCAAGGGCGGTGAGCCAGACCTGACCTAGCGCACCACATCCTAATACGGTTATTTTCATGCTGCCTCCCGCTCGCGGGCTTATTATTTATGCGCTGTGACAATGAGTTAAGTATAGCGCTGCACAGCGTGATTTTATTTAGTGCCGTAAGACGCGTATTATGCATGCCAGTTTAGCCTCAGGAGAAGAAGAGATGCCATCTTTCGATATCGTTTCAGAAGTCGACATGCAGGAAGTTCGCAATGCGGTAGAGAATGCTAACCGTGAACTGGCAACGCGTTTCGATTTCCGCAACGTCACCGCCAGTTATGAACTCAATGAAAAAAATGAAACCATTAAAGTCATCAGTGAATCTGACTTTCAGGTTAAGCAACTGGTCGATATTCTGCGCGAAAAAATGCTCAAGCGCGGCATTGAAGGCGCGGCACTGGACGTGCCAGAAGAGATTGAACACAGCGGCAAGAGCTGGAGCCTGGATGCCAAAATGAAAAAAGGCATTGAAGCCGATGTGGCGAAAAAGCTGGTGAAGCTGATCAAAGACAGCAAGCTCAAAGTGCAGACGCAGATTCAGGGGGAATCCCTACGCGTTACCGGTAAGTCACGCGACGATCTGCAGGGCGCGATGGCGCTGGTGCGCGGCGGCAATCTGGGGCAGCCGTTCCAGTTTAAAAACTTCCGCGATTAACCGTATTTATTGCGTGCAGCGCGGCGATACAGCGTGCTGCGCGCAACGCCTAACGCCTGTGCGGTTTTGCTGATATTGCCGTTAAACTGCTGCAGCGTGGCGTTTATCAGCTGATCGTCATGTTGCTGACGCGCAGGTAACGCCGGCGCTTCCTCGTTACGGTACGCTTCCGGCAGGTGCATTATCCCCACGGTTTCCCCATCTTCAGCCAGCGCCAGCAAGACTTTCATCAGGCTACGTAACTGGCGTACGTTGCCCGGCCAGCGGTAACGCGTTAATGTCGTCATGACCTCAGGTGACAGCCCAATCTGGCGCGCATCGCCGCCCAGTTCACCCCAGAGCTGTGTGATAAAGGTCGATAGCGAAGGCCAGTCACGCAGCGGCGGAATGGTTAATGAAAACTCCTGTAAGCGATAAAGAAGATCCTCACGAAATGTGCCCTGGCTGACGCGCTGGGCCAAATCCCGGTGCGTTGCGCTGATCACGGCCAGGTTCACCGGCCAGCTCTGACTGGAACCCAGCGGTGCGACCTCTTTTTCCTGAAGCACCCGCAGGAGCCGGGTTTGCAGCGCCAGCGGCATATCGCCAATTTCATCCAGAAACAGGACGCCGCCATCGGCCTCACGAATTTTGCCGATATAGCCATTTTTGCTGGCCCCGGTAAACGCCCCAGGCTGATAGCCGAACAGCTCGGATTCAATCAGCGATTCTGGAATCGCGGCGCAGTTAATCGCCACAAATTTGCCCGCACGCCAGCGGCTCTGCTGATGCAATGCGCGGCTCACGTACTCTTTCCCGCTGCCGGTTTCCCCGCGAATGCACAATGCCACTCCGGCATTCAACAGGCGCACCATTTTGTCGCCCTCATTTTGCAGGGAGAAAGGAAGCGGTGGCGCAGGACGTGCGGCGACGCTGAAGCGCGTCCGGGTCGGTGCCCGCAGACGATAGTAATAAGGCTGATGGCCGGTTATTACCGGCGTCGGCAGGGCCGTGGCCTGCAGGTTACGCTGGGGAAACAACTGCTCAAAGGTCGTGATGCCAAGCTGCTCGGCGTGCAGACCCAGTTCACGCATCGCCAGGCGGTTTGCGGCAGTCAGTACGTTATCCGAAAACACCAGCAGCAACTCATCCAGGCTATCGAGTTTATGCACATCGGGGTGCAGGCTCATCAGCCACTGCTGCGGATGCAGGCTTTGCTTAACCCACAGGTACTCAATCTGCCGCGCGGCCTGCTTTACCCAGGCAAAGCTGTGATCGTGCGAGAAATGGGCGGGGCCGGAGATATCCAGCACGCCCGCGATGTGTCCGTTGGGCATTTGCAGCGGCATCGCGGCGCAGTAAAGGCCCTGGTTGCGGGTCAGGAAGTGTTGATTACCGTCAACTTCGCATCCATCGTCTATCGCCAGGGCTGTGCCAATGGCGTTCGTGCCCCGGCCACATTCGCTCCAGATGTTACCGGGAGCGAGGGCAAAGCGCTGTGCCTTTTGCATCGCCTGCATATCACCAAACGTATGCAGCACCCGGCCCGCAGCGTCAGACAGAATGACCACCGACTGCATCGGTGCCACCTTCTGTGCCAGCTTGCGCATCACCGGCTGAGAAAACTGTTGCAGGTCGGTATTGCTGGCGACCAGTTCTGTCAGCTCTGTCTGGGGCAGGCGAGGAAAATCATCGGCCGAACGCTCCAGCCCGTAGAGTTGGCTGCGTAACCAGGAATCACTCAGCAGTGGGTTATTGTCGATAGCGGGCAGTGTGGCATCGGAAACCTTGTCCTGCATGAATGACCTCGTGCGTT
Organism: Pantoea allii; assembly: GCF_002307475.1. Taxonomy (GTDB): domain Bacteria; phylum Pseudomonadota; class Gammaproteobacteria; order Enterobacterales; family Enterobacteriaceae; genus Pantoea; species Pantoea allii. The sequence continues at coordinate 195,751 of NZ_NTMH01000036.1, read as the reverse complement.
CGAAAAAGTGTTGCGGAATTGTAGCGTCTTGGTTTTTCCAGTGTTGCGATTTGCAACACAAAGCCAGATGAAACCCCTGATTCTGCGCTTAACGTTGGTTTGCCTGATGAGCAGGTTACTGATTACTCTCTGTTTTAATGCGCTTCCCCGCTTCGCCCCGGAGTTGGCACAGGCCGTGCAAGCGTCAGGTTACAGCGAGCTGTCCGTTAAAAAAACATCATGCCGCTGCCTGTCTACCCTACAGAAGGAGTTTGCAATGCGTTATGCCCATCCCGGTTCACCAGGTGCGTTAGTCACGTTCCAGTCTGCCTACGGCAACTACATTGATGGCAAATTTATTGAGCCACTGAACGGGCAATATTTCATGAATACTTCGCCCGTCAACGGCAGTGATATTGCTCACTTCCCGCGCTCCGATGCACGCGATATTGATTTGGCCCTGGATGCCGCGCATCGTGCTGCAGAAGCCTGGGGGAAAACCTCGGTACAAACCCGATCCAACCTGCTGCTTCAGGTGGCTGACCGCATTGATGCCAACCTGGAAAAGCTGGCCGTGGCGGAAAGCTGGGATAACGGCAAACCGATTCGGGAAACGCTCAATGCCGATCTGCCCCTGGCCGCCGACCATTTTCGCTACTTCGCGGGATGCCTGCGTGCGCAAGAGGGCAGCACCGGTGAGATCGATGAGAAAACCGTGGCCTATCACTTTCATGAGCCGCTGGGCGTAGTGGGACAGATTATCCCCTGGAACTTTCCCTTGCTGATGGCGGCATGGAAGCTGGCCCCTGCGCTGGCTGCCGGTAACTGTGTGGTGCTGAAGCCTGCTGAGCAAACCCCGTTGGGCATTACGCTGTTGATGGAGCTGATCGGCGATCTGTTTCCTGCCGGGGTGCTAAACGTGGTGCAGGGCTTTGGCCGTGAGGCGGGGGAAGCGTTGGCGACCAGTAAGCGTATCGCCAAAATCGCCTTTACCGGTTCAACGCCGGTGGGGCGTCATATTATGGCCTGTGCCGCAGAAAATATTATCCCCTGTACGGTAGAGTTGGGAGGGAAATCCCCCAACATCTACTTTGCCGACATTATGAACGGCGAGCCAGATTTTATTGAGAAGGCAGTAGAAGGGCTTGTGCTAGGCTTTTTTAATCAGGGCGAAGTCTGTACCTGTCCTTCCCGCGCGCTCATTCATGAGTCTGTGTATGCGCCTTTCATGGAGCGGGTGATGGCTAAAGTGGCGACGATTCGGCGCGGCGATCCGCTCGACACCGACACCATGATTGGCGCGCAGGCTTCGCGTCAGCAGTTCGATAAAATTTTGTCGTATATCGAGATTGCCCGCAACGAAGGGGGCGAGATCCTGACCGGGGGTGAGCGGGCCTTGATATCGTCCGAACTGGATAACGGTTTCTATATTCAGCCTACGCTGATTAAAGGCAGCAACAACATGCGCTGCTTTCAGGAGGAAATTTTTGGCCCGGTTATCGGTGTGACTACCTTTAAAGATGAGTCAGAAGCCTTGCGCATCGCCAATGAAACGCAGTTTGGTTTAGGCGCGGGCGTCTGGACGCGGGACAGCAATTTAGCCTACCGTATGGGGCGCGCCATTAAAGCCGGGCGTGTCTGGACCAACTGTTACCACATTTATCCGGCCCACGCCGCCTTTGGCGGTTACAAGCAATCCGGTGTTGGCCGTGAAACCCATAAAATGGCGCTCAGCCAGTATCAGCAAACGAAAAATTTGCTGGTCAGCTATGACACGGCACCGCTGGGGCTGTTTTAAGTCCGTAACCTATCTGGAGCGTAAATCATGACGATGAAAATCAACACGATGATGAAAGCCGCGGTCGTGAAGGCCTTTGGTGAGCCGTTAGTCATTGAGCAGGTCCCCGTGCCACAGCCGGGCGCAGGACAGATTCTGGTGAAAATCGCGGCGACGGGCGTGTGTCACACCGATCTGCATGCGGCAGAGGGCGACTGGCCGGTGAAGCCCGTTCCTCCCTTTATCCCGGGACATGAGGGCGTCGGGCAGGTGGTCGCGGTGGGCGATAACGTACATCATCTGAAGGTGGGCGATCGGGTCGGCGTGCCTTGGCTCTACTCCGCCTGCGGTCACTGCGAGCACTGTCTCGATAACTGGGAAACGCTGTGCCATAGCCAGCAAAATACCGGCTATTCGGTGAACGGCAGTTTTGCCGAATACTGCGTGGCGGACGCCAACTATGTCGGCATCATCCCCGAAAACCTCGCATTCAACGAGGTGGCACCGGTGCTCTGTGCGGGCGTGACGGTCTATAAAGGTTTAAAAATGACCGACACCAAACCCGGTGACTGGGTGGTGATTTCCGGCATCGGTGGGTTAGGGCACATGGCTATACAGTATGCCGTCGCGATGGGGCTGAACGTGGCGGCTGTCGATATCGATGACGATAAGCTGGCCTTTGCCCAACGCCTTGGTGCCAGCGTGGTGGCGAATGCCAGAAACGTCGATCCGGCCAAGGTGTTTCATGAGCACTTTGGCGGCGCGCACGGCGTGCTGGTCACGGCGGTGTCGCCTAAAGCCTTTGAGCAGGCGATCGGCACGTTACGTCGTGGGGGCACCATGGTGTTAAATGGCTTGCCGCCTGGCAAATTCGATCTGTCTATTTTCGATATGGTGCTGGACGGCATTACGGTGCGCGGTTCTATCGTCGGAACGCGTAAGGATTTACAGGAGGCGCTGGATTTTGCCAGCCGTCATAAAGTGAAAGCCAGCGTGGCGATTGAACCGCTCAGCAATATTAACGATATCTTTGCCCGGATGCATGCAGGCAAGATTGAAGGCCGTATTGTGGTGGATATGTCATTGTAAACCCGAGGCAGGATGCGATGACTACCTGATGAAAAAAGGTGCCAGCGTTAAACGCGGCACCTTAATGCATCTGGGCTGTTACCGCGTATCTGACGGCAACTGAGGTAATCTTCCCCTGCCAACACAGACAGTGCAGCCCGTTTTAACAACTGCCGATGAGCGCTTCCAGTTCAGGACGACTGGTGACTTTACTGTCTATCTTGATGTAAGCGCTTTTCTCTTCCGGCACAATCAGCACCGATGAGACGCCAGGCTGTGCTTTCAACCGTTTTTCCAGATTAGGCACAGCCAGTGCGGCATCGCTCAACACCAGACGCAGGCTGCTGACATAAGGCGGTTCCTGCATTGTCATACTGACAAACAGCCAGGCTGCGGCCACGATCGCCCCCACCATAAATACGGTTTGCGCATCGAAATGGCCAAACAGCCAACCGCCCAGGCTACCGCCGATGGCAACGCCTAAAAACTGGCTGGTGGAATAAAGCCCCATTGCGGTGCCTTTATAACCGGCAGGTGACTCCTTGCTGACCAGCGAAGGCAGAATCGCCTCCATCAGGTTAAACGCCAGGAAGAACAGCTGCACGCCGACGACCAGCGTCCAGAAATGCCCCTGCGCGCCCCATAAGACAATTTCTGCGATAACCATCATGCCGACGCAGCCGACAAAAACCCGCTTCATGCGGCGTTTAACTTCTGCATAAATGATAAAGGGCACGACGCCCGCAAACGCAATCAGCATGGTGGTCAGATACACTTTCCAGTGTTCCGACGGCGGTAATCCAGCCTGTTCAAACTGGTCGGGCAGGGCGATAAAGCTCGACATCAGCAGAATGTGCAAAAAGAAAATGCCCAGGTTCAGTTTGACCAGCCTTGGGTTGGCCAGCACTTTGCTAAAGCTGCCGCGCACCATGCCCGACTCACGATTAAGCACGTGATGAGAGGAGGAGGGCACGATCCATAACGTAATCGCAATCCCCATTGTCGCAAGGAGCGCGATCATCCAAAACAAGGCATGTAAGCCCAGCTTGTGGGTCACTATTGGACCTAAGACCATCGCAATGGCAAAGGTGACGCCAAAGCTGATGCCGATAAACGCCATCGCTTTGGTGCGGTTCTGTTCGCGCGTCAAATCAGACAGGAGTGCCATGACGGCGGCGGCAATCGCCCCGGAACCCTGCAGTGCACGTCCCAGTATGATGCCCCAAATGGACGCCGTGCTGGCAGCAATCACACTGCCGAGTACAAACAGCAGCAGGCCGCCCACAATCAGGGGCTTACGCCCAATGCGATCGGACAGCAGGCCAAAGGGGATCTGGAAAATCGCCTGTGCCAGGCCGTAGATGCCAATGGCCAGGCCAATTAAGGTTTCACTCGCGCCCTGGAGTGCCATGCCATAGGTGGTCAATACCGGCAGGACCATAAACATTCCCAGCATACGCAGGGAAAAGACCGTGCCGAGGCCCCACGTGGCGCGCAGCTCCACCGGAGTCATTTTGTTATCGTTCATTCCAACCTCTGTTGTTGTGCTGCGTTTATTCTAGGGAGGGAGAGCGGGCGGGTAAAACAATAGTTCTTAAGCAGTGGTAACAAAAAGAAAGGGCGCGAAAATCGCGCCCGTTTCATGCTGTTTTAGTACACATTAGCGCACGTAGGTCAGCAGGTCTTTCGAGGCTGGCGTCATAAAATCAACCGACATCATGACGCTCAGGGCCGTAATCGCCACAATCGAGAAGACGAACAGCTTACGTGCCCAAACCCGATCGTTTGAGGTTTTATAGCCTGACAGTGCCATTCCCAGCCACCACACGCTAACAGCAGACGCGACGACCAGATATTTGTAGCCCGCGTAGCCGCCCAGCGTCAGCATCAGCGTGGCAATCATAAACGCCAGGATATAGAGCGTAATGTGATTTTTTGCCACGGAAATGCCTTTCACCACCGGTAACACCGGGATGTTGGCAGCCTGGTAATCTTTAAAGCGGAAGATGGCAATCGCATAGGAGTGCGGCATCTGCCACAGGCTAAAGATAGCCAGCAGGATTAAAGCACCGGCATCAAACTCATTGGTCACTGCACAGTAGCCAATGACCGGCGGCGCAGCGCCGGACAGGCTACCAATCAGCGTACCGTAGACGGAGTGACGCTTCATATACAGGCTGTAAATGCCAACGTATACCACGAAGCCCATCACCGCCAGCCACATGGCCAGCGGGTTAGCACCGAAATACAGCAGTGCAAAGCCAGCAATACCCAACACAGTGGCGTAAACCAGGCTAACTTTCGCGGAGATAAGGCCTTTTACCAGCACCCGATTCCTGGTTCTCTCCATCTTGATATCAATGTCACGGTCGATCACGTTGTTGAAAACACAACCTGATGCAACAACCAGCGACACGCCAACCAGTGAGGTGAGAAACAGGGCGTAATCAATGCTGCCCTTAGAGGCCAGCAAAAATCCGCCGATCACAGAAATTAAATTCCCGAAAATAATTCCTGGCTTTGTAACTTGCAGGTATTGCTTAAACATTACACAGACTCTTTAGTGGGGCATCATGTTGTAGTTGAGGTTCCACATGATCCACAGTGAGCCAACGACAACAATCAGAATAATGATTGCTGAGAAGACAATGGCCACCATGTTCCAGCCACCTTCAGATTTGCTGTCCAGATGCAGGAAGTAAACCAGGTGAACCAGCACCTGAACTACTGCACAGACCAGCACAACACCGAGGATGGTTCCATGAGAAGCGCTACCATCCATTACCATCCAGAACGGGATTCCCGTCAGGATGATAGAGAGGATGAAGCCGATCATGTAAGACTTCACGCTACCGTGTGATGCACCATGTTCGTTAACAGAATGACTCATTACATGGCTCCCATCAGATAAACTACGGTAAACACGCAAATCCAAACCACGTCCAGGAAGTGCCAGAACAGGCTCAGACACATGATACGGGTACGGTTAGTGGCGTTCAGACCGCGTTTCGCGATCTGGAACATCAGCACGGCCATCCAGATTAAACCAGAGGTTACGTGCAGACCGTGAGTACCGACCAGCGTAAAGAAGCCAGACAGGAAACCACTGCGATCAGGACCAAAGCCTTCAACAATCAGGTGATGGAACTCATAGATTTCCATCCCGATGAAGCCAGCACCAAACAGGAAGGTCAACGCCAGCCAGCCGATAACGGTGCCTTTGTTTTCCTTGTTCATGGCGATAACCGCCATGCCGTAGGTGATGGAGCTTAATAACAGCAGGGCGGTTTCAACCAGCACGAACGGCAGTTCAAAGATATCTTTGCCTGCCGGACCACCGGCGGTGCTGTTAACCATAACTGCATAGGTCGCAAACAGCGTTGCGAAGATAATGCAGTCACTCATCAGGTAGATCCAGAAGCCAAAGACTTTATTGGCTCCTGCATCGTGATGCCCATGCTCCGCATGGGCGTCGTGGTGGTGTTTTACGGTTTCAGTTGACATTATTTCAGACCTGCTTTGCTGATTTCGTCAAAGTGCTGCTTTTCAATCTTCTCTACTTCGGCAACCGGAACGTAGTAATCCACGTCTTCGTCGAAGCTCTTCACAATCCAGGTTACGATCATGCCGAGGAAAGAAAGACCTGCCAGCCACCAGATATGCCAGATCATCGCAAAACCGAAGATGGTCGCAAACGCGGCAATAACAATCGCAGCACCGCTGTTTTTCGGCATATGAATTTCTTCATAATGAGCCGGTTGCTTGTACGCTTCGCCTTTCTCTTTCATTTCCCAGAAAGCGTCACGCTCATGCACATGCGGGATAACAGCAAAGTTATAGAACGGCGGTGGTGAAGAGGTTGCCCACTCCAGCGTACGCGCGCCCCATGGGTCACCGGTCAGATCGCGGTTCTGGTCGCGGTCACGCACAGAAACGTAGAACATAATGATCTGGCAAAGGATACCGCATGCAATCAGTGCCGCACCGCCTGCCGCTACCACCAACAGAGGGTGGAACTGCGGGTCGATGTCCTGGCTCAGACGACGTGTCATCCCCATAAAGCCCAGAACGTACAGCGGCATAAAGGCGACGAAGAAGCCGATAATCCAGAACCAGAATGCACGCTTGCCCCAGGTTTCGTTCAGCGTAAAGCCGAACGCTTTCGGGAACCAGTAAGTCACGCCTGCCATACAACCGAATACCACACCACCAATAATCACGTTATGGAAGTGAGCAATCAGGAACAGACTGTTGTGCAGCACGAAGTCCGCACCTGGCACCGCCAGCAGAACACCGGTCATACCACCGACAGAGAAGGTGACCAGGAAGCCTACGGTCCACAACATCGCAGAGTGCATCTGAATGCGGCCCTGGTACATGGTGAACAGCCAGTTAAAGATTTTAACCCCGGTAGGAATGGCGATAATCATCGTCATAATACCGAAGAAGGCGTTTACGTTCGCACCCGCACCCATGGTGAAGAAGTGGTGCAGCCAAACGATGAACGACAACACGGTGATGGCGATAGTTGCCCATACCAGTGAGGTGTAACCAAACAGACGTTTTTTCGAGAAGGTCGCAGTGACTTCAGAGAAGACACCAAAGACCGGCAGAACAAGTATGTACACCTCTGGATGACCCCAAACCCAGATCAGGTTGACGTACATCATCATGTTACCGCCCATATCATTGGTAAAGAAATGGAAGCCGAGGTAACGATCAAGTGTCAACAGTGCCAGCGTTACGGTCAGAACCGGGAACGCAGCGATGATCAGGACGTTGGTGCACAGGGAAGCCCAGGTAAATACCGGCATTTTGAACAGGTCCATGCCCGGTGCACGCATCTTCAGAATGGTCACGAAGAAGTTAATACCGGTCAGCGTGGTACCAATACCGGAGAGCTGGAGACTCCAGATCCAGTAGTCTACCCCCACGCCAGGACTGTATTCTGCCCCCGACAGCGGTGGATAGGCCAGCCAGCCAGTTTGTGCGAATTCACCGACACCCAGAGACAGGTTAACCAGGATTACACCAATCGCGGTAAACCAGAAGCTCAGGTTGTTCAGGAACGGGAAGGCAACGTCACGCGCACCAATTTGCAAAGGTACGGCAATGTTCATCAGGCCCACGACGAACGGCATCGCCACGAAGAAGATCATGATCACGCCGTGCGCGGTGAAGATCTGGTCGTAGTGATGCGGCGGCAGTATGCCTGCTTCCCCGGCCGAAGCCAGAACCTGCTGGGTACGCATCATTACCGCATCGGCAAAGCCGCGCAGCAGCATGACGAACGCCATGATGATGTACATGATACCCAGTTTTTTGTGGTCGATGGAGGTGAACCATTCTGACCACAGATATTTCCACTTACCGAAATAAGTGATGGCAGCGACAAGCGCCAGACCTGCGATGATGATACCGGCAACCGTGACCATGACAATCGGCTCATGGAACGGTACCGCATCCAGTGTTAATTTTCCGAACATCGTATTATTCCTCGGCTCCCGCGGTAGCGGTGTGACTCATGTCCATGCCTTTATGCTCAGGCATGTCCATCTTCCCGTGGCTATGCATGAACTTGTTGATGACCTGCAAGAACAGTTCAGGATTAGCAGAAGAGAAATATTCCACCGGGTGATTTTCGCTTGGTACGGCTACTTTCTCGAAATCATCCATCGTTGTCAGCGTGTTAGGTGCCGCTTTAACTTTAGCAACCCACTGCTGGAACTCCGCGTCGTCTTTGGTGGCAATGGCTTTAAACTTCATACCAGAGAAACCGCGACCACTGAAGTTGGCGGAAATACCGTCGAAAGTTCCTGGCTCGTTGGCAATCAGATGCAGTTTAGTCTGCATGCCTGCCATCGCGTAGATCTGGCTACCGAGCGTAGGAATAAAGAAGGAGTTCATAACGGAATTAGAGGTGATTTTGAAGTTAACCGGTGTGTTTGCCGGGAAGGCAATCTGGTTAACTGTCGCAATACCTTGTTCTGGATAAATGAACAGCCATTTCCAGTCCAGGGCAATCACATCAATCTCAACCGGTTTCACGTCTGACGCCAGCGGTTTGCTCGGCTCCAGGGCGTGGGTTGATTTCCAGGTCAGCACACCAAGGAAAACGATGATCAGGATCGGAATGGTCCAGACCACGGCTTCCACTTTGTTAGAGTGTGACCAGTTAGGGCTGTATTTGGCATTAGTGTTCGACGCCCGATATTTCCAGGCAAACACCACGGCCATCAAGACTGCAGGTATCACGACGATCATCATCAGACCAAAAGCGGTCAGTATCAGCGAACGTTGCTCCAGCGCAATCTGTCCTTTGGGATTTAACAATGCATTATCGCAGCCACTCATTAATAAAGTGCCTGCGATTAATGACAAAATCCCCAAACTTTTATTGTATTTACTGAGTCTCATTTAACGACCTCAATGACAAAGGGCTCTATTGTCGTTTAAGTGTGCGCGCATTTTACGGGAAGGTTTATGCAGTGTAAACCAGCTTAAGGATGTGTCAGAACCATGTTGACACCTTTTGCTAAGGGTGTCACAGATGTTGTTCTCGGTGACAAATTATTAACGTGGACAAGCAGTTGGCGGCAATATAACAAAAAGAGATGGATATAGGGTTAAACAAAAGTGGTAATGGTATAACCCTGACTTTAATCACCCAATTATTTAACAATATTGCATCATTTATTCGATTAATTTTAACCTAATTAATTGCGCACCGGTTTTAAATATTCTGATCGAAAGCACCCACTGACCGAAATATTTTTTTGTAAATTGACACGCAAAGACAAATTAGGCGCGCTTAACCGACTGTGCGAAATTTAACCAAAATCCCACCCTGTTAGCGAATGCCGGGAAGATCCCCACGCTGATGCAGCGAGCGATAATCCAGCACCACGCCGCAGAGTACACCACAGAGTGCCAACGTCATGCCGGCTTCAAACAGCGGGACCAGTGCTGTCGACAGACGGGGTAAGCCCGCTGCATTCAGCGCCAGTGCCAGCAGCCATAAAGCCAGCAACCCGCAGCCGCTGGCGAACAGCCGGTTTGTCCAGCGGTAGCCCGCTGTGAAACGGGTACGCGGCAAAAACTGCCCGGTTGTTTGTGTGAAATCCAGCGTGCCACGGCAAAATGCTAACAGCACCAGACCCGGTAAGCCAGCCAGTACCGTAAACGCATAGAAAATCGGCCAGCCCCACAGTTCAACTAAGAAACCCGCCGCAGGGCCAACGTAAACCCGGCCTACCGCCGACAGGGCCGACAGCAGCGCGAACTGCGTTGCCGAAAAGGACTTGTTGCACAGCGTCATCAGCAGCGCGACAAACGCAGCCGTGCCCATACCGCCACACAAGTTTTCGATAAATACTGCGCCTGCCATGCTCCACAGATGCTTGTCGGTGACTGCCAGCAGCCAGTAGCCAAAATTGGATACCGCCTGTAGCAGGCCAAAAATCATCAGCGCGCGAAACAGGCTCAGGCGCTGCATCAGCACGCCGCCATACAGCGCCCCGATGATAGTCGCCAGCAGGCCGAGCGTCTTATTAACCAACCCGACATCGCCCGGATTAAAGCCCACGCCGCGAATCAAAAAAGTGGTAGTGAGCGAGGCGGCAAACGCATCGCCGAGCTTGTAAAGGATGATCAGCGTTATCAGCAGCCAGGCATTATTACGGTTAAAAAAGTCCCGTAGGGGATCGACCACCGCCTGACGAAGCGACTGAGGCGCGGACTGTCGGTTATCCGGCTCGTTAGCGATAAAGGTTGCGACGATGCAGGGAACCAGCAACAGCGCCATCAGCCAGTAAGTTGCCCGCCAGCCCAGATAGCGATCGGCCAGCCACAGGGCGAGTCCACCCGATATCAACATGGCCAGTCGGTAGCCTAACACCGTGATAGCCGCGCCGCTTCCGCGTTGCTCAGGTGGCAAAACGTCCGTCTTCCAGGCGTCAAACACAATATCCTGAGACGCGGAACAGAACGCAATCAACACCGCCAGTGCCGCCATCAGGGTCAAATCCCGGCTGGGCTGCATAAATCCCATCGCGATGATGCTGGCGACCAGCGCTAGCTGAGTGATCAATAACCACCCTTTACGACGGCCCAGAAACGGCGGTGTGTAGCGATCCATCATCGGTGACCAGAGAAACTTAAACACGTAAGCCTGGCCCACGAGAGAAAAGAAACCGATGGTTTTCAGATCAATATTATCAACGGTCATCCACGCCTGTAAGGTCCCGCTCGTTAATGCCAGGGGCAAACCTGACGCGAATCCCAGAAGGAGCAACACAGCGGCATTTTTTTGACGGAAGACGCGGAAATAGTGATTCATACTGACCTTGAAAAGCGCCCGGCATCATGCCGGGCGAGGGGCAAAATTAGTGAGAGTTTTGTTTAATAAATTCGTTGACGCTGGTGTCCTGCGCCATATCGGCAATCACATCGCTCAGCGTTGAGTTCACCGCATTGGTGATTTTCTGGTTACTGGCGCTGAAGGCACCTTCTACGCTGTAGGTCTGACGGTAGTTTTTAATCTGCTTGTTGCCGTTTTTCGCGGTGGCAACAATAGAGATATCTGCCTTGGTCGTAATGCTGTAACGCACGTCACCCTGGGTCACGTCGGCATACAGATTATTAACAATGATTTGCAGATCGACTGCGCCATTGGGGCCGACCATATAGCCGCGTGCCGTCATCTGTTTTTCCAGCACTTCCTGCAGTAAGAAGCGCAGGTCGCGGGACGGTGTGAGGCTGACCAGTTGCCCGTCGCGGTTCACTTTTGCCAGCGCCTGATCGCGGCGTTGGTCAGCACCGTTGATACTTACGGTGACGCCCATCAGGCTGGGATCGCGTTGCGGCAGCTGAATTTTAGGTTGAATCGTCAGTGTGTTGTTGCTGGAAGCACAGCCGGCCAGGATGAAGGCAGCCAGCAGTGGGAATAACAGTTTTTTCAACATACGCTTTCTCGTTAATGTAATGGGTTGGTGTGCAAAAACTGCGGCCATCATAGCAAAGCGGTGCAGTGAATAAAGCCCCCAGCGCGAGGTAAAGTCGCGGCAACGGTGTTTCGTCCGCGTTGTGTTGCGTAAAACGGCGACCGATAAGGCGCGCGCGCAGAAACCGCGGGAATGATAATATTCTGCCCGCCATCGCGTAGTGTGGCAGAAAACCGACTAATATTTAAACAGATGGGGCACCGCGCTCGCCATTGAGGGTAAAACCATGATTCGAGAACAGATAGAAGAAAAGCTGCGGCTGGCTTTTGCGCCGGCTCATCTGGAGGTCCACGATGAAAGCTACCGACACAATGTGCCTGCGGGTTCGGAAAGCCACTTTAAAGTTGTGATCGTCAGTGACAGTTTTACCGGCCAGCGTTTCCTGGCGCGTCATCGGGCGATTTACAGCGAACTCAGTGCAGAACTGGCGGGAAGCGTTCATGCCTTAGCGCTGCATACGTACACGCTTAAAGAGTGGGAAGGATTGCAGGATACTGTCCTGGCATCACCCAACTGCCGCGGTGCCGGAACGCTAGCCTGAGTGCGCCATTTTTAAACGGCCTGCGGGCCGTTTTTGGCGTTTAATTGTGGCTAAACGCGATCTGCGGCTCAAAAAAGCAGCAAACTCCCTAAAAAGTGGTGACTTAGCATCCTCGACTCATCTCAGCGATGCCGCTATAATGCTGCGTCTATTTTTCCGGAATGTCTTCGGGACGCTTCTGGTAACAGGGATCAGGTTCTCTTCACGGAAGCCGTCCCGGTTGTTAGATACGGCGCATTAACCAATGTGTGGTGTCTGAAGTTGACCGAGCACGTGATTTTTTGAGGTAACAAGATGCAAGTTTCTGTAGAAACCACTCAGGGCCTGGGCCGTCGCATTACGATTACTGTCGCTTCTGACAGCATCGAAAGCGCTGTTAAAAAAGAACTGGTGGATGTGGCGAAGAAAGTCCGTATCGATGGTTTCCGTAAAGGCAAAGTGCCAATGAACATCGTGGCACAGCGCTACGGTGCGTCTGTGCGCCAGGACGTGCTGGGCGATCTGATGACGCGTAACTTTGTTGACGCCATCATCAAAGAGAAAATCAATCCGGCTGGCGCACCTAACTACGTGCCAGGCGAATACACTGAAGGTCAGGACTTTACCTATGCGGTAGAATTCGAAGTGTATCCAGAAGTTGAGCTGAAAGGCCTGGAAAACATCGAAGTCGAGAAGCCACAGGTTCAGGTTACTGACGCTGACGTTGATACCATGCTGGAAACCCTGCGTAAGCAGCAGGCTAACTGGATTGAAACCGACGCCGCTGCGGGCGCAGAAGACCGCGCGACTGTCGATTTTACCGGTTCAGTTGACGGCGAAGAGTTTGAAGGCGGTAAAGCCTCAGATTTCGTTCTGGCAATGGGCCAGGGCCGCATGATCCCAGGTTTTGAAGAAGGTGTTGTGGGTCATAAAGCAGGTGAAACCTTCACTATCGATGTGAAATTCCCTGATGACTACCATGCTGAAAACCTGAAAGGGAAAGACGCTAAGTTCGAAATCGTGTTGAAGAAAGTTGAAACGCGCGAACTGCCAGAACTGACTGAAGACTTCATCAAACGTTTCGGCGTAGAAGATGGCTCAGTTGACGGTCTGCGTGCCGAAGTGCGTAAAAACATGGAACGCGAGCTGAAAGGCGCTATTCGTAACCGCGTGAAAACGCAGGCTATCGATGGTCTGGTTGACGCTAACCCAATCGACGTGCCTTCTGCACTGATCGACAGCGAAGTCGACGTTCTGCGTCGTCAGGCTGCACAGCGCTTCGGTGGTGATGAGAAGCAGGCGCTGGAACTGCCACGTGAACTGTTCGAAGAGCAGGCGAAACGTCGCGTTGTTGTCGGCCTGCTGCTGGGCGAAGTGATTCGCACCCACGAGCTGAAAGCTGACGAAGATCGCGTGAAAGTGCTGATCGAAGAGATGGCTTCTGCGTATGAAGATCCGCAGGAAGTGATCGAGTTCTACAGCAAAAATAACGAGCTGATGAACAACATGCGCAATGTCGCGCTGGAAGAGCAGGCTGTTGAAGCCGTGCTGGCAAAAGCCAAAGTTTCTGAGAAAGAAACTAACTTCCAGGAACTGATGAATCAGACCGCTCAGGCCTAATCGTCCGTTTAACCGGTTGTGCTGAAGCCCGCGCCTGAAAAGTCGCGGGCTTTTTTCTGTATCAGGCTCGCTGTCTGCCGGTTTGCCGCTATTTGGTTAATTTTTGGGCAAATTGTTCACGCATCGCTTTTTCCGGGTTAGCGATTGATGAAAAGGTTGTTATGCTTGAAACAACTGAGCAGCATCCCAAGATACAGGGAGTATGCAAAAAACAGTTCGGCTGACTGATTAACCGTCCTTGAGTTGTCGGTAAGAGGCAGAGCATAGTTTTTGACGCTCGTCTTACGTAAAATCGGTACAGAATGTTGCCAATGAAATTTATCCAGGAGACGGTAATGTCATACAGTGGCGATCGTGAGTTTACTGCACCGCACAATGCGTTGGTGCCAATGGTGGTCGAGCAAACCTCGCGCGGCGAGCGTTCATACGACATCTATTCCCGTCTGCTTAAAGAGCGCGTAATCTTCCTTACCGGTCAGGTAGAAGATCACATGGCGAACCTGATTGTGGCCCAGATGCTGTTTCTGGAAGCAGAGAATCCGGAAAAAGATATTTACCTTTATATCAACTCGCCGGGTGGCGTGATTACGGCAGGGATGTCAATTTATGACACCATGAAGTTTATCAAGCCGGACGTCAGTACAATTTGTATGGGCCAGGCCTGTTCAATGGGGGCTTTCCTGTTGACGGCCGGGACTAAGGGCAAGCGTTTCTGTCTGCCAAACTCACGCGTAATGATTCACCAACCGCTGGGTGGCTATCAGGGACAGGCGAGTGACATTGAAATCCATGCGCGCGAAATCCTGAAAGTGAAGCAGCGTATGAATGAACTCATGGCGGAGCACACCGGCAAGTCACTGGAAGAAATTGAGCGTGATACCGAGCGTGACCGTTTCCTCTCCGCCAGCGAAGCGGTAGAGTATGGATTGGTCGATTCAATCCTGACCCATCGCCAATAAGCCCTAACTTCGCCTTGTCTCTGGTCTATAGTTAACAGGACAGGGTTATAATGGGTTGAATGAACATCGGCCGTGTACCCACGGCCAGTGCTGTACCCCTGGTACGGCCTGAGAACAAGAAGAGGTTAACTGATGACAGATAAGCGCAAAGACGGTTCAGGAAAGTTGCTGTACTGCTCTTTTTGCGGCAAAAGCCAGCATGAAGTGCGTAAGCTGATTGCCGGGCCGTCAGTGTATATCTGCGATGAGTGCGTTGATCTGTGTAACGACATTATTCGCGAAGAGATTAAAGAGGTTGCCCCGCATCGCGAACGTAGTGCACTGCCTACGCCGCATGAGATTCGCCATCACCTCGACGATTACGTTATTGGTCAGGAAAGGGCCAAGAAAGTCCTGGCCGTGGCGGTGTATAACCACTACAAACGTCTGCGCAACGGGGATACCAGCAACGGAATCGAACTGGGCAAAAGTAATATCCTGCTCATCGGTCCTACAGGTAGCGGTAAAACGCTGCTGGCTGAAACCCTTGCCCGTTTACTGGATGTGCCTTTCACCATGGCGGATGCCACCACGTTAACCGAAGCCGGTTATGTGGGTGAAGACGTTGAAAACATCATCCAGAAACTGCTGCAAAAATGTGACTACGATGTGCAGAAAGCACAGCGTGGTATTGTCTACATCGATGAAATCGACAAAATTTCACGTAAGTCAGACAATCCTTCTATCACCCGTGATGTGTCGGGCGAAGGGGTACAGCAGGCGTTACTGAAGCTGATTGAAGGGACAGTGGCTGCGGTTCCTCCGCAGGGCGGCCGTAAACATCCGCAGCAGGAGTTTTTGCAGGTCGATACCTCAAAGATTCTGTTTATCTGTGGCGGTGCGTTTGCCGGGCTGGACAAGGTGATTTCCCAGCGCGTTGAAACCGGTTCGGGCATCGGATTTGGTGCAACGGTAAAAGGCAAATCGCAAAAAGCAACGGAAGGCGAGCTGCTGGCGCAGTGTGAGCCGGAAGATTTGATCAAATTTGGTCTGATCCCCGAGTTCATTGGTCGTCTGCCCGTCGTCGCAACGCTCAATGAACTGAGTGAAGAGGCGCTGATTCAGATCCTGCGTGAGCCAAAAAATGCACTGACCAAGCAGTATCAGGCGCTGTTTAACCTGGAAGGCGTGGATCTGGAATTCCGTGATGAAGCCCTGACGGCGATTGCGAAAAAGGCGATGTCACGTAAAACCGGTGCGCGTGGTCTGCGTTCGATAGTGGAAGGTGCGCTACTGGAAACGATGTACGATCTGCCCTCTATGGACGACGTCGAGAAAGTGGTGATTGATGAGTCAGTTATTGAAGGTCAGTCCGAACCTATGCTGATTTATGGCAAGCATGAAGCTCAGGCTTCTGGCGAATAAATAAACAAATCGTCCACATTGTGCCATCTAAAAAGGGGAAAATCTTTCCCCTTTTGCATTTCTCACCGTTGTGACATTGAATGTCTGACAATCATCCCCATATACTCAGACACCTGTGGGTTTGACCGCATACCTGCCTGATGCGGTACCCATCACCTGGCGGACACTAAACTAAGAGAGAGCTCTATGAATCCTGAGCGTTCTGAACGCATTGAAATCCCCGTCTTGCCTTTGCGCGACGTGGTAGTTTATCCGCACATGGTAATTCCGTTGTTTGTTGGCCGGGAAAAATCAATTCGGTGCCTCGAAGCCGCAATGGATCATGATAAAAAGATCATGCTGGTCGCACAGAAAGAGGCTTCAACGGATGAACCTGGCATAAACGATCTTTTTTCAGTGGGTACAATTGCCTCCGTCCTGCAGATGTTAAAACTGCCAGACGGTACGGTGAAAGTGCTGGTTGAAGGCTTGCAGCGTGCCAACATCACTACGCTTGCTGACAACGGCGACCACTTTGTGGCCCAGGCTGAATATCTGGTCTCACCAGAGATCGAAGAGCGCGAGCAGGAAGTGCTGGTGCGCACGGCGATCAATCAGTTTGAAGGCTATATCAAACTGAATAAAAAGATCCCACCTGAGGTCTTAACCTCACTGAATAATATTGACGATGCGGCACGCCTGGCGGATACCGTTGCGGCGCATATGCCATTGAAACTCGCAGATAAACAGTCAGTGCTGGAGATGTCAGACGTGAACGAACGTCTGGAATATCTGATGGCGATGATGGAATCTGAAATCGATCTGCTGCAGGTTGAAAAACGCATTCGCAACCGCGTTAAAAAGCAGATGGAAAAGAGCCAGCGTGAGTACTATCTGAATGAGCAGATGAAGGCCATTCAGAAAGAGTTGGGCGAGATGGATGATACGCCTGATGAGTACGAAGCATTAAAACGCAAAATCGATGCGGCCAAAATGCCGCAGGAAGCGCGTGAAAAAGCGGAAGCTGAACTGCAGAAGCTGAAAATGATGTCACCGATGTCTGCGGAAGCGACGGTGGTGCGTGGCTATATCGACTGGATGGTGCAGGTTCCATGGAACGCGCGCAGCAAAGTGAAGAAAGATCTGCGCAAGGCTCAGGAAACCCTGGACATTGACCACTACGGTCTGGAACGCGTTAAAGACCGCATCCTTGAATATCTTGCGGTGCAAAGTCGCGTCAGCAAAATCAAAGGACCTATCCTTTGTCTGGTGGGACCGCCGGGCGTCGGTAAAACCTCGCTGGGTCAGTCCATTGCGAAAGCCACCGGGCGTAAGTACGTTCGTATGGCATTGGGTGGCGTCCGTGACGAAGCGGAAATCCGTGGTCATCGCCGTACCTATATCGGTTCAATGCCGGGCAAGTTGATTCAGAAAATGGCGAAAGTGGGTGTGAAAAACCCTCTGTTCCTGTTAGATGAAATTGACAAAATGTCATCAGACATGCGCGGCGATCCGGCATCAGCCCTGCTGGAAGTGCTGGACCCAGAGCAGAACATTGCGTTTAACGATCACTATCTGGAAGTGGATTACGATCTCTCCGATGTGATGTTTGTGGCGACCTCTAACTCCATGAACATCCCGGCACCGCTGCTGGATCGTATGGAAGTGATCCGTCTGTCGGGTTATACCGAAGATGAGAAGCTCAACATTGCGAAACAGCATTTGCTGCCTAAGCAGATTGAGCGCAACGCATTGAAAGCGTCAGAGATCAGCGTCGATGACAGCGCGATCGTCGGTATCATTCGTTACTATACGCGTGAAGCCGGTGTGCGTAGCCTGGAACGTGAACTGTCCAAGTTGTGCCGTAAAGCAGTGAAAACGCTGCTGATGGATAAAACCAAAAAGCACATCACCATTAATGGTGAAAACCTGAAGGATTTCCTTGGGGTTCAGCGCTTTGACTATGGCCGCGCCGACAGCGAAAACCGTGTTGGTCAGGTTACCGGTCTGGCCTGGACGGAAGTTGGCGGTGATTTGCTGACTATCGAAACCGCCTGTGTGCCTGGTAAAGGGAAACTGACCTATACCGGATCGCTGGGTGAAGTGATGCAGGAATCCATTCAGGCAGCCTTGACCGTGGTACGCGCACGTGCAGAAAAACTGGGTATCAACGGCGATTTCTATGAAAAACGTGATATCCATGTGCACGTACCGGAAGGGGCAACGCCAAAAGATGGTCCAAGTGCCGGTATTGCGATGTGTACTGCACTGGTATCCTGTCTGACCGGTAACCCGGTGCGCTCTGATGTGGCGATGACAGGTGAGATCACCTTACGCGGTCAGGTGTTACCTATCGGCGGGCTGAAAGAGAAGCTGCTGGCAGCACACCGTGGTGGCATCAAAGTGGTTCTGATCCCGGACGAGAACAAACGCGATCTGGAAGAAATTCCACAGAACGTGATTGCCGATCTGGAAATCCATCCGGTCAAGCGCATTGAAGAAGTGCTGAATCTGGCACTGGAAAATGCGCCTTACGGCATGCAGGTTGCTACCGCAAAATAGTGATTAATGGCATAAACCGTTAAAAAGCAGAGCTGGCAACACCAATTGGTGCTTGCCAGCTTTTTTTTGTGCCGTTAATTTAGGTTGCTGCTGGACTGACGTTATAAGAGGATTACCGTTGTTTCAGCTAATAAGGCTTGATATAACTTGCTGCGCGTTCGTACCCGACAGGAAGCGTGGGTACGATGTGAAATAATAAAGAGGGGATGAATAGAGTGAATAAGTCACAACTGATCGATAAAATTGCTGCCGATGCCGACATTTCTAAAGCAGCAGCAGGACGTGTGTTAGATGCATTTATGGGCTCTGTTTCTGATGCGCTGAAAGGCGGAGATGAAGTGGCGCTGGTGGGTTTCGGCACTTTCTCAGTACGTGAGCGCGCAGCGCGCACAGGCCGTAATCCGCAAACCGGTAAAGAGATTACTATCCCGGCAGGTAAAGTACCGGGTTTCCGTGCAGGTAAAGCACTGAAAGACGCTGTCAACTAATGACAACGCCACCACTCATTAACACATTTTCTTGAGTGGATTAGAGGACGGTTAACGCGTTCTCATGTAACATACGGGCACATCGATGAGATGTGCCTTTTTTATATCCAGAGAGGCAGTAAAGGTCGCGAGGCTTGTCTCAACAGGATTATTGCTGCCAGCCAGATTTGCAGCTGAGTAATGCGCCGGGAAGATGGCGTTATTGCGACAGGGCTTTACATTCACACTACAGCGGAGTGTTGTCATACCATGATGGACAATTTACGCGCGGCGTCGAACCATGTCGTGCTCAAGATTATTTTGGGGTTGATCATTCTCTCCTTTGTGCTGACCGGCGTTGGCAACTATCTGATTGGCGGCAACAATGATTATGCGGCCAAAGTTAACGGTCAGGAGATCAGCCGGGCGCAGTTAGATCGGGCATTTAACAGC
This sequence comes from Pantoea allii, assembly GCF_002307475.1. Classification (GTDB taxonomy): domain Bacteria; phylum Pseudomonadota; class Gammaproteobacteria; order Enterobacterales; family Enterobacteriaceae; genus Pantoea; species Pantoea allii. The sequence continues at coordinate 175,961 of NZ_NTMH01000036.1, read as the reverse complement.
GAACGGAACCGTCAGCAGCAGATGCTGGGCGATCAGTTTTCACAACTGGCAGGTAACGACGGTTACATGCAGCAGATGCGCCAGCAGGCACTGTCTCAGCTGATCGATCAGGCTTTACTGGACACCTACATTAAAGATCTGCACATCGCTATCAGTGACGATCAGGTCAAGCAGGCTATTTTCAATCAGGCCGCTTTCCAGACCAACGGTAAGTTTGATAACGCCAAATATAACGCGATGATTACCGATATGGGTTTCAACGCTGACCAGTACGCGGAAGCGCTGCGTAAACAACTGGCCACCCAGCAGTTGATTAACGCCATCGCGAACACCGACTTTATGCTTAAAAATGAAACCAGCAAGCTGGTGGATTTGGTGGCACAGAAGCGTGATATTCAGACCGCGACGATCGACGTGAATGCGCTGGCGGCAAAGCAAACCGTCAACGATGACGAAACCAGCCAGTACTATCAGCAGCATAAAAACAGCTTTATGGCCCCTGAGCAGTTCCGGGTCAGCTATATCAAACTGGATGCCGCCGGTATGCAGGAAAATGCCAGCGATGCGGATATTCAGGCCTGGTATGATAAAAATAAAGCGGACTACACGCAGCCACAGCGCGATCGTTACAGCGTGATTCAGACCAAAACGGAAGCCGATGCCAATGCGATTTTGGCTCAGCTGAAGAGCGGTGCTGATTTTGCCGGGCTGGCGAAGACCAAATCCATCGACCCGATTTCTGCCCGTAAAGGTGGAGACATGGGTTGGCTGGAGCCGTCAACCACGCCGGATGAGCTGAAAAATGCAGGGCTGAAAGAGAAAGGCCAGCTGTCAGGTGTGATTAAGTCTTCCGTTGGCTTCCTGATTGTGCGCCTTGACGATATCAAGCCTGAGCAAATCAAGCCGCTGGCTGATGTGCGCAGCGAAGTGGCGGATAAAGTTAAGCAGGAAAAAGCGCTGGACGCTTTCTATAAACTGCAGCAGAAGGTGAGCGAAGCAGCCAGCAATGACAATGAGTCGCTGGCCGGTGCTGAGCAGGCGTCAGGCATTAAAGCCACAGAAACAGGCTGGTTTAACCGTGATGACGTGCCAAAAGATCTCGACTTCGACGCGGTGAAGCAGGCTATTTTTAACGGCGGCCTTGTTGGTCAAAATGGCGCGCCGGGGAATAACTCTGACATCATCAGTGTCGATGGCGATCGCGCTTTTGTGTTGCGTATCAGCGAGCATAAACCTGAAGCGGTAGAGCCGCTGGAAAAGGTTAAAGCACAGATTGTCGATACGTTGAAACACGATAAAGCGACGCAGCAGGCAAAAGCCCAGGCAGATAAACTGTTAGCCGACCTGAAAGCCGGAAAACAGGATGTGCTAAAAGCCGCAGGCCTGACGCTGAGCGCCAGCAAAACGGTTGATCGTAATTCTCAGGACCCGGTGGCGCAGGCGGCGTTTAATCTGCCACAGCCTGCGGACAACAAACCGTCCTGGGGCGTAAGCGAAGATATGCAGGGCAATGTGGTACTGGTGGCGGTTAATAAAGTCAGCACCGGTAGCATGCCTCAGGCTCAGATTGATGAAATGGTCAAAGGTGTCACGCAGAACAATGCGCAACTTGCCTTTGAAGCATTGCTGCAAAATCTGCGCAAAGAGGCCAAAATTAAATACGGCGCTGCTGCCCAGATGCAGTGATCCTCGCAAAATTCAGGTAATCACTGAAACGACTAAAGGCCGCTTATGCGGCCTTTTCCATTTCTGTCGTTTGCGCTTTGAGTCCATTTTACCGACATGACAACCTGAGCCTGCTGTTTAACACAAGGAGAAACACAGCATGGCTAAAACTAACTTACAGGCCTTTTATCTTTCCCTCGCCCTGTGTGGCGCACTGTATCAAATGCCACTGTCAGCGGCAGAAACCCCAAGTGAAACGCAGGCCGCTCAGGTTTCCCTGCCGCATCAGGAGCAGGTCAGTATCAACGACGCGACGGCAGAACAGCTCTCGTCGGTGATGAACGGTGTGGGTCTGAAAAAGGCGCAGTCCATCGTCAGCTATCGTGAAGAATACGGCCCGTTCACGGCCATCGATCAACTTAAAGATGTGCCCGGCTTTGGTAATGCTCTGGTCGAGAGAAATGCGTCGCGTCTGAAATTGTGAGGTAAGGCGCAACTCTGATGCTTAACCTGCTGGCCTGGCTGTACTCTGCTAAAGTGAACAGGTCCAACCAGTTAATCTTTAGCAGCAGGAGAACAGGAATGCAGACCACGATAAAAGTGCGCGGTTATCATCTGGATGTCTATCAGCATGTTAATAATGCTCGTTATCTGGAGTTTTTAGAAGAAGCGCGCTGGCAATGGCTGGAGGAAGCAGACGCTTTTAACTGGCTGCTTGAGCAAAAACTGGCCTTTGTGGTGGTTAACATCAACATCAACTATCGTCGCCCGGCGGTGCTGGGCGATGTCCTGGAGATCAGCAGCGAGATGACGCAGCTCAATGGAAAAAGCGGCATTATGTCTCAACGTATTCTTTTAGCCGGTGGGGATACGGTGGTTGCGGATGCGGCACTGACTTTCGTGTGTATCGATCTTCGTTCACAAAAAGCCGTGCCGCTTGAAGGCGAAGTGCGGCAGCGGCTGGAAAAATTAATAACCTGACTGACAGGATCAACGCGGCGGCAATCGTTAGCCGCCGCTCACGTCTTTACTGTAAACCGGTTTTTGCTTTCATGGCTGACATGATGCCGGGACTATCCTGCAGATAAGCCTTCAGACCTTTTGCGCGCAGATGACAGGCGGCACATTCGCCACAGCCGTCACCTTTCACGCCGTTATAGCAGGTGAGCGTCTCTTCACGGATTAGCGTGAGCTGCTGCCAGTAATCGGCCAGCGCCCAGGTTTCGGCCTTATCGAGCCACATCAGCGGGGTTTCAAAGCGGATATCGCGCGCCATGCCAAGCGTGACGGCGTGGTTAAGCGCTTTAACAAACTCATCGCGACAGTCGGGATAACCGGAGAAGTCCGTTTCGCAAACGCCGGTGATCACCGCCTCAGCCTCAACCTGATAAGCGTAAACGGAGGCCAGAGTCAGGAACAGAATATTGCGGCCCGGCACAAATGTGCTTGGCAGGCCCGTTGCCTGCGGGTCATAAGCAGGAACCGGGATGTTGTCTCGCGTCAGGCTACTGACGGCCAGCTCATTCAGCATGGTCACATCCAGCACTTTATGCGCCCGGGCGCCCAGTTTTAACGCAAGCTCACGCGCTACCTCAATCTCTTCACGGTGACGTTGACCATAATCGAAGGTCACGCAGTGTACTTCATCGTAAAGCTGTAAAGCCTGAACCAGGCAGGTGGTGGAGTCTTGTCCACCGCTAAATACCACAACGGCGCGTTTCATGGCTCGTCCTAATAACAAAAATTGGTGCTTATGGTAATACCTCAGGGCGTTGCTGAACAGCTGCAAGCGGCGGTCACTATCAGGAGAATACCAATGAACGCTGGTCCTCAACGGTTTCCGCAGCGCGGCGGTCCCCTGGTAACGGGTACAGCACGCGCTCAGATTAGTACCGTGGGGCTGGCGAGAAGCCTAACCGCGTCAGCGGAAAGGGGCAGGTGAGGGCGTCAGGTGACGTCAGTGGAATGGGCGCTAAACAGATTGAGGCCGGCAGCGTCAACAGGATGGACTTGTCATCGCTGAGCCTGCCAGACACGAGCCACGAACCCCGGCACCCTGGTTACTCCGGCCGCTGTTATCCAACCCGCATGCCAGAAGACAGGCTTGATCGCCACCTCAGGCCAGCTCATGCTGCCATGGCGCAATCTCGCCAATATGCTGAGCCACCCATTCGGGTTGATAGTAGGTATCAAGATAACGTTCGCCACTGTCGCACAGGAGCGTCACCAGCGAGCCTTGCTCGTTGTTATCGCGTAAGCGTTTTGCTACCTGCATCATGCCCCAAAAATTCGTGCCGGTAGAGGGGCCAGGTTTACGTCCCAACAGGGTTTCCAGCTTCAGCATGGCGGCAATTGTTGCGCCATCGGGCACTTTGATCATTTCATCAATCACATCAGGCATAAAGGAGGGTTCAACGCGTGGGCGACCAATACCTTCAATCATGCTGCCGCGATTGCTGGTCAGAGTGGCATCACGATTTTGCCAGTAGTCATAAAAAACCGAATGCTGCGGATCGACCACCAGTAAGCGCGTATCGCATCCCTGATAGCGGATATAGCGCCCCAATGTGGCTGACGTACCGCCGGTGCCCGCGCTCATAATTAACGTATGAGGAACAGGAAAAGGCTCGTTCGCCATCTGGCGGAAAATACTTTCGGCAATATTGTTGTTGCCGCGCCAGTCGGTTGCCCGTTCAGCATAGGTAAACTGATCCATAAAGTGGCCGTTCAGTTCCCGGGCCAGACGCTCGGATTCGGCATAGAGCTGACAGGGATCGCTGACAAAATGGCACTGACCGCCGTAGAAGGTAATTTGCTCAATTTTCCGCTTTGCAGTGCTGGCTGGCATCACGGCAATAAAGGGTAAGCCCAACAGGCGAGCAAAATAGGCTTCAGAGACGGCGGTACTGCCAGAAGAGGCTTCAATAACAGGCGTGCCTTGTTTGATCCAACCATTGGCAAGCGCATAAAGAAACAGGGAACGCGCCAGGCGATGTTTCAGGCTTCCGCTGGGATGCGTACTTTCATCTTTCAGATAGAACCCAATGCCCGGAAAATCCGGCAAACTGAAGCGAATTAAGTGCGTGTCCGCTGAGCGTTGAAAGTCAGCGTTTATTTCGTTAATCGCGTGGCGTATCCAGCATGTTGACATAGGGTTCATTTCCGCTCGGGTGAAAGTCACTATCTTAAGGCACGTGCAGGAAAAAGAGCTTGCAGGTTTTGCGTTAAAATGGCGGTAATGGAGAAAATAATTCTACCGGAGGCCCATATGCCAGATAAAATTGACCTTAAATTGCTGGCTATGTTGCAGCAGGACTGCACTACCTCGCTCCAGGTGCTGGCGGACGCGGTGAATCTCACTACCACGCCCTGCTGGAAGCGCCTGAAAAAGCTGGAAGAAGATGGCATTATTCGCGGGCGGGTTGCACTGCTGGACAATGAAAAACTTGGCCTTTCCCTGACGGCGTTTATGTTTGTCAAAACCACCCAGCACAGTAAAGCCTGGTATCAGGAGTTCGTCTCGGTGGTGCAGAGCATGCCGGAAGTGATGGGCTTTTACCGTATGGCCGGTGAGTACGATTATTTACTGCGTATTCAGGTTGCCGACATGAAAAGTTATGATGCCTTTTATAAGCGTTTAGTTAATGGTGTAACAGGCCTGATCGATGTGACCTCCAGCTTTGCGATGGAAGAGATTAAATACACGACAGCCCTGCCTGTTGGCCCTTGAGTACCAGAGATTGAGAGCAGCCTTGTGCGATTATTCAGCCAGTTAAGTTGGTATTTTATTCGTGAGTGGCGACGCTACCTTGGCGCCGTGACCTTGCTGATCGTTATTGCCGTACTGCAATTACTGCCGCCCTGGGTTGTGGGCGTGATTGTTGACGGTGTCACCCATCAGAACATGAGCGCCCGCCACATAATGATGTGGATTGGCATTATGTTGCTGACGGCCGTGGTGGTTTATCTGCTGCGCTATGTCTGGCGCGTGCTGTTATTTGGGGCATCCTACCAGCTGGCCGTTGAGCTGCGCGAAGATTTTTATCGTCAGCTCAGCCGTCAGCAGCCAGCCTTTTATTTGCGTCACCGCACCGGCGATCTTATTGCCCGCGCCACCAACGATGTCGATCGTGTGGTCTTTGCCGCCGGTGAAGGCGTGCTGACGCTGGTGGATTCCCTGGTGATGGGATGCGTGGTGTTGATTGCCATGAGTACCCAAATCAGCTGGCAGTTGACGCTGGTGTCGCTGATACCCATGCCATTTATGGCGCTGGTGATTCACCGCTATGGCGAGCAGTTGCATAACCGTTTCAAACTGGCGCAGGCAGCCTTTTCCAGTCTGAACGACCAGACGCAAGAGAGCCTGACCAGTATCCGAATGATCAAGGCGTTTGGCCTGGAGCAGCATCAGTCAGAGCAGTTTGCCGATATTGCCCGCGACACCGGCGAGAAAAACCTGCGTGTTGCGCGGGTAGACGCGCGTTTTGATCCCACCATTTATATCGCGATTGGCTTTGCCAACCTGCTGGCGATTGGCGGTGGAAGCTGGCTGGTGTGGCATGAGCAAATGACGCTCGGGCAGCTCACCAGCTTTGTGATGTATCTTGGTTTGATGATCTGGCCGATGCTGGCGCTGGCATGGATGTTCAACATTGTTGAGCGTGGCAGTGCTGCCTGGAGCCGGATTCGTGCGTTACTCTCTGAGGCACCGGTGGTTGAAGACGGCGATAAAACGTTGCCCGAGCGGGCAGGGACGCTGCAGGTTGCCATTCGTGAGTTTCGCTATCCCGCCAGCTCGGGCGCGATCCTGAGCCACGTTGAGTTTCAGCTTAAGCCTGGCGATATGCTGGGCCTGTGTGGCCCGACCGGCAGTGGTAAAACCACCTTGCTGAGTTTGATTCAGCGCCACTTCGATATTCAGCAAGGGGATATTCGCTATCATGCGATTCCGCTGCCGCAACTGCGTCTGGACAGCTGGCGCAGCCGCCTGGCGGTGGTCAGCCAGACGCCGTTTTTGTTTTCCGACAGCGTGGCCAATAACATCGCGCTGGGCAAGCCCGATGCCCGTCAGGAGGATATCGAGCAGGCGGCAAAAATGGCCTGCGTCCATGACGATATCTTACGCCTGCCGCAAGGGTATGAAACCGAAGTCGGGGAGCGCGGTGTCATGCTGTCGGGCGGCCAAAAGCAGCGTATCTCAATCGCGCGTGCCCTGCTGCTCAATGCAGAGATCCTGGTTCTGGACGATGCACTGTCGGCGGTTGACGGGCGCACCGAGCATGACATTCTGCATAATCTGCGCCAGTGGGGGAAAGGAAAAACGTTGATCATTAGCGCCCATCGCTTATCCGCACTGACTGAAGCCAGTGAGATTCTGGTGTTACATCAGGGAACCGTAGCGCAACGCGGCGACCATGCCGCCCTGAGCAACAACGCGGGCTGGTATCGGGATATGTACCGCTATCAGCAACTGGAAGCCGCGCTGGATGATGATGAAACTGAAAAAGGAGCGCCACATGACTAAGTCACAACCGATGTGGCCAACACTCAAACGCCTGCTGAGTTACGGTAAACCCTGGCGCAAATCCCTGTCGCTGGCGGTGTTAATGCTGTGGGTTGCCGCCGCCGCCGAAGTCACCGGTCCCGTACTGGTGAGTTATTTTATCGATAATCTGGTGGCGAAGCATCACATGCCCTGGGGCATTGTGGCGGGCCTGGTGGTGAGTTTTATTCTGTTGCAACTGCTGGCCGCTGCGCTGCATTACGGCCAGGCGCTGCTGTTTAACCAGGCCGCTATTGGCGTGGTACAGCGTTTACGCACCGATGCCATGGACGCGGCCCTGCGTCAGCCTCTTGCCGCATTTGATACCCAGCCGGTTGGACAACTGATTTCCCGGGTGACCAACGACACCGAAGTCGTCAGGGATCTGTATGTGACCGTTGTGGCAACCGTTCTGCGAAGTGCGGCACTGGTGGGCGCAATGATGGTGGCCATGTTCAGTCTGGACTGGCGCATGGCGCTGGTGGCCATGTTGATTTTCCCTATGGTGCTTATCGTGATGCTGATTTATCAGCGCTTCAGCACGCCGATAGCCCGGCGCGTTCGCAGCTATCTGGCCGATATCAATAACGGCTTTAACGAAGTGATCAGTGGGATGAGCGTGATACAGCAGTTTCGCCAGCAGGCGCGCTTTGGCGAACGCATGGGTGAGGCCAGCCGCTCTCACTATCTGGCGCGCATGCAAACGCTGCGGCTTGATGGTTTCCTGCTGCGGCCACTCTTAAGCCTGTTTTCGGCACTGGTGCTGTGTGGCTTACTGCTGTTGTTCAGTTTTTCGATGCCGGGTGTTTTCGAAGTCGGCGTACTGTACGCGTTTATCACCTATCTGGGACGGCTTAACGAGCCGCTGATTGAACTCACGACGCAGCAGTCCATGTTGCAGCAGGCGGTCGTGGCGGGCGAACGTATTTTTGAACTGATGGATGCACCGCAACAGCGTTATGGTGACAGTGACCAGCCGATGACGTCAGGGCGGATTACGCTGAATAACCTCAGTTTTGCCTATCGCGATAATCGCGACGTGCTGAGCAATATTAGTCTGGATGTCCCCTCACGCGGTTTTGTTGCCCTGGTCGGTCATACCGGTAGCGGTAAAAGCACGCTGGCAAACCTGTTAATGGGTTACTACCCGGTGACGCGCGGCCAGGTCAGGCTTGACGATCGCCCGCTGGGCGAGTATTCCCACCACGCGCTACGACGCGATATCGCTATGGTGCAGCAGGACCCGGTGGTGCTGGCCGATTCGCTGCTGGCCAACGTGCGTCTGGGCCGGGATATCAGTGAAGACGCGGTGTGGACAGCGTTGGAGCAGGTGCAACTGGCACCGCTGGCCCGCGCCTTGCCCGACGGCATTCACACCCGACTGGGCGAGCAGGGGAATAACCTGTCTGTGGGGCAAAAGCAGTTACTGGCGCTGGCGCGTGTGCTGGTGCAGTTGCCGAAGATCCTTATTCTTGATGAAGCCACTGCCAATATCGACTCCGGCACAGAGCAGGCGATTCAGCACACTCTGCGTACCCTGCGTCAGCATACGACGCTGGTAGTGATCGCTCATCGCCTCTCGACTATCACCGAAGCCGACAACATTCTGGTGCTGCACCGCGGTAACGTGGTGGAGCAGGGCACGCATCAGCAACTCCTGGCATTACAGGGGCGCTATTGGCAAATGTACCAGCTGCAACAGGCAGGTGAAGAGCTGGAACTGGCCGCGCCGTTAGTCAGCGCCGTCTGATTGCACCTTTTTTGCACATATTTTCTCCCTTGATCCGTTTGGATGCACGTCTTTGAGCCTGAGCGCACCAAAGATGTGCATCCGCTTCGCTTATCTGTCCTTCTGACTTTTCCTGTCCACATATTCAGCATTAACTGAGCCTTATTCCGTCGCGGCCTGATAACTGATTTCATCCTTTAATTACATCTGGCACAGGCTTTGCTTAAGTCTCTGCGTGTCCATGAGACTTACTTATTTCAAACCCTTAAGGAGAGGCTATGAAGCTGGTTACCGTCGTAATTAAGCCGTTCAAGCTTGAAGATGTGCGAGAGGCATTATCCTCAATTGGTATTCAGGGACTGACCGTCTCCGAAGTGAAAGGTTTTGGGCGTCAGAAAGGGCACGCCGAACTGTACCGTGGGGCGGAATACAGCGTGAACTTTCTGCCTAAAGTAAAAATTGATATCGCCATTGCCGATGACCAACTGGACGAAGTGGTGGACGTAATCAGTAAATCGGCTTACACCGGAAAAATTGGCGACGGTAAGATTTTCGTTGCTGAACTGCAGCGCGTGATTCGCATACGTACCGGCGAAACCGACGAAGCCGCACTGTAAACAAGACTCAGTAATGTGATGGGATGGAAAAAAAATGAATAAAATGCTGACCAAGTTGGGCCTCACCAGCCTGGCACTGTTACCGTCGCTGGCAATGGCTGCTGCACCTGCCGTTGCAGACAAAGCCGATAACGCCTTTATGATGATTTGCACCGCGCTGGTGCTGTTTATGTCAATTCCTGGGATTGCGCTGTTTTACGGTGGCCTGATCCGCGGTAAAAACGTCCTTTCTATGCTAACCCAGGTGGCTGTGACCTTTTCGCTGGTGTGCGTGCTGTGGGTCATTTATGGCTACTCACTGGCTTTCAGTGAAGGTAACGCCTTCTTTGGTAGCTTTAACTGGGTGATGCTGAAAAACATTGCTCTGACAGCGGTGATGGGCAGCTTTTATCAATATATCCACGTGGCATTCCAGGCCTCGTTTGCCTGTATTACCGTAGGGCTGGTTGTCGGTGCTATTGCTGAACGTATTCGCTTCTCCGCGGTACTGATTTTTGTCCTGGTGTGGCTCACGCTGGCCTATGTGCCTATCGCACATATGGTATGGGCGGGCGGTTTGCTGGCTCAGGATGGCGCACTGGATTTTGCAGGCGGCACGGTGGTGCACATTAACGCTGCGGTTGCAGGCCTGGTCGGTGCTTACCTGGTGGGTAAACGTGCCGGTTTTGGTAAAGAGGCGTTTAAACCGCATAACTTGCCGATGGTGTTCACCGGTACGGCGATTCTGTATGTCGGCTGGTTTGGTTTTAACGCAGGGTCGGCGTCTGCCGCTAACGAAATTGCTGCACTGGCCTTCCTGAATACCGTTGTTGCAACTGCGGGTGCCGTGCTGGCATGGACCTTTGGTGAGTGGGCGATGCGCGGCAAACCTTCGCTGTTAGGTGCCTGTTCTGGCTTCATTGCTGGCCTGGTCGCCATCACTCCAGCCTGTGGTTATGTCGGTGTCGGTGGTGCGTTAATTATCGGTTTAGTGGGTGGTCTGGCTGGCATCTGGGGCGTGACAACGCTGAAAAGATGGCTGCGGGTTGACGATCCTTGCGACGTATTCGGTGTTCACGGCGTCTGTGGCATCATCGGTTGTATCCTGACAGGTGTATTCGCGTCTTCCTCGCTGGGCGGCGTAGGTTATGCCCCAGGCGTCACCATGGGTCATCAGGTTTCGATTCAGTTGCTGAGCGTGGGTGTCACGATTGTCTGGTCCGGTGTGGTGGCCTTCATTGGCTTCAAACTGGCGGATATGATTGTGGGTCTGCGTGTACCAGAAGAGCATGAGCGCGAAGGCCTGGACGTCAACAGCCATGGCGAGAACGCTTACAACCAATAAGTTATCTCTACAGCGATACCGATAAAACAAAGGGGCGATTTCGCCCCTTTTGCTATTCGTGACGCTGGCGCATCACCCCTTCCTGCACCGTTGACGCCACCAGCTCGCCTTGCCGGTTATAAAATTCGCCACGTACAAAGCCACGCGCACCTGACGCGGAAGTACTCTCCACGCTATACAATAGCCAGTCATTGAAGTTCAGCGAACGATGAAACCACATAGAGTGATCTATCGTCGCTACCTGCATATCGGCTTCCAGAAAACCTTTACCATGTGGCTGTAGCGCCACCGGTAAAAAGTTGAGATCGGAGGCATAGCCCAGCAGATACTGATGGATGCGCAAATCGTCTGGCAGCGTTCCGTTGGCCCGAATCCATACCTGACGCTGTGGTTTATCAACATGACCTCTCAGCGGGTTGTGGATCTGCACCGGGCGAATTTCCAGCGGCCGTTCGGCAATAAATTTTTCACGCAGTTTTTCTGGCAGCATATGGGCCATTTTTTGCGCCATCTGCTGTTCATTAGGTAAGTTATCGGGCCCTTTTACCTGCGGCATCGGCTTTTGATGTTCAAACCCGCTCTCCAGTGCCTGGAAGGAGGCCGTCATATAAAAAATCGGCTGGCCGTTTTGAATGGCGCTAACCCGACGGGCGCTAAAGCTTTTACCATCGCGCAGGCTTTCCACATCGTAAATAATGGGCTTCTGGCTGTCGCCAGGGCGGAGAAAATAGCTGTGGAAGGAATGGATAATGCGATCGTCGGGGACAGTCTGTTTGGCCGCAAAGAGTGCCTGTCCCACGACCTGACCACCAAAGACCTGACGCAGTCCCAGATCTTCGCTCTGGCCGCGAAACAGACCTTCTTCGATTTTTTCCAGATGGATTAAAGTAAGCAAATTTTCGAGTGCCTGACTCATGGCGCTTTCCTGATTATCAGTATTTACCTCAGTGTGAAAGATCCGACCAGTTTCCGTCAATCAGACTTTCTGTCTTTCATCCAACCAGGCAAACTTCTGATTTTGTGCCAACATTAAGGCATACGGCGAGTGAAACGCTGTAATGAAGATTCACTGCTAAAAATCATTTTGATCAAAAGGAGACGACATCAATGAAATTCTGGCATGTGTTAAGTGGCGTAGCGATGGCAATGGCTCTCGCAGGTTGTGCACACAAAGGCAAACCGGTGCCAACCCCGACGTTGGGTTCGGCGGTAGCAGGACAAACAGCAACGATTGCTCAGCCTAACGTCAGCGGATCGGTCTATATCCGCCAACGTATCGCGCTTCCACCGAATGCGGCGCTGACCGTGACGCTGTCCGATGCGTCGGTGTCTGACGCACCGTCAAAAGTGCTGGCACAGCGCGTCGTACGTACGGATGGGAAACAGGCACCGTTCCACTTTGTGCTGCCCTTCAACCCAGCGGATATTCAGCCAAATGCACGTATCCTGTTGAGCGCCGCGATTACCGTTGACGGCAAAATGGCCTTTATTACTGAAGAGGTTAAACCGGTCATTAATCAGGGCGGAACGAAAGCCGATCTGGTGTTAGTGCCGGTACCATCAATGGCGATGGCGACACAACCTGGTGCAGCGACCAGCGTGCCGTCCACCTCACCGACTCAGGTTACCCCGTCAGCCGCCGTGCCTGCGCCGACGACCATGTAATGCCTTAGGGCGATATGTTCAGGGCGACCTCGTTGTCGCCCTGATGCATTAAAACCGCCAGCGATATTTTTCTAAATCAATCTCACCGCCGTCACTCACTTCAACGCCTTCTGCTTCCAGCGCGTCTCGCTGACGGAATAAACGGTCACCCTGCAACGAAATCGTGCCATGACGGTTAATCACCCGATGCCAGGGAAGCGTGCTGCCCTCGGGTAAGCGACTGAGTACGCCACCGACCTGACGTGCTGCTCTGGGCGAGCCGGCCAACAATGCGACGTCACCATAGGTGGTGACTTTACCGGGTGGAATCGCGGCGACAATTTGCCAGATTCGCTGTTTGAAGCTGTCAGTGCTGTCCATCGGCTTACCCTGCCCAAAAAAAGACGATGATTTTATCACAATGCAGGTTAATTATCGGCGATCGTACAAGAAACCAACGGTCATCCCCACCAGGCTTGCAATTGCCGGGGGCTTCCCCGATAATGCCTCCGCTCTCGAAATGAGGGCTAGTCAATGGAGGCCCTGTTGGTTCTCCCGCAATGCTAGCTTGTGAACTCGGTCAGGTCCGGAAGGAAGCAGCCGCAGCAGGTGACGTGTGTGCCGGGATGTAGCTGGCAGGGCCTCCACCATTTCATCTCTGTCACATCCCTTTCTTCAGATGATAAACAGCCGAAGCTCGCCTGGGCCGTTCCATTGCCGGCAGGCGAGTTATGCAGATACTGGCTGGTGAAATCAGATTAAACGTAAAGCAAAAATAACTTAGCGTACAAATTTCCAGACTGAGACCGGTACTTTGTCATAAAGCTTGTTCATCGTCAGTTCCGCCAGACGATGGTCGGCTGCTGAGTAGAATACTGCTAATTCGTCATCGGGTAATTCGTACTTATTTTTTTCAATCACTCTTTCCAGCGTGTCAATTGAACGACAGCGCCTCAGTCGCATCAAATAATCAGTTTTAGTTAGGGTTTTGTTCATAAATAAACCGTTCTCACGTCAGTACTATAATGAATGGCTTGGCTGTTGAAGAAAAGCGCACTCTTCAGTAAACAGATTAAATAAACGTTTCGCTGAGCGTTGCCAGCGCTGAAGGTCCTGAGTATTTACACTATAGTTGCTGAACAGCATAAAGGTATCATCAAGATATTCATCGATTTGGGTAATCAGTGCTTCGTCTTCAACATGCTTAATTTTGTAATTCATGGTGAAAGAGGCGATATGCTCAATCAGATCGTTTAGCTGTAAATTGCTTTCGGCAGTAGGATCATTAACCCAGCCATGATGACTGTCAGTTAATGTCGCCATGCTTGCGTCAAACAAACTCTCACACAAGTATTTAAGCTGGGCAATATCATGCCGTTTCGGTGAGTATTCGTCCATCTTTTTCCCCTCCGTAGCAAGCAAAGTTACCGCAATGCGGCAAGATTAGGTGAAGTGGCAAAGAAGTGGTTGTCGGGTTTGTAAATAACGGACTGAGTTAAGAATAGTGTAAAATCATTAGTTCTGCTCACCTCCATTACTAAATATTACAATTCATCGCCAGGTGAGGGGCGCTGATTCTCGATCGGCTCAAACACAAGCGCAGCAGGGCTGATATGAAAGCTGACTTGTTCATTCTGCGTAATGGTTTCATTTAAATCCAGGCAGGGATTAAATACATTCCACTGAAAATCGTAAAGTAACTTAAATCTATTCGACCCCGTCATCTCAACAGCAATAACTTTTAAACTGTCTGGCACTAACATGGCATTAGCTGAATACCATTGTAAATCGCCAACCAGAGAATCTGTTATTTTGAGAATATTCCGCCCAATAATTGTGGCTAATTTTGCGCAATCCGTTTCATCCTGCGCGACATTGCATTCAATTCTTACTGACATGGCCTGCTCATAAATAACGCCTGTAAACCCATCATTGATGTTCTTCTGGCGGTTTGCAAGTAGCAGTGCGCCTGTAATAAGAGATTAGTCGTGCCAGTTTTAAGCAAGTGATTGATTCGTTACTGCTTATCAAACGTGGCCTTACAGGCAATTTGTGCGCTGATTTATTTTTTGAAACACATTGCTGTGCCTCTGGCACCACAACATCGGATATCATAGTTGTTATGTTATAACATTTTTCCTGGTGCGGTGATGAATCAAAGTGGGCTGTTAATGTCACTCGGTGGGCGGTTAGTCGTAGCACTCATGTTAATCGCTGTTCTGGCAATAGCGATGTGGTGGGGAATGCAGCCGTGATAGCGTTCAGAAATTTGCAGGTGGGTTATCAGGGGCAATCGGTGACGCCCGTTGTGACGACGGAGCTGGCTCAGGGCAGCATGACCGCTCTGATGGGAGCGAACGGGAGCGGAAAATCCACGCTGATTAAAACCATTGCCGGCTTATTGCCGCCGGTGAAAGGACAGTGTGAGCTGCATGTCCCACGTCGCGAAGTCGGGTGGCTACCTCAGCGCAGTGAGCTGGAAACACGTTTCCCGCTGACCGTCTATGAACTGGTTTCGATAGGCTGCTGGCCGCGCTGTGGATGGTTTGGTGGTATCAACCGGGCATTACGCAAAGAGATCAGTGACGCGCTGGATGCGGTGCAGATGAGCGACTATGCCGATGCTCAACCTTCCACCTTATCTGGTGGGCAGCTGCAGCGCGTGCTGTTTGCCCGGCTCATGCTGCAACGCAGTCGCCTGTGGTTGCTTGATGAACCCTTTAACGGCATTGACAGCAAGACGGTAACGTTGCTGATGTCTATTTTGCAGCAGCAGCAGCAGGCCGGTACCACGCTCATGGTGGTGCTGCATGACCATCCCCTGGTGGAGCGCTACTTCACGGATGTTCTGTCTATGGATGATGGTTCTCATCGACGTAGCATGGTCGACACCGCTCCGTTACGGAGCGTCGCGCCGTGACAATTATTCAACCTTTCATTGAGTTCAGCTTTATGCGACGGGCGCTGGTGGCCTGTGTCGCGCTGGCGTTCAGTGCCACGCCGCTGGGCGTCTTCCTGTCTCTGCGCCGGATGAGCTTAATCGGGGATGCTTTATCCCATGCCGTGCTGCCCGGTGCCGCCATCGGCTATTTAATCTCGGGTTTATCCCTGGTGGCGATGGGCGTTGGCGGACTGATTGCAGGCCTGGCGGTGGCGCTGCTGTCGGGGGCCGTCAGTCGTTATACGCCGCTTAAAGAAGATGCCAGCTTTGCCGGATTTTACCTCGGCTCGCTGGCGCTGGGCGTCACGCTGGTTTCACTGCGTGGCTCCAGCGTCGATCTGCTGCACGTTCTGTTTGGATCGCTGCTGGCGGTGGATAATCCTGCCCTGGCGGTGGTCGGCGGCATCGCCGCGTTTACGCTGCTGATGCTGGCCGTCATCTACCGTCCTCTGGTCATTGATGCATTCGATTCAGATTTTCTGCGCGCGCAGGGCAAATGGAGTGCGCCGCTGGTGCACGGTATTTTCCTGACGCTGGTGGTGCTTAACCTGGTCGCGGGTTTTCAGGTGCTGGGCACATTGATGTCGGTCGGGCTGATGATGTTGCCCGCCGCCAGCGCACGCTTCTGGAGTCGTCACCTCGTCGTCATGCTGGGCTCAGCCATGTTGATGGCCGTGCTGTCTGCGTTCGCGGGGCTGGTACTTTCCTGGCACTTTTCACTGCCGGCAGGCCCGGCGGTGGTATTGAGTGCCGCGATGCTGTTTTTTCTCTCCATCTTAACAGGGCCGTGCGGTGGCATTCTGCGCCGCCATTAATCAGAGGTAGCTATGAAGATATTACCCATTAGTCTGGCAATCGGGGCGTTAGTCATTAGTCCATTATCAATGGCAAAAACGGTAGATGCGGTAGCCAGTTTTACCGTGCTGGCCGATATCGTGAAACAAATTGGGGGCGATCACGTTCACGTAAAAAGCCTGGTAGGGCCGAATGGTGATCCCCACACGTTTGAACCCACGCCACAAGACAGCGAAGCACTGGCAAAAGCCGACGTTGTCTTTGTCAGTGGTTTGGGGCTGGAAGGCTGGATGAATCGTCTGGTGAGTGCGTCGGGCTATAAAGGGCAACCTGTTGTGGCCTCGACGGGCATTGAAACACGGACGATGGAAGAGGATGGCAAAACCATCACCGATCCCCATGCGTGGAACAGCATGTACAACGGCACGATTTATGCCAAAAACGTGATGGATGCGTTGATTAAGGCTGACCCGCAGGATGCTGATGATATCCGTAAGCGCGGCGAAAATTATATTCAGCAGCTACAGAAACTGGACAGCTGGGCCAAAACGTCTTTCGCGGCAATTCCACAACAAAAACGTAAAGTGCTGACCAGTCATGATGCTTTTGGGTACTTCGGGCAACGCTATGGCGTTACCTTCCTGGCACCTGTCGGTTTCTCAACGGAAGCGGAAGCCAGCGCCAGCGATGTGGCCAGCCTGATCACCCAGCTTAAGCAGCAACATATTAAAACCTACTTTATGGAAAACCAGACCGATCCTCGCCTGGTAAAACAGATTGCCAGCGCCACCGGTGCTAAACCTGGGGGTGAGCTGTATCCTGAAGCGCTGTCGACGGCTTCCGGCCCTGCGCCCACCTATGAAGCGGCTTTTAAACACAATGTTGAGGTCATGCTCAAAAGCATGCACTGAGCATAAAAAAAGCCGGAATGGCAGGTGAGCGACATTCCGGCTAAGGTTCACGACACATCAACGTTTTTTCTTTCTTCCCTGCACGGCTTTAAAGCGCGGATTCGTTTTGCAGATGACATAGATGCGGCCTTTACGGCGTACCACTTTACAATCCCGATGCCGGTTCTTGGCGGAACGCAGCGAACTCAATACCTGCATGATGTCCTCTCTTATCGACGGCCCAGAAAACGGCCGAAGCGCTGGTTAAAGCGCGCGGTACTGCCTTCTTTAGCAAAGTCTTTCTGTTTACCGGTATAAAACACATGGGATGCCGACGAGACGTCGAGTGTAATGTAAGGCAGGGTTTCGCCTTCAAACTCAACGGTGCGGTCAGTCTTAATGGTTGAACCGATTTTGAAATACACGTCAGCAGAGGTGTCATGGAACACCACGGCACGATACGAGGGATGAATACCTGCTTTCATAATTGTCACCAATGTAATGTTATAATATAACAATATTATGCGCTGCACCTGATCCGAATGCAACCCTCGAAAAACCAGGGGCAAACAGCGTCGAGGCAGGGAGAAAATCGCATGCAGGTGACAAGCCAACGCAAGCAAACCGAAAAGCGTAAAGGCAGGTTGATACCGGCGATGTTCCGACGAAGGTCAGAGGCGCAAGCTAAAGCACGTGAAGGCTGGCAGAGATCAATCTGTGGCGAGGGAAGTCAGCGTGGCGGTAAACAGTGAAGGGATTAAAAAAGGCCGCTGACGCGGCCTTTATGTTTACAGATTAATGCGTGTGGTTATCGACAGGATGATCCTTTTCGATGTCCGCTTTGTTCTTACCGAAGCGACGGCGCACCACAACAAAGAACACCGGTACAAAGAAGATAGCCAGCGCGGTAGCGGTAACCATACCGCCCATTACGCCGGTACCGACCGCATTCTGCGCACCTGAACCTGCACCGGTGCTGATGGCCAGAGGCAGTACGCCAAGAATAAAGGCCAGCGAGGTCATCAGGATAGGACGCAGACGCATACGACAGGCTTCAAGCGTCGCTTCCACCAGACCTTTACCTTCTTTCTCCATCAGATCCTTCGCGAATTCCACGATCAGGATGGCGTTCTTCGCCGAGAGGCCAACGGTTGTCAGTAACCCCACGACAAAGTAAACGTCATTACTCAGGCCACGTAAGGTGGTGAAGAGTAACGCACCGACCACGCCAAGCGGCACGACCAGCATGACGGAGAACGGAATTGACCAGCTCTCATAGAGTGCGGCAAGACACAGGAATACCACAATCAGCGAAATGGCATACAGAGCCGGTGCCTGGTTGCCTGACAGACGTTCCTGATAGGACATTCCCGTCCAGTCATAACCGATGCCCGTTGGCAGCTTAGAGGCCAGCTCTTCCATCATGTTCATGGCTTCACCTGAACTCTTGCCCGGTGTAGGCTGACCCAGAATTTCCATGGCTGGCAAACCGTTATAGCGTTCCAGACGCGGTGAACCATACTGCCAGTGAGCGGAGGAGAAGGCGGAGAAGGGCACCATCTCGCCGTTGCTGTTACGAACGAACCACTTATTAATGTCGTCCGGCAGCATACGTGCGTCGGCTTTACCCATCACGTAGACCTTCTTCACACGACCACGGTCAATAAAGTCATTGACGTAAGAGCCGCCCCAGGACGCGCCGAGCGTGGTGTTAATGTCACTGAGTGACACGCCCAATGCCTGCGCTTTCTCCTGGTCAATATCCAGTTTGAACTGCGGGGTATCTTCCAGACCATTTGGACGGACACCGACCAACGTATCCGGATGCTGGGCAATCATGCCTAACAGCTGGTTACGCGCCTGCGTCAGTTTTTCATGACCAAGGTTTGCCTGATCGATTAGCTCAAAGTCAAAGCCCGTGGCGTTACCTAATTCAATAATCGCTGGCAGGTTAAACGCAAACACCATACCGTCTTTGATTTGGCCCAGAGCCTGCATGGCACGTCCCTGGATAGCCGGAACTTTCATGTTGCTGCTGGTACGCTCATCCCAGGGCTTCAGGCTGACAAAGGCGATACCGGTGTTCTGTCCACGACCCGCAAAACCAAACCCGGCAACGGTAAAGACCGATTTCACCGAGTCCTTTTCTTTTGTCAGGAAGTAGTCAGAAACCTGATCCAGTACCTTCTGCGTACGTTCCTGGGTCGCACCCGCAGGGAGCTGTGCCTGAGCCAGTAACAGGCCCTGATCTTCTTCCGGCAGGAAGGAGGAGGGCAGGCGCAGGAACAGAAACGCCATTCCCACCACAATCAGCAGGTAAAGCAGCAGATAACGACCGGTGCCGCGAACGATATGGCCCACGCTATCGACATAGTGATGCGTGCTCTTGTCGAAAAGACGGTTAAACCAACCAAAGAAACCGGTGGTTTTACCATGGTCGCCTTTTTTCACCGGTTTGAGCATGGTGGCGCACAGTGCTGGCGTCAGAATCAATGCGACCAGCACCGACAGCGCCATCGCGGACACAATGGTGATAGAGAACTGACGGTAAATGACACCGGTTGAGCCACCAAAGAAGGCCATCGGAATAAATACCGCTGACAGCACCAGGGCAATACCGACCAGCGCGCCCTGAATCTGTCCCATCGACCGCTTCGTGGCTTCTTTGGGCGGTAGCCCTTCCTCCACCATGACGCGCTCGACGTTCTCGACCACCACGATGGCATCATCCACCAGCAAGCCGATGGCAAGCACCATCCCGAACATCGTCAGGGTATTTATCGAGTAGCCAAAGGCGCTGATAATCGCAAAGGTACCCAGCAATACAACAGGGACGGCAATTGTCGGAATCAGTGTGGCACGGAAGTTTTGCAGGAACAGATACATCACCAGGAACACTAACAGAATGGCTTCCATCAGCGTCTTCACCACTTCGAAAATAGAGATTTTTACGAAAGGTGTGGTGTCATAAGGATAAACAACCTTCATGCCTGCCGGGAACGTGGGCTGCAGTTTTGCCAGCTCCGCCTTCACCGCATCTGCCGTATTAAGGGCATTCGCGCCGGTGGCCAGTTTGATACCAATACCGGAAGCCGGTTTGCCATTATAACGCGCGATGATCTCGTAGTTTTCACCCCCCAGTTCAATCTGCGCCACATCGCGCAGGCGAACCTGAGAACCATCACTGTTCACTTTCAGCAGAATGTTGCCGAACTCTTTGGTGGAGGTCAGACGGGTTTGCGCAATGATGGAGGCGTTTAACTGCTGTCCCGGTACTGGTGGCGTGCCGCCTAACTGACCGGCAGCCACCTGGGCATTCTGAGTTTTCAGCGCATTAATAACGTCAACAGGGGTTAACTGGTAGTTATTAAGCTTGTTGGGGTCCATCCAGATACGCATCGCATACTGCGCACCAAATACCTGAGTATCACCGACGCCAGGCGTACGGCTGATAGGATCTTTGATATTGGAGGCGACATAGTCAGAAATATCGTTCTGCGTCATGCTGCCGTCATCGCTGATAAAACCGGCGACCATCAGGAAGCTACTGGAGGATTTTTTAACCTGAATCCCCTGTTGTTGCACTTCCTGAGGCAGCAACGGCATGGCCAGCTGCAGTTTGTTCTGCACCTGGACCTGGGCGATATCTGCATCGGTACCTGACTCAAACGAAATCGTCAGCGTCAGTGCACCTGATGAGTCACTGCTTGATGACATATACATCAGGCCATCAATACCATTCATATTTTGTTCGATGACCTGCGTCACCGAGTCTTGCAGCGTTTTGGCGTCAGCACCGGGGTAGTTGGCCTGAATCTCAATTGCCGGTGGCGCAACATTGGGATATTGCTCAATCGGTAATTTGAGAATCGATAACGCGCCCGCTAGCATCACGATAATAGCAAGGACCCACGCAAAGATGGGGCGATCGATAAAGAACTTAGCCATGTATCAACGGCTCCTGTTATGACGATGTTTTAGCAGACTGCGCTTTGGACGGATCACCGCTCGCGGCTTTGGCATCATCTGTGGCTTCTTTAGGCGTAACCTGTGCACCCGGTTTCGCGCGCTGCAGACCGGTAAAGATCACGCGCTCGCCCGCTTTAAGCCCTTCGGTCACCAGCCATTTGTCCCCAATAGCCTGGGCAGCTTTGATCTTACGCGCTTCAACCTTGTTATCCGCACCCACGACCATCACGGACGCATCCCCCGTTGGCGTGCGGCTAACCGCCTGCTGTGGCACTAACAAGGCATTCGGATTGGTGCCTTCATCCAGACGGGCACGCACAAACATGCCTGGCAGGAGTGATTTGTCAGGATTCGGGAAAATGGCGCGCAGGGTAATTGAGCCAGTGGTTTGATCAACGGTGACGTCAGAAAACTCCAGCGTACCGGGCTGAGAATAGTCCTTGCCGTTTTGCATCAGCAGGGTGACCTTCGCTTTACCGTCGTTCTGCTTAAGCTGACCCGATTCCAGTTCCGAGCGTAACCGCAGGAAATCTTCACTGGACTGGGTAACATCGACATACATCGGATCAAGCTGCTGTACGGTCGCCAGCGCCGTGGTCTGTCCACTTTGCACCAGTGCGCCCTCTGTAACGGAAGACTTACCGATACGGCCGCTGATTGGCGAGGTCACTTTGGTGTAAGCAAGATTGATGCGTGCTGTTTCCACATTGGCTTTGGCTGACTGAACCGCAGCATTGTTCTGCGCGGCGGTAGCGACAGCCGTATCGTAATCCTGCTGGCTGATATATTTAGTACCAAGCAGCGGCTTGTAGCGATTCACCGTAAGCTGAGCAATGCGTGCATTTGCTTCTGCCTTGGCTAAATCGGCTTTTGCACTGTCATAGGACGCCTGATAGGTTGCGGGATCGATCTGATACAGCGATTCACCGGCTTTAATCTCACCGCCTTCAATAAAGTTACGCTTCAGAATAATACCGGAAACCTGCGGGCGGACTTCAGCGATGCGATAAGCAGACGTGCGGCCAGGCAGTTCAGTAGAAATGTTTAACGGTTCGCTTTTAACCGTAACAACACCCACTTCTGGCGGCTGTTGCTGTTGAGCGGCCTGGTCGGATTTATTTCCGTCACATCCTGTTAACACAAAGCTGCCTGATAGCATCAGGACGGCCGCCAGAGGCGTTAACCCTCTGAATTTAGTCATAAATAAACCTCTAGAGTCCGATATCAAATGATCAATGGATCACAAAGCCAGGAACCCATTGCTGCGTAAGAGTGTAGGTCGTGCTATGGTACATACATTCACAAATGTATGTAAACTTAATCGATTGTAAAAAAAGTCCCCTATGGCACGAAAAACCAAAGCGCAAGCACTTGAAACACGGCATCAAATTCTTGACGCTGCACTTGCCCTGTTTTCAAAAGAGGGGGTTTCAGCCACTTCCCTGGCGGATATCGCATCCGCAGCCAGCGTAACCCGGGGAGCAATCTACTGGCATTTCAAAAACAAAGCCGACCTGTTGAACGAAATATGGCTTCGCAGTGATGCAGGGCTGGATGACGTGAAACTTGAGTATCAAACAAAATACCCCGGTGATCCACTCTCCATTTTGCGGGCGATGCTCGTGTATGTCTTCCAGGCAACCGCCAGAGATCCACAGCGCCGGGCGTTGATGGAAATCATCTTCCACAAATGCGAGTTTGTGGGTGAAATGGCGGCGTTAAAAAGCATTCAGCAAAGCCTGTTACTGGAGCTCTACAATGAGATTGAAGATGTTCTGCGCCAGTGCATTGATGCCGGACAACTCCCAGAAACTTTCCAGACACGTCAGGCTGCATTGATTATGCGCAGCTATGTGAATGGCATGATGGAGAGCTGGCTGTTTACGCCCGATAAATTTGATCTGGTTGCCGATGCGCCTGAGCTGGTTGATGCGCTGATTGATATGCTGCGCTTAAGTCCGACGCTGGCAAAAAAAGCTTAATCTTTACGCTGCGCGTCACGCTTCCTTTCATAATCGCGCTGAACAATGGCTAATGCAGACAGCACGGTTTCTACAGCGAGCTGATTTTCTTCAAAAAGCTGAATTAAATCCACTGCCAGCTTGACCTCTTCAGGTGCCGTATCCAGGGACATCTTTCCTCCAGAGCAGTTGTATCATGGGCCAGATAAGCGTGCCATCTGGGAATACCGTCCAGCAAAGATAGCGCATTAACTGCTAAAGGGGCTGTTTGATAACGACATCGCCCATTCCACTGAACGAATAGCCTGTTTACAGCGTGCCATCCGACCTTCCAGCACCTCCAGGTCTTTCTTCAACTGCTGCTGGACCGCCAGCGTTTCTGCCTGGGCCATTCGCTGTTCACGCTGATCAATCATCTCCTGCAGTCGACGCGCATATTCGCAGTATTCCTGATATTTTAACTGCCGCGATGAGGGCTGGGCGCGTTCCTGTCGGCTGCGCAACTGCTGTGTGCTGGCTTCGCGTTGTAGCGCGGCAATCTGATCCACCAAATGGCTTGCCAGCCACTGGCTGCGATCGACGTCACCGCTGTGCTGGCAAAGGCGCTGGTAGTTTTGTTCTATCTCCTGCAAATAATCCGCCAGCCGGGTGCCTTTAGTGGTAAAGAGCTGGCTGTCAAAGCGGGGTGAACGGCAGCGCCCATCTGGCTGGCGCGCGATATCCTGGCGCAGAGCCACAATGCAGTTAAGCAGTCGTTGTGATGCCGTGGCGTTACTCATCGCCCGGCACTCAGGTATGCTAAGGTTATGGGACTGGAAACGCGCTGAGCGACCTTTATGCAACGCATTGTGTTATTAACCCTTGGCTGGCTGGCGATTGTGCTTGGCATACTGGGCATTGTATTACCTTTATTACCTACCACGCCATTTATGCTGTTGGCGGCCTGGTGTTTTGCGCGTTCTTCTCCCCGTTTTCATCACTGGCTGCTCTGGTCATCCCCTTTTGGCCGTTATATCCGGCACTGGCAACAACACCGTGGCATGCCGCCTGGTGCAAAAAGCCGGGCGATGCTTCTGATTGTGGTGACCTTTGCGGTTTCGCTCTGGCTGGTGCCGCTGTGGTGGGTACGTATCATGCTACTCATCATGTTGTGTCTGCTATTGCTGTTTATGTGGCGTATTCCGGTGGTGGCAGAAACAGCGGATGAACCCTTACCACCGCGATAAAGTTGCAATTAGCTGGCCATTTGCTTAGATTTGGGCCTCTTCGTGCGTAGCTTCCCATTATTGATGTATCTCCGCTGAGCCTTTACCCCGGTATTGGCGCTATTGAAGCTGCGCAAAACAGAACAGAATTTTTTTACCAGGCTTAAGATTATGACCGACACTGCGCAGCAGCTTGAACTGATTAAAAACAGTATCAAAAGTATTCCTGATTACCCGAAGCCGGGTATTCTTTTCCGTGACGTCACCAGCCTGTTGGAAGATCCTGTCGCCTATGCGGCGTCTATCTCACTGCTGGTGGAACGGTACCGTAATAAAGGCATCACCAAAGTGGTCGGCACGGAAGCGCGCGGTTTCCTGTTCGGGGCACCGGTTGCTTTGGGGCTGGAACTGGGTTTTGTACCGGTACGCAAGCCGGGCAAACTGCCACGTGAAACCTACAGCGAAGCTTACGAGCTGGAGTACGGCACCGATCGGCTGGAATTGCACAAAGATGCTATCCAGCCAGGCGATGTGGTGCTGGTGGTCGACGACCTTCTCGCCACCGGCGGAACGCTCGAAGCGACCATCAAACTGATTCGTCGTGCCGGCGGTGAAGTTAAAGATGCGGCATTTATTATCAACCTGTTCGATCTGGCAGGTGAAGCACGTCTCAAGGCGCTGGGCGTTGACAGCTACAGCCTGGTCAATTTCCCCGGCCACTAAGCCTCGCTTATGGCCTCACAATCTGCTGAGGCCGTTCATCTTTCCCTGTTCAAGATAACGAGTGATAGGTGAAAGCGTAGCTGGTAGACTACTGCAATCATATACAGGGGTTGCAGTGCGTCTGCGCTCACATTTCCATCCAAATTCGTCGAAACCACATGAGCTATCAGGTACTTGCCCGAAAATGGCGTCCACAGGCGTTTGCTGATGTTGTCGGTCAGGAACACGTTCTGACGGCGCTGGCGAATGGATTGTCTCTGGGACGCATCCATCATGCTTATCTCTTCTCCGGCACGCGGGGCGTAGGGAAAACGACCATTGCCCGTCTGCTGGCGAAAGGCCTTAACTGCGAAACGGGCATTACCGCCACGCCGTGCGGCCGGTGCGATAACTGTCGCGAGATTGAGCAGGGGCGTTTTGTCGATTTAATTGAAATTGATGCCGCCTCGCGCACCAAAGTTGAAGACACGCGCGATCTGCTCGACAACGTGCAGTACGCGCCAGCGCGTGGCCGCTTCAAGGTCTACCTGATCGATGAAGTGCACATGCTGTCGCGCCACAGCTTTAATGCGCTGCTGAAAACCCTGGAAGAACCGCCTTCACACGTTAAGTTTTTGCTGGCGACCACCGATCCCCAGAAGCTGCCGGTGACGATTCTGTCGCGCTGTCTCCAGTTTCATCTCAAAGCGCTCGACGTCGATCAGATTCGCCAGCAGTTGGATCGTGTTTTAGAGCAGGAGCAGATCTCGCGTGAGCCGCGTGCCCTGCAACTGCTTGCCAGAGCCGCCGATGGCAGTATGCGTGATGCGTTAAGCCTCACCGATCAGGCGATTGCGATGGGCGAGGGCAGCGTGACCAGCGCCACCGTGGGTACGATGCTGGGTACGCTTGACGATGAACAGCCGCTGGGTCTGCTTGAAGCGGTGGTTGAAGGCAACGGAGAGCACATGATGGCGCTGTTGGCCCAGGCGGCATCACGCGGCGTTGAGTGGGAAGCATTGTTGGTTGAGATGCTGCGCCTGCTGCACCGCATTGCTATGGTGCAGCTACTGCCTGCGTCGCTCAATGACGACGAAGAGAGTAATGCGCTGCGCCTGCGTGAACTGGCGCGTGCCGTGCCACCGGCCGATCTTCAACTGTATTACCAAACTCTGCTTATGGGGCGCAAAGATTTACCACTCGCGCCCGATCGGCGCATGGGCATCGAGATGACGCTGTTGCGTGCACTGGCGTTTCATCCTAAGGCGGCAATCGCCGAACCGGTTGCGCGTCCTACGCTGACCGCGCAGTCTGCCCCGGCACCAGTGCAGACTGTGGCGGCTCAACCTACAGAGAAAACGCCCGCCGCGCAGCCGCAAATGGCAGCACCGGAACCGGCTGTCACTCAGCAGGCTGTGCCGCCTGCGTCGCCCGATCCCTCACTATCCAGTTCCACCAGCCAGCTCCTGCAGGCGCGCACCCAGTTGCTGCGCCAGGGAGCAAACAAAGCAAAAAAGAGTGAGCCGGCAGCGCCAGGTGCGCGGCCGGCCAACTCCGCGCTGGAACGACTGGCCTCTGTTACCGAACGTAGCCAGCAGCGCGTGCGTGACAGCGCGCCTGCGGCACCGGTAAAAAAAGAGGCATACCGCTGGAAAGCGCAAACGCCGGTGACCGAGGTCGTCGTCGAGCCGGTCGCGACGCCAAAAGCCTTGCGTTCTGCGCTTGAGCATGAGAAAAATCCTGAGCTGGCCGCGCGGTTGGCGGAGGAAGCCCAGCAGCGAGATGAATGGGCGGCAGAAGTCGCAGGTTTACCGCTGCCTAAGCTGGTTCAGCAACTGGCACTGAATGCATGGAAAGAAACCACGGATAACGGCATTTGCCTGCATTTACGCTCCAGCCAGCGCCACCTGAATTCTGCGTCGGCGCAGCAGGCCCTGAGCGCCGCATTGAGTCAGGCAGCAGGGCATCAGGTTGAACTGTCGGTAATTGAAGACGATAATTCTACGGTATTGACGCCACTGGAGTGGCGTCAGGCCATTTATGAAGAGAAGCTGGCGCAGGCGCGTCAGTCAATCTTGAGTGACACCCACATTCAAACCCTTCGTCGCTTTTTTGATGCCGATTTGGATGAGGAAAGCATTCGACCCGTTTGAACACGCTGCAACGGTCTGAATAAACCGCGTTGTAGCCTCAGCAGAGAGAGAAAACTATGTTTGGTAAAGGCGGATTGGGCAACCTGATGAAACAGGCCCAGCAGATGCAAGACAAAATGGCCCAGGTTCAGGAAGAAATTGCCGCCCTGGAAGTCACGGGTGAATCAGGTGCTGGCATGGTTAAGGTCACGATCAACGGTGCCCATAACTGCCGCCGGGTAGAAGTCGATCCGAGCCTGCTTGAGGACGACAAAGATATGCTGGAAGACCTGATTGCCGCCGCGTTCAACGACGCCGCTCGCCGCATTGATGAAGTGCAGAAAGAGAAAATGGCCTCTGTCTCTTCAGGTATGCAGCTGCCACCAGGCTTCAAGATGCCGTTCTGATGCAAACCAGCCCACTGCTAGAGTCATTAATGGAGTCATTGCGCTGTTTACCCGGCGTTGGGCCTAAGTCGGCACAACGCATGGCGTTTCAACTGCTACAGCGCGATCGGAGTGGCGGAATGCGGCTGGCGCAGGCACTGACCCGGGCCATGTCGGAAATCGGCCACTGTGCCGATTGCCGCACCTTCACCGAGCAGGAAATCTGTACCATTTGCGCCAATCCACGGCGTCAGCAAAATGGTCAAATCTGCGTGGTGGAAAGTCCGGCCGACATCCATGCTATTGAGCAAACCGGGCAATTTGCCGGCCGTTATTTCGTGTTAATGGGCCATCTTTCGCCGCTTGACGGCATTGGTCCGGGCGATATCGGTCTTGACCGACTGGAACAACGGCTGGAAAAAGAAACGCTTCATGAAGTGATTCTGGCCACCAATCCTACCGTGGAAGGCGAAGCCACCGCGAACTACATCGCTGAATTGTGCGGTCAGTATGGCGTTGATGCCACCCGTATTGCGCATGGGGTTCCGATGGGCGGTGAGCTGGAAATGGTGGATGGCACCACGCTGTCCCACTCGCTGGCCGGTCGGCAAAAGATTAAATTTTAAACGCTTGCCGGTGTTGTGAAAGACACCGGCTTGAAAACCTCTCATTTATCCCCACATCCTCCTCAACGTTCGTTAAATCTGATTCTGTTGAGGTAGCAATGACCATGAAAGGACAAGAGACTCGTGGCTTTCAGTCAGAGGTAAAACAACTTCTGCACCTGATGATCCATTCTCTCTATTCAAACAAAGAGATTTTCCTGCGTGAGCTGATTTCCAATGCTTCGGATGCGGCAGATAAACTGCGCTTCCGCGCGCTGTCTGATGCCAGCCTGTATGAAGGCGATGGCGACCTGCGTGTGCGTCTCTCTGTGGATAAGGACAACCGGACCATTACGCTCAGCGATAACGGTATCGGCATGCGTCGTGATGAAGTGATTGAAAACCTGGGAACCATTGCTAAGTCAGGCACCAAATCCTTCCTGGAATCTCTGGGTTCAGACCAGGCAAAAGACAGCCAACTGATTGGTCAGTTTGGTGTGGGTTTCTACTCTGCATTTATCGTCGCAGATAAAGTCTCTGTGCGCACCCGTGCGGCGGGCGCGGCAGAAGACGAAGCCGTTTTCTGGGAATCGGCTGGCGAAGGGGATTACACCATTGCCGATATCAGCAAAGCCGAGCGCGGTACTGAAATTACCCTGCACCTGCGCGAAGGCGAAGATGAGTTCCTCGACAGCTGGCGCGTCCGCAATATTATTGGAAAATACTCCGATCACATCGCCCTGCCGGTAGAAATCGAAAGCAAAGATGAAGAAACCGGCACCACCACCTGGGAGAAAATCAATAAAGCCCAGGCACTGTGGACCCGCAACAAATCAGAAATCAGCGATGAAGAGTACAACGAGTTTTATAAACACATCGCCCACGATTTCAGCGACCCGGCTATCTGGAGCCACAACCGCGTAGAAGGTAAACAGGAGTACACCAGCCTGCTTTACATCCCGGCCCGCGCGCCCTTTGACATGTGGAACCGCGATCATAAACACGGCCTGAAGCTTTACGTGCAGCGCGTGTTTATCATGGATGACGCTGAGCAGTTTATGCCGAATTACCTGCGCTTCGTGCGTGGCCTGATTGACTCAAACGATCTGCCGCTTAACGTATCGCGTGAAATCCTGCAGGACAGCCGCGTAACCCAGAGCCTGCGTGGCGCGCTGACCAAACGTGTTCTTCAGATGCTGGATAAACTGGCGAAAGACGATAGCGAGAAATACCAGACGTTCTGGAAAGAATTCGGTCTGGTGTTGAAAGAAGGTCCGGCGGAAGATCACGCAAACAAAGAAGCGATTGCCAAACTGCTGCGCTTTGCCAGTACCCAAAGCGAAGGCGCGGCGCAAACTGTCTCGCTGGAAGACTACGTCAGCCGCATGGTAGAAGGACAGGAGAAGATCTACTACATCACGGCCGACAGCTATGCCGCCGCTAACAGCAGCCCGCATCTGGAGCTGTTCCGTAAGAAAGGTATCGAAGTTCTGCTGCTGTCCGATCGCATTGACGAGTGGATGATGAGCTACCTGACCGAGTTCGACGGTAAAACCTTCCAGTCTGTCAGCAAAGCTGATGATACGCTGGATAAACTGGCTGACGAAGAGACGGAAGAGCAGAAAGAAGCCGAAAAAGCTCTGGAGCCGTTTGTTGAGCGCGTGAAGACCTTGCTGGGTGAGCGAATTAAAGACGTGCGCCTCACGCACCGTCTGACCGATACGCCAGCGATTGTGACCACGGATGCGAACGAAATGACCACCCAAATGGCTAAACTGTTCGCCGCAGCAGGTCAGGACGTGCCAGAAGTGAAATACATCTTTGAAATCAATCCCGATCATCCGTTGGTGAAACGCGTGGCGGAGACGCAGGATGAAACTGGCTTTGGTGAGTGGATTGAGCTGTTACTGGATCAGGCACTGCTGGCAGAGCGCGGTACGCTGGACGATCCTAACCAGTTTATCCGCCGTATGAACCAGTTACTGACGGCGTAAAACGATAAAACCGGTGATAACCTCACCGGTTTTTTTCTTTCTGCGACGCTGGTCGGCTGTCGGTGAGCGTTTTTGTTGCGCAAACGCCACGAAATCCCTTCAGCTTCGGCCACCAGTCCGAAAATGGCCTTTGACTGACCTGACGCACTGCTATCGCGCGCTAAAGCCAGTACACTAGTTTTTCCTGACCCGCCGTTTTCTTGTGATGGGCGGGTCATAATGGTATGTTCTTCCGCTTCTCAGATTCATCAATGCGATTCGCAAGGGGATTTACGCAATGCGTATTATTCTGCTCGGAGCTCCGGGCGCAGGTAAGGGGACTCAAGCCCAATTCATCATGGAGAAATACGGCATTCCGCAGATCTCCACTGGCGACATGCTGCGTGCAGCGGTTAAAGCTGGCACCGAACTTGGCAACCAGGCGAAAGCCATCATGGATGCCGGCAAGTTGGTTACTGATGAGCTGGTCATTGCGCTGGTTAAAGAGCGCATCACGCAGGAAGATTGCAAAAACGGTTTCCTGCTTGATGGTTTCCCACGCACCATTCCTCAGGCTGACGCAATGAAAGAAGCCGGTATTAAAGTGGATTATGTGCTGGAGTTCGCCGTACCGGATGAACTGATTGTTGAGCGTATTGTGGGCCGCCGTGTTCACGCGCCGTCAGGCCGCGTTTACCATGTCAAATTCAATCCACCGAAAGTGGAAGGCAAAGATGACGTGACCGGTGATGAGCTGACCACTCGTAAAGACGATCAGGAAGAAACGGTCCGCAAACGTCTGGTGGAATACCATCATCTGACTGCGCCGCTGATTGCTTAC
Organism: Pantoea allii; assembly: GCF_002307475.1. Lineage (GTDB taxonomy): Bacteria > Pseudomonadota > Gammaproteobacteria > Enterobacterales > Enterobacteriaceae > Pantoea > Pantoea allii. The sequence goes on along the minus strand of NZ_NTMH01000036.1, from coordinate 145,040 downwards.
TACAGTAAAGAAGCGGAAGCGGGCAACACCGAGTATCACAAAATTGACGGTACACGTAATGTGGCCGACGTGAGTGCAGAGCTGGCTAAGATTCTCGGCTAAGCTTATTGGGGCCGGGTTCGCTGGCCCCTTTTGCCGTCATCGCTTTTCTCTCCTGCCTCTCCGTGACCATTCCCTTCGTTTTCTCGCCTCCCCTCATCAAGAAATCATAATCAGCAAGATAAACCCGGCAGCAACGGGTCAATTTAGGGTTGCCAGAACGCGTCCTGCTTGCCAGCAGGCAGTCTGGCAACCCTGAAGAGATGCGCAGTGAAAACGTGATGCACGGCGTTGGGTTGAAACGTGCAGATATCACTGTGCTGAATGCCGATGAAGAACACATTGAGATGATGATGCAATGGGTCAACGCGCGCCGTTAAAGTCATGGCAGAGAATGTGATATGCTTCTCTGCCTGTTTTTCCTCACGGCAGTTACCATGAAATTTCCCGGCAAACGTAAATCCAAACACTACTTCCCCGTTAGCGCCCGCGATCCGCTGTTGCAGTCCTCCCCGTTTGATAGTGAAGACGGCAGTTGGGTGGTCGGCATCGATCAGACGCTGGTCGATATCGAAGCTAAAGTCGATGATGCTTTTCTTGTTCGCTACGGCCTGAGCGCCGGTCATTCGCTGGTGATTGACGATGCCGTTGCGGAAGCGCTGTATGCTGAACTCATGCGTGACGAACTGGTGACCCATCAGTTCGCGGGCGGCACGATTGGTAATACGCTGCATAATTTCTCGGTGCTGGCGGATGACCGTTCCGTACTGCTGGGCGTGATGTGTAACAATATCCAGATTGGCGGTTATGCCTACCGTTATCTCTGTAATACCTCCAGCCGAATGGACCTTAACTATCTGCAGGGCGTAGACGGGGCGATAGGTCGCTGCTTTACGCTGATTGGCGATCAGGGCGATCGTACCTTTGCCATCAGCCCCGGGCAAATGAACCAGCTTAAGGCGGAAAACGTCCCGGAAGACGTTATCGCAGGCGCTTCTGCCCTGGTCTTGACCTCCTATCTCATCCGCTGTGAAGCAGGTGAGCCCATGCCAGAGGCAACGTTAAAAGCGATTGAATACGCGAAGCGCCATAACGTGCCCGTGGTACTGACGCTGGGCACCAAACATGTGATTGGCGACAATCCACAGTTCTGGCGCGATTTTCTGCGCGATCATGTTTCTATTGTGGCGATGAATGAAGAAGAAGCCCTGGCGCTGACGGGCGAAGCCGATCCTCTGCTGGCATCGGATATCGCACTGGAATGGGTTGATCTGGTGTTGTGTACCGCAGGACCGACCGGATTGTATATGGCCGGTTATACCGAAGATGCGTTTAAGCGCAAAACGAATCATCCGCTCTTGCCGGGCGCGATTGCAGAATTCAACCTGTACGAATTTAGCCGCGCGATGCGCAAACAGGATTGCCAGCAGCCGTTACGCATTTTCTCTCATATCGCCCCTTATATGGGCGGGCCGGAGAAGATAATGAATACCAACGGGGCAGGGGATGGCGCGCTCGCGGCGTTACTGCACGATATTACGGCAAATAACTATCATCGCCGTAATGTGCCCAATTCCAGTAAACATGCGCGCGCTTATCTGACCTATTCGTCGCTGGCTCAGGTCTGTAAATATGCGAATCGGGTCAGTTATCAGGTGCTGAATCAGCACTCGCCCCGACTGACGCGCGGTTTACCCGAGCGGGAAGACAGTCTGGAAGAGTCTTACTGGGATCGTTAAGTCCGGAGAGATAAACCGCCCTGCATCGACGCAATGTGAACGGGGCGTGAGTCAGGCTGCGGTGCTTAACTGCGGCCTTCACTGGCCAGCTTGTGCTGCTCCTGCGCCATGTCGTTCTGCAGTTTCTGAATAATGCTGGCGGCAATCTCGCGTTCGCCCATCACCACATAGTTTGCGCCGCGTTCCAGAATGTACTCCACCTCATCGTCGTAATGTGCATGCACAATGATGTTGATGTCCGCTTTTTTCTGGCGGGCGGCGGTGACGATTTCTCCCACCTCGTAACCGTTGGGAATCGTGATCAGCAGCCAGGACGCACAGTCTACGCGGGCTAACGCCATGGTGTCGGCACGGGCAGCATTGGCCAGCACCGCCCGAACACCCTGATCGCGTAACGCTTTCACGCGTGGAATCGAACTTTCAACCACGACTACCGGGATATTGAGCGCCGTGAGTTGTTCACACAGCAGGTTGCCTACGCGGCCATAGCCGACAATCACCGCATGCTGACAGACATCAACGGGAATCTGCTGCTCTTCTTCCAGCGCCTCTTCCAGCGTCTGCTGCTCCATCGTTTCGTTACGGGACAGGTAACGGCCCAGCAACGTAAACAGGACCGGGTTGATCATAATCGAGAGGATTGCAGCAGCCAGCACCAGGCTACGCCCTTCTTCATCCAGCAGGCCGAGTGAGATGCCAAGCCCGGCGAGAATAAAGGCAAACTCACCAATTTGCGCCAGGCTGACCGAGATGGTCATTGCGGTTCGGCGCGAATGGCCCAGCAGCGATACCAGCAGCCAGGCTGCCGCAGATTTCCCTATGACGACAATCACCAGCGCACCCAACACCGCCAGCGGCTCTTTTACCAGAATCATCGGATCAAACAGCATCCCGACAGAGACAAAGAACAGCACCGCAAAGGCATCACGAAGCGGCAGCGTGTCACGGGCAGCGCGCTGGCTTAACTCGGACTCGTTCAGCACCATACCGGCAAAGAAAGCGCCCAGGGCAAAGGAAACATCAAAGAACTCGACGGCACCAAACGCAATCCCCAGCGCCAGGGCTAATACGGCCAGCGTAAACAGCTCACGCGAGCCGGTGGCGGCACTTTTCGCCAGAATCCAGGGCACAGCACGGCGGCCCACCACCATCATTAACACCATAAAGGCGGCAACCTTACCGATGGTCCAGACCAGATCCCATATCACCAGGCTGGCGCTGGCATTTCCCTGCTCCATCATGCCGGCAATGGCGGGTAACAGGACCAGCGTGAGCACCATTACCAGGTCTTCAACAATCAACCAGCCAATCGCGATTTGGCCGCGCTGGCTTTCAATAAGCTGGCGTTCCTCCAGTGCGCGCAGTAACACCACGGTACTGGCGGTAGAAAGACACAAACCGAACACTAAGCCCGTCATCCATGACCAGCCCATCGCCCACGACATTAGCATTCCCAGTAAGGTCGCCACGGCGATCTGCGCGATAGCACCGGGAATGGCTATCCGCTTTACCGACATCAGGTCCTTCAGTGAGAAGTGCAGACCGACGCCGAACATCAGCAGGATAACGCCAAGTTCCGCCAGTTCAGGTGCCAGATTGGTATCTGCCACGAACCCCGGCGTAAAAGGCCCCGCCAGCACGCCGGCGACTAAATAACCCACTAAGGGTGAAATTCGTAATCGGTTTGCCAGCATGCCAAGGAGAAAAGCCAGGACCAGAGCCCCGACGATAGTCGTAATCAACGGTGTGGTGTGATGCATGCCAGTCTCCTTGGATGTAAATGTATCCGGTTGTAACAAATGAGTTTAATGCATATCGGAAAGGATCGCTGAATAATTTGTGGGATTAACAGAAAAAAATATGCAAATACAAGAAAAATGCAATCGAAAGGCTGTTTTTATCACTTATCCCGCTTATCGACTGATTCAGCGCTGAGCCGAGAGCACAAGATTAAAATTTTACTCCCCTTAAATGACACAGAGGTGACGTCGATGACGCGCTAATGCGCTGACAACAGTCACTAACCGCAATTAGATCGGGATTTGCTGAAGCCATTTAGCCGCCTGGGTCGGAGGGGCAGATCACGCACCGACCTGACGCATAGCTGCCTGCCGTGGAAGTGATGCTAAAACAATCTATTGTGATGGCATAACGGAACCGCGCGGTGGAGATCTCGGGTATGTTTATTTTTACGACGTACGCATCAATGCGGAAAATCATTATGATGTTAACTTCATCAACATAACGATGAAGCTGTTAACCATTTTGGTTATTTAACAAACAACAGAATAACGGTACGGCAACATACGCGCGTCCTGTATTTGCGGTGTTAGAGTGCGCGGCAGCTAAAATCGAACCACTGGGGTTGCCTGTCAGGCCACATTACCGGCCATACTGGAACAGACAACGCCTTATGGACTCTGGGCCACCGCGGTTAAGATGCGGATACAGAAAGGGCCTGTTTCCCACAGGATTAAACGGACAATCATTAAAGGAGAAGGGCTGTGGTGTTATCTCGATGGGCAAGAGCAGGTCTGGCACTACTGGTGATGCTGTCATCCATATTAACCCAGGCCGCCCAGCCTGACCGGAGCTACCGTTTCAGCATTCTGCACACCAACGATCAGCATGGTCATTTTTGGTTTAATGAGCAGGGCGAATATGGGCTGGCTGCGCAAAAAACGCTGATGGATACGCAACGTTACGCCATCCAGGCCAAAGGCGGTGGCGCGCTAATTTTGTCTGCGGGCGATGTTAACAGCGGCGTGCCTGAATCGGATGAACTGGATGCTGAACCCGATATCCGCGGTATGAACCTGATTGGCTATGATGCCATGACATTGGGTAATCACGAGTTTGATAAACCGCTCGCCGTCCTGCGTAAACAGGAAAAATGGGCCAAATTCCCTTTCCTGGCCGCTAACGTCTACCAAAAAAGCACTGGTAAACGCCTGTTTAAACCCTGGGCTGTCTTTCAGCGCATGGGGTTGAAAATCGCTGTGCTCGGGTTGATCACGCCAGATACCGCCAAATTGACGAACCCTGCACAGCTAACCGACATCGAATTCCGCGATCCCGTTACCGAAGCAGAAAAGGCCGTGGCCGAGCTGCGTGCCAGCGACAAGCCAGACGTTATCGTGGCGTTAACCCATCTTGGTCATTACGACGATGGTAAGCACGGCAGTAACGGTATAGGTGACGTGACGCTGGCGCGCAGTCTGCCGAAAGGCACGCTTGATGTGATCGTCGGCGGGCACTCTCATGATGCGGTATGTATGGAAAAAGAGAATGTCAGTCGTAAAGACTACCTGCCAGGCCAACCCTGTCAGCCTGACCGTCAGAACGGCGTATGGATTATGCAGGCGGAAAAATGGGGCAAATACGTGGGCCGCGGCGATTTTATCTATCGCAATGGGGAATTAAGCCTGGAGGCCTATCAACTCATACCGGTTAACCTCAAGCACAAAATCAAAAACCATGATGGCAGTGAGTCCTGGCTTACCTGGCAGCAAGCGATCCCCAATAACACCGCAATGATGAAATTACTGACGCCTTTTCAAAAGCGAGCTGATGCCAAACTATTGGTGAATGTCGGCAGCATGAAAGGGGATTTCCCCGGTGAAAAACAGACAGTGCGCTTTACACAAAGCGCTATCGGGCAGTTGATATTGCGTGCACAGATGGCGGCGACGCAGGCTGACTTTGCTGTGATGAGCGGCGGCGGTATCCGCACTTCGCTTAAATCAGGCCCGGTAACCTGGCGCGATCTGTTACAGGTACAACCTTTCGGCAATCATGTGGTTTCCGTGACGATGACGGGCGCAGAAATCAGACGCTATCTGGCGGTGGTGGCAAATATCAAACCCGATTCAGGCGGCTTCGCCCAGTTAGCCAATATCAGCCTCATCGCTAACGGCAGCACAGTCAGTCAGGTGAGCATCAACGGCCAGCCATTGGCGGATGAAAAAACCTACCGTATGGTGACAAACAGTTTTAATGCCGCAGGCGGTGATGGCTATCCGCGAATTGATACGCATCCGGGTTATGTTAACAGCGGCAAGCCAGATGCCCAGGTGTTGCGAGACTGGGTGAGCACGCATTCTCCAGTGAACGTCAACGACTACCAGCCGCATGAAAGTGTCATCTATCAGGCTGAGCCCGCGGCCACGCCGCAGAGTGGCGCGAAAGAAGCGACGCCGCTTCGGCGCTATCCCAAAATGGTGCTGACATGGATCCGACACTGGAACAGTGAAAGCGCGACGCAGCATTAAGCACGAGCAGGGAGGCTGCCTCCCTGCTGTTTATCAGACGCGGCAGGATTTGCGGGCTAACCAGTGCGGACGCAGCTTGTCCCAGACCAGGTTGTAGACAAAGGTGTAGGGCAGAAAGAACAGAAAAAACGCCACTTCGATCAAAAAGGCCTGCCACAGCGAAATCTCCAGCATCCAGGCGGCCAGCGGCAACCCCATCAGGATGAAACCGCCCTCAAAACCCAACGCGTGCAGGATACGAAGCAGGGCGCTGCGTTTCTGCCCGGCCGGGTAAAACCGATCAAACACGCTGTTGTAAATCATATTCCACAGCATCGCCACCGTAGACAACATGATCGCCAGCGCACCCATTTGAAACAGGGGTTTATCCATAATCCATGCCGCCAGCGGGGCGATAGTGACGATGGCCAGGCCTTCAAACAGGGTGGCATGTACGATGCGTTCTGTGATTGAACGGGTTTGCATTTCGATCTCCTTTGTTCAGGTTGCGCATTCTCCCACGTCAAAATGCTAAGATAAAATGATCATCTATCGATAAAAGCGATGGTTTACATGCGTTATTCACCGGAATCTCTGGAAGCTTTTGTACAGACCGTGGCCAGCGGATCGTTTTCTGCCGCCGCTCGTGCACTGAAAAAAAGTCAGTCCACCATCAGTGTGGCCGTGGTCAATCTGGAAGAAGATCTGGGTTTTGCCCTCTTTGACCGGCGCGGTCGCCAGCCACTGCTCACCGAGCAGGGGCGACGCGTGTTGCCTCAGGTGCAGCAAATTCTTGCCGCCAGTGAGCGACTGGACGCGCTGGCAACGCGGCTGTCTGAAGGCGTTGAGCCGCGGCTGAGCGTGGCGGTGTCAGACTTTTGGCAAACCGACTACCACCAGCGTTTACTGAAGCAGTTTGAGGCGCACTACCCGGATGTGGAGCTGGAAGGGATCGCGGCGGAAGATGCGGATGTCCTGGAGCTGTTGCAAGAGGGACGAGCCCACATTGGAGTGATACGTGCCCAGCCGACGCTTCCTGCCGACATCGCGGTCGCCCGGCTGCAGGTCGATGCCGAGTTAGGTATTTACCTGCATCGGGATCATCCCGTGGCCCAACAATCCTCGGTAAACGAAAGTCAGCTTGAACCGCTTCGTCATCTTCGTCTTAATACCTGGACAGCGAAACGTGAGAGCGCGCCGAAAGGGCGCGCCTGGTCTGCGCAAACCTATTATGTGCTGCTGGAAATGGCGGAACAGGGTTTTGGCTGGGGTATTTTACCCCGCTGGCTGGTGAAACAGTGCGGGCACGGCGTGCTGCGGGAACTGCCAATAGCGGGATGGCCGCAGCGCATTGCCGTCGAAGTGGTGTGGTCACGCCGCAATCCGCCCGGTCCCGCTGGGCGCTGGATGATCGATCAACTCTGTGCGCTGCCACCGGCTTAATCGCGCCGGGCGATATCCGCTAACGGGGCATCCAACAGCCGGGAGAGATCCTGTGGGCTCAATTCAATATCCAGCCCGCGCTTACCGCCTGAAATAAACAGCGTGGCAAAGTCGTTAGCCGAGCTGTCGATCACCGTTGGCAACCGCTTTTTTTGCCCCAGCGGACTGATGCCGCCCACCAAATAACCGGTGATGCGCTGCGCCAGTATGGGATCGGCCATCTCGGCTTTTTTGGCATTGAACGCCTTTGCCACCTTCTTGAGATCGAGCTGGGTGGCGACAGGCGTGACCGCCACAGCAAGGTGTTTAGCCTCGCCATTCAGCGCCACCAGCAAGGTTTTGTACACCTGCCGGGCATCCAGATTTAGCTTACGGACCGCTTCGTCACCAAAACTGGTTTCGTTGCTGTCATGTTCATAAGGATGCAAAGTGAAGCTGACTTTTTGTTTTGCCAGCAGTTTTACCGCAGGCGTCATAGTATTCTCTTATTCGGAAAAATCTTATTACGTATTATTGAACAATAAATGTGGCGAAATAATGTGCTTTAGGCGAGAATTGCCTCGCGCCAGCAATCCTGTTGTTGGCGACAACTAAAATCATTAACACATTCCTCTTTGAAGAGCCGATATGACTGTCGGCTCTCTTTTTTTGCTCGTTTTATTCCGCGCGCATCATGCCCGGCAGGTTGTTCTCGCCGTATAAATGCAGTGCCCCGACCGCTACCACGTACTGACCAGCAGGCAGAGTGCGTAAATAATCGCACCACTGGCTGTTACGCTGGCTAATCAGCGTGTCGTTCAGTGTCTGACTGAAGGTCGCAGGCAGAGCAATTTGCGGCTCGCGCGGCGGGCTTTCCAGCCACCAACTCACCATCGTTTGCAACATGCGCGCGTTAGTGTGCCAATGGGTCAGCGTATCTGCCAGCAGCGCCATGCCGTCGTCAGGTAATGATTTCAGCAGGCTGATTTGTGCCTGCGCACCTTCCAGTTCAATCACGGGTTTATCCATCGCCCGCGCCGCCTGCAGTAGCTGATAATCAATGCCGTAATCAGGACGCAAACCCAGCCGCTGCGCCTGCTGCGCCTGTAACATCAGGGCAATTTGCCAGGCCGGTAACGTATCGAACCTGCTCAGGGATAAACCGGTTTCATTACACAGTGTTTCAAGCTTCGCCAGCGCCTCATCATCCATTCTGGCGGTCAGTGGCGGACGTTCCTCCGTGTTTTCAAACGGCGATCCTCCCTGAGTAATATCCGCTTCAACAACCAGCGCGTCGGCTTTTTGTAACTGCTGTAGCAGCCGGACCGGCAGGGGCTGCATGTCACGAGTGCCCATATGAATGCTTCCTACCAGATGAAACCGGCATTCGCCAGACTGAATATCTACGGCTGGCCAACGATAACTGGTAGGGAAAAGCGGGTTAATCCAGTTACGTAAACGTTGCAAAAGGCGCGCTGTCATTCCCTGTCCTTCACTGTGTTAAAGAAACCATGCTAGCGGGATCGCGTCACGAAAGACAGAGCAGGGCAGTTATTGCTAAACGCGGGGCTTATAGCGCAGCAGGCGGTTAGCATTACTCACCACGGTGATGGACGACAGCGCCATCGCTGCCCCGGCAAACACCGGGCTGAGCAGCAGGCCAGTAAAGGGAAAGAGCACGCCCGCTGCCAAGGGAATGCCGATAATGTTATAGATAAACGCACCAAACAGGTTCTGCCGGATATTGCCCAGAGTGGCGGAGGCAATTTTCAAGGCATCGACTACGCCATGCAGATCGGCTCGCATCAGGGTAATTGCTGCGGTTTCCACAGCCACGTCGCTGCCGCTGCCCATCGCAATACCGACATCAGCCAGCGCCAGCGCCGGGGCATCATTAATGCCATCGCCCACCATCGCGACGCGTTGCCCTTGCTGCTGCAACTGGCTAATCGCATCGGCTTTGCCATCGGGCAGCACGCCAGCAATCACCTCATCAATACCGGCCTCATGAGCAATAACCTGGGCCGTATTTTCATGATCCCCGGTCAACATAATCAGTCGGTAGCCCGCATGATGCAGCCTTTGCAAGGCCGCTTTTGCCTCGGGCCGCAGCGTATCACGCAAGCCAATCAGTCCCGTAAGCTGCCCGTCTTCTGCCAGCAATACCGGCGTCGCGCCTTGCCGGGTGAGTCTGTCAATCTCTGCCAGAGCCGGTTGGCAATCCACGCCGTGCGCATTCAGCAGGCTGACATTGCCCAGTAATAGCGTTCTGTTGTCGAGTATGCCGCTTACGCCTTTGCCGCGTATTGTACGAAATTGCGCAATATCGGCTCGAACAGCCTCCCCTGTTTCTGCAAGGATCGCTTTCGCCAGCGGATGACTTGACATCTGCTCCAGCGCTGCCGCCGCAGACAGGACCGATTGACGCGTACTGCCGTTCCAGTTCACCACGTCGGTGACCTGCGGCGTGCCGCTTGTCAGCGTTCCGGTTTTATCAAACACCAGCGTATCAATATGGCTGGCGCGCTGCAGTGCATCCGCATCGCGCACCAGCACACCATATTCGGCGGCGCGTCCGGTACCGGCGATGATCGACATCGGCGTGGCCAGGCCCAGCGCACAGGGACAGGCAATAATCAGTACCGTGGTCGCCACGACCAGAGCATAGGCCATTTGTGGCGCTGGCCCCGCGATATACCAGATCGCGGCGCTGAGCAGAGCGATAAGCACGACCACCGGCACGAACACGGCAGAGATACGATCGGCCAGACGGCCCACATCCGGCTTACTGCTTTGGGCCTTACGCACTAACTGAATAATGCGCGCCAGCGTGGTGTTGCCGCCGGTTGCGCGGGCAATAAAGCGCACCGTTCCGTCCTGCACCAGCGTGCCGGCAAACAGGCTATCGCCCTGCGTTTTACTTTGCGGCACCGCCTCACCGGTGAGCATTGCCTCGTCGCACCAGGCCTCGCCCTCCTGCACTTCGCCATCGACGGGTACGCGATCGCCCGCCACCAGCCGCAGAGTCATACCGGGTTGTACCGCACTGACCGGCATCAGGGTTTCCCCCTGGTCAGTTATCACTCTGGCCTGATCCGGTGTCAGATCGAGCAGGCGCTCCAGGGCTCGGGATGAGCGCTGACGTGCACGTTGCTCAAGCGCATGACCCAGATTGATCAGGCCGAGAATCATCACGCTGGCTTCAAAGTAGAGATGGCGCGCCTGCTGCGGGAAAAAATCAGGCCAGATCACCACGCTGAAGGAGTAAATCCAGGCGGCGGCCGTGCCCAGTGCCACTAAGGTATCCATCGTTGCGCTGCGGTTAACCAGGCTGCGCCAGGCGCTGCGATAGAAGTGACCGCCTGCGGCCACCATCACCAGCAGCGTTACGATGCCGAGCACCCGCCAGGTGGTGTGATTATCCGCAGTGAGCATCATATTGTCGCCCAGCATGCCCCAGATCATCAGCGGCACGCCAAACAACAGTGCGATACCTGCCTGCCAGCTAAAGCGTTGCATGGCACGTCGGGCGCTGCGCTGCTGCTTCTCGCGGCGTTGCTGTTCGTCGTCGACCACTTCAGCCCCGTAGCCGGCTGCATCCACGGCGGCGACCAGCTGATGGGGTTCAACGTTACCCATCACCAGCGCACTGCGCTCGGCCAGATTCACCCGGGCCTGCTGCACGCCACTGACCTGCTCAAGGGCTTTCTCTACCCGGCTGACGCAGCTGGCACAGCTCATCCCCTCGATGAGCAGCACGTGAGCGGCCAGGTTTTCGGTTGCCGGAAGAGAAGGGGACTCCGTTGTCAGCGCCTCCGGCGGCGGCTCTGCTGCTGTCAACGGCTCAGGCTTTGGGCGGGTGCCCGCAGCTTTTAATGTTGCATGGTAGCCCGCCTGTTCAACGGTGGCGATCAGGGCTGTCGCCTCTGCATAGCCCGACACGCTGGCTTCCTGCTGTGTAACCTCAGCCTGCTCGACATCGTCGCGCCCTTCGAGCGCTTCCTTGACGCGTTTTACGCAGTGGCCGCAGGACAATCCGTCCAGCGTCAGAACAATCGTGTTTGACATGGTTGACTCCTTTGTCGGATGTGCATGATTGCGCATTCAAATGGGATTGGTGCTAAGGTTAAACCTTCCATCAAGGGGAAGGTCAAGGAACCAATTATGAACATTAGTGCCGTGGCAAAAAAGACCGGATTAACCAGCAAGGCCATCCGTTTCTATGAAGAAAAGGGCGTGGTAACGCCACCATTACGCGGCGATAACGGCTACCGGCATTATAATTCGCACCATCTTGATGAACTGAATTTATTGCGGCAGGCACGCCAGGTGGGTTTTACCCTGGATGAGTGCCGCGAGCTGGTCGGGCTGTTTAACGATCCCGATCGCCACAGCGCGGATGTGAAAGCCCGCACGTTGCAAAAAGCCGATGAAATTGCTGCACATATTGAAGAGTTGCACGCCATGCGCGCTCGGCTGCTGGCGCTGGCGGCGGCATGCCCGGGCAACGACAGCGCGGACTGCCCCATCATTAATAACCTGGCAGGCTGCTGCAGTCAGGTTGGCGGCAAGCGTGACTGAATGCGCAGGGTGATCCCTTCCACCGCGACGACCTCGACCAGCGCGCCTGCTGGCAAATTCTGGTCTGCCTGAACACGCCAACTGCTGTCGCCGATGCGAACATGACCAATGCCATTTTGCAACGCGCTGTCCAGGGTTAGCTGCAGGCCGATCATCTGGTTGCCGCGCTGATTAAGTGAGTTTGGCTGCTGGTTGCGCTCACGGTAACGCATCACGCGATGCCAGATAAATACACTGGCCAGCGTCAGCACGGCAAACAGACAGCCCTGTCCGGTCCAGCTCAGTGGCAAAAACCATTCCGTGATGCCGACCAGCATGGCGGCCAGCCCGCTCCAGAGCAAATAGCCGTTCGTGCCGAGCATTTCTGCCGCCAGTAATAACCCGCCCAGCGTCAGCCAGAACCAGTGCGGATGTGCGACGATCTCGCTCACCATCAGCGTTTCGACTCGTTGCGGGTTTCTTTTAACAGCTCACTGATACCACCAATCGCACCCAGCAGGCTGCTGGCTTCCAGCGGCATCATGACGACTTTACTGTTGCTGGATTCACCAATTTTTTGCAGCGCATCCGTGTATTTCTGCGCCACAAAATAATTCACCGCCTGAATATCGCCAGCGGCAATGGCTTCTGACACCATCTTCGTGGCGCGAGCCTCTGCTTCAGCCTGGCGTTCGCGCGCTTCAGCTTGCAGGAATGCGGAGGTCCGCTCCCCTTCGGCTTTCAGTATCTGTGCCTGCTTTTCACCTTCTGCGCGTAAAATTTCGGCCTGACGCACGCCTTCCGCCGTCAGAATATCGGCACGTTTGGTCCGCTCCGCCTTCATCTGCGCGTTCATGGCACCAATCAGTTCCTGTGGTGGGCGGACATCACGAATTTCGATTCGGGTGATCTTCACGCCCCACGGATTGGTGGCTTCGTCAACGATATGCAGTAAGCGGGTATTGATACTGTCACGTTGAGACAGCATTTCATCCAGTTCCATGCTGCCCAGCACGGTACGCATATTGGTCATGGTGAGGTTAAGGATCGCCAGTTCCAGATTGCTGACTTCATAGGCTGCCCGCGCCGGATCGATAGCCTGCACAAAACAGACGGCATCAATGGTGACGTTGGCATTGTCTTTGGAGATGATCTCCTGAGAGGGAATATCCAGCACCCGTTCCATCATATTAATCTTATGGCCGACGCGATCCATAAAGGGAACAACAAGGCTCAGGCCGGGCTGAAGCGTGCGGGTATAACGGCCAAAGCGTTCGACTGTCCACTGATAGCCTTGTGGAACAATTTTCACGCCGGACCAGACGGTGACCAGGGCGACCAGGATAAGTACAGGAATGACGGTGAGCATATAACCTCCAGGTTGTCAGATGAACGGGCCAAATCGTTCGGCCCGTTTTCTGCTTACATCAGTAAAGCAGGGAATAAAGCTGACGGCGATAGCGTGCGGCCAGCGCATCGCCCGTGCCTAATGCCGCCAGAATCTCCTGCAACATTTTACGCGCCTGGCCGTCAGCGGCGTTCAGATCACGCTTGATGACGTTAAACAGCAGTTCCAGTGCTTCTTCATTACGACCGACCTGATGCAGTTGCAGCGACAGTTTGGTCGCCAGTTCGGCGTTTTCCGGGTCAGTTTCCAGTTGGGATTGCAGTTGCTGAATTTCGGGTGTGTCAGCCGCCTGTTTCAGTAAATCGATCTGGGCGATCAGGCTCTGATAACGGGTGTCCTGATCCTGCAACGGCACGGCGTTGAGTACCGTTTCAGCCTCATCACTGCGGTTAAGGGTAATCAGCACCTCTGCCAGCAGAAAACCGATTTCGCTGTCTTTGTTGCTAAGCTGCCAGGCCTCTTTTAGCAGAGGTAATGCGTCCAGCGGTTTGCCTTCCTGCATCAGCGCCATGGCCTGCTGGGCTTTTAACTCTTCTTCGCGCGGCAGCACTTTTTCCAGCAGTGCGCGCACGGCATCTTCCGGCTGTGGTCCCTGGAAACCGTCAACAGGCTGGCCGTTCTGGAACAGGTAAACCGTGGGGATGGAGCGCAACCCAAATTGGGACGCCACCCTTTGTTCTTTGTCACAGTCCAGTTTGGCAAGGATAAACTGGCCCGCATATTCCTGAGCCAGCCGTTCCAGCACAGGCGTCAGTTCCTGGCAATGTTGGCTGCGATCCGACCAAAAGTAGAACAGCACCGGTATCTGCATTGACTGCTCAAGGGTCTGTTGCAGGTTGGATTCGTTAATGTCGATAATCGAAGCGTGTGGTGACATGACTAAGTCTCTTTGCAGAAAATGTTTAAAGAATATGGGGCCGACCGCCCCTGCTTCAAGTTGTATTCGCGCAATACCTTTACTGACTGCGAATTATGCGATCCAGTATCCAGCCTGGCAGCAGGCGTTTCAACAGGCCCATCGCGTGTGCGACCAGCGTCACCGGATAACGTAAACGTGGATGTTTGCTTTCGAGCGCATGGCGCAGCTTAGGTAAAATGGCTTCAGGCGGCAGCGTAAATCGCGCCGCCAGACCGGGATTCAGCACCGGATTATCCTGCTCGCCCTGCGTCACATTATCCGTGAAGCGGCTCTGGATTGGACCCGGTTCAATCAGGCTGACGCGCACGCCGCTGGTATGCAGTTCCATGCGTAATGCATCGCTCCAGGCTTCCAACGCGTATTTACTGGCAGCATAAACGCCACGCCCCGGCGTGGAAATCAAGCCCAGCACCGAACTGGTATTAATGATGCGGGCATTGCCAAACGCCTTTAAAGCAGGGAGCAGCCGCACAGTAAGCTGATGGGTGCCAAACACATTACTGGAAAACTGCTGTTCGAATTGCTGACGCGTAATGGTGTTTAACGGACCATAGGTACCAAAGCCGGCGTTGTTGAACAGGGCAAACAGCCGGTTATCGGTGAGCGCCAAAACCTCATCGGCGGCGCGGTCAACGCTGTCAGGATCGTCCAGATCCAACAGCAGCCCGGTAAAACCCAGGCTTTGCATTCGCGCCACATCTTCAGCTTTACGGCAGGCCGCAATGACGTGATAACCGCGCGCCAGCAGGTCATTGGCCGCCACCAGGCCAATGCCGCTCGAACAGCCCGTGATCAAAATGGTTTTTTGCATGTGTTACCTTTTTTGCACAACTACTGCTTAACTAATGGGGTCAGTTCTTTCGCCATCAGTCCGGCGATAAAGGGTTGGGCATCAGGATTGGGATGAATACCGTCCTGCTGCATCCATTCGGGTTTTAAATAAACCTGCTCCATAAAAAAGGGCAGTAAAGGAATGTCATGCTGTTTCGCCAGTTGCGGATAAATCGCGCTGAACGCATCCGTATAGCGACGGCCATAGTTAGCCGGTAAACGGATCTGCATCAGAATCGGTTTAGCCCTGGCGGCTTTGACCTGCTCAATGACTGTACCTAATGTTTGTGCAATATCCTTCGGGGGAAAGCCACGTAAGCCGTCGTTACCGCCCAATTCGATTAACACCCACTGCGGTTGATGCTGCTTTAATAGGGCAGGTAAGCGCGCCAGTCCTTGTGCGGCGGTATCGCCGCTAATACTGGCATTAATCACTCTGGGCTGCTGCTGCCAGGTTTTATCGAGCAGGCTGGGCCAGGCCTTACTGGCCGACATCTGATAGCCTGCGCTCAGGCTGTCACCCAGTACCAGCAACGTATCGGCCGCAGCAAGACGGGACACCAACAGACAGCACAATAACAGGAAAGGATAATGCCAGCGGAAAACATTCTTGAAGTTCATCATCTTACTAAGTCCGTGGGTCAGGGAGATCATCAGTTAACCATCCTTACCGGAGTTGAGTTAGTTGTCAAACCAGCTGAAACAATCGCCCTGATTGGCGAGTCGGGATCGGGTAAATCCACGCTGTTAGGTATTCTGGCCGGTCTGGATGACGGCAGCGACGGCGAGGTGCATCTGCTAGGCCAGCCGTTGCATAAAATGAATGAAGAGCAGCGGGCAGCCTTACGAGCGCAGCAGGTGGGATTTGTGTTCCAGTCTTTTATGCTGGTGCCGACGTTAAATGCGCTGGAAAACGTCCAGTTGCCTGCGCTGCTGCGCGGTGAGAGCGACCGCCAGAGCCGCGACCAGGCACGAGAGTTGCTCACGCAGTTAGGCCTTGGCGAGCGTTTGCAGCATCTGCCTGCACAATTATCCGGTGGCGAACAGCAACGCGTCGCGCTTGCCCGGGCATTCAGCGGTCGCCCAGGACTGCTGTTTGCCGATGAACCCACGGGGAATCTGGATCGTAAAACCGGCGATCGTATCGTTGATCTGCTGTTTTCCCTGAACCGCGATTTTGCCACGACGTTAATTCTGGTTACCCATGACGAGCAGCTGGCGGCGCGCTGCAACCGGCGCTTGCGTCTGCGTGACGGTAAACTGTGGGAGGCGCAATGATCTGGCGCTGGTTCTGGCGTGAGTGGCGTTCGCCCTCACTGTTAATCGTCTGGCTGGCGCTTACGCTGGCAGTGGCCTGCGTGCTGGCGCTGGGATCAATCAGCGACCGCATGGAAAAGGGGCTGAGTCAGCAGAGCCGCGACTTTATGGCGGGCGATCGTACCCTGCGTACCAGCACGGCGGCCCCGCCTGACTGGCTGGCGAAAGCGCAGGAAACGGGATTATCGGTCAGCCGTCAGCTGAGTTTTATGACCATGACGTTTGCTGACCAGACGCCGCAGCTGGCGTCGGTGAAGGCCGTGGATAACCACTATCCGATGTTTGGTGAATTGCAAACCCGCCCGCCGGGCGTAAAGCCCCAGCCCGGCACTGCGCTGGCCGCCCCGCGCTTAATGGCGCTGCTCAATCTGAAAGTGGGCGATCAACTTGATGTCGGCGACACGACGCTGCGCATTGCCGGAGAGGTGATTCAGGAGCCGGATGGCGGTTTCAATCCGTTTGAGATGGCACCGCGTTTACTGATTAACCTGGCCGATGCCGATAAGACCGGGGCGATCCAGCCCGGCAGCCGTATTACCTGGCGCTATAAGTTTTCTGGCAACCCACAGCAGCTGGAAAATTACGATCGCTGGATAACGCCACAAATTAAAACCGGCCAACGCTGGATCAGTATCGAGAATTCCGAAGATGCCTTGGGGCGTTCGATGCAGCGCGCGCAGCAGTTTTTACTGTTGTCGGCGTTGTTAACGCTGATGCTGGCGATTGCGGCTGTGGCGGTGGCGATGAGTCATTATTGCCGTAGCCGGTATGATCTGGTGGCGGTGCTGAAAACCCTGGGCGCCACACGCGGCGTATTGCAAAAGCTGATTATCGGTCAGTGGCTGGCGGTATTGCTGCTGGCAGCCGTGGCGGGAGGCGCGGTGGGACTGGCGGTCGAAGCCCTGTTGATGGCGATGCTCAAACCTGTTCTGCCAGCATCCTTACCTGACGCCAGCCTGTGGCCGTGGGTGTGGGCTGTCGGATCGCTGTTTGTGATTTCCCTGCTGGTGGGATTACGTCCTTACCGCCTGTTGCTGGCGACTCAGCCTTTACGCGTATTACGGCGTGATGCCGTTGCCACCGTCTGGCCGCTGAAAATATATTTACCGGCGATGGGGGCCGTGGTGGTGGGGCTACTGGCTGCGCTGGTCGGCGGCAGTAAAATGCTGTGGGCGTTGCTGGCGGGGGTGGTGATACTGGCGGGCCTGCTGGCGCTGCTTGGCTGGGGCACGTTACTGCTTCTGCGCCGTCTGACGGTGCGAAGTCTGGCGCTGCGGTTGGCAATTAATCGCCTGCTGCGACAGCCCGCCATGACGCTGAGCCAGTTGGCCGCGTTTTCCCTGTCGTTTATGCTGCTGGCGCTGTTGCTGGTAATGCGTGGCGATCTGCTGGATCGCTGGCAACAGCAGTTGCCCGCCGACAGCCCAAACTTTTTCCTGCTCAATATGACGGCCGATCAGGTGCCGCAGGTACGTGACTTCCTGCAGGCGCATCAGGTGAAACCGGAAACCTTTTATCCGATTGCCCGCATGCGCCTCAGCGAACTAAATGGCAAAGCGGCCGATCCCGAACGGGATAATGCGCTCAACCGCGAGCTGAACCTGACCTCGCTGGCGGCTATCCCACAGCATAATCCGCTGGTGGCGGGCAGCTGGCCGCCGAAAGCGGGCGAAGTATCGATGGAGGTCGACCTGGCGGATCGGCTCGGTGTAACGCTGGGGGACAGCTTAACCTTTGAGGGGGATACGCAACAGCTCAGTGCCAAAATCACCAGCCTGCGTAAAGTCGACTGGGAAAGTCTGCGGCCCAATTTCTTCTTTATCTTTCCGCCGGGGGCGCTCGACAGCCAGCCGTTGACCTGGCTCACCAGCTTCCGGTTGGATAACAACCCCAGGCTACTGGCGCAGCTCAACCGCGAGTTTCCGGCCCTGAGCCTGCTGGATATTGGCAGCATTATGCGTCAGATCGGCCAGGTGCTGACGCAGGTCAGTCAGGCGCTGGAAATTATGGTGGTGCTGGTAACCGCCTGCGGCATATTGCTGCTGATGGCTCAGATTCAGGTGGGCATGCGCCAGCGCCGTCAGGAACTGGTCGTGTACCGCACGCTGGGGGCCGGCAAGCGCCTGTTGCGCACGACATTGTGGTGGGAGTTTGCGCTGATCGGCGTGGTCTCCGGCGTGGCAGCGGCGGTGGGTGCCGAAGCGGCGTTATGGGGATTACAGCGTAAAATCTTTGATTTCCCGTGGCAGCCCGACTGGACTTTGTGGCTGGCTTTGCCCTTGTGTGGCGCGTTGTTACTGTCGCTGTGCGGGGGCTGGCTGGGCGTGCGTTTGCTGAAAGGCAACGCGTTGTTCAGGAAATTCGACGCCGCATAAAAACGCCGTGCGCACTCATGCTGCGCACGGCGATTATCGTCATTACAGCCTGGCTGTGGCCCAGTGAAGACCGCTGGCGTATTCAGCAGGCAGCAGGGGCAGCAACGCATGCAGCGCGGCTTTCAGTCGGGAGTGATCGCTGTCGGTAAGGTTGAGATGACCCACCTTGCGTCCTTCCCGCACCGCTTTGTCGTACCAGTGCAAATGCACAAGCGGCTGCTGCAGCCAGTCTGGATTGATGGCGGTGCCAATCAGATTGACCATCACTGAGGGCGCAATCACCACCGGCTGGGGTAAGGCCAGATTCAGAATCGCACGCAGGTGCAGTTCAAACTGGCTGATTGATGCGCCATTCTGCGTCCAGTGTCCGCTGTTGTGCACTCTGGGAGCCAGTTCATTGATCAGCAAACCCTGCGGTGTGACAAAACATTCCATTGCCATCACGCCAACATAGTTCAGCTCGTGCAGGATAGCGCTCAGCATCGCTTCAGCCTGTTGCTGCTGTAGCGCATCCGCCTGCGGGAAGGCGACGCTGGTGCGCAGAATGCCGTCTTCATGGAGATTATGTGTCAGGGGATAAAATACGGTGCTGCCATCGTGACCGCGCGCGCCGACCAGCGACACTTCACCTGAGAAGTTAATGCCCTGCTCGACGATGCACTCGCCGTAGCAGTCGTCGGGTAAGGTTGCTGTTTCGTTGGCGCGTAATCGCCACTGACCGCGGCCGTCATAGCCACCGGTGCGACGTTTAACAATTGCCAGCTCACCCAGACGACTGAAAACGGCGGGCCATTCGCCCTTGTCTGCCAGCAGTTGCCAGGGCGCGGTGGCCAGATTGAGCTGGTCCAGCAGTTGTTTTTGCGTCAGGCGATCGGCCAGACGCGGGAAAATATCCCGGTTCACAAAGGCTGAATGAGACGCCAGTTCACGCGTCAGTGCCGTTTCCGGCCAGCGTTCGATCTCGGCGGTAATCACGCTTTCTGCTATAGGCAGGGCGGCGGGATCGGCATCCAGGCCCACCGGATGCACAGCAATGCCCATCGGCTCGCCCGCCTGGCGTAACATGCGGCCAAGCTGACCATTACCCAGTACACAAACCGGCTTCATGCTTCCTCCCGCGGGTCCGGGTTAGCCAGCACCTCATCGGTCTGCGCCTGACGCCAGTTGGCCAGACGAGATGCGAGCGCGCTGTCGTGAATCGCCAGAATCTGCGCAGCCAGCAATGCCGCATTAGCGGCACCGGCTTTACCAATCGCCAGCGTACCCACCGGGATGCCGCGCGGCATTTGCACAATAGAGTAGAGGCTGTCGATGCCGCTCAGTGCTGCGCTCTGTACCGGCACGCCCAGCACCGGCAGCAGCGTTTTTGCCGCCAGCATGCCAGGCAGGTGCGCCGCGCCACCGGCACCGGCAATAATGACCTGAAAGCCTTTATCTGCGGCCGTTTCGGCAAAGCTAAACAGCTTGTCTGGGGTACGGTGCGCTGAAACCACTTCCACATGGAAGGGCACGTCCAGGCTGGAGAGGATTTCCGCAGCGAACTGCATGGTGGACCAGTCACTTTTGGAACCCATAACAACAGCGATGCGGGCCGGGGCGGCATTCGACGACATGCGGTCAACTCCTGTGAATGAAAACACACCTGACCAGGCGGACAGGTTTTGAAGGGCACAGAGAATAGCATGGGAAGCGCACAAGGAAAACGGTTGCGTCGGGATTACACGTGGTGCTTTTAGGGTTTTATCGACATTCTGTTCTCTGACGTTGACGCGCGAGAAACGCTGAACTTTAGTTAACAGTGTTGCAAGGTGACTGACATGATGAGCCGTGCTGCACCCGGCTGGCAAGGAATGACGTTAACTGACACAAAGAGGAACAGGATGATTTCACGCTGGCAACTGATTTTCAGACAAACAGGCAGGAAACTGTGGTTCAGGGCAACTTTATTTGCCCTTGCTGCAGTTGTCAGCGCCCTGGCCTCGATTGTCTTTAAATCTGCGATTCCACCCTCGGTTTCGGTAAAAGTCGGTGCTGACGCGGTGGACAATATCCTGAATATTCTGGCGTCCAGCATGCTGGCGGTCACCACGTTTTCCTTAAGTACGATGGTAGGGGCGTTTGGTTCAGCAACCACACATGTTACGCCGCGAGCCACGAAACTGGTCGTTGAAGACAGTACAACACAAAATGTTCTCGCGACCTTTATTGGCTCATTCCTGTTTAGTCTGGTCGGCATCATCGCACTGAATATGGGAGCTTATGGTGAACAGGGGCGAGTGATTCTGTTTGCGGTCACGCTGGTGGTCATTGCATTAATTCTGGTGACGCTTCTGCGCTGGATTCACCATCTCACCTCGCTTGGCAGCGTTGATGAAACGACCTCACGTGTGGAACGCATGGCGCTTGATGTTTTTAGCGCGCGAGCTCAATCCTCTTGTTTCGGCGCCAGGCCCTGGCGGGAAAGCGATCGTCAACCTGCGGGCACGTTTGCTGTTTATTCGGACGCTATTGGCTATGTTCAGCATATTGATATGGACAGGCTACATAAGGCGATTAAAGACAGCCCTGTACATATTTACTTGGTCGCGCAACCCGGATTTTTTGTTCATCCCGCCCGCCCGGCCATGTTTGTCACCCACGCCCTGTCTGCGGAACAACGCAAACTGATGTTGTCTGCCCTGACAATAGCCGCGTCTCGCACTTTCGCGCAGGATCCCCGTTTTTGCCTGTGCGTGATGGCAGAAATCGCCTCGCGTGCGCTGTCGCCTGCGACTAATGACCCTGGCACCGCCATCGATGTGATCGGGCGAGCCGTCAGAATACTCTCCTGCTATGCACGCGAATGTGCGGTGCCAACGGTGATCTACCCCGCCATTCACGTCGCGCCCTTGTCAGTAGACGCATTATTCGATGATTTTTTCTCCCCTGTAGCGCGAGACGGCGCGGCGATAAAAGAGGTGCAGTTACGGTTACTTAAGGCGCTGGGAATGTTGTCTGTCGCCTGGCCTGATGCGTATCAGGCTGCAGCGTTGCGCCATGCGCATGAAGCCATGGCATACCTGGCGCGGGAAGAGATCATCCAGACGGACAGAGCACGAATTGAGCGCACATGGCGCGAACAATTTGGCGCAGACTATCCCCATCCCTTCCAGGATGAGAAGCTAACCGATTGGCCCTGTCAGAAGTCGAAATCGATCAGTTGAATCCCGCTGGCATCCAGTTGAATCATTGATCCACGGCTGTGCCAGGCACCCAGTACGGCACGCTGCGCGCGTTCGCCATTTAGCGACAGATCGTGAATCGCCGGGCGGTGCGTATGACCATGAATCAGCAACGGCACCTGCTGACGCAACATGGCTTCCACGACGGCCTGCTGATTCACATCCATAATCTCCAGCGACTTATGCTGATTGGCCTGTTTACTGTTGGCGCGCATGCGTTCTGCAATGCGTTTGCGAATAAACAGCGGCAGCGCCAGGAACAGGCGTTGAATCCAGGGATTGTGCACTTTGGCACGGAACTGCAGGTAGCCAGCATCGTCGGTGCACAGTGTGTCGCCGTGCATAATCAGCAGTCGATGGCCGTAAAGCGTCAGCACGCGCTCTTCAGGCAAGAGCGTCATGCCACTGGCGCGGGCAAAGCGTTGGCCGATCAAGAAGTCGCGGTTGCCGTGGATAAAATACAGTGGAACGGGCACGGCACGCAGGGCTTCAGCGACCTGTTGATGCAGGGGATTAGGATCGTCATCGCCGATCCAGGCTTCAAACAGATCGCCCAGAATATAGAGCGCGTCGCAGTGGGGGGCTTCGCGCTGTAAAAAATGCAGAAAACCGGCGGTGATCGCCGGTTCTTCCTGACACAGATGAAGATCTGCGATAAACAGCGTGCGCGGCATTACTCGCTGACGGTCACTTTCTGAATGATCACGTCATCTTTCGGTACGTCCTGGTGCATACCGCTGCGGCCGGTTGAAACGGCTTTGATTTTCTCAACCACATCCATACCTTCAACCACTTCTGCAAACACACAGTAACCCCAGCCCTGCAGGCTTTCGTCACGGAAGTTCAGGAAGTCGTTGTCAGCCACGTTAATGAAAAACTGTGCGGTCGCAGAGTGCGGTGCAGAGGTACGCGCCATCGCCAGCGTACCTTTGGTGTTTTTCAGGCCGTTGCTGGCTTCGTTACGGATCTCTTCTTTGGTGGCTTTCTGCTTCATGCCAGGCTCAAAACCGCCGCCCTGAATCATAAAGCCGTTAATCACACGGTGGAAAATGGTGTTGTCGTAGAAACCTTCACGGCAGTAATCCAGGAAGTTCTTTACGGTTGCGGGCGCTTTGTCATCGAAGGTCTTGATCACGATATCGCCATGGTTAGTCTGGAAAGTTACCATTTTTTTCGTCCTGTAAAGGTTGTCGTCAGTAGCATAGGGTGCGCTGTTAGGGTGCACACGCCTTTTTCTCGAACGTTCTTATATCATAATTTCCGATAATACGTCAGCCAGGCTGCGCAGTTGGCTTGCTTTGCATCGCGTGACAGATAAAAATACGGCACAATATCAGGATACTTAAAACGGTGCGTTACGCACGCTTACTACGGAAACCCCAATGCTGAAGATTTATAACACCCTGAGTCGACAAAAAGAGGAATTTACCCCTATTCATGCTGGCAAAATCGGCATGTATGTCTGCGGCATCACGGTGTATGACCTCTGTCACATTGGGCACGGGCGCACGTTTGTGGCTTTTGATGTGGTATCGCGCTATCTGCGTTACGTCGGTTATGACGTGAATTATGTGCGCAATATTACCGACATCGATGACAAAATTATCAAGCGCGCCAACGAGAACGGCGAGAGCATCGAAACCCTGACCAATCGTATGATCGCCGAAATGCACAGCGATTTTGATGCACTGGGCATCTTACCGCCGGATTTAGAACCGCGCGCCACGCGCCATATTCCTGAAATCGTCGAACTGGTGGAAAAGCTGATTGCCCGTGGTCATGCCTATGTTGCGGATAACGGCGACGTGATGTTCGATGTGCTGAGTGACGTGGACTACGGTGCGCTGTCGCGTCAGGATCTGGACCAGCTTCAGGCCGGTGCCCGCGTCGAAGTGGCGGATGTGAAGCGTAATCCCATGGATTTCGTCCTGTGGAAAATGTCTAAAGCGGACGAACCCTCATGGCCTTCGCCCTGGGGCCAGGGTCGTCCGGGCTGGCACATTGAGTGTTCCGCCATGAACTGCAAACAGCTTGGTGCGCATTTCGACATTCACGGCGGCGGCTCTGACCTGATGTTCCCGCATCACGAAAACGAAATCGCCCAGTCCACCTGCGCCCATGATGGCCCGTATGTGAATTACTGGATGCACTCCGGCATGGTGATGATTGACCGTGAAAAGATGTCGAAGTCGCTGAATAACTTCTTTACCGTGCGCGACGTGCTGCAGCATTACGATGCCGAAACGGTGCGCTACTTCCTGATGTCTGGTCACTATCGTAGCCAGCTCAACTATGGCGAAGACAACCTGAACCAGGCACGCGCGGCGCTGGAACGTCTTTATACCGCGCTACGTCATACCGATCGTAACGTGGTTGCCCACGGCGGCGAAGCCTTCGAGGCCCGTTTCCGCGAGGCGATGGACGATGATTTTAACACCCCGGAAGCCTATTCCGTGCTGTTCGACATGGCGCGTGAAGTGAACCGTCTGAAAAGCGAAGACATGACGGCAGCCAATGCGTTGGCCGCTAAGCTCCGTGAAATCGCCAACGTGCTGGGTATTCTGCAACAGGAGCCAGAAGTGTTTCTGCAAAGCAGCGCACAGGGCAATGATGATGAAGTGGCGGAAATCGAACACTGGGTGAAAGCCCGTGCTGATGCGCGCGCGGCTAAAGACTGGGCGCAGGCCGATGTGGCCCGCGACAAGCTGAACGCGCTTGGTGTGATTGTCGAAGATGGCCCCCAGGGCTCCAGTTGGCGACGCAAATAACCGGCAACACAGGAGAGGGCGAGCCATCGCCCTTTTTTGTCTATGACGATAAAACAGATTCACCTTCGTGGTTTTCGTTCGGTACGTGATCTGATTCTGCCGCTTCAGCAACTGAACGTGGTAAGTGGACCGAACGGCTGTGGCAAATCCAACCTGTATAAGGCGGTGCGCCTGCTGCACGAGGCCGCCAATGGTCGCCTGGCGTTAGCGCTGGCAGAAGAGGGCGGGATTCAAAAAGTCATGTGGGCAGGGGAACTGCATCGCAGCGCTCGTCGTCAGGATGCCAGCCGACTCATCCTTTCGGTCCTGATGGATGACATGGATTTTGAGCTTGCGGTGGGGTTTCCTCAGAAGCTTGAGACCAGCCTGTTCAACCTCGATCCGCTGGTCAAAGAAGAACACATCTGGCTTAGTGGCCAGCAGCGACGTCCTTCTTCCTGCATTATGCAGCGCACGAATCAGACCGCCTTTTTACACAATGTAGAGGGAGAGCGCGTAAGCTATCCGGCGGTACTGCATCCCGAAGAGTCCCTGTTTGGTCAACTTGGTGAGCCACACCGCTATCCCGAACTTTCTCAGATGCGTGAACGTCTGCGCCAGTGGCGCTTCTATCATGAGTTTGCCGTCTGGCCCGGTTCGCCGATTCGTGCGCCGCAAATTGGCGTGCGCGCCCCTATTCTGGCGCACGATGGCGCTAACCTCGCGGCGGCATGGGCAACCATTGTCGAACGGGGTCATCATGAGTTGCTTTATAAGGTGATAGCTAAAGCCTTCCCTGACACCAAATTTCAGGTGGATGTCCAGAACGGTCGTTTCCAGATGCTGATGCGGCGACAGGGCATTTTGCGTCCGCTGGAAAGCGCCGAGTTCTCTGACGGGACGCTGCGTTTCCTGTGCCTTGTGGTCGCGCTGCTCAGCCCGCGCCCGCCAGCCTTTATGGCGCTCAACGAACCCGAGAACAGCCTGCATGAGGATCTGCTACCGGCCCTGGCGGCACTGATTGCCGAAGCCAGTCAGTTTAGTCAGTTGTGGATCACCAGCCATTCACCCAGGCTGGCCGCGCTGATTGCGCAGCATGCAGAGGTGAATCACATTGAGCTGGAGCAGATGAATGGGGAAACACGGATAGTGGGAGAAGCACAGCTTTAAGGCGCCCCGAGCGGGGCACCTGACGATCAGGCAACGACGGTGATGCGCTGCCCGGCAAACTCAACTGTTTGCCCCTGATGAATTTTGCAGCGCTTACGGGTTTCGACTTCCCCATCGACCAGGACTTCACCTTCACCAATCACCACTTTGGCCTGTGCACCGCTTTCCACCCAGCCTTCAAGTTTCAGCAGATCGCAGAGATCAACGTGTGGGAACTTACCCAAAGAAAAAGTCGCCATTATGCCTGTTCTCCATCGTGGAACTCTTCACATGCCTGTAAGGTATTTTCGATTAAGGTTGCTACCGTCATCGGCCCCACGCCGCCAGGGACGGGCGTGATATAAGAGGCGCGCTCAGCGGCGGCGTCAAAATTCACATCACCGACGACTTTACCGTTTTCGAGACGATTAATACCGACATCGATAACGATCGCACCCGGTTTGATCCAGTCGCCCGGAATAAAGTTGGGCTTACCCACTGCCACGATCAGCAGATCGGCATGCTCAACGTGATGGCGCAGATCGCGGGTAAAGCGGTGCGTCACGGTTGTGGTGCAGCCCGCTAACAGCAGTTCCATGCTCATTGGACGACCCACGATGTTCGACGCACCGACGACCACGGCATTCAGGCCGTACGCATCAATGTTGTAGCGTTCCAGCAGCGTAACGATGCCGCGCGGCGTGCACGGGCGCAGCTTGGGGGCGCGCTGACACAGGCGACCAACATTATAGGGATGGAAGCCGTCTACATCTTTGTCGGGCGTGATGCGCTCCAGCACTTTGACGTTATCAATGCCTGCCGGGAGCGGCAGTTGCACCAGAATGCCGTCAATCTCTGTATCGTTGTTGAGTTTATCGATCAGCTGCAGCAACTCGGCTTCGCGGGTGGTGGCGGGCAGATCGTAAGAGCGGGAGATAAAGCCCACTTCTTCACAGGCGCGGCGTTTGCTGCCGACGTAGATCTGCGATGCAGGGTTCTCACCCACCAGAACGACTGCCAGACCCGGTGCACGTTTTCCGGCGGCCAGGCGCTGCTTTACTTTTTCTGCAACCTCAAGCCGTACCTGCTGCGCAATCGTTTTACCGTCAATAATTTTTGCTGCCATCAGAGCGTAAATCCACTGTGTTGAGTTTAAGTCGGGGATGGCACCTATTTTGTCAGAAGCGCGTCCGGCTGTCAGGTAGAGATTCTTGTTGCAGGGTGGTTGACGATATTTAGCCGTGACGAAAGTGCGGGTTAACGCTTATGATGCCAGACAGGGAATTTACTGGATGACGTGATGATTTGGTTAATGATTGCCACCCTGGCTGTGGTGCTTGTTGTAGGATTTCAGTTGCTGACTGCGGGTTCTCGCCATGCTGCGCAGGCGCTCAGCAAGCGGCTGCAACTGCCGCCGGTCCATATTGAATCAATGCTGTCGCAGATGGGTAAAGAGGCGGCGAAAGAGTTTACCGATTACATCGCCGGCGATAACGAAGCGCATTTAAATAATGGTGCGGCGGTACTTTTGATCTGGCAGGTACTGATTGTGGATGGCAGCGACGAAAATATCCAGCGTTGGCACAGCGTGTTAACCGGCGCAGGTTTTTCTGCCACGCTCACTCGTCAGCAACTATTATTGGCATTGGGTTTTCTGCGTCAGCTCGAACCCGACAGCCAGGAGCTAAACGCGCTGCGTGAGCAGTATAACGCGCGCGTCACGCAGCAGGGCATTGAGCTGGAAGGGGAAACTACCGAGGTGAGTAATCTGGTGTCGCTCAGTGCCTGGCGCGACCGCCATTAGTGGAAATTGGTTATTACCTGGGCACTTACCGCGCCACCGCGGCAAAAACGTTGACGTTACAGCGTTCAACCGTATAATTCGACGCAACCTCTCCGCGCCCTTAGCTCAGTTGGATAGAGCACCGGCCTTCTAAGCCGTAGGTCACAGGTTCGAATCCTGTAGGGCGCGCCACTTTCTCTTCTTTTTACATCCCTTAAAGTCTACTTTTCCCTTAAAAATCAGAACATAAATCTTTTAACTGGTCCATTTTGGTCCGGGGTCACCGTAAAAATTCTGGCTGTGAACAACAGCTTTGAGCTTATCGCTCTTGAGTGGCATGAGCACAAGAAGCTATCGTGGTCTAAACGTTATGCCACAGATATTCTGGAATACCTGAAAAAGGATATTTTTCCTCACATTGGCAAAAGACCTATTGCAGACATTAATGCAAAAGAGATGCTTGATGTTTTTCGCAAGATGGAGAAGCGGGGAGTTCTCGACAAGCTAAAGAAAACCCGTCAGGCATGTCGCCAGATTTTTACCTATGCAGTGATTTCTGGCAGGGCTGAGCACAATCCCGAATAAAAGCCTTATTGGTTTTTTTAAAACAGGTATCGCTAGTCAGCAGAAATTTCCGATACTCCTAAATCGCGTCATTCTTCGATACGACGAATCAGACTGCAATAAAGAAAAAAATCGTAAAAAATGCCTGTCTGTTCTGTGTATGATACTTTTTGAAGTATCAACAGGATTATCAGAATCCCTATCTGAAAGGGCCAGGCAATATAATTGTAGTTTTGAGTTCGGCTTTGCTCAGTCCAAACTTCTATACAATACCTTCAACTGTCAGTCTCGAACGAGTGCTGTATTTTTACAAGTCTATTATCGAATACTTATCTGGAATGAGTACGAAGTAGAAAGAATATTTGCTACTCAAAAACAGAGCTTTACGCCTTCACCAGAGCCTAAAGCAGATGTTTTCAAAATGAAAAAAAGGGTTTAGGATATACTTTTTTTTGAAAATGACGATACAATATCTATGCCATATGATCCTTACACTTAACTTAGGGCGAGTGTTCTGCAAATGGATCATATGGCATCCATGATTTAATAAATCATTTGGTATCAAGTCTGTTAGGGAAGGAACAGGAGCGTATAATGGTTGTAGGAAGAGGAAAGTTTACCTTTAAAAACAATATCAAATCTAATATAATAAAAGTGGTTGCACTATATTTTATTGTTTTCCTTTTTTCTTTGTCAGGTTTGTATTTCGAAAGGTTTTTTAACCTACCTTATAAGTTTTTATTTATAAGCCCTTCAATATATAACAACACAGATTTTAACTGGACTACAAGCGTCTGGGGAAGTGTTTTAGGTATACATGGCACTATTGCTGCATTATCTATAACCTTCATGAGTATGTTTGTAGGTCAAGTTTCAAGTTATTCTGAGTATGGTTTTGAGTCAATATCGAAAATATTATTATTGAGGGATAATAAATTCCTTGATTTCAGCATGGAATCAATATGCAGTTTGATATGTGGTGTTTTGCTTTTGACTATTGGTTGTGGTTTTATTGGATATTTTTTATCACTTTATTTCTCCCTTTTATTTATTATTAAATATGGGGTGATGTACTACAAGCTTTATGAGTTTATGGAGAGATCAGACACAATAAGGATTCTGCTTTTTAATAATATAAAGTCTGTTGGGTCTGCCTACTCGCTTGTAAATATAGAAAGAAAAGAATTAAATCAAAGATTTCACGAAAAGTTAAGTTCCAGTGATTATATTCAGTCTGAATTAATTGGAGGTCACTTTTCATCTAATGTAATCGAATTAGATATTTTCCCAATCAATGCAAACTACTCATTAGTTGGGTTTAATGATAAAGTTTTGATTAAATTTTATGAGATGATTGAGGAGTTGGGCAAATCTAACAACTTAGTGCTCTTGCTCAATGTTGATTTTTTTTCTCCTTTAATAAAACCAGTGGCTAAAATTGTTACTAGCAGTGATAAATCTGTAGATAATTCTATGGTGTTAAAAGTTACTGAGTTATTGAAGGGAGCTTTAGTTGTCGGAAAACTTCCGCCTATCTATGAAAGTTTTAAGGCTTATGAAGAAGCACTTTTGGTCAACCTTAGAAAACATTTAATGAAAGGTGATGAATGGGCACTTGATTTCGGCGTTAAAGTTTTTTATGAACTTACAACTACTGACAATTATTCATTCACTTTGAGGAATTTTGATTTATCCATAGTTAAATTAAAAAATAAAAAAATATTTAATATATCTGTTTTTTCAAGTTTTTATGAGAAAATGATATCTTATCCTCTGAGGAGTGGAGAGTTAGTCAAGGCCGCCGGTATCATGTCATCGTTAATCAACCTGTCGAGATATATTTACAGTAAAGAGGATTTTGCAGCTTTCTATAAGAGTACATTTCGTAATTTAGAGAGTAGGGTTAGATATGGCATTGACGACAGTGAATATGTTTTCTTGGATTTACTTATAGATAATACCATTAGTAATTTAGTAAACATGAATTACATAGCATTTGAGTGTGATACCGATTTAGTTACTTACAAGATGAGATTTTTAGAAAAAAGTAACAAAATTGATCATGAGTCTTTAAATGGAATCCAAAAAAAAATCCTTCGGTGTGTTTTAGAAGTTGTTACACTACTTATTTTGCGCGTGCAGCACATAATTAAGAAAAACGAACCAGAGAATGATGAGTTTATCCTTTTAAGAAAATTATTAAAATCATGGATGAATGCTCGATTTTTAGAAGAGCTATATTATAAAGAAGAAACTTATTTTCTGTTGTTCTCTATTCCTAAGGACTACAGATCTTTCGGTGCAGAATCGAAATTGCGTGAAATTCCAGACGGTGAAGTGACAACCCTATCAATTGCTAATGATAGTTACAAAATGATTGCTATGTTTTTGATACATTCAGATTTCAGCAATAATCATTTTGATTTTATATTCATTAGAGATTTTGCAAGCTTTAAATCTTATACTGATTTAAATACTCATCAAATTAAGTCAATTATCTCAATTTTAGAAGATGAATCCTTTCATAAAACATATGAAGCTATAACAGGTGAAAATTTGGATAATAAAAAAATAAAACCTGTTGCAGATAAACTGAACACGCTATTGTTTAAATTTAATGAAATCATTCTTAAAGAAGTTATAGAGAGTGATCTTAATACTGATCTCGTTAATCAGTATATTGTAGAAACAAAATCTGAAATAGAAAAATACCTAAAATCGATTTTGAATTTAGATGATATGCCTAAATCCCAGAGAATTATCGGATCAACATTTATGTCATTAATAAACAAAAGGGAGTTGCTTACACCTATCGACGGAGTGCATTATTCAACAAATGTTCATAATTTAAGTTTAAACTTAGTATATGATTGGCTTAGGTCATTATTGCCTTACTTCCAAAACGGACATTTTGAAATACAGGAGTTAGGAAATTATAATGAAATTGAAAATAAGGGTGCTTTTTGCATTGAGTATAAGGTGAGTGATAGAGTAAATACATTCAGATATACGAAAGGATTAAAAATGACTGATGACAGTGGTGTGTTAGGCTTCGAAAGACCAGGGATATACTACTTCATGTTGTCAGATTGTTTTACTATGGAGAGGTCTTTGGATCTATTGAATCTTAGTGTTAATTCGATAAATGAACAAAATTTAGGTTTATTAAATTCCAAATTTAACATCGATAATGAGAGTCCTTTCCTATATGCTTTAATGAATGTCACTTTCAATATTGATATCATGCCTCAAGAAAAATTCTATATATACTTCCTTTCTGAAGAAAGATGTAAGTTTTTAAATGACAGGCAAGATCAGGAGATCGAGCAGTTGTTCAAGTCGGATAAGGAAATAAATATAAATAAGAGTTTTTAGTCTTTCATAAATTAGAAGCCAGAATACTTGAACAAGTGTTCTGGCTAAAAATATAGTCACTTTAAAAGCTTAATTTTTATTGATTAAATTATCAAAGATATGCATCCAGCGCTTAAGTTGCAGTTCTGTATCACGGATACCATCATGCGAGTTGAAGTCACCTTTTTGCGGAAAGAACATGACTCGCCACTCCGGGTTTTGCACATCATCTACTGTAAGCATCCCGGTAAACCGAACCATTCGCTTTTAGAGATCTTCCGACATACTGATTATGTCCTGTGAGGAGATCACCATGCGTAAAGCCCGATTCACCGAACACCAGATCATTGCCGTTCTGAAGTCCGTCGAAGCCGGACGTACCGTTAAGGATGTCTGCCGTGAAGCCGGTATCTCTGAAGCCAGCTATTACAACTGGAAAGCGAAGTTTGGCGGTATGGAAGCCTCTGATATAAAAAAGATGAAAGACCTGGAGGATGAAAACCGTCGCCTCAAACAGATGTTTGCTGATCTCAGCCTTGAATGCCGGGCACTTAAAGAAGTCATCGAAAAAAAGCTTTAAAACCAGCGATAAAGCGTGAGCTCGTCGGTTACCTGACTGCGCAATTTACCATGAGCATTCGCCAGGCCTGCAGGACGTTATCGCTGAGCAGGACGGTCTATTTTTACCAGCCCGATACCCGGCGTGATGAACCGGTGATCCAGGTGCTGACTGAGCTGGCAGAGCGCTACCCGCGATACGGCTTCAAAAAACTGTTCCAGCTGCTGCGCAGGCAGGGTAACACCTGGAACCATAAACGCGTTCACCGGATTTACTGCCTGCTGAAACTGAATTTTCGTCGCAAGGGAAAACAGCGTTTACCCGCGCGTAACCCGGCGCCACTGGCTACGCCGGAAGCGCTTAACCAGAGCTGGTCCATCGATTTTATGCATGATGCGCTGGTCTGCGGCAGACGCTTCCGGACCTTTAATGTGGTTGATGACTTTAACCGCGAGGCCCTCGCCATAGAAATCGATCTGAATATCCCGGCACAGCGGGTGGTCAGGGTGCTGGACAGAATCGTGGCAAACCGGGGTTATCCACTGAAACTGCGGATGGACAACGGACCAGAACTGGTCTCACTGACGCTGGCACAGTGGGCTGAAGAGCATAGAGTGATGCTGGAATTTATCAAGCCGGGAAAACCAACGCAGAACGCCTTTATCGAACGGTTTAACCGGACGTACCGAACAGAAATCCTAGATTTTTACCTGTTCAGAACGCTGAATGAAGCTCGGGAAATCACAAGTCGCTGGCTGATGGAATACAACAGCGAGCGGCCTCATGAATCCCTGAATAACCTGTCACCGGAGGAGGACCGTCTGATGGCCGTAAAACCGGAAACCTCAAAAAGTGCGTGGAACTAAAACGGGTGTGCTTACAATAACACTCACTTGATTCCAGTCGTTTTCATAGTCTTGAGCCTTGACGAACATGTCTGCATCAGGAACATCTACATCATTGCTATTCCCGCTGTATAGCTTCTTCAAAGCACTGATCGTGTCACTGGTTACATACTTTGAAAGGGCAGAGTAATCAGTCAGAGGAGATTTATCCTGCAAGAGTTGACCGACATACCATTTGTTGAAATTTAGCGCGGCTGATTCCACACCTTTAACATTAGAATCGGCAAATGATAAAGGAGTAAAAAGCATCAATGCTAAAAGTATTTTTTTCATTTTTTAATTGTGCCTTAGATGACATGGTTTAATCTTTATAAATTATAGCTTTATCACTATCGGTTTGAAGGTAAGTTTTACCGTCTATTGTTATAAACACTTTACCATTTATGCGGCCCCTAACGACTAACGCTATGCTGTTATAAACACATTTCTTATGCTCGCCATTATTATCATCAAAGCAAGTATAGTCATCAATTGATCCATCTCTGGTTCCGGTAGGTAATTTTTCATAACCACCGAAATTCATGACTATAACTGTGAAGTTATCAGGGGTATTGATGATGTGATATTTATTATCAAGTAATTCTCTGTTTTTCAACCACCAGTTTAATTTCCCTTTTGTAGTCATTGGCAAATGTTCTACAAAAACCGCACCATTATCAACTCTGACTATTTTTGCAGGTCTTATAGCAATCCATATGCAGTATGCTATTATTAAAAAAACTAAAAGTGCTCCAATCCTTTTATAGTTAAACATTGTTTTCTCCTGTCAATGTTATAGTGGCTTCGAAATTTGTGAAAAATGGCTTTTGAGCAAAATGCTTAGCCCTCTGTAGAACAAACCATATTCTGAAGAAACTAATTGAGTTGAATTTAATCTTTAAGATATCTTCTTTATCTAAGCCAAAATGGTCTTGTGCTCTATATTTGACAACCGCAGTATATTTATTGCCTTGAAAGGTCAGGCTTTCAATAGAAATTTCTGTGCTGTTTATGTCATGCACGGTAATCCCCATACCATTGACGAAATCTTTCCATCTTGTGTATTTAGGTAAATGGCTTTTAGATAACACAGTTGAGAAATGTTCTTTCGTTAATTGGGACTTGTTGAAATCAAATTGCTCGATAGTATTTTTAATTATGGATAGTGTGCTATCGACAGATTTGTCACTCAAAATAAGATTTCTGTAGGCATTGTTCATAGTCGGATGCTGATAATCTTTTCCATTATTGCGCTGCATATGATTGAAAAGATCTATGATCAAGCCCTGGTATGGTCCTCGGAAAGAAAAGACATAGGACTGAGATCTTAGTTCATCGTATAACATCGCTATGGCTCTTTCCCTGCTAACTGGCCGTATGGAGTTAGTAGCGGGATGCTGATAGGAAGGACCAAAAGTAGTCCAGTCTATGAAAGTTGATACTTGTCCGAGATGGTAATGCTTTTTCAGCGTATCAACATCCATATCGCCACTTTGCATGTCATCGGCGTTTCTGTCATTGAATCTTTTTTTTGTGGTGAAAATGGTTAGTTTTTTGTCGATTCCCTTCATTCAAAATCAATCCCTTTCAGTCAAATGATTAAGTATTATACATCTTCTGTTTATTAGGTAGGTTAAGAATTTTCTTAACATTCTCTATGCTAAGAGTCATCGAAGCTCAGACAAGCACTCATTGATAAACCACAGTCATGGTGGTGAGCACTTTGTTAAGGGGGCATATCTGGGGGCAGGTCACAAACTAAAATGAAAAAAAACACATATAGAACAGATGACTAGCTAGAAGGTTTGAATCCTGTAGGGCGCGCCACTTTCTCTTCTGTTTGCATCCCTTAAAGTCTACTTTTCCCTTAAAAATCAGAATATAAATCTTTTAACTGGTCCATTTCGGTACAGGGTCACCTATTGCGTTCTTATCCAATATGGGGGAAGTCAGTGGTACGGTATGCATCAACTCAACATTGCTGTATGACAAAAATATTGAGGATGTGTGTAATATTTCTTAGGTGGAAAAAATACCAGAACCTGCTTTTTAAATGCAAAGAAATAAAACCAGCGTTTTCCTCATGCGCGTTGTCTACAATAAAAAATAGTAAAAGCTGGTCTATGGAAAGACCAGCTTTTATTCAATAATTTTTCCTGAGAACCGGGAAAAGATAAACTTTAATCTTTGATAAAACTGTTTGCAGAAAATACTGGAGCGCTTTCTTTTACCATCTTCTCTGCTTCAGTATTAATACGATGTTCAAATACTTCTTTCTCGATAATGAAATCTTTTTCCTCAATAACCAGTTTGTAATTAGGTATGTGTTCAGAGATGTACTGAATATAAGTTGTTACGTGCAGCTTAAAAGGTAAGTTAGAGGATAGTTTATCCACTTTTATTGCTTTATCACCGGATAAACCTTGTTGCTCGTTAGCCCGATTTGCTATTTTTGTTAACGCATTATGAATATCACCTGAGAAATTGTTTGGATCTAAATTAGTCAGGTTTATTTCTTTTGGTGCGTTATCCGATGCAGCCGCTAAGGTAATATCCATCCCACGTTTTTCACTATAAATTTCACCGAGGTTCACACTCCCTGACGTAGTCTTAATGACGTGTTTTTCTTGAAGGATGAGTCCTTTGTTAACCATCGCTGCACAGAAAATGGCACCGCCCAGAATAAGAGATGATACGAGCAATGGGACGCCATACTGTTTTGCATTCATAAAGTTAAGTCCTTTTGGTTGATGATTTTTTATCGGGTTATTATACATCAAATTGATAAGTGTTAACCCTGGAAAAGGATGGTTTATTTAGCTTTATTAATGCTTTAGCACGCGCGTAAAAAGTGAATGTTATTTCTGATAACGGCCTTATTGAGTCTGAGCCAGTGCGAAAGGTTCCTCTGGCTTATGATGTTTTTATGAACTAAACCGTTTGGCAGAAAAATTATTTATGCGTTATTTTCACTGAACATTAAATATTCTTTAAACAAACAGTCGTTAATGGCTTTTGTCTGAAATCTCAGCTTAAAGCACAGTATGTTTATTCCTCGTTTATTCCGCTTTCTTTACCTTATTCATTACCAGTAAGCGCATACGCCTCCCTTTTCGTAATGAGTTCACCCAATTTTAAGTGAAATTGAGAGAAACATTGCATGAACAATGAGGCATATGTCTGAGACGAACCGGGTGAAGGTCTCATCTGTACAGCTTACGCACGAACATTATGACTGAGTCAGCATGGACAGGGTGAGGTTTAAATCAGCCCATTAACGTAAAAACAGGTAGGGCAGGGCAGTAAATCGTGAATACAAGACATTGCCAGATGGGCTTTCCTGTTACGCGGGCTGCAGGCCCGGAAAGCTTTTTACCTCAAACATTTACCAGTAAAAGTGCGACTTACATATACCCGACCCGACCTTTTTTACCTGCATCTCAGCAAATCTCACTCCTGTTGTGCATGGTTGTCTTCACCTGCTGGCTACTACCGGGGCTTGTGGGTCATGAGCCGTGGAAGCCGGATGAGGCTTATACCTTTGGACTAATCCGTCATATTGCCCAAACCGGTGACTGGATAGTACCTACGCTGGCGGGCGAACCCTTTATGGAAAAGCCGCCACTCTATTTCATTGTGGCCTCGTTCTTCCTCCGGCTGTTTAGTCCACTACTGGGCGAACCGGATGCAGCACGTCTGACAACGGGCCTGTTTATCTTGATCACCTGTTATGCCATCGCGCTGACGTCCCGGGAGCTGTTTGGCAGGGGAGCGGGCCGCTGGGCGGTGCTTATTCTGTTTGCCTGTGTTGGTTTTCCTATCCGGGCTCATCAGATGATTACGGACACTGCTTTGCTGGCAGGCGGTGCAATTGGCATTTACGGTTTCGTTTTGGGAATTCGCCGCCACATGTTGGGGGGAACGATTCTGGGCGTTGGCGCAGCCATCATGTTCCTGTCTAAAGGGCTTCTCGGCCCCGGCATTCTTGGGCTGACAGCACTGGCGCTACCTTTGCTGAATGCAGAATGTCGTAGCAGACGCTATGCCATATTTTGTGCCATCGCGGTGCTGGTCTTCTGCCCGCTGGTTGCACCGTGGTTATATGCGCTCTGGATGCGTTCAGAAAAACTGTTTTCAACCTGGCTGCTGGTGAATAACGTTGGCCGTTTCGATGGCACCGCTAAACTTGGCCCCAAAGCGAAACACTTTTTTTACTTCAAACTGCTTCCCTGGTACGCCTTTCCTGCATTGCCGATGGCTTCATGGTGGCTCTGGCGCACATGGAAAACCGGCATTAGTGCCCCTGCGAAGGTGCTGGTAACGTTTTTTTCTGCCGGTTTCGTTACGTTGTCAGTCGCTTCCGATGCGCGTGAGCTTTACGCCATGCCGCTGCTTCTGCCGCTGGCCATACTGGCCGTTGGAGCCTGCCAACAGAAAAGCACCTGGACAGAAAAGTTACGTCCCTGGGCACTTGGACTATTCTGCCTGCTCCCTGCGGTCATGTGGGGGGCAGGGATCATCCTGATGACTGGCTGGCCTGCACCGTTGTGGAACAAATGGGTCTTGCACGGCGCACCTGGCTTCACGCCGCAGCTCTCTCCGGTGATGCTTATTGTGGCATTAGTGGCAACGCTGATGCTCAGCGGGCTGGTGTTGCTTAACCGCACCTGTCGGCAATGTCCTTTAGCTGTTTTTACCAGCTGCATCACGCTGTGCTGGGTTTTAGCCATGACATTGGGCATGCCGTACCTGGATTATACTAAGCGCTATTCTGATGTGTTTATCCCGTTGCGGGCCTGGTTGCCGAAGGACGAGTGTGTGGCAAGCAAGCACCTTGGCGAGCCGCAGCGAGCTTTACTGGAATATTATGACGGGCTGATAACATTACGAGAAGGGAAGCACAGAGGTGCTTATCGTTGTCACTGGCTGCTGGTGCAGCATGATAAAAAGCACCCTGAAGAGTATGTCGACGGAACATTGGTCTGGCAGGGGGAAAGGCCTGCGGATAATGAAGAGAACTACCAGCTTTACCGACTGAACAGGTAAACCGAAATATTACGGACTTAACGCGCCTGCGTTCATCCTGCAGGCGCAGTTAATATTCCACACTGGCGCTATCGTCATTCAGGGGAGTGAAAGATGAACTTCATTTTCCTTTGGCGCCCAGTCTCTGTCCGAGAATTCATCAACAGAATGGGAAACATTGCGCAGTCCCTGGGTGCCAAGGAAGTTTTTGACGCCTTCCTGAAGGTTA
Organism: Pantoea allii; assembly: GCF_002307475.1. Classification (GTDB taxonomy): domain Bacteria; phylum Pseudomonadota; class Gammaproteobacteria; order Enterobacterales; family Enterobacteriaceae; genus Pantoea; species Pantoea allii. The sequence continues at coordinate 106,665 of NZ_NTMH01000036.1, read as the reverse complement.
CCGTCTCGGAAAAGTTCGGCAATAACAAATAGCGCATCGGAAAGTGACAGCGTTCTGATTTGAGCAGGTAGCCAGTTTGTGCGCGTAAAGATCAGGTGATAAAGCGCCTCCTCTCCAGATAAAGGAAAATAGCGCGTGCCAAATTGTTTGCGGTGCTTGTCCAGAATGATTTCAAGAATGAATATTTGAGCCGTACGTTGCCTGATCTGATTAACAAAAACATTTTCGGAATTGCCCATATCCAGCGTCGTGGCATCGTTGTTCTGCTTGACGCGCGTCTCAATAGCATTCCAGAGATTGTCATACTGATTCATAGCTTACCTTGTCCGAAAGTGTCGTTATCATAACAACGTTAGCAGAAGGAACTCGTGCGGCAAAGGTTGCAAGCATAATCAGCCGCTTTCGGACGTAAAAAAACAGTATTGGGTTTTACCGCTTCAGTGCCGCTGCGTAGTGCCCTGCAAAGTCGGGCTGTGCAGTATGACGTTTTTATGAAACGGAGAAAGCAAATAGCAGAGCTTACGTTTGATGCAGTGAAAACAAAAATGGCCACAAAGGGCCATGTCGAGGAATTCAGACGCGATTAATGCAACACACCGGCAGTGGTTAAACAAAGTGTGCAAAACGCAACGCTGAATGCAGAGAAACCCACCAGACCAAGAACGACGAAACCGAAATTTCTCATATCGACCTCCACCGTGTCCAGGTGACACAGCCAAATCATAGGGCTGGCGGGTAAAAAAGTACATACTGTTAATAAAGACATAGAAAATACTGCTGTGACATTCATTAAATGGCTATTCTCGTCGTTTTACCGGATTTAAACGTGGATTATTGTTTGTTATCTAAAGCATCCCACTCATCTATTTGGCCAGATACTCATCGCCTAAATCAGATAAAAACTGCGTTTAATCTATTATAAAAAACTTATTATCTTTGACATCAGTCCTGGCGCTTCTTAGAGACGTTGGTTACCTGAACAGAATTGTCCAAAGCTGACTGGCCGTTGATGGGTGTTTTACTTTTTACGGCGTTATCTGAGGCGCCATGATATGGAGCATCTTTGTATATATTGATTTTATCAACACTCAACCCCAGCGGATCCACCCAGCTCGGCGGGTTCGGTGCATGCTGATACAGGTTCCAACCACCTTCCAGCCCTATCGGGTCCTGAACCGTGAATCGCTCCACCAGCGGGTTATAATAGCGGAACTGATTGTAATGCAGACGATTTATTCTGCCCGCACTGATCCGCATTACGCAGCAACTGATAGGGCAATACTGACTGTTCCGTCAGCAGTACAGAACTGTTTGTTTACCTTTATATTTATGATTATTTTCAAGTGAACATATTTATGTCATCCAGCGCATCTTCGGCTCTTGATGCTATTATAGGATTATCGCTTTTCATCTTTTCTTTAAGGAAAGGAATGACTATTTTTTTATCAATTTTCCCCTGTATTCTTGCTAAGTGACCTAAGCAAGTAATCGCTAGACCACTAATGTCTTCATCGTAATGGTCTGCTTTTTTCATAAATTCTTTTTCAGCCCACTCTATATCACTGATGTTATGGGCAATAAATAAAAGTGTGTCTGACATCTTAACTAGATCATCAGAGCCTGAAATTTTCTCGAGTCGTAATTTATCATTATTCACAGTAAATTTTTCCTCTTCTCGTGGTTTTTCCAGATTTAATTAATGCTGATTGTTGTTTGTTATCTAAAGCATCCCACTCACGTACATGTCCGTGATATTCATCTACTTGATCAGACAAAGACCGTGTTTTATCTAATACAACAATCTCATTATTTTGCACATCAACGCCAACTCTTCTTGGGGACGTTGGTTTTAACTGAATAGAATTGTCCAAAGCTGACTGGCCGTTGATGGGTGTTTTACTTTTTACGGCGTTATCTGAGGCGCCATGATATGGAGCATCTTTGTATATATTGATTTTATCAACACTCAACCCCAGCGGATCCACCCAGCTCAGCGGGTTCGGCGCATACTGATACAGGTTCCAGCCGCCTTCCAGCCCTATCGGGTCCTGAACCGTGAACCGTCCCACCTGCGGGTCGTAATAGCGGAACAGATTATAATGTACACCGGTTTCGCTGTCCGCATACTGGTCCGCATAGCGCAGCGGCTGATGGGGCAGGGCAGACTGTTTCGCAGCCGTGTAAAATCCTCTGTCTGCCGGCGCACTTCACCAAAGCTGCCGTACTGCCGCTCCAGCGGATGTCGCCGCGTTCATCGGTTACCTCCAGCGGTGCCCCATTGAGATCGGTATTGAATCACAACACATCGCCCCGGCCGCCGTCTGCCATATGATCGATGCGCGCCAGCGGGCTCCAGGCCTCGTACACATAGGTTTGAAGTTGACAGTTATTTGATAAACTTTTTTATGTATGATTTCAAAGGGTTTATTATTTATTGAAAGGAATGAAATTGATTCGGTCAGCGCAGAAAAATGTTTTTAAGACATCGCTTTTGACAAAAAAGCTGGAGGAATAGCATTCCTTCTTCCAGCCTTAAAAAGAATTAATCCATGAAATCATCATTTTCAAGGTAATGGATGACCGCATTAAAAAAATCATCTCTATCAGAATCCGGATGATGTTCAAGCTTATTCTCAATTATAGCTTTGAAAATAGGTGCCTCTAAGAATGTTCCGTAATTTTCTTCGAAGTCCATTTCCTCATCTTCATCTTGGGCGATAAAGTATCTTCCCTCATTAATATCTTTTTTAGATTCAAGATCAAACGATTCCCCAACATAAAGCCAGCCTACGTCAGGGAGCTCATGACATTTTTTCAATAACTCATCAAAACCATTAATCACAATCATTTAACACCTCATTATCGGCAACTAGTTCCACCGCCCCATTTATTTCTCCCACCCGTTCCGTCCGGATGGTAAATTTTATGGTAGCTTTTATGATCATTGAAATCAGCAAGTTGTAACGAGCCTGGTGAATCACCGTGATGCCAGGTCATGTTTTTTGGCGAAGATCCTCTAAATTTATTATTTTTCATCGGTTGAACATGTTCAACAACACCTGGATATTTTGTTTGTAACTCACGCTTAAATTCTGGATCAGTTTGAAGACGCTTGTAAACAGATTCGTTTGCTCGGCTAAAATGTTCTTTGTCCGTCATTTTGTATTCGCTTGAGTCAAGCGTGTGTTCATGGAAAACATGATATTTTCCTAAGCCACGTTGACCTTCACCCTTGTATAACCCCAACGGATCCACCCAGCTCAGCGGGTTCGGCGCATACTGATACAGGTTCCAGCCGCCTTCCAGTCCTGTCGGGTCCTGAACCGTGAACCGTCCCACCTGCGGGTCGTAATAGCGAAACAGATTGTAGTGTAGACCGGTTTCGCTGTCCGCATACTGGCCCGCATAGCGCAGCGGTTGATGGGGCCGTGCAGACTGTTTCGCCAGCCGGGTAAAGCCCTCTGTCTGCCGGCGCACTTCACCAAAACTGCCGTACTGGCCGCTCCAGCGGATGTCGCCGCGTTCATCGGTTATCTCCAGCGGCGCCCCATTGAGATCGGTATTGAACCACAATACATCGCCCCGACCGCCGTCTGCCATATGGTCGATGCGCGCCAGCGGGCTCCAGGCCTCGTTAGGAGCGTACACATAGGTCTGGCAATGGCCGTTATCCTGCTGCTCCTGGAACAGACGATAGCCTTGCCAGAGGAAACGGATTTCTTTAATATTTTTGTTATTAGTTTAGCTCAGCAATGGTGTGTCAATTTTGACCGATGATTGTCTTTTAATAACGAAATGTTCGCTTGAAAAAGGAAGCCAGCAGCCTTGCTGGCTTCCTTTTTAGTCCCATCGTTCATCTATATATGGTGTGATACTTTCAATTGTTAAGAACTTTGATTTGCAATAAAAATCGAGCTCGTTATTTTTTATTTTTATTTCTGAATAATTTTCAAAGGACTTTATTTCCGGGGAGCAAAAGAAGCCGATTCCAGAACCAGTGGCATTTAAATGGATAACATCTCCAAAGTTAATCACCAGGCTAAGTGCATTGAATCCATCCTTCTTCCATTTTTCAGGATGCTTTTTCGGTATTTCCCTACAAAAGAAATGAATTTTTAAGTCTGAAAAGCGCTCCAATGAAAAACTTGAAATTTCGATGTTTTTAATGTTCAATTCATTGCCGAAAATGAATTGAATTTTTTCTTTACCTATCGCATTTTTAAACCACATAGAAATACCTTACGGGAAATTATAGTGGCCATGAGTACCAGGAACTGAACTAGCATTCAGGTTTTTAAGAGGTCTGACCTTAAAATGAGGTTGAGTCCCATGACCAGAAGTAGCCTTGGCATGTCCTAAACTATGGTCTTGTAGAAGAACGGACTGACCTTTTTTACCAACAAATTCGGAATGCCTTTTTTAATTGGCTGGCCAATACTGCCTAATGATTTTTTACCACTCCCATCTAATAGATCGGATTTTGTGATAGGGCCATAGTGTTGATTCATTGTTATTCCAGTCTTCCTTTTAGCTTGCCTAAGGCATCCTTGCGGCTGCCCCCTTTATAAGATGTCTTCTTGTTCTAAGTATGTAGTGCAATTTTGAAAAGTTAAAACATCGACGGAAAAGAATAGTTCATGATGAAGGCCAGTTTGCTGTAAGTCATATACGCTACCGTTTTTATTTATTGATAAATGAGCGTATTCTATTTTACTCCATTTCTTTATGTTAACAATATCACCCTTTCCACCTAAAGCATGTATGACAATTACATTGTAATCAACACCCCACTTTCCCCATTTGGCTATTTCAAATGCAGGTTTCTGTTTGGTATGAATGTTTACTGCAAGGCGGCCTCCTAACTCGAGTGATAGTTTTCCAATAAGAACATTACTTTCAATTCCATCAGGGAATATTTTTTTTAAAAAATTATTGTAACTAATTAAATCTATTAGGTTCATGTTAATTACTCCACGGGAAATTATAGTGGCCATGCGTTCCAGGAAAGTTTCCGGCATCTGGCCTTTCAATGGTTCGGGTATTAAAGTGAGGTTCTGCACCATGTCCAGGAGTGGCTTTTTGGTGGCCTAAACTGTGCTCCTGTATCAACACAGTTTTATTGTCTTTGTTTTCAAAATGATATTCTCGCGTTCTTATCGGCAGATTATCTTTGCCGATTACTACATTGCCGTTACCATCCCTTAATTCAGGCCGCAGAATTTTAGTTGGTTGCTGATTATTTGGTATTCCAGCATCCCTTTTAGCTTGCCTAAACGCATCTCTGCGACTGATACCTTCATAAGATGTCTTTTTGTTTGGAGCACCGCAATTGCTCAACCCCAGCGGATCCACCCAGCTCAGCGGGTTCGGTGCATACTGATACAGGTTCCAGCCGCCTTCCAGCCCTATCGGGTCCTGAACCGTGAACCGTCCCACCTGCGGGTCGTAATAGCGAAACAGATTGTAGTGTAGACCGGTTTCGCTGTCCGCATACTGGCCCGCATAGCGCAGCGGCTGATGGGGCAGGGCAGACTGTTTCGCCAGCCGGGTAAAGCCCTCTGTCTGCCGGCGCACTTCACCAAAACTGCTGTACTGGCCGCTCCAGCGGATGTCGCCGCGTTCATCGGTTACCTCCAGCGGTGCCCCGTTGAGATCGGTATTGAACCACAACACATCGCCCCGGTCGCCGTCTGCCATATGATCGATGCGCGCCAGCGGGCTCCAGGCCTCGTTGGGATCGTACACATAGGTCTGGCACTGGCCGTTATCCTGCTGCTCCTGCAACAGACGATAGCCCTGCCAGAGGAAACGGGTTTCTTTGCGATCGTGCCGGCTTCTGACCACTTTGCGGGTGCGTCTGCCCAGCGCATCGTAATGATAGTGTGCGGTAAATTCGCCGTCCGGACCATTGCCTTTGGCGGTGATGAGCCGGTTTTCGGCATCATAGGTAAAATGCTGCTCGTGCAGGCCGCTACGGCGACGGACCAGGTTGCCCCAGCCGTCATATTTCATAAACAGATTCTGCCAGTGATGCAGCCGGTTGTCGGTAACCGGCAACGCGTGCAGTGCATCGTCGTTTGCCGCCAGGTTGTCCGCGTTATCGTAAGCAAAATGCGATGTGCTGTGGCCCTGTCTGGCTTCATAGTGCTTCAGCAGGCGGCCTTCATCATCGTAACCATAGATAATGTCGCCGCGCAGCGTATCACTGACAGACTCCAGTTCACTGCGTGCCGAATAGCGGAAAGCGCGTTCCAGAATGGCTTTTTCCGGCAGCACCACCTGGCTATGCAATTCACTGCGCTGCATCGTGCGCCTGCCAAGACTGTCGTACTGGCGCGCCTGCTCCCTTGCGCCCTGACTGCGGCGAATTTCCCGGTGCAGACGGTCGCGGGTAAATTCACTGACCAGTTGCTGATTAAAGCGGATGGCGCTGACATGGCCAGAGCCATAGTGCAGCCAGGCAAGCTGCTGTTCCCCCGGCAGGGTCAGATGGGTGAGGTTGCCGAGGGCATCCCATTCGTAATCCAGTTTTCCGTTTATACCGGACTCGGATAATAACTGGCCTGCTGCGTCATAGGTGAAGGCGATTTCATCCTCTTCGATACCGAGCGCGATCCCCTCTGCAGTCGGGGTACGAACCAGGCCGGCGAGCTGTCCGCTCCGGTGGCGGCGATAGTGGTATTCGGCATGCTGCGTCGTGCGTCCGGTCATCAGGCCGCTGTCGTCGTAGCGAAAGTGCTGCCAGCGACGGGCTGCGCCACCATCGAGAGCGGGCTTGCCGTTTTCCTGTAAACCGCTGAGAAAACCCTGCGCGTTCCATTCCAGATTACGCGAGGTTTTATCGGGTCGGATTTCACTCAATGGACGACCGAGCGGATCGCAGGTAAATCGGTATTCACCGCCGTTGCCGTTTTCCAGACGGAGCACATTGCCACGTGCATCATAATGCCAGCGACGTGTGCGACCAATCCGGTCTGTCAGGCTCACCGGTAAACCCAGCGCGTTATAGGTCCAGCGCACCTCGGCTTCCAGCGGATCGCGCCACGCGCTGAGCTGCCCCTGGTGATTCCAGTGCAGGGTTTCACGGCTGCCGTCCGGATGAATGATGGCGCGCAGTTGCCCACTGTCATTCCATTCGCGCGCTGTAACATGGCCTTCAGCATCTACGCTGCGGATAAGCTGACCAAATCGGTCATAGCTGAACGTCGTTACGCTGCCGGAGCAGTCGGTACGCTGCGTCAGCAGCCCTTGCCGGTTCCATTCCAGCTTTACCACGCCGCCCGTTGCATCGATGATGCTGTCTGGCAGCACTTCTGTGTCATCAGGATAGTGATAGGTGGTGATGTTATTGAGCGCATCAGTTTCACTGAGCAGGCGAACGTTAAGATCGTAAGCCGCCTGGGTAGCAGTAAGATCGGGATAATCGGTACGGAGGATACGGTCGGTCATGCGGAACCAGTGCCGGGTGGTTCGTCGTCCAACCGGGTCGATCTCCTGCGTCATGCGTCCATAGCGGTCCCAGTTGCTGCAGCGCATAGCCCCGCCGGGCAGAATGACATCGCACAGCTCGCCCGCGCGATAAACCAGCATTGTCTGGCGACCATCGAAATCGGTAAAGCGGGCGACGTTATCGTCATCGTCGATCAACCAGTGCGCCTCAACGCCGTCATCACGTCGCGCGCGTCGGGTGCCATTATCAAAATCGTACTCAAAATCCAGCTGCTCGCCGCCGCTGTGACGGAAGGCCACCACACTGGGCAAACCATCAATTGTCTGCCAGCGATACTCACTCAGCAGGCCGTTTGTATCCTCATGAGCGACCATAAGACCGTCGCGCCACTGGAAGCGTCGACGCACGCTACCGCCCCGGCCCGTTACCGTAACGAGCTGGCCCATATCGTCATAAGCGTAACTGACCAGACAAATTTCGTCATCCAGCCAGGCTCCGCTAAGCCTGTTATCGGCATAGCGGCATACCACGCGCTGACTGGCGCTGTCTGTCAGCGCGTTCAACGTATGATCGGGGTTCCAGTCAAAGGTTATCTGGTTGCCGCAGGGGTCGGTGAGGCAAAGGGGAAGAGAGGGGCCGTCGTCGGGCAATGGCATAAAATGCCAGCGCTCGCCGCTGATGTCATACAGCGACCAGCTGTCGTCACGGTGATGTTCCAGCCAGCGTTTTTCCGCTTCGCAGTAAGTCCGCTGTCCCTTTGGTACCCGTGGGAAAGAGACGTAATCGCCGGAGGGCGCGCGCCAGACCAGCCCGTCCTGATAGTGCTCCAGCCGGGTTTCCCAGAACAGGTTCCAGCCACGGCCCAATATGCTGTCGCCGGGATTACCACTGCGCCAGTAACGCTGCCAGCTAACGGGCAGCCGGGAAGGGAGCACAAAATCCAGCTCATCGTCGCCGCTGAGAAATTTCTGGCCGCTGACAATATCCACCGGACGGGCAACAATACCTGCGGCCGCCACACCGGTCATCAAGGCACCAGCACGGCAGGCCACTCGGGCGATTTTGTTGATGCCGGGAATCTTGCTCAGTAATTTACCCAGCGCCCCGACCTTGCCAGCCGCACCGCCCACGCCACCGGCCAGGCCGGCAAACAGCAGAGTGAGATCCGATGCTTTATAGGCCCATTCAGGCACTTCAGGCTTGATGGGGAGCGTTTGCTCAGGTTCGCCGCCGATGTAGACGTTGTCAGAGCCCGTCATCACTTTTGCATCGCAGGTGGTGCGATCGTCGATACGTGCTGCAGGCAGGCCGTTGATATAAACCCGGGAGGAACCTTCCGCCATCTGCTGCGGACCATCGTCCGAGCAGGCCACTATGCTGTTGGTGGCCATAGCGGCAGGTTTACTGTTAACAAACACGTTGGGTGAGCCGGTAGTAATCGTGCCTTTTTTGGTCATGCTGGCCGCGCCGGCATCCGCTATCCCATCCCGGGCGGCGGTAGCCAGTTCTCCGGTGAGATAACCCACGCCGATGCTGAGCCCAACCAACAATACGCCAACGCCGAGACAGGATGCGCCTATGCCGGCGACCATCAATGCACCCGCCGCAATACCGCCTGCCGCAGCGATCAATCCACCGACGAGGGTACCCGCGATCATGCCTGCCAGCGCATGAGAGTGACCGATATCATCGCCGAGGCGTGCAGCTTCAAACATGATAATTGCCCTTGTCGTTAAGCGTTAAAGCGAAAACTTTTAAGCAGCGTTTGAAACTGTGCCTGATCAGCGTCACTGATGGCGGACATGGAGGTCATGGTAAAGACCAGCACTTTGTGATTATCCGGCGTGAAGACCGACTGCTGTTGCCAGGTGCGTTTGCCGTCACGCAAAAAATTAGCGTGCACGCATTCGCCTTTAAGCAGATCGTCACCCAGTACGGCAGGGCCGCGTTCAGTCTGTTTCCATCCCTTAATGTGTTTTTGCATTAGCGTTAACTGACGATCGATATACGCAGGCAGCGCTTCACCGTCGGCGAGCGTATCGCGTGAGAGAGTAAAAGCGGGGGCATTGGCAGCAGAAGCGGTGAAAGCATTAACCGTGCGGTCCTGATAATCCTCAGGCAGTGTGATTTGACCTTCCGTAAACAGACAAGCGATGTTTGATCCTGACATCGTACACATTCCTTATCCTTAAGATGTGCTCAAGTTTGTCATGAAAAGCGGGGAATCTCCAGCAAAGGCAAGGGCGGGAAGAGGGCCTGGCTGGAATGTCAGAATAATCCTTATCGGCAAAGGGATAATGGCCTCATGGCGAGGCCATTATGGGTTACCTGTGCGGACCGCCGCCAGGACCGCCACCGCCACCTGGTCCCATCTGTCCCGGGCCGCCGCCGGGTCCCCAGTATGGCCAGATGCAGCCCGACAGGGCAGAAACACTTGCTAACGCGATAACGAACAGAATCACTTTTTTCATACGGGCTCCTGATTGATGTGAATGACTCTATCAGGCCCTGCCTGTACAAGTATGTGGCGGATGAAAAAGGCTCGGCAGGATAACGTAAAAGTTTCGTTAACCTACGTGTGCGGGGCGCAGACCGACAGCCAACTTGTTTTATCTGCCTGTGTTGCGGGCTTTACCTTATGAAGGTCAGGGCAAGCTGTTAGCGGTGTTGCCCATCATCTTAAAAGCAGACCACGGCGTGTATTACCGCAGGCCGCCCTTATTTGTCCCGGTGCACATATTTGTCTCGGTGCACAAAACAGATGCGCCCGTGGGGCGGAGTAACGCAATCCAGGGTTCACCCCGGCGTCACATTTGAGCGGTGACGTGCTTCTTTGCATCAGAAGTGTGCACCGCTACGCGGTTTTAGTCGCGAACCGACCGCAGACTGGCATGGCACAAACCCTCGCCCCTGGCCCACAAATTGCAATGGTCGTGGTACGAAGTCACATTATCACTTAGCAAAAAGGAATCAGACGAATGTCCGTGAGCCGTTTATATGTTGCCCGCCTGTGTTTACCTGCAATTTTTACGAGTTTGTCGTTCTCTTCGGTGGCCTTTGGGGCAAATGTACCCAATGGCGTGGCGCTGGCCCCTGTGCAGGAGATCGTGCGGGGCAACGGTGATGAGCCTTCAACTCTGGATGTCGATAAAGCCGAAACCAATGATGCTTTTGCTGTGATTAACGATCTGTTTGAAGGGTTGGTGCGGACAGACCCTGAGGGCAAAATCATGCCAGGACTGGCGAGTTCGTGGGAAACGACCGACAACAAAGTCTGGACCTTTCATCTTCGCCCTGATCTGACATGGTCAGACGGATCGCCTCTCACCGCCGAAGATGTCGTCTTCAGCTGGCGTCGTCTGACCGATCCAAAAACCGCTTCGCCTTATGCGTCTTTTGCTAACTATGCGCACATCCTTAATGCCGATGCGGTAACGGGCGGTAAAAGTCCGTCTGACAGCCTGGGCGTAAAAGCGTTAGGCGCTCACACCGTGCAGGTCACCCTGGATCAACCAGTATCCTATTTTCTGCAGTTTGTTGCGCATCCTTCCCTGTTCCCGGTCAGCGAAAACAATATTAAAAAGTTTGGCGATGCCTGGATCAGACCGGGCAACATGGTCAGCAGCGGGGCGTATAAACTGGATCAGTGGGTAGTAAATGAAAAAATTACGCTGACCCGTAACGATCGTTACTGGGATAATGCCCATACCGTAATTAACCGGGTGACGTTTTTACCGATTCACGACGTTTCAGCCGAGCTTAACCGCTACCTGGCCGGTGGTATTACGATTACGGAGAATATTCCCGCTATTGATTTTGCGCGGATGAAAAAAGAGCGGCCCAAAGAGGTTCACAGCACGGCTGTTTATAGCGTGTTCTACTTTCAAATTAATACGCATAAACCGCCCTTTACCGATGCTCGCGTGCGTCAGGCGCTGGATTTGGCACTGGATAAAGGCATCATCGCCGATAAAGTCATTGGCATGGGACATAAAGCGGCTTATACCGTTCTCCCTCTGTCCATGGGGGAGGTCACGCTGTCGCCGCCTGAGTGGGCCGGCTGGACGCAGGCGCAACGGGTAAAAAAAGCGCAGGTGCTGCTCAATGAAGCCGGTTTTTCTGCCAGTCATCCTCTGAGTTTTACTCTGCTCTACAACACCAATCAGGATAACCAACGTATCGCCATCGCCGCGGCCTCGATGTGGGGGAAAACATTAGGTGCAAAGGTCACTCTGCAAAACCAGGAATGGAAAACCATGTTAGATACCATGCATCAGAGACAATATGATCTGGTGCGTTACACCTGGATTGGTGACTACAGTGAGCCCTCTACCTTTTTAAATACCTTCCGCAGTGGCGACAGCCAAAATAGCTCAGGCTATGCCAGCACAGGGTTTGATGCGGCCGTAAAAGCCGCGGGGATGGATACCGATCCCCATGCTGTGACCCAGGACTACCAGAAAGCCAGCGACATTATCGCGAAAGATACGCCGGTCATACCGGTTTTCTATGGTGCGCTCAACAAGTTGGTCAATCCAAAGGTCGGCGGTTATGCACCCTCGCATCTGGGGTTCTACTACACCAAGGACCTTTATCTTGTTAAGTAAGGCTGGCCGCTGCTTGCTCTTATCCGGACGGCGCTTTTAACTCATCTGGGGCCAGATTCTGGCCCCAGACCGCCTGGTGCAATCTCCGGCCTTTCCTGTCAGCGCCGGAAAACGCCCTTCCACCACGCAGTCAACGCACATTTTCGCCCAGCTAAATCCCACCGATTGAAACTCGCTTGCAAAAGGTAACGACTGGAAATGTTCTTCTGTTTTAAAACTGCATGCGGAAATGGGATGTTATGCGCTGAGGTAAATCAATGACCCGATCCGCCTTGAATAAACTGCACGCATAAAACATCTGTGACCGGGTGCCTTGCCCAATAATATCCCCACGCACTTATTGAAGGTAAAAAATGGAAAAACCATTTTTTAAGAAGCAGATAGTTGACTCTTCCAGCACTGAGTGCGGTGAAACGCTGTCCCCGTGGGTGCTTTTACTCCGGCGAAACTGGGTGTCTTTTGTACTGGGAAGTATGACCGTGATCTGCTTCGTGCAAAGCCACCCGCTGCACGCGCGGCTGGCGGCGGCAACGCATGCCACGCTGCCACGACCGCCTACTTCCAGCGCAGCTTCAGATGCCACGATGAGCCAGCGCCAGGCTGCGCTCACCACAGCTTCACTTGAGCTTGCCTCTGCCCAGGCTAAACTGGCGGCGGAAAAGATTCGGCTGGTCAGTGCGCAGTTAAAGCTTGAACAGAGCAGCCTGCTTCAGGACATCGATCATACCCAACAACTCGCGTTTCAGCAGGTCAGCGACAGCCGTTTCCAGCAAGCCATGCTGAATGGTCAACTTGCACAGCTGGCAGAGCAAATTAAAATTGAATCGGCGCAAATCGGTATGGCTCAAAAGCTGGTCAACACCTGGCGGCCGTTGTTAGCAAAGGGGTACATCTCCACGCTTCAGTTTGAGCAGGAGCAATCGACCGTTTGGGGTTATGAGAGCCAGTACCGTGCGCTGTTACAGCAGCAGTATGGTGCCCGCCAGCAGTTAAGCGTATTGAACGATCAACAGCTTCAAATACCCCTGGCGACCGCCGTTAAGCTCAACGTTATGCGCCGCCAGCTGGCGCAGGTGGATGAGAACCTTTCACAAAATGAAAGCACCCTGCAGCAGGCGCTTTATATGCCTTCTGAGGATTCGGTAAAATCCATTCCCGCGAAAGCGGGCGCGGGTGAATCCGCCAATTCGCAAAACACTATCACTGGATTAACATCCGTTAAGCCCGTCGCTGTAACGCCCAGGGAAAACCATGCCGAACCGCATTTTCAAAGAGTAAATGCCCAGGCCGGTAATACCTTCAGCAGTGGGCATCATTCGGTCTCAGCGCATAATGTGTAATCCGGTCCAGGCTGGTGGCTGACGCACAGGGGAAGAATATGTATTTACACTATCAGCCCGGCAGGATAGCCTCATTTCTCACCTCCCTTTCAGGCGAATCGTAGAATGCCCGATTACTGTTTCTATCAAAAGGTCAGCACACCGTTGTTCTGGAAAGAAATGATGCGGACGGCGCTTATCTGCTGGAAGAAAAGGGCTATGAAAAACAATTTGAAGAGGTGAGTGCGATTAACAGCAATCAGGCGCTTAACCGCTTTGCTGATATTCGCCGGAGTAACCGCCATGACCATTACGACTTTTTCTCAGGCGCTATCGCTATGCCACTGATGGGCGTGCTAACCGCAATTGCTGTTTTTCTGTTACGGAAAAAATAGTCAGGACGTGGATAGCGCTGGGCGGTGATGGCATGACATCCCGTTTTGTTTTTTTGCCTGCTCTGGGTTAACCCCCGCTCGCTGTCCTGAACCCGTGCGTTTAAAAGCACGCCTTGCTTACCCCCTCCTGTTCCACCGGCACTGCTGTCTGATAACGGTCATGATCGCGCGGTATCCTGAAGATGGGGAGCCATAAAGAGCGTTGTGGCCTCACGTCATAACATCGCCTGTGGTCATGCCAGTCCAGACATTAAAACGCCACAGATAAGCGTTCACGATCATGGGCGGGAGCCTAAATCATGTCAGAAGTGCTGGAGCAGGAAGGGTGGAAAGAGAATGCCATCGGTGAAAAGTTTAACGCTAACGGTGAGGTACTGCCTTTCAGAGGAAACACGCTGATTTGTCATCTGGCCCAGGACAGTGAGATGGTTGGTGTAACTGGCGAAATGGTGGACGCGATGAAAGCCGCAGGATTGGGGCGTTGTTATGCGTTTCTGCCGCCGTCGAGCTATCACATGACGGTGTTTAATGGTGCCAACGATCGGGCACGGTATCATCCGGCCTGGCCACATGATCTGAATCTTGATGTTTCGATGGATGAGTGCGATCGGCTGTTTGCCGCAAAACTGGCAGATTTCAGGCTAACATCTTCTTTACCTTTGCAGATGCGCATTGGCGGAATGGCGCTAAAGCAAGGTGTTTCCCTGTCGCTGGCACCCCTGGACTGGGCGGAAAATAGCAAAATACGTTCACTCCGGAACGCGCTCAGCAGCACACTACACTGCAGACGAAGCAATCACGATGTCTACGAGTTTCATATCAGCGTGTCCTACCTCATCCACAAACCGGTCGATGAGGAACTCTGCCTGCTGCAGATGTTAAGAGCAATGTATCTGGAAAAACTGATGCGGGTTTCCCCGGTTATTAAGCTGGGCGCGCCTGAGTTTTGTACGTTCCGGGATATGTTGGGTTACAGGCCGTTGTTGAGGCTGGAATAATCAAAATTTCTTTTAGCTGCTAAGAGGCTAACATTGCGGCACAGCACTGATTAAATCGGCGTGAAAATTATATAAAATGATTTTTTTATAGATTATTTAAAAGGCTTAAGTTTAAAAAAATCCGCGAGTCGCCTCAATAAGACAGCTCGCGGAATATATTAATTTGAAACTTTATCTGCTTGTATTGTTGCACTACCTGTATTGTCAACGCAGTTATCGTCTGTCACAAACGCCATAAAGGTTGCGGTAGTAGGCACGTTGACGGTGATGGGCGCGCTACCAACGGTGGTGCCCCAGCGAGCATTACCTAAACCGCCTTGTAAATAGACGGAGCTTATTTGGCAGCCATCGCTTAATGAACCATTTGCACAACTCATGTTATTTGAGAGCAAGGACATAGTATAGGTACCCGGTTGCAACTGAAACTGTAATGCGGTACCTGATTGCACCCTGACGTTACTTAATGGCGGGTAGATACAGTGATCTTTTGCATTAATTGTAAATGAGGCAGCCTGGCTGCCAAAAGAAAATAGGGATAATAGTAATAAGGCATTAATTTTGGTTTTCATACAAAATATCCTTGTTTCAATGTCAGGTGAAGTTTTATGAAGCCAACACGGTTTTCAATTTTCTGATAATAATCTTCGTAAATAATGTGGATGATTTTTTCTGTTAAGCCTCTCTGGTTTAGTGAGGAGTAAGAGTGACTCTAACTGTTTCCGTTCGAGAGCGTGAATGAGCAATGCTTACGTACTTACCACCAGGCTTAACGGTCAATTGATCTGAGAGAATCGAGAGAAATGCGTGAGCATAAGGTAAAGAGAAGGGTAAAAGCTGAGGCTGCTAATAAGCCTTAAGCTCAACACAGGTAAGGTGGCCCGTCTCACTACATTTTATTCGCCATTAGGCGAATGCCGGGGCTGGCTATTCAGTATATAAGCTATGAATTCCGTCACGGTGATGACAGCCTCCAGGAGCATTGTTTTACTATTTGTTGTATCAGACCGATTCACACATCAGACCGGATAGCGTGCGGCTAAACATACGCGTTAAAGGGCAAGGCGCAGCTAAGTTGAATTCTCGTTAGCGGGCATATCTTTTCATAGCGATATGCCCGTATCCGAAAGCTTATGTAAAAGCAGTACAAGGCATGAAGCGGTCAACCAGAAATTGCACGGCAAAATGACTGTCTGTATCGCAAACACTGTGCTCAAAGTTCAACATACGCCAGCCTTTTCCGCGAGCGCGAGGGCGTTTCATCGATTGCACTGGCAATCGCAGCACCGATATCGGCACAGACCGTCAGCCCCTGCACAAAGGGCTGGTCATGCATCAAATAGGGCAATGCGGCAAAGGCGATGCGTCCCCGGGCGGAAGCGGGAGACAGCAAGGTATAATCATCACCCACGTCAGGAATCTCATCGCCGCAGCGCTGGATCTGCTGTTTCAGTGTGGCAAATGGCAGATCTTTAGTTTTGAGCGCCTTCTGTCCTCGCGCATCAATAAACACGTCAAACGTGAGCTGTTGCTCCCCGGTAACAATGCGCGTTTTCGTCTGCTGCCTTTGCAGTTCATACTCTTCGCCGAGTGCAAGGATGCTGATAATGCCGGCCTCGCGTAGTGCCAGCAACCGACGGATCGACTGTGAAGGAATCGCCGCGTAGTTATCGATAAACACTTTGGCGAGGCCGCCTGAAAAGCGTTTACTGTCGCTTTCGTTAAGAAAGGGAACGATTTCCTCAACCACTTCGTGCAACCGCAGAATGGTATAGCGCCACGGCACGGTTCGCCTGTCGCGTTTATTGCGTTCAACTTCATTCAGATTGGTGCTGGCCCAGTGGAAAGGGTCCTGCTTCTGTCGGTTGGCAAACCAGGCTTCCGGAAAACGGTCGACATCAAGCGTGTTCAACGCAATCGCTTCGCTCCACGCAGGTGCCGCCTCTTCAAGCTCTTTCACCATCAGCGCAAACACCCGATCGAGCAATCCCTCTGCGCCCGCAGCAATCGCGTCGTCGATGGCGCTCTCTGTTACCACGTTCAGCGGCTCATAGGGAATCGGGCAATAGAAGTCGGCCTCCGGCAGAATGCCCGAACGGGACATCAGGACGATCTTCAGCGCCTCATGGCCTTTATCCAGCGTAAAGGTGATCTCTTCATCATCGGCTTCCACAAACTCGCCATGCTGGATCGCCACGGCCATGGCGGCATCGATGCCGCTCAGCGAGGTGCCCATAATGCCGACATCACAGGCCGGTATTCTGGCCTCCATCAGACCAGACCAGGGGCTGGGGAAATAGGTGCGGGTAGACGCACTGTCGTCCGGCCAGACGTGACCTGTTGCGATCACCACCTGATCAAAGGTTACAGGTGAGTCTTCGCCCTGCGTCCAGAGTTTTACCCCTGCATCGGTCGCCTCAAGATCGGTGACCTGACAACGCTCATGGATTTTTACCTCAAAGCCTTGCTCTGTGGCGCGGGAAACCAGTGTCAGAAACTGGTCGCGGAAATACTCGCCAAGCAGGATACGCGGCAGAAACTGGCGAATATGCAGAGCGCCGGGATCGACATTATATCGCCTGAGATGGCTGTCACTCTGGGCGCGCAGCCAGTCGATATAGGTCATAAACACCGGGGGAATTTCGATACTGGCGATGTTTGCCAGCATCATCCGGGAGTTCTCTTCATCGCTGTAAGGCATGCCGACGCCGGCCTCGTCGCCTTGTTCATAAACGGAAATGGCAAGCGGCACGTTATGGCCCAGAAGTGAATAAAACGTGTAAATGCCGGTTGGCCCGGCACCGATTATCGCGATCTTTTTCATCGATGTTCGCACCTTGTTATTGTTATGGGGTTCGGCCGCAGGCTGTGTTTTGCGCATGCTGCAGGAAAGGCGACGCATTCATGCACGTTTTTCTCCTCGCCGGTATCATCAAGTTTACTCGACTATTCCAGAACTGCGCGGGCTAAGGATAGGCGTGAAAACTAAGCGCAGCGGCTGTCAGGCACCGAGCGTGGCAAGTTGGACGAAGAGAAAAGGTAAGCTGAAATTAAGGTGGGAAAGAAAAAACCGGCTCAGGGCCGGATTTTCTTAAGACTGCGGTTGGCCTACCGGCCCTTTGCCTAATGGCCCGCCGGGAACGGATTGTCCGCTTGGCGCGTGAGGACGACCATCATTACCTATGGCGCCGCTTTCCTGCTGGCAACCTGACATGACGAGCAGGCTGGAGATGATGAATAAACCGGCAAATACGCTTTTCATGGCTTTCCTCTTGAGCATTAAAGGGACATTAAAATGACCTCTTAAGCCTGGTTTGTATTTCCGCGAAGTCAATGCGGCGATGGCTGTCTGTGTTGAAGACGGCAAACGCAGGCCGCATCGCGAATCCCACATTACAGTGTTCGAGGATGTCGGCAGCAGAATCAGGGCTCAGGCAAAGGAAGGACGGGAAAATCAGCCTGATTTCGCGCGCCGCTTAGTTCAAGCGTTGAATCTGCTCAGCCTCACCCGAATAGGGGGTCAGATTGCCTTAGCACGACGATGATCCGGTATGAAAAATGGCACTGCGAGGAGGATACAGAAAATATGCGCCATCGCGTGCGGCAGAAGGGTTATGTAAGGATCAGTTAAGACGCGACCAGGCTGTCCGCCAGCACGTTAAGGTTAACCAGACGGCACCGCGTTGTCCGTTTTAAGCCAGGAGAAAAAATGCCTGATGACTCATCGGCTATTTGATGTGGCTGAACTGACTATGCTCAGTTAATAGGGTTCAGACCATTATTTTCAAGCCATTCAGGGCGAAGAATACCCATCGCCACGCGATCGGAGCGCTTATTATCACGATAAACGGCCTGCCTGATCACGCCTTCTTTAACAAACCCATTCCTTTCGTAAAGACTCAGCGCATGAGCATTACAGGAAATGACTTCCAGACTCAGACGATGCAAATTGAGTTCCATAAAGGCATAGCGCATGATTAATTTCAGGCCTTCATCACCAAAACCCTGTCCGCGATCTTTTGCCTGTCCAATCCCCATTGCCAGGCTTGCCTGCTGATTATTCCATTCAATACTGTGCAATGTGACAAATCCAATCAGGCGGTCATCGGCCTTTGTTCTGATATGAAAATAAAAATCGTTGTCAGCGGGAAGCATAATTTTGGCCAGTTTCTCTGCAGAAAGCGGAAAAGCAGGCTCTGTATCTACGTTGCGAAGATAGACATCGTCCTGATACCACAATGCCATGGTGTCGATATCTTCCGCTCTGGGTGCGCAAATTAGAATACGCGCTGCCGAAAAAAGCCTGTTTTCCATCGGGTAGTCGCCGCTTATTTCAGGATGTCAGCACTATATCACTGGGCGATCGTTTAAAAATAAACGTTTCGGCTTTAAGAAGGACATCAATCCTGCCTGTCGGCAGCCGGGAAATGCCGGGTATTACATAACCGGCGGGAGCCATAATGTCATGGACTAAGCAAACGCACGTTACTGCAAAAAGCGTGTAAAATTCAGCGGGAGTATTAAGGCTGTCATCAATGAGGGGATAACATGATGCCGCCTCACTTCACGCTTATCAGGAGAATGTATTGGAACTGTGTCA
The DNA here is from genome assembly GCF_002307475.1 of Pantoea allii. GTDB lineage: Bacteria > Pseudomonadota > Gammaproteobacteria > Enterobacterales > Enterobacteriaceae > Pantoea > Pantoea allii. Next base: position 87,299 of record NZ_NTMH01000036.1, on the reverse strand, counting down.
TCATCTTGAAAGCATTTACGCGGCACGATCCCGCCAAACGCTGACCCAATGGCAGGGCGCGAATGCGTCTTCAGCGTGTACGGCAACGAAATCTTTTTACCCGGAACATTTATACGCACTGACCAGCGGCATCCGGCCTGCACTGAATCCGGCAATAATCGCATTACTCCATGAGCTGGGCGCACTGAATGCAGGAGATCCCAGGGCGGATATCATGCATCCAGATAATTTCCATGTGACCTTTCTTCCCGTCACGCCTGCACAGTTTCAGCGACGTGAAACGATGCCTTCTACGCTAAGCCTGGAAAAAGCTTTCAATCAAAGCGTTAAGCATCGCCACCTGCAGGTCGATATGCTGCGGCTGGTGGCGCTTCCTGACCAGTTATTGCTGGCGGGCGTACCCGATGAGCTCGCCGTGACAGAAAGGGCGCTGTTTTGGGAGACATTGATGTCGGGAGAATGGCGTGAACCGCTACAAGAAAGGCATGCGGGAAAAAGCAGCCCGCCGGCGTTCTGGCACACCACCTTGCTGCGTTATCAGGCCGCGACCTTACCAGCCAGCCTGCGCGCGTTTTTATTGCCAACCAGCATCAGTGTTACGGTTCGGTGCAGGGCACAATCTGACTGGCCGCAACGACCTATAACTGGTCAGATGTAAATTTTTTAACTAATTGAAATAAAATGCAAAAAACACAGGCCACGTCTTAGCGCGATCTCCGTCACACTTATATTCGCCTCAGTAGGATAGTCCATATCCTGGACGAATTTCCCCTCATCCTTCTTTGCCACCGCTTTATATCCTGTATGGACATTGCATGCTGTATAAGCGGAGCTTAATGATGTCTCATGTAAATACTTTGAATATTAATAGCCAACACCAGCAAAAAGTTCGGCGTATGAACCTGTTTATCTCCATATCGGCGGCGCTGGCCGGATTACTTTTTGGCCTGGATATCGGCGTTATCTCGGGCGCACTGCCCTTTATCACTCAGCACTTCCGTTTAAGCAGTCATGAGCAGGAATGGGTGGTGAGCAGCATGATGCTGGGGGCGGCTATTGGTGCCATCTGCAACGGTTGGGTGTCACACAGCCTGGGCAGAAAATACAGTCTGATGGCCGGGGCCGTGCTGTTTATTCTGGGATCGCTGGGCTCTGCCTTTGCCACCAGTGTGGAAGCGCTGCTGGGCTTTCGGGTATTACTGGGGGTTGCGGTGGGTGTGGCGTCTTATACCGCACCGTTATATCTGTCCGAGATGGCCACGGAGAACGTGCGGGGAAAAATGATCAGCCTTTATCAGCTAATGATTACCTTTGGCATTGTGCTGGCTTTCCTGTCCGATACCGCGTTCAGCTACAGTGGCAACTGGCGCGCCATGCTGGGCGTGCTGGCCTTACCGGCAGTTATCCTGTTCATTATGGTTATCTTCCTGCCTAACAGTCCGCGCTGGCTGGCGGCAAAAGGCCTGCATGTGGAGGCAGAGGAAGTGCTACGGATGCTGCGGGATACCTCAGAAAAGGCCCGCCAGGAGCTGAATGACATACGTGAAAGCCTGCGCATGAAGCAGGGCGGCTTTGCATTATTCAAACGTAATCCCAACGTCAGACGGGCGGTATTCCTGGGGATGTTGTTACAGGGCATGCAGCAGTTTACCGGCATGAACATCATCATGTATTACGCGCCGCAGATTTTTAAAATGGCGGGCTTTAAAAGTACCCAGGAGCAAATGATTGCCACGGTCGTGGTCGGCCTGACGTTTATGTTTGCCACTTTTATTGCCGTGTTTACGGTGGACAGAGCAGGCAGAAAACCCATCCTGAAAATCGGCTTTTCCGTCATGGCGTTTGCCACCCTGGTACTGGGTTATTGCCTGATGAAAGCGGGGCAGGGTGAGATCAGCAGCGGGTTATCCTGGGTTTCCGTTGGTATGACCATGCTGTGTATTGGCGGATATGCCATGAGCGCAGCGCCTGTCGTCTGGATTCTGTGTTCTGAAATTCAGCCGCTCAAATGCCGTGACTTTGGTATCACCTGCTCGACCACCACGAACTGGGTAGCGAATATGATTATCGGCGCGACCTTTCTGTCGCTGTTGGGCAGTATCGGCGCGGCGGGCACCTTCTGGCTGTATACCGGGTTTAACCTGCTGTTTATTGTTATCACGGTTTACCTGGTGCCGGAAACCAAGAATGTGACCCTGGAGCGGATTGAGAAGAATTTGATGGCGGGTGAGAAGCTGCGGGATTTGGGAAAATAACGCAACAGTCCAGATTAGATCCAGAAATGGCATCGTGTTTATACGATGCCTTTTTAGCAGTAATATATAAATAGTGTGCGTTCAGATATGCAATGCTATTAAGGACTGAAACTTCATAATGCTTAGCTGACTTATCTACAGTTTTTCAGAAGCAATAATGTCCCTCTAAGCTTTATAACACCCGGATAAATAATAAACTTGTATAGCAGTTATAAAAAATCCGTGTTCATGAACGAAAATGTATTTGATGTCATCATCGTCCGGTGTGTGTTGGAGTTGTTAATTATATGTGTGCGATATGCTATAAGTACGGCTGCTAAAGCAGTATGTCGTTTTATTCTATTTGACGATGCATCATTCCTCATTATGTTGTTTCCTCGCCCTGCCTTTGGATTCTTGTTCTTTTTTCATGCTGATTCTTGGCTTAAAGATATCGTTTTTGCCATTCTTTCTGTTTTATCTTCTAAGCCTTCAATATTTTGCAGATAATTCTTCTCGCCAATTATGGAGTTGGATTGAATCGAACCTTACAAATCAGTAAGCACTTTTCGCCTCCAGGATGAATTTCTTTAAGAAAGTTCCACCGTTTTTGGCTTTGAATTTTGGCAAATTGTTAAATATATGGGATTGAATGTAATGAAAATGAATAAGCTCGCGTCTGTTATGGCTCTGACTTTAAGCATGGTTGCTGTTTCAAATGTTTATGCAGCAGATGACGTCGCTAACCAGGGCCAGGGTCGTATTACCTTTACCGGCTCAATCATTGACGCAGCATGCTCTATCAGCCCTGAAACCTCCGATCAGGAAGTCTCTCTAGGCCAGATCGCCGCTTCTCAGCTGGCAGATAGTGGCGTTTCAAAACCTGTAAATTTCGAGATTGATCTGCAGCACTGCACCATGAGCAGCACCACTTCAAAAGATAAAGACGGCAACGACGTTAATACCACTACTGCACCGTCAGTGAAAGTCACCTTTGGTGGTTCCCCTGCAGTTGCAGGTGACAACACGTGGTTCGGCATCACCGGCACCGCTTCTGGTGCGGGCGTTGTCATCACTGATGGTTCAAGCAACATCATCCCAGTTGGCGGCACTTCATCTTCACGTGAACTGATTGAGGGTGAAAACACCTTAGGTTTCTCAGCATACCTCCAGGGGCTGGGCGATAAAGTTACCACAGGTGAATTCACCTCTATTGCAGACTTCACGTTGGCCTACGAATAAGTAATAGCCAGAGCTGATAAAACACCCCTGGGCATTGATCAGGGGTGTTCCGATGGAGGCTGTTATGTACCTGCGCATATTTTTTCTTTTGACTTTTTCAATGATGTGGGCTTCTGCTCAGGCCGCAAAATGGGACGATCACGGTCATGGGCACGTACATGTAAACGGCCAAATCCAGGAATCAGCCTGCAGTATTCATACTGATGATGTCTGGCAGGAGGTTACTTTTCCGGCATTTTCTTCAACTTCATTAGAAAACAGTGGACTGACATCGCAATTACCTTTTTCGCTACGGTTAGTAAACTGTGACTTGAAACGCGACAGAGGTGGAGAATGGAAAAGCGTCTCCGTGACATTCGATGGTGACAGAGTTGAAAGTCATCCCGAACTATTCGCGGTAACAGGTAACGTACAGGGATTCGCACTTACGGTGTCTGATGAGAGCGGCCATATTGCCCATCCTGGCGAAATGATGGATGAGATGCCACTCAATAAAGAGGGCACGGAACTGCGTTATCGTTTGGCCGTGGTTCCAACAGGCGATGATTTTGAAGAGGGGATATGGTCGGGAACCGTACGCTTTATGGTTACCTATCAGTAAAAATTTATTTTTAATTTCATTTCAGGCTTTAACTAATCGATGTAAGTTAAGAAGATTATATAAATGGGTAAATCACTGTTATTACCACGTAATAAGCTGGGGGTGTGTATTCTTCTGGCTTTATCAGGTTGCATTTTTCCAGCCTATTCCGTTGAGTTTAATATGGATATTCTGGATGCCGAAGATCGTAATAATATTGACTTATCCCATTTTTCCGAAGCCGGTTATATTATGCCGGGAAAATATTTGCTTACGCTGAAAATAAATGGCAGCACTGTTGGCGATCAGGACATTTCTTTTAGAGAGGCCGCTTTTCATGGGGATGAAAAAACACGTATCCGAGCCTGTCTGAATCGTGAACAAGTGGCGATGCTGGGATTACGTCCCGACGCTTTTGCCAAAATCATTTTTAATGACGAAGGAACCTGCGCAAATTTTGATGGCCTTGACGGGGTAGTATTAAAAGGCGACCTGTCGCAATCGACGCTGGACGTTTCGGTTCCTCAGGCATGGCTTGAATACCAGGATGCGACCTGGCTACCGCCTTCGCGCTGGGAGAATGGTATCCCGGGCGTGATGCTGGATTACAGCCTGAACGGTTCGGTCACAAAAACAGCGCAAGGAGCCCGCTCGCAGACTGCCAGCGGCAGCGGTACGGCGGGTCTGAACCTGGGGGCATGGCGTTTACGTGGTGACTGGCAGGGTAACTACAGTGAAAGTGGCGCGCGCAGCGGCTCAGCTACTAAAAGTTTCAGTTGGGGACGGTTTTACGTCTACCGGGCACTGCCTTCTATCATGGCAAAACTGACGCTGGGTGAAGATTACCTGTCCTCCGACCTGTTCGATTCCTGGCGCTATACCGGGGCTTCACTGGTCAGTGACGAAAGCCAGCTTCCGCCTAAATTACGCGGTTATGCGCCGGAAGTCAGTGGTATTGCGCGTACCAATGCCAAAGTCACTATTAGTCAACAGGGTCGGATTATTTATGAAACTACAGTGGCGGCGGGGCCGTTCCGCATTCAGGAGTTAAACAGTGCAGTCAGTGGCGAGCTGGATGTGCAAGTCACTGAGCAGGATGGTAGCGTTCAGCATTTTCAGGTAACCACAGCAACCATTCCTTATCTGACCCGGCCTGGGCAGATTCGTTACAAGTTTGCCACCGGTCGATCGTCAAATTACAGCCACAATGTGGAAGGCCCCCTGTTTGGCACGGCAGAGGCATCGTGGGGGATCAGCAACAGCTGGTCGTTGTACGGTGGTGGCATATTCTCACCAGATTATAAAAGTGTGGCAGTGGGTGTGGGCCGTGATTTATTTCAGTTCGGCGCGCTCTCGGCAGATATTACTCAGTCGATGGCGAATTTACCTAACGAAGGTGATTTGCAGGGGCGTTCGTACCGGATCAGTTACTCTAAGCGTTTTGACTCAATTAACAGTGATATTACGTTCGCGGGTTATCGTTTCGCCGAACGTAATTATATGACCATGCCGGAATACCTTGATGCTCGTTATCACGGCAGCACCCGAGGAAACAGTAAAGAGCTCTATACCGTTACCGCCAGTAAAAGTTTTACCGATCTTCGTTTATCGGCCTATTTAAGCTGGTCGCATCAGACTTACTGGAATAAACCTGAAACGGATCGCTACAGCCTGTCATTGAGCCGTTATTTCGACGTAGGTGACTGGCACAATATTTCTGCATCACTCTCTGCGTCGCGCAGCGACTACAACGGTAAAAAAGATGATGCGCTGTGGCTTAGCCTGAGCATGCCTTTAGGCTCTGGAACAGCAAGTTATAATGGTAACTATGGCGGTAAAGCGTTCAGCCAGACGGCGGGATGGTATCAGTCGCTGGAAAACGGAGACAGCTACCGTTTGACGGCGGGGACGCGCAGCAACAGAGATGGCAGCAACACCACCACTCAGGCCAGCGGCATGTATAACCACAACGGCGATCATGCTGATGTGACGGCGAATATGAGCTGGCAGGAAAAAAGCTATACCTCCGCCAGCCTTTCAATCAGTGGCGGCATGACGGCAACGCTCGAAGGCGCGGCGCTTCATGGCGCCAGCAACCGCGGCGGTACGCGTATGTTGATCAGCACTGATGGCGTAGCTGATGTGCCAATAGGGCACGATGGCAATACCAATATGTTTGGTATTGCGGTGATGCCTTCCGTGCCGAGCTATTATCGCTCTTCGGTCAGCGTGGATGTGAATCGACTGCCGGATGATGTTGAAATGGGAGACTCACCGGTTGTAGAAGCTGCATTGACCGAAGGAGCAATTGGATTTCGCCATATTGACGTGCTGAAAGGCGCCAAAGTGGTGGCCATTTTGAGTATGGCGAACGGCGATCATCCGCCCTTTGGCGTCTCAATATTAAATGCGAAAAAACGTGAAGTAGGCATGGTGAGCGATGGTGGACTAGCCTGGATTACGGGTGTTAATCCGGACGAAAAACTCACTCTGCAATGGAACGGGAGTATGCAGTGTACAGCGACATTACCACACGTAATTCCCACTAGTCAGTTATTACTGCCGTGTGAGTAATTTATATTTTCGACAATGAACTTTGCTAACGAGTATTATTTGGATATGAAATTCATGAACATTAATAAGCGATTTATATCAACGCTGCTGGTCACAGGGGCGATATGTTTTAGTTTTTGTCACCAGGCTATTTCTGCCGTTTCACTGGACCGGACACGGGCGGTATTCAACGGTACTGAAAAAAATCTGATAGTCAATATTACTAATGACAGTACGAAGAAACCTTATCTCGCGCAGGCATGGCTTGAAGATGCGCATGGAAAAAAACTCACAGATTATTTGATGGTTACGCCGCCGATGCAAAGGCTGGAGCCTTCACAAAAAAGTGTTATTCGTATCACGTCGTTGCCTACGGTAAACAGTCTGCCAAAAGACCGTGAAAGCTTATTTTATTTTAGCGTAAGAGAAGTGCCGCCAAAAAGCGACCATCCGAATGTGTTACAGCTGGCGCTGCAAACTAAAATTAAACTTTTTTACCGCCCGGCAGCCATCGTGGCTGAACGTTTTAGTCAGCACGATGACCAGCTTGTACTGCACAAAATGAGCAGCGGATATAAAATCGTTAATCCATCACCTTATTACATGACGGTGCTTGGTATTACCGGTAAACCGGGTCAGGCGGTGGCAAAAGATTTTAAACCCGTCATGATTGCACCCAAATCCAGTGAAACGGTGCGCTCGGCCATTTTCTCTGAGCCGCATGTGATTACGATTAATGATTTTGGCGGCAAGCCTGTGGTGCCTTATAGCTGTCACGGGGATATCTGTCAGGCCAAAGCAAAACAGGCTTAAACTCAGGATGGATGTATGAACGTCTTTAGTCATATCGTGCTGTTATTTTCCACGATTATGTCTGTCAACGCCATTGCTTCAGGTACTACCGGTAAAGAGAGCGATAACTGGGATGTAGATGGTTTAAATGGCGCTATCGTGGCAAATGGCATGCTGGTAAGTTCACCGTGCGTTTTGTCTGATGACTCACTTGAGCAGGAGCTGGATTTAGGCGCGATATCGCAAAAAGAATTAGAAAAAACGGATGATGTTACCGTTCCGATAGCGATACATATCGTCATGGATGACTGCCCGGGAGGTGTACATCAGTTGAATGATAAACAGGATATGCGCCGTAATCTATGGCTCGCGGATCAAAGCGTCGCCAGTATGACAATCATGGGGGACGAAGAACCCTCTGATCCACGCTTTTTTCGTCTCAAAGGCACCACATCAGGTTATTCGTTGCGCATTGAAGACGCCAATGGTGAACAACTTATGCCCTCGGTATCGGAGCATCCGATTGCTTTGGGGCAGGGACGTAACGATTTGATCTTAAAGGCACAACTGCGTCGCAATGACCAACCCGTTTCCGCCGGTGAATGGACTGCTGTTATCCGGGTTGGTATGGAGTATGACTGATGAAACATGCAATTCCATATTCAACGCGCGCGCAGGTAATCATTTCAGTTGTAATAGGCTTATTGATGTTGCCTTTTTTGTGCTTATCCGTGAGAGCCGATACCGATGTTGAATTCAGCGGTACATTAATTGCTGAACCTTGTCAGATTGACTCAGATTCAGAAGATATGACGATAGAGTTTGGTGCGATCGCGGCAAAAACCTTTATTGGCCATGTGGAATCAGCACCAAAGCGATTTTCTGTTTGGCTTCGCGAATGCGATCTGGAGTTAGGTTCGCAGGTTATGGTGACGTTCAACGGCAATAAAAATAGTGAAAATGCTGATTATTTCGCCGTTAATGGTCTGTCTAATGACATTGCACTTAAAATTGTGGATGGTGAAGGAGACATTGTTAAACCGGGCAAGCAGCAAGAAAAACAAGAATTGAATAAGGGTGATACAGAGCTTCAGTGGCAGGCCAGTATTATACACACATCAGATGATGACGTTATCCCTGGTGATTTTTATTCAACGGTTAATTTTTTACTTGAATACCCCTAGCATTCACTAAACTTAAAGTATGCTCTAATGTTAAGAAAGATAAACGGCATTCGATTGCAACCCATCGTACAGCTGAAAGATAATACGGTGACAGGATACGAGGTGCTGTCAAAAATAACATCCGATGACAATGTTGAACGTTTCTTTAACGTATTGCCAGAGAAGGACTATGTCAACTTGTTAATGAGGCAGCTGGAAATTATTCATGGAGTCGGGATAAATGAAACGCTCTTTGTTAATTTGCCATTAAGGATTTTCTTAAACAAGTGTGAGTTGGATTTTTTCGTGCAGAGAGAGGTGACGTTCGAGAAAAAGATAAATATTGAAGTTCAGGATGCCTTTTTACTGGGAAAAGTGGATTCCCTTCAAAAGTGTAGTGTAATAAAAGCCATGGACAGGTGTAAAAGCCACGGCTATGACATTTGGTTGGATGATTACACAGCCGGAATGGGCAGGTGGCTCAATAACCCAGTAATGACGTTCGACGGTATTAAAACAGACTACCGGGAAATACGCAGGTTGAAAAGAAAGGCTTTATCAATGAAGCCATTGGTTGATGAAGCGAAACAGTTTACGAAGCGCATCCTGGTAGAGGGAATTGAGACAGAGAGCGATTTGCGCTATGCACGTGCCAGTGGCGCGACCCTGGGGCAGGGATATCTGTGGCCCGAGCGGGTAATTCTGACGACAGTTGTTTAGCTAATGGCTCAGCACGCCTAAAAAATCAGGTGATCCATGATGCCATAACATAAAAACATTGATAGTCAGGTGGTTAACATCTGGTTTTTTCGACAAGATATTTTTGTACGGAAGCCACCGAAACGACATGATCATCTGATAACGCTTTTTAATCTGTTTTAAATGAGCGGATTTCACTACGCAGATGCTAATTAAAAGATTTGTTGTCGTAGAGCTGCTCTTTAGCCTGTGTATAAAAATATTGCCTGCTTTGTCTGTAAAATAACGCTTGTCTTAACTTTGTGACAAATTCTCTAAATTGACAGGCGGAGCTTCAAGCGTAGGAGAGAATACGTTTTAGCAGGGAGTTTAAAGTTAAAAATCTGGATTATCAGTTAGGGGCAAGTATGAAAAATGCATTGTTAATCACTATAGTACTCTCTGCTATGTCAGGCTGTTTACATACTGCTCAGGCAGCCTTGACGGTAGATCGTTCACGCTTGATTTTTAATGAAGATGAAAAATCAATTAGCGTCAACGTGACCAACAGAAATACAAAAGATCCCTACTTGGCGCAGGGATGGATTGAAGACAGTAATGAGAAAAAAATTACAGGTTTGATGATGGTGCTTCCGCCGGTTCAGAGGGTCGAAGCCGGCGCGAAAACGCTGGTCAGAATTCAAGGGTTACCGGATATCAAGACGCTGCCAAAAGATCGGGAAAGCGTATTCTATTTTAATTTGCGTGAAATTCCGCCAAAATCAGATAAGGCGAATACCCTAGTGCTGGCTATGCAGACTCGCCTGAAGATTTTTTATCGTCCAGCATCTCTCAAAGTGGCCCCAGCTCTTGATGCTGTACCTGGTGTGAAAGATCTGACGCTCACGAAGAAAATGGATAATTATATTATTAATAATCCATCACCCTACTATTTCTCTTTTGTTGAAGGTAGGATCTCTACAAAGTCAGAGGGGATTGAAAGTTTTGAACCTGTAATGGTTGAACCTAAAAGTAGTATGAAGCTGCCTGTTTCTGCTTCAAAGTTAGGTACTTCGCCAGTATTAATGTTTGTAAACGATTATGGTAGCCAGCGCCTTATCCCTTTTTCATGTGTGGGTAATGAGTGTAAGGCCGGAGATGTTGTTGTTCCAAATACTGTCAGAATAAATAAAAATAATAAATCTCAAAAAAATCAGGAGGTTCAATTAAATGAAAATCCTGTATATTAGAGTTGTTTTATTAAGTTTGGTTTTGATTTTTTCCAATGCCCAGGCAACTCAAGAGGGAGATACAACTATCGTAAACGTATCAGGTACTATTATTGAAAATAGTGGTAGTGATTGTACCATTAATAATGGTGCTCAGCAGTTGGTTTATTTCGGTGATGATGTATATATTGCTAAGATTGATGGTGTTAACTATAAAAAAACGATATTACCGGTAAGTTTTAAATGTGATGAGGGAAGTAATGGTTTAGTTGAAATTTCATTTGTAGGAGCGGGTACTGGAGAAGGTTGTGATACGGTCCTTTGTACTTCTATACCTGGACTTGGATTACAAATCTATGAAAATGAATCAAAAATCACACTTGGTAAAAAAATATATGCAGAAGTAAAAAATGGTAGCGTAATTATTCCGAGCTCTTTTTATGCAGCGCCAGTGAAAATAAATAGCACCCAGCTTAAAGCAGGTGAGTTTACCTCAGTAATGTCTATAATTATAGATGTCGTTTAGGTGTTTCTTAAATAAAATAATGAGTGTAAGTTTATGTTAAGAAGAAATATTATTTTAATTAGGAAGTTTTCATTAGCCTATCAAAGTTTTTTTTTGATTCTTTGCATGATGCATCCAGCAGGCGCAACGGAGCAACTCCTTGCTTTTTCTGGAACCCTGCTTGAAAGTGCAGCGGAATGCACAATAAGTGGAGAGGGTAGCGTTTTGGTAGAGTTTGGTGAGGATGTTTATATTAATAAAATAAATGGTGTTGACTATAAAAAAACAAAAATACCATTTAAGGTTGATTGCTCTGATGTATCTTCCGTTAAAATGTTAGTACATATTGATGCCGCCGGAAATGGTATGGGATGCGGTAAGCTTCTTTGTACCGATCACAAAGGACTGGGTTTGAAGCTTTATCAAGATAATAAAGCATTAGATGTTGGAGAAAAAGTGACTTTTGTTGTTTCTGAAAACCATGTTGCACTTTTATTACCTAATTTTTATGTCGTGCCGACAAGATTAAATGATGATGATGTATTAGAGGCAGGGGAGTTTACTAGCATAGCGACCGTGGTTTTAGAAGCGCCTTAAAAGTAAAACCATTTAAATGGAGTTGTTATGAAATTAAATATTTTTTTGAAAAGTATTCTGGGAAGAGTGATAAGGGTTTTATTTTTTACTCTTTTTGTAACAGCCCATTCAACACATGCTGAATTCGTAGTTGCGCTTCATGGTGTACTCCTTGAAGCCCCACCCTGTATTGTTAATGAAGGGAAAACCATTATCGTTGACTTTGGCGATGAAGTCATTACCAGTCGCGTTAATGGGCAATTATATCGGCAAAAAATTGATTTTACGCTTAATTGTGATTCAAATATAAAAACGAAACAAAAGCTTAGAATTAGCGGTAATACCGCGTCTGATGGATTTGATGAAACGGTTATTTTAACTGAAAAAAAAGGACTGGGCATTGCCCTTTACGCCGGAAACCGGCGCTACACGCCTGGTGAATGGCTGGATTTTGATACTTCATCTATTCCACAACTTTACGCTGTACCAGAAAAACAGAACGGTATTACCCTGACCGGCGGGGCATTTAGCGCACTGGCTTCTCTGATCGTGGAATATCAGTAGATTTGAATATTGCTTTATTGTCAGGGTAATATAAATCATGATTGCACATGTTCGGTATAAGAACTATTTAGCGGAAAAAAATCGCTGTTATTTAAGTGTTAGACGTATCATGGCAGGAGCGTTGTTAATGGTTTTGCTAATTACGTCAGGATATTCGGGGGCAGAAGACGTTGCTAATCTCGAATTCCGTGGCAGCCTTATTGAGCCACCACCATGTAATCTGAATGAAGAAGACACTGTAAAAGTTAATTTTGGAAATAAAGTTGGTGTGAAAAGAGTCGCTTCCGGAAACTATCGTGAACCTATTCCGTTAACGCTGTTATCTGAAAGTTCCGATAATATTTCTGCATGGCAGTTAACGCTATCTGTTAGTGGTAATCCAGCTAGTTTTGACCCTGATAATGCCACGGTCGTCACGTCAGAGCGTGAGGCACTAGGCGTGAAACTCTATGCCGATGGAAAACCGTTCGAGCTGGATTCGCCCGTCAAGGTGAATGGTAATACCTTGCCCTCACTCGAAGCGGTATTAGTTCAGAAAGAAGGTGAGACGCTCAATGAAGGGGAATTTACGGCTCATGCAACCTTGCGGGTAGCCTATGAATGAGAATCAACCACTGACAGCAGAGGCTGGTGCCGGTTAGATAATCAGCATAAGCATGCGCTCACTTTGTTCACCTCATATCAGCGATATGCCATTGAGAAAACATCGTGAACGGTACCTGCGAGTTGATGAGTAGCTTAGGGCAAGCGGTCTATTTGATTAGGACATTGCCGCCCTGGTGCAGGCATGTTGGACCCTGTGAGCAATTTTGGCTAACAACTTGCTAATGCTGTTAAATAATGAGGATCTAACGTGAAACTACTAGCAGCAGCAGGGATCTACTTACTGGCAATAATGAAGTGTGCATATGCGATTGAGTACGAATGGCCAATTGTGAGTGGGGTCGATGTGACCTTAACGTCCTCAAACTCCGCCACCTATGTAGTGCACTTTGAAAAAACCACTATCAACGACCCGACGATCACAAAAACGACCACTATGCTACAAGCGGCCCGCGCACACGGAATGCCTGAAATTCAAACGTACTCGTACGTCATTTATCACCGCCATAATAACGACAGCCACCCCGATGACCCAATTGCCAGTTATGTACAAGTCAGCTCCGCTTCAACCGGGGTCAACTTTGCTAATTTCGCTGCCGACATTACAAGCCGCACAGCAGGGACGACGCGGACTCATTATCATAGTGGATCCTCGAACGGATCTGAATGTGTAGGTGCCACATTGACGGCGGGCGGACAGGGGAATAGTTATTACACTTGGCTTTCCAGAACGTGGAACGGAGGGGTACAGGGGGGATGCATCGGTACCCCACCAGTTAATCAATGGTGCGCCTTGACGACACCGGTACTCAATGTCTCCTACGGGACTTTAACAGTTGGAGAAGCCGAAGGCTTCTCCCGTGTCGCCAGTGTGCAGGTAGAATGCACTACGGGGATGAAGTACACCTTGCGCTTGCCTACGGGCGACCAGCGGATAGCGCTGAACAACGGCGGCACCGCAAGTATTGCAGCTGATGGCCATGCTTTGGGTGAAACGCTAGAGGGACAGGCTGGGGAAAATGAGGTTAACCTGGCTGTGACTCTGCACGGGCCTTTTGAACGCACCGGGGCATTCGAAGGGTCAGGCGTTCTTTTTGTGTCTTATCCTTAGGTGTGGGTGCCAGTCCATGCATCAAATGGCTTTAATCATTGGTGGTGACTTAGCGAAGGGCGCGCCGCAGTCAAATAAAATTGAGGTTTAACGTAATACGGAATAAAAACTTTTAGAAATTGCAAATAAAATAACTGAAAAGTGGGCAAAAAAAAATTTAGCAGTCAACTACTCACCGATAAATACAAAGTCAAGAAATTCCGAGGTGAGGGAATAGTAAGATTTTATTGCTTTTTTCATGTATTACTACTGGAAACGGATTTGCATCGGATGCTGAAAATTTTTAATTCAAAGGACCGTTAATTGTACCACTTCCTTGTGATTTGAGCGCTAAAGGTGCAACTAAGATTAATTTTTTTGACGGCGTTGACGTAAAGAAATTCGCTTCATAAAGCTATCGAAAATCTATTACTGTAACATTAAATTTCAATGAGGATAGCAGTCATTCGACCTGACAGTTAATGATCTCTGTCATTGGAAAGCTAGCTAATTTTGACAGTAGCAAAGCCATGATCGTAGCACCGGAACCTGACAAGCCAGGTGTTAAACTTTACGCCAATGGCAAGCATTTTATGCTGGATTCCGTTCTTGAAGTGAATGGTGTTCCTTACCTGCTTTTGAGGCCGTGCTGGTTTGGCAAGAGAGGGCAGAATTAAAAGAAGGCGCGTTCATGGCACGCACGACATTGCGGATCGCCTATAAATAAGTTATGTCTGTTGACGGTAAGTTATTATTCATTAATGTGCTGGGCTTGAAAGTATTAAAAGTAGAGGAAACTGTAAACAGTAAGGAGTTATAGCAAGAATGTGTTTTAAGATATAAACCATTACACAGGAAACAGGAATTTAGTTAATAGGCAGCTCACATTTATAATTAATAGGGGAAGGTTCTAAAAGTGATACGATGAATTTTATGTCCTCTTATCTCAGAAGTTTGACATTTAGTAGATTACTAGCTTGTCCATTTTACTCGATAAATTAATTCTTGGGTTTGTTTTATGCTGCGATTTTTATTGTTAATCCTAAATCTTTTGGTGAGTTTTACTATAGTCTCGCCTGCACACTCTTCCAAAGGTGAACATCTAAAAACCATTGAACTAAGGAACGTTGTTATCACAAATGAGGGAGCGGAAAGTAAAGTGACGGGAGAATATTATACAAGGGTTTGGCCCTATGATTCGGATCGGGAAAAATATAAGGCAAAATATTATATATTATTTGTGTATGCAGGCGAACACCGCATAGATGCGACTGAAATGGGAGGGCCGTCACATGTCAACACCTCTGACTGCTCATGGTATAATTGCGTTGCAAAGAAATGGGGAGAAGCACATGGATCAAGTGGAAGTTTTAATTTTAAAGTACAAGCTGGAGGATACGGTGGTGTCACATCATTGTGTTTTTATGGTCGCGATGGAATAAGCAATAGCTGGGGAACTGGCGGCGGCTGGGGACCCATGTTGACCCCCGGAGGCGATTCTGCCTGTTCTTATTCTTCTGGCGGCAATGGTGGCACGGTGGTTAATAAAGACTGGTGCGCTTTATATTCAGATGTTACGCTGTCATTCGATTTTGGTACTCTGTTAAAGAGCGAAATTAAAAGCGCTAAGAAATCTAATAATCTTAAAGTTTATTGTACTCATGATAAATCTTATAAAATCAAATTAAAATCCACTATCGTTTTATCAAATGGTATGGACGTAACTCTGAAGGCTGATGGTAAAGATTTAGGATCTACGCTTAATGGAGTAAAAGGAGACAGTACTGTTGAAGTAAGTGCGACATTAAGTGGCACCCCTCAAAAAACAGGGGCTTTCACCGGTCAGGGAATTTTATATGTTGATATGCCATAATTCTTAGTCTGTTTGTAAATGGATTTCAATTTTGATTGGTAAGGAATCTGAATCGACATTTTTAATTCAAGGTTTGATTTTTTAGAATGTTGGTGTTTACTGTCAGGTTTTAATTGTTCTTGAATAAAATAGATTTTCGGGTATGTCTAGAGTCTGCGTGAAAATATTAACGAAACAGAAGCTATAACTAAAATTTTCTGATTTTTTATCCCTGCATGAACACCACCTCCTATGGAGGTGTTCAGCAATAAGTTGGCTCTGCCAATAATGCTACTCATGGGAAAATCCGAATCTGTTATCCCCATAACTGATAAGGATTTAACCATGAGTAGATTCCAGAAAGCATCTCATGTGCTCTGGTGTTGTCAATATCGTATCGTATGGACGCACAATTACCGATTTCGCATTCTTAGGAACAATGTTGGTAAAGAAGTCTACAAGCAGATAAGGATCTCAAGTGAGCAGCTCGGGATAGAAGTGTTAGAGCTGAATGTTCAGATAGATCATGTCGATCTACTGATAATAGTCCCGCCACGCCTTTCTATTTCACATTTGAAAGATAAAACAGCCCTCAGGCTGTTCAGCAAATTTCCCTACCTGCGGAAGAACAAGCTGTGAGGAAATCACTTTTGGGCACGGGGTTACTGCACAGATACCGTAGATATAAATGAGGAAATGATAAGAAAGTACGTGAAGTATCAGGAAAAGCATGAAGTTGAAGAGAGCCAGTTTCGACTAAAAGAGGTGTGAAGGGAAGGCTCTCAGAGTCTGGAATTAGTACGCCCCTATGGGGAGTTATCAATGCCACCTGCTATGCAGGTGGTTTTTTACATTTTCACTTTAACAGCGGAGACAGAGAAGTTATAGACGAAAGGAAACTCAAAGCTCTTGCATCTGAACTGGCTAAATATTTTGAAATCGCATCAAGCTTCAATCAGTTGTAACGCGTGTACACGAAATTAACGGTTTAAATGGTACTGAATACTGCATTAACTGACCATATCGGGCATAAAAATAGCCCCAAAAGCTTGATTGTTATTCATAAGTAAAGACAGGTGTAGAAATTTCTGATCTATTTAGTATTTCATTAAAAAAGTAGGGTCACGTCGTTATAGATATTTAACAAGTTATCAATGTTATTAGCCAGCTCCTGAGCTAACCCTGGGCACAAAATCAGTGCTGTGCTAAATTAGGAGTCTTCATGTCTCTGGGAAAACCGGATAAACTTATCCGGAGTCATCATTATTAAATGATGAATATTTTTTTTCATGATTATATTCTCTGTGCTAGTTGTCGAGTTTGTTCTGCGCATCATCAATCGACAAAAAAGTGAATGTTTAGTTGGTCGTCCCACAGGCTACCGTTAAAAAATTAATAAATGGGTTATCTATGGTTTGCCGGGGCGAGAGAAGTCCATTGTCACGCCGTGTTCATGGGCCCATTTATCCAGTAACCAGGAAATAAACCCGGTGACGTTATGTGTCTGAATGCGCATCAGTAGGCGCTTATTCAGCACCCAGAGCGATTCAATTACGCTGACCACATCCTCGCTCTTCAGCGCCTTTCCAGCATTCAACGTCAGACATGCACGATTAAAATTATTTACTCAAGTTAGCGCTGCAGATTAAACCTATATTCAACACGAAATACATACGAAAGCACGGATCGTGGTGAATCAGGTCTGGACGATGCTGGTGATGCGGTGCGCTGACATGACTGTAGGGGGCGGCGTAGATTCACGCCTTACAGACAGTAAATACGGAGGGTTTCACATGATTACTTGCCAGCCTTCCTGCCGTAACTGAAGATGAATTTACTAAAAGTTCTTTCAAAAAACATCACTAAAACTTATCATTAATAAGAATTTTCTTAGGATAAAGACGATATGAAAAAGGCAATCGCAGTCATTTTATTAGCATTCGCCCTCACTGGATGTGGAGAGCCTAAGATCGATGGTTCTTCAGAAGAGGCTTTTAAGACATCGCTTCAAAAAGTTCGAGACTCACTCGCGGAAGATAAACGCGCCGCGTTTAACGATGCGATTCAGGTTGTCGCCTTCAGCCAGGTCAGCATGAAAGAGCTGATGCAGGCGGGCAGCGGTGACGAAGGCGGACGTGCCCTGATTGATAAAAAGATTAAAGGCGCGCTGGCTGGCAAGACCGGTGAAGAAGTCATTGAGTATGCAGATAAGATCAAAAAAGACCGCACGGCCAACTAAGTTGAGCGCGTTTTTATCTCAGACCAGCCCGTTGCGGGAGGTCTGATTTAACCGTTGCTGCACAAAAGAGGCCTGTTTTACAGGCCTCTTTTTTTATGCCATTAATTCATGCCAGCCATAACGAAACAGTGGGACTTGTTCTTTACTGGCGTAGTGCCAAAGGTACGCGAGTCATGCTGCAGGGGGAATTTTAATGGTGACGTTGCACTGGTTGAATGCATCGGGAAGCCTTGCTTCCTGTCGCGAAGGGATAGAAGCGAATATCGATCTTGCGATATCACGCATAGCTACCCAGCTTACGCTGCCCGATATCGACGTTCTGGTGCAAAGAACGACGTTCGAGGTAATTGAGGAAATGGGCTTTTCAGGCAGAGCCTGGGGACCGCATCTGATGTCATTCTATCTTGATACTGACAGCCCAAATTTGCAGAGCAGCCTGGCGCGTTATGACCTGGCTCGGCAGTTCGCGCATGAGACGCACCATTGCCTGCGTATGGCGGGCACGGGATATGGTTTTAGTCTGGGTGAAGCGCTGGTTAGCGAGGGGCTTGCCGGGCACTTTGCCAGCATGACTTTTGGATCGCCGCCAGAAATATGGGAGTGCGCCGTTGGCAAGGAAAGATTAAAAAATCTGCCGCTCTCTGATGAGCTTCTCAGGTCACAGTCATACAACCATGCTGAATGGTTTTTCGGGCAGGGCGATCACCCCCAATGGCTGGGATACAGTCTGGGCTGGCACCTGGTTGATGCGTGGTTACAAGCCGGTAGCCGAAGTCTGGATGAAAGGATTAATGTTGAGGCCGACGATGTATTGGCGTTTTTACCAACAGTAATCGATTAGCCGCTTTGCATAAAAACGATAAATATTCCCGTATGGATAAATAACGCAAACCTTCTTCTACTGGTTACCGTCATTACGATGTCTTGCGGCAAACAAGCGTTGCGTGATCCCACCACGTATTCTGATTAACTGAGAAACAGCTAACGTTAAAACCAGCGGCTGCTATTTCCGCGGTCAACGCTTCCAGCGGTTTCAAGGTGCGCCAGGGCGTGCCGTCTTTCAGTAACAGATGCTGGACGCGGTCATAACAGATATGATCACCCAGGTGTTTGGGCAAACCACACATGCTGCTGATAATTAAAGCCCCATCACGGGTTAATACACGGCGCACGGCCTTAAGGCAATCACTACGCTGTGTTCCCGTCAGGCAATGAAAGCAGCTGCCATCAAATATCACATCAAACTGAGCATCTTGATACCGGGAAAGATCACATACATCACCCCGGTCAAAATGACCGACCAGACCCGCTTGACTGAAACGTTCTCGGGCCCAGCGGATGGCGACGTCTGAGATATCGACCCCGTAAATGACAAACGATCTGCTGGCAAAATAGTGGGAGGCCATGGCGCCATTACCACAGCCAAGCTCAAGAACGGTTCCACTGTCGGGAAGGCATGGCGTTTCTTCAAGCTGATGAAGCACCTCGTTTAGCTGCTGCCAAGCCCGCGTGAAGCCGCTTCCTGTCCAGGCTTCATAGCCTCCATTTTTGAGGTGCTGATAGATATCGTCATAGCTTTCCACACTAACGCAACGCCTCCTGTCATTATCTTATGGCTGTTTTGACTCAGCCTGCCTGGGCGAATGAATTTAACATTTTGACCACTTCTCAAGCGCCTGACGCTAAAGTGCTTTACCCAGGTGAATCGCCCTGAGTACTGTTACTGCCTGTCTGTTCACTCACTCGCTATTATGATCCTGCTCACTGCTGCTTACTGGATAAGACGTATTCGGCCGCTCGTCGGCATTTTATTACTGATAAGTGCGGCCAGCCAGGCACAGTCCGGAGACCGGCGTGTGGTGACTCAGCCGCGCCTGCCGCCCGTCTGCCAGCGGCTAAGTGCTGGCTCTGATGTCAATGTGGCACAGGTGATTCAGCAGGCGCTGGATACCTGCCCAAAAGGTAACATGGTGATGTTACAGCCTTCCAGCCAGGCCAGTGTGTTCTTTAGTGGACCGTTGCAGGTGCCCTCGGGCGTGAGTCTGGCGATAGGCAAAGGCGCGGTGCTAAAAGCGATTGCCGATCCACATTTATACGATAACGGGCACCAAACCTGTGGCGCACTGGATCGTCAGGGGAATGGATGCATGCCCTTTATTACCCTGAAGCATGCCAGAGACAGCGGTATTTACGGCCAGGGTATCATTGACGGTCAGGGCGGCACCCTGATGACGGGGCAATCTCAGACCTGGTGGCAGCTGGCAGCCAGCGCCAAAAACAGTGAAGATAAACAAAATGCGCCTCGCCTGATTCAAATCGATGACAGCAGCGATATCACGCTTTATCAAATCACCTTGAAGAATGCGCCTAACTTTCACGTGGTGATCAGTAACAGTCAGGGCGTTACTTTGTGGGGCATTACGATCGCTACGCCCGCCACGGCGCGCAATACCGATGGCGTGGATCCCATGGGGTCGACGGATGTTTCCCTGATTAACAGCGATATCAGCACGGGCGACGACAACGTGGCGATTAAGGCAGGCAACGCGCCGGCTGCGCATATTTCGGTACTGAACAACCATTTCGGTGCCGGGCACGGCATGTCAATTGGCAGCGAGATCAACCGTGGCGTCAGTGAAGTGCGGGTGGATGGACTGACGCTAACCGGCACAACCAATGGTCTGCGGATTAAAAGCGATCGCTCACGCGGCGGACGAGTAAGTGCCGTTCATTATCAAAACATCTGCATGGACAACGTTGAAAACCCGATAGTCATGGATACGCATTACGATCCCCATGTTAGTGGTTCACTCATACCAAGCTATCAGGACATCACGTTTGAGCATATTCGTGCGGGCAACGGAAAAATCACCTTGCTGGGCTACAGTGACGCCTTGCCGCTGGTCATCGCGTTAAAAGATGTCTTGATTGGCGCACGCGCCCAGGTAGAGCAGCAACATGCCGTTATCCACGGCGGATTTACGCGCACCAGCCAGAGCGGGTGCCCGTAAAACGTAGCGGTGATGGGACGACGGGGGTTAGCCCTTCGGCTTGACGATTTTTGCGGGTTTAGCGTTTTTTTCAGCCGTCGTTACGTTCTCCGAGGCAGACTGATCGCTGTCTGCCGGTTCGCCGTACAGATGGTTTGCTTTGTCGTTTGGCCAGGCTTCGATAGCTGAACAGCTGTAGGTGTAATTGCCCAGCGCCAGTTTATAGCGCAGCACGTTTTTATCGTCATAGGCCGCGCCCCAGATAACATCCAGTTCACTGTCGTGGGTTTCAATCATGTTTTTCGATAGTTGATCAAACTTCACGGGGACAAATCTGGCATAACTATTCGGAACGTTAAACGCCACGTTGGATATAAATAAATCCAAATTATTGTTTTGTTTGTTTTTTAATCCCAGCAACATCCTGCCATCGGTGTCTTTTGCCAGTTGCAGTTGGATGCTCTTGCCGCAAAGCTGATGCCCACTGGCAGGCAGATTACCCAACAAAGGTGCGCCTTTGGCGAGAGCACTGCCTGAAATCAAGCCTGTCACCATTAGTGTTAGTAACGCAGTCATAATGTGTTTCATAAGGTCCTGTATCTCAATAAAAATAATTATCAGATGGCACAGCCTGAATGCGTTAACGGTTAGTGTTTTTGATCTGTTACAGGAAAAGAAGCAAGGTGCGGTTATCGGCGGAATTTACCTGCAGGACGATGTATTTTGTCGCGGCTAATCGTATAGGCACGATAAATACCGCTGGGGGTAAAATCAGGAAGACGCCATCGGTCAACAGCGTGACTTCCTGATATATCATGTTAGAGCATGAGCTTAATCTGCTGTTCGAGTGTGATTTGATCCCTGGCGAACAGCCGGATACCTTCGGCCAGTTTTTCTACTGCCATGGCATCCTGGTGATGCTGCCAGAGAAACTCAGCCTGCGTCATTGGGCTAGGGCGGGTTTCAGTGACGCAGCCAGGATGCAGTTGACGGATGAGTGGCTGCTGACTGGCAGTCAGTTCGTCCAATAGTGTGGGAGAAATGGTGAGTCGGTCGCATCCGGCCAGTGCCTGGACCTGTTCGAGGCGACGGAAGCTGGCCCCCATGACCACAGTCTGGTAGCCGTGCGTTTTATAATATTGATAAATCTGCTGCACAGATTTAACGCCAGGATCGTTCTCAGGCAGGTAATTCGTCTGGGGCTGATGTTTCTGAAACCAGTCGTAAATGCGCCCCACAAAAGGGGAAATTAAGTACACGCCAGCTTCTGCGCAAGCTCGTGCCTGGGCAAAAGAAAACAGTAGCGTTAGGTTGCAGTTAATCCCGCTCTGCTCAAGTTCCTCGGCTGCACGAATCCCTTCCCAGGTCGCGGCCAGCTTAATCAGTATGCGTTCGGGCTTAATACCGTTCTTCTCATACATCTGAATCAGCTTGCGCGCTTTGGATACGCACATACCACGGTCCCACGCAAATCGCGCATCCACTTCAGTGGAAATACGTCCTGGTACGTAACGTAGCACTTCAGTGCCAATGTCCACCGTAACCTGATCGCAGGCATTAATCAATTGAGTTTCGGCGCTCCCACCCTGGCGGCGAGCCTTGCCAATCGCATCTGCTATTAATGGCTGATACTGTGGCAATTGGGCAGCTTTCAATATCAGTGAGGGATTCGTCGTGGCATCCTGTGGTGCGAATTTTTTTATAGACTCAATATCACCGGTGTCAGCGACGACGACGGTAAGGGCTTTCAGAGCATCTAGCTGATTCATAATTTGTTCCTTGTCGTGTATTCAGTCCTGAACATGCTGGTGTTCGTAGTAGTCGATTCGTTCTACTTTTGGCGCGGAGCTACCGCCTTCATATTCTGCGGCGAGCCAGGCTTGAATGATTTTTTTACCCAGCTCGGCACCAATGACCCGCGAACCCAACGTGATAATTTGGGCGTTATTGCTCTTCCTCGCTCGTTCGGCAGAAAAGGTATCGTGGCACTGAGCGGCGCGAACACCAGGCACTTTGTTTGCTACGATGCTCATGCCAATACCCGTACCGCAAATTAAAATGCCGCGTTCGAATTCCCCCTGACGCACCGCTATAGCGACAGCATGAGCGACATCAGGATAAAGCGTGCAGTCGCCATGTTGATCGCTACTGTAATCCACCACCTTTATTCCTCGTTCATTTAAGTAATCCACAATTGCATCCCGAAATTCAAAAGCAGCATCGTCTGCGCCAATAGCAATTTTTTTCATGATGTGAACCCTTTATCTGTTAAGTGTTTTAATTTGTGAATTAATAAAAAATGATGTTGTCGCCAGCGTTTATTACAGCCGGTGTCGTGCCACGTAAATGTACGGTACCGGAAAGTTCAGCTAAATCTGCACTGTCAAAACTCAATGTAATATGGCCCAGTAGCTTAAAATTGTGTGTGGCGATGTCTCCTACCGCGGTAATAATATAGGCTGTATCGCTAATTTTAATTATCTGGCCAGGTGCAAGTTCTTTCTGGCATTCTGTTGCTTCATGAATAGCGCAATAACGGGCAAGCTCAGCGGGTACGGTATTTGAAAACAGGATGAGTTTGTTTTCCTGCAAAGACTCCGCGACAAAATCACCCACTGCCGTAATATGTAACGAACAAAAAGGCTGCATGCTATTTTGTCCCCTCGGTTTCGCTCACCGGCAACGGGGCATTTTTACTGTCCGGGCCCTGAGCCAGAACCGTTTCCGGATAGCGTTTTTTTAAGCGCTTATCAAAAAAAGCGACCAGAACCGGCGCGGTAATCATGGTAATGATGCTCGCCGTTGCCAATTGAGCGGTTGCAGCGTCGACATAAACAAGCAGGGAGGGATCGGCCTGAGCAACCATTGCCGGCGTGAGTGCCGAGCTAGCGGCAGTTGTTCCCAGAGCTGCACCCAAGGCGGTTTTCTTTTTCAGGAACAAGTTATAAAGAAAATAGAAGATAAGTGCGGTCAGCGCCGAAATCATCCCCAGAAGAATACCCGACAAACCAGCAGTGAACACGGTATTCAGACTGGAGTTAGCCCCGATAGCAAAAGACATAATAATGATCACCAACGGCTGCGCCGAGGCGCAGAGTTGCTTAAAACGCTCGTCGATATTCCCCCACAGCATACCGATTAACAGCGGTATCAGCATGGAAAGCAGGGCGGAAAACGGGATATTTGCCAGCCCACTCACGCCCAGTACCATCATGGTAACAAACGGGCCGTCTTTGATACAAAACACCGAAATAGCACCGGCATCGCTGGGATCACCATAGTTGCTGCACAAAGCAATATACAGTGAGCTGTTGGAGCTGGTTAAGCAGGCGACAAGCGCTAAAGTAGAGATACCCAGGAATCCTTCTGGCCCAAACAGCGTACCGGCTGCCCAGACTGCCAGCGCACCAGCCAGACACTTCAAAAACAGCAGTACGCTGCCTTTGTATAGTGGCAGGCCTGCCTGCTTAATATTAATGGAGGTACCGCAAATTAACAGAAAAATACCCATCATGGCGCTGGAACCAACTTTAAATAGCGCAGTGGTCGGGCCGCCAATATTTAATGCGTCAGGTGAAAAGGTATTAATAAGAATGGCTGCAATTAAGGGGATAATAATTAATCCACCCGGCACTTTATTCATTTTATCCAGGATATTAATGTTCATAAGTGACTCGCACAGTTGAGTAGTGTTGGATTTATTAACGAGGTAATACCACTCTGACAACAATTACATCGTGTTATTTTATCTGCTGGCTTCTTTATAAATACGTTCTACAATAGTGCTGATGATATTTTCTGGGCCGGTGAGTCCACCTTTTCCAACACACGTCAGTCCAGCATAATCACCGCCGATAATCCGCACCATGTCGGTTTGTGGAATAACGTAGTCAATCATTTCGATACCGGTAGCCCCTAATTCTTTCAGGACGTTCACCATCGTATCGCCCCCGGTCATATATATACCTTTAATTGTCTCAGGTGCCTGATTAAGGACTTCCCGGACAATAGAACCTAAACCATGGTTAATATTTTGTGCTGCCTGACCATGTGACAGGCCAAAGCGCTGTTCTTCCTGTTTCAGGTCCAGTAACCGTCCGGTTAATGCTGATTCGAAGACAAACAGTGCATTGCGTTGTTCTGCCATGCACCTGCAGGCATATTGCACCACGCGATTCACCTCAATGTCTGCAGCATTTTCACGGTCCACTAACAGCTCCGCATCCACAGGAATATGGCAAACCCGCTTGTCGTTATCGATCAGGTGCTCAAGCTGCTTTTTCGTTACGGGGGTTGCACTTCCGGCGACGATCAGCACCGATCCGCGCTGTTGATCGACGGCTAAAGTATTCTGCTCATTAGCAGATGTTTCATGCATCAGACGGCGATGCCGGGCGAGTCGCTCAGTAAAGGGGCCCGGATCGACGGCCAGCACATTCCAGTTCAGCAAGACCACCGCTGCGGCAATTGCATCAACATCTTCCAGCGTTATTGCGTCTACTACGATAACTCGTAGTCCACGTTGCTGCTGGTCCCGTAAATCCTGTTGAATCTGATTAACACCTTTCATGACCGACGCCAGGGCGATATGCCCTACCTGGTGATGCGTTTGTGCGGCCAACAGACCTGGAATCCAGGATTCGGTCACCGGTGTACGAACGTCGCGGGCGACATCGGTGCAGGACAGAGCGACTGAATCAATAACGGAATATCCGCCAACCAGAATACGTCGTGATTGCGGCATAGCTGGCACGACAATTGCCACCGTTTCATCGGGAAGTTGCTCCAGCATGGCGTCAATTTCAAAGCCGATGCCGCCACGTAGCGTGGTATCGATGCGTTTAGTAAAGTAGTGCGCACCTCGAGCCTGCAGTTGCTTCACCGCCGCACTGACCTGCAACTGTGCTTCGGCTTTGGGTAGAGGACGACTGTCGCTGCTGACCACCATGGCAGGGTAGTCGACTTCATTGCGGGCAAAGGAGTCGGTGTCAAAAAACGCAGCGGTTTTTAATCCACTGCGTGCCAGCAGCACGCCCACCGTTGTCGCGCCGGTAAGATCGTCGGCGACGATCCCTAGCTTGCCACCTTCACCCTGTGGCCAGACCATTTCGATGCAGGCTGGGGTTACGCCAGAGACATAGATCTCCTCATGGATAAACTCAGCCAGCGGTCCGCTTTTACCGGTAGGATGTAAATTAATCGTGGGAATACCGCGTTTTGGATAAAGCCCGCAACGTAAGGTCCCGCCACAGTCTATAACCATGACACCGATCTCATCCTCGGGTGGTTCACCATGCTTAAACACGTCAACGGCAGGCCAACCGGTTAGTTCGCACAGTCGCTCGACTACCGGGGGACACATGCCTCCGGTGATATAAGCAATTTTTTTATTCTGGCCTGATGGAATCGTTAGCGGGCCACCCCAGCCTTTACTGCCTTTACCGATTAACAGATGTTTTTCCATTTCTCTGTCCTCATTCTCTGCCTGCCTCCGCGTTTATTGATTTTTCATTTTCCAATAACGCGCGGAAACTAAAGTGGACTCAATCATGCTGACGGTGCCTGCTTTACCGGTGCCGGCAATATCAAAAGCAGTTCCGTGGTCCACAGAACTGCGCATGAAAGGCAGGCCAAAGGTAATAGTGATTGAACGTTCAAAGTCGAGCGTCTTACAGGCGATATGACCCTGATCGTGATACAGCGAGAGAATGGCGTCGTAACGGCCTTGCTTACCCAGATGGAATACGGAATCTGCGGGTACGGGCCCGATGGCATTAATGCCGATTGCCTGCGCCGCCTGTACCGCCGGGATTAAGTTGTCCGCTTCTTCATGACCAAACAACCCATTATCAGAAGCATGGGGATTAAGTGCTGCGACCGCGATGCGCGGGTGTTGAATATTGAGTGCCGTGAATTCATGATGGATTTGTTGCACACAGGCCAGAACGCGTTCTTTATTGGCATAATCACAGGCTTCTTTCAGCGGCATATGACGGCTGACAAAAAAGACCCGCAGATTCTGGACGTGAAACATGGTCAGGCCATAATCCGACCGGGTTTCAACCTGATAAATCTCGGTGTGTCCGGGTAATTTGCATCCGGCCAGCTTGATGGCTTCTTTGTGAATCGGTGCTGTTGACACCACATCTATTTTGCCCGCCATGCCCAGATCTATCGATTTCATGACGTAGTCCAGTGACATCTGGCCAGCCAGTTGCTGTACCTTACCCCACTCAATGCTGTCGCAATCGTAGTCACCTGTTTCAAGTACATCCAACGTTCCCCAGCGGAACAGTGCATCATCCGGGCTGGAGATGGGATGAATGGCGAAGTCGCACCCCATTATTTTCATTGCGCGTGTGATAATCGGTACGGAACCAATCAAAAACGGTTTGCACTCCTCGTAGACGCCTTTGTCCATCATGGTGGCGACAGTTATTTCCGGGCCAATTCCGGCAGGATCACCAAGCGTAATAGCGACAACGGGTTTTTTCTCATGCGACATTAGTTACCTCTCATAGTGAATCATCGGTTTGTTCAAATGAACATGTTGTAAACATATGAACAGAAACTTACCCGATGGAAAGGTGGTTATTAGTGATTTTTGTCACATTAAAGTGATGGTGAAATTATTTAATCAAAATTTGTGATCTAACATATGATCAGTTGATGAGAAAAAGAACAGTCTTGTGGGGAGAAGACATTTAACCTTCAACCCTATGGAGAATATCGATGAAGCCTGTTTGGTTAGGAACCAGCTGGAAAATGAACAAGTCGCTATCGCAGGCCAGATTGTGGTGTGAAACCCTTGCGGCGCAGCTCCCTGAGATCATGCATCCCTCACTCCAACCCTTTGTTATTCCGCCATTTACCGTCCTGCATGCAGTAAGTGATTTTATGCAGCACCATAAACTGCCCTGCCTGACAGGTGCGCAGAACATGCACGAAGCGGAAGAGGGTGCATGGACTGGAGAAATATCGGCTGCGATGCTCACTGAGGCGGGGGCTGACATGGTGGAACTGGGACATTCTGAACGCCGGGCTGCCTTTAATGAAACGGATGGGACTATTAATCTGAAGGTACAGCGCGCCTTGCAACATGGATTAAGGCCGCTTATCTGTATTGGCGATTCTGCAGATGAAAAGCGTTGGCAGGTTTCACGTGAAACAGTAGTACGCCAGATGAAAATTGCGCTACACAATCTTACCCCACAGCAGGCGCTAAGGACGTTGATAGCCTATGAACCGGTATGGGCGATAGGCGAGCATGGCACACCTGCAACGCCACAGCAGGCAGGTGAAATACATGAGATATTACGACTCACATTGTGTGAGTCTTTTGGTTATGACGTCGGGCAACGTGTTCCCCTGTTATACGGTGGTAGTGTTAATCTGGAAAATTCGGTGGCGCTTTTGCAGCAGCCGGAAATAGATGGGCTTTTTATTGGTCGCGCGGCTTGGGATGCGGGTGGATATTGCAGCATTGTTCAGCGTGTAGTACAGGAATTTATTGTGAAGTCAAAGTAGTATTACAAACAAATAAGATATGGAAATAGCCCGTGATGACTGAACAAGACTCAGACTATGCAATGCTGACCGAAATAGCCGTTGCTTATTACGATCAGGAACTAACACAGGAAGAGATCGCCCGCCGGTTTGGCATCTCCAGGGTAAAAGTGGGTCGCTTGCTTAAAAAAGCCCGCCTGGAAGGAATTGTTGAGATTAATGTGAAGTATCATCCGGTATTCAGTTCCCAGATAGAACAGCAACTTATCTCACATTTTGCGATAAAACGGGCGCTGGTTGCGCTGGATCATCATGACGAAGATGAACAACGTCAGCAGGTCGCCGCGCTGGTGAGTAATTATCTGGCGGGCGTGCTAAAAAATGATATGACTGTAACGGTTGGGCAGGGCCGCAATGTCGCCGCTGTGGCTAATCATGTAGGCATCTTTCCTGAACGCCACTGCCGTTTTATTTGTGGGATTGGCGGCACCAAACGTGACAATCAGCTGATTGATGCTGACCACATCAGCCGAAATCTGGCGAGAAAATTCAATGGTTTCAGTGAAACGCTGTATGCACCTGCTTATGTAGAAACCCCTGCGCTGCGGACAGCATTTATGCAGAACCGACTGATTAAAGCCACGCTGGAGCAGGCAAGTAAAGCTGATGTCGCTTTGATTGGTTTGGGCGATATGAATGAAAACAGTTTTATGGTGCAGTTGGGCTGGTTTTCTCCGCAGGAAATTGCCAGTGCGCGCCAGCAGCAAGGTGTAGTGGGCGATCTTGCCGGTTACAGTTTCTTCAATATCCAGGGCAAACCGGTTGATACAGTAATGAATGATCGGGTTATTGGCCTGAGTCTTGAACAATTACGTGCTATTCCCTGCGTAATCGCTATCGCCTCAGAGAGTACCAAAGCAACCGCCATACTGGGTGCATTGCGTACTGGGGTTATTGATGTGCTGGCAACCAGCGCATCCAATGCGCGATCGGTTATAAACATGCTGAAAACGGTGTAGTTGACTGCCAGCCTGCTGTCTGAGGCAGCCTGGCAGCGATTCCAATTCTCCTCTGCCTTGGGATATACACAGTGCTGTCTTAACGGATAGCGGCATCGGTTTCAGACTGGATGTATTCAGGACAACATTTGGAAAGCGCAATGCCGACAATCAATGATGTTGCCCGGCTGGCCGGTGTTTCTACCGCTACGGTATCCCGGGTTATAAATCAGACGGCCTGGGTTGAACCTGTGACGCGTGAACGTGTGGAAAAAGCCATGCGTGAACTCAACTATCGACGCAATGCAGCGGCACTGGCACTGGCCAGACGCAGTGGCAAAATGCTGGGGTTATTAACGGGAAATCTGGCAGATCCCTTCTTTGCTCATCTTGCTAAAGGTGTTGAAGCTGTTGCGCGCAAGCATGATTACAAACTATTAGTTTGCAGTGGCGGACACGATGCCAGAAAAGAAAAAGCCGGTCTGGATTTTTTAATCAACCAGGGTTGTGAAGCGATGGTGGTGCATGCCAGCCAGCTAAGCGACGCAGAGTTGATTCGCTATAGCGCGCACTTTCCCGCATTAATAATACTTAATCGTTATATCGCCGCATTTTCGCATCGTTGTGTCTGGCTTGAAAACTACCAGGCTGCGCTAACCGCGACTCAGTATCTTCTTGACAAAGGACATCGCTTTATCGCGTGCGTGACCAGTGATATTCCTATTACGGATCGGCAGGAAAGGCTTAATGGCTATATTGATGCCATGAACAGGCAAGGCATCACACCTGAAAAAGAGTGGATCATCAGCGCGCCTTTTACAGAGAAAGGGGGAGAGCAGGCCGGATATCATTTGTTAAATAGCCACGTCCCGTTCACTGCTGTATTTACCTTCAATGATGTTATGGCTGCCGGTATTTTGCGGATATTGCATCAGGAAGGCTGGTTATTGCCGGGTCAGATGTCGGTGATGGGATTTGACGATGTGGCACTTGCCCGATACTTATATCCGGCGCTGACCACGATGCATTATCCGATTGAATCAATGGCCCGCCGTGCAGCATTACTGGCTATTCGTTATAGCCAACAACTGACGGTCAAGCCGGTCATGAATGCCTTTACCGCCAGGCTGGTGCGCCGTCAGTCTGTTTGTGACATATCCCTGAATTAAGCCTAAATATGTGATTTACATCTCGACTTTTAATCTCATGTAAGCGCTTACATGGGGTGCTTGCCGCCATCACGTTTATTTCGGCTTAACGTCTTTAATCTAAAGTCTCCTTTCTTATCTGGAGAGTTAATATGAACGTAACGCAACCCAGGAAGACGCTAACCTTTGGCCTGGCTTTAATTCCAATAGTGTCGATGCTTACATTACTGATTATTGGTTATGGCGTCATGGGATTAAGGATTGAACCTTTACTTCTTTTTTCTGCTGCAATCACTGCTGCTATAGCCTTATGGCAAGGTTACGGATGGGAAGACATTATCAACTCTGTCGTTGATAAGCTGGCTAAGGCGATGCCGGTTATTCTGATTTTAATCTGTGTAGGTGGATTAATAGGGACCTGGATGTTTAGCGGTACGATTCCTTATATGGTTTATTGGGGGCTGAAACTTATTAGCCCGCAATACATCCTTATTGCCGCATTTTTTCTGACCAGCGTGGTGTCGGTCTGCACCGGAACTTCATGGGGCTCAGCCGGAACGGTAGGGGTGGCACTTATGGGGGTAGCCGCTGGCCTGGATGTGTCTTTGGGCGCTGCTGCTGGCGCGGTGGTTTCAGGTGCCTATTTTGGCGATAAAATCTCTCCGCTATCTGATTCAACTAATTTTGCCGCCATCGTAGCGGAAACGACTTTATTTGAGCATATTCAGCATTTGCTCTGGACGACGATCCCTGCCTTTATTCTCGCTGCCATTGTTTACCTGATCGCTGGACACAGTGGCATAACGAGTGAAATCGCTACCCCGCAGCGGGTGGCGGATATTATTAATACGTTGGAGAACTATTATAGTTTCAATTTGTTGTTAATCATTCCTCCGATAGTGGTTTTATGGGGGGCAATTCGCAAGATGCCAGTTATCCCTTTAATGCTGAGCGCCTGTTTGCTGGCCGTTGTTCTCGGGGTGATATTCCAGGGATTTAGTCTCAAACAGGGACTGGATGCGTTCATGGGGGGCTTTGCGATGAACATGTTTTCAACTGACCATTCACTTATCGTTGCTGATGTTCCCCGATTACTTGAGCGTGGGGGGATGTTGTCGATGATGTCTACTATTCTGCTGGTCTTTTGCGCCTTCTCCTTTGCGGGGGCGCTGACATTAACGGGGGCGTTAACGGTCATCATTACACGTTTGTTGACGGTGATTCATTCTGTTGGTCATTTAATTGCAGCCACCATTGCCACCACCATTTTGGTTACCGGGGCCACGAGTGATGGAAAATTGGCTTTACTGGTACCCGCTGAACTGTTCAAAGATGCCTACCGTAAAATGGCGTTGGATACTAAAAACCTGTCCAGAACCATCGAGGATGCTGGCACCGTAATAGAGCCTTTGCTGCCCTGGACATCTGCCGGCGTTTACATGGCGACCACCCTCGGGGTAAGTACGTTAGAGCTACTGCCTTGGGCTGTTCAGTGTTATTCCGCTCTCTTTTTCGCGCTGTTTTATGGTTTTACCGGGATAGGTATTGCCAGGCTGGCTGGTCCATCAACTGGCGATACTGAGGCAAAAAAGGAGAATAGTGATGCCATTTAACCAAATAATAAACCGGCGAAATACAGGTTCAGTGAAGTGGGACTTTGCCGCAAAACATCTTGGTGAAGACGCTGAAGAAATGCTTCCTATGTGGGTTTCAGATATGGATTTTGCTGCTCCGCCGCAGGTCATTAATGCGCTGGTGCAACGTTGCCAGCATGGTGTGTTTGGATACAGCGACCGTGATCAGACTTACTTTGACGCAATGCTTAACTGGTACGCAACCCGACACCATCTTCATCTGAAGCAGGAGTGGATATGCACTACGGAAGGCGTGGTTCCCGGATTATCTCTACTGGTACAGATGCTCAGCAATGAACAAGATGGTGTAGTGGTTCAGGGGCCCTTTTATGGCTCGTTCGAGAAAATTATTAGTCTGAATCATCGTCAGTTACTGAATAACCCGTTAATCAAGACGGGAGAATCAGAATACCTCATGGATTTCGAGCACCTTGAGTCGCTGTTTAAACAGCATCGGCCACCTTTAATGATTCTGTGTAATCCGCATAATCCTACGGGACGCTGCTGGCGCAAAGCAGAGTTATGCCAGTTGCTGACGCTGTGTGAGGCTTACAACGTTATATTATTATCAGATGAAATCTGGGCGGATTTGGTGTTACCGGGCCACCAATTTACCTCAGTTTTACATCTTGGCGCTCGCTGGCATAGCCGGGTTATCTCGGCCACTTCTGCCAGTAAAACGTTTGGCCTTTCCTCGTTACGGCTCTCAAACTTTGTCATTCCCGATGCGCAGATACGTGACAGGTTTGCTGCGCGTCTCAACGCCCATGGCCTTGACGTGTTTAATGCCCTGGCATTATGCGCCTCAACGGCGGCCTGGCAGTCAGGTGCTGACTGGCTTAATCAATTGCTTATCTGTATTGCCGCAAATCGCGCGTGGTTTGCCGAACAGGTGGCAGAGCATCTGCCCTGGGCAAGGGTTATGCCCGCTGAAGCAACCTATCTGCTGTGGATTGACTGCAATGGGGCAGGACTGGATGACCAGCAGCTCAGAGCGGTAATGATGCATACCGCAGGGATTGCCCCCTCCATGGGCTACCAGTTTGGGCCGCAGGGTAAGGGATTCATCCGGTTAAATCTCGGCTGTCCACGAGATTATCTGCGGCTGGCGCTGGAAGGATTAAAGAAAATCCGGCTTTGACATCCCGTCAGGCCAGTGGTCATCATTAATCCGCTGGCCTCAACCTCGCCTCACCCAGACCGCCTAAAAAAATTGTCCTGCCGTTTCTTCCCGACCACCGGCGACTGGCGTAAAATCGGCGAACCAAAGTGGATTGTCTTGCAGAGTGGGCATTATGCTAATCAGCACGGAAACCGAACGGACGTATATCGCTGACAGCCGTCTCGCCTGCACCCTTGCCGCCGTGGCGGGCGCGTTAAACACCGCAGCATTTGAAATTGTGGGATTCTTTTCCGCCAATATGACCGGCAATGTCTCTTCGCTGTCCGATTTTCTGGCGAAGGCAAACCTCCACAGCGGCCTCTTTTTCCTGTTTATCCTTTGTATGTTCATTGTGGGGGCGCTCGTTTCCACAATGATTATCAATGCCGGGCGCAGACGCAAAATTCGCACGATTTACGCGGTGAATATCCTGATAGAGGGCATTGCGTTGGTGGCGCTGGGCGTGATTGAAGCCCGCTTCCCCATTGCCGCGTCAGGCGTCCTGCTTATCCTGAGCCTGAGTTTTTTGATGGGGCTTCAAAATGCGGTCGTCACGCGCATCTCCAATGCGCGCGTCAGAACTACGCACGTGTCCGGTACCTCCACAGATATCGGTATCGAACTCGCCATGCTGTTCGATGTGCTGCGGCGCAAAGAATCCCCCAAAGATGCGCCGCTCTATCTGGAGCGCCTGCGTCTGCATACCTATACCATTCTTGCTTTTCTGGCGGGCGGCGTGGCGGGCATCTGGCTCTGGCATGCGCTGAACTACTATTTTCTGGTGCTGATCGGTCTGGGGCTGATGAGCCTGGCGCTGGCCGCCATGCTCAAGCCTCAGCCTGCTGATGTGGTCCGTTAAGGATGCCGGTGTTCGGGAGCCAGCACCTTAAGCGCATTATTGATAAGGCGAAAGTGGGCGGGCGTTTGCCCAATAATCTCGCCATCGGCATTAATGGAGTGCGGGCGGCGTGTATGCAGCGTCAGTGCCGTGGTGCTAAAGGCGCGAACGTTACGCCAGCGGCCATGTGTCCCGCGACGCAGAGCGGGGAACAGCGCCAGCAAATGCCAGCTTCTTTTCAGTTCAAGGCTGTAAACATCCAGTAGCCCGTCATCCGGTGCCGCGCTTTGCTCAACGGTCATACCGCCGCCATAGAAACGGCCGTTGCCAACTGAAACCTGCACGGTTTTGATCGCGATAGCCTCTCCCTCATGATGTAAGGTCGCCCTAAAGGGCCGGCTTTGCCGCAGAATACGCAGTGCGGCAAAGGCATAGCCCAGAACGCCCCAACGCTTTTTGGCCTGGGCGGTGAGATTGCGCGCCAGCTCCGCCGAGAAACCAATGCTGGATACGTTCAGGAACAGGTGATCGTTTACCTCGCCCAGGTCAACAAAACGGGTCTGTCCCTGGCTAATGATGCTGACAGCCTGCTCCAGTTGAGGCGGAATCCCGAGCGTACGGGCAAAATCGTTGGCGGTGCCCAGGGGTAAAATGCCCAGAGGTAAACCGGTTAGCAACAGGCCTGATGCTGCGGCATTTAATGTGCCGTCGCCCCCGCCGACGATCACCAGCTCAACACGATGGGCATACGCGATGATAAGCTCGGTGTAGCTGCGGCTGTCGTCAGGATCGGGTTGCAGCAGGGTAAAACCGGATTGCTGCAGCAACTGCGTGGCGCGAGTGGCATCAATACGACCTTTACGTGAGCGTTGGTTGATCAAAAGTAACGCTGTCTTTACCCTTTGCGACATGCTTCGTCCATTTTTTGATGAAGTAATAATGATGAAGTAACCAGAAAGTAAACATGCGGGATTATCCGTTACAACCTTGCTTGCGCTACTTTACGTAAGTGCAGCACGGCAGGGGAACCTGACAAACTGGGTCGAGGTTGTCTACACTGCCAGAAACGGCACGACTCATGGGAGCAACGATGACAGAACAACAATTTAGAAGCCTGTTGGCAGAAAAAGGCTTTGCAGAGCCGGTGATGGTAGAGCGGGGGGCAAACAGCGAACTGGATCACCATGAGCACCCGTTTGAGGCAATGGCACTGATCCTGAGTGGTGATATCACCCTGTACACAGAAAATCAGGCTGCCACCTATCGGGAAGGCGATGTCTTTCATCTGCAGGCAGGGCAGCCGCACCGCGAGACGTTTGGTGATCGGGGCGTTCGCTATCTGTCAGGCAGAAAAAGCTGATCCGGTCGATGACTCTGCGATGAAGACTTTCGACGTGCTTTTTCAGCGATTAGCCCAATCCCCTTTCCGTCAGCGCTTCCGTCTGGGGCGGAATGAATATGATTACTGCCTGACAAAGGGCGAAGCCGATGTGGCGGCGCATGCGGCTGCGTTTGTTCAGCAACGACTGTCTGCCATGGCTCCCCAGAACGACGGCAAGCAAACGCCGATGCGCGGGCATCCGGTTTTTATCGCTCAGCATGCCACGGCGACCTGCTGCCGTGGCTGTCTGGCGAAATGGCACGGTATCGCCCAGCATCAGGCGCTGGACGATAAACAACAGGCTTATGTGGTGGCGGTGATCATGCACTGGATACACAGGGCAATGACGCAACCTGCTCCGGCACCGCGTGCGCGCAAAACCAGGGCAAACACAACATCGTGTTTGCCGGACAGCCCGCAACTGGACTTGTGGTAGAAAAAGATTATCTGGCTGATGGACTTTTAACCAGTCAGGTTAGCCATATTTCATTTCAGGTCTATTCTTAAATCGTTCTTTGGTCTCCTGTGCCAGGATAATCACGTAAGACGACAAATTTCACACAAGAGGGAATTACGATGAAGAAAGCAATTATTGCACTGTCTGCTGTTTTACTGGCCTCGCCAGTTTTCGCTGCTACCACAACGGATGAAACTGTCGCTGAAGCGCATAAAGGCGCAGATACCGCGAAAGAAAAACTGCATCAGACCGAGCACAAAGGCGAAGAGCTGAAGCTGAAGTCTGAGCACGCCGCGGAAGGTAAGAGTAATTCGACCTCCAGCAAAATCTCTGAAAGCACCCAGAAAGGCTGGCACAAAACGAAAGAAGGCACCGAGAAAGGCTGGGATAAAACCAAGCAGGGTGCTGAAGACCTGAAAAATAAAGCGACTAACTAAGCCGCTTTACTATGAGAAAACCCACCGTTGGTGGGTTTTTTTATGACCTGTTTTTATTCTGGCTGGGCCGGCAGCGTTTTCGGCTCTGATGACCTGGCCTTTGCGGCTTCCGTTTTAGCACTTGATGACTCAGCCTTCGCGGTTTCTGCATCTGCCGCGTCCTGTTGTGCGGTATCAGACTGTTTTTTCCCTTCTTCGATAAACTCTTCATCGATCTCTTCGATGTTTTCACGGTTATCGCGTCCGGACAGCAAATTCCAGCAGGCAATAAACAGGGCGGCAATCACCGGACCAATCACAAAGCCATTGATCCCATAGATTTCCATGCCGCCCAGCGTCGTAATCAAAATCATGTAGTCGGGCATTTTGGTGTCTTTGCCCACCAGCAACGGGCGCAGGATGTTATCCACCAGACCGACAATCACCACAAAGAAGCCGACGAGGAACAAGCCTTTCCACAGTGCACCGGTGGCAAAGAAGAAGATCGTGGCCGGCACCCAGATGATGGCGGAACCAACGGCAGGAACCAGTGACAGGAAGCCCATCAATGCACCCCACAGCAGACTGCCGTCAATGCCGGTAAACCAGAAGGCCAGACCGCCCAGAATCCCCTGTACCACGCCAACGACCACCGTACCTTTGACGGTTGCACGCGATACGGCGGCAAACTTCATAAACAGATGATGTTTAACGTAGGTGGACAGCGGTAGCGCTTCCAGAATCAGATGCACCAGATAGGAACCATCCTTCAGCAGGAAGAACAGCAGATAAAGCATGATACCGAAGCCAACGGTAAAGCTGAACGTGCCTTTACCGATGATAAACGCGCTGCCCGCCAGGTACTGGCCACCTTTAAGGGCAAATGCCGACAGCTTTTGCTGAATCTGCGTGGCATTGTCCAGGTTATTTTCAGCCAGGTAGTGTTTGGCCCAGCCCGGTAAATGCTGTAACAGATCGGCGAAGACGACAGGGAACTGGGCGGAGTTGGTCTGCAGTTTGTGATAAACCGTGTTCACCTCCACCACCATCGATGAGGCGATGATCGCTAACGGGGTAAAGACGATGAGGCAGATGCAAAACAGCGTCAGCAGCGCGGCAATACCGTTACGATCGCCCAGCTTGCCACGCAAAAACGTTTTAAGCGGATGGAAGATCACAGCCAGCACCGCTGCCCACAAAATGGCAGAGAAGTAGGGCGATAGTACCTCGAAAAAGGCAACGGTAGTCATTGCCAAAATCAGAAGGAAAAACCCGACAGTAAGTCCTTTAAAGCGCATTGGATAACCTCATGTAAACATCCCTTGATAAGCACGCATGCCGATGCGGGCATTCGCAACCCGAGAGTGTATGAATGTTGCATCGGTAATCAACGATCAATTCTGTTTTTAATCATCGCCAGACGGCATTTCTGCGGCAAAGCGCCCGATGCCATAAGCAGGCCCTTTAATACCACAGTCAGGTAATACCTTGTTATTTGTTGATAACATCTGCCAGTCCTACCTTAGCGTAGCGGGTTCGGCCGTTTTTGCCGCCAACGATCGGCGGTTTATTTGAGGAATAAAGTAAACCCAGGGTAAACTCCTGGCAGAACGGCTGAAATAAAACTGTCATACGGCAATGCTAGCGTGAAATCCGGCAAGATCAGAGATAATCAGAGACCAAAGGAATAATAATGAAAATGAAATTCACCCTGATTGCGGTAGCACTGCTGGTGGCGCAACAGGCACAGGCAATGACGTTGTCCGAGGCCAGTGCACTGGCGAATCAAACGTCACAGGGATCGTCCAGTCCGGCATTTAACGCACTTGAATTACAGGCGCTGACCGCAGAGCGGGCGGCGATACAAAAGGGCGCGCCAGCGCTCAGTCGCGATCAGCTTAAGCAGGCTAAGCAGAGTGACAGCATTGCCGACTATCAGT
This sequence comes from Pantoea allii, assembly GCF_002307475.1. Lineage (GTDB taxonomy): Bacteria > Pseudomonadota > Gammaproteobacteria > Enterobacterales > Enterobacteriaceae > Pantoea > Pantoea allii. Next base: position 48,929 of record NZ_NTMH01000036.1, on the reverse strand, counting down.
GGCTAAAAGCCAGTGGTTATGATTTCCAGAGTGATGCGTTGCAGAAGGCGGGCATTGCGCTGTTGTCAGGATTCAGCACGCTGCCGGATAAGGTTCTGGAAGCCAATCGGGCCACGGTTACATCAATCAACCTCAATGCAACCCAGGGCGAACGCCATCAGGCGCTGGCAGACGCAGAAGGAATCAGCTACCTCTATTTTCTTGCCGACGCATTGGGACCTCGTTTAGGTAAAGCCTTTCTGGCGGCCTATGATAAAGGCGAGATTAACAAGGCGGCGGCCCTGATCAAAGCCAGTGAAGTCAGCACCGGTGCGGCGAAAAAACACTTTAACTATCCGCGTCCTTTCCTGCACACAGGCAATACGATTCATCTGGTGCCGGATGATACGGTGATCAAAGACAATCATCCTTACACTGCCGATGGCGGTTCGTTCCCCAGCGGACACACCAATACGGGTTATACCGATGCGTTGTTGTTAGCCGAGATGGTCCCGGAGCGGTTTGAAGCCTTACTCCAGCGCGGCGCACGCTACGGCTATTCGCGACTGGTTCTGGGTGTGCACTATCCGCTCGATGTAATGGGTTCACGCATGGTGGCGCAATATAACGTTGCACATTATCTGAACGATGCCGCTTATCGCGCGTTATTCAATGATGCCCGCCAGCAACTGCGCAGCGCGCTGGAAAAAGAGTGTGGAACAACCGTAGCGGCGTGCGCAAAACCCGCCGGTAGTGATGATCCCTACGGCACAGGCAGCATGAAGCCGTTTTATCGCTTCACGATGAGCTATAACCTGCCGAAGCTGGCAGACAACAAAGCCAGATTCACGGTGCCGGATGGCGCAGAAGTATTGCTGGAAACGGCTTTGCCGCATCTGTCAGTAAAGCAGCGACGTGAGCTGATGGTGAAAAGTGCATTATCCGCCGGTTATCCACTGGGTGGACCGGGGGCGGACCAGGCGTTCTGGCAGCGACTGGATCTGGACGCGGCCTACGCACAGGCTAAGTCGCACTGATAAAAAAACGGGCGGGACATCTCGCCCGTCTCGCTGACAGCGTCGCCTGGGTTGGCATCATGCCAGGCACCAGAATTGTGATGGTCGCGGGCCTGATTGCCATTTCTGCTATTTTCTATTCGCTCCTCAAGGCCTGATCGTCGACGCTTCCGGCGTGCCGTCCTGTCTTTAGCCGGGGCGGTCTCAAGCTGAGGCGAGGGCTCAGACGTATTCATTAAACAAAGGTTTATATTTGTTACGAATTAGCATGTTAAAGTTAACGAGAATAATTCTTATTTCTTAACAGGGTTAACAAACATGAAATTCGGTATTTTTGCAGCAACGTTGCTGGCGTCAGCGGTTTGCTCGGCGACCACCTATCCTCTGACCGTCACGGATGTGGATGGGCAGACTATTACGCTGCAGAAAGAGCCTCAGCACATCATTTTACAGGATGGGCGAGATATCATGGCACTGGCGCTGCTGGATCGTAACGATCCTTTTAAACGTGTTGTGGCATGGAACAACCTGCCCAAAAAACAGGACACGCAAACCTGGGCGCTTCTGAAGAAAACCTGGCCACAGGCTGAAAACATTGTGGATATGGGGTTCAACGATCAGGGGCAGGTGAATCTTGAAAGCGTACTGGCTAAAAAGCCGGACATGATGATTGCGCAGTTACGTGCTAAACCTGCTCTTATGCAGTCTGGTGTTCTGACCACGCTCAAAAGCCTGAATATCCCGGTCGTGTTTGTTGACTACGAACTGCATCCTAAAGAAAACACCGTGCCCGGGATTACCCTGCTGGGTAAAGTGCTGAACCGCGAAGCCGAGGCGAAGGCTTACACCGATTTTTATCAGCAGCACTGGCAGAACCTGCAGAAGGGCATTGACCAGGTAAAAACCAAACCCACCGTTTTTATTGAGCCGATAGCCGGTAACAGCGACAGTTGCTGCTTTACCCATAGCCATAGCGGTTGGGGTGGACTGGTTGAAGCGGTAGGCGGCAAAAATATCGGATCAGCGTTGCTGCCGGGTAACGCTGGCTTTGTTTCCCTGGAAAAAATCATCGCCATGAAACCGGATGTTTACATCATGACCGGCTCAAAACGTCCAAACAGCAATGTGCTGCCATTTGGTTACGGGGCGGACAGGAAAGACGTGGCGGCAACCTTTACGACTTTATTAAAGCGCACCGGCTTGTCGCAAATAGAGCCGGTCAAACAGGGACGCACGTACGGTATTTATCACCACTTTTATAACCATCCTTACAACATTATCGGGATGGAGATTCTGGCCAAAGACCTCTACCCAAAACAGTTTAGTCAGCTCGATCCGGTTGCGGATTACCATCAGATCATCCGGCAGTTTACAAAATTACCGGACGCGCCTGTGCTGTTGAGTTACCCGTAATTCTCATCAAGGTCAGGCGCGAATGACGCCTGACCTTGATGGCGCAGACCACGGTATTAACCGCTTTAGCTTGTCTGTCAGTCATCTGCACTGGGTTATTTTTCTTAACGATAAAGCGCCTTGTTAAAAATAAGCGTGCCATTTTTCATCGAACTGTCACTAACGCAGCGTTATTATTTCATCGCGACACTGGTGATGTGGTGTTGTCTGCTTTGCTTTTCCCTGATGCATATTAAGGGGCATTTTCCAGTTAACTGGTTTTAAAGACGACTTCCCGATCTGCGGATCGGGGCTTTATTTTTTATTGGCTTTTATGTCACGCCTGCCCTGATTTCCTTAATACCCGCAGTCTGTTATGTCATCAATACGGTATCTCTGTTTCACGCGGTTTACTGCATGCCTGACGAAAGGATGAAGGCCAGACCGCGCTGGTTTACAGGCGCTGACTTTTAAGAGTTTTGGTGATTCTTATTTTTTGCTGCCGCGACAATAGTAGTGGCAACGGTGCGTAAGCGCCGTTACCACTGGAGGCAGTACCATGAAAAAAATAAAATCTGGTTTGATTATCGCCCTTTTAGCATACAGCACGATGTACAGCAGTTCCGCTCTGGCACAAGGGCCAGGCGGCCCAGGTGGACCCGACGGGCCGTGGCATCACCCCGGTCGCGGTCCCGACGGCGACGGCCCGCCCGGCCTCGATCGCGATGGGCCTCCCGGCCGTCGGCCAGGCCCTGGCGGACCGCCACCGCCCGATGTGCGCCGTGACTATCACCCGGATCGTTTTGCCTGGCGTGGTCATGAGTTCCGCCGTGGCGGCCCGGCTCCACGGGAATATTGTGGCGAGGATTACCGTATTGACGACTGGCGTGAGCGCGGCCTGAGAGAACCGCCTCCGGGCCAGCACTGGGCCGACATTGACGGTAACTATGTGCTGATTGCCGCCGCCACCGGCATTATTACCTCACTGATACTGAATAACGCCTTTCAGTAGAGACACAGGGATGGCATCGGCCATCCCTTTTTTTTGTGCACCCTGTTGCCCGTTACCAGGCTATTCTGACAGTAAATTCTGAACGTTTACCGGCTAAGGAGTTCTGATGACCACGGTTAAGATGGTGGCTGTTGATATGGATGGCACATTTCTGGATGACAAAAAACAGTACAACCGCTCGCGTTTCCTCGCCTGTTACCACCAGCTCACTCAGCGAAATATCAAATTTGTCGTTGCCAGTGGTAACCAGTATCACCAACTCCGATCGTTTTTTCCTGAAATCGCCAGCGAGATCGCCTTTGTGGCAGAAAACGGCGCATTAATTATCGATCGTGATGAGGAGCTGTTCTGTGGCGCGTTTACGCGTGATGACATAGATGCGGTACTGGATACGTTAAAGAATGGTCACTATCCCGACCTGCGCTATCTGCTTTGCGGGCGTGACAGCGCCTATTATTTTGAAGGAATGGATGAGAAGTGGCTGGTCAAGATGCGACATTATTGCCATCGCCTCCGACCCATTCGTTCTCTTGATGAGGTTGCCGGGGACAAGATACTTAAGTTTGCGCTTAATCTGTCAGACGATTATGTGGAACCCCTGATGGCAGATATTCAGCGCCTGCATCAAGGTGCGGCGGCGGCCACTTCCAGCGGTCACGGTTCGGTAGATTTAATCGTTCCTGGTCAGCACAAAGCAAACGGCCTGAACCTGCTGGCGCAGCGCTGGGGCATTTCTCACGATCGGGTGCTGGCATTCGGTGACGGCGGCAACGATCTGGAGATGCTGGAGCAGTCCGGCTTCAGTTTCGCTATGAGCAATGCCCCGCAGCGGGTAAAAGAGACCGCGCGTTTCCTGGCACCTGCCAACAATGATGAAGGTGTGTTACAGGTCATTGAGCAGATGCTGGCAGGCGAACCGCCCTTTACGCAGGCATAGTGACGAGCACCAGGCTACAAATACCGGGAGTCAACTGTGCGGGCGGTAGATAAGCCCGCATAAGGACTATGCGCTAACCGGCCAGGCACGAACCATCATGTCGCGCATTTCATCTTTGCTGTAACTCACCAGGCTGTTTTTACTGTTAGCCCGGGCCAGTACCCAGTCGATGTCAGACGGGCTGAGCGCTGGACCGTCCTGCCAGAAAGCCGTAATGGCTGAACGCTGTAGCCAGGCTTTCAGGTAGTGCGCCGGAGAATCGGTGTGCGCGTCAAAAAGCTGTTGATGCATGTCGGCCATCAACTGACACTGTTGCGGGTGCTGACTGTCTGCCAGATGATCCAGAAACGTAAAGAGCAGTCTTCCGCATACTTCACCGTGGTGGAAGGGCTTAATCGCGCCCAGTTCGCCCGCAATCCCGTGAATGACGCCCAGCCCCGCGCTGCTCAGGCTAATCCCGCCCAGCCAGGACGCCATCATCATCGCCTCACGCGCGCGATCGCCAGCCTCATCTTGCTGATTTTGCGCAGGCCAGCCCTGAATGAACTGACGCAATCCGGTGAGGGCTAACTGGCGGGTAAAGAGGTTGCCCTTGTTGGACAAATAGGCTTCGAACAGGTGGGTAAATGCGTCGATTCCGCAGGTAGCCAGCACCTTGTCGGGGGCGCCTTTCAGCAAATCGGGATCGAGGATGGCGACCTGTGGCACAAATACCGGATGACGCAGCGACGCTTTGATCTGAATATCCCGCTGATCCGTAACAACGGCGTTTTGCGTAACTTCACTGCCGGTGCCCGCCGTGGTAGGGACCGCAATCAGGGGCAATGTGATGGCACTGACCGCCGTATCCCCGACCTTTTCCAGATAGCGTGCTGTCGGTAACGGATGCTGAATCATGGCGCTAAAAGCCTTAGCGGCATCCAGAACGCTGCCGCCGCCCACCGCCACGACTCTGTCAACATGACCACGCCAGCGCGCGACCCAGGCATCAATATCGCCGGGTGAGGCTTCGTTATTCACAATCTCATAACCGACAATATGATCGTTGAGCGTGGATTTGAGCCGGGCGTAAGCTTCGCCCTGTAAAAATGAACGACCGCAAAAGAGCAGGGTAGCCTGGGGTTGGGCAGCCAGCAGGGGAATCAGCTTATTGAGGCTTCCCCGGCCAAAAAAGGTTTGTTGATTGCTGTACAGCTCACTCAGATTCTCACTCACCAGCGCATCCTTTTATATCTTCGCTAAAATCTGAGTGTAACCAAAAGCCGGCGATCGGCCCCGCGAAACTTTCTTATTCCGCAGGGAGGAAAAGTTGATCGCCTTCGCAAAACGCAAATTCATCCACGGTGGGGTGATGCTTTAACCAGGATGTTACCCTTAACATGTTATCGGTAACAGGGGTTGTCAAAATGTTACGACTCTTGCAGAACCCCGGTTTTACATGTCCTCAGGGACCACGATAACAAAGCGGCACTGAAACTATTCAGGGCATCAGGTGGAGAAAAATTATGCCATTACTCTATGTGGCGATTGGCGTGGCATTACTGTTACTGCTGATGATTCGCTTTAAACTCAATGGCTTTATCGCGCTGATTTTAGTCGCCCTGGCAGTTGGCGTCATGCAGGGCATGCCGGTCAACAAAGTGATTCTTTCGATTAAAAATGGCGTCGGTGGGACGCTGGGCGGCCTGGCGCTGATTATGGGCTTTGGCGCAATGCTCGGTAAGTTACTGGCCGACTGCGGTGGCGCGCAACGTATCGCGACCACGCTGATCGACAAGTTCGGCACAAGGCACATCCAATGGGCACTGGTGCTGACCGGATTTATTGTGGGTTTTGCCCTGTTCTATGAAGTGGGCTTTGTCTTGATGCTGCCGCTGGTCTTCAGCGTTGCCGCATCGGCACGCGTACCGCTGCTGTTTGTCGGCGTTCCTATGGCGGCGGCATTGTCCGTGACCCATGGTTTTCTCCCGCCTCATCCCGGCCCCACGGCAATTGCCACGCTGTTTAATGCCGATATGGGCAAAACACTGCTGTTTGGAACCTTACTGGGCATCCCAACGGTGATTCTCGCCGGGCCAGTCTATGCACGTTTCCTGAAAGGGATTGATAAACCTATTCCAGAAGGGCTTTATAACCCCAAAACGTTTAGCGAAGCGGAAATGCCCAGCTTTGGCGTCAGCGTCTGGACATCCCTTGTTCCCGTCGTCCTGATGGCGCTGCGTGCGGTAGCCGAAATGGTGTTGCCCAAAGGCCATGCGTTGTTGCCTTATGCCGAGTTCTTTGGCGATCCCATTATGGCGACGCTGATTGCCGTGCTGATTGCGATTTTCACTTTTGGTCTGAACCGTGGACGCAGCATGGAACAGGTGATGGATACGCTAAGCGACTCCATCAAAATTATCGCGATGATGCTGCTGATTATCGGTGGCGGCGGTGCCTTCAAGCAGGTTCTGGTGGACAGCGGCGTAGATAAATACATTGCCAATATGATGCATGCCACCAATCTGTCGCCGCTGTTTATGGCCTGGTCTATTGCTGCCGTGCTGCGCATTGCCCTGGGTTCTGCAACCGTGGCGGCGATTACCGCAGGGGGGATTGTGGCTCCGTTAATTGCAATCAGCGGGGCGAGCCCGGAGTTAATGGTGATCGCTGTGGGTTCTGGCAGCGTGATTTTTTCACACGTGAATGACCCCGGTTTCTGGTTGTTTAAAGAGTATTTCAACCTGACGATTGGCGAAACTATTCGGTCATGGTCGGCACTGGAAACCATTATTTCGGTATGTGGTTTGGTGGGATGCTTACTGCTTTCCTACGTGGTGTAAGGGTGCCTGCATAAAGCAGTAGGGCCGCGCAGGACCGGCGGCCCGTACTGTTAATCTGAATCTTCAAATCCCGCTTTTACCATCTGTTCTCGCAATGCGCGGGCAATTTCACGGTTACCGCCCGTCACCGGATAAATGACGTTATTAACCACATCGTCAAGATAGTGCACCGCAAACTCCTGTCGGGTAAGTTGCGTGCCGCCTTCATCATTGATGGCGAAAAAACCTTTGATTTGATCACCGCTGTATTTTGCCTTGAGGCTATAGCGGCCCATACTGGTATTTATGCTACTCATAAGGTCTCTCCCTGCTTTGCATTTTTACTGTCAAAACCGACGAGTTGTCCTGTCCGCATAAATTTTAGCCAGGATTAATCCGCAAAACGAAGCGGCAAGGCAGGTAAAAACCTGCTATGCGATGCTTCTCACAGAAAATAACCATTAAAGCTGAATGTTGCTTCGATAGATGAGATCGCAATAAGCAAAAAGCACAGCCTCAAATCTTGCCTATACTGTTATGGGAATGTTTTTTTAGGTAAGGGAGAGGAAATGAAAATAATTCTGTGGATTATCGCCATTATTTTTATCGTGGGACTACTGACCCTGACAGGGGTATTTAAACTGATTTTCTGATTCTATGGGCACCTCAACGGTGCCCAAATCATTTCTGACAACCCCTATCAAGCCGCGCTATTTACTCTCTTCCCTGTAAGCCTGCAAACCTGTAAGTTCTACCTTCATCGCTATCTCTCTGGCGTCTTTGCTCGTCAGCCGCGTCTACGCAGGTTCGTCCCTGATGCAATAATTTACATCCCAAACTATTAATTATTTCTTTATTAATCGAGTGATTAAACGGCGTTTATTCGTGCGCCGATTGCGCCCGTTTTTTGTTTTTTAGCGGGCACAGCGCGCAACTGGTGGCATTAAATAAAGGCAGGATAATCACCTCATTTAGCGAGAATGTGGCAAGTGCTGGTTGTTTGGCTCTGGTTCATCTTCCCTGTTTTAAAATCCCTCACGCTTTAGCTCGTTAAGCATAACGACATGCCGAACAGACTCCAGAAGGGTTTCGCTCTCTCTGCAGCAGGCGGGTTTTTACGTTGTTGTTTTCAGTATGGAACGCTGGATTTAGCCAATACAATAAAGGTAATACCGAAGTGAACAGGTCTTTTATCGCACGCTTATCAGCGCCCTTACTGGCGCTATTTTTTTCATTTTCTCTCCAGGCGGTCATGCTGACCCAGCAGATAAAATCGGGCTGGGACACTTTCACTGATAATGTCCAGCAAACCTGGCAACAGCCTGACTCCATTGATGTTTATGTGCCCGCCATCACCTGGCATAACCGCTGGACGTATGATGATGAGCATATCCACAGATATAACGAACGTCCCTGGGGAGCGGGTGGTGGGGTTTCACGTTACGATGAGAAAGGTAACTGGCACGGCCTTTACCTGATGGCGTTTAAAGATTCCTTTAACAAGTGGGAACCCTTTGGCGGCTATGGCTGGGAAGCAACCTGGCGACCACTGGCGGATCAGAATTTTCACTATGGTTTGGGCTTTACCGCTGGCATCACGGCGAGGAATAACTGGGGATACTATCCTGTGCCGGCTTTATTGCCGTTAGCATCAGTAGGTTATGGGCCGGTTAATTTTCAAATGACTTATATTCCAGGTACTTACAACAACGGTAACGTGTATTTTGCCTGGCTGCGCTGGCAGTTTTAAGCCTCAGAACCCCTGAATAAGTCACTAAAGGGAAAATAATAGCGATATTTATCACTTTTTCATCAATTCAGGCTGGACAAAACCCTCAGCAATTGCTGTACTAGATGGCGACACAGTTTAGTGTCCATTTTTCATGTAAAGGTAATATAGATGTCTAAGATTAAAGGTAACGTTAAGTGGTTTAATGAATCTAAAGGATTCGGTTTCATTACTCCTGAAGATGGCAGCAAAGATGTATTCGTACATTTCTCTGCGATCCAGAGCAATGGCTTCAAAACTCTGGCTGAAGGTCAGCGTGTAGAGTTTGAAATCACTGACGGCGCAAAAGGCCCATCTGCTGCTAACGTTATCAGTCTGTAAGTTAACAGTCAGAATTCTAAAAACCCGCCTTCTGGCGGGTTTTTTTATGGCTGCACGCAACCATACCGTTGGTTTTCAGCCCGGCCTCAGGCGGAACACTTACACAATGGCTTCGCTCTTATCCCACCGTACTTCCCCTCGCATCATCACGTTCTCGCCTTAACCCGGGCCGCACCTGGTTCTACTGCTACATCGGACTCAGGCCCATTCTGCAGCGCCACAACGACTGGCAAACTGCGGAGCGAGTCACAGATAATCCCCGTAACATAATCATAACAACTCGCAGGAGCAGCATTTTACGGCGTCTCGGGTTATAACTGACTCTCCGCATCGCAGAGAAAGAGGTGACAGGATGAATATTCGTCCAGCTCAGGCGAAGGACAGCTTCGTGTTGAGCGCGTTGTTAAGTGAACTTGGTTATGGCGGTACAGAGCATTTTATTGAGCAACGCCTTGCTCAACTGATGACCGATCCGAATGAAAAGCTGCTGGTTGCAGAGCACGGCAATCAGGTGCTGGGATTTATCTCTCTCCATTTTATTCCTCAGCTGGCGCTGGCGGGTGATTTTGCTCGCATCAGCTACGTGTGCATTGCCGAAGGTGAGCGTAGCAAAGGCGTCGGACAGAAACTCCTGCAGCACGCAGAAGCGCTGGCGGCTCAGCACGGCTGTGATCGCATGGAAGTGCACTGTCATGCCTCGCGCCTCAAAGCAAACCAGTTTTATGGCCGTGAAGGTTATGTTGAATCGCCACGCTATCATGTGAAAGCATTACAGCCTCTGTAAGATGACAGGCTCACCATTGGGCTCACAGAGCGACACGGCGTCGCTGGAGAAGGGATAATGAAAGTCGCGCTAGGGCAATTTGCAGTTAAGCGTGAATGGCAGGAAAACGCCACAACCTGCCTGAGCATGATGGATCAGGCCAGCCGTGCTGATGCCGACCTGTTAGTCCTGCCTGAGGCGGTGCTGGCCAGTGACATCACAAACCCCGATTTAATTCTGGAAGCCGCACAGCCGCTGGATGGACCATTCCTGTCGCAATTGCTGGTCGCCAGTAAGGGCACCAGACTGACGACGGTCCTGGGAATGCATGTACCCGGTAATAACCATAAAGTCTTTAACGTGCTGGTGGTGATTCGCGACGGGAAGCTCGTGGCAGAGTATCGCAAGCTGCATCTCTACGATGCCTTTGCCATGCAGGAATCAACGCGCGTTGAAGCGGGTGAACAGGTTCCACCTCTGGTGGACGTGGCGGGCATGAAAGTAGGGCTGATGACCTGTTACGATGTGCGTTTTCCTGAGCTGGCACGGCGGCTTGTGCTGGATGGTGCCGACGTGCTGGTCTTACCTTCAGCCTGGGTCAAAGGGCCGTTAAAAGAGATGCACTGGGATTTACTTACCCGCACGCGTGCGCTGGAAAATACCTGTTATGTGGTCGCCGTCGGAGAGTGCGGGACGCGTAATATTGGCAACAGCATGGTGGTTGATCCGCTGGGTGTGCCAATAAGCCGTGCGGCCGAGTCTCACGCACTGATCTTCGCCGAGCTTGACCCGCAAAGAATCGCTACGGCACGCGCAATGTTACCGGTGCTGGATAACCGCCGGTTTAGTCGGCCTGAACTGGATGCGTCGCGCTAAGCGTTATTCGGCAGGACGGGGCCTGGGACCTGAAGGAGGGCCACCGCGATCTTACTCTGTTACAGATTACGCTTGAGGTTAGGGCTAAACTGCGCCTAAATAGGGGTTACCGTTATTCGCCAGATTATAAAGGTTAAATATGGAAGGTATCAGTATTGCCAAGCTGCTGATTATCGGTGCGCTTATCGTACTGCTTTTCGGCACCAATAAGTTACGTTCTCTGGGTGGCGATCTGGGCTCTGCAATCAAAGGCTTTAAAAAGGCCATGAAAGACGAAGATTCCAGTGCAGCACGCACCACAGCGGAAGAAACACCTGCAGAACGCGTTTCTCACAAAGACTAATGCCACGTCAGTTTTAGAAAAGTGTTAATTTTTATTTCTGACCGCAGTAAAAAAAACCAGATTGCGGACAATCTGGTTTTTTTGTTTTTTAATGACGGCGGGTGAGCGAACGCTATTTGACTTCCAGGCCTTTTGCCTGCATATCGGCGTGGTAAGACGAGCGGACAAAAGGACCACAGGCCGCATGAGTAAAGCCCATCGCCATCGCCTCTTCTTTCATCTCATCGAATTCCGCTGGACTGACATAGCGCTGAACGGGCAGATGGTGACGGCTGGGCTGCAGATACTGACCCAGCGTTAACATCGTCACACCGTGACGACGCAGGTCGCGCATCACCTCAACGATTTCAGCGTTGGTTTCACCCAGACCTACCATCAAACCGGATTTCGTCGGCACCTCTGGATGGGCTTCTTTAAAGCGCTCCAGCAGTTTCAGCGACCATTCATAGTTTGCGCCCGGGCGCACCTGGCGATACACGCGCGGCACGTTTTCAAGGTTGTGGTTAAACACATCCGGCGGAGTTGCAGTCAGAATCTCAAGCGCACGATCCATACGACCACGGAAGTCAGGCACCAGGGTTTCAATTTTAATGCTGGGGCTTTTTTCCCGGATGGCGGTGATACAGTCGGCAAAATGCTGCGCGCCGCCATCACGCAGATCGTCACGATCCACCGAGGTGATAACGACATAGCGCAGGGCCATATCGGCGATGGTCTGGGCGAGTTTACCCGGCTCGTTCGCATCAGGCGCGTTAGGACGACCGTGTGCAACATCGCAGAACGGGCAGCGACGGGTACAGATCGCGCCCAGGATCATAAAGGTTGCCGTACCGTGGTTAAAACATTCGGCAAGGTTAGGGCAGGAGGCTTCTTCACAAACGGAGTGGAGTCCGTTTTTACGCATTGCCGCTTTTATGCCCTGAATACGACTGGAGTCCGCAGGCAGTTTGATTTTCATCCACTCCGGCTTGCGTAAAATCTCTTGCCGGTCGACGGCCACGGTTTTCACCGGGATCAGCGCCATTTTGTCTGCGTCACGATATTTGACGCCGCGTTCCATCTGAATTGGTTTACTCATAAATCAGCAGGTTCCGGTCGGATTGCGATTTGAAAGCTGTCTCACTCAACCCGAGAAGGCGGCTTTCAACTTTATTTGAAAAAAGTGCAAAAATTATATCATCTCATCGACCAGGAAGCAGCCAAAGACAGAGCCGATAAGTTACATATTTGTAAATACGCATTCACAGTTAACTCAGTCCGAGGTCTTAACCGGGTGCCATTCGACCTGTTGATAACCCAACTGCTGGGCAAACGTCTCCGCCAGCAACGGCTGGACATCGGCGAGCGTGACCTCAGGCCGAAAGTGTTGCAACTGCGTCATATTCATTCCGGCATAGCCACAAGGATTGATACGTAAAAAAGGTGACAAGTCCATCGCCACGTTTAACGCCAGTCCGTGAAAAGAACAGCCCTTACGAATACGCAGTCCCAGCGAGCAGATTTTCTCGTCACCCACATAGACGCCAGGCGCATCGGGACGGGCTCGGGCAGCCACGCCAAAGCGCGCCAGCACGGCAATCACGGTTTCCTCTAAGGCGGTAACCAACTGACGCACACCGGTTTTGCGGCGTTTAACATCAATCAGTACGTACATAATCTGTTGTCCGGGGCCGTGGTAGGTCACCTGGCCGCCTCTGTCGCTCTGTACCACCGGAATATTGCCGGGCATCAGCAGGTGCTCGGCTTTTCCTGCCTGGCCCTGAGTAAATACCGGGTAATGTTCAACCAGCCAGACTTCATCCCGGCTTTCGGCGTTGCGCTGGTCGGTATAGTGGTGCATGGCGTCTGAGGTCGATTGCCAGTCACATAAACCAAACTGGCGAATAAGAAGCGTGTCAGCTGACAAAACGAGTATCCGTTAAAAGGCGAGAGGCTGAGTATAACGCTGGCGGCGCTGAAGTTAAACGCCTTCGCGATGAGGCGGTTATCGTGGCGCAGAGAGGTTTAAGGTGGGATCGGTGCTGGCATATCGCCAGCCAATAAAAATGGGTCAGTGCGTTACCCGCAGCCTGACCCGTTTACCCTTTTTTGAGGAGGTTACAGCACCATCCGCACGATTTCGATTTTGCCCAGTTCTTCATACAGGGTTTCAACCTGTTCGATATGGGTGGCGTTGATCGTGACATTGACCGAGTGATAGTTACCTTTGCTGCTGGGTTTCACTTCTGGGCTGTAATCGCCGGGTGCATGGCGTTGCACTACCTCAAGCACCAAATCAACCAGCTCCGGCTGTGCCAGCCCCATCACTTTGTAGGTAAACGGGGTAGGGAATTCGAGCAGTTCATTCAGTTTGGTTTTCATAATCACTCCGGTACATAAAAAACAGGCTCCCGCCGAAGCGGGAGCATCATATTAACCTGTAATGGGGGCAAGGTGGCGGTTTTTCAACCGCCCTGCGCCATTAACCGAACCAGTGATGGAACATCAGTTTGATGTAGTCAACGATACGGCTGAAGAAACCGCCTTCAGAAACTTCGTTCAACACCACCAGAGGACGCTGATCGATTGTTTTGCCATCCAGCTGGAAATTGATACTGCCTACCACCTGATTTTTCTTCAGCGGTGCATGCAGTTCAGTATTGGTCAGCACATAGCTGGCTTTCAGATCTTTCATGCGGCCGCGCGGAATCGTCAGATAAGCATCTTTCTCGACGCCCAGCTGTACGCGATCGCTGTTACCAAACCATACCGGTTCAGAAGCAAACTCTTTTCCGGCTTTCAGCGGCGCGACGGTTTCAAAGAAGCGGAAGCCCCAGGTCAGCAGCTTTTTACTTTCGGTTTCGCGGCCTTTATAGGTATGACCGCCCATCACGGCTGAGATCAGACGCATCTGGCCTTCTGTCGCCGAGGCGACCAGGTTATAACCTGCTGCCGCGGTATGGCCGGTTTTGATGCCATCGACCGTCAAACTGGTATCCCACAGCAGACCGTTACGGTTCATCTGACGGATATTGTTAAAGGTAAACTCTTTCTCTTTATAAACCGCGTACTCTTCCGGCACATCACGGATCAGCGCCTGGCCGATCAGTGCCATGTCACGTGCCGAGCTGTACTGTCCTTCCGCATCCAGACCATGAACCGTCTGGAAATGGGTGTTTTGCAGACCCAGCGCTTTGACGTAGTTGTTCATCAGGCCAACAAAAGCATCCTGGCTACCGGCGACATAGTCCGCCATCGCTACGCAGGCATCGTTACCAGACTGCAATACGATGCCACGGGTGAGCTGAGAAACCGGTACGCGGTCGCCTGGTTTCAGGAACATTAACGATGAACCCTTGAACACCGGATTGCCGGTTGCCCACGCATCCTGACCCACAGTGACGATGTCGTCCTGATGGATTTTTCCGGCTTTCACTGCCTGACCGATAACGTAGCTGGTCATCATTTTCGTCAGGCTTGCTGGGTCGCGACGGGCGTCCGCGTTTTTCTCTGCCAGCACTTTTCCTGAGTTGTAGTCGATGAGAACGTAGGCTTCGGCATCAATGTCCGGTACGCCCGGAATCATGGTCTTGAGATTAACATCATCAGCGATAGCAACATGGCTGAGAGAGAAAGCGATCAGTGATCCCACTGTCAGGCGTTTTAACAAACGAGAAGGTTTCAGCGTGTTCATGTGTGGGACGACAACATCCATGGGTTTAGGGTTTAAAAAAGTCACTCATCATAACAAATGCCTGATTTACAGGCATCCGGCTTAATGACTGGGTTGTTAGCAGACGTTACCAATCAGAGCATCCCTGTCGGTTAACGGCCTGCTGTGGTCACGAAGGCCGCGCTCTGGCCTTCACTGCTCAGGCGTTGCTGTAAAGCAACGGCTTCAGCACGGGTTTTATAACCACCAAGTTGTACGCGGTAGACATTGCCTGCATTTTCCACTGCACCAGGGACACCGAAGCGCTGGCGCAGACTGGTGAGCAACTGCCGGGCACGTGCAGCATCATTGATGGCACTGACCTGAACCACATAGCCTGAAAGCGATGATCCGCCCTGAGCCGCGGGTGCCGGGTGAGAGGTCGCGGCACTGGCCGTAATCGGTGCAGCGGCTGCCGGAGCCGCTGCAGCAGGTGCGCTGGCGGCAGGCTCGCTACCTTCCAGCACGCCGCTCGCTAACGGCTGTGGGGCACCCAGAAAACCGCCGCTCTGCACTGGTGCGCCCATGGCATCATGACTTTGCAGAGTGGCATTGCTCACCGGCGAGACATCCTGCGCATCGGGTTCAGTCGTCGGCGCTGTCTGCTGCTGACTGCCACCGCTCATCACTGGCTGGCTGCTACCGTTCATCATCGGCTGGCTACCACCACCGTTCATCACGGGTGGGCTGCTCATGACCGGGCCGTTCAAATCGGGACGCGAAGGCAGGGCATAGCTCTGTTTGGCGACCACGGTGCCGATGGTGCCGGGACCGGAGAGCGTGCCGTCTGGCGCGACGCTGATGTAATCAACGCGCACGCGGGAATTATTGGAGATGTTCAGGCGGTCACCCGCGGCACGAGACAGATCGATAATGCGCCCTGGCGTATAAGGGCCGCGATCGTTAACGCGCACGACAATCTGACGTCCGTTTGCCAGGTTAGTGACGCGCACATAGCTTGGCAGAGGAAGCGTCGGGTGGGCGGCGGTCAGGGCATCGGGATCAAAGGTTTCCCCCGTCGCAGTACGATTACCCTGCGCTTCTTCACCGTACCAGGTGGCCAGACCCACTTCGCTGTAGTTGGCCGGATTTTTAATGATGCGGTAGTTTTTACCGTTGACGCTGTAGTCCTGATTGGTCGACGGATTGACCGGCTCATAACGAGGCTCAACGCCAGGAATTTCAACCACCGGGCCGTTATAGGCAGGCTGGGGTGGCGCACTTTGTTGTTGCGGTTCCTGGGTAGAACATGCAGCTAAAACCAATGAAGCCAATACAACGCCAAGCCAGTCCTTACGCATCTGCGACCTCTTAAACACTTTTAGATAACATTTTTCGGTGTGTGTGGATCGACATGACGATGCCAAATCCTGCCATAAGTACAATAAGCGCCGATCCGCCGTAACTGACCAGCGGCAGCGGAACGCCAACCACCGGTAAGATACCACTAACCATGCCAATGTTAACGAAAACATAGACGAATAAAATCAACATTAACCCCCCGGCCATCACGCGGCCAAAGGTCGTCTGTGCGCGGGCAGCCACAATCAGTCCGCGCATAATTAACAGCAGATACAGCACCAGCAGCACCAGTACGCCTACCAGTCCCAGCTCTTCTGCCAGCACGGCAAAAATAAAGTCGGTATGGCGTTCCGGTAAGAACTCAAGCTGTGACTGGGTTCCATGCAACCAGCCCTTACCGCGCAAGCCGCCAGAGCCGATGGCAATTTTCGACTGAATGATGTGATAACCCGCGCCAAGCGGATCGGTCTCGGGATCGAGCAGCATCATCACGCGGTCTCGCTGATAATCATGCATCAGAAAGAACCACAGAATAGGAATAAAGGCTGCGACCAGCAGTACGGCGATACCAATCAGTTTCCAGCTCATCCCGGACAGGAACAGCACAAACAAACCCGATGCCGCCACCAGAATAGAGGTACCAAGGTCAGGCTGCGCCGCGACTAACAGGGTAGGAAGAAAGATCAGCACCAGCGCAATCGCGGTGTTTTTTAACGTCGGCGGGCACACGTCGCGGTTGATAAAGCGGGCCACCATCAAGGGAACCGCGATTTTGGCAATTTCAGAGGGCTGAAAGCGGACAAAACCCAAATCCAGCCAACGCTGTGCGCCTTTACTGATTTGCCCAAAGGCATCCACGGCAACGAGCAGGATGACACAGACAATATACAAATAGGGGGCCCAGCCTTCGTACACCCGGGGCGGAACCTGTGCCAGCACCAGCATGATAACCAATCCCATGGCGATCTGACCCAGCTTACGCTCCATCATACCGGGGTCCTGGCCGCTGGCACTCCAGATAACAATGGCACTAAAGGTCAGCAGCGCGAGGATAATCAGCATAAAGAGCGGATCAATGTGCATGCGCATCCAGATTGTCCGCTTCTGCGGGCTGTCATTCATCGACATGATTATTCACCTTCATAGCCTGGCGGTGTAGGAGCCGCATCTGGCAGGACAGTATTATTGTCACCTAACATTATGTGATCCAGTATCTGACGCATTACCGTACCCACGGCCGGTCCGGCCCCACCGTTTTCCAGAATCATCGTCACGGCAACACGCGGTTTATCATATGGCGCAAATGCGGTCATCAGCTTATGGTCACGCAGGCGTTCTGCGATTTTGTGCGCGTTATAAGTTTCGTTCTCTTTCAGACCAAAGACCTGAGCCGTACCTGATTTGGCGGCAATTTTGTAAGGCGCATCGGCAAAGCTTTTGTGGGCCGTACCGTTAGGGCGATTGGCAACGCCATACATGCCGTCTTTGGCAATTTCCCAATAGCCTGAATGGATGTCACCAATCGGTTGGGAAGGGGGCTGACGGTAAGGCACCAGGGTGCGGCCCTCGCGGGTAGCGCGCAGCATATGTGGCACTTTGATAACCCCGTCATTGATGAGAATCATCATCGCTTTATTCATCTGCAGCGGTGTTGCCGTCCAGTAGCCCTGACCGATACCGACAGGAATGGTATCGCCCTGATACCAGGGCTTTTTAAAGCGGCGCATCTTCCAGTCGCGCGTCGGCATATTGCCCGCACTCTCCTGCGGTAAATCAATTCCCGTACGCGATCCATAGCCGAATTTGGTCATCCATTCGGACAGACGATCGATGCCCATGTCATAGGCAACCTGATAAAAGAACGTATCCGCAGACTCTTCGAGCGAGCGGGTGACGTTCAGACGACCGTGGCCCCATTTTTTCCAGTCACGATAGCGCTTCTCGGAGCCGGGCAGTTGCCACCAGCCGGGATCGAACAGGCTGGTATTTCGATTGATGACGCCAGCGCTTAGCGCGGACACGGCGACATAAGGTTTAACCGTTGAGGCAGGCGGATAGGCGGCCTGGATGGCGCGGTTATACAGCGGACGGTTCTCATCTTCCAGCAATCCGCGATAGTCTTTGCTGGAGATGCCGTCAACGAACAGGTTCGGATCGTAGCTGGGCGTTGACACCATCGCCAGAATTTCCCCGGTGCGGGGATCGCTCACTACCACGGCGGCACGGCTACCGGCTAACAGCGTTTCAATGTACTGCTGCAGTTTCAGATCAATGGTCAGATAGATATCGCGCCCGGCCTGCGGGGATTGCTCGTGCAACTGACGGATCACCCGACCACGGTTGTTTACCTCAACCTCTTCATAACCGGTTTTACCGTGAAGCAGGTCTTCGTAATAGGCTTCGATACCGAGTTTACCGATATCGTGCGTAGCCGCATAGTTTGGCCATTTCCCTTCTTTATCCAGACGCGCCACATCCCGATCGTTGATTTTCGAGACATAGCCCACAACATGGGTCAGGGTTTGCCCAAAGGGATAGTAGCGGCGCTGATAGCCTTTGACTTCTACGCCGGGGAAGCGGTACTGGTTCACGGCAAAGCGGGCAACCTGCACCTCATTAAGGCCGGTTTTTACCGGGATAGAGGTAAAGCGACGTGAGCGCTTACGCTCTTTTTCAAACGCCTCAATATCGTCATCGGTGAGGTCGAGCACCGGGCGCAAATTTTGCAGCGTTTGCTTGAGATCGTCGACTTTTTCCGGCACCAGTTCGGCCTGATAAATCGTGCGGTTCAGGGCCAGTGGCGTACCGGTACGGTCATAAATAATGCCGCGGCTGGGCGCAACCGGCACCAGCTTTATACGGTTTTCATTTGACCGGGTACTGTAGTCGTCGAAACGGAGAATCTGCAGATGATAGAGATTGACCACCAGCACGGAGGAGAGCAGTAAGATGCCGACAAAAGCGATAAAAGCCCTGCGGACAAAGACTTTTTGTTCGGCGCTGTAATCGCGAAAGGCGTTGCTTTGTAATTTCATCCGCTACTTGTAATGTCTGGAGTGAGCTTATCGGTTATTCACGATGATAAGGATGATTTGTCGTAATGCTCCATGCACGATAAAGGCTCTCTGCAACCAGCACGCGCACCAGCGGATGAGGCAACGTTAACGCCGAGAGAGACCAACTCTGTTCCGCCGCCGCTTTACAGGCTGGCGCTAATCCTTCAGGGCCGCCAATCAGCAGGCTGACATCACGTCCATCCTGCTTCCAGCGCTCCAGCTGCTGCGCCAATTGCGGGGTTTCCCAGGGTTGTCCGGGAATATCCAGCGTCACTATACGGTTGCCTTTACCTGTCGCTGCCAGCATCGCTTCGCCTTCCTTTTCCAGAATGCGTTTGATGTCGGCATTTTTCCCTCGTTTACCCGCAGGCACTTCCGTTAATTCAAACGGCATGTCTTTGGGAAAACGACGCAGGTATTCCATAAAACCGGTCTGAACCCAGTCAGGCATTTTGGTACCGACGGCAACAAGCTGCAATTTCACCGCTTAACCCCAGAGCTTTTCCAGTTCATACAACTGACGGCTCTCTTCCTGCATCACGTGCACAATCACTTCACCGAGATCCACAACGACCCAGTCGGCGGCCGTTTTGCCTTCTACGCCCAGTGGCATCAGACCGGCAGCACGGGATTCCTGCTCGACGTGTTCTGCGATAGAGGTCACGTGACGGGTGGAGGTACCGGTACAGATGATCATGAAATCAGTGATGCTCGATTTACCCTGTACGTCGAGGGTAACGATGTCCTGACCTTTCAAATCATCAATCTTATCAACAACGAACTCTTGGAGTGCTTTACCTTGCAAAAGGTTCCCCTTTAAAACTGGATGAGAGCGGGCTGGCTGAAACCCGGAAGACAGCCGAAAAATTTAGCGGCGCAGTATATCACGCCCATATCAGTCGCGATATAAGCCGGCGCGGTCTATGTAGGTAATCACGGAGGCGGGCAGTAAATCGTCACAGGCGAGATGTTGATGGCGACGCTGCCTGATCTCGGTGGCAGAGATGGCATACAGCGGGGTTTCTGCCAGCCAGATCGCCCCAGCCGGGCGTTGCCTGAGCTGTTGGCTGTCCTGAATGACGTGGCGATCCAGCCAGCGCTGCATGTCTGGCGACGCCATTTCCGTCGGATAGCCTGGCCGCTTACACACTAAAAGATGGCACAGGCTGAGCAGGTCCTGCCAGCGGTGCCATTTGTTCAGCGACAGCAGGGAGTCCTGACCGATAATAAAGCCCAGCGGTTGTTCGCCCCGTTCGGCCCGCAGCGCTTCTAAGGTGTCCACCGTCCATGAGGGCGTATCACGTTGTAATTCCCGCGTATCAATGTCAAAAAGTGGCAACGTTTTTATGGCGCACTCAAGCATTTCAACCCGCTGTTGCGGGCTGGCTTCGGGCTGTGGCCGGTGCGGTGGCACATTATTGGGCAGCAGGGTAACCCGGGACAGGCCAATCTGTTCGGCCAGTTTTTCTACCGGGCGGAGATGACCAAAATGAACCGGATCGAAGGTGCCGCCAAACAGAGCATGTAAGTCAGACATGGGCAAGGCTCGCAGGGAACGCGCGATTCGCGATCAGCATTGACAGCGTCTGCAACTGTGGCCAGACCGATTGACCATAATCCTGTTTCAGCGTGATCTCGATTTGCATCAACAAGTGAATAGCCTGCTGTAATCGCGCTGCATCCAGGCGTTGCAGTGCCTCGGTAAACAGGTTGCGGCGATTCTGCCAGATACGCTGCTGATCCATTAGTGTACGCAGCGGCTGTTGTGACTGATGGCGCTGCAGATGCAACAGGGTCAGCAAATCGCGCTGCAGGGTGCGCAGTAATATCGCGACTTCGCTCTCTTCTCTTTCAAGCTGCTGCAGAATATGCAGTGCGCGTCGGCTTTTGCCGCCAAGCAGCGCATCAACCCAGTGATAAGGGGTAAAGTGAGCGGCATCGCTGACGGCGGCTTCAACGCGTGGCAGCGTTAGTTTGCCATCGGGCCACTGCAGTGACAGTCGTTCAAGCGCCTGGGACAACGCCAGCAGGTTACCTTCATAGCAGTAGCAGAGTAGCTGGACGGCAGCATCATCGATGTCGAGCTTAAGGGCTTTTGCACGGCTGGCGACCCAGCGTGGGAGCTGAGCCTGTTCTGGCGTCTGGCAGGGGACCAGCACGGCATGGGCCGAAAGCGTTTTAAACCAGGCGCTGTTTTCCTGCGCTTTGCTGAGTTTTGCCATTCGGCAAATCAGTAGAATATCGGCGTGGAGCAGCGGGGCCAGCTTGATGAGTTGCTCAGCGATAGCCGCATTCGGTCCATTTTCAGGAAACTGTAACGTTAGCGTCTGGCGTTGAGCAAACAGGCTCATTGACTGACAGCTAACAAACAGGCTGTCCCAGTCCGTTTGCGCATCGAGCGTAAAACTCAGATGCTCTTCAAAACCCTGCGCCACGGCGCTGGCACGAATCGCATCTGCACTTTCCTGCAACAGCAAGGGTTCATTACCGGTTAATAAATAACAGGCGCGCAGCCCCTCACGGAGCTGCGCGCTGAGTTGTTCCGGGTAAATCCTGATCATTGCGGCATTTGCGTGGCGGAAGAAGAAACCTCCGCAGCAGGTTGAACCGGTTTGGAAATCGTCGATTTGGACGACATTTGCTGAGATTCCATCTGCGCAGCATGAACAGTAAGCAGCTTACGCACCAACTGTTCGCCTGCGCGCTGGCGCATCTCCTGAATAATCATGTCCTGCTCAGCGTCTTTCGCCAGTGCCGCGTTCGGGTTATCAAAGAACGAGCGGTAAACGGTTGCACTGATAGGGTAGATCCCTTTATTCGGGATCAGCACCTGAGCAGAGACCGTCATCGTCAATTGATACTCAGCTGTTGTACCGCTGATAAATACGGAGGCGGTACTACGGCTTTGTCCCTCTCCGCCAAGACGTAGCGTTGGCACGGTCATGCTGTTTTTCTGCGTAGTTTCAACAATATTCACGTTGTTGAGACGCAACTGCTGACGTACGGTACGCGCCAGAGGGCCGTAAGGGTCACCACTGTCTAAAACCAGCGTTCTCAGTTCGGTTGGCACCTGAGTGGTGCCGCGCGGATGAAAACCACAGCCAGCGGTGATGACCACCGCCAGCATGACAAACAACCTGATAATCGGATGTCGCACAGTTCCTCCTGAACTTAACCCACAACCAGGTTAAGCAGTTTGCCCGGTACATAAATGACTTTACGAATGCTAACACCATCAAGGTATTTCGCTACTAATGGTTCCTCAGCCGCACGCGCCTGAACCTGTTCCTGGGTTGCATCGGCGGGTACGGTAATTTTACCACGGACTTTACCGTTAACCTGAACGACGACCAGCAGAGAATCTTCAACCATCGCGGCGTCATCGGCCACCGGCCATTCCGCATTGTCGATAGTGCCTTCACCACCCAGCGTTTGCCACAGTACGTAGCAGGCATGTGGTGTGAACGGATACAGTAAACGCGTCACGGCCAGTAACGCTTCCTGCATCAGGGCACGATCCTGTTCGCTGTCCTGCGGCGCCCGCGCCAGCTTATTCATCAGCTCCATCACGGCCGCAATCGCGGTGTTGAAGGTCTGACGACGGCCAATATCATCGGAAACTTTGGCAATGGTTTTGTGCAGATCGCGACGCAAGGCTTTCTGATCATCGTTCAGGCTGGCAACGTCCAGGGCAACGGTAGCCCCTTTCTGCGAATGGTCGTAGGCCAGTTTCCAGACGCGTTTCAGGAAGCGGTTAGCGCCTTCAACACCGGATTCCTGCCACTCCAGCGTCATATCAGCCGGGGAAGCAAACATCATGAACAGACGTACGGTATCTGCGCCATAGCGCTCAACCATCAGCTGTGGGTCAATGCCGTTGTTTTTCGACTTCGACATTTTGCTCATGCCCGCGTAGATCACGTCACGGCCCTGCGTGTCTACTGCTTTCACGATGCGGCCTTTCTCATCACGATCGACAGTCACATCAACAGGAGAAACCCAGTTACGTTCACCGTTAACACCCACGTAATAGAACGCATCCGCTAACACCATCCCCTGACACAGCAGACGTTTGGCGGGCTCATTCGAATTCACCAGGCCGGCATCGCGCAGCAGTTTGTGGAAGAAACGGAAATACATCAGATGCATGATGGCGTGTTCGATACCGCCCACATACTGATCCACCGGCAGCCAGTAGTTCGCCGCCGCCGGGTCCAGCATGCCGTCTTTATAATCGGCGCAGGTGTAGCGCGCGTAATACCATGAAGACTCCATAAAGGTGTCAAAGGTATCCGTTTCGCGCAGTGCGGGCTGACCGTTTACGGTGGTTTTTGCCCACTCTGGATCGGCTTTAATCGGACTGGTAATGCCGTCCATCACCACATCTTCAGGCAGGATGACCGGAAGCTGATCTTCTGGCGTGGGCATCACGGTGCCGTCTTCCAGCGTGACCATAGGAATCGGTGCGCCCCAGTAACGCTGACGGGAAACACCCCAGTCGCGTAAGCGGTAATTAACTTTGCGCACGCCAACGCCTTTCGCGGCCAGCGCATCAGCAATGGCGTTGAACCCGGCGCTGTGATCCAGACCGCTGCACTCGGCTGAGTTAAACAGCACGCCTTTATCGGTCATCGCGGCAGCGCTGACATCTGGCTCGCTGCCGTCCAGGTTAAGGATAACCGGTTTGATCGGCAGATCGTATTTAATGGCAAACTCCCAGTCACGCTGGTCATGGGCCGGCACCGCCATGACGGCACCCGTGCCGTACTCCATCAGCACAAAGTTAGCGACCCAGACAGGAACAGGCTCACCCGTTAATGGATGCACAGCAAACAGCCCGGTAGCCATCCCTTTCTTTTCCATGGTGGCCATGTCAGCTTCAGCCACTTTGGTGTTGCGGCATTCGGCAATAAAATCAGCCAGGGCAGGGTTGCTTGCGGAAGCCTGCAGTGCCAGCGGATGGCCCGCCGCGACGGCAACGTAGGTTGCGCCATAGAAGGTGTCCGGACGCGTGGTATAAACCGTGACGTTTTCGTTGCTGTCCGCTACGTCAAAGGTGATTTCCACCCCTTCAGAACGGCCAATCCAGTTACGCTGCATGGTTTTGACCTGCTCAGGCCACTCTTCCAGCGTATCCAGATCGTTCAGCAGCTCTTCAGCGTAATCCGTAATTTTGATAAACCACTGCGGAATCTCTTTGCGCTCAACTTTGGTGTCACAGCGCCAGCAGCAGCCATCGATAACCTGTTCGTTAGCCAGAACGGTCTGGTCATTGGGGCACCAGTTCACCGCCGAGGTTTTTTTGTATACCAGGCCTTTCTCATAGAGTTTGGTAAAGAACCACTGCTCCCAGCGGTAATACTCTGGCTGGCAGGTGGCGAGCTCTCGGCTCCAGTCATAGCCAAAACCCAGCAGTTTAAGCTGGTTTTTCATGTAGGCGATATTGTCATAAGTCCAGGGCGCCGGTGCGGTATTATTTTTTACCGCCGCGCCTTCCGCAGGCAGACCGAATGCATCCCAGCCGATAGGCTGCAGCACGTTTTTGCCGAGCATGCGCTGATAACGCGCGATGACGTCGCCGATGGTGTAGTTACGAACGTGGCCCATATGGAGGCGGCCAGAAGGATAGGGCAACATGGACAGACAATAATATTTCTCTTTGCCTTCCTGCTCAGTCACTTTAAACGTTTCGTCTTCATCCCACTGCTGCTGAACGCGGGATTCAATCTCTTCCGGGCGGTATTGCTCTTGCATGGCTGCCTGTGGTCCTTAATAAATGACACTTTGCTGACTTTACGATCCGCATAGCATACCCATAAGGCCGCACATCAACAACACTTCCCACTTTATGCAGGGGCGATTTATCGCTAAAGCGTCAGCGTTTTCACTCTTTTACCATTCCTTACCCAGTGAACCGGGCAAATGTGACAAAGTAGCTAAACTTAGTACAGGTACTGAGCGCAAAAAGGAGAATAAAATGAATAAAGTGGCACAGGAGTATCACGATTCGTTGGCGGTATTAACCGAACGTCTTCGCCACGGCGATCGCGATCTGGATACATTGGTGGAAGATCGGCGTCGTCATTTACGTGCGCACTCAGATCTGACACCAGATGAAGTTGATCGGGCACTGGCCTCGGTGCGTCGCGATTTAGCCGAGTTCGGTCGTAACTATGCAGAAGCGGAAGAACCGGTGGCGGATTCGGTCTTTATGCGCGTGATTCGCGAAAGTATCTGGAAAGAGCTGGCAGACATCACGGATAAAAGCCAGCTGGAGTGGCGCGAAGTCTTCCAGGATTTACAACATCACGGCGTTTACCAAAGCGGTGAGGTGGTGGGGCTGGGCAATCTGGTGTGCGAAAAATGTCACTTTACTCGCGCGATTTATACGGCGGAAACCCTGTCACGCTGTCCGGAATGCAATCACGATCAGTTTTATCGCCAGCCATTTGAGCCCTGACAGAAACAGGCGGGCACGGTGCCCGCCTGGTTTTTAGTGCAGAATTTTTGCCAGGAAATCCTTCGCCCGTTCAGACTGCGGATTATTAAAGAAGTCCTCTTTTTTGGTGTCTTCGATAATTTTGCCTTCGTCCATAAAAATGACCCGGTTCGCCACCTTACGAGCAAAGCCCATTTCATGGGTGACGACCATCATGGTCATGCCTTCCTGCGCCAGTTCCACCATGACGTCCAGCACTTCATTGATCATCTCAGGATCGAGCGCCGATGTCGGTTCATCAAACAGCATGGCAATGGGGTCCATGCAGAGCGCCCGGGCAATCGCCACGCGCTGTTGCTGACCTCCCGAGAGTTGTCCGGGAAACTTGTCGGCATGAGCAGACAGACCCACGCGGGTCAGAAGCTTCAGACCTTTATCGCGGGCAGCCGCCTTATCCCGCTTCAGCACTTTTACCTGTGCCAGTACCAGGTTGTCGATAATGCTCAGGTGAGGGAACAGCTCGAAGTGCTGAAACACCATGCCGACTTTGCTGCGCAGCGTAGCCAGGTTGGTTTTTTTATTGTTCACTTCGGTGCCATTCACCGTAATGCTGCCTTGCTGGATCGGCTCCAGACCATTGACGGTTTTAATCAGGGTTGATTTGCCTGAACCCGACGGCCCGCATACCACCACCACTTCACCTTTTTGTACCTCGGTAGAGCAGTCGGTCAGCACCTGAAATTGACCATACCACTTGGAAACGTTTTTCAGGTTAATCATTTAAACCGTCCTTTTTCTTTTTAGATAGCTGACCAACAGTGATGCGCTCAGGCTGATCACAAAGTAGACCAGACCAGCAAACAAAATCATTTCTACCTGGGTACCGTCACGTTCGCCAATAGTGGACGCGGTGCGGAAGAAGTCAGCCAGACTCAGGACATAAACCAGCGAGGTATCCTGGAACAAGACGATGCCCTGGGTCAGTAACAGCGGGACCATGGCGCGAAACGCCTGGGGTAAAATAATCAGTCTCATCGACTGCCACTGCGTCATTCCCAGCGCCAGCGCAGCGCTGGACTGCCCCCGTGCGATGCTGATAATCCCGGCACGAATGATTTCAGAGTAATAGGCGGCTTCGAACAGGGAGAATGCCACCATGGCTGAGATCAGACGGATATCGGTCTTGGGCGAAATCCCCAACACCTGCTGTAAAAAGCTGGGTACAACCAGATAGAACCACAGCAGCACCATCACAAGCGGCACCGAGCGGAACAGGTTGACATACAGCCTGGCAAACCAGCTGATGGGCTTGAAGGTGGACAGGCGCATTACCGCCAGCAGCGTGCCCCAGAGGATGCCAAACACAACGGCGGTTATGGTGATCTTGAAGGTGATGACCAGACCACTAAGCAGATAGGGCAGGCTGGGAGGAATAGAACTCCAGTCAAATGCGTACATCATTTGCCTCCCGCGTTGCCAGGCAGACGCACTTTGCGTTCAACCAGGCCCATCAGCAACATAATCACCAGATTAATTGCCACGTAAGCCAGGGTAATTGCGGTGAAGGATTCATAGGCGTGCGCGGAATAGTCCAGCAGTTTTCCTGCCTGTGCCGCCATATCAACCAGACCGATCGTCGAGGCAATCGCCGAGTTTTTAACCAGGTTAAGCATCTCTGACGTCATCGGCGGCACGATAACCCGATAAGCATTGGGCAACAGCACGTAGCGATAGGTTTGTGGCAGCGTCAGCCCCATGGCCAGCCCGGCGTTCTTTT
Source organism: Pantoea allii (assembly GCF_002307475.1). Classification (GTDB taxonomy): domain Bacteria; phylum Pseudomonadota; class Gammaproteobacteria; order Enterobacterales; family Enterobacteriaceae; genus Pantoea; species Pantoea allii. The sequence continues at coordinate 21,435 of NZ_NTMH01000036.1, read as the reverse complement.
GGCCGCGCGGCAGCGACTGAATGGCGGCACGTACCTGCTCGCAAACGCGTGCAGCGGTGAACAAGCCCAGACAGATGACTGAGGAGATAAAGAACTGCAGGTTAGGGTCCAGTTCTGACTTGAACCACATACCGAGATTCTGTCCCACCAGCTCTGGCGCAACCAGATACCAAAAGAAGAACTGAACGATAAGGGGGATATTACGAAACAGTTCTACATAGCAGGTTCCTATCGTGGATAACAGGCGATTAGGAACAGTACGCAGAATGCCAAAAAATGAACCTACACAGAAAGCAATAATCCAGGCACAGCAGGAGACGGCTATCGTCACCTGAAAACCGGACCACAACCAGCCGAGATAGGTGGTATTACCGAACGGGGCCTGTTCGAGAAATATGCCCCAGTTCCAATCGATACCCATAACGAGCTCCGGTAAAAAAGGGTAGCAGAGCTACCCTGAAGATTGATGAGCGACTTAATTCGCCTGATTCGGGGGAACGACCCGTGCAGGCTGTCTGTCCACGTCGCAGTTTCAGCAATCGAGAGGGCGACAATGCCGCCCTTGTTATCGTTGTTAATTCAGTGCCTTGTCATTAGGCGTTTTGAACAGCGTTTTCATGTCATCAGACAGTTCAAAGTTCATGTTCAGGTTTTTAGGCGGGATAGGCTGCTTAAACCAGATATCAAACCATTTTTCTGCCTGGCCTGAGGTCTGGGCTTTCGCAATGGTGTCATCCACCAGGGTTTTGAACTGTGGATCGTCTTTGCGCAGCATACAGCCATAGGCTTCTTTAGACTGCGGCGTACCCAGGATTTCCCAGTCGTCAGGCTTTTTGGCTTTGGCACGTTCGCCAGCCAGCAGCGCATCGTCCATCATAAAGGCCACGGCACGGCCGGTTTCCAGCGTGCGGAACGAGTCACCATGGTCTTTCGCGCTGATAATGCGCATATCCATTTTTTTCTCGTCGTTCAGTTTGTGCAGCAGCACTTCTGAGGTGGTGCCTGAGGTCACGACGACAGTCTTACCTTTCAGATCGTCGAAATCTTTAATCGGACCGCCTTTCTTGACCAGCAAACGGGTGCCGATAACAAAAATGGTATCGGAGAATGCCGCCTGTTTCTGGCGCTCAAGGTTATTGGTGGTGGAACCGCATTCGTAATCGTATGTGCCGTTCTGCAACAGCGGAATACGGTTTTGCGATGTAATAGGGATCATTTTAATTTGCAGATCGGGCTTATTCAGTTTGGCTTTAATCGCGTCTGCAATGGCATTGGAATAAGCCTGAGAATAACCAACCACTTTTTGCTGGTTGTCGTAATAAGAAAAGGGAACTGATGATTCACGATGCCCGATGACAATGACGCCATTGTCATTGATTTTCTTCAGGGTACCGCTCAGATCTTCCGCCTGGGCCGCTCCCGCTGCTGCGCTTAACAGCAGAAGAGATAATGCCACTTTGCGTAATTGCATGTTCCAACTCCTTCATGTGGAAATTGCACAGGATCTACCCCTGTACTGATTGTGATGTTGTGTGTATTTTGCGCTGCTTTTCTTGTTATCCCTTCGCGCTTAAGCGCTGAGAATATTCACTAACATAGCGGATTGTTAACTCAATGAAACAAAAAAGTTTCTTTTTTGCGATGTCATTCGCACCAAAAAAAGGCAAATAAAGGCCAATGCACATAAAGGGTGCGCATCAGGACTCTTTTTGGTGCGCCGCGTCCGCTAACAGGCCTGAATGCCGGTGAATACAGAAACATTTTGCAATCATCGTGCCAAAATAAAATGACAATCCGGTGAAACGTTAGTTTTATTGCAGAAGCAGAAGCAGAAGCAGAAGCAGAAGCAGAAGCAGAAGCAGAAGCAGAAGCAGGGAGAGCAGGGAGAGCAGGGAGAGAAGATGTGGCGAAGCCGCGCTTCGCCACAGGGAATTAGCGGTGACGCCTGATAAAGGCGATCAGCCCGGCCAACAGGGTGGCTAACCATACCGGCCAGAGACCGGCTCTGGAATAGGGGGTTTCACCCCGCGTGGGCGTTACCTTGTCCACTAAAACATCCCGGGTGAACTGCGGCAGAACTTTCTCCACATCGCCATCGGCATTCACCACGGCAGTCACACCGTTATTCGTGCCGCGCAGCAGTGGCCTGCCCAGTTCGAGTGCGCGCATGCGCGCCATCTGGAAATGCTGCCAGGGGCCGATCGAGTGACCAAACCAGGCATCATTCGAGACGGTTAACAGAAAGTTGGTATCCGGACGGAAGTTGGCGCGCACCTGCTCCCCTAAAACGATCTCATAGCAAATGGCCGTCGTCAGATGATAATTTGCCACGTTGAGCTGAGGCTGCAGATAAGCGCCGCGACTAAAGGCGGACATCGGCAAATCAAAGAAAGGGGCCAGCGGTCGCAGCAGGTCAGCCATGGGAACGAATTCACCAAAGGGCACCAGGTGGTGTTTCTGATAGCGGTTGGTGCTGAAGTAGTTATAAGGCTTCGGTCCGCCCAGAACGATTACCGTGTTGTAGTCATGGTAGCGATTCTGCTCCAGACGCGAATCCACGATACCGGTGACCAGCGAGCTGCCGCGCGCGCGTAATTCATTATCCAGTGAACGCAGGAAAGGTTGCTGGTTACTTTCCAGGTCGGTAATGGCCGACTCCGGCCAGATAATAATGGGGGCTTTGCCCATTAGTGGCTGGCTCAGATCGCTGTAAATACGCAGGGTATTCAGCAGCTGTTGCGGGTCCCACTTCATTGACTGGGGAATGTCGCCCTGCACCAGCGCCACATTGACTGCCCGCGCTGGCAGCGGTTGATACCACTGCAGATAGCGTAATGGCCAGCACAGGGCCAGTAATGCCAGCGCACCCACCAGGCTTTTAATATTGCGCTGCTGCAGGGCGTACACCAGTAACCCGGCAACGATCATCATCAGGAAGGTGATGCTTTCCACACCCGCCAGAGGCGCAATACCTTTCAACGGGCCGTTGATCTGGCTATAGCCAAACTGTAACCACGGAAATCCGGTCAATATCCAGCCGCGTAAAAACTCCGTGACCTGCCATAATGCGGGGGCCGCCAGTGCCAGCCGCCACAAGGTGGTTCGTGGCCAAATGCGGTTAAGCACCCCGGCAAACAGGGCCGGATAAATCGCCAGATACGCCGCCAGCAGCACGACCAGGAATACGTTAACCGGCCCCGGCATTCCGCCGAAGGTGGCAATACTGACATAAACCCAGTTGATACCGCTGCCAAAAAGGCCAAATCCCCAACTGAAACCGATGGCGCTGGCTTGTGGGCTGGTACGGTTTAAGGTCAGGATTTGCAACCCGCAGAGCGAGAGCAGAGCGGCAGGCCAGAAATCATAAGGGGAAAAGGCAAGCGTGCCACAGGCGCCGCTGAGTAAAGCCAGCAGCAGACGTACCCGCTGCCGCTGGTAAAGTGAGGCTAATGCCATAAAATTATTCGTCATCCAGTTGAGGTAGCGCCGAATTTTCCGGAATTTTTACATGAACCTGGATGATACGACGGCTGTCAGCCATGGCAACTTTGAACTGGTAACCATCGATGTCGATGCTTTCGCCACGCGCCGGTAGATGACCAAAGCCCTGCATAACCAGCCCGCCAATGGTGTCCACTTCATCATCGCTGAACTGGGTGCCAAACACCTCGTTGAAATCTTCAATCGGCGTGAGTGCACGAACGGTATAGGTCTGACGGTTAAGCTGACGGATATCACGATCTTCTTCATCATCATATTCGTCTTCGATTTCGCCAACGATCAGCTCCAGAATATCTTCAATCGTGACCAGCCCGGACACACCACCAAACTCATCAATCACAATCGCCATATGATAGCGCTGCGAGCGAAACTCTTTCAGCATGCGATCAACACGCTTGCTCTCAGGGACAACCACCGCCGGTCGCAGGACTTTTTCCACGCTGAAAGCTTCAGATTCACTGCTCATAAACGGCAGCAGATCTTTCGCCATCAGGATGCCTTCAACATGGTCTTTGTCTTCGCTGATCACCGGAAAGCGAGAGTGTGCTGAATCGATAATTACACTCAGGCACTCTTCCAGGTTCTGATTTCGTTTTAACGTAATCATCTGGGAGCGTGGGATCATGATGTCCCGCACGCGCTGTTCTGCAATATCCAGCACGCCCTCGAGCATGTCCCGGGTATCCTGATCAATCAGGTCTTTTTGATTGGAGTCGCGGATAAGACCCAGTAGCTCATCACGGTTTTTAGGTTCACCGTGGAACAGTTGGTTGATTAGTAGGGAAAAAAATCCCTTTTTACTACTGGGTGCATCGCTGTTTTGAGAATGGTCGTCGCTCATGGCGGTTTTTAAAGATCTCTCTGGTAAGGAAATTACGCTGCCGGCCTGTTCGCCAGCAGCAGGATGGCCTGAATCACAGCTTCAGGTGTTTTCTTTCTCCGAAATGTACGGATCAGGATAACCAAGAGCAAGCATTATCTCTGTCTCAATACCTTCCATCTCTTCGGCTTCGCCGTCTTCAATGTGATCATAACCCAACAGATGCAGCGTGCCATGGATCACCATGTGCGCCCAGTGGGCTTCTGTGGTTTTTCCCTGTTCCTGCGCTTCCTGCTCAACCACCTGACGACAAATGATCAGGTCGCCTAGCAGCGGTAATTCGATGCCGGGCGGGGCTTCGAAGGGAAATGACAGCACGTTGGTCGGCTTGTCTTTGCCACGGTAGGTCAAATTAAGCTCATGACTTTCGGATTCATCCACCACACGAATAGTCACTTCACTTTCCGGCTGAAAGGGCATGACTGCCGCTTCCAGCCAGTGTTGAAACTGACTTTCCGTCGGTAAATTATCGGTCTGCTCGCAGGCCAGTTGCAGATCGAGGATCACGTCGCTCATGAATTCTCCTGGGCGCTGTGTTGGGCCGCAAGGGCGTCGCGTTTACGCTCTTCAGCTTGCTGGTCACGACGTTTTTGATCGGCTTCTTCCCAGGCTTCATAGGCGGTAACAATACGTGCCACAACCGGGTGACGCACGACGTCTTCGCTGTGGAAGAAGTTGAAGCTGATCTCTTCAACCTCGGACAGCACCTCTATTGCATGGCGTAAACCGGACTTGGTATGGCGCGGCAGGTCGATCTGCGTCACGTCACCGGTAATGACCGCTTTAGAGTTGAAGCCAATACGCGTCAGAAACATCTTCATCTGTTCGATGGTGGTGTTCTGGCTTTCATCCAGAATAATAAACGCGTCATTCAGCGTACGACCACGCATGTAAGCCAGCGGAGCCACTTCAATCACGTTGCGCTCCATCAGTTTCTCAACCTTTTCGAATCCCAGCATCTCAAACAGGGCGTCGTAAAGGGGGCGCAAGTACGGGTCCACTTTCTGGCTCAGGTCGCCCGGCAGAAAGCCGAGTTTCTCACCCGCCTCTACGGCAGGGCGCGTCAGAAGGATGCGGCGAATCTCCTGCCGTTCCAGCGCATCGACCGCGGCTGCCACGGCCAGATAGGTTTTACCGGTACCCGCAGGACCGACACCAAAGGTAATGTCATGGTCGAGGATATTCGCGATGTACTGTGCCTGGTTCGGCGTGCGCGGCTTAATCACGCCACGTTTGGTCTTAATGTTGACCGCTTTGCCGTAGTCCGGCACGCTTTCCGCTGTTTGTTCCAGCACCCGGCTCTCTTTGATGGCCAGATGAATCTGTTCAGGTTCGATATCCGGGATCGCGCCGCGCACGGGCGCGGTATCGACATAGAGCGTTTTCAGGATATCAACGGCGGCATTCACACACAGCACCCGACCAACCAGTTTGAACTGGTTATCGCGGCGATTAATCTCAATGCCAAGACGACGTTCCAGCTGTTTTACATTGTCATCAAACGGACCACACAGGCTCATCAGACGGCGGTTATCAGCCGGTTCAAGGGCGATTTCACGGGTTTCAATATTCAAACGAATCCTTTGGGTCACTCAGGGCCAGTTGAGAGGGTTTGCTGCTGCATCAAACGCCTTAAGCGGATGCATCGTAACGAAATTATTTATGCGGTAGCGCCGGGGCGCAAGCGTATGAAGTGATATTTGGGCGGCACAGGCAGAAACCAAGTGCAAAACAGCAGAATGTGCGGCAGCCAGTGCTGCGCCGCCGCACATAACGAGGGATCAGGGCTGGAAGACCCCGACGCCGATGTCATTTTCTTTACGGGTACGGGCAATAACAGACGCAGGGCTTTCCGCAACGCGTAAACCGAGTTCATCTTCCGTGCGAATCAGCTTCCCACGTAAGGAGTTGGTATACACGTCCACGATTTCGACGTCGGCAAATTTGCCAATCATCTCTACCGACCCTTCAAAGTTCACCACGCGGTTGTTTTCGGTCCGGCCTGTCAGCTCCATCACGTTTTTACGTGAGATGCCTTCCACCAGAATCCGCTGCACGCTGCCCATCATGCGGCGGCTGATCGCCATCGCCTGCTGGTTAATGCGTTCCTGCAGAATATAGAGACGCTGCTTCTTCTCTTCTTCGCTGACGTCGTCAGGCAAGTCCGCCGCTGGCGTACCAGGGCGTGCTGAGTAGATAAAGCTGTAGCTCATATCAAAGTTGATATCGCCAATTAGCTTCATGGTTTGCTCAAAGTCCTGCTGGGTTTCACCCGGGAAGCCAATGATAAAGTCAGAGCTGATTTCAATATCAGGACGCGCCGCACGCAGTTTACGAATGATGGCTTTGTATTCCAGCGCGGTATGGGCGCGCTTCATCAGCGTCAGAATACGGTCAGCGCCGCTCTGCACGGGCAGATGAAGGAAGCTCACCAACTCTGGCGTATCGCGATAAACTTCAATGATGTCGTCAGTGAATTCAATCGGATGGCTGGTGGTGAAGCGAATACGGTCAATGCCATCAATGGCCGCGACCAGGCGCAACAGTTCAGCAAAGGTGCATACGTCGCCATCAAAGGTTGCGCCACGATAGGCATTAACGTTCTGACCTAACAGATTGACTTCGCGTACGCCTTGCGCGGCAAGCTGCGCGATCTCCAGCAGAATATCGTCGGAGGGACGGCTGACTTCTTCACCGCGGGTGTAAGGCACCACGCAGAAAGTACAGTATTTGTTGCAGCCTTCCATGATGGAGACAAACGCGGTAGGCCCATCGGCGCGCGGTTCAGGCAAACGGTCAAATTTTTCGATTTCCGGGAAGCTGATATCGACAACCGGACTTTTGCTGCCGCGCACGGTGTTGATCATTTCGGGCAGACGGTGCAGGGTTTGTGGACCAAAGACAATGTCCACGCAAGGCGCACGCTGGCGAATATGATCCCCTTCCTGCGACGCGACGCAGCCGCCAACACCGATGATCAAATCCGGGTTGCGCTCTTTCAGTTTTTTCCAGCGCCCCAACTGGTGGAAAACCTTCTCCTGCGCTTTCTCGCGGATAGAGCAGGTGTTGAGCAGCAGAATATCCGCCTCTTCAGCTTCCTCTGTCAGGGTGTAGCCGTGCGTGCTGTTCAGCAGGTCAGACATCTTAGATGAATCGTACTCATTCATCTGACATCCCCAGGTTTTGATATGCAGTTTTTTTGTCATCGAGCTAGCCATTAAATCAGTGCAGTGAAGTGCTGGGGGCGTATTGTAATGCTTTGCTGCGGATGTGACCAGCCTGAGGGCTTTTCTGATCGTGCCTGATTTTTCCGGTACACTTTGCAGTAAGACAACCGCGCTGAAAAGTGACGGCATATGAGAGGGATACAAGTTATGCAGGATAACCAGTTTGATGTGGTGATTGTGGGCGGTGGCATGGTCGGTGCCGCGCTGGCATGTGGGCTGATGCAGCACAAGTTCCGTGTGGCGGTCGTGGAGCGGGCAACGCCGCCGCCTTTTGATCCACACAGCCTGCCCGATGTGCGTATCTCCGCTGTCGGTTCCTCTTCTGTGGCACTCCTGAAGCAACTGAATGTCTGGCAACGTGTTGAAGCGATGCGCTGTGCGCCTTATCGCAAACTTGAAACCTGGGAGTGGCAAACGGCGCAGGTGAACTTTGACGCCGAGTCGCTGGGGCTGCCTGAACTCGGCTATATGGTTGAAAATAACGTGTTGCAACGCGCCCTGTGGGAAGAAATGGAGCAGCGCGGGATTACGTTACTCTGTCCGGCGACCATGGACGATCTCCAGCCCTGCAATGGCGGCTGGACGTTGTCTTTAAGCGATGGGAACGCGGTGACGGCCGCGTTGGTGGTGGGCGCAGACGGCGCTAACTCGCAGGTGCGACAGATGGCCGGCATCGGTATTCATGGCTGGCGCTATGCGCAGTCCTGTTTACTGATCAGTGTGACCTGTGAACATCCTGCGGGTGACGCCACCTGGCAGCACTTTACCCCTCAGGGCCCTCGCGCTTTTCTGCCGCTGTTTGGTCATCATGCTTCTCTGGTGTGGTATGACTCTGCTGCACGCATTCGTCAGTTGCAGGCCATGCCGATGCCGCAGTTAGAAAAAGAGATCGCCAGCCACTTCCCGGCACGGCTGGGGCGTTTTCAGGCACACGCAGCAGGCGGCTTTCCACTGGTCCGTCGTCACGCCTTACGCTATGTCTTGCCAGGGCTGGCTTTAGTGGGCGATGCCGCGCACACCATTAATCCGTTAGCAGGGCAGGGCGTGAACCTGGGTTATCGGGATATCGACGCACTGATGGATGTGCTGATTGACGCGCGTGGTAAAGCAGAAGCCTGGTCATCGGAACGGGTGCTGCTGCGTTATCAGCGCCAGCGTCGCAACGATAACCTGCTGATGCAGAGCGGGATGGACCTGTTCTATTTTACCTTCAGTAACCGCATTGGGCCGTTAAAGCTGGTACGTAATCTGGGATTGATTGCCGCTGAACATTCGGGCGTGCTGAAGCGCCAGGTATTACGATACGCGTTAGGATTGTAAGCGCTCGCCACGCGTTGCACTGACGTGATGCGTGGCTGTATCAGCAAATGCCAGATGCCAGATGCCAAAAACAACAAAGCCCGCAAAAGCGGGCTTTGTTGCTTAATTTGGCTGGGGTGCAGGGATTCGAACCCCGGAATGCTGGTATCAGAAACCAGTGCCTTACCGCTTGGCGACACCCCAATGGTGTCAAATCAAATTGTCTTAAAATGGCTGGGGTGCAGGGATTCGAACCCCGGAATGCTGGTATCAGAAACCAGTGCCTTACCGCTTGGCGACACCCCAAAAAAATGGTGGCTACGACGGGAATCGAACCTGTGACCCCAGCATTATGAGTGCTGTGCTCTAACCAGCTGAGCTACGTAGCCAAATTGTACTGCCTTTCGATGATGGCTGGGATACCTGGATTCGAACCAGGGAATGCCGGTATCAAAAACCGGTGCCTTACCGCTTGGCGATATCCCATTCGTCCCACTCGCAGCCACGAGATTCATCGAAATTGGCTGGGGTACCTGGATTCGAACCAGGGAATGCCGGTATCAAAAACCGGTGCCTTACCGCTTGGCGATACCCCATCCATGCTGCCGAATCATGAAATGGTGCGGGAGGCGAGACTTGAACTCGCACACCTTGCGGCGCCAGAACCTAAATCTGGTGCGTCTACCAATTTCGCCACTCCCGCAGAAAAAAGATGGTGGCTACGACGGGAATCGAACCTGTGACCCCAGCATTATGAGTGCTGTGCTCTAACCAGCTGAGCTACGTAGCCATCTTTTTTTCGCGCAACCTTCATCGGCGTTGCGGGGCGCATTATGCGGAGTTGACTACACAGCGTCAACAAGTTTTTTGCCGTTTTTTGCCTTCAAACGCCTGTTTGTCTGGCTTATAACCAGGCTGATGCTTTATTCGGCAATTTTTCAGTGAATACAACGCCAATAACAAAAAAAATGGGCCGTATTCGGCCCATTACGCACTCAGTATAGCACTTATTTATAAGCGGACTGGTGCACGCCTACGGCGCGTCCTGACGGGTCATCCATGTTTTTGAATGCCTCATCCCACTCAATGGCTTTCGCCGATGAACAGGCAACAGACGGGCCGCCCGGGACGCATTCAGCCGCGCTCGGCAACGGGAACAGTTCTTCAAAGATTTCGCGATAAAGGTAGGCTTCTTTTGAGCCCGGCGTGTTGTGTGGGAAACGGAAGTGCGCCGTCGACAACTGCTGATCGCTGACCTGTTTCGCCGCCACTTCTTTCAGCGTGTCGATCCAGCTGTAGCCAACGCCGTCGGAGAACTGCTCTTTCTGGCGCCATGCCACACTTTCTGGCAGGTAGGACGAGAAGCATTCACGCAAAATGTGTTTTTCCATCTTACCGTTACTGCCGCACATCTTGTCCTGTGGGTTGATGCGCATAGCCACATCAAGGAATTTCTTATCCAGGAAGGGCACGCGGGCTTCAACGCCCCAGGCAGACATGGCTTTGTTGGCGCGTGCGCAGTCAAACATGTGCAGGGCCAGCAGTTTGCGAACGTTTTCCTCGTGGAACTCTTTTGCGTTCGGTGCCTTATGGAAGTACAGATAACCGCCAAAGACTTCGTCAGCACCTTCGCCTGACAGCACCATTTTGATGCCCATCGCTTTGATTTTACGCGACATCAGGTACATCGGCGTAGAGGCGCGAATCGTCGTCACATCATAGGTTTCGATGTGGTAAATCACGTCACGAATGGCATCAAGGCCTTCCTGCACCGTGAAATGAATTTCATGGTGAACCGTACCTAAATGCTCGGCCACCAGCTTTGCAGCTTTCAGATCCGGTGAGCCTTCCAGGCCGACGGCAAAGGAGTGCAGCTGCGGCCACCAGGCATCGCTCTTATCCTGATCTTCCACTCGCTTAGCGGCAAAACGCTTGGTCACCGCTGAAATGATGGAGGAGTCCAGACCGCCTGACAGCAGAACACCATAAGGCACATCTGACATCAGGTGGCTTTTTACGGATTCTTCCAGCGCATGTTTCAGCTCGGCTGCATCAGTCACGTTGTTTTCAATGTTCTGGTATTCCATCCAGTCACGCTGCCAGTAACGACGGATTTCACCATCGGTGCTGGAAAGGTAGCTTCCTGGCGGGAATTCTTTGATTGAACGACACACCGGCACCAGCGCTTTCATTTCAGAGGCGACAAACAGGTTACCGTGCTCATCGTTGCCCATATAAAGCGGGATGATGCCGATATGGTCACGGCCAATCAGATAGGTGCGTTTTACGCTGTCATACAGGATAAAGGCAAACATGCCTTCCAGCTCGTCAAGGAAATCGACGCCTTTCTCCTGATACAGCGCCAGAATCACTTCACAGTCTGAACCGGTCTGAAAAGCATAACGATCGCTTAATTTTGCGCGCAGAGCCTGATGGTTATAGATCTCGCCATTCACTGCCAGTACGTGGGTGTGGTCAGCGTTATACAGCGGCTGTGCACCGTTGTTCACGTCAACAATTGAGAGGCGCTCATGAGCAAGAATGGCATGATCGTCAGCGTAAACGCCTGACCAGTCCGGCCCACGGTGACGCATCAAACGTGAGCTTTCCAATGCTTTTTTGCGTAACTCAACGGGATCGCTTTTCAGATCCAGCACACCAAAAATAGAACACATATCTGACTCCTGAACTCACCTGCGGCGATGTAATTTTACGTTTGTCCGGCAGCCTGTCGCTGCGTGATGTATAAGAAAATGCGTTATTTCCCACCCTTAATGCAAGAGGAATCGTCTTTTGCTGATGAAAATGTTGGTGGCGAGCGGCTAATATTGAATTTCATCTAATGAAATAAGGTTTTTATTGCTGGATCGGCAACGAAATGGAATTTCAGCACGCTTTTTGAACGCTGATAATGGCTTTAACGGGCCAGAAAGGGGAGACGCACCGCCTGTTTTGCCAGTGCGTCATAAGAGAAAGGCATTAAAACAGGTCGATATCCGCGACAGACGGGAAGATCCAGTCAGGGCGGAAAGGCATGGCATCGATATCGGTAAGGGTAGAAACCCCTGAAAGCACCAGAATCGTTTCCAGACCGGCCTGAAAACCGGCCAGGATATCGGTGCGAAGATTATCGCCCACGATGACCGTTTCCTCTGAATGGGCCTGCATCTTGTTCAGCGCGGCACGCATAATATAGGGGCTGGGTTTCCCGACATAAAACGGTCTGCGACCGGAGATCTTCTCGATACCGGCACAGAGTGCGCCGCAGGCTGGCACGAAGCCCCGGGCATGCGTATCCGGGTTCGTTGCGATGAAACGCGCACCGTTTGCCACGAAGAAGGCCGCCTTATGCATCATATCCCAGTTAAATGAGCGGGTTTCACCGACAATCACGAAGTCCGGGTTGACATCAGTGATGGTAAAACCGGCTTTATACAGCTCGTGTACCAGCGCGCCCTCGCCAATCACATAGGCTTTTTTGCCTTCCTGCCGACGCAGAAAGTCAGCCGTAGCCATAGCGGAGGTGTAAAACACCGAATCCGGTATTTCAATGCCTGCCGAGGAAAACCGGTTCGCTAAATCGCGCGCCGTCTGTGAAGGATAATTAGTCAGCACCACCAATGGCATATCTTTCGCCAGAATGCGCTGCAAAAACTCCTGCGCGCCGGGTACCGCCGTATTGTCGTGCATCAGCACGCCATCAATGTCACAAATTACATTTTTAATCGTCATAAATGGGTTCCGATGCGCGCAGCCATGCGTCAGGCTGCGCTTAGTCTTCCAAAAGATGTTGCAGCAGAATGCCGTTTAACATCGCCCGTTTTGCCAGGGCAAATGCGCCGATGGCGGAGCGATGATCAAGTTGAGAACGCACCACAGGCAGATTTTTACGAAAGGCTGCCAGCGCCTGCGTATTAATGCAACTTTCAATGGCCGGCAGCAACACGCGTTCAGCTTCAGTGATTTCGCCGGCCAACACAATTTTTTGCGGATTAAACAGGTTAATAGCAATGGCAATGGCTTTACCCAGATAGCGGCCGACATGCTCAATGACCTCACTTGCCAGCGCATCGCCCTGATTAGCCGCCTGACAGATTTGTGGCATCTGGCAGGCGTCCTGCGTCAGTACGCTGGGATAACCTTTATTCAGCAACTCTTTGACGCGGTGTTCGATGGCACCGTTAGCCGCGAGGGTTTCGAGACAGCCAAAGTTACCGCAATGACAGCGCTCGCCCAGCGGATCGACCTGAATATGACCGATTTCACCGACGTTGCCATTACTGCCCAGAAAAATCTGTCCATTGGCAATAATCCCCGCGCCGGTTCCCCGATGCAGCCGCACTAATATCGAGTCGGCGCAGTCACGCGTTGCCCCAAAATAGTGCTCAGCCAACGCCAGGCTGCGGATATCATGCCCAACAAAGCTGGTAACGTTAAAGCGGTTTTTCAGGTTTGCCACCAGGGGCCACTGATCCACATTAATGTGCGGCATATAGCGAATAACGCCATTAAGGGGATCGACCAGGCCTGGCAGGATCACTGAAATGGCGATCAGCTCACGAATTTTGGCTTCGCTCTGCTGAATAAAATGCGCGATGGCCTCGAACAGCGCCAGCTCCAGCGTTTCCTGCGTGGTTTGCGGCAGGGGATAATCCTGCTGAGCCAGTGATTTACCGCTCAGATCGAACAGCGTTAAGGTCGCATCGTTGCGGCCAAGGCGCACACCAATGGTATGGAAGTGACGGGTTTCAGTGACGATGGAAATGGCGCGGCGACCGCCGGTGGATGCCTGTTGCTCCACCTCTTTGATCAGACCGCGCTCAATAAGCTGGCGAGTGATTTTCGTCACGCTGGCGGGAGCGAGTTGGCTGAGATCCGCAATCTGAATGCGTGAAATCGGTCCCTGTTGATCGATTAACCGATAGACGGCTGCGCTGTTCAGTTGCTTGACAAGATCGACATTTCCAATTTGTGTCTGGCCGCCAGTGGTCATTCAGTGCTTACTCGCTCAGGACGTTATCTCCATTGACTAACGTCTTTATAATTTTAAAGTCGCGTGTAAAGACGGTCAGGTTGGCGATTTTTCCTGCCTGAAGGGAGCCTGACTGCTTTTCTACGCCCATTGCCCGTGCCGGATAAAGTGAGGCCATACGCAGCGCTTCATCCAGTGGAATGCCGGCATGCTCAACGCTGTTTTGCACGGCTTCGATCATGGTCAATGCTGAACCGCTTAGCGTGCCATGCTCATCAACGCATAATCCATCACGATAATATATTGTTTTACCAGCAAAAATAAATTTATCGATTGCGGCACCTGCGGGGGCAGTGGCATCGGTCACCAGAACTAGCTTGTCACCCTTGATGCGCTTGGCATTACGAACGTTAGCGTAATGGACATGTAAACCGTCTGCAATAATGCCGCAGTATACATCAGGCGCATCAAACAGCGCACCGATAAGGCCGGGTTCACGTCCTGCAAAGGTCGGCATAGCATTATAAAGGTGCGTGGCAAAGCGAATACCGGCAGCAAAACCCGCCTTGGCTTCTTCAAAGGTAGCATTAGAATGGCCCGCTGAAACCACAATGCCGGCTTCGCTGAGTTGACGAATCACGGCGCTTCCGACAACTTCCGGTGCCAGCGTAACCTTACTAATCACATCAGCATTGTCACACAGGAAATCCACCATTCGCGGATCTGGCTTACGGATGAGCGCAGGATTGTGCGTTCCCTTTTTGACCACATTCAGCCAGGGACCTTCCAGATGTAATCCCAGCAGATGGTGGGGATATTTCTGCAAAAAGGTGCGCATGGTTTCCACGGCGCGCACCATCAGTTCATCACTGCTGGTAATCAGCGTCGGCAGAAAACTGGTGCAGCCGGACTTTACGTTGGCCCGGTGCATAGTTTCCAGCGTTTCCACGCTAATGGCATCGATGTCGTCATTAAACTGCACGCCTCCACAGCCGTTGAGCTGCAGATCAATAAAGCCGGGCGCGATAATTGCGCCTCCGACATCCTGCTGTTCAATGCCTGGCGGCAACGCTGCCAGGGGGCAAACGCGCTCAATTTTGCCGTCAGCGATGACGACGGCATGATTATCAAAAATGTCATCGCCGCTATAGATACGGCCGTTCACTAATGCGTACATCTTATTCTCCCGGCTTGCCTGCCGTTAATGCGTCTAACCGCAGGTGACGTAATGACTGTATTAAACGCCCTGCATGTTTTCCGCTTCCATTTCACGGAAGTATTTCACCGTTTTGACTTTCAACTCCATGGTGGCGGGTTCATCACAGACCACCACGGATTTAGCATGAAGCTGGAGACAGCTGATCGTCCACATGTGGTTGACATTACCTTCCACGGCTGCCTGCAGCGCCTGGGCTTTAACATGACCCGTGACCAGGATCATCACTTCTTCGGCATCCAGCAGCGTGCCAACGCCTACGGTAAGCGCGTACTTTGGCACCTGATCCACATCACCGTTGAAAAAGCGCGAATTTGCTACGCGCGTATCGTGAGTCAGGGTTTTGATTCGGGTCCGGGAAGACAGAGAGGAGGCCGGTTCATTGAACGCAATATGTCCATCATTGCCAACGCCACCCATAAACAGGTGAATTTTACCCAGTGTCCGAATTTTATCTTCGTAACGGCGACATTCTGCGTCAATATCTGGCGCATTACCATTCAGCAGGTTGATATTTTCTGGTTGTATATCAACGTGGTCAAAGAAATTACGGTACATAAAACTGTGGTAGCTTTCCGGGTGCTCTTTAGGCAAGCCAACGTACTCATCCATATTGAAGGTCACGACGTGTCTAAAGCTAACCTGGCCCGATTTGTGCATGTCAATCAGGTGTTTATAGGCTTCAAGTGGGGTTCCGCCGGTTGGCAATCCCAGGATAAAAGGCTTGTCAGCGCTCGGATTAAACGCATTAATACGATTCACAATATGGCGCGCTGCCCATTTGCCGACCTGCGTGGGTGTGGATAAAGGAATCAGTCTCATGTTGCACCTCGAATGTGAGTTAATGATCTGACGCGCAGTAAACATGTGGGTGAAGCCTAAAATGCAGGCTCAAAGGCAGAGGAATCAGCGCGTCTTGATATTTCGCATCATAAAATAAGTCGGTCTTTAAAGCCAGTAAGAACGTCCTTAAAAATCGATTTTTGGTGATAATTGTCACAGATAGTAGCTATTAATTTGTGAAGCGAATTAAATTATTATTACACTCTACAGCATTGAGTGTAATGCCGTCAGAGGCTTGCTGCTGACATAACAACATTAAGCGGCAGCAAAGCTATAGAGTCAGTTTAAAGGGGGATGGGTCAATGTTAAGTTACTTACAACGAGTGGGGCGGGCGCTAATGGTGCCGGTCGCCACTTTGCCTGCTGCAGCAATATTAATGGGGATCGGCTACTGGATAGATCCGGACAGTTGGGGGGCGGGTAATGCCTTTGCCGCACTGCTGATCAAGTCCGGTGGTGCGATTATCGAAAACATGTCGGTCCTGTTCGCGATTGGCGTGGCGTATGGCATGTCAAAAGACAAAGATGGCGCGGCCGCGCTCACTGGCTTTGTCGGCTTCCTGGTGGTCACCACGCTGTGTTCACCTGCTGCTGTGGCGATGATCCAGAAAATACCGGTGGCTGAGGTACCGCCTGCCTTCGGTAAAATCAGTAACCAGTTTGTCGGTATTCTGGTCGGGGTACTGTCGGCAGAAGTGTATAACCGCTTTAGCCATGTTGAACTGCCGAAAGCGTTCTCGTTCTTCAGTGGTCGTCGCCTGGTGCCCATCCTTGTGTCTTTCCTGATGATCCTGGTGGCGTTCATCCTGATGTACATCTGGCCATTAATTTTTAATGGTCTGGTCAATTTTGGTGAGCACATTCAGAAGCTGGGATCGGTGGGCGCGGGGGTTTACGCCTTCTTTAACCGCCTGTTAATTCCGGTCGGCTTACACCATGCGCTGAACTCCGTTTTCTGGTTTGACGTGGCAGGGATTAACGATATTCCTAAGTTCCTCGGCGGCGCTCAGTCGCTGGCGAATGGTACGGCAATACCTGGGATCACCGGTCGTTATCAGGCAGGTTTCTTCCCAATCATGATGTTCGGTTTGCCTGGTGCCGCGCTGGCGATTTACCACTGCGCGCGTCCAGAAAATCGGGTGAAAGTCGGGAGTATTATGCTGGCTGCGGCCTTCGCCGCGTTCTTTACCGGTATTACCGAGCCGCTGGAATTCTCCTTTATGTTCGTTGCACCCGTGCTGTATGTGATTCATGCCGTGCTGACAGGCATTTCCGTGTTTATTGCGGCCAGCATGCACTGGATTGCAGGCTTTGGCTTCAGCGCGGGGCTGGTGGATTTGGTGCTGTCTACCCGGAACCCACTGGCAACCCACTGGTACATGCTGATTCCGCAAGGTCTGGTGTTCTTCGTCATCTATTACGTTGTGTTCCGTTTCACCATCAAAAAATTCAATCTGATGACGCCTGGCCGTGAGCTGGCGGTTGCCGGGGATGAAACCGATGGTTATGACGTGAATGTCGACACCACCGATAATGGCGAAAGTGCGACCGAATCGCTGGCGCGTCGTTATATCGGTGCGGTGGGCGGTTCAGAAAACTTAACCGCTATTGATGCCTGTATTACTCGTTTGCGCCTGAATGTGAAGGATGCCAGCCAGGTCAATGAAGGCGTGGCAAAACGCCTTGGCGCATCAGGTGTAATCCGCCTGAACAAGCAGAGTGTCCAGATTATCGTGGGTACGCAGGCGGAAAGCATTGCCATGGCCATGAAAAAAGTGCTGGTGAAAGGTCCGGTCGCGGCAGCAGCAGCCAGTAGCGCCAGCGCGCCAGCAGCGACCAGCGACGTGAAACCGCAGGCCGTACTGAACAGCGAAAAACGCGTTATCGCGACTTTAGTGGCGCCCGTGAGCGGTGAAGTCGTGTTGTTGGATGCGGTACCGGATGACGCCTTCGCCAGCAAAGCGGTCGGCGACGGTGTAGCGATCAAACCGAGCGATAAGCGCGTCGTTGCCCCGATTGCGGGCACGGTGGTGAAAATCTTCAACACCAATCACGCCTTCTGTCTGGAAAGCGAAAACGGCGTAGAAATCGTGGTGCACATGGGGCTGGATACCGTTGCGCTCGGCGGTCAGGGCTTTACCCGTTTAGTGGAAGAGGGCGCTCAGGTGACGGCAGGCCAGCCGGTACTGGAGATGGATCTTGACTACCTTAATGCGAATGCCCGCTCGATGATCAGTCCGGTGGTGGTCAGTAATATCGAAGACTTCTCGGGTTTGACGCTGTTGACCCAGGGCCAGGTCGTAGCAGGCGAAACGCCGCTGTATGAAATAAAAGGCTAATTCGCTGTATCCACAACAAAAGGCAGGAAGCGATTCCTGCCTTTTTTATTTTAAACGCCCAACAAACGGTTGTTTCTCTGCAACGCTTTGTGGATCATACCCGGATATTACGTGGTATAAACCACCCATTCTACGCGTTGAGGATTTTGAGATGAGTGAGGCTGAAGCCCGCCCAACTAACTTTATTCGTCAGATTATTGACGAGGATCTGGCAAGCGGGAAGCACAGCACTGTGCACACCCGTTTCCCGCCAGAGCCAAATGGTTATCTGCACATCGGTCATGCTAAATCAATCTGCCTGAATTTTGGAATTGCTCAAGATTATCAAGGTGAGTGCAATCTGCGTTTTGACGATACCAATCCGGTTAAAGAGGATATGGAATTTGTTGAATCCATCAAGCGCGACGTGCAGTGGTTGGGTTTTACATGGAGCGGCGACGTTCGTTATTCATCTGACTATTTTGATCAGCTTTACCACTATGCGGTAGAACTGATTGGCAAAGGCCTGGCCTACGTAGATGAACTGACCCCGGAAGAAATCCGTGAATACCGTGGCACCTTAACCGCACCGGGCAAAAACAGCCCTTACCGCGATCGCAGCGTGGAAGAAAACCTCGCCCTGTTTGAAAAGATGCGCAACGGTGAATTTGCAGAAGGCAAAGCCTGTCTGCGTGCAAAGATCGACATGGCCTCAAGTTTTATCGTCATGCGCGATCCGGTGCTGTACCGCATTAAGTTTGCCGAACATCATCAAACCGGCAACAAGTGGTGCATCTACCCGATGTACGACTTTACCCACTGTATTTCCGATGCGCTGGAAGGCATTACGCATTCGCTATGTACGCTGGAATTCCAGGATAACCGCCGCCTGTATGACTGGGTGCTCGATAACATCACGATTCCGGTTCATCCGCGTCAGTACGAATTTTCGCGTCTGAATCTGGAATATGCCGTGATGTCAAAACGCAAACTCACGCAACTGGTCAGTGAAAAGCATGTGGAAGGCTGGGACGATCCGCGTATGTTAACGGTATCCGGCCTGCGTCGCCGTGGTTATACCGCGGCTTCGATTCGTGAATTTTGTCGCCGTATTGGCATCACCAAGCAGGACAACATTGTTGAAATGGCCTCGCTGGAATCCTGTATCCGCGACGATCTCAACGAAAATGCACCACGTGCGATGGCGGTGTTGGAGCCGGTGAAGCTGGTGCTGGAAAACCTGCCTGCGGGTCATAACGAAGTGCTCAGCATGCCTAACCATCCGAACAAACCTGAAATGGGTACACGTGAAGTGCCATTCAGCCGTGAGATTTGGATCGATCGGGCCGATTTCCGTGAAGAGGCGAACAAGCAATATAAACGCCTGGTTCTGGGTAAAGAGGTTCGCCTGCGTAATGCCTACGTGATCCGTGCTGAGCGCGTTGCAAAAGATGAAGAGGGCAATATTACCTGCATCTATTGCACCTGTGATGTGGATACGCTGAGTAAAGATCCGGCTGACGGCCGTAAAGTTAAAGGCGTTATCCATTGGGTTTCTGCTGAACATGCGCTGCCTGCAGAGTTTCGTCTCTACGATCGCCTGTTTAGCGTGCCCAATCCCGGTGCGGCAGACGATTTTCTGACCACAATCAATCCGGATTCGCTGGAAATCAAACAAGGTTTTGTTGAGCCCGGCCTGCGTGACGCGGCAGCCAGTGCACCTTACCAGTTCGAGCGTGAAGGCTATTTCTGTGCCGACAGCCTGTATTCCACGCCGGCGCAGTTAGTGTTTAACCGTACCGTCGGTTTACGCGATACCTGGACGAAAATCGGCGAATAACCGACGCGTCATTTTCATCACTGGTGACTAGTCCTGGCATAGGTTGACACTTTTTTTATCTTTTAAAACGCCTGATGTACCTCATCAGGCGTTTTGTATTTTAATGACAGATGAGGACGCTGGCTGTTATAGATCCTGACTGACTCACTGACCATCCTGCCTGCCTGCACCACGTCTGCCGGACGCGTAATCAGTAATTCATTTTTCAGTATGCCGTTAACCCTTTCTGCCAGCGCATTCTGATAGCAGTCGTAGCCGTCCGTCATTGAACAGACAAGACCGTGTTTTTTATGCACTGACTGATACATTGCCGAACAGTACTGAAGTCCGCGATCTGAGTGGTGGATCAGGCGGCCCTTTCCCTGCCGCTCCCTCAGTGCCATTTGCAGCGCCTTAATAACGTGTTCCGTATGCAGACTTTCATGAACATGATACCCCACGATTTTTCGTGAGAAAGCGTCCGTTACCAGACTGATGTAGGCCATACCTGTTCTTACCGGAAGCCAGGTGATGTCGGCAACCCATACCTGCTCCGGACCGGAGATTACCGTCTGCTCCGGCCCCGCTTTCAGCAGATTCGGATGTCTGTAAAAATGATGACGGCTGTTCGTTGTTTTATGATAAGCCCTTGCCGGATGAACCAGTAACCGGGCTTCCCGCAGCACAGCGAACAGACTGTCCCGCCCGATATGCAATGCGGCATCTTCCCGCTCGTTAAGAATATGCTGCAGTTTCCGGGTACCCAGGCGGGGCTGCTGTAACCTGATAAGTCTGACTTCTTCAGTAATGCGGTGTGCCTTTTCAGCCCTGCGCATTTCACGCCGGCATCCCTGATACCAGGCCTGACGGCTTATCTTTAAATACCGGCAGACCCTGACGACAGTCAGTTTCAGGGATTGTGTCTGTGCTTTCGCGATAAGGACGCTAACTGCTTCTTTGTGAGTGTGGCACCGAATTCGGTGTTCATCACCTTCACGACAGCTTCAAAAAACTGCGCTTTAACTTCGGATTCAGCCAGTTGCTGCTCAAGCTCTTTGATTCGCTGTTCAGGTGTGAGGGGGAGAGATTTTGTCATGTTTCCTCCACGGGTGGTGCGCTGCCGGGATGACTGCCAGTCCAGATGACCGTATTTACGTAACCACATGAGCACGGTGGAACATCCCTGGATGCCGTAGCGTTCCTGAGCCTGGCGGTAAGTCATCTCGCCTTTTTCAACCTGCTCCACGACTGCCAGCTTAAAAGACAGAGAGTAATCCCGCTGAGTGCGTTTAACATACTGTTTCATCACATTCTCCTCAAAACCAGTGGAAAATGTGTCAACGCTATTCAGGACGGGACA